>JAWKLW010000009.1:0-112268 GCA_041392555.1 Saprospiraceae bacterium | reverse complement strand
TTTCCCTTTTTCAGAGATTTAATAATTTTAATAAATACATCCTGAAAAATATCTTCTGCCAATTCATCATCTTTTACAAAAAGATAAATAGAAGTATAAATCTTATCTTTGTGTCTGTCCAGTAAAATCTCGAAGGATTGCTCGTTACCATTTAGATACTGATCTATAAGATCCTGATCAGAATACATCAAAACATCTTTAGTCATAAACATTATATTATTTAAAGTTTAATTAAGTGTAGATGTTTGAATTCTATAGGCAATTAGTTTAGTAAAAAAGAATAATTATGCAAATATACTACTTTTTCATAGTATAAACACACAATTATCAATTTTTTTCTCAAATTATAAAAATTTAACATTTTTTAACATTTTTTAAGAGTTTAAATTGCATAGATTTATTAAACTTGCATATTTTTTCAATATATTTATGCAAATTGACGATAATAACATAGCAAATGACAATATATTTATAAAAGGTGCCAGGACAAACAACCTTAAAGATATTGACTTAAATATACCTAAAGATAAACTTATCGTAGTAACAGGAGTTTCCGGTTCAGGAAAATCTTCATTGATAATGGATGTAATATATGCTGAAGGTCAGCGAAGATATGTAGAAAGTCTTTCCTCTTATGCGCGGCAATTCCTGGCAAGGATGAAAAAACCTGAAGTTGATTATATCTCCGGATTGAGTCCTGCAATTGCCATAGAACAAAAAGTAGTAGGTGGAAGTGCAAGGTCAACAGTAGGTACAATGACGGAAATATATGACTATCTGCGTATGCTATTTGCGAGAATTGGTAAAACATATAGCCCTGTTTCAGGAGAAGAGGTGAAAAAAAATAATGTTACCGATGTGGTTGAATTCATAAAAACACTTGATACAGACACCAAATTATTGATTCATATTCCACTGCACTATTCTGAAAACAGAACAATAGAAGAAGAATTAAAATATATGTCGGAAAAGGGATTTCCAAGATTATTATTCGACAATAAAATATATGATATAAATGAATTTCTCGATTCTGCCCCAATAGACATTTCCAAAAATACAGATGAAGATATCTGCAATAATATCAATATCCTCATTGACAGAATAATAGTGAATGATTCACGAGAAAACTTGGAAAGAATAGCAGATTCAGTACAGACAGCATTCAATGAAAGTTTGGGAATATGCAGAATCTCAGATTTAGAGAACAACATGACAGAATTTAGCAATAAATTCGAAATGGATGGAATTTCATTCATACAACCAACTCCTCATCTTTTCAATTTTAACAACTCATTGGGAGCATGCAAAAAATGTGAAGGATATGGAAAAATCATTGGTATTGACCCTAATAAAGTAATACCTGATGATTCTAAATCAGTATTTGACGGAGCAATTGCTTGTTGGCAAGGTGAAAAATTCGGTCTGTGGCGAGAGCAATTAATTATGCATTCTGATTTTTTCGATTTCCCTATTCATAAACCCATCAATGAATTATCAAAAGATCAATATAATATCCTTTGGAAAGGTAATTCGCACTTTCCGGGATTAAATGGTTTCTTTACCGAACTCCAGGAAAAATCATACAAGATTCAGAACAGAGTGATGCTTTCAAGGTATCGGGGAAGAACTACTTGTGATGAATGTGGAGGAGGAAGGCTAAGAACCGAAGCAGGATATGTAAAAATTGAGAATAAGAATATCATGGAATTGGTGGAATTACCCATCGATGATTTAATTTTATTTTTCAACAACCTTAATTTAAGTGAATACAACATCAAAGTTTCCAAAAGGCTGTTATACGAAATAAAATCAAGACTTACTGTTATGCAGGATGTTGGTTTAGGATATCTCACATTAAACAGACTTAGCAATACCCTGAGTGGAGGTGAAACACAAAGGATAAATCTTACCAGAATATTAGGAAGCAATTTAACAAATTCCATTTACATACTTGATGAACCGAGTATGGTTTACACCCTAAAGATATCACCAGATTGGTTCATGTGTTGGAAGAATTGAGAGATCATGACAATACAGTTATTGTGGTAGAACATAAAGGAAAATATTATTGCCAATGCCGATTATATTATAGACATTGGACCTATGGCAGGTATTCATGGAGGAGTGATAGTATATTCAGGGCCCTTTCAATGACTTTATCAAACAGTCTGAAAATAATCTCACAGCATCTTATTTTACCGGCAAAACCAAATTAGAAACACCAGAGGAAGAAGAAAAATTTTTGGAAATATACATTTCAAAAACGCAAGAAAAAATAACCTTAAAGGTATAGATATCAAAATACCCATTAATGCACTAACAGTGATATCAGGTGTTTCCGGTAGTGGCAAATCTACTTTGGTAAAGGAAATAATAATTCCAGGATTGGAAGGTTGGTTTGGCAATAAAAGCGAAAAACCAATCAATATGGAAGGAGATTATAAACTAATAGATGGATTGGAATTTGTAGATCAAAAACCAATAGGTAAATCTTCAAGATCCAATCCTGTGACTTATGTTAAAGCTTTTGATTACATAAGAAAATTGTTTGCTAATGAAAAATTATCAAAAATAAAAGGATTTACGCCAGTCATTTTTCATTTAATACCGAAGGTGGGAGATGTGAAGACTTGCAAAGGGGAAGGTGAAATAAATGTGGAAATGCAGTTTCTCTCTGACATCAAGCTTGAATGCGATGAATGTGGGGGCAAAAGATATAAAAAAGATGTCTCAGAAGTGACTTACAGAGGCAAAAATATCTATGAAGTCCTTGATATGACCATAGAAGAAGCTCTTATTTTTTTCAATGACCACAAGGAAATAACAAAAAGAATACAAGCCCTCAACGATGTCGGCTATCATACATAAAACTCGGACAATCTTCTAATTCCATATCCGGTGGAGAAGCACAAAGAGTAAAACTCGCTTCATTTTTATCAAAAAAAGATGATTCAGGACATATTCTTTTTGTCTTTGATGAACCTACAACCGGATTGCAATATTATGATATTTCAAAACTACTGAAATCCTTCAACGCACTGGTGGAAATGGGACATACTATCATAGTCATAGAACACAATCTCGATGTAATAAATGCAGCTGACTGGGTTATAGACCTTGACCAGAAGCAGGAATTAAAGGTGGAAATCTTGTTTTTCAAGGCAGAGTTGAAGACCTTAAAAAATGTAAGGAATCTTATACGGGGCAGTATTTGGTGGAGAGAAGTAAAAGCAATGTAACTAAACCTAGAGGGTGCTTTAAGCGACCTCTTAGGTCGAACTCGAGGTATAGCTTTGAGATATGCCCTCGATTTGAACAGGTTTCTAACTAAACCTAAGGGTCGCTTTAAGCGACCTCTTAGAGCTCAAGCGACTTCTTAGGGATGGGAGGTTGTTGTGGCATTTTCCCAACGATGCCCTATTAATCCCTAAATGGAGGCTCTGCTCTGATTCCTCGTTTCTGGGGTGCTGGTTTCTCCTTGTGGGAGGTTGCTCCTCCTTTACCTTGTCCCCAATGCAATTGGTGGAGGAGGCTGGGAGGTTGGGAGGCAATTAAAAATCAAAAATCAAGATTCAAAAATCAAAAATGAGTATTTAGTGTTTGATATTCAGAAAGTGAGCTAATTTTAGATTTTTAGTTTTTCACTTTAGTTTTTAGTTTTTATCTTATCTTTGCTTTTATGTCGAAAAAAATTAACAATCCGCACGATAAATTCTTCAAAGCCATGATGGCTGAGAAAGATGTTGCTATTGATTTTCTGCGTCAGTTTCTTCCCAAAGATGTTATTGAGTTGATTGATTTGGATACTATTTCTGTGGAAAACTCAAGTTTTATAGATGATAATCTCAATGAGGTATTTTCTGATGCTATTTTTAAATGTAATCTCAAATCCCATTCTGATAATCATTTTTATCTTTCTGTTTTGATTGAGCACAAGAGTTATCCCGATAAATTTGTTGTTTTACAAATGCTTCAATATCTGGTGAATGCATATCAATCACAGCTCAAAAATGATAAAATTCTTCATCCCGTGATTCCTGTTCTATTTTATCATGGCAAGGAAAAATGGGAATTCAAATCTTTGCCTCATTTATTTTCGGATATTAATCCTGATTTGATAAAATACATTCCCGATTTCAAATCTGTGTTTATAGATTTGGTAAGGATAGATGATAATGAATTATTGGATATTGAAAATATTTTTCTGAGCTCTGCTCTAACTGTGCAGCGTTTTTCTGATTTTCCCAATGAACTGCCGCTTCGTGTAAGTAGGGTTATTGAAAGATTTGCAATGAAAAAATCAGAAGAAGGAACTTTGAGAGTGCAATTATTGTTTATTTTTACGAAATTTCTAAATTTGAAAAACAAGAATTTACAAAATTTATTGAAGAAATTCCTAAAAAACTAAAATCTGAATTTATGACTATTTACGAAATGGCTATTCAAGAAGGTATCGAAAGAGGTAGAAAGAAAGGTATAGAGGAAGGTATTGAAAAAGGTATTGAAAAAGGTATTGAAAAAGGTATTGAAAAAGGTATTGAAAAAGGTAGAAAGGAAGGTATCGAAAAAAATAAATTGGATATTATTCTTAAAGGATATAAGAAAGGTATTTCTATCAATGACCTAGCTGATATTACAGGTTTATCTGTTGTTAAAGTAAAAGAGATCATAGAATCTGATTTAAAATAGAAATATAGCTATCCTAAGAGGTCATAGGAAGTAACCGCTAATGGATCGGAGCTCGATGGTATTGCTTTGAGATATGCCCTCGATTTAGCTTGGAATTCCTAACTAAACCTAAGAGGTCGCTTTAAGCGACCTCTTAGGGCTCGAAGCGACCACTTAGGGATGGGAGGTTGTTGTGGCATTTTCCCAACGATGCCCTATTAATCCCTAAATGGAGGCTCTACTCTGGTTGCTATTTGCTCGTTGTGGGAGACTGCTCCTCCTTCAGGAGGCTGGGAGGCAAGGGAGGAAATAAAAAATCAAAAATCATGAATTAAAAATCATATCTCGAAAATCACTTTTCATCTTTCATCCGTAAGTGAACGGGCTAAGTAGTCGGACTTAGTGGACGGACAGACTTTTCACTTTTAACTTTTAGTTCTTCACTTTTAACTTTTAACTCCCTTCATCGACAATTGTATCCTCTTCCTCTCTTCATCAAGGCTGACTATCCTCACCTTCACTTCCTGATTGAGTTTAACAATAGCATTTGGATCTTTCACAAATTTATCTGCCATTTCGGAAATGTGTACTAATCCTTTTTCTTTAATTCCGATATTTATAAAAGCTCCGAAATTGGTAATATTTGTGACTATTCCTGTTAATGTCATTCCTTCTTTAAGATCGCTGAATTCCGTGATATTTTCACTGAAATTGATTTCCTTTTGTTCTCCTCTGGGATCAAGTCCGGGTTTTTCGAGTTCTTTTATAATGTCTGTAAGTGTTGGTAATCCAAATTCAGATGTTACATATTTTTTCAAATCAATTTTTGACAATATCAACTTCTTTTCTCTTATATCGTCTAAGTTGATATTATTATCTCTCAGAATTTTGTAAGTTATTTCATAACTTTCCGGATGAATACCGGTATCATCAAGGATATTGTCACCATTTTTTACTCTGAGAAAACCTGTTGCTTGTTCAAAAGCTTTTGCTCCAAGACGTGGCACTTCCATGAGTTGCTGCTTACTTTTAAATTCTCCGATTTTTGATCTGAATTTTACTATATTTTTTGCTATTCCCGGACCAAAACCAGAAATATAGCTCAATAAATGTTCAGAAGCAGTATTGAGGTTTACACCCACTGAATTTACGGCACTTACTACTGTTCTGTCGAGTTTTTCCTGCAATAATTTCTGATCGACATCATATTGATACTGCCCTACCCCAATGGATTTAGGACTTATCTTTACCAATTCTGCCAAAGGATCCATCAATCTCCTTCCTATGGACACAGCACCACGAACAGTAACATCTTTGTCTGGAAATTCATCCTTAGCGGTTTTACTGACAGAATAAATAGATGCCCCATCTTCATTGACAAAGAAAATGGAAATCTTCTGTTCAAACTCCAGTTTTTTTAGCCATAGCATGGTCTCTCTGCCAGCAGTGCCATTGCCAACTGCAATTATCTCAATATTATTGGCCTCTATCATATTCAATAATACATCTTCAGATTCAATATAATGATTTTTTGGAGGATGCGGATATATAACATTATCTGCTATCAAATCGCCATTGTTATCGAGACATACAACTTTGCAACCTGAAACAAATCCCGGATCGATTGCCAAAATCCTTTTCTGTCCCACCGGAGCTGCCAATAATAATTGTTTTAGATTTTTCTCAAATACTTCTATTGCTTCCAGATCGGCTTTTTCTTTAAGTTTGGATCTAAGTTCATTTTCTATGGAAGGATAAACAAGCCTTTTCAAACTATCTTTTACCGAATCTTCAATAATTTCTTTGGTCGCAGAATTTCTTTTTATCACTTCTCTTCCTGACTTATTAAAAATCAGTTCATCATCAAAATTAAGATTTAATTTCAGTATTTTTTCATTTTCAGCTCTGAAAAGTGCCAATAATCGATGAGATGGTATTTTATCGGATTTCTCTTCGTATTCGAAATAATCACGATATTTTTGAGCTTCCGGTGAATCTGATTTCAGTACTTTTGTGGTCAAAGATGAATAATTCTCAAACTCATTTCTCACTATATTTCTTACATTCGCATTTTCACTTATCCATTCGGCAATAATATCTTTGGCTCCATTAATTGCTGACTCAACATTTTCAACTTTTTCATTGATGAAACTTTTAGCATATTTTTTTATATCATATTTATTCTGCTCGAAAATATATTTAGCCAGAGGTTCGAGTCCGTTTTCACGGGCAATGGCTGCTCTGGTTTTATTACTTCTTTTAAATGGAAGATAAAGGTCTTCAATAACTGTACTATCGTAGGAATTTACTATTTTTGACTGCAGTTCATCTGTAAGTTTACCCTGACTTTCTATGGATTTAAGGATAAATTCTTTTCTTTTTTCGAGTTCTTTCAATCCTTCGAATTCTTCATACACCCTGATTATCAATTCTTCATCCATATTACCGGTCATTTCCTTACGGTATCTGGCGATAAATGGAATTGTGGAGCCTTCTTCAAGAAGTGAAAGTATATTATAAGTGTATTTTCTATTTGTATTCAGTCTGGCTGAGATAAGGTCGGAAAATTTGTTGAGCATTGCTTTTTGTTTTTTTAAAAAAAGCAAAGTTAGGTATTTCTGAATAAGATTATATGTAAAAATTAAAAAGAAACAAGCAGCACCTGAAAAACCAATGCCACCTGTAACTTAAACCTAAGAGGTCGCTTGAAGCGACCGCTTATGGCTGGGAGTGACCGCTTAGGGGAGAGCGACAGACCGGAATCGAACCGGCTCTGATTGAATGTACCATTCACAATCAGGGGATAAACAATCCCTTATTCACATCTCAAAATGAAGATGTACATTGGAAGCAGCTACAACTTTACCTATTTCCTGTCCTTGAGTGAAACTGATTCCAGTTGTTATTCCAGACAATGGATCCGTTTCATCACCATATCTTACTCTTTTAAGATTAGACAATGGATCATTAGTATTTGTAAAATCATGTTTTGTAATTAAAAAATCATTTCCAGCGCCAGAACCCATCGCATCATCTTCTGCTTTCCCATCTAATATGGCAATAAATTTTTCTCTTCCGGTATGAGTATCAATTCCTATGTGAAATTGTGAATGTTTCTCAGCAAAAACACAGTTTATTTGATTATAATTCGTGACTGATTAACTAATTGGCCAAATCGTCTGAATTTGTGAAAATAATAATGGCAATGCCTGAAAATATATAAAATAGAATATTATATGTTTATAAATTAATTTCATATTTATAAATTTTATTATTTTTTAAATTTTGGATTTCAATTATTCTTTTCTCAATGTTTAAAACATTAAAATTTTTAGAGTTGAAGTAATATTTTACCTCATCTGAATTTATATTTTTTACTATTATTTTATCTAAATTTTGGAGATAGATTATTAAATTACTTTTTTCATTTATATAAAAATTATATCCATACAACTTAGATAATAAATTATCTTTTTCAAAAAGATACGCTATATTATTTGAAAGAAGCCAATATTTTCCAGTTGAACTAATAGAATTTTTACTATAACTCGTTCCTCCATCTCCAGTTACATCTTTAACTATTCCTTTCCTTTCTAACTTACCATCTATTGTGAAAAAATAAAAATCACCACTAACACCATTACTTACTATTACATACGTTTCTTCTGCATTTAGCCTTACGAAGGGCATGTAAAGCGTCCTATCAAGTTTATGACGAGCTAATAGATTCATTTTGTCATCAAAGAAAAATATTTCATCCATTGAGCCATATATGGATATCCTGCAGGTGCTATAATGCGTTTACCATCAGTTGTAAATTGGATATCAAATGGCTCCCTTCATCATAGGCTGCTTCCGGTGAACCTGCAATTTCAACATTTTTAGGATCGCCATACCACATTTCATCTTTGCCTTCCATTATGTATGTTCTCATTTTTGGTTTTAGCTCTTTCAATATCTTTCTTAGTGAATCTCTACGCATTTCTTCTTTTTCATAATCCATTTCACTATAAATGCCAACAAATTTTATAAAAGGGCATCCTTCAACCTCTCCTGATTCTGGATCGATTGTAAAAAACTTAGTATCATCATCCGGTACTGCCACATATTTTTGCTTCTCAGCCATCACCTGAGCATTCCATTTGGCAATAGAATCGGGATGAGGTTTTCGTGGATCAACGTAATTCTTTTTAAATGAATCTCTATCATTTTTACTTTCTGATGTAGAAATATTTGAACTAATTTCACTTTGATTTTTGGATTCAACAATCGAATTTTTTCGGAACATTTGCAACCAAAAATGGAGATTATCAAACTACAAATTAATAGTGTTTTCATTATTTTATTCATAACTTAGTATTTAAATATTTAATTTAGCAAAAATCACGCCAATTACATTTTGTTACCATTTGTATTATATATATATATATATGTGGAAATATTATATGTGAAAAATCTATATCCATATAAATTTATTAAAAAACCATCAGTATAAAATATTTATTCATTTACACATAATAAAAATTATAAAAAAATTAACTTTGTTGTGTAACAAATACTTCCACTATGAAAATATCATTAAAAGACCACAAATTCAGAATCAATATTGTAATAACATTTGTCATTGTTCAAAGCATTATACAATGGTTTTTCCCAGAAGTTATAATATGTAATATATCAATTAAGTTGTTAAACCGTAATACAAATATAAAATTTCAAATAATATAATTCTCCTTCCAATATAAATAACTGTATTATTTTTCACTTTTTTTAACCAATTGGATATTGCAACACTTTTAACTTTTCACTTTTAACTTTTAGTTTTTCACTAATAATTTATACCTTTGCATCTTAAAATTTTTCTATGGGTTATTTAAGATATTATATATTCGCTTTTTTTATTGGTTTGGTTTTAATATCATGTCATGATAATGATAATAATAAAACTGAATATCAATTCGATAAGGGCAAAGGAATTTTCATTTCAAACGAGGGAGTGTTCTCTCAGGCTAATGCTTCAGTTGATTTCTATAATTTTGATAATGACAGTATCTATAATGATATTTTTTACAATACTAACAAAGATAAAATAGGTGATGTACTGCAAAGCATATGTCAGGATGGTGATTATTCATATCTCGTGGTCAATAATTCAGGAATTATACATAAAGTAAGTACCAAAGATTTTGTCCGTTCTGATACCATCACAGGATTTACTTCTCCTCGAAAAATGATAAAAATAAATGATTCCAAAGCCTATGTTTCTGATCTTTACTCAGGTAAAATATACATTGTATCACTGACTGAAAATAAAATATCTGGAGAGATACAAACCGGACAATGGGTGGAGAATTTTGCATCTAATGGCAATAAAGTATATGCCTCATGTCCAACTGAATATGGGAAACCAGAATCCACAAAAATATTGGTAATAGACTCTAATACTGACAAAATCACGGATAGTATTGCAGTAGGATTTAACCCTATGAATTTGGCAATCGACAAAAATGGATATCTGTGGACTCTTTGCAATGGAAATTCATATAGCAATATCAATGGAAGCATCTACAAAACGGATTTGAATAGCTTGACAAATATCGACTCTTTAACTTTCGATAGTCCATTAAGCAATTATAATACATCATTGCAAATTAATTCTACTGAGGACACAATTTATTTCCTATATAACGATGTTTCGAAATTATCAGTAAATTCATCTTCTATGCAACCGGAAAAAGTAGTAGAAAAAACTGCCCAAAATTTTTATGGCATGAATATCGATGATAATAGAAACAACATATATGTTACCGAAGCCCCATTTACCGGGAAAGGCAATGTATATATCTATTCAAAATCCGGAATATTAAAGAAAACACTTCAAGCAGGATACTACCCAAATTCAGTGGTGGTGTATTGATCAGAGGTTCTAAATGATACCCCTTTCTCTTGCTGATTTTTACTGATATCTTTCCCTTATCTTATTCTGCATACTTCTGCGGTATCTGCAGGGAACTATACTCTTTATTTATCTCTTTGCTTTCTCCAAATCTTCAGGTGTATCAATCCCAAAACCTTCATAATCAACAGTAAATGCAAATATTGAATATCCATTCTCCATCCATCTCAATTGTTCTAATTTTTCAGTTGATTCAAGATATGACTCAGGTAATTTCGTGATATTCTGAAGGGTTTTATTTCTAAAAGCATAAATCCCTATATGCTTCAGTTGATTTTTATTAAATGAACTATCATCCCTTTGATATGGAATACTAAACCTACTAAAATACAACGCTTTATCATTATTATCCTTAACTAATTTTACAACATTTGGATTATTAGATTCATCTATATTCTTAACATATGTGCATAGAGTTCCTATTGATATCCAGTCATCATTTATCATTTTCTGAGCAAGTTCTTCGATAATTGCAGGGTCAATATATGGTTCATCTCCCTGAATATTTATAATGATATCATCATCCCAAAATTTATCTGCTACCTGAGCACATCTGTCTGTTCCTGATTTATGGTCGCTAAATGTAAGTTCAGCTTCAGCTCCAAAACTATTAGCTTCATCTATTACTCTCTGATCATCCGTAGCAATGATAATTTCATCAATAATACTGACTTTCGACACCTGATTCCACACTAAATTTAATATAGTTTTATCTCCTATTTTTTCTAAAACTTTACCCGGAAATCTCGTAGAATTATACCTTGCCGGAATTATTGCAACTATTTTTGACATATTTTTGTTATTTATTTATATATTATTAAATTTTGTAATATATTTGTAAGTTGAAAACTACTTTACAATGTACAAAAATATTAATTTAATTATTATTTTAATCGCATTTATCACAATATTTGCATCTAATAGAACTTCAGCACAGGATTATTCTACCAGAGATTCTATTTTTTTATTCAATAATAATGGAAATTTCGTTTTCTCTTACACTATCAAGCAAGGGAACACTCTATATGGAATTAGCAAAGAATTCAACACAACGATAGATAAACTTTATATTGCTAATCCAAGATTGTATAAAAATCCCATTAAACCTGATGAGGAAATTCTGATTCCAGTATCAAATGAATCAATCATTGCAGAAAAAAGAAATCATAGAAAATCCAAAACTCCCGCATTTTATTATAAAGTCCAGCCAAAGGAAACATTATACAGGATATCTAAAATTTATTTCAATAAAGATATAGATGATATTGTATCTATCAATAATATTAAAAACAAAAGCATCAGTGATGGACAAATACTGAAAATAGGGTATTGGAATAAAAATCATGAGATAGCTAATATAGCTACTAAAATGAGGGATGAAGTATCTAAAGAAAGTACTGCTCAGGTTAATAATGACAACAAAAAAGAAAAAATCAAATTTGATAAAATAGTTTCAAAACCTAATACTTCTAAAAAAACTACAGAGATAAATTCTGAAAATAAAAATGAAGATGTTATAACTGAAAAAAACCATCATGTAGATAATCATGAATTAATAACTCAGGATTCTGCGTATATAGCTGATAGTGAAAAATTAAAAACTATACACAGGGATAGTGGTATAGCGCTATGGAACAAAGATAGTCACATAAAAGGAATATATGTACTTAGCAATGAAGCCGCACTAAATTCGATGATAGAAATTACAAATCCTATGTTGCAAAGAAAAATATTTGCAAAGGTAATAGGAAATATTCCTACAAATACTTATCCGGATAATATAAAAGTCGTACTTTCGCCCGATGCTGCAATGTCCCTGGGGGCATTAGTTCAAAATTCTATGTTAAAATTAATTATTTAAAATAAAACAATATGCCAGTAAGAGGAGGAATTGTTGGATTACCTAATGTTGGTAAATCTACTTTATTCAATGTTGACAGCAGCCGGAGCATGGCTGCCAATTACCCTTTCGCTACAAAAGATCCCAACATAGGAGTTATCACTGTTCCTGATGAAAGATTGGATATACTGGGAGAACTGGTAAAAACCAAGAAAAAAGTTCCTACTACTATCCAGATTGTCGATATTGCAGGACTTATAAAAGGAGCAAGCCAGGGCGAAGGATTAGGAAATCAATTTTTTAGCTAATATCAGGGAAGTGGATGCTATTCTCCATGTGATCAGATGTTTCGAAGATAAAAATATTGTTCATGTTGATGGCTCAATAGATCCTGTCAGAGACAAAGAAATTATCGATACTGAATTATTATTGAAAGATATCGAAACAGCAGAAAAAAAACTTGACAAGTATAAAAAAAGTGCAAAAAGTGGAAATAAAGAAGATTTAAAGAAAGCTGAATATGCACAAAAAAATCTATAATTTCCTTTCTGATGGAAATCCAGGAAGAAAATATTCCTGCGATTCTCCTGATGAAGACTGAAATATTGAATGATATGATGCTCCTGACTAACAAGCCGGTCCTCTATGTACTTAATGTAGATGAAAAATCTATGAAGTCAGGAAATCAATATACTCAGGCACTTCAGGAAGCTGTCAAAGATGAAGATTCTGAAGTCATCCTTATCAATGCTGCAATAAAATCAGACCTCATGGAATTCAAAGATCCTGAGGAAAAACAGATGTTTCTTGATGAACTTGAAATAGAAGAACCCGGAGTAAACAGAGTAATTAAAGCAACATACAAATTACTAAATCTTATCACTTTCACTCACTGCAGGAGAAAAGGAAACAAGAGCCTGGACTGTTCCTAAAGGTGCTAAGCACCACAGGCAGCAGGTGAAATACATTCTGATTTCGAAAAGGATTTATCCGAGCTGAAGTAATAAAATACAATGATTATTTAACTCTCAAATCGGAACATGCAGTAAAAGAAGCAGGTAAAATGAGTGTAGAAGGTAAGGAATATGTTGTTCAGGATGGAGATATCATGCATTTCAGATTCAATGTTTGATTAAAGCAAATATAACTTCACAATTTACTCAACTACTAATTTTTCTTTTATAATGGAAATTTTTACTATTAATTTTTCCAGTACAATAGAAAAATTAATATCTTATTGCAAAAACACAAAATCTAAAAAATTATCTGGTGATATTACTTTAGATTGGGAATCGGGATATAAATTCAAAAATGCTTTACTAATATAATTTTTCTTGTTGGTATTCCATTTTATTTCAATTGCCAATAATTTATTCTTAACTGATTCAATATAATCAACTTCACTCTGATTATAATTTCTCCAAAAATAGCTTTTAGCAGATGCATTAGTCCAATAATTCATTTTAATTCTTTCCCCAATAATAAAATTCTCGAACAATTGACCCTGATCACTCCTATTTTTAAGATCATTGTAATCCTCTATTACTGCATTTCTAATACCATTATCCCAAAATAGTATTTTATTCATTTTACTAATCTCATTTCTATGATTGGTACTAAATGCAGACAATCTGTATATTACAAAGGATTTTTCCAATAAATCAATATATGTTTCTACAGTCTCGGATTTTACTTTCAAAGTATTAGCCAATTCATTTATAGATACCTCAGAACAAACTTGATATGATAAAAGTCTCAATAATTTATCTAACAATTCCGGCTTTCTAATATCTTTCCATACCAATACATCTTTATAGAGATACTGCTGAGAAAGATTTCTGAGTATTAATTCTGAAATATTATTTTTTATTACTACTTCCGGATAATTTCCATATACCAGGTGAAATTCCAGTTTTTCTTGCAATTCAAACTGCGAAAGTTCAGGATATAACTCCTTCATACTAAATGGAAAAAGATGAAATATAAAATATCTTCCTGTTAATGGCTCAAATACAGTTTCAGATATTTCCAATGATGATGATCCTGTAGCAATGAATTGAACTTCATTAAAATTATCTACTAATAATTTTAATAACAAGCCTGCATTTTGAATTCTTTGTATTTCATCTATTACTACTACTTTGTAATTTCCAATTATTCTTTGTATCCCTTCTATTGTAGGATTTGTGAGTTGTTCTCGTATATTAAACTGATCTGCATTTAACCATAGAGTTTTTTCCAATGACTCACTCAAGGTTTTCAACATTGTGGTCTTCCCAACTTGTCTAGCTCCAATAATTAACAAAACCTTTCCATTAAATAATAATGGCTTTATATATTGCTCCAATATTCTATTATATATTTGCATATTGCAAAAATACTATATTTTTCTTTTATAATGGAAAATTTTACTATTAATTTTTCCAGTATAATGGAAATTTTAATGTTTATTTTTCCAGTATAATAGGATTGATAATAGTATACTACTTAAATATTACATTCCGGAACCGGTATTTACAATAGGTGAAACATCTTTATCTGAAGTAAGCACTACCATGAGATTGCCTACTAATTGAGCCTTGCTTTTATCATCAAGTTTTACTATTTCTTTAGTTGATAATTCATCAAGAGCCATTTCTACCATGCTAACAGCACCTTCTACTATCTTGGTTCTTGCTGCGATAATAGCCACCGCCTGTTGCCTTTTCAACATTGCACTTGCTATCTCGGTAGCATAAGCGAGATAATTTATTCTGGCTTCTAGAATATGAATACCAGCTATTGTCAGTCTGTCTGCAATCTCTGATTCCAATTGTTTATTCACTTCCTCTCCACCATCTCTGAGTGTAAGTTTAGCATCTTCATCTTCAAGATTGTCATATGGATATATTCCTGCAAGTTTCCTAACAGCAGCTTCGGATTGAATATGGACAAAATGCTCATAATCATCCACTTGAAATGCAGATTTGTATGTATCTTCTACTTTCCAAACCACTACCGCACCTATCATAATAGGATTACCTATTTTATCATTTACTTTAATAGGATCGCTATTAAAATTCCTTGCCCGAAGAGATATTTTTTTCTTCATCATAAATGGATTTACCCACCAGAATCCATTTTCTTTTATTGTACCACGATAATCTCCAAAAGTGTTAAAACTATAGATCCATTAGGATTGACAATTGTAAATCCTGGCAGTATAAACATGGCTATAAATACTATAATTCCTGTAAAAACTGGGAACCCTGAATACCATAAAAACACCTATTGCTATAAACACAAAAAATAACAATAGCATTAGATATGCACTTTACCTTTGACGTTGATTTCTTTATTCATAATTTTTTTCTTCAAAATTATATTTATTTAACCATTTATGATGATTATTTGGACAAACTGAATCATTATTAAGACAAATGACCCTTTAATAAATGTGAGAAATTAAACCTTGATTTTATATCAATTTACCCTATAGCTAATGTATAGCAGTAGTATGGGAGCGGTATGGAAACTGTATGAAACCCCTATCGTTGAAATAATATAAAATAATAGATTTTTAATCTACTAAATTACCCATTAATTCTTACATTTAATTTCGATATTGTCATTATTATATGTAGGTACAGTATCTACCTCTATCGATTCATTATCAGAATCAGGATTTTCAATATAAAACTTTGCCAATCCTTCATAATCTGAATAGTTTTTCTTCTCCAGTAATTATACTTACTAACAATCTGAGATCATAAGTTGATATCACCCCATCATCATTCATATCTGCAAGTTTCAACTGATCAGCATTTAATCTTTTTTACCTAAAAGATAATCCCTTAGAGCTAAAGCATCATTTTTATTTATCAGTTGATTTGACAAATCATCTACACTAAATTTTAAATTTATATCTGTACTATTTGGATTAACAGGTAAGGAAAACATACCCAATGTATCTGTATGACCAATACTTTCTAATCTTCCAAAATGTTGTCCGATATACCTATAGTTGATACCACCAAAGGCTTGCCATCCATATCATTTATAATTCCGTTCACTAAGTGATTTTCACAAGGTTCGTGAAGCTTCTATCCTAATTAAAATATATGTAAAATCAGAATTACCAGCTTGATCGATAGCATATATTTTCAAAAACTGAAAACCAAGATTATTGCAGTCAAAAGTTTTTACTGTATCCTTCACATCAGACTAAAAGAAAAAACAATATCTTCTTTAGAGTACAATTATCTTCACTAAATATCACAAAACATTTTGCATTTAAACTCAGTGAATCATCACCTTGCATCAGTACAAGTGGAAATACTCAGATTAGTAGCGATAGTAGGTGGTTTACCGTCTTCAATAGTTATATTTTCCATACATGTTCCCAGATTAGCACAAGCATCATAAACTTTCCACCTCACTTTATGCACTCCAAATCCTAAGCAATGATTTTAATTCAATTTTAGGATTATTGCCATAAACCGTTATTACAGTATCAGTAACCCAATCACTATTAATATCCATTTCCATAATCCATTTCAACTCACTAGAGCTACCACAATTATTGTCTTCAGCTGACTTTTCTAATGTCACATCACCTGGAGCAATCATTATTGTATGCTTTTATGACCTTATCTGAACACTCTAATATTTCAGGTGGAGTTTTATCTACAATCATAAACACCTGAGTATGTTCATACAATCCATCATCAGACCCAGAATTAGGCTGATAAACGCACCAATCAATTACTTTCCAGTTTCTTAATATCTTAACACAGGCATTTGGATCAAATCTGAAAGTATCATATGGAAAGTATGTCCTACCTGATCACAAAACCCCAAAGCGTATTCAGGTTCACTATATGGAATAGCATCCTCACATGTTCCAGCCCAATCCGATGGCCAGTTTATCAATCCTTCAAAAGCGTGATCTCTACGCAAAGAAATAATCTGATCACAATCAAAATGTCCTACATTATTGTATCCTGTCCATGTCCTTTTAATCTCCCCAACTCTACATTCATCTACATCTACTAAATCAGCATGAGTAAAATAATTAAATGATATATTTATATCAGCAGCATCCCCTGTAATATTAATGTCATTATAATCCTGGCAACAACTTATAGTGATATCCGGAGGACATTGAATAAAGTTTTGACTAAAAACAACATAGTTTATCCCAAAAATTCCAATTATAATTAGTAGATATTTTTTCATAAGTCAGATATTTTTAACTATTTATTATTGATAAGATACTAATAAATATATAAATGCTTCACAAGATAACATTATAAAAACAAAAAAACAAAGTTACAACAAAAATATATAAAAAAAGCCACCAAAATATGGTGGCTTTTTTAATTTTAAAAAATTATTATCTTCTTATGTTATCTTTTATCAATTTATTTAACTTAACAACATGTTCAGTATTTCCGACATATACCATTCCACTTGAACTTTCACTCAATGTCACATTAAGAGTAAAATAGTCTGTATCCATATGTACCCATTTGCCAAACACCATTCTGATGGATTGAAACCTTCCTGATCCAATACATAATTTTAACACTAATGAATTTGTACATAAATTAACATACCCTGTTCCTGATACTGTATAGTCATATTCTGCACCATCATATAAAGTAGTAAATATATATTGACTTGGAACATCAACAGTACCGTCTTCATTAATCGTAAAAGTAACATTACCTTCAGTTATAACTTCTTCTCCCCTAGAACTCTATCCAATTACTATTTATAACCTGTAATAGTATCAGCATTAATAGTAACATTAGCATCGAGCACAGTTTTTGAACCACTCAATATATAATGCCCATCAGTACCTACATAAGTACCAGAAGCCAATTCTGGTGTTCCACTTAAAGCAGATTTAACGTCATCTGATATTGAATATGAATTACCAGATTTCACAATATCAACAAGAAATGTAGCATAAGCATCACATGAAAACTCATTTGTCATTACAGATGGGAATTTATGTGTTTCATCATTGATAACTCGGTTTGATTGAATACAAGCTCTATATCAATAGGCAAAATCTCATTAAAGTCACCAGCATTGACAGAGCTATAAATGCTTGCAGCAACTTTATAAGTTCCATCAGCAGCATCTGCTGGTAATACTATACTCTCATAACTAGAACCATCAGCTTGATAAACCAATTCTCCATCTTTAAATACATTTAATATCATATCCACAGCATCAGTAGGACTAAGATCGATTCCTAAAACCCCTAATGCATCAGTATACCATGACATATCTATCATCAGGTCGCCTTCAGTATAATTAAGAATAGTAAATTCAACATCCACAGGAGTAAATTCTGCATTTGCAGTTGTATTATCTCCTATCTGAAGTGTAAAAGTCTCTGTATCTTCTTTTAAATTATCATTAAAGACTTCAATATCAAAACCTGCAGTTGTACTACCTGGTAGTAACAGTAACACTTGAAGGGCACCGAATAATCTACACCATAGGTTGCATCTCCGCTTATTTGACTAATATTCAATGTAACATCAACGATTTGTGCTTCGCTAAGAGTAACAGTAACCGGATATTTCACATCAGACTCTGTCAATGTAAAGCTACCATTTTCAATACCTTGAACTGTAACAGTAGGATTGGTGGGAGTCAATTTACTATAATTAGTATAATCATCTTCTTTATTGCGATGAAACCAGAAGTAATAATGAAATGCAACTAATATATTAAACAATATAATTATTTTTTTCATTTGCATAAAATTTTTATTTTTTAACTAATGTAAAATCAAATTCTCTAGGCCCTGAACCAGCAGTGTAATAACCATGTACCAAAAGCAATTGATCTTTTCCATTTACATCGTCTTTAATGACATAATTTGAACCAGCACAATTAACATTGCTTAAATCAGAAGCATTAGATTCACATGTTGTCAAAGGTTGATCATTTAAAGTTTGTGCTACTCCATCCCATTCAGCAGGATAAGTGATAGTACCATCATCTTCAACAACAAAATATAGATTATTTCCAGTCCAACCAGAAGCTGCGCCCCAATCTGTCCATCTATATGTTTTTGCATCAATAGATTCTATAACCATAAGTTCTCCTACCCACATATCAGCAGACAAAACACCAAGTCTATAATAAGAACCGGCAGTAACCAAATAAGTACCAGCAAAACGAGTAGAAACAGTCATATTTACTGTATAAGCCTGTTGATAAGTTTCTCCATTTGCCATTACAGTTTCTATTCTAAATTCAAATTTATCACCAATTGACAAATCACCATCTGAAGCTGGAAGTGAATTTCCATTTAAAGTCAGACCTTCAATTAAATCAGCATAAGAATATGCTTTAGAAGAAACTTTTGTATTTGTATTACTAGATAAATCTATTGTCTCAGAAAGAACTTCATTTGTAGTAAGTATACTATCGCTAGCGGCATCATAAATAACTGCAGATTTATATATCTTTACAGATTTAATATCATAATCTGAATTTTCGTGAGTAAGCATATCAAATGCATAGGTACCACCGTCGCCAACCACATAATTCAAATTGGCATTATCGACAGTAACGTAACCTCCTAGTACAGCACCAGCAGTATTATCCTGTAATTCACTAGAGCAATTAGTAAAAAACAATCCTGATAATATAACTAGGCTAAAAATTATTATTTTTTTCATTTAATTTTCATTTTAAGTTAATTAATTTCCTAACCACCACATTTTGGTAGTAAGATCATCAGGTCCTTGTTCTGAAACTGCATTATTATAATTAGCAGTATTCAATGAACTTTCATCTGAATTATATTTAAGTCTGCTTGGAATTTCAGAAATATAACCATCTACAGCAGGTGTTAATACCGGATATCCAGTCCTTCTCCATTCTGTCCATGATTCAAATCCCTGGCAGAACAATGAAACCCACTTTTGGTATCCTATTTGTTCAAGAGCATTTGTAGGACTATATGCAATATCACCCTGAGAAATAAAATCAGCAGCACCAGTGATTCCATTATCTTCGAAGCTATTTGTTATAGCAGCATCGTAATAAGATTTTGCAGTTCCATATCCACCTGATATAAATCCTTTTTTTGCAGCTTCTGCCAACAAAAACAATAATTCACTATATGATATGAAATATGCTGGTGCTGTAGGTTCCAAATACAATTCACCTATTTGAGATACATCATCATAACCATATCCAGGCAATGGAGAGTCTTTATATCCATTTGGTTTACCAACATATTCTCCTGAAGCAACTGCTGGTTGGGCAATAACTGGTAATCTTGGATCATCTTTTGACAATAGATAATCGATGAATGTTGCAGACATAGCATGTTCGTTTCTTCCACCTGCAACAACACTTTCATAAATAGGATTTGCTTCCGGAGCTTCTGACAAGTAAACAAGTTTAGCTTCCTCATCTTTAGAAGAAAAAAGATTACCTCCATTTACAAGAGCTTGCAACTCTGCGCTTACACTTTTAACTCCACTTATTCTCATATAAGATCTAAATTTAAGAGAATTAGCAAATTTCACCCATTTAGAAGCATCACCAGCATATAATATATCCATACTAGAATCAGTTGTT
The DNA here is from genome assembly GCA_041392555.1 of Saprospiraceae bacterium. Classification (GTDB taxonomy): domain Bacteria; phylum Bacteroidota; class Bacteroidia; order Chitinophagales; family Saprospiraceae; genus JADJGA01. The sequence continues at coordinate 91,206 of JAWKLW010000009.1, read as the reverse complement.
CCGTCTCCTGTTTGTATCAATGCTATAGCATCATCTAAAGTAGTAAAAACTCCATTGTAGATACTTTCCTGATCATCATATTTAGGTGCAAATATACCATCTCCTGGTCCTAATAAGGCTTCACTGTAAGGCACATTTCCAAAATAATCAGTTAATAATGTAAAACAATAAGTTTTCAAAACTAAAGCAATACCCATATTAATTTTATTATCTTCAGCTTCTGCTAAATTATACATTTGATTAGCATTGGAGGCTGCGAGATAAAAAGTATTCCACATACCATCCATAGATGCTACTCTTGGCTTATAACGATCTGGATCGTTATACTGTAATAAAGATTGATGTTGAACCCAATTTTCTCCGATCTCATTTCCATTGAAAGTTGAATAAAGTGAATTACCAATATTTCTTACAACAGTACCAATAATCATACTTGATGGGATAATGGTAGGATCATCAACATTTTTATTTATTTCTTCAAAATTTTTATCACAACTCAATAACAATATTGATGTAAAATGTTATCAGAGTCAGAAATTTTATTATTTTCATGTTCAATAATTTTAAAATTTAATATTTAAACTCAAACCATAACTTCTGGCACCAGGTAACTGCCAAACTCTTGTCCTTGATTTGCATTGTCACTGCTATATCCTGTTCTAGGATCTATATGTGGTGCTTTCTTGTAAAGAATTGCTAAATTCTACCTATAAAAGATAGATTAACATTTTGAATACCAAAAGATTTAAACATCTTTTTAGGCAAGTTTACTCCAAATGACAATTGACGTAATTTCACATAAGAAGCATCAAAAACAGATGTTTCCACTATTTCTGAACCATATGCATTTCTATTGAATGACTCAGCATCTACTACAACATTATTAGTAACATATGTTCCATCACTTGACAACATAACACCTTTACCAACTATTCCTGTTTCTCTTCCTTCTACTGTTTCTGCTAAAATACCTGAATATCTTCCCCATGCATTGGTCATAGAATATACTTCTCCACCAATTTTAGCATCAACTAAAGCATTAAATGTAAACAATTTATAATTAACATCCAAACCAACTCCACCAACCCAATCAGGTTGAATATCTCCAAACACTTTGGTTTCTCCAATAACAGGAAGACCATTTTCATAGATTACATTTCCATCATCATCTCTTGCTAATGAAGTTCCAACTATTACTCCATAAGCATATCCTTCTTTAGCTTCAAGATTCATATTCCATGTACTTCCCAATAATAATGTTTCATCTGTAGCTTCATCATCTTTTCCAGCCTTTAATACTTTATTATTATTTTTTGAAAAATTAAATTCAAAATTTACTGTAAGATCTTTTTTATCATAAACTGTTGTACCCAATTGAATTTCAACCCCTTTATTTCTAAGTTCACCAATATTATCCCAAACATAAGAAACCCCTGAACTTCTGGTAACTTGTACAGGAATAATAAGGTCTTTACTTGTTTGATCATAATATGTAAAGCTAAATCTGAGTTTATTATTGAATAATCTTGCATCAACACCTCCTTCAAGTCCGTAAGTTGTCTGTGATTTCAAGTTAGGATTATTAAGTGTTGATGGATATGAACCAAATACAACTCCATTCCATGGATTTGCAGATTGGCTGTAGCTGGATAAAATATCACTTGGACCGAGAGGACCAAATCCACCTACTTCAGCCCATCCTAATCTTACTTTCAAAAAATTCAATGTATTGCTGTATAAATCTAAAGCTTCTGTCAAATCTGCACTTAAAGTTACTGAAGGATAGAAAAAAGAATTATTCTCCAACGGAAGGACACTTGCCCAATCATTTCTTGCAGTAAAACCTAAGAATAAATATTTCCTAAATGCTAATTCTCCAGCACCATATAAACTATTGATTGCTGATTGTGCATGATTGTTTAAGTTAAATAGAGAAGTACCTGATTTAATATTTGCTAAATTATATAAATCAGGAAGCTCTAATTGAATTGCCCTGAAATCAAATGTTGTCTTCCTTTTCATGGCATTACCTCCAAAATTCAAACTTAATTCAAAATCATTACTTAATTCTTTATTAAAATCTAATAAGAAATTGGCATTCACTTCATTAAACCTTCTCAAATCTTCATCATAATATCCATCTTCTGTACTTCTATTTCCACCAAATCTCCAATATGTAGGAGCATCCGCAGCAGAACCTTTAGCAAATCTAGTTGTAGTCAAAGTAGTATAATTATCTAACCCAATATTTCCACTCAACGTCAAATAGTCAGTAAATGCATAACTCAATCCTGCACTACCAAAAAATCTATCTCTATCAAATGTATTTCTATTTGTTGCTAATTGCCAATAAGGATTGTTTTGAAACCTAGTGTTCCATGATATAGGTAATGTTCCTGCACCATATGTGGAACCAGCAAGTGCTTTAGGAAGATTTTCATAATCTGCCAATGCCTGAAGATCAACATTCCTTCCACTCCATATAGTTTGTTGAACGACGTTAGAACCATCATAACCGGAACTTGGTAGATTATTTGAAGTTGATTTCACATAATTAAAATTCAAATTCGCTTTTAATTTTTTTGATAAATCATAGCTACCACTTCCTGATACACTGTACTTGTTAAAATCTGTATAAGGAATCATACCCTTTTGATCAGTATATCCAAACCCAAGTCTAAATGTTGCAACATCATTACCTCCTGTAAAAGATATATTATTTGAGGAAGTAAGACCGGTTTCATAAAAATCTCTAACATTATTAGGATGTGATACCCAAGGTTGAGGTTGTGGATTTTCAGGATCCAATATATACGATGTGAATTGCATAAATTTCAATCCAACATCCAATGGAGGTCCCCAACTTTCATCAACTCCACCATCACCACTTGAACCATTAATATATGTAAAAGAAGTGCTACTAGAACCCTGTCCATATGAATTTTGAAATGAAGGAAGCACTAACGGAGTCTCAAAAGTCAATGATGAAGTGAGTTCAACACCAAGTGATTTGGATTTTGTTCCTTTTTTAGTGTTTATAACAATAACACCATTAGAAGCTCTAATACCATATAGTGCAGCTGCATTTGGACCTTTCAATATATCCATAGATTCAATATCATTAGGATTAATATCAGCTATCCCATTTGGAATATCAAATCCACCATTTCCATCTGATGACCCTGTATTTGAATTATCAATTGGAATACCATCTACAATAAAAAGTGGTTGAGTACTTCCAAAAATAGAACTTGCTCCTCTCAACTGAATCCTCGATGACGAACCAACAGCTCCAGAACTATTAGTAATCTGTACGCCAGAAACTCTACCATTAAGTGAATTAATAATATTCATTTCAGGAGCTTCAGTCAATTTGGATCCATCTACTTTTTGAGTAGCGTATCCAACAGACTTTTCAGACCTCTTGATTCCAAGTGCTGTAATTCAACATCTTCTAACTGAATTCCTGATGACATATTTACCATCACTTCATTCGATGTTCTAATTCTACTTCCTGAGTAGTGTAACCAATATAAGATACTAATAAGGCTTTAGTATCTCCGGCAACCTTTAATACAAAGTTACCATCTAAATCGGTAAGTGTTCCATTAGATGTATTGTCTTTTTCAACAACTGAGCTCCTATCAAAGGTAATCCACTTTCATCTAAAACTGTACCATGAACAGTTCTTTGTGCTATCAGACCTGCCGATACAAATACAACTGTGCATAGCAAAAGTAAGAGTTTTTTCATATCACACGTTTTAATTAAATAATACTAAATAAAATTACATGAAAAACACCTGTCGATATTTCACGTAAAAACAAAAATATATTTTTTAATGGAAAAAACAAAACGACAAAGAAGACTTACAACAAATTAATTAACCGCAAAGAACATATATCTTTTTATAGATATTTGTATATTGTTAACTATTAAGAAACTCAATATATAGTTTTTATTATATGTGTATTTTCAACAAAAACAAATTCAAAATATATTTTTGTCAAACCCATTAAAATAAACTATGCGCCATATATTATACTACTATATTTATTATTTACAAATTATATTTCATTAAAGCATTATTTGTAAAATTTACACTTTGTTGTTTATGATTTTTTTAAATTATTAATGCAAATATGAAGGCTTTCTTGCCATTTTTTCATAGGAATATTAAAAGAAGTGATAAATTTTTGTTTCGACATTTTACTATTTAACGGTCTTTTTGCAGCTGTTGGATAATCCTTAGTAGCAATCGGTAAAATTTTGCAATTTATATTACTGTAATCTACTATTTCTTTAGCAAATTCAAACCAGGACACAAAACCTTCATTGCTATAATTATAAATACCATTTTGAAAATCATCACGAGCCAAAATTTTTAATATATCATGAGCTAAGTCAATCGCATAAGTTGGACTTCCCTCCTGATCGTTTACAACTTTCAGTTCATCTCTTTCCTTGCTGTATTTCAGTATTGTTTTTACAAAATTATTGCCGTACTCGGAATACAACCAGGAAGTTCTGAAAATCATATAGTCAGAAAGATATTTTTTGATCTGCAATTCACCTTCCAGTTTACTTTTAGCATATACGCTTAAAGGATTTAAGTAATCATCTTCAGCAAAAACCACATTTTGATCGAAACCATTATAAACATAATCCGAAGAAATATGAATCAACTTAGCATTAAAATCTTTGCAAGCATGAGCCAAATTCTTTGGACCATCAATATTGATTCTATTATTTAATTCTACATTTTCCTCTGCTTTATCAACCAAAGTATAAGCAGCGCAATTAATGCAATAATTCGGTTTCTCAGTACTGAAAACTTCATTAACAGATTGGATATTTGTAATATCAAGGAATTCAACATCTGTAAAAACAAATTCCAGATTATCAAATACCTCCGTTAAACTTTGAAAAGATCTCCCTAATTGCCCACTGGCTCCTGTTACTAAAATCTTTTTATTTTCTTTCAAAACAATATATTTATTAAAAAATGAAAGGTCTATTGTTTCCAAAAACAGGTAATTGAAGGTCTTTTTCAGAAACAATAAATGATTTCGGATTCAGTTTCCAGTCTATATTCAGTTGTTCATCATTATATAGCACACCACCTTCATGTTCTTTGCTATAAAAACCGGAACATTTATAATTAAAAATTGCAGACTTACTCAGTGTGATAAATCCATGGGCAAATCCGGATGGTATGAAAAATTGCAAATTATTTTTCCCTGATAATTCAACAGAATAATATCTTCCAAAAGTTTCAGAATCTACTCTTAAATCTACAGCCACATCCAGAACTTTCCCCTTTATGACTCTTACCAATTTAGCTTGATCAAAAGGGGGAACCTGATAATGCAAACCACGTAAAACACCTTTGGTCGAAAAAGATTGGTTATCCTGAACGAAATCAATGTCTAATCCGGTAATTTCTTTAAATATATTTTGATTATAAGATTCAAAAAAATAACCTCTTTCATCATAGAATACTTTTGGTTTCAATATCAACAAATCTTTAATACCAGTATCTATGATTTCCATGATTTTATTATTTTTTTCTAAAATACAAACTTATAGGAATTCCTGTTAAATTATAATGAGAACGCAATTGATTTTCCAAAAAATTCTTATAATTTTGTTTTATCTCATCAGGATAATTACAGAAAAAAGCAAAAGCAGGATAAGATTTTGGTACCTGAGACACATATTTTATCTTAATATATATACCACGATAAGATGGTGGTGGAATCTTTTGAATAGCTTCCTGTACAAATTCATTCAATTCAGGAGTAGAAAATTTTTGGGACCTTCTGTAATATACATCTAAGGCTGTTTCAATAGCTTTAAAAATACGTTGTTTATTTATGGCACTGATAAAAATTATTGAGATATCGCTAAATTTCCCTAATTTCTTAACAATTTTCTCTTCCATTTCTTTAGCAGTATTGGTTTCTTTTTCAACCAAGTCCCACTTATTTATCAATATCACAACACCTTTCTTTCTTTTAGTAGCGAGTTCGATGATACTCATATCCTGCGACTCCACTCCTAATTTGGCATCGATCATCACTAACACTACATCAGATTCCTCAATAGATCTGATAGCTCTCAACACAGAATAGAATTCCAGATTTTCGTAAACCTTATTTTTCTTTCTCAATCCTGGCTGTATCTATAATCAGAAATTCTTTACCAAATTTTTCATAAAGAGTATGAACAGAATCACGAGTAGTTCCTGCAATGTCGGTAACAATATTTCTTTTATTGCCAACAAGAGCATTGATAAAAGATGATTTACCAACATTTGGTTGACCGACAACAGCAATTTTTGGCAATTCCTTTTTATCTTCTTCTGGTTCACCTGACTCAATAGTATCTGTCAAAGCATCCAATAATTCACCACTTCCTGATCCGGTAATAGCAGATATAAAGAAAGTATTTTCAAAACCAAGTGACCAAAATTCATTAGCACTTATCAATCTTTCAAAATTATCAGCTTTATTGACTGCAAGAAATACTTTTTTATTACCCCTTCTTAATATATCTGCTATTTCCTCATCGAGATCAGTGATACCAGTGGTGGTATCTACTAAAAAAATAATACCATCAGATTCTTCAATTGCCAATTGCACTTGAAGTCTGATTTCGGATTCAAATACATCATCTGAATTTTTAACAAATCCACCGGTATCGATGACATTGAATTCCTTACCATTCCATTCGCAACTATTATATATTCTATCACGTGTAACACCGCTAATATTATCAGTAATAGCATGTTTTTCTCCGGATAATCTGTTGAATAAAGTTGATTTACCTACATTGGGTCTGCCAACGATAGCGAATGTTTTCATATAAAATTATTACTTAATAAAAGTATCAGTTAGTTGAAGCATGAACACTTTGTTCGATTTTTTCGATGTAAGCATCAGGAGTCAACCCTGGATAACCAACAGTTCTGTCTAGTTCTTTTCCCTCGTTATCGAGAATTATGGTAGTTGGAAAACCTCTAATCATAAATTTTCTTTGAATAGTTGTATTATATTGTCTTTGCTCATCACTTTGCTTGGCCTTATTTTCAGGTTTTCTTGGAAAATCAGCTTTAACAAGAATTAAATTATCAGCAGCATATTTTTCAAAAGTTTCTGATGAAAATACATTTTTTTCAAGCATTTTACAAGGTGGACACCAATCAGATCCTGTAAATAGTAATAATACAGATTTATTTTCTGTTTTAGCCTGAGCAACAGCATTTTCCAAATTTGTTTGCCAATCATTCTGTGCCATTAACAAAGAAAAAGGTAACAAAAAAACAAATGCCAAGATAAGTTTTCTAAACTCCATGTTTTTAAAATTTGATTTTTTTCAATAAATATTTTTCGATTAATTAACAATAATAAATATTTTTTGTTGTATTTCAATAATAAATTTTAAAAGTTTTCAAAATCTATTAACATTTTTAACTTTGTAAATTATTTAGCACATACGCTTTTTATATTAATATGGAATTTATAACAAATAAGAAAATACCCAAGATAAAAAAAAATGAAAATCCTACTAAGGAGATGAGTTTTTTTGAACACATTGAAGAATTAAGATGGACTATCTTAAGGGCACTATTGTATATAATTGTTCTAGCTGTAGTAATATTCACATTTAAAGATTTTGTCTTTTCAAAAATAATTTTTGGATTTTTAAATGATGATTTCCCTACATACAAGGTATTCTGCGCATTAGGGGACAGATTTTGTATTCAAGCACCTCACTTATCATTTATCACAAGACAGATGGGTGAGCAATTTTTTGTTCACTTTAAAGTATCCGTTTCATTAGCTTTGGTCATAGCATTTCCATTGATAATTTGGGAAATATGGAAATTCATAGCTCCTGGATTGAATATCAAAGAACAGAAAATAACCGGAAGAATAATAGCTGTTTGTTCATTTCTCTTTTATTTTGGTGTTTCATTTGGATATTTTGTAATTGCTCCTTTTGCGATTATATTTTTCGCTAATTATTCTGTAGGTACTGTAGCAGAGACCATGCCAACTTTGGACTCTTATGTAGGATTTCTGACAATGTTGACCATTCCTGCAGGACTGGTATTTGAGTTACCTGTAGTAATTTATTTCCTTGCAAAAGCAGGTATAATAAGTTCAACCTTTTTAAAACAATACAGAAAACATGCTATTATTGTGATAATGATATTGAGCGCTATTATAACTCCCCCGGATGCATTTACACAAATATTGATAGGAATACCTGTTTTATTTATTTATGAAGTCGGGATTATTGTTGCTAAAAACGTAGAAAAAAAGAGAAAAGATGATTAGACTTTCTTCAAATTGGACATTGTTTTTAAAAATATTTCTTCCTGTATTTTGGCTTTCATTTTTTGGTGGTTTTGCTTTAGCATCATTTGTCAGTGATGAAATTGAAGTACCATATTTTACCAGCTTCAGTTTTCAATGGAAAATAATTTTATTTATAGTATCGGGAATTATATTCTTTGGATTTACATTTTTCAGATTAAAACGTGTCGATGGAGATGATTCTCACATTTACATTTCCAATTATTTCAAAACATACAGATATGAAATAGAAGCAATAAAAGAAATAGTCATATACGATCATTTAGTATTAAAAGCAACACATCTATATTTCAATGGAAAATCATCATTAGGAAGAAAAGTTATATTTTTACCCTACATGATCAATCTAAAAGAATATTGTGATGCAAATAACATTATATTAAGAGATTATAAAAGAGAACATTAAACTATTTTAACATTTTCCATAAAATCTTGAGTACAATTTTCAATAATACACTTATAGTAATTTCCACCCTACTGCATCGGGAAAGACCAAACTATCTATTGAATTAGCGAAAATAATGGATTGTGACATCATTTCAGCAGATAGCAGACAAATATATAAGGAGATGAAAATTGGTACTGCTGTTCCATCAGACGATGAATTAAAATCAATAAAGCATCATTTTATTTCTCAAAAGTCAATTTTTGACGAGTACAATGTAGGAAAATATGAAAATGAAGTAATATCTTTTCTTGACAATTATTTTAAATCACGAGACATTGCAATTTTAACCGGAGGCACAGGATTATATATCAATGCTGTTTTGAATGGGCTTGATACTTTTCCTGACATCTCTGACGAAATAAAGACAGAAGTTGAAAATGATTTGATCAAAAAAGGTTTAAACTACCTTCAATCTGAATTAAAATCTAAAGACCCTGAATATTATAACATTGTAGATATATACAATCATCGAAGAATAACACGAGCCATCACCGTAATCCGACAAACAAACAAAACCTTTTCTTTTTTTCTCAATAATAAAAATAATAATAAAAAATTCAAAAACATCAATTTTTATATCGATATTCCCCGTGAAATACTTTACAAAAGAATCAATTCCAGAGTAGATGACATGATAGAAGCAGGACTGGTGGAAGAGGCAAAACAACTTTACCCACACAAAAATCTCAAAGCTCTTCAGACTGTTGGTTATAAGGAACTTTTTGAATATTTCGATGGTTTATTAACTATGGAGGAGGCTATCGACAAAATCAAGATGAACACCAGAAGATATGCCAAACGACAAACAACATGGTTCAGAAACCAAGGAAAATGGATAAATATTAATCCGAATGACCCTGATATTATTTTTAAAATGATGGAAAAAATAAATAAAGAAATTAAAAATGGAAATTGAAGATATAGTATTAAAAGGAGCTAAAACAATCCGACAAATAAATAAAATTACTAAATCCAAAAAAAACAAAGAAAATAAAATGAAAGATATAAATGATGTGAGAAATGACAGTGGTGAATTGGTAATAAAAAACCATATGATATGGAGTATGGGTGCAGGTTTTATTCCCGTACCTTTACTGGATTTTGCTGCTGTAAGTTACATACAATTAGATATGATTCGACAATTAGCCAAAATATATGACTTAGACTTTAAAGAAACTGAAGGAAAGGCTATAATATCATCAATAACCTCGGCAGGTTTAGCCAAAGCCGGGGCATCCAGAGCAGTGAAATTTATCCCTATCATAGGAAGTTATCTAGGAGGAATCACAACAGCCATTTTTTCAGGAGCATCAACTTATGCTATTGGTCAGGCATTTAAAAAACATTTTGATGGTGGTGGAACATTCCTCGACATAGACTTAAAAGTTATAAAAAAAATATACACCGACAAGTTTGAAAAAGGAAAAGAAATAGCTGAAGATTTCTCTAACGAACAAAAAGAGAAAGAAGAGATTATCGTTGATTTTGAAAACAATAAAACAAAGCTGAAAACAACCGAAGAAATTATAGCTGATCTAAAAGAATTAGCTGACCTCAAGGACAAAGGAATAATCACTGAGGAAGAATTCAGTTCCATGAAAGCAAAATTAATAGGTTAATGAATCCGAAATGGAATTGATCACTAGTTTACAAAACAAAAAGGTTCTTTCTCTTCGCAAATTATATAAAAGTAGTGAAAGGAAAAAATCTGAACTTTTTATTGCTGAAGGATATAAAGAAACCCTGAAAGGATTGAAATCCGGATTGATTTTAGATTCTTTTTATTTCTGTGATGAAATTATCAAACCAGAGCATAAGGAAGAAATCTCAAATTTACTCGGTAACAATGTCAATATATTTGAAATAAATAAGCAAGTATATGAAAAACTTGTTTACAGGGACAATACTGAAGGATTATTGGCAGTATTTAAGAAAAAAAATTATTCTCTCGATGAGATATTACCAAAAAACTCTCATTGCTTTTATATAATTTTGGAATCGATAGAAAAACCAGGAAATATGGGTGCAGTATTGAGAACAGCTGATGCTGTGGGAGCAGATGCAGTAATCATTACAGAATCATTAGTGGACCAATACAATCCAAATGTTGTAAGAGCTAGCTTGGGAACTTTATTTAATATCCCTGTTGTATCTTGTTCCAATAAAGAATTACTGCAATGGGTAAAGGCAAATAATATCAAAACGTATGCAGCAGCATTACCCGCTTTTGACAACCTATATGAAATAAAATTCGAAGGCAGTACTGCAATGATTTTCGGGTCAGAATCAAATGGATTAGGAGATTTTTGGATAAACAACAGCGACAAAGTCTTCACTATACCAATGGATGGCACTGTAGATTCTCTAAACATATCAGTATCTGTGGCAATATCTGCATATGAAGTTTACAGACAAAAATTGTAAATAAACTTTAAAAACTATTTCTAATTCTTAAAATTATTGAATTACCTGCATTTTTTAACTTATCATCATTTTCAAGGAAGAAAACCTGAGCGAAGAAATTAAGATCCCAATTATCAGCCATAGAATATGAAACCCCAGGTAAAATCCCAAAAGAATTGATATCAGGTAAATAAAACAAACCAAAGTTAGCAATAGTAAGAGGTGTAATCTGATATGTTGACTGAACAAAACATGACCATTTATTTGGCATCAAGTTTCTGGCATTTAATGTTTCCAATCCAGAAAAAACAGAACTATATGACGATATTTCATCAGAACCATTGCTATTGAAAAGTATGGAACCTATAAGGCTTAAACCATTTTGAAAATAATAGTCCGATGATAATGAAATAAGAAAAGCATTATTTTCATCTGAATCTCCATCCTTTGGAGTAAAATAACTGAATTCCCCTTTGAAACCGGCATTTGAAATATATCCTTCCCATCCCATTCCAAAAACGATATCCTTAAAATAGTTTCCTGCAATAGCCTGAATATCATAACTGCCTATTGTCCTTTGGTATCTCAATGCATAAATAGATTCATCCAATGACTTACCATAGGAATATGCAGCTTCTAAAAAAGCATTATTTTTCATATTATAAACAATATCAATAGCATCTGTTCCCGGTCTTTCTTCATAATCATAATCCAGAAAATTAAATGCATTAAAAAGGTCATTTACATTCCAGGTCAAAGTCTTACCCCAATTTATTCTTTGTCTTCCAATTTTAATTTCAAAATCATCAAAGTTAAAATTCAGACTCAATCTATCAATTTTAGAATTCAGCAAAAGTCCACCTTTATCAATAACAAATCCTGACAATTTAATATCAGAAGGAGTATCAATACTTGATTTTATATATTTTATTGTCAGAGAATCTCCCCAAAAAAGCCTGTTTCTCAATTGAAAATCAACATCGAAATTCTTTGAAACATAGGCTTTAAAATTCAATCTGTTATGAATATAATCCTGATTTATAAGGTTGTCAAAATTCTGAAATGAGGTAATATTCAATAATTTAGTATACCCTTTAAATTCAAATTTATCTTTCCATTTTGATTTTATGGAATCATTTTGAGAATATAAATTCATATTCAAAAAGAATGTTAGGAATAAAAACTAGCAGCAAATATTTTTAATAAAAATCTCATTTCTAAAATTAGTTGATAAAATTAGTTTTTGATATCTGAAATTATCTGACCATCTTCAAGGGTAATTACTCGTTTTGCCCGATCTATAACCCTTTGGTCATGAGTAGAGAAGATGAATGTAACACCTTCTTCCTCATTAAGTTTTGCCATAATATCCAGCAATTGCCCAGCAGACTTAGAATCGAGATTAGCTGTTGGTTCATCTGCCAGAATAAACGATGGTTTTGAAGCAAGAGCACGTGCTACTGCCACCCTTTGTTGTTGTCCTCCTGAAAGCTGTCCTGGCTTTTATTTGCCTGATCTTCAATACCAACAGCTTTAAGAAGTTCATTAGTTCTGTCTCCCCTTTCTTTTTTAGATTTATGTTGCAATAGCATAATAAATTCAATATTCCTTATGCTGTCAATCTACCGGAATTAGGTTATAAGCCTGAAATACGAATCGATATTATCTTTCCTGAAATCAATAAGTTTATTATCTGACAATTGAGACAAATCAACACCATTGACAATGACATTTCCATTAGTAGGACTATCAAGACCTCCCAAAATATTCAGCAAAGTTGTTTTACCCGAACCAGAAGGTCCCACAATAGTTGTAAATTCACCTTTTTTTATTTCAATATCAATACCCCTGAGAGCATTTACAGGAATCCCCTTAGGGTTATAGATTTTTTCAAGTTTATTTGTTTCTATTACGTTCATTTATAATATTTTAAAATTATTATATCTTTCTAATTGCTTCAGCTGGTTTCAATTTTATCGCTTTAATAGCCGGATAAATCGAAGCCAAAAAAGCTGTTAAAAAAACAAGTGAAGCTAATGTAAAATATTCATGTACACTAACTCTAGGATATATAAAAGTTGACATCCCAAACTGTTCCATTCCCTCTGAATTAAATATTTTCAAATCCAATCCATACTTACCAAAGTAATTCATCATTAAAAAAGCAAAAAACAATCCTAATGGAGTACCTATAAAACCCAAAATAAGTGTTTCAAGCACTATCATAAAAAATACTTTAACCTTATTCATTCCGATAGCCATCAACATGCCCAACTCTCTTACTCTTTCCAAAACAGCCATCAACATTGTGTTGATGATGCCAAATATCAAAGCCAATAAAAACACTATCATATATATAATATTGGTCATTCCTATTTGTTGAGCGAAAAGATCTAATTCAGGAGCGATTTCCTTATATGACTGTACCAAAAGATCAGGAAACTCAGATTTCAATGTATCAACATCAGTTTGCAGAGTTTTTATATCTTTCAAATAAATTATCACCTCATGTCCAATATCATCTTTACCCAAAAGAGTGTTCAAATTGTTGATATTTACAAAAACATTAGCTTCGTCAAACATATTATTTTTACTATCGAAAATGCCAACTATTTTGAAAGCATTGGAAACTATCTGATTATTTAAGCTTTGAAATGTCAGGATAACTTTTGACTTTAATCTCACTTTGAGTTTTTCTGCTAATCTCTTACTTATTACAATCTGATTTCTACCATTATTCAGAAATTTACCTTCTACAATATTATCTGCGATACCAGTAAAATCACCTTCTCGGGCAGCATCTATACCATTTATTTCAATTCCTCTGGAAGAACGACTCGATGCCAACATACCATTTACTATTGTACGAACACTCGCCATAGCTACATCGTTATTCTTATCTATAATATCCAATATACTATCTTTATCACTTATAAAATACTTAATATCTTTTTCCTCAGGATATTGTGGGTTATGAATCTGAATATGCGAAGTTTCAATTTTAATAGCACTATCAATATAATTATCTATCATACCTGTCATCATTCCAATGAGAAAAATAATAGATAAAACACCAATGACATTAGCAAAAATCACGATTAAACTCCTTACAGGATTTCTCCAAATATTTCTCCACGCAAGTTTTAATAGCATTTTATTTTTTTTAAAATTTCATTTTTACAATATAAATAGACACTAGGTTTATATTTCAAACCATCAGCTCCTCATAGCTTCTACAGGCTTAATAGTAAATATTTTATAAATAGCATAAAACGACAATATTGAAGTTAAAACCACAACAATAAGTCCTTGACCATAAAATATATTCATATCGAAAACAGTAGGTATAATAGGATCAAAACCCCATTTTTCAAAAGCTCCACCTAATTGTTTATCATATCCGGAAAAATCAATAGGATTGGCATGAAAATAATAAACCAATGGTATAGAGCCAATGATTCCTGCCAAAGCTCCAACTATACCTAATATCAAAATTTCGAGCCACACAACGAATGCTAATAATTTTCTCTTCATACCTATGGAAATCAAAACTCCGAATTCATATTCCCTTTCTTTAGCCATCATCAAAATCGTACCGAAAATACCAAATGCTATGAGAGCATACAAAACTACGATAAAGATATAATTTCCGGCAGTATCAGCTTCCTTTGCTTTAACTAGGTCGGGGAGTAATTCCTTCCAATCCAATACTGCATATTGGGCAGTATCGAGTTTGGAAACCAATTCTTCTTTTATTTCCTTAAGGTCATTTTTATTTTTAATTTTCAATGCGATGGATGTCACTAAATTATCAGCATCATAGAAATATTCAGCATCTTTTAATGTCATATAAATCATGCTTTTATTCAAATCAGGAGAAGTAAAATGAGCTATTCCAATTACAGGATACATCCCTGCAGCATTTACACCATGATATCCCTGACTAATGAGGGTCAGAGAATCACCAATATTTACTTTCATGATTTTTTTCACCCCTTCTCCTATTATCAATCCACCATTATTATCAAAATACTTACCTTCAACGATTTTATCTTTCAATGATGTCAATGATTGTTCCATAATCCGAGGTCTGTTCCCACTACCAGCATACCATTTGTCTGATTACCATGAGAAACAAGAGCAAAAGATTCAATTGGGAACATATCCTGTTACCTCATCGACCTTTTCAATATCCGATACTATTTCATCATTATATACAAAAGAATTATCTATGCTCTTATCATCCCAATAGCCTTTTTTTTGAATCTGGAGGTAGCCATAATAATAATTAATAATATTATCGAGCATTCTATCCCATGATCCCTGTTGGAATGAAATCATAAATGAAGAAAACAAAACAGCGAAAAAAATTGAAGCAGAAGTTATTAAAGTCCGTGTTTTATTTCTCCAAATATTTCGTAATGCTATTTTTAAAAACATAATACCTATTTAAATGATATATTTTATCAATGTATTTTTTTCATATTCATCACAGTAAAAAAGTCTTTATCAAATGTGACTCCGAATTTCAAAGCTTCATAAGTCATAGTTGTACTATTTTCCGGTTTATCATCTGGAATAAGTTTATATACTGAAGGCAATAATTTACCTCCAAGGTTTTTTACTTGTGTACCATACATAGTACTTACCAAATCACTATCTTCATCGTAAAATTCCATTTTCAGTTGCAAAAAATCATTTTTACTAATCCACATCTTCACCTTGCCCCAAACCACTGGAGCATCTTCATGAGGGATAAGTTCCACTATATAGCAATCATAATTTTCAACTTTTTCACTGCCTAAAAGTTTATGGTCATAATCAGTAACAACTGAAGATTCTTTAGCCAGGTCATCATTAGTAAAATCTGATCCCATCCAAGATTGCATCATCATAGAAGGTGGCATTTTAATAACTCTGGAAATAGAGGGTTGATAGTTCCACATCTCATTATTATCCTTTAAAAATGTGATACCCTGTTCTCTTTTAGGAGAAGTAATCAGTATCAATGATTGATCTACACCATTAGCCCACAATTTCATTTTCATTTCCCTTGACCAGTCAGGTCTTGAAATCTTCATACTCATCTCGGCATAACTTGAAGTCCCTCTCATTTTCTCATCAGATTTTTTAACTATATCAAGAGCACTTTGAGCATTGAGACTATTCAGGATAGATACGAATGTAACGATTGAAATCAGTAGTTTTAAATAATTCATTTTATATTAATATTTATTTAATAAAATTTTCCACATATCTTTAATTGTCAATTTTTTACCATAAAGTAAAATTCCTCCACGATATATTTTTGCTGTAAGCCATATAAACATCCAACAAGTCAAAACTAAAAATAGTAAAGACAGAATTATTTGCCAAACAGGAGGATCAAAAGGTAATCTTGCTGGCATCACCAATGGTGAAAATAGTGGAAACAGCGAACCAAATATTGCCAATGCGCTATTTGGATTTTCTAACTGAGTTCATCATGATTATAAAACCAAAAACACTGGTACTGAGATAGGCCAAATCAGATTTTGATTGTCTCCCTGATCATCACCTACTGCTGAACCCACTTGCAGCAAACATTGAAGAATAAAGGAAATACCCTCCAAGGAAGAACAGTACGAAAGAAGGCAATATTACAAACCAATTTAATGAGAAGAATACATTAATAATCTGGGTAATAGGAAAAGAATCCAAGTCCACATTATTAGTTTGCGATGCCATATCGGCAAGTTCAGAATTTGGGCTGCTGCCAAAAAACAAACTCGCTAAAAACATAATGACAGGAATAAGTATAATCCAGATAAATAATTGAGTCAATCCTACTGCCCCTACTCCAATCACTTTACCTATCATAAGTTGAAATGGTTTTACAGAAGACATCATCACTTCCACAATCCTATTAACCTTTTCTTCCATCACGCTTCTCATAACCTGAGTGCCAAAAATAAAAATCACCATATATAATAAAAATCCCATCACAAATGCCAATCCTGTAGCCACAGCCAGTGTTAATTTTCCCGTTTTGTCTTGTTCATTATTGACTGCATCTCCATTTTCAAGACTCACATTGACAAATAAATTATCATAAACTGGATTTATTGATATTGGACTTTTCTATCTTATATTCTTTAAATGCATCTGAAAAATCTGATTCTATTTTTTTCAATAGAAAATTATTCCGGATTTGTCTTGGAATAGAATTTAGCTTTTACCGTATTGGAACTATCTGAAAATGGAGGTATCACAGCGACTATATCATATCCTCGTTCAGAATAGTGGTTTAATAAAGTATCCAAAGGTTCATTCGAAAATTTATATACAAAGGAACTTTTCTGAACATTGTATTTTTCAAATATTCCAGATTCATCCTTAACGATAATATTTTTCACTGATTTCTCAGACATATAAGCTGTCATCAACCCCATTCCAAATGTAATAATAGCCATAGCGCAGAGTGCCAAAAGAGTAATTATCAAAAAAGATTTCTTTTTGACTCTAACCAAATATTCTCTTTTATAATCAACCAAAGTTTATTCATAAAAGCTTATTTTTCAGTAACAAGTTTAATAAAAATATCATTTAATGACGGAAGAGATTCTTTAAACAATTTAATGTCAATTCCAGAATCTACAATATATTTCAATAATTGTCTGGATGTTTGATTTTCTGTCAATTGTACAGTGATTTTATTATCACTTTTTTCTATAATACTAAATTCATTATTCCATTCTCCATCAAATTTATCATTAGATTCTAAAATAAATTTATGTTCACGATATTTATTTTTAATCTCATCCACCTTACCTTCCAAAATAATTTTTCCTTGATTTATCAGCGCAATATCATCACACATCTCTTCAACCTGTTCCATTCTGTGAGTTGAGAAAATGATAGTTACCCCTGAGTTTTTCAAATTTAAAATTTCATTTTTTATCATTTGGGAATTCACAGGATCAAGACCTGAGAAAGGTTCATCGAAAACCAAAAACTGAGGATTATGAGATACTGTAGATACAAATTGCACTTTTTGTTGCATTCCCTTAGATAGTTCATCCACTTTTTTATTCCACCAATCCTTAATCTCAAATCTCCCCAACCAATACAATAATGAATCCTTTGCTTCATTGGCAGATAAGCCTTTCAATTGTGCTAAGTACATGAGTTGTTCTCCTACTTTCATCTTTTTATACAACCCTCTTTCCTCAGGCATATAACCAATCATAGAAGTTGATAATTCTTTTTCATTGTCGCCAGATAAAGTTATTTTACCGGAATCAGGATTAAATATTTTTGTTATCATCCTTATGAGAGTAGTTTTTCCTGCACCATTAGGACCTAATAAACCGAAAATCTGTCCCTTTTCCAATTCAAGAGACACACCATCGACAGCTGTTTTCGTCTGAAATCTTTTTACGACATTATCTATTTTCAAAACTGACATATAATGATAAATTTACTGTATTTAAAAATACCAATATCTTCAAAACAAAATTAAATTCGCTTTAAAAACAAAAGACTAAATTATTATAACTAATTGAAAATATCTTATTTATTCGACAAAACAAGAATAAAAAAAGACCAATTCTATTTAATATAAAATCCCACCATATCTTCAATTGCTTTGGTACAAACAGGGCAAAAAACATCTCCATCAAATGATCGCATCAAACAATCATGCATAGGTCTGTAAACACCTTTAGTGAGGTAACCTGCTCCTTCGAAAGCTCCTATGAGATTGTAATTATCTATAACATCCGGAGTTGGCACAGGAGTTGTATCCTTGACCATATCTTTCCATTTGCTTTGAAAGTCAACCAAAGTAGTAATATTGGGTTCCCAAGGTTCAACATTGGCAGGATACATATTTTCAAATGAATCTTCATAAGCATATTCATCTGCTAAACCTGCCATAGCATGACCAAATTCATGGATAAAAACTTTGGGTGATTTCAGGTTTCCACTTACACTCACAGAATAATAATTATATATTGCTCCACCTCCATATTTATCGGTGTTCACAAGGATATATATTTGATCATAAGGAGCATTTGCGGCATAATCTCTAACTTTCCAGTATGATTCTGTCATGCAATATCTATCAGAGTTGAGAGTATTAAAACTTGTATTAAAAACAGTATTTACCATTTTTTTATTATTAGGATCATCGCTACCTCTTTCCTCTGAACTAACCCAAATAATATGTACATTGAAGTATTTTCTTAAATCTAAGTAAGGTTCATAGTAAAACATCCTGTCGATAAGCATCTGACAATCTTCCTGAAAAGCTGCATATTCATCCCTGGAGTATCCTTCAGCAAGCACTACAATATCAAGTTTCTTATCTGGAGAGCCATTATAAAGCAAAGCTTTTGGATACATTGTGACTGTACTTTTATCCGTAAATTTAGTTTCTTGAGGATCAAAATCTATGGAAAATTTTGGTTCAAACTCCATATTTTTATTTCTGACAAAAAGTGAAATCTTTATTTTATTTTTTGGAAAAGGCATTGTCACTGTCTCTTCAAAATCTTTGGAAATTGATTTTGCTTCTTCCGTTTGGCTCCATTCATTAAACAGACTCCCATAACCTCTGCTATATATCAAATCTCCAGTCTTGGTATCAGTAACTTCAACAAAATATTTACCATATTCAAAAGTATCTATAAGGTTAACTTTGGAACCTCCCCAATAAGGTTCTTTTTTAAATTCATGGAAGGAAAAATTTTCACTTTCAGAATTTCCACTATGGACATAATCTAATCTAAGTGAATAGTTTTCAAAAAGAGTATCAAATTGTGAGTTTCCTATAAAAGGTAACAATACCATAAATATAAGTACAATATTTTTCATTAGCGGTTTGATTTTTATTAATATGATTACAAGATATTCTTTGGATTATTTCTTTAGCTTTTCTTTCAATTCTGAAGATGTATTACCCAATTTTACAGATTTTTCCCAGTATTCCATCGCTTTTTCTTCATTTCCATTTTTTGATTCAATATCTCCAAGTAATTCAAAATACAGTGGATGTTGCTCTATGACATCTTTATCTAATTGGGATAAAATGTTATTAGATTTTTTTTGATTATTTTCTAAAAAATAAGTGTAAGCATCCACTAATTTAATTTCACTCAAGAATTTACTCTTTTCCCCTGCATATAATTCAGCTTCCGAAAGCATTTCATGAGCTTCTGAATACTTTTTCAAATACATTTTTGCCCTGGCATTATAGAAATAAGTAAGAGCCTGATTGGGGTAATAATCGATAGCTTCCGAAGACAACTCTTCCAGGTCGCTCCACATTTCATACATTGAATACAATTGCATGAGCTGCCTCCATATCATAAAATTACTCTTATCGTACTGCAAAGATTTTCTATAATATTTCATACTTTCATTATCATCGCTACTATTGTATAAAATATCAGCATAAAGAGCATTTGTTTTTGCATTTTGCGGGTAAATATCCAAAAGGGTTTTGGCACACTCTTTTAATTCTTCAAGATAAGATACTGTTGGCGAAACATCCTGAACATAAGGAGCCAAAGTAAGTATCTTTTCATCCATATCTATATCCCCATTTTGCAAATATGGAATCAAATTTTTAAGGTAATTCTTTTTATTATCTTTATAGGAATTATGTGAAGAGAAATATGATAATGCATACTTATTTGTAGGATCCAAATCCAAAATCTGCTTATATATACTTTCAGATTTTGTATCATCACCATTCATTCTATATGCAATAGCCAAATTTTGTTTGATATCAATATCATCAGGAAAATTATTTTCAAGTTTCTCCAATACATTCACAGCTTTATCATATTCACGATTGCTTTGGTAAATATGTGCTTTATATAATTCTGTCTCCCTGTCATAACCGAGATAATCATCTATTTTACTTATTACTTTTATAGCATTGTCAGAATCATTTAATCTGGAATACAATTGAGCTATTTCAAAATAATTTTTTATATCGAACTTCTTAGAATCCAGCAAAGAAGTTTTTACTTCTGCTGCTTCTTCAATTTTGTCCATACTTATAAGAATATCTGCGAGAAATTTCTTATAATCAATATTATCTTTTTCTTTTTTTATGGCTTTATTAATATAAGATAGAGCTTCTTCTCATTCCATTTTTCAATTTAATTTTTTGCAATTTCATATTCTCCCGCATCCGAATATGGTAAATTTTACCGATATATTTTCGAACCTGGTATCCAGCATCAGAATCATTTTCTAATACCACATCTTTTCATTGCGGAAATAATTTTTAGTTTGTAGATCGACCTCATCTGAACTTGCCCAGTATCTGCAATACTTACCTGAGAATATACGGATTTAGGAATGGTATATAATAGCAATAAAAATATAGTTGCTTTTAATTTCATGTATTTTCTATTTGTAACATTTACAATAAAAATATTAACGAAAGCAAGAAATAATAATGTTTGAAATTGAAAAATTAAAACATGAATCTTAATCCAGAAACAAATCAGGCATAATCTTCGCTCCTTTGACAAGATCGTATTTTGAAAATCTTCTGTTCCACTCTCTTTCGTCACATTCCCATCTAAATAAAAAATTTCCCTGTATTAGATCTACTATCCTTTTAAAATCTCTAATGCTGCATCTGCCATTATCTGTGTGTTTCTATAATAATACATCTGCATCCCTTTGGCCTCCCATCAGATAATTTATAGTTGCTGTGTACCGATAATTGTTCTTGGCCATACGACTAACAGCAATTCTTATGTTTCAGAGTTCTCTGATAACTTATCGTGCACTATACTTGCGCCTATATTTACTCATAGTATATGCCAAGATGATTTTAAACCATTTAGGATTGAGATCTTAATGGAGGAGAAAGTGTGAGAATTATTATGATTTATACCATTTTTCAAATATGATAGCATTTTGAAGCTTCATAAGTGGCAATTGGGCATTCACATTTTGCATAAGATCATATCTCTTCATTGGCAATGTCTGACTATCCATTAGCATTATAGCACTAGCATTATTTACCAAAATATCGATACCACCATAATGTACAGCAGCTTTTTCCAGTGTCTCTTTGACAGAATCTTCCTCTCTGACATCAATTTTCAATGGAAGTGCATTTCCACCTTTTTCTTTATCTCATCAGCGATGTGCAAATAAGTACCTTCAAGTTTAGGATTGGCACATCACTTTTCCAGACAACCATTACTGGGCATCTTTTTCTGCCAGCAAAAGAGCTATCTTCATCATTCTAAGCTCCTGTAATAAATACTCGTTTTATTTTCTAAAATCCATACATCAGGTTTTAATAATATAAAAAATGTTCCCAAAATAATATAAAAATAATATTCACACCCAAATATTTTCCCAAATACTACATAAAAAACTACAATTGAAATTAAAAATTAAAAAAACAAAATACCATACTAATAACATTAACTCTCTCACTTAAGAATATCTCTGTTTAATCACCAAATTCTGTCAAAAACAAATTTATTCGAAAATACTGAGGATAGTGCGAAGATTGTTATTTCCAATTGAAAATAGCAACAGCTATATAATTGATATTTGATAGTTGTAGTAGGGGTATACTCACCAATATCTGCCTGTCATCATTCCCGGAAGTGAAATAATTCTATTTCTCATCATCATTGTTCCGATCAATGGATTCAGTGTTTTTGACATTGCAGACTTTATAAAATGGTCTAAGAGCCATTTTTTATCCCGGAATTAACTCCAAATAAAATAGTATAAATCTTCATCCTTAATCAATCCTTCGAAATAGGTATTCGTTTCTGGGCCATATTGTAATTCATTTTCGTATTTCCCAATACTGGCCCCTTTGAAACAGGAATATCGGCATCGAAATAGTTATCCATTCTGTCATACTCAGAAGAAATATACATTGATAATAATAACCGAAGTCAATGTACGAGAAAACACTAAAGAACAACAAAATATTTATTCTTAATTTTGCCCTTTTTATAAAGTGGTAAACACTCCCACACCTACCATTGCCAATGTCACCATTGCAGACTATTGATTAAGCAAAAGCACTAATATTTTTAAATGTTTCGAGATAGAATCCTACAATAACAAGTTGAACACCATCCTCAATACCGAAATATAGCGACCTTTGATAAGATCTACCTGAAAAATATATAAAAACCTGCATTTAATCAGCAACATAAGATAGTTTACTGACCAAATGAAATATATCAATATGATAATTTGTTCCCATAAATCAAGCAGCATTATTTCTACAATTGCCGTTTGTCATTCCACAAGATAATATATAAAGAGATTATTGTGGTATCTTCATGACAATACAGAATCTACTCATCATATCACTGACTCTGCATCCAAAGCAGAAGTTGGCTCATCGAGTAATAATTTTTCTGTCTGTTAGAAATAGCTATTACATCATCACCTTTTGCTTTTAATCTACAAGCCCACTTTATTAAATTGCGATCATAAAAATTCTCCTCCAACCAAGAGATTTAAGCGAATATAAATAAAGTAAATTGCAGTGCCACTTATAAGTTTTAGATAGTTCGACTCCATTTTTATGTATATTTTTATCATTTTGAGGGAAAATCCAAGCAATATTTTTTCTTAGATCATTGATATTTTCGCTCTCATTTACTTCAGTGCCCTCATAATAGATACTCTCCAGCACATCAGGCAATAAATATACCAACTATCATTTTTGAGCAAACTGGTTTTTCCAATTTCCACTTGGCCCCACAAAAACATATATGCTGACCTTCTTTCGATCTCAAGATTGAAATTGATAATATATTAAAAAAGCCCATAATTTAAGCGATATTTTTGAATTCAAGCAATTTATTGACACAATTAACTGAATAATTAACAGTTATGAAAAGGAATTTAATTATCAATTCAGTTGTTTTACTGAAAATAGAAAAGAGTTTGGAATATATATTTTTCATTTTGATTTTTTTATTAAAATCATACTGTTCAATTTTATTTATATGATTTCAAAAAAATCGAAACAAAAAAACGCACCTGAACCAATGAACATCGATCTGCCGTTTTCTAAAAAATAAAATATTATAATTTTTAATTTCTGTCAAGGCAATTCAAATCCTCAAAAGCCACTTTAAGTCTGTTTACCATTGTTTCTTCGCCTGCTCTCAACCATTTTCTCGGATCAATTAAATATTTTTGGTCATTTTGTCATCACCTTCAGGATTTCCTATTTGTCCTTGAAGATATCCCCATTAGTTTTATAGAAATTAAGAACACCTTCCCAATAAGCCCATTGTGTATCAGTATCTATAATATTCATTTTGATAACACCATAACCTATAGCTTCTCTTATTTCATCTCTTGAAGATCCACTACCTCCATAATACAAAATTTACTGGATTAACATCGAGATTATATTTTAACGATATAATCCTGAGAATTTTCAATATTTTAGAGTCAATTTAACATTTCCTGGTTTATAAACACCATGTACATTACCAAAAGAAGCAGCGATGGTAAATCTATCCGAAACTTTACTAAGTTCCTCATAAGCATAAGCTACATCTTCAGGTTGAGTATATAGTCTTGCATTATCGATATCAGTATTATCTACACCATCTTCTTCACCACCGGTAATACCTAATTCTATTTCAAGTGTCATACCTATTTTATGCATTCGTTCGAGATAACGCTTGCTAATCTCAATATTTTCCTTCAGTGGTTCCTCGGAGAGGTCAAGCATATGTGAACTAAACAAAGGAGCTCCATGATGTTGAAAGTGTTTTTCACCAAAATCCAGCAAGCCATCTATCCAAGGTAATAATTTCTTAGCAGCATGGTCTGTATGCAATACCACTGCAACACCAGCGTCCTTAGCAAGCATATGAACATGCTTAGCTCCTGACACCGCTCCAAGCACGCTATTATGTTGATTTTCTGATGAAATAGACTTACCAGCATAGAAAGATGCACCACCATTGGAAAACTGAATAATCACTGGAGAATTGACTGTTTTTGCAGCTTCTATAACAGCATTTACAGAATTAGTTCCCACAACATTTACTGCAGGTAACGCAAAATTATTTTTCTTTGCAATCTTAAAAACTTTTAAAAGATCATCGCCCCAGATAACTCCGGGATTTACATTATTTAATACTTTTTCGCTCATAATTTTAACTTTATTTTATTTGATCCAAAAATAATAAAAATAAATTACTTTTCTTTATATAAACAATATTTTCAACTAATGTATTATTTATTTATTACTTTTGACAGTTAATTTATAAAAAATTTTTAAATAAAATTACCGGATTGTAGACAATGAACTAAAATTTTTATCCTTGTTTTATAGTTTTAATGTTTTGAAAATTACAAATGGGAAAAATTAGATACCTCATATCATTTTTTTTATCGGCAAGTCTGCTCTATTCTTGCGCCAATCAGGCATCACTTGGTGGTGGGCCAAAGGATGTCACTCCGCCTAAAATAGACTCTTTGAAATCCACTCCGAATTTCAAAACAAACTTTAAGCCTAAAGAAATAAAATTTTTCTTCGATGAATGGATTTCCCTAAAAAATCAAAATCAAATTCTCATTTCACCACCACTGGAAAAAAATTTAAAATTCACTCAACGGGGAAAACACATTTTGATAGAAATACCAGAAGAAGACACTTTGCTGGAAAATACTACATACTGCATCAACTTCGGAAAATCCATTGTTGATTATACAGAAGGAAACCCACTGCAGGAAAATACATTTTTATTCAGTACCGGTGATTATATCGATTCTTTGGAAATAAGCGGAAAAATAACGGATGCTTATGACAACACACCATTAAAAGATGTACTGGTAATGCTTTACAAAAGTAATGAAGACTCAATTGTCATAAAATCCAAACCATACTATTTCAGCACTACCAAAGAGGATGGAACATACAAAATACCTTACATCAAGGAATCTGATTATAAAATTTTTGCTCTTAAGGATGAAAATTCAAATTATTTATTTGACAATGAAAAAGAAAAAATTGGTTATCTTGATTCCATGATTCATATTGACACCAGCAAACAATTCATACAATTACAATTATTTCAACCAAATCCCTCATTGTATATCAATACCAAACAAATCTCGGATTATGGCAAAGTTGAAATCAAATTCAATACCACTCCCGATAGCATTGAACTAATTAATAGCTCTGCTCCAGTAATTTTGGAAGAATTGGATGCAGAAAACTTAACATTTTGGTTACAAAACAGTGTTGATAGTATAAATTTAATTTTAAAATACAACGATAAAATCGATACTCTTGAATTAAAAACAACAAAAGAATTAAAAAAACCTGGAAAATATAAAGCTTTAAAAGTATCAACTGAAAAATCAATGTTTCCAGAAAAAGAAATAACGCTCTTATTTGATTCTCCTATTTCTGCCTTTGATACCTCATGCATCGAAATATCAGACACTATTGAAAAATACAGAAATTTCAATATTTATCCCGACTCAGTAAATCATCGTAAATTATGGTTAAAAAAAATATGGAAAGAAGAGCACGAATATAATATTACTTTTTTGCCAGGAGCTTTCACAGGATTATATGAACAGATAAATGATACAATAAAAAACACATTAAAAACAGGTAAACTCGAAGATTTTAGCACATTAATATGTAATTTTGATAGTATTAATCCCGAAAATCAATATATTGTGAATTTAATTTCAAACAAGAAAGAAGTTGATAAATTTATCATCAATAACACTTCAAATTTTCAAAAGAAATTAAGCGGACTACCTCCTGGGAAATATTCCTTGGAGATAATTCTCGATGAAAACAAAAATGGAAGATGGGATTCTGGAGATTATTTTAAAAAAACATATCCAGAGAAAGTCATTAGAGCAGAATTGAGTGAATTAAAAATCAATTGGGAACAACAAGAAAATATAAACTTAAATCAATCAGTATTTAAAAAATGATACTACAAACAAAGAATTTAATAAAATATTACGGGAAAAGACGGGTAGTAAACGATGTCTCCATTCACGTTGAAAGAGGTGAAATAGTGGGATTATTAGGTCCTAATGGAGCTGGAAAAACTACTACTTTCTATATGGTAGTAGGATTTATAAAACCTACAAGTGGCAATGTATATATCGACCAGGATGAAGTCACCAGCCTCCCAATGTTTAAGAGAGCAAGAAAAGGAGTTGGTTATTTACCTCAGGAAGCATCAGTATTCAGAAAGCTCACAGTAGAACAAAATATAAGAGCTATCCTTGAATTTCAAAACATGACTAAATCCGAACAAAATGATAAACTTGAAAGTCTTTTAGATGAATTTGGCTTGCACAAAGTTAGAAAAAATCTTGCAGACTCATTGTCAGGAGGTGAACGTAGAAGAACAGAAATAGCCAGGGCTCTTGCTTCAAATCCCGGATTTATATTATTGGATGAGCCATTTGCAGGAATTGACCCTATAGCTGTGGAAGATATTCAAACAATAGTGGCAAAATTAAAAGATAAAAATATAGGTATATTAATCACTGACCATAATGTGAGGGAAACTTTATCCATTACCAACAGAGCATATCTTATGTTCGAGGGAGCAATTCTAAGAAGTGGAACATCAGAAGAATTGTCAAAAGATGAATTAGTAAGAAAAGTATATCTCGGAAAGAATTTTGAATTAAAAAAAATAGACCTCGATGAAATGCAAAATTCTTAGTATAATAATAACTTCATTATTTTTCATTATCACCTCATGTGATAGCAATCATACAGAATTAGATAATGAAGAGCGAAAAATGGCTGATTCATTGTATAAAGTGAGGGCAAAAGAAAATGTATCATATCTCGATTCTATCTGTGACTCTGTTTATAATGCAGAATATCCAACTATGGTTGATTCAATTAGAATATTAAGAATGAAAGAGATAGATGCCCTTATATCCGAATAAGAGATTTGATGAATCTTATATTATTTTATTAGACATTTACTCCAAACAAATAGCCTACTAAAGCAGACAATGCCATTGCTATGGTACCCCAAAAAGTTATTCTCAATATAGCTTTTATAATACTTGAGCCTCCTGTCTTGGCAGAGACTGTTCCTAATATCATCAAAAACACTATAGCAAAAATGTAAAGTGAATATTCCATAAA
Organism: Saprospiraceae bacterium; assembly: GCA_041392555.1. GTDB lineage: Bacteria > Bacteroidota > Bacteroidia > Chitinophagales > Saprospiraceae > JADJGA01. Next base: position 62,810 of record JAWKLW010000009.1, on the reverse strand, counting down.
GCTTACCGGAACAAATAATGTAACCAATAGTGGCAACAAACCCCCTGAAGTAAATGATGCCCCCGAAGCAAAAGCAGCCTGAATAGGTTTGGGTTGTGACAAATCATTAATTCCCAATTCATCTCTCACATGAGCTGCCAGGACATCCTTTTCTGTCAATTCCTTAGCTACAATCATTGCTGTTTCTTTCTTGAGTCCACGTTGGACATATATTTCTGCCAGACGCTGCAATTCAAGTTCCGGCATCTCTTCAAGCTCTTGTCTTTCCCTCTCGATATCAGCTTTCTCCAAATCTGTCTGAGAACTCACTGAGACATATTCTCCTGCTGCCATTGACAGTGCACCGGCAACCAATCCAGCCAAAGTAGCTAATATCACAGGTTCTCTCAAATCACTCGCTGATGCTACACCTATTGCCAAACTGGATGTTGATAATATTCCATCATTTGCACCCAGTACAGCAGCTCTCAACCAATTGCTTTTATGCACATAATGCACATCCATATAATCATCGATAGATGCAGATACTTTATTTGTATTTCCTTGTTTTTCCATTTTATTTATTTCATATTATTACAAATATCGTAAAAAATATAATCACTTTTATTATTTTAGGATATTAAAATGATGGGATTATTTTAAAAAATATATTTATATAATATAACCCTACTAATATAAAAATAATTCCTGCCACCAACCTGCAGTTACCTTTTCAACTTTGGAAACAGCCTTGAAATATACTCCCAATTTTTCCAAACTATATGCAATAACGAATGCAAATATTAACACCTACATCTAAAGTTCCAACAGAAAATACCACAGGAATCATTAAACCGGATTTCAATGTCAAAGGAATCATCATTCCAAAAATAATGCTCCACTATAAGGGCAAAATGCAAGAGCAAATAATACCCCAAGAATAAAAGCTCCTAAAATACCTTTATCCTTAAATCTATCTGAAAATTTATTAATTATATTTTTATCAGAAAAAAAATCCAATTTAATTACATTGGTTATTATTAACCCGACAAAATCATTATAAACCCAATATATTTTTCTCCATTACTTTGTAAAAAACTCTGCCAAATGAAATTTACTTGCACCAAAATAAATTAATGCTCCAATAGAAGTATATGATAGCATCCTTCCAAAAATATACGCTATTCCACTCAACAACACTTTCGGTTTACTATTTATAGTTTTGGCAATATAGGCTGTTGCAGTAATATTAGTTGCAAGTGGACAAGGTGCAATAGCTGTTAAAATTCCAAGTGCGATAGCGCTGATAACAGGCACATTACTATTAAGAACTATATTCTGTAACCATTCCATCCAAAATATTTTTTAATATTCAATGAGCAAATTCCTCTATTTCCTTAGACAATCCATTTGCAAATTTAACTCCTTGTCTATCTACATTAAAAAAGCAAAATTTGTAAGATCTTTTTTCTCTCCTGTAGATGGATTATATAAGAATAATGCAGTGCCAGTCGCTTCAAATTCTTCAGCTATTTTTTTATCTTTGTCATCATCAACATTTATCAATCTGAATTTAATATCCGGATAATTTAACAGTGTTTTTTGTCTGCATTTCAATCATCAAGCAGGTTTCGCATCTGTGTTCATTATGAAATTGGATGACTTCCACTGAAGAGTAATCTACCTTTTTATTATTTACATTCTGTCCATTCATTTTATAACTTACAGAAATAAAAAGCAAAAACAATAATAATCCATTTAGCAAACTTTTTTTCATAGTTAAATTAAATTTTATTTATAAAATAATATTAAACAAATATCCTGAAATTATTATGCATATTGTCACTACACCAAAAAATATACCCACTAATCTTATAGTCATCACTTTTTTCAATAACATAGCTTCAGGCAATGACAACCCAACTACTCCCATCATAAAGGCAATGGCTGTACCTATAGGTATTCCTTTTTGAACCAATACCTGAACTACCGGCAATACCCCGGATGCATTCATATACATGGGGACAGCTAATATAGTAGCCAATGGCACAGCAAATGGATTGTCCTTATCCATATATCTTTCAAAAAATCCTTCAGAAATATATCCATGCATCCAGCTACCTATAGCCAAACCTATCAACACATAAGGGATTACACCTCTTAATATCTTCACTACTTCTGCATTTATAACCGGTAATCTTTGAATCAACCCTTGTTTTTCAGCCACAAAAACTTCCTGTTCTTTTTGAGATTGAACCAAAATATCTTTACCCCAATCTGTCAAATACTTTTCAAGTCTGAGCTGTTGCAATATTATGCCTGATACAGTACCTAATAAAACACCACTCAAAACATATATCAATGTTATTTTTACTCCAAATAATCCTATAAACAATCCAACTGCTACTTCATTTACCAAAGGTGAAGTTACTAAAAATGCAAAAGTAACTCCTAATGGGATACCACCTTTCACAAAACCTATAAAAAGAGGAACAGAAGAACATGAACAAAATGGTGTTACTACTCCAAACAAACTTGCCATAATATACTGAAAACCATATAATTTTTTCCTGGATAAATAATTTCTAACTCTATCTATTGGGAAATAACTGTTTACTATCCCCATAAAATAAATTATAAAAACAAGAAGAATTAGTATTTTAATACTTTCAAAAATAAAAAAATCAACAGCTTGTGTCAGATGCTGAGATTCATCCATTTTCAATATTGAATATACTATCCAATCTGCTATATTTTGAATCCAGGTAAACATTAATTACTCTATATTTTTGAATACGTACCACATTTCATTCGCAATCTCCAAACTTATTTCATGGTATTTTTTCACTTCATCATCGGAACCATCAAATTGTTTCGGATCTTCATATTGAACTGAAATTCTACCTATAGCACCAGATACCACAGGACACTCCTTATCAGCATTATTACAAGTCATAAGTGCTAAAAAGTCAGTTTCAGGATTGAATTTATTATAATATTCTTTTGAAAAACAAATTATTGGGTTTTCATCTTTTGAATATTTCACAGAATAAATTGGATTTTCTGAATCAGATAATTGTTGAATTTGAAATCCCTGAGAAATTAATAATCTTATTAAAATATCCGGAATAGCAGTACTTACAGTACCTCCAGAATAAGTATATACCTCAGGAATATTAAAATAAAATGCCATTGCCTGAGCCCATATTTGAGATAAAATACTTCTTCGGGAATTATGAGTACAAATAAAATTCAAACGAATAGTATTTCCCTCATCAAAATTCCTTTGAATATATTCCCTAAATGGTTTCAGAACAACTTTTCTATCTTTAGTTATCGACTCCTCTGAGAATTCTGATATAATATTCAATATACCCTGATACACAATATATTATTTAAAATAAATTAGTAATATTTCAAAAGAATGAAATTTGTAATCAAAAAATATTCTAATTCAATGCTTCCAATATCTCCTTTTCAGTTGGAATTTTCCCTTTTATTTTCACCACTTCATTAACCACAACTGCCGGAGTTGCCATCACATTATATTCCACTATCTTTTGAATATCTTCAACTTTTTCAACAATAGCTTCAATACCATTTTTTGAAATTGTATCCCTTACCATCTGCTCTGTTTTCTTACATTTAGTACATCCGGTTCCTAATATTTTTATAACTGTCATGTGTTAATATTTATTAATTTATTAAAATATTTGTCAAATCAATCAAAACTTCTATTCTACTTGATTATTAATGTGAAATATGTCTATTATTTACTCTAAATCAAATAAAAACAATATTGTTCGCAAATATACGAACAACCTGGAAATTTGTATATTTATTTAATAAAATCATTGTCAGTCCCATTAAAATCTGAAAGTTCTTTGAAACATATGAAATTTAGTTAGTTACAGATGTTTTACGAGCGAACGGACTTGAAAGTTTAGTTTTGCAATTAGATTAATCTGATTGCATATGTATCAAGACAAATACGTTTTCGCCCAACTGTCATCGTTTTCGAACCGAAGTAAATTCAATCGTATTGTAGCTAAGTATGATGGAGACAAATATGTGAAGCATTTCACTTGTTGAATCAATCAAGTATTCTAGATGTTTGGACACCGTCCAAAACTGAGAAAGCTTATGAGATTTGATTGTCGTACTTGATGCTCACCATTCCAAATCTTATTTGGACAAAGAATGTTTCAAAATCATCCCTGCCAGAGCCAATTCAAGATCGTACCACCACATCTTTGAAGAGATACACATCTGGTAAACGAAGCCAGAAAGAAAAGAGTTACTGAAATTTTCAAACTTGATGGTAATGTCTATGCTTTGATCTTACTACTATTGATCTGTGCCTCTCCGTATTTTGTGGGCAAAAGTTCTCGGGTAAGAAAAAAGGCGGAATCAAAGTACATACATTATATGATGTAGAGACACAGATCTCAAAGTATCTTTCCATATTACTGAAGCTTCAGTTCATGATTCGAGCAGCTATGAGGAAATTCCCTATGAATCAGGATCTATTATATATTTGACCGGCAATATAATCACTTCAAAAATGCTGTATAAGATATCAGATAGGTGCTTTCGTGTATCAGTGAGCAAAGAAGAATCTTCAGTTCAAAATAATCATTGAAACGAAGAAATGCCCAATAACGCGTGCTTTCAGATTTGACGATTGAATTGACTGGTTTTTACCCAAGTCAATACTATCCAGAACGACTTCGATTAGTCAGATATTGGGATGGAAGAACAAGAACGTGAGTTCGTTTTCTTAACCAATGCGATGCACATTTCGGCACTTCAAGTTGCTGAACTTTACAAGAACCGCTGGCAAGTCGAGTTGTTCTTCAAATGGTTAAACAACATCTGAAAATAAAGAAATTTTGGGAACGACTGAAAATGCCGTCTGAACTAAATTTATGTCGCAATGTGCACTTATTGTTTAGTCGCAATTATTAAAAGATATAACCTGACAGAAGCACATATGAAGTTTTGCAAATCTTTGAGTATATCATTAACAGATAAAACACATCTTCGAGACTTGTTCGGACCGAACCAAATTTCAAAATGTCAAGAACGATTTAGGTTTAATGAGCCAAATTTGTTTAATTATTAATAAAGTCCCAATTTAATGTCGGGACACTAATGTAATAAAATTATCTCTTACATTTCAATTCATTATCTGAATATCTAAAGCATATCTTCAAAAAGTTGACTTGCGAACTCAATTTTCTTTATTAATACAGTATTTAAACTGTAGGGGGAGAAATTCCCCCTTGTATTAACCCATTTTTCAATTTCTTAAGATGTTGGGATAATGTAGATTTTGCGATTGGCAATTCTTCCGCCATATATCTCCGTGATATAAATAGGAATTAGAATTTAAAATATTTAATATAGCTACTCTTACAGGATTCCCAATGGCTTTAGCAAATCTTGCTAATTTTTCCTGTTCTTCTGTAAAATATTCAGATTTTTCCATTTCCTGTTAAATTTATTATACTGACAAAGCTAAATAAAAATTAAAAAATTATAATAATTTTTACCTACTTTATAGAAAAACATTAAGCCAACCAAATCAAATCTGAATTGTTGAATTAAAAATATAGATTCATTTTAACAAAAACAAAGAAAATGAAAGGAAAGAAAAACAGCAAGGAGTAAAGATAACGAAGTGAACTTCTTTGGTACTTACTTGGTGGATTGATGTTGAGTGTATTCCTTGGGCATTGGACATTTCATTGTATCTCCGGTACTACCTCAGATAGCTAAAGATTTGAATATCCCTGGATCTCAGTTCACATGGATTATCACATTGTACACATTGGTATATGTTATAGCAGTTCCATTGATGAGTTCAGTTCAGATAGATATGCAGGAAAAAAACTGATGATTATCAATATTATTTATTTGCAGTAGGTCTTTATTATTAGCATTATTTTCTTCCAATATTATTCATTTATTGGTTGCCAGAGGAATACAGGCTCTTGGAGCAGGTGGTTTATTTCCTATTTCGAGCACTGTTATTGGAGAGCAATTCCCAAAAGAAAAAAGAGGTATGGCTCTCGGATTCATAGGAATGGTTTGGGGTGTAGCTGCCATAATAGGACCTTTAGCAGGTGGTTGGCTTATACAATGGTTTGACTGGCAATCTATTTTTTACCTCAGTTTTTTCCTTTCGTTTATCAGTTTGTTTTTCATAATAAAACACATGCCCGAAAGCAAACCTGTTCACTCACATCCATTAGACTTTGTAGGGATGGTAATTTTAGCTATAGGATTATTTTCCTTAACATATATGCTGAGTAATTTAGATGCTAAAAATCTGTTAGCAGATTTATCAGGTATAAAAAATATTGTATTAATTATAGTGGTAATTGCATCATTTACCATTCTTGCATTTTATGAAACTAAGGTCAAAGCTCCAGTAAGACCCGTTAAATTATTCAAAGACAGAGATTTGAATATCTCATACCTTTTATCATTCGCAAGAGGTATTACTGAAGCAGGATTGGTATTTTTACCTTTTTATGCTATGACTGTCCTCAATGTAAATACGGGAATAGCCGGAAGTCTATTGATAGCTTCAGCCATTACATTATTTTTATTTACCGAACCAGCAGGATTGATGGTTGACAGAATTGGACCCAATATAATATTATTGATAGGTGCAGTTTTTGTAGTATTAGGAGGATTGCTCATGTCAATTGCTGATAGTTATGCCGGATTTATAGGATATCAGGTAGTGCTTGGAATTGGCCTTAGTGGACTTTCAGGAGCTCCAATACGTTATGTAGTACTTCATCAAACATCTGAATTAGAAAAATCTGCTGCACAGAGTCTTGTAAGCCTATTCAGTAGTTTTGGAATAATGGTTGGTAGTGCTATTGCCGGAGCATTATTATCAGTTTCAGGAGAAAATAACATTCAGGGCTTCCAAAACATCTATATTATGGTTGCCATTGTAGCTTTAATTTCTGCAATAGCAATATTCGGAATGAAAAAACTGAAAGAAATTAATAACTGATACGGGGAATTTTAAAAACAGTATAAAATAGAATTGAGGCATCTAAAATAAGTTTTGCCCTACATTTACATGGTCATTTTTATTGAAATTAATTCTATTCAACTCATCATTTTCCATTAGTAATATAATGGTACTACCAAGTTCAAAATATCCTATTTCCTCTCCAGCTTTGAACTCAATATCTAAATCCATAGTTTGAAACCTCTTTCTTTTTTTCAATTTAAATGCAGGAAGTACTATTTTCCCCACCACCATTGCTCCAACAAGGATGATCGTTGCTCTGCCAAATTTAGTCTTACCTTTGAGTATCATTCTTCTATTGAGGCAATATAAATCAGAGTATTTATCTGTTCTCTTTGGTTTGACACTATGTAACTTCCCCGGAATATAGGAAATATTATCCACTTTAAAATCAAATGGAGAATGAAACCTGTGATAATCTGCAGGGGAGAGATAAAAAATAGCAAAACTTTTCATATGAACATCTTGAATTGAGTTCATCAAACTCTCATATTCACAATCCATTCCTTTAATTTCAAATGTATTATTATTTCCAGACAATAATCCAAAATCAGTGATAATACTATCCGAAGGAGAAATCAACTCTCCATTAAAATCCCTAGCACCGGATTTCAACTTTCTAACAAAAAATTCATTAAAGGTCTTTACTTTTCTTATATCTATATCAAAGTCATCAAGTTTTATCTTATAGATATGGATATAAAATTTAAGAAATGGTCTCAGTATAAAAAATGGCACTTTCATTGCTGCCAACCTGCCAAGAAAGGCTGATAACTTAATAGGGTTAACAAGCTTATTGTCAATTAAAAAACGAAGTATTTTGTTTTGAAAGTGCATTATTCTATTTCAACAAAGCAAAAATAACTTATTATCTCCAATTCCTAATTAAAAATATATTAATTTTCCTGCATTTGCTGAGAATCATCATTAATTTTCTGATCCATATTATTTATTACATCTTTCCTTTCCTTGAAATTGAGTTTACCAAAATTATAATTAAAGCTGATTCCTATTGATCTAAATGGTACAGTAACCTTATTTGTCTGACTAAAATCATCTCCAGATAATTCAGTAAGGAAAACTTTATTTTTTGAAAATGGATGTACAATTCTCAAACCAATTTTTGCTTTTTTATTAAAAATATCTTTTTGAATACCAAAGCTATACATTGAAAATGAAGGATTTTTTCCCTGAAGTGTATAATCCGGAGAATTAAAAAATCCCCATATTTCAGCCTGCCATCCCTTTTTCAAATTCAAACTTGTACTCAAGAAAGCATTGTATCTATATCCTTCATTCTTAGTATCTTCATCGAGATTTACACTGTTGATAGTATATTTATTTATATTGAAATTACCTCTCAATTGCCATATTTTCAACAGTGTCAATGATGAAAAAACATTAAAACCAAGCGCATTTGTAGTTCCGATATTATAATAAGTAGTATTGGAAACATATTCATCATCTACATATAAGTAACTCTCTATCACATCCCTTGTATTCTTATAATATACAGATAAATTTATTGTAGCTCCTTTCAAAAACTTAGAATATGCAATTTCATAATTATCAGTCAACTCCGGTGAAATTTCAGGATTACCAAAAGTGACATTCAAAGGATCAGTATTATCAACAAATGGATTAATATATTGAAGAGAAGGCCTGCTAATCCTGGAATCATAAGAAACTCGTATATTACTAAAATCTTTGAATTTCTTATTCACACTAATACTTGGAAATAAATTATTGTATGCATTGGAAAATTCTGAATCATAAAATTTAAAATCCCCTTCTATATTTGTAGCTTCATATCTCAATCCCGGCATTAAACTAATTTGTTTTGGCAATTGAAATGTCATTGAAAGATATCCGGCAAAGACATTTTGATTGTAATAAAAAATATCAGTATTATCACCATCAACAGTAGTATGGTCATCATAAATAAATTCTCTTGAAAAATCAGAAGTCAATTTCCTAAGAATAGCCTTTCCTCCAAGTTCTATTTTCCATTTTTTACTTACAGGCTGTACAAAATCAAATTGGGTAGTTATTTCTCTGTTTGTTCCATCATTGAGGTTGGCTTCATCATATAATTGAGTATCTATAGACTTGTTATTTTCAGTATTACTTAGATCCGTTTCTAATTGGAAAGCAATGACTAATTTTTTTTCATCATTAGAAGCAAATTTCCTTGTATAATCTGTTGACCAATCAATAGTTTTATTTGTTTTTATATTTTCAGAAATACGATTATAGTCTAATGCAGAATTTGAAAATACCGAATTCTGTTCACCATCATTAGAATACTGAAACCCTCTCAATCTGACATTTGTATTAAAACTATTAAATGCATTCAAATCATAATAAGCACCTATATTACCATGTAGTCCATTTCGGGAGACATCAGTATAGCCATTTTGACTTAAAGTAAATACAGAACCATCATCTGAAATGCTCTCTCTAAAAAAATCAACTGAACTTTTAGCTGGAAGCTTATACCTCATTCCTATTCGTGCATTGATACCAAATCTACCATGTCCATAAGCTAATCTTGCATTCCCGTGTTCCATTTGATTACCAAAAAATCCTCTTACACTACCACTAATCCCTTCCAGAATACTTTTTTTGGTAATAATATTTATAATTCCCGCTGTTCCTTCAGCATCATACTTGGCTCCAGGTGAAGTAATGACTTCTACTTTTTGGATTTCATCTGCTGGAAACATCTGTAATGCCTCTCCTACATCTTCTGCAAATAACCCTGAAGGTTTCCCATTCAATAATATTCTAACTTTCTGTGAACCTCTAAGTGATACATTTCCATCCATATCTACAGTTAGCATTGGCACTTTTCTCAACACATCGGTAGCATCACCTCCTACAAGAGTGGGGTCGCTATTAACATTATATACCAATCTGTCCACCTGAGATTCAACTACTGAACGTTGGTCGACAATCTGAACTTCACTCAAAAGAACAGAGTTTGGTTCTAACAATATATCTTTAACATCTAAATCAGGATCTTTCAATGTTGTAACTACACCAAAAATAAATTTAGGATTGTACCCCATAAATGATATTTTCAATTTGTATTTACCTGTTTTGACATCGGAAATAGTAAAATTTCCATTCTCATCAGTCAATGAACCATTTACCTGTTTATCAGATGGATTTAATAATTCAACTATGGCAAATTCAACAGATTGACGTGATATTGAATCTAAAACTTTCCCAGTTATATGACCAACGATAGAAGGCTGTGAAGGGGTCATGGGCCTATTACCGGGATTCTGGGCTAAAATAAACCCAATATTAAACACCATAGCTACAATCAGAAAAGAATAACGCATGTTTTAATTATATTTTATATGAAAATAAATAACAAAATATTGCCTTACAGTGTTTGAATTCTGTAAGGCAATATTAAAAAAAAATTAACCGATTAAATTATTTATCAGATCAATCTTCTTTAGTTTTGGACAAATATTGGAAATAAGCTACTATTTCTCCTGCAATAACAAAAAGCAATGTCCAAATCAATGTTAAAATCAATAATTTTAATATCATAATAATTTGTTTTTAAACGTGATGATGAAGACTTTCTTCCAAATATGGATCATTTTCAGGAACCAATTCTACTTTAGAAAGTGCATTCAATACCAAATATACAAATAATGACAAAAATCCGATCATGGTAGCAAATTCCAAAACATTAGGAAATGGAAATACTTCATGAGCTTGTCCTGTAAGATGATGTACTCCTTCAGCAACATAAGGCTTTAAATTGAGATACATATCAAACCAATGTCCTAAAAATGTAATTACTGCTACTGTTAATAAAACCCAATATGTTTTTTTTGCAGTATTTATCATTAATCCCAAAAATGGAATAACAAAATTCATAACTAAGATTGTGAAAAACAAAAATGGATATTCTGTTTGTTGCAATTTAAAATGTGCTGTTTCTTCACCAACATTACCAAACCATATCAGCATATATTGATCAAAAAACAAATAAGTCCAGAATATACTAAATGCAAAAAGGAATTTTCCAAGATCATGGATATGCTCCATAGTCACTAATTCGAAATAACCGTTTTTCTTTAGATATATCAAAACAATAATAAAAAGTGAAATCATAGCTACAAACCAACTGGCAGCTGTGTACCATGCATATAATGTACTATACCAATGTACTTCCACTGACATTATCCACAACCATATCAAAATCGCACTCGTATAACCAGCTATTGGTAAAAATACCGCACTCCAATTTCTCATTTTTCTATGATATGAAAAATCACCACGTACTCCTGCTTCCTCAAGTTTAGTAAGACTTTTCAATTTCCAACGAAATCCCAACCAAATTCCTACAAAAACTATAGTTGCTATTAAATACATATTGTTATTCAAAAATGCTGATTTACCCTGTATTACAGAATCATGTTCCACCATATGACTATCTGACCATAGGTAAAGATGATGCCATCCCAAATAATTTCCTATTGCCAATAATAACATTATTATAGCTCCAGGCAATAAAAAAACATTGAATACTTCCAATAATCTTCTGAATACTGTGTACCATCCAGCCCATGCAGTAATAAAAGCAGAAAGAGTAAATAATGCCATTAATGACATTCCCATAAAAAATGTATTGTTCAATAATACATCCCCCCAAAACTGACTCTTATAGTCATCGGCAGTGACAAAAAACTGAATTATAAGACTTATCAAGCCTATTGCCATACCAATTGCCAATATTATTCTTAATCTGGATTTGAATTCAAATCTGTTCATTTGAAATATATTTTCTAATTACAATTAATAAAAATCAAAATCACTTTTGTAAAGTTCTGATATATGAAATAACCTGCCATCTTTCTTTAACATCGAGTTTATCATAAAATGCTCCATCATATTCCTTCCTTCATTATAGTATAGTAATATCTGCCATCCGTAGAGTTTTTTAAGTCATCACTTGAAAAATTCGCCGGCATTGCAGGATATTTACCTCCATTATCTCTGACAAGATATCCCTTTCCATCTCCTTTATCACCATGACATATAGCACAATAATAAGTAAATAATTCTTTTCCTGCCGATATATCATCATCAGTAATAGCAAAAGGAGGCTCCGTAATATCTTTCATCGCTCTTGCTCTTTCTTCTTCAGTATTTCCATAATAAAATGGTTCAGAATCTGAAACTGAATTATCTCTTGGAATAGTTCCTTTGACAGGAAGACGCGGAGAAGCATAGTGCATATATGTTGTTTTATCTACCCATTGATTTCTGGGATAGAAAGTAGCATAATTAGCTTCATATGCAATACTGTGGTACATATCCGGCATATATTCACTTCCGGGATTATTAATACCTGCTTTTTGACACGATCCAAGTCCTATTAAAATCACCAAAGCAATAAATAAAATATAGTTTTTAATATTTTTCATATGGTAAATATTTTAAAATATTCTTTTTTTCAATCAAATAACAAATGCCTAAGCTTTGACACTTTTTTCAATAATTTCATCAGCATTAGCTCCTTTTAAAAACTCTTTTGCCTGAGATTCTTCACATTCACTTTTATCGAATGCAAGGCAAAATTTATCATCGGAAATTCTATCATCCAACACAAAATTATCAACACCAAAACCCATTCCTGATACTACATAAAAAGAAACCGTCATACCTATAGCGGCAAATAAAACTGTCAACTCAAAGGTAATAGGTATAAATGAAGGAACAGCCCAATAAGGTTTACCACCGAAAATGATAGGCCAATCCTTAGTAAATATCCATGTCATACCCAAAAAGCAGTCAATGTTCCTAGTAATCCAAAGAAAAAACCAGCTATATGCAATCTGATCTCCTTCAATCCCAAAACAGGATCAAGACCGATGGATAGGCATAGGACTATATACATCCATTATTTCCAAACCTTGTTCTTTTGCTTGTTTTACAGCATTTATAATGCTATCCTCGTCACTAAAAACACCATAAACAACATCTTTCTTTTGTCTCATTATATTAGAATTATAATTTTATTAATGTTTTTCAACAGCATCTTTACCTACATATTGATCTCCTCCAGTTTTCAATATATGCTTAATCTCAGCTACTGCAACCACCGGAGCTACTCTGGCAAAAATTAAAAATAAAGTAAAGAACAATCCAAATGTACCCAAATACAAACTTATCTCAACCCATGAAGGAGAATAATAACTCCATGAACTTGGCAAGAAATCTCTGGCAAGTGTAGTGGCAATGATTACAAATCTTTCAAACCACATACCTATATTGATAAGTATTGAAAGGAAAAATGTAAAAGTGATATTTGTCCTTAATTTTTTTGACCAGAAGAACTGTGGTGATACTACATTGGCAAACATCATTCCAAAATATGACCACCAATAAATACCAAAAGCTCTATTGAAAAAAGCAAATTGTTCATATATATATCCTGAATACCAAGAGATAAATAGCTCTGTAATATAAGCTACTCCCACTATCGATCCTGTTGTCAATATCACCTTATTCATTGATTCTATATGATTTATTGTGATATATTGTTCAAGATGCAATACTTTCCTCGCTATCAACATCAATGTCAATACCATAGCAAAACCTGAAAACACAGCTCCTGCTACAAAATAAGGAGGGAAAATCGTAGTATGCCATCCCGGAATCATAGAAGTAGCAAAGTCAAAACTTACTATAGTATGAACTGAAAGTACCAATGGAGTAGCAAGTCCTGCTAATACAAGAGATAGATATTCCCATCTTTGCCAATGTTTAGCTGCTCCTGTCCAACCCAATGAGAAGAATGAATAAATTTTCTTTCTCAATCCTTTTGCTCTGTCTCTTATTGTTGCCAAATCAGGTACTAATCCAGTGTACCAGAATAATAATGACACTGTAAAATAAGTAGAAATAGCAAAAACATCCCAAAGCAACGCAGAGTTAAAATTCACCCAAAGTGATCCTCTGGTATTTGGATAAGGGAAAATAAACATTGCATTCCATATCCTACCCATATGTATCAGTGGGAAAAATCCCGCACACATTACGGCAAAAATAGTCATAGCTTCAGCAGCTCTGTTCACTCCAGTTCTCCATTTCTGTCTGAACAACAATAAAATAGCAGAAATCAATGTTCCGGCATGTCCTATCCCAATCCACCATACAAAGTTGGTGATATCCCAACCCCAGTTTATAGTTCTGTTGAGATTCCAGGTACCTATTCCTACAAATACAGTCCAATATGCAGCAAAAGCTCCCAATCCCAATAAGGCTACTGCCGGGATAAATATAGCTATCCACGATAGTGGTGTCTTTCTGTTGGGACCTACCAAATCCTCAGTAATCTGATGATATGTTTTATGACCTAAAACTAATGGTTCTCTGATACTCGATACAGGTGCACTCATTATCTATAATTTTAAATTTTAAATATCATAATTTTCATTCCTATTGTTGACCTTCATACTATAACTTACTGAAGATCTTACATTTGTTTCCTCCAAAGCTATAAATGTCAATGGACTTTCTTTCTCTTTATTAAGCAAGCTATCCTTGTCATTCATATCTCCAAATGTTATAGCATTTGTAGGACATGTTCCCTGACAAGCTGTTACCACATCATTGTCAGAAAGTTTTCTTGTTCTACTTTAGCCTGTAGTTTTCCAGCTTGCAATCTTTGAACACAGAAACTACATTTTTCTATAACCCCTCTTGATCTTATTGTTACATCTGGATTCAACACCATTCTTGTCAATGCATCATTTCCAAATAGTAAATCATCCTGTCCAAGAGTACTCATCTCATCTCCTGTCTGTAATGCAGGTTCATTTCCATAGAATATATCGGCAGTGGTGTAATCCAACCAATTGAACCTTCTCACTTTGTAAGGGCAGTTATTAGCACAATACCTTGTTCCGATACATCTGTTATATACCATTTGATTCAATCCTTCAGAACTATGATTTGTAGCATTTACAGGACACACATTTTCACAAGGTGCATTATCACAATGCTGACACAACATTGGTTCATATACTGTATTAGGATTTTCTACTTCTCCGTAAAAATATCTGTCTATTCTTATCCACGACATTTCGTGATGTCTGTGTACTTCATGTTTTCCAACTACAGGAACATTATTTTCAGCCATACAAGCTACTGTACATGCACCACAACCTATACATAGATTTGTATCAATATGCATTCCCCAATGATGACCCATAGCATAAAGCTCATCATAACCGTTGTATATCTGTTGTTCGTTGAGATGTTGAAATTCCTTTCTCTTTTCTTTTAATTCTTCAACATTATCTTTTAATTCTTTTATATTGGATTTGAATATAACAGATCTATCAGTTAAAGCGCCCTGAAAACCTTCAACTCCGAATACATTTTTCCAAAATGACTCAGGAAGTGCAGATTCATCAGCATTTTTCACTTCACCAGTTTCATTATCTTTAGCTGTTACACCGATGGTATGATGATATTGAACATGAGCAAAATCTTTATCTTCACCTATTTTGTCACTCACTTCAATTCCACTGACATAATATTGTGTCAATCCATCCACTTCAGGTAAAACATCATTGAAATCAACACCAATGCCTGTTCCTACAAGTCCGGCAAACTTCCTTCCATATCCCAAAGCTATGGCAAAACTATCTTTAGCTTGTCCAAATACACTTACAACAGCTGTTTTTTTCTCATTTCCATCAATATTGACATTTACCAAATCTCCATCTTCCAATTTCTTGAAAGTAAAGAAATCCTTATCTCCATCAAATTCTATAGGAATATATAGGTTATTACTCCAAACCGTCCTATCGACAGGATTAGGCATTTCCTGCAACCATGGATTCTCAGCAAATTGACCATTACCCACATTTACAGTTTCAAAAAATGCAAGATCATATCCTGATTCCGATGGTTTACTTACACCTGCAGCTGCAGATTCAACACTTCCTGAAAAAGACACTTCAACTTCTGAAGGGCTAAAATCATATACACCATCTTTCAATACTTTATCCCAATTTATTTCAGGATACATGGCTTTGAAGTTATTCTTCAGATATGTATAATAAGGTTGTTCTTGTAATTCATCCAAATTACCAGACCATTTTAGTAGTGAAACTTCTGACTGGCGGGTATTGAATATTTTGCTTATGGTAGGTTGAATAAGACTATAATGACCTCTCTTTGGAAGTAAATCTCCCCAACTCTCCAATACATGATTTACAGGAGCTATATAATCGCAAAGTGCGGCAGTATCATTTATACTATATGATAATGCAATTTTTGTTTTCACTTTATCAAGAGCTTCTACAAATTTACTTTTGCCAGAATAATCATAAGCAGGATTAGATTCAAGGAAAATAACTGTATCCACAGCTCCGCTATTCATCTCAGAAACCAGAGATTGCAATGATCTTTCATCTCCCTGACGTTGATATGAAGCTTCTGTAAAATCGATAGTGGAATTATAATTTCCAAGAATATCATTTATTTTATTTACAATTACTTGTTCACTTACGTTATTTGAGGATGCTACCACCAATGATTTACCTTTGTTTGACAATAATTCGTTTGCCAAAACAGAAAGTGCTTTTTTTGCTTTATCATTGAGATTCAATGAAGACACACTACTATTTCCAGTTTGCTTTGCTATTTCATTATAAAGGAATAATATAGCAGCACCTTGTTCTGATGGTTTAATCAATATTCGGTTATCAGCATTAGAACCAGTCAAAGACATATATGATTCTACCTGAATATGACGTGACATTTTAGGATTTTCCGAATCGGTTATTTTTCTGTTTTTAGAATATTTATTTGAATATTCAACAGGAGAAATCCATGTACCAAGAAAATCAGCATTGAAACTTACTATCACATCAGCTTTATCAAATTTATAATCAGGAATTTCCTTTTTACCAAAATTCAATTCATTTGCTGCCAATATAGCTGCTGAAGAAACCGGGTCGTAAGTAACAACTTTTGTATTAGGATATTTCGATTTAAAATCAGAAATAACTTTTTTGGTAGTAGGGCTCAATAATGTATTTGTGACTATTCTCACATTTGCCCCCAATTTAGATATTACCTCTTTATCAAAATCATTCCAATCTGTCTTTTCAAATTTTTCTCCTTGTTTTATTCTAGGTTCTTTGAGTCTGTTGTTATTGTACAAATTCAATACTTCAGCTTGAACTCTTGCCGAGGTACCTCCATAAGTCAATTTTGACAATTTATTACCTTCAATTTTTATAGGTCTTCCCTCTCTTGTTTTTACAACTATAGGACAATAATCGCCACCATTGAAATAGCTGGAAGCATAATATGTAGCAACTCCAGGCACTATTTCTTCAGGTTTGACAACGTAAGGAATGGCTTTATTGACAGGAATATCGCAACTTGCTATAGTAGCAGCACCGATTCCAAATCCCAAAATCCTCAGAAAGTCTCTCCTATTTGTATTGAAGTTTATAGAAGGACTTTCGTCTGA
The DNA here is from genome assembly GCA_041392555.1 of Saprospiraceae bacterium. Lineage (GTDB taxonomy): Bacteria > Bacteroidota > Bacteroidia > Chitinophagales > Saprospiraceae > JADJGA01. Next base: position 45,246 of record JAWKLW010000009.1, on the reverse strand, counting down.
TACTTCTGTCATTGGAGTATCTTTAAATTCGTTCAATGACTCTTCAATAAACTGTTTTTCAATTTTCAGATCTCTTTTACCAATCCAAAGATTATCATTTCTATTTTGTTTTTTCATCTGATAAATTTATCATTTATGATTAAGAGAAATTCAATTTCAATAATTTGTTATATTAATAATGGCATTTTTGACAATCCAAACCTCCAATATCTGCAACTTTCACACCTGACCTTTTTCCTTCATTGATTTCGGTATGATATTTTGCAAAATATTCATCATAATATTTATTACTGTCAAATTTAACATCTGTCTCTCTGTGACAATTCACGCACCAACCCATAGAAAGAGGAGCATATTGTTTCACAACTTCCATTTCCTCAATTGGTCCATGGCAAGCCTGACATTCTAATTTACCCACTGTCACGTGCTGTGAGTGATTGAAATACACATGATCAGGTAAATTATGAACTCTTGTCCATTCTATTGATCCTTTTACAGTATTCTTAGTATCATTTGTTAATGATTTCACTATATTTGACCATTGCTCATCAGCAATTTTAGCATCATTATCATTTTGAGAAGAAATCCATTCGGTAAATATTTTTTTCACATCTTCATCAGGCATCTGATCATAATTATCGATATACATTCCGGTATTAGGATTGAAACCTATAGAAGCATATATTTTTGTCAGTTCTTGAGTTCCATATAATGTACCTGTTTTGATTGCTTTATGACATTTCATACAAGTACTTGTAGGAGGTATCATAGCATGTCTTGATCTCCTGGCAGCATCGTGACAGAAATTACAATCTATTTTATTATCTCCAGCATGTATTTTATGAGAATAAGCTATAGGTTGATCCGGTTGATAATCCTGTTGTCTTCCGAGAGCAATACCTCTGACAGCAGTATAATATGTACCGAAAACCAAAAATCCAAAAATAGCGAATTTTAACACTGTTCTATTAGCAAAAAGAACCTGAAGAATGCAAAATTTCTTTTCTTCTCCGAATTCATCTTTGAAAGCTTGTATTCTGGCTTTGGAAACTATTGCAGCCATCCATAATGCTAATACCAATAAAATAACTAAAATAGCAGCATAGAAAATTGTAGAGTTAAAAAAGCTACCTGCTCCTGATGCAGAATCTGTTGCTTTTTCTTCCAATTCCATATATGTATTATTTCCGGCAGCACTGGCAATCTGATCAAAATCTGGATGATTTATAAAATATAAAATATCACTGATTTCCTCATCGGTCAAATCAGGATTCGGTGTCATAGCTGTTTTATTATTCTCTTCAAATAATTTTGTAGCATATTTATTACCTGCTTCGAGAAGAGTTTGTGGATTCCTTATCCAGGAATAAAGATCTTCCTTATTATCCCATCTGCTTTCAACTCCTTTCAGATTAGGACCCACTAATTTATTTTGGAAAGTCTTGTCGTGGCAAGCAGAACAAGTTTTGCTATCGAATAGCTCTTTACCTTTTTGAGCTTTAGCCATATCGATATCTCCAGCCACCTGAGCACCTCCTTCTGACTCGGATTTGATATACATAAGCAACGAGGCAATCTGAGTATCAGTAAGATCAGGATTAGGTGTCATAGCCACCTTATTGTTCTCTTCAAATACTTTGGTGGCATATTCATTGCCGGCATCAAGGAGAGTTTGTGGATTTCTTATCCAGGAATACAAATCTTCCTTATTCGTCCACCTGCTTTCCACACCTGCCAGGTTTGGCCCTACTAATTTACTTTTGAATGTTTTATCATGGCATGCAGCACAAGTCTTACTAATGAAAAGTTCTTTACCTTCATCAACTGATTGTCCAAAACTAAAATACTGAAAGCCAAAAATAAACAATAAAACTAAAAGCAGGTTGTTAATTATTTTGTTATCCATCTATAAAAGATTTTAATTCTTTTAGAAAAAATATATGACCTTAAAGCTCGCAAAGCTAATTAAAAACCTTAAATTACAAAATTTATCGAAAGTATTTTTGTTGAAATTGTAGTTATTTATAATGAAATAATATAACGATGGGAAATTAAATATTTAAGAAAATACACTTACAAAATAACAAAATTTGTAGCATTTACAAGGTATTCCAAAGGACTTGACTAATAATAAATCAATATTACTTTTAACTTTTAGCTTATTTTTCAAATCTCATACCGAGATATTCCAAGTTTTTTTATTGTAATTTTTGCTACTGCCTATCCGACTAATAACGAGAATTCCCTAATTTTTTTTCGCCACGTATTCGCTTCTTTTAAAACACAAATTATTTCAATTATAAACACGAATTTTATTTAATAAAAATATTATTTATTAAGCTATTTCTATCCGTGATTTTGTGTCTGTTTTTTGACAAATATGCGACTTAAATTCATAAATTCCCCTTAGTGAACTGTCAGAAAGTGGCTTAAAAAAATACTTATAATTTTATAAATCTCAGTGTAAGTTTCAAAACCTAAAAAATCAAATCAATTTCCAATAATCACCAATTTACGATTAGCAATCAAATTTTCTCCTTCAATATTTATGAGATAAACTCCTGACACTATATTTGAAGGTAAAGATATTATGTTTTTCTTTTCATCAATTTTAGTACTTAATATTTTACTTCCATTGGAATCGTAGATATTAATGTAGTATTCACCGCCATCAGTTTTGATATTAAAATCACATCCTGCAATTGCAGGATTTGGGTACAAAGCAATATTTTCATGTTCTCCTTCTAAAGTTTTTACCGCATTGCCATTGATATTAATATTATCGAGAAACATATTATTACCCCAATGTCCGAAATTCCTGAAAGCCAATACAACCTCTGTTTCTTCATCAAAAACAGGAAAATAATGGTATCTGTTCTCCAGTCATTTTCATCGGGATAAAATCCATTTTGATAGGAGTCGTGAGTCTGAAGATCACTACCACCTTTTCTATAAAGAGATGTAAAACTCATACCACAGTCCACAGAGTACAATACTTCCCAATGTATCGGTATAAGGATATCCATATTGCGCATAAGCCACATCAAATATTAATTTGGAATTAGAATTTTGATCCAATTTTGTTTTCACCCTCAGGTCACTGGAATTACCTCCTGCATCATAATCGTAATTATTAAAAAAGCACTGAAATCCGAAGTACCATATCCACCAACATCATATACAGACCAGTTTCCTCCATTTTCTTCTGATTCATTATACCAACCATCTGAAAATTCCCTGATCTCAAATCCCTCATTGACAGTAAATGATGGTTCGAAATAATGCACATTTACCAGTAAACTATCGACATAATCATTACCAACACTATCGGTAATAGTCATAATAGCAAGATGATCTCCTCAGAATCAAATGTAGTTGGATTTCTCAAATTTGATATCGAAGGCGAACCATCAGGAAATTCCCATTGCCATGATATACCATTGTGATTTACCATCGAAAAATCATCGAAATAAAAAGAATCTACATTGCATATTACTTCTACATCCAATTTATCGACCATAGCCTGAGGAATTATTGTAGTTGGAGCCTCTTCCAATTCAGTCTCCCAGATACCTTTCCCATAAGAAGCTATTCTTAATTTACCATCGCGATAAAATGGTTTTGCAATATTGCTACTAAAAAATGTTGGTAATCCATTTGCAGTAATCTCCCAATCTTCCATGTTATTATTGCGATAATATACGGTAAAGTTAGTACAATAATAAACTCCACCATCAGTACCACCTATACACACTATGCTATGAGATCTTTCCACCATCTAATGCCTCAGTTGACAGATTTTCCCAAGAATTACCACCATCTGTTGTTTTATATATTTTCTTTCCATTTCCTGAAGAAGGGAAAGCTACCCAGAGATTATTTTCATTCAATGGATCGAGAGTCAACAATATTCTTCGAGTATTGGCATCGGGTAAAACCAATGATTCCCAAGAAATACCACCATCAGTAGTTTTCCATAATTTTCCAGAATATGATTCAGAAATGTATTGACTACAATACATAACATCGGGATTGCTTCGGGATATTTCGATATATTTTATCTGGTTACTTTCATTAGTCCCAAATTCATACAGAAGTTTAAAATTACTACCACCATCATTAGTTTCCCATATTTTATTATCTTTCCCTATAAATGCAATATTATAACATGAGGGATAAAATTCCATTTCGCTGGAGGAAGCTGACCAGTAGCTCTCATTGGGACTTTTACCAAAACTAAATGATGAAATAGGATCAGTGATATTTACTGGTATTATCTTTCCTCCAATATCGGAGAAATAAGTTTTTCTGTTATTTCCCGGATTGACATAACCTGTAGGAGCTTCACCTCCACCGAGTTGCAGGAATTGTCCTTCATCATATTTTTCATAACTTGCCAGATTCCCATTATGATACAATCCACCTACGAGTACATCTTCATTCCAACCACTACCTAGACCCCAATAATCGGAACCTGAGACACCTTTCATTTTGAATTCCGGTTGAACAGTAAAAAAATCATCGGAATAATAAATTCCCCCATCTGTAGTTACCCAATATTGATCATTCAATGGTCTCATATCCTGCACATCGACATGCATATCCAAAGGACCTCCTCTATACCCAGCATGTGGTGCCCATGTAACTCCACCATCCAATGATTTCCACAGATTTAATCCACCGACCAGTATTTCATCTTCATTGGAATTGCTTACCATAAGAGCACAATTATAAAAACCCTGATGATAATCCCATCCGGGCCATCCTATAGCAAGATTGGGATGATCATCGGTATATGGTCCTCCATATTCTCCTGTTTGACAATTCCATGAACTTCCATTATCACTGCTTTTCATTAAACCTATAAATCCCAGGTCTCCAGTCTTTGCCTCACCTATCAGATACGCATATACCACGTCAGGATTTGATGCTGTGACAGCGAGTCTTGCTCCTCCATCTCGAACTCCTTCCTCAGTGGAATCGTACCATCCATCAGAAATCAATTCCCAACTCTCACCTCCGTCGGAAGATCTGAAAAATTCGCACACACTCCTGTCTGGATTGTCTTTAAGCAGATACATAGTATCGGAATTGGACAGATTGCATTTTATATCGAAACACTTATCGCTGAATACTTTATCCCAAACCAATCCCGTATCTATTGACACAAATAACCCATCATCGGCACAAGCAAAAATTTTATTTTGATATACAGGATGATTTAATATTTCAGAAACCTGACCATCAGAAATAGGTTGTACTATATCCCAACTATCACCTCCATTTGTTGATCTAAAAACCCCAAGTCCACCACCAGCAAATACAATATCGGGATTGTTTTGAACAGTCTCAATGGCATTTATTCCACCTCCAAATGTCTCATTTAGGGATTTATTGATCCATGTTTGTCCCTTATCATAGGATTTATAAACCTCTCCGGGCTCAGTTCCACAATATAAAATATCAGGTTCTGATTCATTTTGATCTATAGAATATACATTTGTCTGATCATTACCTGGCAATCCATCATTTTCAAAAACCTGGACAGGACCAACAAGCTTCCAAGTATTAGATCTTTTTGTTTCGGCAGATAATTTTTCCTTTTGATTTTGAATTTTTGCCAACATCTGTATTGAAGTTGGCTTAACAATTTCACCTGAATCATTCAAGTATCTTTCATTTTCCCTCACCCACCTCTTATAATATTGAGTATGATATGTTTTCACAAAATCATGAGATTTATAATACTCATTGTACATTTTTTCTACTTCGAGCATATTAGGATTTTCAGAGTACATTTCCTTAGCCCATTCCGGCAATAGAGAAATCTCATTGGCAGATGGTTTGTACATATTTTGAGCATTGATATTGCTATATGCAAATAATAATATCGTTATAAACAGATGTAAGTGTTTTAATTTCATTTTTCTGGGTATTAATATCCAATAAGTTATTTTATCAACAATATATATAATTGTCAATTTCATCCCAAAAGTAATACTTTTATAAATTTATCGATATTATTTAACCATATTTTTACAGATGCGAAATCACATCATTAGTAATTTTAACATAAATATTCCCATTGATTCTTGTAGTTTCCGTCGTAAGCCGAATATATAAAACTACAATCAAGCAATTTCATTTTGTGATAATAACTTATCAAAGTTACATTTTTCTCTTATCGTTTTAGAACACAACTTCTAAAAAGTCACAAAAAACAGTACTTTTTATTGCTTAACAGTGTATTTCCTTTTTCTAATGAAATTAAATATTATTCCAAATATGATAAGCAAAAGAATTGGAAGTACAACATTGATAAATTGCAATGTCAATTTGTTGTCAAAAAGCTTAGCATTGTCCAGTAATCTCAGTTTCACTCTTTTGGATCGGGCATTGAGGATACCGGAATGATCCATCATATATTCTATAGAATTGAGGATAAAATCCCCATTGCCTTGAAATTGGTGATCTTCCCATTTATTATATCCAATTGGGGTAAATTTTCCACTGGCAGCATCATATTGATTTTGTACAAAGCTTCCATTACCAACAAAAATCATTTTCCCTTCTTTTTTACTCGATTCAACAAATTCTGTACCTATATCTTTAAGCATTTGTTCAGTTTCATTAGTCAATCTATTTTTGAAATGCGACTGAAAATGTCCTTCTGCCAATACTGCTACAGGTAAATATTTTTTATTGAATTGTTCTACTTGCGGAGCATACTGCAATATCTGATATGTAAGTCTCATTGGGTACATCTGATACCTACTCCTTGCTGAAGACCCTAACAATACAGTTTTCTTTACTTCACGATTGGAATTCACTGTATCGATACTGCTTACAAATTCCATATTGATATCACTAAGTCCTTTTGATATTGGATGATCGGAATATGAATTAATCAACAAATCATAATACCATGGAAATTTTTCAATCTGAGGTCTATCTCCCTCATATCCTATCACCTGGGGTATTCTCGTACATTGCAAATCCTGAATCAGATTATTATTGATTCTGACACCGTAACTGAAAAACAAATCATCGAGCCCAAGATCATATAAATTTGGAGTAAACATTTTATATTGATTGATACTATCCAAATTTGCATCCATTTTGTCTATCAACCAGATAATATTACCTCCATTCATAAGATACTGGTCTATAACAAATTGATTTTTCATCGAAAAATTCTTTTTCGGTGATGCCACTATCATCAGATCGACATCCTGAGGAATATTATGAGTGCTATCGATATTGATTTTGGCAACATAATAATATTGATTTAATTTTTTATATAAAGCTGCTAAATGAAAATCATCTATTCCACTCTTATCATTTACGAAAACAATATTACCTTTCCTATCAGCATTGAGTTTTTGAATAGCATTGGCAAATTTATATTCAAGTAATGAAACAGAAGTATTCAGGGATTCCTCTTCAGATATTCCCGGAGAATTGGGTTCGAGCAAGTTTACCACATATACTCGTTTACCATAATTAAGTACAGCATAAGGATATATTTTCTTTGTAGAACTCGATCCACCTTGTCCCACAAATAAATTTACAGGCATGATACCATCTTTTCTCAATTTCTCGATATTGGCATTTACAATGTCATTATTTCCGGACATAGGATCTTCCAATACATAATCGAAATTTGGGTTGATGGATTTGAATCTATTTAACAATTCAAGGGTGGAACTCTGAAGCCTTTTGAAAGCCGATGGAAAATCTCCATCTGCAAAAACCTTTACAAAGACCACATCCTTTTGAGATTTTATAAGATCAATTGTAGGTTGGGACAAAGTATATCTCTTGTCATCGGTAAAATCAAAAGTCTTATAAAAATACTGTCCAATAATATTCAAAAGAATAATAATGGCAATAATTATCGCTACTCTAAATAAGCCTTCTCGTTTAAAATTATTTGTATTTTTTTGCTTTAATATCATAACTTGTCAATACTAAAAAAATCGCTACTACAGATAAAAAATATATAATGTCTCTGGTATCTACCAATCCTTTACTTATGGAATTATAGTGATAATCGATACCAAATTTCTGAATAAAATCATCCCATACTCCCCAAAATGTCGGCAACTGACTCAATGCATAAAAACCCCATTGGACAATTACCACTAAAACCACCGTCAAAACAAATGCTACCACCTGATTATTAGTCACAGAACTACTGAATAACCCTATCGAAACATATACTGCTGCCAATAAAACCAATCCGATATATGACCCGAAAACAGCGCCTCCATCAATATTTCCTTTAGGTGCTCCTAACTGATAAATAGAAATATAGTATATCAATGTAGGCAAAACAGCAATTATAACAAGAGTCAAATTTGCAAAATACTTGCCGAATATCAATTTCCATTCTGAAATAGGCTTTGTAAAAAGCAATTCCATCGTTTTTTGTTGATTCTCCTCAGAGAAGCTTCTCATGGTTATGGCAGGAATCAGAAATGTAAATAAAATAGGAGCAAGGTTGAAAAATGATTCCATAGAAGCATATTTGTACTCAAATACACTTGTGGATTGCATCACCCAAACCACAATTCCCGAAAATACCAAAAACACTCCGATAACTATATAGCCTATCAGTGAACCAAAAAATATATTTATCTCTTTATAAAATACAGCTAGCATAATTAATTATTATCTTGTCAAGTCAGCAAATACACTATCGATATCGACATTCTCACTGAGCACAGATATCAATACTTTATCATTATTTTTTGCAAATTCGAATATCTCTCGTTTCATCCTTTTATCATCCTCTCCAAATAATCTAAAGGAATATTCTGTGATAATTTCAAAATTTGAAATACTATCTATTCCTTTGAGCATTTTACTATCGATTATGCTATCAAATTCAACGATAACAGATTTCAAATTTTTAGATTTATAATTATCAAGTTCGGACAAACTTCCATCTGCTACTATCTTTCCACCGTTCAATATAATTACCCTGTCGCACAAAGCCTGAACTTCCTGCATGATATGAGTAGAAAATATTACTGTTTTATCATGTCCAATTTCTTTAATCAGAGTCCTGATTTCACGCAATTGATTGGGATCAAGACCAGAAGTGGGTTCATCCAATATCAGCACTTCGGGATTATGAATCATAGCCTGTGCCAATCCAACTCTTTGCTTATATCCTTTACTTAGAAATTTTAACTTCTTATTTTGTTCTTTTGTCAGACCTGTTTTTTCTATCATTTCATCGATTCTGTTTTTCTTATCAGAAATCTTGTAAATATCAGAAACAAAACCTAAAAACTCCCTTACATACATCTCACCGTACAAAGGATTATGTTCAGCAAGATAGCCTACTTTTTTCTTTGCCTCTAAAGGATCGTCCTGAACATTTATCCCGGAAACAAAAACCTCACCACCATCACTTATCAAACTTCCGGTTATAATTCGCATTGTGGTCGTTTTACCAGCTCCATTTGGACCTAAAAACCCCAATATCTGAGATTTATTTGCTTCAAATGAGATATCATTCAAAACCACCTGATCACCAAAAGACTTATATAAATTATTTACCTTTATCGACATTATAATCTAAAATGATTTAATTAAAATTCAATTAATATTCCTAACGTATATTTTTATATAACAATACAAGTAAAGACTGGTTTTTTTCAACAAAATATTCAATTTCATCGAAACAAAACACTTTTTTTCATTTCAAACCATATATCTATGAGTTCAAAATAGATTCAATTTCAGGAGGACTATAATTTATTGATTTCAAAACCTTACCATCGCCTACTCTTGAAACCTGATATTCGTCATCAACTTTTTCGATATAAGATTCCACTCCCCTTTCTCTCAAATAATATTCTTTAGTTTTCTCCGCTTCATCGAGAGATTTACATAATTTGCTCATATTTGACCTCTGGACTTCATCAAAAATAGCCTTGAATTTAGGTCCCAAACCAAATTCTAAAATAGCACCTGAAAGAACATATTGCAAATCTGCAAATGCATCAGCCACTTCTACCAAATCATTTTCAGAAATTGCAGTTTTTAATTCATTCAGCTCTTCTTCAATCAATGACAGCCTCAAGTCTATTCTATCTTTACCTGGAATCTTAGGATTCTCCACAATAGGAAGCCTGAACAATTGATGGAATTTTGCCACTCCATTCAGATCTTGTGGTTCTTCAAATTTCATATTTTATATTTTTAATCAACAACAATTTTTTCTTCGAAAAAACCTGTTTTCTTATTTTTAACTACATTATCCCAACTAAATACTCTACCATTCATACTTATATATATTCCATTGGGTAGTGACTGAACAAATGCCAATGAGGCTCCCAAATTGAATAATCCATCCGAAGAATTTCCAAAAGCTATAGGAATCATAGCTCCAGTCAATACAATGACTTTATCCAGTAATCCATCTTTTGCCAAATACTGTGCTGTCTCAACAATAGTATCAGTGCCATGAGTAATTATGATTTGATTCGTATTGACACGTTTGCAATTATGTGAAATTATCTCTCTGTCTTCCTCCGTCATATACAGACTGTCAGTCATCATGAGAGTTCTGATATCCACATTCACTTTACTCCTACCCTGTTCTAATAATTTAGCTAAATGAGTATCTTTAAAATACAATTCACCGGAAATATAATTGTATTCTTTGTCAAAAGTTCCCCCTGTCACAAATATTTGGATCATAATATTAAATTCATTTAATTAAATTAGGATAAATTTAAAAAATCAAAATTAACTTATTTTTTTTAAAATTATTAGTGATTTTGTTTTTATTTTGCAACGTTTTATTTTTATCAAGTATCTATCTTTGTTGTAAGATTATTATCAACCTGATGAAAACAATAATAAAAAAAATCTAAAAATGGAAAAAATATCTGTGAAGTACTTCTTTATTTTATCTTTATTTTTCATCCTTTCATATAATGCAAATGCCGATTGTGGAATCAATGAATTAATAATTTCCAATGTCGAATGTCAGGAAAACACAAATTATAGCTTCTCTTTGAACTTTGCAATATCAAATCCTCAACCGGATTCATTTGAAATATTGGTAAATGGTTCTCTTTATGGTATTTTTTCAATTGATGAATTACCCATCACAGTGGTACAATCATCATTTTCCGGCAATGAAACAGACCATATCATAGTAAGAGACAGAAACAATTATGACTGTTATCAAGAAGCAGAAGTACTGAATCCTTGTGATTGCAGTCTTTTCAATTTACAATACACAAAATTCAATTGCAATAATGATTCATTCTATATCAAATTGGATTTTGATCATTCAAAAACAGGAGAATCTTTTTGCAGTTGGAATGATAGATACATTTTTCGGCTCTTATAATTATAATGATTTACCTGTCACCATAGGACCTTTTGAGACTAAAGACACCTTATATCTTCTCAATATTGCAGATGAAGAAGATATCTTTTGTTTCTCTGATATAGGTATTTATGGTTCGATTGTCAAATGCTTTCCATTACAGACCTGAGCATGTTAGATTATGAATGCGATGGCAATAAAATATACACATTTTGGATTTAAACACACTGGAACAAATGACGATGAACTGCTTAGCAAGCACCAATATCGGAGAGATCAAAAACCATAGAATTGCAAGAGATCTTTAATAGATTCCATTTATTTTTATGAAAAATTCACTTTGGAATCCATTCACTATCGATTGTGATTCCACATTTGGAAGTAAATCTCAACACGATATGCGAAATCAATTGTGGCACATCGGAAACATTCAATAGCATCTGTTGTACCAAATGTGATATTTCTGATTAATAATATTGATATTGAATGTATGAGTGATACCACATTTAGATTCATATTGGGATTTGATGCAATTAACTATAAATCGACACTTTCCAATTATATGTCAATAATCAGTTCATAGGCAATTATAGTTGGATTCACTTCCACTATTGGTGGAAAATATTCCTACTAACAATAGTATAGTAAAAGTTTTGGTTGCATGAACAATGAAAGATGTTGCGAGTGATTATAATTTTCAGCTTCCCGATTGCTATGACGAAGATTGCATATTATTTGATGAATCATATTATATAACAAGAGACACAGTGATAGGTACAAATTCAAATCAAAATATAATTTATACTGTGACGATAGATTTCCTTCACGAAAACAATTCTAAATCATTCAATGTAAGAGGCAATGGTACAGACTATGGCTATTACGATTATGATGATTTACCAATTGTAATGGGACCATTTGAATGCGACGATGAATCACAGCGTGAATTTGTAATCAGAGACAGTATAAATCAGGATTGTAAATTAGTGATAATTCCGGACAAAGTACCTTGTCCTGACCCTGATAGTAATGAAGATTATAATATTGCCAAAGGATGGAATATTTCATATCTTTCTTCAGAGAAATCCATTTACATTTTCAATGATAATGAAGTTACTGAAAATGCTAAAATCCAGGTTTTTGATGAACTTGGTAGAAATATTATGGAAAAAAGGATTGATGATGGACAAAGATATATTTTGATTCCAACTGCAAATATCAGAGAAGGATTGTATATAACCAGATTCTATAATCAAAACAAGTCTTACAGTAAAAAGATAATCCTGTAATTACTTTTAGCTTTTTTGATCAAATATTAGTTTGTGGGCAATATAAAATTATTAATATATTGTTAATCCTGCTATTGTAGATATTTGAAATATTTATTTAGTCGTAATAGTGTAGTATAAAATAAAATCAATACGTATTTCAATAAAAAGTAAAAGAGCAAATATGAAGACAAAAATCGGAACATTAAAAATAGGAGGTCTGGTTTTGATACTTTCAGTATTTATTTTTTTCATATTAAGAGCTAATAACATTACAACTGAAAAACAGAAAAATCAGAATCTTTTCGAAATTAAAAATGATACTCTCAGAAATCCTAATGATGAAATATCCGAGCAAAGGACTACTTCTATAACCATTATAAATGGCAAAAAGAAAATTCAGGAGACAATTATCAAAATGAAAGGAGATTCCATAATCGAAAAAAAAGTTATTGAAAAAGAAGAGGATGCTCCGGAAGATGGTTCAATGATGTATAATTACAATTTCAACTTTCCCGATGGAAATGACAGTCTGTTTGGAGGGAATAATCAAAGATATAATTTTGGAATAGTCCCAATGGATTCATTGATGAATAGCTTCAGGATGCAATTTGAATCTCCGGGATTTAATTTTAATTTTGGTGATAGCTCCGATAACTGGCCCGATAATTTTTTCGATCAATTCCAAAATGACAGTGATGGATTTGGTGGCAATATGAGTGACCTGATAGATGAAATGTTTAAAAACTATAATTTTGACACTCAGGAGATTCCAGGATGGAATGGAAACAAAAACAATCTCAATAACAATGCTCCAAAAACACTGAATGAGATTATAAAAGAAAATCTCCTTAACGATGGGTTTATAACAGATATCGATCAAAAATACCAATGCGAAATAACAAACAAAGGACTTAAAATAGATGGTAAAAAACAAGATAAAAGGGTTTTTGAAAAATACAAAAAAATCATTGAAGACAATACGGGAGTAGAACTCGATGATGACTTTTCATTTAATTTTAATAATGAAAAGCAATTAAAATTAGAAACAAAAAGAATTTAAGCTTTTTATAGGTTTTCATAGTTTAATAGGGTAAAAATGCCTGCCAACAGAAAATATGGCAGGCATTTTTTTTATTCGGCTTCCAGAATTTTCATTGCTGAATCTAAAGATTTTGAAGGCATATTGCAAGTACCATGTGTACATATAAATATCAGAGTTTCATCTGACTGATACCTATCTTTGAGCAATGGCACATCACTTGCCACCATTGATGCTGCAATAATTTTATTAGGAATATATTTCTTATTAATCTCTTCAGCAAATTCATACGCATTTTCTCCAACAATAGCTATTTCAAAAAACTCATTATTGAAATCAGTAAACACATTCAACCAATTGCTATAAGCTGAAGGATTATATGCTATCAATTCCTGCATATTTTTAAGCATCTGCTCTACAATATCATAATATTCACTTTCCATAAAAAAATGATATAGCTTCAACAAATTGCTTGCCATAACAGAATTGGAAGAGGGGATCACACCATCATAAGTCTCAATTTTTCTCGATAGCAAATCACTATCTTCATCCGAAGTGAAAAAAAACATCCCTGACTTAGAATCATAAAAATGCTTTAATACATAATCTGACAATTCTTTAGCTTTAAAAATATATTTTTCTTCAAATTCTACCTGATACATAGCAATAAAAGTATCTATCAGTAAAGCATAATCTTCCAGAAAACCATTTATTGTTGACTTAGCTTTAGCAAAATTATGCTGTAACAATACTTTATCTTTCATCAGTTTTTCTTCGATAAAACCAATATTTGATTTAGCTGCATCTTTGAATGATAAGTTATTTGTTTTATTATATGCATCCAACAGAGCTTTTGCCATAAGTGAATTCCAGGATAATAATGATTTATCGTCAATCTCAGGTGCAATTCTTTCTCCTCTAATATTCAATAAATTCTGTTTCCAACCTTCAATTTTTGACTTTAATAATTCAACATCAATATTATTTTCCTTTGCAAAATCATCGATATTTTTATTTTTTATAAGCACATAATTTCCATGTTCCCAATATCCATAATCATTGACATTAAAATACTTTGAAAACAATTCAAAATCTTTTCCCAATATTTTTTTCAATTCCTCCTTACCCCAGACATAGTAAGCACCTTCTACTTTTTTCCCTGATTTATCGATACTATCAGCATCAAGGGCAGAATAAAAATTGTGATATTCTCCCAACATATCTTTCATTATGAAATCAAATGTTTCATTTATAATTTCCAGATACAATTCACTACCCGAAACAGAATATGCCTCAGAATATAAGGATAAAATGAGCATTGTCGTAGAGCATTTTTTCAAATGTGGTATATGCCATTTTTTATCTAGAATATCTCGCAAATCCTCCTCCTCAAATGATCATAAATACCTCCAAAAGCACTTTCCAGAGTGTAGTCAACATATTTTAACATTTTCATCTTGAATTGTACTGAGTATCTCAATAAATATAAAAAATTATTAGAGCTGGAAATTTTGGCACATAGCTATAACCACCAAACTGATAATCAAAACTTTTGTAATTCATCGTTCAATAGTTTTTTTCAAAAATTCCAAAGAAGAGTTCAATGGATTAGAATTCAATTCCACTATATCATTTGAAACTATATTTTGGCTCAATTCCATAGCATATTCCAATACACGATCATTTTCAAACCTATACATATCTGCAAGTTTAAGCAAATGCTTTTCCAATTTTCCTTTGGAACATAGGATGCTGCCCATATCGGTTTTCCATCAGGCAGCGAGGCATTGCAGCCATCCTCCTCTCCCACTTATCAATTGCAATGCAGTCATATATACCTGATCCACATCAGGTCTTTCCTCTCTGTCAACTTTGATACTGATAAAATTATCATTCATTATCTTAGCTACCGATTCATCCTCAAAAACTCTCTTCTCCATCACATGACACCAGTGACAAGATGAATATCCTATGGAAATCAATAATAATTTATTCTCTTTTCGAGCTTGTTCCAAAGTTTCTTCATTCCACGATTTCCAATTTACTGGATTGGCGGCGATGTTGTAAAAGATAAGGGCTTGTTTCATTTATCAATTCATTGGTATATTTCTTCATTGGAACTTAAATATTTTAGAAGTAACATTCTAATTTCTTTAAAATATGTTTATTTTCATCTATTAGCAAAAAAATGATAAAAAATTCAACCAATTGATATATTGTCCTTTTAAAAATTTTAGAATTTTGGTTTCTCAAAATCAAAATTATTTTCACCAAAAGCAAAAATTGAATTATCTCACAAGAATAAATTATAAATTTAGTAAACTTTTAGAATTCACTGACAAACAATTGAAAATTATATTTAAAAATTAATTTAGACAATTCCAAATTAGGAATAGAATTTTATAAGATTAAAATAATATTTTCAGAGAATTATAACTTGTAAAATTTAAATTAAACTTCAACAAAATGCACGATAAAAAATTCAGATTTGACACAAAACTTATACATTCGGGATTCAAAGAAGATCAGAATGGAAGTGTGGTAACTCCTATATATCAGATCAACATTTTCTTTAAATGCTGGCGATGGAGCAGATAAATTTGCACATAAAATTCCGGATATATTTACAAGAATAGGAAATCCTACTATTGCCGACCTGGAAGAGGCTGCACATCGGAAAATGGGAGCTGAGGAATAGTTGTAGCATCTGGAATGGCAGCTGTAAATCTAGTGTATATGGGATTTTTGAAATCAGGAGACCATGTAATAGCATCTGAAGCAATGTACGGTCCATCACGAACTGTACTTGAAAAATTTTACACTCAGTACAATGTAGAATCTTCATTTACCGATACATCCGATTTGAAATCTATTGAAAAACTGATAAAACCCAATACTAAGCTATTGTATATAGAAACTCCTACAAACCCTACAATGGTTTTAACAGATATCAGAAAAGTATCTGAATTGGCACATAGCCACAATATCACTGTCGCAGTTGACAATACATTCTCAAGTCCTGTACTTCAGAAACCATTGGATTTAGGAGCAGATATAGTTTTGCATTCAATAACTAAATTTATAAATGGTCATGCCGATGTCGTAGGTGGTGTAGTAGTAGCAAAAACACAAGATAATTACATCAAATTACGCAATCTCATGATTATGACCGGAGCCAATATGGATCCACATCAGGCATTCCTTACCAGAAGAGGTTTAAAAACTCTTTCGATAAGAATGGAACGTGCAGAAAAAAATGCTATGCAAGTGGCTATATTTCTTGAAAATCACCCAAAAATAGGTAAGATTTCATATCCCGGACTGACCTCGCATCCACAACATGATTTAGCTACTTGCAAATGGATGGCTATGCTGCCCCCTGATGGGATTTGGAATTGAAAGGTGGGTTTGAAGTCGGGAAAGACATTGATGGACAATGTAAAATTAGTACTCGCTGTTTCTCTTGGTGGTATAGAGACCTTGATTCAGCACCCTGTATCTATGACTCATGCCTCTATAAAGAGAGAAAACAGAATAGAAGCTGGTATAACTGACGGACTTGTAAGATTATCAGAATAGAAAACATCGAAGATATAATTAAAGATTTGGAACCAGGCATTGGATAAAGCATAACAGATATTTACCATTTTCCAATTTTTCAAGAATATAATAATTACAAGTTCTTTTAATGTAAACATCAAGCATAGATTTTGCAGATTATAAGAGATAAAAAGATAATTCTCTGTAAAATTCTGCGAAATCTCAATGATAATAAACCTTCAACATAAACCCTTATAAATCAAGTAGAATTTCTGCTTGCATTAACATTACCAAACAAATGACCTGATTACTAATTTTTGGTACAGATCCATATTTTTTGATCTTAATCATCATTTTCACTATGAATTCGTTTTAAAGCAAATTGTTGAATCGTAGTAATGGCAAAACAATATCATTCCTAATCTCAATCGACGCTTCTCTTTCGGGATAGTTTTCCATCAGTTCAGATTGGTTGGAAAGCAATAATATCATCTTTTTTGATAGCAAATACTCATCATAAATCATATTCCAAAAATCGCCGAATTCTGGATCATTTTTTAAATATGCTGTCAATGGGAAAACGATTTTTTCATAGCCATAGCAGAATTCTCTATTAGGTCTTAAAAATAAAGAATCATTGTATAAACTTACCACTCCTTCCCATTTAATGAAGTGAAATAATAATTCAGCGCTGTACCAACACCATAAAATCCGGAACATTTTGTTTGAGCAAACTCCAGAGTCGCCAAATGGAATAGCTCTCAAATCGGAAAATTCAATTTAGCTTGATGAATTCCTTTACTTAGCCTGCTACCAATATTTGTCTGAGAATGTATTACTTCAGTGTGCTTATTTTTTCCAGATAAGGCACAAACTTTGGATCTTTTTTCAATTCCAAATATTTTTCATAACTAATATCTGCAAGACCTGATAATATATCCCTCGTTTTCATTTGACAAACTAAAATTTGACTCTGAAAATACTGCATTCTCTATACCTGCACTCAATAATTGTTCTAAGTTAAACTGAGCACCATTAATACTTCCATAATGACTGCTAACAGTCTGTCCCTGAACTGTAAGTTGAATTTCATTGTGCTCAATATTCTTTCCCAATGAAGCATAGAATTGATGTACTTACCACCTCCTCTGGCAGGAGGTCCTCCTCTGCCATCGAAAAACACCACATTTACACCAAATGCTCTGGACAACATTGTAAGCCTCTCTTTAGCTTCGAATATACTGAGATTTGCCCTTAAGTAACCACCATCCTTGAAGTGCCATCTGAAAAATCCCAGCATAATATATTGCTTATCATTCCTTTCTTTCAAATGATTGCGGTAAATCTCATTTTCATACACTTCCCTCATTATTATTTCATACGAATTACTAAATCATCGATAGTCTCAAATACCGGAACCACATCCACTGTAAGTTTATTATTTTCAAATACATTCTTCAATAATATGTAAAATCCTGAAATATCGAAGAATCCCCCGAGTATTACTGATAACATACCTATATAAGCTTTTTCTCCATTTTTCCATTGGATATATTTCATATACTCTGCATTGAACCAATAGTATCTTCCAATAATTCATCTCCATCTATTTTTAATGACAATTTATCATCAGCATTCAATAGTATATGCGGCAATAATAAGGGATTAAACCATTTTTTTCAATATCTATACCATTGGCTTTCACAATATCCTGAAATACTCTTTCTATCACCCTGCTATCTTGCCTGATATCTAAACTTGCAAAATGAAGCCCGAATAAATAAACCTTATTAATTAAATTTTGGACATCATCCAAAAATAATGATTGGTGTTCCTCTATCAGAGTGGCTTTGATATTCTTCAGTAAATCTCTAATTTCCTGCAATGCAAAAAAGTCTGAATTAGCATCATTAAGGATTGCTTCGAGCATCATGGTGAGTTTTTCCACCTTAGGCTCTACATCTCTGAATGTCAATCTTTTTTTAAGCCATTTTACATCATCTAAGTACTTTCTTACTATCGAATGTTTCAGTCGTTGAGCAACTGCCATTGTAATTTCCGATGTCACAAATGGATTCCCATCTCTGTCACCTCCAGGCCAAAATCCTATCTCAAAATCTCATTTTGAATAGGTTCATCATAAAAAATATAGATCTTCTGATATAATTAAAAACATTGCTAATGCTTGTATAAAGAATATTTTCAAGATACCACATAAGGCTAATTGCCTCATCCAAAGGAGTAGGTTTATGGTGCTTGAAAAAAGGAGTTTTCCCCAATTGTGCCAATAAATCCTTAATAAACTTAAAATCATCATCATTAACAGCTTTACTCAAATCAGTAATTATTCCAAGTACATTGCCGGGATAAAACTGAGTGGGATGAGCCGTGAGCACTTATTCTAACTTTTGCCTTATTCAAAAACAATCGCAATTCCTGCATAATACCTATTTCACGCGCTTTCTCTTTGGCATTTCTAACTGTTCCCAGACCATCCATATTATTGAGCTTAGGGAATGCTGATTCTTCTATAGCATCGAATAATACAACCTGCCTTTCAATATATTTAATAAAATCAAAAAGTAAGTCAAAATCTATTTCAACAATTTCTTTATCAAGGTATTTTTTAAAAAAAGAAACTATAATTTGTTCAGGATTTAACTCATTTTATAACCATCCTTACACTCTTCTGTAATAATGGTAAAAGCACAGATATGTTTTCGATATTTCCAAAGGGCAAAGTAGTGAACAGGCTATTGAAAATATTATATTTCAATGTTACATATTCATTAAATCTCTCCAATTTAGGCTTCATCATAAAAGGAATATATTTTTATTCGAATTGATAGTAATAAATATTTTAAAACAGTATATTTTATATTTTTGCTGATTGACTATTAAATTACCACCAAAATGATATTTATCAATAATAAAAGCAAATATAAAATGATATAAACAGATATCAAAAAATATTGAATATAGTTATATAATTTGACAATTAATAATGTTTTTTATCATTGACTGTTAATAAATTAAATTTCTTAAAAAAAAGGTGTAAATTTGTAGATTATTAAATTAAAACATAAATAATGCAACAGACAAACATTCAGTAGTTTCGCTACAATATGAGCTAAGAACCAGAAGGTTTTGATAGTCCGCTGGTGGAAAAAACAGATGAAGGACATCCATTGGAATTTATCTATGGAATGGGAATGATGATACCAAAGTTTGAAGAAAACCTAAAAGGTCTAAGTGAAAATGATACTTTCCAATTTAAAATTGAAGCAGCAGAAGGTTATGGACTTTCCGATGAGAAAAATATTATTGAACTTCCTAATTCTGTGTTTGAAGTAGATGGAGAAAAAAAGGAAGAATTATTTGTTGTAGGAAAAGTAATTCCTAAGTGCAAGACAATAATGGTCACTTATTTAATGGTACTGTGAAGGAATTGAAAGAAGAAACCATCATTATGATTTCAACCATCCTATGGCTGATAAAGATTTATATTTTTCCGGTAAAATAGAATCAATCAGACAAGCTACTCCTGAAGAGATAGACTATAAATATGTCTATAGTCATGGGACATCATCATCATTGATACATAAAGCAAAATTTTCCAAGAGGATTATCATTCTTATCAATGGTAATCCTCTTGTTTTTTACCAGCTTTTTATTTATCTATTCTATCAAAATTGTATAATACAGATATGAATTTTGTAGCAAAAGAAAAAATTTATAGCATTATATATAAATTTTTCCAATATTTATTTTGTAAATATAAAAATAATGTATAACTTTGAATTGCAGAAAACTGGAAACTGCGTTTGGCAAAGTTGTCAGAGAGGAAGAACAACCAACCTTGTGAATAGTCAATATAGTTAGAACCTTATTGGATTCAATGCTGAGTATGATTATAGAAACTACTCCAATTACTCATCAACTTCTTCTGACGGCTTTGCTCTTTTTACTAATGGGTTGCTTCTGTTTTCTTCATATTCTTTCTGTTATTCGCAATATTTACTGCTGAGAAAATAGCATTTAAAAAAGATTCCGGATTAGCAATATTTTTCCTACAATATCATAAGCGCTCCATGGCCAGTGAAGTTCTGATTATAGGAAGTCCACCAGTAAAATTCACTCTATATTCGAAAGCTAGTAATTTGAATGGAATCAAAGCCTGACTCATGATACATTGTCAGTATAACATCATATTTTTTATATTCCATAGTACCCCAAAACTATCAGGAGGGAAAGGCCCATTTACAAAGATGCCTTCATTTTTAGCCGATCTTATAGCAGGTCTTGTGGCGTAATATCAATTCTTCTTTCCCCAACACCCCGCCATTCCGGCATGAGGATTGAGTCCCAGTACAGCAATCAATGGTTTTTTCTTATCAAAATCTCGATTAATATTTCATTTATTTTACTGATATAGTTAAATATCTTTTCCTTAGTCAATTGTTTTGGACCACTCAATGGAATATGATGAGTCATCAAAGCCACTTGAGGTCATCATTCAACATAAACATAATAGTGTTTTCTGTCTCAAAAAACAGCTGGCAAGATAATCTGTATGACCTTTAAACTAAAACCATACATATCCATAGCAAACTTATTGATAGGAGCTGTAACCAATGCATCAATATTTCCTTCCTTCAGATCATAAAGAGCACTATCAATATTTATTTTGGCATATTTACCACCATCGGCAGTAGCAGCAAGATTAATATTCACATTTTCTGTCCAGCAATTCACCAAATTGATCTTACCATCCACTATCTTATCTTTATTGGCAGCTATATTATATACAAAATTATCGACCTTTACATATTTTCTATGATATGAAATAACCTTTGCAGAAGCATAAATCACAGGTGTACAAATATCAGTAATCCTGGAATCGGAAACAGCTTTTATCAATACCTCAGGACCTATTCCATTTACATCTCCAAGTGTTATTCCTAATTTTATTTTCATTACAGTATATTTTTTTCAACTAATATGTATTCAAATACTAAACCACAAATTTAAAATAATTAAATTAATAATACTATTTAATCCATAATTTATTAATTGCTGCATCAGTGATGAATTAAGTTCTTTCCATGATGACTTCCAAATAGGCACAATCTTTGAAAAACACACAATAAGAACTCATATACTATTGATTCACAACGCAAAACACTAAGACAAACAAATCACACAACAGTATTTACATCAAAGACCTTCAGCCAGTATTTCAGCTATATCTTTAACTTTAATCTCATCTTCCTTTTCAAAATTTTTCAATCCATCTTCGAGCATAGTGATGCAGAAAGGACAATTTGCAGCAATAATTTTTGTGTTTGTGTCGATAGCCTGTTTAGCTCTTTCATTATTCACCCTTGTATTTCCACTCTCTTCTTCTTTAAACATTTGTGCACCTCCGGCACCACAACACATGGCAGATTCTTTATTTTTTTCTAACTCTACGATATCAAATTTTGCTGATTTTAGAAGATTCCTTGGAGCATCAAATTCGCCATTTATCCTCCCCAGATAGCAGGAATCATGATATGTCAATCTAACCTCAGAATTCATCTCAGATATATCGAGTTTCCCTTCTTTTATCAGCATATCCAAAAATTGTGTATGGTGATATACCTCAAAATTACCGCCAAGAGCAGGGTATTCATTTTTCAATGTATTAAATCCATGAGGGCAAGTAGTTACTATCTTTTTGATATTATATCCATTTAGCACTTCTATATTTTGCAGTGCAAGCATCTGAAACACAAATTCATTTCCTGCTCTACGCGCAGGATCACCGCAGCAACTTTCTTCATTTCCGAGTATAGCGAAAGAAACCCCTGCCTTATTCAATAATTTTGTGAATGCTTTTGATACTTTTTGAGCTCTTGCATCATAGCTTCCGGCACAACCAACCCAAAAAAGGACTTCAGGTTCTTTACCTTCAGATGCCAATTCTGCCATAGTTTTCACTTCAGTACTCATAATTTGAATTTTTTTTTAATTAAAATCATTAAATATTTATCCAGGCTTCTCTTTCTTCACTCATTTGCCATACAGAACCACTATTTTCCAAACTTGTAAACATCGACATCCAGTCCTGAGGACCAGCAGAATCATTCAGTATTCTATATCTTCTCATCTGTAGAATAATATCAAGAGGATTTATAAGGACAGGACATTCTTCGACGCAGGCATTGCAAGTAGTGCAAGCAAATATCTCTTCATCCGAAATGAAATCAAATAGTGATTTCCCATCATTGAAATTACTGATACTAGGCTTATCATTTTCCGATGATAATTCGAAATACTGTTTATCTCCCGAAGCTATTTTATTACCGATTTCATCTGCTCTGTCCCTGACAGACATCACAATTTTCCTTGGAGAAAGTAATTTCCCTGTTATATTTGCAGGACAAGCTGCAGTACACCTTCCACATTCAGTACAGGTATATGCATCGAGGATATTTTTCCATGTAAGCCCTTTGATATCATTAGCTCCGAATTCAGGGATTTCTTCTTCTCCACTTTGTTCAGTTTCTTCAGTCAATCCCATCATAGATTTCACTTCATTCATTATGACAGGCATATTTTCCATACTACCACGATGAGTAAGCGGAGCAAAATATGTATTGAAAAAAGCAAAAATAAGATGCAAATGTTTGGATATTGTCAAATAAACAATAAATCCTAATACTACCATCACATGTAGCCACCACCCCATCCTTTCCAAAAAGATAAGAACATTGGTAGATAAATGTGAAAATATACTTTTAGACAAAAATGATGATACCAAAAATCCCCCTGTATGATGATATCTCTCCGGCAATCTCGACTGTAGTACCAAATCCGAACTATTGGCAGTGAATAACCCAACAATCAACAATATCTCTCCTAATAATATCAGATTACCATCGACAAATGGCCATCCTTTCATTTCAGGCTTATGAAATCTTTCGACCTTCAATATATTTCTTCTCGACAAAAAAACAAGTGTAGCTATAAAAGCCAAAACTGACAATAATTCTATAAATGATATCAAAAATGTATAGAATCCTCCAAGATAAGGGGCAAATATCCTATGACTTCCTGATACACCATCTATTAAAATCTCTATCAACTCTATCTGAGTAAATAAAAATGCTACATAGATAAAAAGATGGAATATTGCAGGTATGAAGTTTTTAAACATTTTACCTTGTCCCAAAGCAATAAGAGTCATTGTCCGCAAACTTTGTCCCGTCTCAAATTCCCTTCCCAATTTGATATTCGAAATAATTTGCGAATATGTCTTCACAGAAACAAAAATCGTCAGTACTAAAATAGCTATGAATAATATCTGTTGTACCATAATCTTATATTATAAAACAATTCAAAACACTTAAAAACTAATATTTAAAATAATAATATCGTGCTAATTTATGAAGTTAAATTGATTTGAACTATTTTTACATTTAAAATAATACATCATTATGGACATTTTAGATAACATACAAATAAAAAGTAAAATAAAAAGGATGGCTTATCAGGTCATTGAATCAAATTTTGACAATGATATCATCTATCTTCTTGGAATAAATAACAATGGATACAATTTTGCAAAAATTCTTGAAAAAAAGCTAAAAAGCATTAGCGATAAAAAAATCAAAATTGCAAGATTAACTATAAAAACAAAAAATCCTATCGAAGAAGAAGTAAAATTAGATATCAAAAAAAATGAGCTCAATAATCAATCATTGGTAATTGTCGATGATGTGGCTAATACCGGAAGCTCTATTCTATGCCATGAAAGTGCTGATGGATATATTGCCAGCAAAGGTGGAAACCGCGGTGCTTATAGATAGGAAACACAAGTCTTTCCCTGTATATATCAACTATTACGGTCTTTCACTGGCTACTACTATTCAGGACAATATAAAAGTTGACCTATCGGACAAAACTGATTACAAAGCCAGATTGGAATAGTATGAATTTTAATTTTATTTTTAAGAAAAAAAGCAAGGAAGAAGTAATGAAATATCTTTTGGTAGGTCTAGGCAATATTGGAAATGAATATAGCGGACTAGACATAATATCGGATTTGATATTCTGGACAAAATAGCCGGTGATAAAGAAGTAATATTCAAAAATGAAAGATTGGCTCATTTTGCCGAATTCAACCACAGAGGACGTAAAGTATATATGATAAAACCAACAACATTTATGAATCTCAGTGGTAAATCTGTTCAATACTGGTACAAAAAACTGGATATTCCTCTCAAACATATTCTTATAAATGTCGATGACATCAATCTAGATTTTGGCAGAATCAGAATCAGAACCAAAGGAAGCGATGGTGGACATAATGGGTTGAGCGATATCCAGGATAAAATAGGAAAAGATTATGGTAGGTTGCGAGTAGGCATTGGAAGTGATTTTTCTAAAGGTCGTCAGGCTGATTTTGTGTTGGGAAAATGGAATTCCGATGAAGAAAAACAACTTTCGGATATTATTTCCAAAGCTGCAAATGCTAATCTGGATTTCGTATTCCGTGGATTTGATTTTATATTAAACAACTACAATAGCTAAAAGGCAGTCCTAAAATCAATTAAAGTATTGTTAAAAAAAATAAGTGTAATTTGAAAAAAATACTATATACGATATTATTCACAATGGCACTATTGTCTTATTCTTTTCCAATACAATCTCAATATTCCACAACAAATGAAGACTCCCTGACTACCGTAACAGAACCAAAATTTAATAAGACAAGATTCTATACTGCTTTGGGAATAGGTGGGACAATATATACTGCCGGAACTTACTACCTGGTTCAAAACTGGTATAAAGAATATGGTCTATCAAAATTCCATACTTTCAACGATTCAGGCGAATGGCAATATATGGATAAATTGGGACATATCTTCACTTGCTACAATCAAAGCAGTGTAATGTATTATGGAGCAAGGTGGACAGGTATAAAAGAAAATAATGCTATTTGGTTTGGAATAGGTATGGGTATGTTACTTCAAACCACAATCGAGGTTTTAGATGGGTTTTCCCCAACATGGGGATTTTCCATTGCAGATATGTCTGCTAATATATTAGGCTCCGCACTTTTTTTTACTGAACAGAAATTGTGGCATGAGCAAAAAATAATACTTAAGGTTTCTTCGCGAAAAAAGAACTATCCCACCTCTCAGGTAATTTCATCAGATGGCTCTGCTTATTCCACTCTTGAAAAAAGAGCTAATTCCCTTTATGGCAGTACTCTTCCTGAAAGAATACTCAAAGACTACAATGCCCAGACATACTGGATATCTGCCAATATGAATTCATTATTCAATACTGATATATTTCCAAGTTGGCTTAACATTTCCTTAGGATATGGTACTGAAAACATGTACGGAGGATTTGAAAACACCTGGAAGGAAGAAAATAAAACCTTCATATTGAACAACGATTACCAAAGATATAAACAGTTTTATCTGACACCGGATATAGATTTCAACAGGATAAAAGTGAAAAATGATTTTTTAAATGGACTCTTCAAAGCCTTAAATATATTTAAATTACCTATGCCTGGGATTGAGATAACTACTCAAAACAAGGTCATTCTTCATTGGCTTGTAATATGATGTATATATTATTATTCCAAATCAATATTAAGATTATCACAATCTATTGAATCGGCTAAAGTCCAATTCTATTATAATATTATTTTATAGATACCACCAATTCACCAATTATTTCATTTAACATCAATGTTGCAAAATTTGATGATAGATTTTAACCCACAAAATGAATTACTTTAACTAAAAGCCTATAAAACACCACCTGATAAATGTGGATGGACTAATGTCAAATATTAATAATTAATTTTTTGCTAAAATGTTTCTATAAGAATCTAATTCTTGACTATTATAATATTTCAATTATTTAAATATCTACATTAAAACAAACTTCGACACTAAAATAATCATTCAAAAAATATGCACAATTGAATATTGTAGATCAAATAAAAAAGGCTAATAAAAGATTTTCAATCAATTAGCCTTTTAAAACTCAGTCGGGATGACTGGATTCGAACCAGCGACCCCACGCCCCCCAGACGTGTACTCTAACCGGGCTGAGCTACATCCCGAAATCAATATTTTACAAAAATATAAATTTAACAATTGTTTTGTTAATATATTTCCAATTATTTTTTCCACAGAACTTGCTTTTGATTTTTGATTTTTCAATAAAAATTTTAATTTTGTTTATTGTATCAGTTTGAAAAAAACAGACTATTGAGAATATTACAAAAAATATTAAAAATTACTGTTGTCATTATTAATATATTGATTTTTAATCAATGTATTTTCAGTCAAACTATTTATACCGAATTTGGTAAAAACAGAGTGCAGTTCAGCGATGATTTTGATGATTGGTGGTATTATGATACCGATCATTATACTATATATTGGTATGGAAAAGAAAGAAATATAGCTAAATCTGTAATTTTAGAAAGTCAAAATTGTTATGACGATATAGAAAATATCCTCGACTTCAAATTAAATAGAAAAATACAATTGATTCTGTATTCAGATATCCAAGACCTTAATCAATCCAATATAGGTATCAAAGATTTTCACTTAGATAGTTCTGTCCCATTCTAAACTGTGTTTTTAAATGTCCTATTACTGGCTATGGCTGCTCTTCTTCTAAATTTCTTTCTTGTTTTACTTTTCTGATAATTTGTATCACTTTTTAAGGGTGGTTTAGGTTGAGATTATTGTGTTTCTTATTTTGGTCTTCCCTTTTCCTCCTCTATCATAAATTATTTCTTCTGGTCTATGGTCATGTAACTTTCTGTTTTGTTCCAATAATGGTTCTATCGTTTTACTATCATGAGGATTGCCCTTAAAAGCTTCTATGGCTGTGATGATAATTCTTTTACCTGTTGTAGTTGTTAGCCCTATTTTATTTCCAAACTCATATTGCTTATGGGATTTGCCTTTTGCTATACAAGCGGTATATGGTTTGTGTAATGAATAAATTTTATTTTTACTATCATTCTTTTGTTCAAGTACTTGTTTAAATATTTCTATTTCTTTTAATTTTGATTGCAGTACCTCCAGGTTAAGTTTGCGCTCCAACTCTCTAATCTGTCTTCCAGCTATTGTCTTTAATTTCTTTTGTGCTTTCTTGGCTTTTTTTGCTCTTTTGGGATGCTTAGCATTGTAGGAATCTCTCATTAATTGTTTACTGATTCTCGAATATGTTTGCCGTTGTTTTATCCCTTGTTCTAAAGCTATTTTGTTGCACTTATCTATTATTTGTTTTGCCAATTTTGCATCAGTGGGAAAGGTAGTGTTATTTTCCTGTACCGTAGTATCTGATAACATCTTTTTGTCTTTGGATTCCTTGCCATGTATCTTTACCGAATATGCAAATATCTTTTCTACTCCTTCTATTCCTATGCGTTTTCTAAAATGTACAAAATCACTTGGATCACTATGGAAATTTATGTTTAAAATGTGCTTCTCCTGTAAAATATTGCATATAGGGATTCATTACCCATGCTTGTGCAAGTGTTTCATCCCCAAGATTATATAGTCGCTTGAGTAACAAGCATCCTACTGAAAATCTTATTGGCATTGCTCTTTGACCCGTATGTGAATACAATGATCCAAATGTTTTCTCAAAATAATTCCAATCTATTTTGTTTGCTAAAAGTACTAGTTCGTGACTCCCATCTATAAAATCACTCAACAATGGATTGAATAGATTTCTTGGAGTTGATTTGGTGATTTCCCTATCATTTTTACAAGATTTTATACCACAAATATAACATTTCTTGCAATATTATCATAATATTATTACCTTTATTTTATTGATATTTAATACTTTATCGTTATTTTAAGGAGCGACTATTTATAATAAATTTATTACTTTTTATCCAAAACACTTAGACCCAGTGTTTTATTCTATTATGGTAATGTTATTCCCTTTCATTTTTTTGATTATTCCATTATTAATATTATGTGGTGTGTTTATTAATATAGTTGATAAATTTTACATGATAATTTTTCTATTTCTAAATATTATGTATTTAATTTTTAATTCAATTTATTTTGATGATAAAAGAATAGAAACTATTAATAAAAAATTTGAAAAGAATGAAATAAAAATTAAATATATAAACAAATTATTTATAATCTTCATAATTTTATTTGTATATTTTATTGTTTTTTTAATTTTGAAATAAATTGAGATTAGGAATAAACAATTGGTTTTTGTTAGTATTCGGACAGTGTTATGCCAAAGTAGAGAAATTATAAACATTGATACTCAGTTGCCTTAGGAGGTATTGGTGCTATGATGGGCGGAGGAGATTTCATCACCGGCTTTGGGCAAGGGCTTATAGTTGGTGGGTTGAATCATGCGATGCATAGTGCGTTGAAGGGAGGTAATGAGAAATCCCCCGGTTAGGCGTAGGCTTTGATGCCTACGTCGATAAATAACAATCCAAAAAATAAACAAAATCATATTTAGTCAGAAAAATTTTCATAGAGATAAAAAAAGTGTTAAATTTGAAAAGTTAAGTTGGGAATGGATTTGGTTAGTATTTTGTGAATCGTAGGCAGAGGCTATGCTGAACATGGGAACACCCATTTTATGTAGAGAATGAAGGATGGATACCTGCAAATCAACTAAGTAAGTTAATGCGAATTAAAACTGGTAATGGATGTAGAATTACTGTTAAAAGGATAGAGCCAATATCTGGATTGCAAACAGTTTATAATATTCAAGTTAAAGACAATGAAAATTATTTTATTACCAAAGATAAAGTATTAGTTCATAATAAAAGATAAACATAAAATTATGAAATTAATAAAAAATTTATACGATTATCTATTCTTTATAATTTATAGAGAATTAAGCAAAGTTTATTCGAAAGAACTCGATCCAATTTTTTATACTATAATAACAATGTATTTATTGTTTATGGCAACAGTAGGATTAGCTTTTTTTGGGATATGGAACAGATTTACCAACATTAATATCCCAAAACTTTATTTTTTCTTGTTTACTTTTTTCTATATTATAGTTCATCTAAAATACTTTACAGAAAAAAAAGTAAAAAAAATAACATATAATTTTATTAAGATGAAAAGTGAAAATAAATATATTGTTCTTTTAATAATTATTTTAGTAATAATTTTTGGATTAATAATTCTACCAAGTTATATATGATAACAACCTTTGAAAATAAAAGTATGGTACTTAGATGTTAATATAGATCCAATTTTTTTAATATCAAAGTTTTATATAAGATAATCTATGAGGTAGAATTAGTTCAGGATTTCCCGGGTTAGGCGTAGGCTATTATGCCTATGCCTCATTATATCAATCCAGCAGTTTGAAATTATTAAACTTCAAACAGATATTAAGCGGAAGATAATATTTACAAATAATTGATAATAAGTGTTATATTTGTACGTAGTTGTGGGAATTTCGCATAAAGGGAATAGGGATTCAGGACATTTTAATATTATCAAATAAGGCTATATGAAAAAGATGAACTATTATTATTTTAAATTTAAAAGTCCATTCTTTAAATCAAGCAGGGTTGAGCTCAATAAGTACAGCCTAAAGCACTTGTTTATTAAAGTATTGTCATTTGTATTTCCACAATCAAACCCAAATTTTGAAAATAAATATGACGAGATTAAAATGTGGTTGATAGAATATGATATAGAAAATAAGTTTGTAAACAGAGAAATTGGTATAAATTGTAATGGAGATATTATATTGATCGGACCATATAAGAAAAATTTAGGGTTTTGGACAGATACTGATTTAGTATTGCATGATTTTTCTAAGTTTAATATTTCTGAGTATACAGATATTGAATTTGAAAAAATATGGGAAAGCTATTTCAAATCAATTTGAAGATTATTAATTATTGAAAGATATTATTCAGATATTAATATTTCCAAATAATTGATAATAAGTATTATATTTGTACTAAGTTAAGGGTTCGTCCGGCTTTTGATGGAAATTTAGCACAATGGGTGGAATATCCGGAGGTATCGGTGCTATGATGGGCGGAGGAGCTTATATCCCGGTTAGGCGTAGGCTTTAATGCCTACGTCGATAAATGACAATTCCGATCGTCGAAGTCTATGACTTCGATATTTTTACTAAAAATAAACAAAATCATATTTAGTCAGAAAAATTATCATAGAGATCATAAAAGTGTTAAATTTGAAAAGTTAAGTTGTGAAGGGATTTGGTTTATATATTGTGAATCGTAGGCAGAGCCTACGCTGAACAGAGCATTTTTTTTATTCATAACCTTTCATTTCTGTAAATATCTGTATTTATCGGCTTCTTAAAGGTTTTTAGCATCATTTTTGTCTATTAGGCCTTATAATAATATTTTTATAGATGTCACCAATTCACCAATTATTTCATTTAACATCAATGTTGCAAAATTTGATGATAGATTTTAACCCACAAAATGAATTACTTTAACTAAAAGCCTATAAAACACCACCTGATAAATGTGGATGGACTAATGTCAAATATTAATAATTAATTTTTTGCTAAAATGTTTCTATAAGAATCTAATTCTTGACTATTATAATATTTCAATTATTTAAATATCTACATTAAAACAAACTTCGACACTAAAATAATCATTCAAAAAATATGCACAATTGAATATTGTAGATCAAATAAAAAAGGCTAATAAAAGATTTTCAATCAATTAGCCTTTTAAAACTCAGTCGGGATGACTGGATTCGAACCAGCGACCCCACGCCCCCAGACGTGTACTCTAACCGGGCTGAGCTACATCCCGAAATCAATATTTTACAAAAATATAAATTTAACAATTGTTTTGTTAATATATTTCCAATTATTTTTTCCACAGAACTTGCTTTTGATTTTTGATTTTTCAATAAAAATTTTAATTTTGTTTATTGTATCAGTTTGAAAAAAACAGACTATTGAGAATATTACAAAAAATATTAAAAATTACTGTTGTCATTATTAATATATTGATTTTTAATCAATGTATTTTCAGTCAAACTATTTATACCGAATTTGGTAAAAACAGAGTGCAGTTCAGCGATGATTTTGATGATTGGTGGTATTATGATACCGATCATTATACTATATATTGGTATGGAAAAGAAAGAAATATAGCTAAATCTGTAATTTTAGAAAGTCAAAATTGTTATGACGATATAGAAAATATCCTCGACTTCAAATTAAATAGAAAAATACAATTGATTCTGTATTCAGATATCCAAGACCTTAATCAATCCAATATAGGTATCAAAGACAATGACGAATTTGATGAAGCAGGTACTTCCAGATTCTTTGATAATAAATATATAATCTATTACAATGGCGACCATAATTTGCTTATGGAACAAATAAAGGAAGCTACAGCAATGGTATTTCTGCAAAACATTTTTGGAACTTTAAGTTATGAAAATATCTATAAAAAACTCATTTTTAATGATTTCCCACAATGGTTTACCGAAGGTACACTCAATATCTTTCCAGAGGATGGAATCAAAAAGACGACCAATTACTTAGAGATATTTTCTTGAAAAACAAAGCTTCTAAACTTAAATTTGACAAATGGAATTATAAATTGCCTCAACTCGCTGGAAATTCATTTTTTAATTTTCTCGTTGAAAAATTCGGTACAGACAAATTATCAGATTTTTTCTACCTTGTGAGGGTGAGCAGGGATATCAAATCTTCACTTTATAGCATCACAGGTATCACCTATGATGAATTATGTGATGAATGGTTTAATTATTATCATGAAAAATATAAGGATCTATCTACTAAAAATACATTGAAATCAAAAACAGTTATTGATAATAAATTCAATATAAATCAATTTGTTTATTTCAAAAAAAACAATTCCATTTGTTATATTTCCGACAATAATGGGTTTAAAGAAATATTTATTAAGGATTCAAAAAACAATAGAAAGCGCATTTTCAAATATGGATATGTCAATAAAGAGCAGATTTCCGATGGATTGAACCCCATGATTTTCACCAATGACAAAGAGAATATTCTTGGCATTATTTATGAAAAAAGGAATCAAATTATTTACAGAGAAATTAATTTAAAAGATTTAAAATATAAGGAATATATTATAAGCCCTAAATATAGGAAAATCTATTCTGTGGACTATTTCGATAAAAATAATCTACTTTTAACTGCTGATATCGATGGAGTAAATGATATTTTTATCTATAATTACAAGAAAAAGCAAACCGACAGAATTACTGAAAATATATGGGATGACAGAGATGCTAAACTGACATATTGGAATAATCAACAAGGTATTGTTTTCTCTTCCAATATGCAGGATACTATTTCAGGTTTGGCAATTTTGGATTCCTTGCCTCCCCTTGGGACATCAGATATATATTTTTTGAATTTGGAAAATAAAAAAATAACCAATCTGACATCAACTCCGGATATCAATGAAAGTAAACCCATTATCAGTAATGACAATTTATACTTTATCTCTAATGAAAATGGTATTTCTAATATAAAAAAAATATCTCATTCCAATGAAAATGGATTTGTTACTAACTCAATGAATGATATAAATTCTTATTTCATATCCGATGATTATATTTACTTCCAAAATGATAATCTTTGTGATTACAAAATATTCAAAAGAGATAAGTCAATACTCGATGAATCAATTCTTTTCAATAACAAATTGAACCAAAACTTAAAGCCAGATAATAAAATCAACTCAGATTTTAATTCAAGAAAACAATTCATAGAAATAGATTCAGGATTATTGTTCCAGTCGAAATTCAAAGATAGCCTGAATTTGGAAATACTGAAACCCCAGGAACATATCGAAAAGCCACAACTAAGACCAAAAAATTCAATTACAAACACTTACTCTCCTTTCAAATCATATAAAGCAGTAGCTTCCAGATTGAAATTTTCTTATTCTGAATTGGTTACCAAAATGGATAATGAAATTTTATTTGAGGGTTTGGAGACATACGATGAAGCCAATCAGGCATTTCAACAACCCGAAGCCGGTGTTCTTGTCAAAACTATTGTAAAAGATATGTTTGATGATTATTTTTTGGAAGGTGGTTTGAGATTTTCTACAGATTTCAACACAAAGGAATATTTTATAGAATTTGAAAACTTAAAACATCAAATAGACTGGCAATATGCATTTTATCGAAAATCTAAAAGCAGCTATAATTTTGACAGGATCATAATCATAGATAAACAAAAATTTATCACAAATTTATTTCAGGTTCAGGCAAAATATTCATTCGATAATTTTAATTCTGTGAAACTGATTTCCAGATTGCAATCTGACAAAGAAATATTGACCGCTTCGGATACCATTTCTCTCAATCAGGACAATTTAACTGAGCAACGCATCAGCCTGAAAGCAGAATATGTTTTTGACAACACTTCAGTACTTACTATCAATCAATTGGAAGGCAACAGATCAAAATTTTTCATCGAAGTATTTAATAATTTTAATTTGGACTTTAGTTCTCTTTCGAATACAAAACTCTCTAATGGAATGATGTTTGTACTAGGATTTGATGCAAGGCAATATTTTAAGGTTTTGAATAAATCCACTTTAGCGTTTAGACTGGCAGGCCAAACATCATTTGGAAAGGAAAAAATCATCTACTTTCTCGGAGGAATGGAAAACTGGTATTTCTCAAGCGAATCCAATCTTGTTCCATATCCTGAAAATGATGACTATGCTTACAAAGTCCTTGTGGCCAATATGAGAGGATTTGGTTATAATGCCCGAAATGGCAATACATTTTTGGTTATGAACAATGAATTCAGAATTCCGGTATTCCGCTATATTTTTGGCAATAATTTGAATAAATCATTTTTCAGAAACTTCCAACTCAATTTATTTTGCGATATCGGTTTAGCCTGGTATGGCTCCTCCCCTTTTTCAGATAAAAATCCTTCGAATTATGAGACTGTAGAAGTTCCGCCATCTATAAAGCTAAAAATAAGATATTATTCCGACCCTATAATTGGAGGAGTTGGATTGGGAGTAAGGACTACTATCTTTGGCTATTTTGTTAAATTTGACTATGGATGGGGTATCGAAACAAGCAATTTTCTTGAACCTAAATTATATTTTTCTGTAGGTTATGATTTTTAGTATCAGCAATTAATATTTCTAAATTTCAAGATGGCTACCTTTTATTTTGAATGATATATGGGAATTTCCCCGGATAGTTTTTATATATTCCTATTATTTCCAATGTAGTCGGATTGGAATTTAATACCTCCAATATTTTTTCTACATTAGAGATTTTCATACCATTGATTTTTTCAATAATATATCCAGGTTCGATATTGCTATTATCGACTAAGCTATTTTTTATCACACTGGTTACCAAAACACCATTTGTATTATATTCTACCATTTCTTTAGTAGTCAAATCACGTAATTCAAATCCATAATCGAGCAATATCTTATCTTTCCTAATGGAAATAAATTCATCAGTATTGAGATGATTTTTTAATACAATTTTCTTATTTAGTGTTTTATTATCCCTCGATATCAACATATAAATTGATTCTCCGGGACTTTTCTCTGCTATTATAGCCTGAAATTGAGGAACATTTTCTATTTCTATAGTATCTACTTGATATATTAAATCTCCAGTTTGTAATTCAGCTAACGAAGCAGGACTGTCAGGAATTACTCTCTCTATGACTATGCCCTTATTTATCTCATTATTCCTTACATTCAGCCCCATCCATGCTCTGTTGACAGTATGATAGTTTATGAGGTCAAAAGCTATTTTACGTACAATATTGGACGGTATAGCAAAAGTAAAACTTTTACTCTCTTTTTCATCAATATTAATTGCAGTCACCATTCCTATCATCTCTCCATTAATATTGATGAGTGGTCCTCCACTATTGCCTGAAGTAGCAAGAGCATCTGTTTGAATAAATGATTCTATTCCTTCCGAACCTAAAATATTAAGGTTCCTGTTTTTTGCACTTATTATTCCATGTGATACACTATTTTGAAGATTCATAGGATTGCCAAACACCAATGTCAAATCACCTACTTCTATGGTATTTGAATTCTGAATAAAGATAAATTGACTATTTTCCATATTTACTTTTATCACAGCGATATCACTATAATTGTCAATTCCGACTATCTCGCCTTTATACTCTTGTCCGATATAATTTCTTACTGTTATTTCTTCACTATCATTTATAACATGTGCATTGGTAACAATATATCCATCAGGAGTAAGAATTATTCCAGTGCCTGTTTCTAATTTAGCTACACCAAAATTATTGATTGTTTTGCTCTGAATGAATACTGTGGAAGGTTGTATTTTTTTTACAATTTTAGAGAAACTCTCATTTCCTATATTATAATCTGAATTTTGATATGAAACCTGCTTTCCCTTTACTGGATTGGAATAATAGTTTATTATGGATTTATTGTATTTTTTTGACATTATAGATATTGTTATCAATGAAGTAACTATTGCTACTACTATGCTAATAATAATATTTACAATGTACCTGTTTTTCATATTACTTTAATTTATCTGTATTTTCCAACAAATTTGAAAAAACAATATTGAAATCATTCCAAATACTATATGAACTGGCATAACCAATATTTATTTCATGTATTTCATCTGATGTCAAACTCAATAAATCTTTAAGCAATAATGGAATGTAAACACCAGTTTTTAATTTTGGCAATTTATCCAGATTTATATCATTTTCGATGTATGAAACCCATGTTTTATCAGATTTTAAAACAGATATTATATCATTAAACTCAATTTTGATACTGAATATTTTCATAAAAGGATAAAGCACGAGCAATATCAAAGCTAAAATAAAGTCTGTCTTATATTTAAAAAATTTTATTCTTTTGCTTTCCAATGCCAATTTAATGTCAAAAGAATAAAATTCTCCATTATTATTTCTATCCGAACTGCCAATTATACTATGAGATCTTTCCAGGAAATATTTTTACTTTCACCTTATCACCTACTACCCTCAAATAGCTTCACTACCACCAAACCCTACATCTTCAAACAAAATACTATCTCATCTATTTTATATATCCTGACCAACTCAGAAATATTATCTAAGGCCCAATATTATCTAAAATATTTATCCCTGAACTATCTATACTAATAGAGCCTATATATTCATATTGCACTCTGTTAATATCCATTATCCTTTCACCCTTTCAATCTTCATTTGACCTTTGGCACAGCTATTTTTTCTTTGTTGTCAATTATATTCCTGTTGATTAATGAATTGTGAGTTATTATTTTAATTATTAACAGTATCAACAACAAACTAAATATCATACTTCCAAATACCAGATAGCTCTTTTGAAAACCTGAATGTCTCTGGCAGCAGGGAATAAATAATAAGATTAATTATGAAACCAATAACAAACCTTTGAAAAAAGTTTATAAAAATGTTTTTTTTATACGCATTATTCAGATAAATAGATACAACTATAATAATTGAAAAAAATTGAATAATACAATATTGTTTTAGTATTGGAATAGTAATCGATATTTTTATAATAAAGTGAAGACCATATCCACTGAAATAACAGTAAAGACAGTAATATAAATATACTATCAATCAATGGAAAATAATATTCTTTATAGCATTTTTCAATAATAGCTCGATACCCCAAAAATATGATAGCAATATTGATCAATATCTGGCTAAAAATTTATTTTTAAAGTGTTTTTTTGCAAAAATTCGACATTGCATTATAGAAAGTATGATGATATTTTATTGAGCTTTTTTTGTGCTCTCTCCCTTAAAAATGTATAGTTGTGGTTTCCGAAGTAAGCAATTTTAATCAGCTTTTATGATTCTGTATGAGTAATCGATATCTTCTCCATACATAAAAATCTTCATCCAGATATCCTACTTTATCTATAATCTCTGATCTAAAAACATAATGCACCACACAATACTTCTACTTCACTGGTTTCGTCTTCATGAATATAACCGGAGATTATATTTATTGAAATTTTAGATTTTGGAAATAGCTTCGATAATCCTATCAGTCTGTAAAAGAAACTACGAGTAGGAATACTCTTTTGATCTGGTGAAGAAAATTACCTTTTCCATCGATTAATTTTACTCCCAAAGCAGCAAATTTTGATTTCCTTTCCAAAAAATCAAATGACTTTTCACTCAATGTATCTTCAATTAATATCGTGTCAGGGATTTCAAGAGCAGTATATACTTACCTGATAAGTTATATATCGCTTGATTATTATTTTTAGCAAACCTACATTTTTTTATTTACTATCAATTTACATCTGGAAATTGTTCCTTTTTTATAGCTCTCACTGAGTCATCAGCAGAATCATTGTCAACAACTATCTCAATTTTCAATTATTTAGCACGTGAATTGACTGTGCGCATTGTAATATAAAGTGCTTAACAGTAGTTGACTATGACAATACTTCTATATCCATATTTACTGCTTATTTCGATATTTTATAAGGAATTCTGTCAATATAGAACGAGCTAATCATCGGTATATTCAAGGTCTGCACCGAAAGCAACACCACGAGATATTAATGATATTTTGATTTTCGGATCTATAAGGTTAGAGATATAATATATGGTTGTTTCTCCTTCAATATTTGGACTAATAGCCATTATCAATTCTATTTCATATCTTCATTATCATAATCTCACTAACAAACTGACATTAACTGAGCGATCCATTGTATACTCAAGAACGATATACCATATTGTTGGTATTTCAATAAGTAAGGTCTTTACATTTGCCATCATTATTACATTCTTATTTTCCGAGTACTGCATATGCTACATTTATGGACTCTCATCAGCTATTAATATACGCTGATTGATATTTTCCAAAGATTTTTTAATTTTTCCATGTCTCATTTGATAACCAATATTGTTATTATTAAATGAAGGTAAAGCGATTTTTTACCTATTCTGTAGCGTTTGGAAATGAGTCCACAGCCTCCTGAAGTAGATGATGATAGATCTGATGCTGTTTCTTTATTTATTTATCTTACTTTCAACAAGTAATTTTGTTTTAATGTTCAAAGGTAACTATTATTCTATTAATAAAAAAAGAGGGTTAAAATAAACTTAACCCTCTTTTTTAAAATTATATTTTATCGTTAAAATCCTGAGTTTTTATCTCCAAGATATTTTGAACCTGGTCTTGAAGAATAAGGAGTTTTTTGTCCTGCTTCTATTACTCCAGTAGGTCTTGGCATATCATAATCTGTATCTTTACAAACTCTGAATTCAACTCTTCTATTCATGTAATGACCCAACTCTACTTCTTTGCTTACATTATGAGAATCCGGCAAATTAGGTACTATTGGTTTTTCTTCACCACCATACATAAGATTGAATCTGTCTCTGCTGATACCATAATTTTGAACTAAGAAATCTATAGCTGTTTTAGCTCTGTTATAAGATAATAAATCATTATAAGCATTAGAATTTCTAACATCAGTAGCTCCAAAAGCTGTCACACACAGATCAGGATATTTATTCATCACATCTGCTATATGTTTCAATTGTGGATAATATTCTGATTTCAAATAGTATTTATCTAAATCAAAGTGAATCATAGGCAAGAACCAGTCATTTACACCTCCATATACTCCATTACCAGTACCACCAGTGAATGCTCCACCACGACTTGTTCCTTCTTCTATCATTTTTCTTACCTCTTCTTTAGTAATACAACATTTCACAGAATCAGGTACCTGAGCTATACCCACCTCATCGACGATATATCCAGGAGGAGAATAAGGTTCCATATCCTTACAATCAGCCAATCCATCTCCATCACTATCCAATGTTACTCCTCTGGTATCGACCAAACATCCTGCCGGACTATTAGGTTCCATATCCATCATATCTATCACACCATCATTGTCTGTATCAGTAAGATCAAATACTGGTCTTTGTTTCAAACTTGCTATATCACTGTAAGCAAAATCCAGAGGATTCAACCAATATAAAGGTTCTGTACGTTTTTTGAAATTGGCAAGATTTATTGCTAATCTAAGATTGGTATAATGATTAATATCATTTTGAACTGTCATATCATAATTTGTTCTGAATCTTATTCCATCCAGATAATCATTATCAGCTATCATAACCTGATGTTCCAATCCTATATTTACTCTTTTATTTATCTTTCTGTAAATTCCCATACCGAAAACAATATCAGCGTGAATATTATATTTATCTCCTACTCTGAATATATAAGCTTTTTGATATGCTTTGGTTTCATAATTTCCATCATAATATTCGCTGATTGCTTTTTTCTGATCTATCCTGCCTTGTCTTGTATTGATATCATAATTTTTAGCAGCAATTACATTTGCGTCATAAATATTACCATTGGCATCGTAAAGATCAAGCATGGTCTGGTTTGAATTCAAACTAACTCCGGCAAATGTTATCCAGTTCCATTTATTTCTTTCTTTATGAAATAAAACATTGCCAATGTTTAAAACCCCCTCAACTGTTCCTGAGATAAATTCTGTTTTGTACTTAGGATACCAACCTGCTGAGTTTGCATAATCTGAGTATGTAGGCTCTACTAATCCTGTTGTCCATCTTTGAGGATCTATTCCATATGTTTGACCATAAAATAAATCAAATCTAATCGAAAAAGTATAATGAACAGCCTTTCTCAAATGTAATCCAAGTCCAAATCCCGCTAAAGGAAGTCTTTCATCAACATCACCATCTATAAAATAATGACCTCCATGAATACCTAACTCCCACGCATTTTTTGGTTTTGCAGGAAATTTATACAATCCTTTTCTCCATTTCTTATTTTGATCAGGATCTATTGTCATATCATCTGTTATTGTTGGAGATGTATATGTATCCCTTACAAATAAAACTGTATCCTTCTGCTCAGTCACTACTGTATCGGTTACAGGATCGGTTTCTATCACATCTACCTGAGAATATAATCCTCCTACAAATGTAAAAACTATTAATAATAAAGTGAATTTTAGTTTCATAAGGTAATTTTTAAATTATATATAATTTCAAATGCAAATTTATAATCATTTATTCAAAAAAAAAAATATTAATAATTTTTTTAATACAAAAATATGTATATTTAGGTTTTTTACATATAAATATAATACTTAATATCAAATAAAAGCGATTTTTTTCATCACTCCTTGTGTTATAAGACTATTTAAAAGCAAAATACCCCCAATTTTATTTTAAAAATGTGTTTATTTTTCATTAGCTGAATTCAAGTGACAAATGCAACATTAGATAAAAATATGTCATTGGCAAAATTACGATTAAAAAATTAATCGGAGTTAGAAAACCTAGCTTTTTTTCAGGTCTATTATCTATTGATTTTAGAATTGAAATTATATCATTTGTCAGTAATATTTTCAAAAGAAGAACCTTAGGAAAATATTGTCTGATAAGACCATTGGTATTTTCATTAGCACCACGTTCCCAAAGAAATTGACATGGCTCTAAGCAAAAAAGAAAAATTGAATATTTAGATTTTGAGAGATAGTTTGATGATCAGAAAACTTTTTTCCATTACATTTAAATATAATAGTATGTAATAAATTTTTAAAAGGGTTAAGAGTTTCGATAGTTTGTGATGAGACTGGGATAGCATCTTTAGACACTAATTTACGAATAAAACCGTTGAAGCTTGATACACTCTGTCATTCATTGTAAGCAAAGCTCCTTTGTGATTTTTACCGATAACAGTATCTATCTCAAAATCTCCAAAACGATTTTTTTTTCATCTACTATTTTTGGTCTCAAAGAGATATCAGTTCTGTTAGGAATAATACCTCTTTTATCTTTTGAAGCACCTCGTTTACGATATTTTCTTCCATTGTGCCTTAGGTGTTTATATAAATTACCTCCTTGTTTTTTTATCATCCCAAATAAATTTATATATGGTTTCATGTGAGACACAATGGATATTTTCAACTTAGCTCTACCTACAATTTGTTCAGGACTATAATCACTAAGTTTATCAATAACATGTAAAATTTGACTGATTTAGTAAATTTATGTTTTTTAGGTTTTTCTTTGAGTCTTTTAGTATATTTTTTTTGTGCTGAACGCTTTGTATTCTCCATTACGTTTGTCACTATTGCGTTTCAATTCTCTACAACCATAGATTTGTGTTTGCCAATTGTTTTTGCAATGTCAGTTTGAGAAATATTTATTTTGTATCATTACTGAAATTGTATATCTTTGCTCCAAGTGCTAAATGTTTATTCATAGCAACTTTTTTTGGACGACAGGGGGCCAAGATAATCAAATTCCATCAAAGCAGAAGTAGATTTTTTCCTTCCTTCTTTGTTTTGAAAAAATTTATTTTATCTCATCTCTCTCTCATCTTTTTGTAAGTTGCATTTGTTTGTTGAATTTGGGTTATAATGATACATTTTATTAATATTGCATTATTTTAGAAATTGAAATTTTAATTTTAATGGAAACGAATATTTTTGAAGATTCTAAAATCTTTTACCAATATACTGCCAATGACATGAAATTTGGCAACCAAATTAGTAAAGGTTCTGACATTGTAATCCCAACCAATAATTCAGTTTTATTATTCGGTTTTGATAGTATCTCTGCTGATTCTATCAGAAAGGAATTATATGAGACAAGTTATATTTTCAATAATGTCGATATTTATGATATAGGAAATATAAAAAATGTAGAGGAATCAGAAGTATTTGATTTTTTTACCAGAATTTCTAATTTAAAAATAAATTATATAGCATTAGGAATCATAAATGAAAATATTGAGAAAATATTAGGACAAATAAAATCCGGATTTTTAAATGTTTCTTTTATTGAAAAATCAGGAACTATATTTTTAAATGATGCATTAAAAAAGCTTTTTGAAAATTCAGAATTTATCAATAAAACTAAATTGATGTGTTATCAGACTCACCTTATAGATTATAGTTTAATGTCAAATAATGTATTTAAAAATTCTATGAGATTGTGTGAATTCAGAAATAGTTATAAAAAAATTGAACCTATACTAAGAGATGTAGATTATTGTTTTTTTAATCTCGATTCAATCAGATATTCTGAAATTCCGGGAATGCCAAAAACTTCGCCTAGTGGATTGACTTCTGAAGAAGCTTGCCAGATTACAAAATATCTCGGACTAAATCCTAAAAATAATTTTCTTACAATTTTTGGATATCAGTCCAAATTTGATTTTCATAGTCAGGGTGCTATGTTGGTAAGCCAAATGATATGGTATTATCTGGAGGGATTGGATCAAAGAATAATCGAGGATTTATACAATCCATCTTTTATTCAAACCTATATGGTAGATCTTTCGGATTACAAATTGACATTAAAATTTGTCCAAAGCAAAAAAACAGGAAGATGGTGGGTAGAAATTCCACTACACGGAGAAAACCAATCTTATCTGATGCCTTGTAGTGAAGAGGATTATGATCTCGCTATTCAAAATGAACTATCAATCAG
Organism: Saprospiraceae bacterium; assembly: GCA_041392555.1. Classification (GTDB taxonomy): domain Bacteria; phylum Bacteroidota; class Bacteroidia; order Chitinophagales; family Saprospiraceae; genus JADJGA01. The sequence continues at coordinate 1,454 of JAWKLW010000009.1, read as the reverse complement.
GATTTTTGATGAGCTTGGTCTATAAAAATATTTTTTCAAGACTTATTCCTCTTGATCCTTTTATCAGTATAAGGTTATTTTGAATTTTATTTATTTTTTCTTTCACTTCATTATAATTTCCAAATATTGATATTTGCTTGTCATCCGATGATATATTCATCTCATCGAAAGCTGTTCCAAACTCCTTTCCAACTAAATATATTTTAGAATTCTGGAATAAATCCTTAACCATATTTATTATATTCTTATGTTCTTCAATGCTTTCATTTCCTAACTCAAGCATATCTCCCAAAATAAGAGTTTTATCCCTTTCTTCATTAATATTATAAAATGACTCCACAGCAGCTTTCATACTGGTAGGATTAGCATTATAAGCATCGAGTATAAGTGTATTAGTTTCCCATTCTCTAATTTCTGACCTATTGTTCTTTGATTGATAATTCTCTAATGCCAATTTAATTTTTTCCGGACTTATATCAAAATAATCTGAAATTTTTACCGAATTGATAATATTATTAAAATTGTATTCGCCATAAATATTAGTTTTAACAGGCAAACCTATATTCGATTTAGTGAAAATTTCGAAATTCAAAAAGAGTGAATTTTTATCCATTTTGATTTTTGATATTTCATTTCCATTTATATTCGATTTATCAAAAATATTAATACAATCTGTATTTTTATACTTTTCAGCTAAAAACTGTAATTTTTCAATTTCAGAATTTAGAAAAAATATATTTCTGTTATCACATAAATAGTCTGATAGTTCTGTCTTGGTTTTTACAATATTCTCTATACTCTCAAAACCTGAAATATGAGCTTTTCCTATACTTGTAATAATTCCATAATTTGGTTTTGCTATATGACATAGTTCAGAAATATCTCCTATTTTACTCGCACCCATCTCTATAAGTGCTATTTCATGACTATCATTTATTTTCAACACTGTAAGTGGCACACCAATATGATTATTCAAATTACCTTCGGTTTTCAGTGTCTTATATTTAGTTGACAATATAGTGTAAAGAAATTCTTTCGTAGTTGTCTTCCCATTAGTCCCGGTGATAGCGATAATGGGTATATTGAATTTGTCTCTATGTTTTGCTGCTACTTCCTGAAGTGTATTCAAAGGATTTTCTACAACTATTACATTCTTATAATTTTCAAACCTTTTATCACTTGCAATAGCCAAAGATGCCCCTTTATCCAAAACTTCTTTGATATAGTTATTGGCATTAAAATTCGGTCCTGAAAGAGCAAAGAAAACTTCATTTTTCTTTATAGTACGCGAATCAATGGAGACACCATCAGAATCATAAATTTTTAGCAATATTAAATCAATAATTGAAGACATATCGTTGTGAATTATTTATTAAAAAACCCGATATTGATACCAATACCGGGTTTTCATATAACTTTAATATAAAATTATTTGTATTTTCTTCTCACTTCAG
>JAWKLW010000008.1:0-117077 GCA_041392555.1 Saprospiraceae bacterium | reverse complement strand
AGAGCCTTTTGCTAATTTCAGTGCCAATAATAATACAGGATGTGCACCTCTAACTGTGCAATTCAATAATCTATCAAATTCTACTGACGTAGTTTGGACTTTCGAAGGTGGAACTCCTGCTACTTCCACAAATGCCAATCCTGAAGTTTATTATTTGAATCCAGGAGCATATTATGTAAAACTTGTAGCCTCCAATAGTCTTGGAAGCGATACTTTATTATTGAATGATTATGTTACTGTATATGCTCAACCAAGTGGTGATTTTGAATACACTATTAATGGCAATGTAGTATCATTTGTTCAGGCTACCAGCAATGTAGCAGGTTTCAGTTGGGATTTTGGTGATGGCACTAATTCCACAGCTACTAATCCTACATATATCTATGAAAATGATGGCACTTACACTGTTGTATTCACTTATTATAATTCATGCGATACCCTTACTGAATCAGTAACAATAACAATTGCTACTCCACCTACACCAAGCTTTAGCAATTCTGCACTTACAGGTTGCTCGCCACTGGAAGTACAATTCTTTAATGAATCATCTTCCAATACTAATAATATTACATGGACATTCGAAGGTGGAACTCCAGCTACATCAACAGAAGATAATCCAATAGTAATATTCAATAATCCGGGAACTTATGATGTAAGTCTTACCGCAACTAACTCAGTAGGAACAAATACTGTGACTGAAACCAATTATATTACTGTACTTGGACCTCCTGACCCTGATTTTTATTTTACTGCCAATGAATTGCTTTATTATTTTACCTATTCAGGAGATCAGGCGAATACAGTGATATGGAATTTTGGTGATGGCGGAACAGCAAGTGGACAAACAGCTCAACATGAATATGCCGAAGCAGGTGAATATAACATTACAATAATAGCAGGAAATGAATGTGGTTATGATACTTTGCATTATTCACTCGGAGTTTCATTGGCTCCACTGGCACAATTCTCATATAATATCAATGAGGGATGTGCACCTCTTGAAGTAGAATTCACTAATACATCATCTGCTACAAATACTATTTTCTGGATTTTCGAAGGAGGAATTCCACAGTTTTCAACTGAAGACAACCCTACTGTTAGCTATACTGTAGAAGGTGATTATAATGTCACTCTTTATGCTTTTGGAAATAGCCTATCAGACACTTTGGTAATCGAAGATGTAATTCATGTAAACAGTGGTCCGGAAGTGGATTTCGAATATTCAATTGACAATAATATTGTAGAATTCACTAATACTTCTGCTTCTGATGCTACGGATTTTTATTGGGATTTTGGAGATAACAATTTAAGCCAGGAAGAAAATCCAGTTCATACATATACTTATAATGGAACCTATGTAGTAACTCTTTATGCTTCCAATGAGTGTGGACAACATTATTTCTCTCAAACTATTGAGATAAGCACAGTCAACAATATCGATGAATCATTTGGAACTATGGTTCTATATCCTAATCCAAATAATGGTTTGTTCAATATTGATTTTTATTCAAAAGAAGAAGGAGATTATGACATTCAACTTTATAACTCTACCGGCATTTTGATTCAAAGTAATAATAGCCATTTAACATCAGGTCAAAATACTATTCCTTTCAATTACATAGATATACCATCAGGATTGTATTTGATTAGATTTATTAAAGATGGAAAATATCAAAACTTATTGTTTTCTAAACAATAAATATATAATTCCATAAATATCTTAAAAAGCATAGTCATAAATGTTGTTGACTATGCTTTTTTTATTAGTTCCATCTCAATACATTGTTCCGTTGATAAAAGTGAATTAAAAATCACTTCACAAACCTTTGTAATAAACATATTCCCTCATTTATTGGGAATGTCAGAATAAATTTATGCAATGATTTGTTAGAAGAATGGGAAACAACTACAAGCGAGGAAAATCTTCCAATGGAACTATATTTTCATTTTCAAAATCGATATTAAAAACCTTTGTTTCCATGCCATTGGTTACACAGAGATATGGAGCTTTGAGTTCAAAATTATATTTTGCAGCCTGAATAGCAACATTATTGTTTAGTTTTTGATAATGTGATTTGCATTCAACAATCATCATGGGATGCGCTTCACTGCTAAAAACCAATATATCAAACCTATGATTTTTGCCAAAGACTTTAATTTGCCTTTCTACAGCTATTCGTTTGGCAGAAATGCTGATTTTATCGATTAAAAAACTAACAAACAACTGGCGAACAAGCTCTTCCGGAGTCAAAATAAAATATCTTCTCCTTACAACATCATATATTTTTTGTCTGTCATCCTGTGAGACTACCTTTAACCTATCCTTATAATCAAGTAAATCAATCATTAAAATATAAGACAGTTTTCAGGCATTTAATAATTCTTTGGCGACAAAATTCTTGATAGATTTCACCGGACTATCCAACAAATCCATAGTGTTAAAATTCTTAACTAAAATACCGGATTTTTTTATTTTTTCCAATGCCAGCAATTGCCACAACACATTGTCAGTATTCTGATAATTCAACAGATTATTTTGAGTAAGGAAAACCTGTTTATTATTGACCTCCAATATATTATCGACAATCAAATGGAAAGGAGTATCAATAATCTTCATTTCCTTGACTCCCTGATTTTCAAGAAGTTTAAATAACACTTTATTCAATATTTCATCAAAAGCGGAAAATAAAACAGTATTTTTGAAATGATAAATCTTGATTTTAGTATTGACAGATTGCATAAGAAATGCCAGATTACGAGCTGCATATAATCTTTCTGTATAACTCATATCGATGAGCTCTATCATTCCTTGTTGGTGAAAACCATTCAACTCCACAGTATTCAATTGTTTTTGATATGAATTACTCCAAAGAGCAGATTTTATGATTTCAGAATTTTCACTTTCCTCAGCAGTGAATATCAATTTCTTATTTTCATCTTTAGGAATTATTTTCTCAAGATATTCTTTATAATCAGTGGATTTGTAATAGATAAAATTACTGAATCCTGCAAAGTTATCAATATTATTTTTCAATTCTTCAGCAGTAACTATAATAATTGGCAGAAATGATTCCACAAAGCTTATTCCCTGCGACAATAAATCTCCTAAACTGACATCAGACGAAGTTTGCTGAAGTATCTGCTGTTCAATGGTTTGAGAATCCATATTCTTATTCAAATAGATATCTCTTTTATTATGCCATATTTTAGCAGATTTATGCTTTATCAGCTCCTCCCTGTTATTTTGTACAGTGATCAATTGATTAAAAGTCTCCAGGATATTGAAATTGATATGTACTTTATTCAGTTTTATAATATTCTGAATATACCAATTTTGAATAAATATCATCCAGTTTTTAGGCCTGTAAATATTTAATTTTTTTATAATATATAATGACTTATCATCAAGATCATTCAGAAACAGATTCCAATTGAAGTTAGTAAAAAAATTAACTCTTTGACCTTCGAGTTCATTAAGATCTTCGAGAATATCTTCGAGGTGGGTGAGTTGCTTGTTTATACTAAATGCGGTGTCTTCCCATTTTTTTGCTGCATATCCTGAATTCAATTCTTTAAATAGATTATCCAGTTCTTCCTGCAGCTCTTGTGTATTTTCATTTCTAATATTTCTAAAATTTATACTTCGCAATTCTTTAGAAATATATGAATTTATAATCTTATCAATTTCAGATTTTGAATTCTTTATTTTCTCAATATTTTTTGAGATTTTATCTATATCCTGCTCATTCTTATCCGGAATTTCATAATCATCTTTTAGCAATTCATTATTTTCGAACGACTCTATCAATAATTTATAATTGTATATTACTTTTTGCTTTGCTAATTGATATTCATCATTGAGTTCCTTAGATTTTTTATCCAATCCAAACAATCCTGCCGATTTAGGAACATACTCCTTATATTTTATTTGATATACCTCTATTTCATTAGCATATTTTTCTAATTCATCGAAAAGTTTCAATATCTTTTCCCACTCGGAATTGAATTTTACACTTACATGTTCCTGCATAAATACCGACAGAAGTTCAATTGCCTTCAGTACTCTAATTCTGCTATTTTGAATCCATCTATTGACTTTTTCCCATGACAAATCCGGAAATCTTTCAGAATAGGATTTTTTATTAAAAAACACATCTATTTTATCCTCTCCTTTTTGAAAAAATTCAAAAGCCAATTTCACTTTCAGATTTATAGATTTGAACTCATCTTCTTCAAAATTGAATCGGGAAACATCGAAGATCTGATTAAAATGGATATTTGTATATGCTTTTGAATCAAAAGAACTTATGGTTAGTAACTCTGAAAAAGTTCTGTTATTCAATAATGGTTTGTTGAGTTTGTCAAAATAAGCATCAATTTTATCTTTTATATTATCGAGTTGCAATTTATTGATACTTAGCTCTTTTTTAGTAATATCTAACTTTTCTTCTTTATTGAGGGCTTTGATTCTTGCGAGATTGTATTGCAGCACTTCGGGTTTCCCATTCAACACAAAGGAATATCTATTCAAGTCAAACACTCCCAATAACCTGTGCATGAGTTCACTTTCTTCAGCATCGGGAACGACAATAATAGTGGATTCCCCTTTGTTCCAATTTTCTCTGGCAATATATCTTACCAAAAATGATTTGCCTGATGACTTCTGACCATAGACAAAAGTGAGATCGCTACCATCGCAAATCTCAAAAGCCTTTCTTTGATATTGATCTAAACTGCTTAACATATTTTGCAAAGTTAATATATTTTGATATAAATATCGTTTAATTTTTGTTCAGTTTATTGTTATTATATAATTTCACCAAAAAATATGTCTATTCCATTAGCAGAAATAATGAGGCCGAAGGACTTATCGACCTACAAAGGACAAAATCACCTGATATCCGAAGGTGCAGTATTGAAAAATATGGTGGACTCGGGAAAAATCCATTCTATGATTTTCTGGGGACCTCCCGGATCAGGTAAAACGACCTTAGCTAAGATCATAGCAAAAAATATCAATAGCAGATTCATAGAATTGAGTGCTATAAATTCCGGTGTCAAAGATATCAGAAATGCCATCGACCAAGCAATTATTGAAAGAGAAAAAACCAATGAGGCTCCTGTATTATTTATCGATGAAATACACAGATTCAATAAAGCTCAACAAGATGCCCTACTTTCAAGCGTAGAAACAGGCATAATAACTCTCATGATTGCTACTACCGAAAATCCATCTTTCGAAGTGATAGCTCCCTCTCTATCTCGTGTCAGGTATTTATTTTACAGCCTCTTGAACATTCAGAATTAGTAGAACTTTCTTTCGGGATCAGCTCTGGATAAATACAGGGAAAAATATAATGATAAAAATATCATTCTCAAAGAAACCGATGCTTTACTATCACTTTCGGGAGGAGATGCCAGAAAACTATTCAATGTGATAGAATTGACAATGGATAACAACCTTAGAAATCAGGAAATAATCCTTACCAACAAATCTTTCAGCGAAAGTGTACAAAGCAATATACAAAAATTTGACAAATCAGGAGAATTGCATTATGATACTATCTCTGCTTTCATAAAGTCCATAAGAGGAAGCGATCCTGATGCTGCAGTATATTACCTCGCAAGAATGATAGAAGGTGGGGAAGACCCTAAATTTATCAGTCGAAGAATGATAATTCTGGCAGCTGAAGATATAGGTCTTGCCAATCCTAATGCCTTGCTTCTGGCAAATACCTGCTTCGATACTGTACACAAAATAGGTTATCCCGAAGCCAGAATAATAATGTCAGAAACTGCAATATATCTCGCTACCAGCCCCAAGAGCAATTCAGCTTATATGGCTATCAATGAAGCCATAAGCACTGTGAGGAGATATCCGGATCTGAGCATTCCTCTACATCTTAGAAATGCACCTACCAAGCTGATGAAAGATATAGGTTATGGAAAGGAATATAAATATGCTCATAATTACGAAAATAATTTTGTTGACCAGGAATTTTTACCAGCAAAAATCAAAAATATCAAACTTTATGTTCCACAAAATAATGATAGTGAATTGAAAATTCTAACAAGGCTAAAAAAACTCTGGGGAAAGAGATTCTAATTTTGACTTGTAGCCATAGACATAATTTTTTTATGCCTTTGCAATAGGATTGAAATATGTCCCTCAAGCAATTGGTATAAAATAAATATTAATTAATCTAAAAAATTAACATCTATCGGTAAATGTAAAATAACTTAGTCTGAAATTTACTGTTAATACCATTATGACAATAGAAAATGAAGTGTATTTATAAAAAATAAAATGATAAAAATCAAACAAAACATATTGAACAGTATATTGATAAGCACACTGATTATCATAATATTATTAATGCCATTTACGAGCAAAAATATGGACATGAATGATATGGTAGTGACATCAATAGACCTTGTATTTTATATTTTTGTCATCTTGTTCAATATTTATTACCTTTTCCCCAGATATATGAAGACAAATTCCCTTTGGAAGTACTTCATAATGCTCATATTGAGTGTTGGGTTGCTAACTCCTATCAAAGGATTTATAGTATATATATTTGGCAATCATAGAATCCCGAACAACAGAGGAAATAATATTAAATCTCCTTACACTTTTCTGTCGCTTTTTATCGTGGCAGGTATCTCTAGTTATAAAAATATTCTATGAATGGTTCTATTATCAGAGAGAGAGGAAAAAGCTTGAAAAAGAAACCATCACAATCTGAACTGAAATTTCTGAAAAATCAGATAAATCCGCATTTCTCTTCAACACATAATAACATCTATGCTCTGGCTTTGACAAAGAATGATAAAACTCCGAAGCCATATTAAAATTATCTGAATTACTGAGATATATGCTTTATGAATGCAATGGGCTACCCAGAGTGCTACTGAAAGATGGAAATAACTTATCTTCAAAATTATCTTGAACTGGAGAAACTGCGTCAAAAAGACAATAACACTTCTATCAAATTGACTGTGGAAGGTGATCCGGCTCAGATCAAAATACCTCCTATGTTGTTTACCCCATTTGTAGAAAATGCTTTCAAGCATGGAATAAATAAAATAATCGATAACGCTTGTATAAATATAAATATTAAAATCAATGAAAACGAAATATTCTTCAGCGTTGAAAATTCCAAACCTGAATTCGTTCAAAATGAGATTAGTAGTAAAACACAGGGAGAAATTGGACTGGCAAATGTAAAAAAAGAGATTAGAGATATTATTTGCCGATAAATATAAACTTGGAAATAGAAAACACTACTAAAAATTATAAAATAGAGTTATTTTTGAGATCTTAATTAATATATCATCAATCAATAAATATAACTATGAAAATCAAAACATTAATAGTTGACGACGAACCTTTTGTACAACAAATTCTTGAAAATTATATTGAGAAATTACCAGAACTGGAAAACTCCCTTAGCCAAATGTGACAATGCAATTGATGCTCTGTGTAACATCACTCCAAACAAATGATATCGACTTAATTTGCCTCGACATCAAAATGCCGCAAATATCGGGAATAGAATTTCTGAGCTCCCTGGTAGATCCTCAATGGTAATACTTACTACTGCATTCTCAAATTATGCTCAAGAGAGTTACAATCTCAATGTAATCGACTATTTATAAACCTATCTCTTTGGATAGATTCATAGAAGCTATCAATAAGGTAAATGAGAAATTCAATAAAAAAGCTAAAACGGGTAACGTAGATGATGATTATTTCTATGTGAAAGCTGATAAAAAACTGATAAGTCAATTATGACGATATTATCTATATAGAAGGATTAAAGGACTATGTAATTATAAGAAATGAAGAGTCTCGCATTATTACCCTGCAAACTATTGAAAAGCCTTGCAGACAAATTACCTTCAAACAGATTCCTTAGGGTTCACCGATCATATCTCGTGAATATAGAAAAAATAAATTCCATAATGGGTAATATGATTGAAGTCTTTGAAAAAGGGAAAACCAAACTCATACCTATAGGAAAAAATTATAAGGATGAACTGATGAATGCTATAGACCAGAAAAGGATTTAAGTTCAGCGTTAGATGTTTGGTGTTCGGTATTGGGTATTGGGTTAACTGTTATGAGCAAATATTAAATTAGTTTTATAACTTTCCTGATTAATAATTAACCATAATATAAAGTTTAATTTCATATACAATTTCACATATTCAATGAATACAAAATACCACAATCCCTTGAAAGATATCATTTCACACATATTGGAGATGAATATCGATAATTTTCTTCAGTATCCGGAGGTGATATAAATGAAGCATATCGGATTGAAAGCAAAAAAAATATATATTTTGTAAAATCTAATACTTATTCAATGGTTTTGAGAAATGCTTAAAGCTGAATTCGAAGCTCTTAAATTTATGAATCAAAATGAGATCAGTTCCAAAACCAATGAGAATTGAGAGCTACAAAAAATTTTAATTTACTTTTTCTCGAGAGTGGATAGACTCGAGTTAATTATTCCAAAACACTAATCACGTAATCTGCTGCATTAGAACTTTATAAAATCCACAGTATAACATCGGATTATTTCGGATTCCAAAGTGACAATTTTATAGGCAAACTTCATCAGATTAATAAACTTTCTGACAATTATGGCTTGAATTCTATTTTTCTCACAGGATAAGAGTACCAACTCAAATTGGCTGTTGATTCAGGAATGATAAGCAATGGATATATCTCCAAAACAGAAAAAATGTTTCATCAAATAGAAAAAGATATGCCCGATGCAGCAACTCCTACCCTTCTTCATGGTGACCTTTGGAATGGTAATTATATGATAGATACTAATGGCAAATGCGTGATTATAGACCCTGCAATCTATTTTGGACACAATGAAATCGATCTGGCTATGATGAAATTGTTTGGTGGATTCGATGATGAAGTGTTCAATATCTATTATGATTTATCAATATGGACAGACATTGGGGCAGTAGATTGAGATTTTATCAACTTTATTTCATACTTGTTCATGTCAATCTATTGGTATGGGATATGTCGATTCAGCAATATCTGTAATTATCGATTACTATGGGTGATTAGGGTGTTCAGTGCTTGGGATTCAGTATTCGGCTTTAGGAGCTAAAACTATCAGTAAACAACTATTCGCGATCAATCCTTAAAAATATGAACTAAGTTCGAAAGAAGGTTCTGTATGGCTATCAGTGATGAGCAGAATTCACAGGAGTTACAGCAATGGAGCAGCCCATTGATTATCGATAATAAGATTATAAGAAATAGCAGGAGATAATACCAATCCTTCCACCAAAGTAAATGCTATTCCCGCACCTATACCTACTTTATAATCGATATCGTTATATTTTTCGCCATCATTCTTCGATAATATCTCATAATTCACTGCTGCATTGAGAATAAAAAAGAAAAAGTGTTTTCGAAAAATTTATTTCTTATACTGAAATCGGGGGACATCATTCACCCTCCATATTAAAAGGATATATCTTGAATGGTATTTCAAATATCTTGTCATATTATAGTTTGTCCGGCACCTATTTCGGAGGCTGAAAGAATATCCTATACCAGGCGTTAGAATTGCACTCGAATTTGGAAATTGATAATTATATCCGGCACTGAATTCATATATCAATGGGAAAACTACTTTTTCATCTCCATTATTTTCCAGATATTGTGTCACATTCCTCGCAGAAACATAAGATAAGCCTGCTTTAAATCCAATCCACGAGCAGCTTGCTTTGAATGCAACTAATGCTAATAAAAATAAATATAGCTGATACTTTATGTTTCATAATTATTATATTGAAGTAAAGATTATTCAAATGTAACACTTAATTTTTACAACAATTGATTTTTTGAAATAGTTTTACTTTCTCTCCATCATTTATCACCTTTCATCTTTTTGGATTTCGAAACTCATACTATTCGTGAATTAGTGGCTATCATTCGTTCAATTCGTGCTTTCAATTCGTGAATTAGTGGCTTTTTCATTAGTTCAATTCGTGCTTTCAATTCGTGAATTAGTGGCAGCTATTTTATCACAAAACCACTCTTTTATAATTCAAACTACTCTCTCCAAAATTTACAACCAATGCCAATTTATTCTTTGAGACTTTGAGATAATTTAATGCTTGTGCTACAAACTCTTCATTTATTCCTGAAACTCCTTTTATCTCTAAAATTATGTATCAAATACTACAAAATCTGCATAAAATCTATGTGGAAGGACTATGCATTTATAAGGTCAACTTCATACATTTTTCTCTCTCAAATGGAGATCCTAACTTTTTAAATTCATATTCCAGTGCATCTTTGTAGACTATTTCCAGAAAACCTGCTCCTAAATTTCTGTGAATATCATCAAATACCAACAATCTGAAAACTTTCATCTTTGAAAATTATTTCCACGACATATTTATTGATTATTTTTAGCTGCTAATTTTTTTTTTAATACACCAATTCACGAATTATTCTTTTTTTTTTGCCACTTTTGCCCATCCGTCCACTTTTGATGGAGATTCACGAATTTTATTGTTTGTTTTTTGATGTTGTGAGAGCACAAACAACGGATAAGATATTGCTTACAATTTTGTAAATTTACTTCACAAATTGTAGACTTTTGATTGATTATTTATTGTATTGGTTAAAACATTGGTATATTATTCATCGACTTAGGTAATTAAGCCTATGCTCAGCTAACCCAACACTTTTATTAAAGTTACTATTTTGTTGTCCTATGACTTGGGTACAGACTAAGCCGAACTGGGTTGTTTTTGATTTTATTGATTTAGCGGTTATTATTATTGTTTGATATTTATAGATTTAGGTTAATAAGCTAAATATAATTATTGAAAACAGTAAAATAACAACTAATTATTGCATCTGTCCTTTCAACTTATGTACTATTATCTATCCAGAATGGCGTATGTTTAAGAAAATCATCTTCAGGGAAATACATTAATTCCAATAAATGGATATACTTCTAATCTGGTATATTCATATTTTAAAAATGGCCCCTAATTTAAAAATTTCAATATAAGGAATGTATGGATTTTCAAGTTTATATCCCATCTTCTTGATTTTTTTCATTTTTTTCCCAATTAAAATAACTTGCAATTATTAATTTATCAAAATATGAGATTGATAAATCATTTAATTCTGATAATGCTATGCTTTTCCCAAAAATTCTTATGAACTATATCAAATAATATATTTGCTCCAATTTCAATTTTTTGGATTTTTATCATGAATTAATTTCTTCCATAACGGTAATCTTCTTGCAAACTCTTTCAATAATACTAAAACCATATCAAAATCTTCTGAATCAATATCTTTACGCATAGTTAAAATATGCTCTAATTCTCTTATTTGTTTTTTATTCATAAAAATCAATAGTTATAAACCTTCAATTTGTTTAATTTGACTAGCTTTTGATATCATCAATATTTTCCCTCCACTTTTCGATGTTTCCGTCAAAATCCGGACAAATCCGAGCTTCGGACAAATATAAAGTAATCCTCTCCGGGAATACACCCTTCTGTAAAACCGAAATCTATTAAAATCAACCTACCACTCACTATCGTTAAAGTTAAAAAGTATGTTTCATATTAATCACCAATCGTATATCCTTTAATATCACCTTTCATTTTTAATATGAAATACTGTTACATAACAATAATACTACTTCTACTGATAAAACAATCAATTATATTATTCTTTTAAAATTTATTAGAAGTTTTTAAAAACTTCCGACAGTAGGTGATTTTGGGTATGGATTGGTGGGTTTTATTAAAATAGTTTATATTTTAATTATAATCCTTTTAAAAAACTTTTTAATTATTTCTTTTTTAAAATTCGTCAGTTATTAAAAACTTCCGACAGCAGAGACAAAATTCTCGGAAGGATTTTTTCTTTTTTAGGTCTGGAGTAATTTTTTAAAACTCAACAAGACTTAAAACCTCACGAAACAATTTGCACGTGCAGAATAGATGTTATTGATAGTCTGCCATTTGACTCCATTACGAGACCTGTAAATCAAATTTTTTTACATTATCCTGATACAATACATCCTCAATGCCCTGAATTTCACAATAGTCAAAATAAGCACTGAAGTTGGAAAGATAAGCCTTTCGTGTATAAACCGAAGCATTGATAAGAAACAAATAGTCCTCATATTGACGATAAACTTTATTGAATTTTTTCTTTTGTCATGATCGCAGTTTTTGGTTATAAAATAAATCACGACAAAGTTATAAAAAATGTCATAAATAGCCTAATATAAGGTAGTTATATATTACGGAAATTTTAGATGTTTGTTCAACTGGGGAGCAACCTGTCAGGAATAACCCTTGATGCCGACAAAAAAAGTCGAAAAAGAGGTAGCCAAAACTTCCTTTTCTCTTTTTCACTTTTTTAGAGGCTTACTATACCTAAAAATACCTATGTATATTTTGTAAAAAAAAATTGCAAAATTATTTGGTTAAGAAATAGTAATCAGGGTGAGAATTCATCACCTATTGCAAATGATTTTCAACTCGGTCTGATTTAATAATACCTTCTAATTCCTTATTTAGGCTTTCAAATATAGAAGTCCATCCAAAATCGCCTTCCAAAAACTCAGTCCCTTTATTCATTTCCTAAACCCACTAAAACTTCTTATAGCTTTTTGCATCTTCGCCCTCTTTACCAATCCCTACTTTACCCCCACATTTAAATTGTGAAATCACATTCTTTGCCTTTCGGATGACTTCGTCCTTCTTAAGATCAATTTCTTTTCTTCCCTGTATTCTTTGTCTCCATAATATTAAAATTAATGTGCAGGTGGAAGCCAGGTTCTCCGCTTGTATCAATATTTGCACAAAATCCGTATAATGCTGCCCAAATATTTCTAAACTAATGAATAAGCAGAAGAAAAGTATCTTGAATTTCATATCTATTTATTTTATAATATGTAATATATCAATTAAGTTGTTAAACCGTAATACAAATATAAAATTTCAAATAATATAATTCTCACTTCAATATAAATAACTGTATTATTTTTCACTTTTTTTAACCAATTGGATATTGCAACACTTTTAACTTTTCACTTTTAACTTTAAGTTTTTCACTTTTCATAAAATTCAATATATTTGCAAAATTATTTGTACATGGAAGAAAAATTATCATACAAATCTGCTTTTGAACTTCAAGGTATCCTTAACAAAATAGAATCCGGAGATATCGGAATCGATGAATTGGGACAACATATCAAAAGGGCAAATGAATTAGTGCAGTATTGCAAAAATTCATTGCGCAATATCGAAGAAGACATCAATAATACTTTTCAGGAAAACTGATGAATGCAACTCAACTTATCAAACTTATAATAAGACAGTTTTATTCTATTCGTATCTCAAGGCAGTAAGTGGATCTAGAGCTGAAGCTTTTCTTGCAGGATACCATCCGAAAAATACTCCGGTAAATGCACACACCGCAAAAGATACAAGTATCGATGACAATGTAACAATCGTAAGAGGCGTGTAAAAAACTACGAGGCTATTCCCACAGTCTGGAAATACCAAAATATCACACCTATAACCCCACCTGTGAAGCTTATCATCAATGATTCTACGTAGATTGCATCATTATCACTGAACCCTTAGCTCCAACCGCCATTCTGAGTCCTATCTCCCTTGTCCTCCTCTTTGACAGACACATACATAATATTCATAATACCTATCCCTCCTACTATCAATGATATACTGGCAATAGCTACCAATAATATAGTGAGCATCTGACTTGTTGAGCTAAATGTTTTCGCTATCAATTCATCCATCAGAGAACACATTGAAGTCGTCATCATCATTTCCTGAGATATGGTGCTGAGTCCTCAATATGCTTGTGATTTCATCCGCCGCAACTTCTGCCTTATCTTCAGATATTGCAGAGCAAATAATAGAACCTAAAAAATCCTCTGCCAAAATTCTTTTCTGAACTGTGGTATATGGTGATATAATATTGTCCACGATCCTGACCAAAATTACTTTCACCTTTTTCAGACAAAGTACCTATTACTTTCAATGGGATGTTATTATATCTTACTATTTTTCCTACAGGGCTTTTTCACCATCGGGAAATAAATTTTCGATTACTGTTTTACCCAACAGTGCAACTTTGGCATATTTCTGAACATCCATATCAGTAAACATGGAACCTTCTTCTACTGTTATTTCACGTATATCGAGATATTCAGGATTCACACCATACATACTTGTGGGCCAGTTATTGGCTCCATATATGGATTGCCCATTACTATTGACAAGAGGTGAAATATCAGAGATGAGAGTAGCCTGAGATTTTATGGCTTCAAAATCATCAATAGTCAGAGTCTGCATAGAACTTGCGCTCATTCTCACCCCACCCTGCATTCCGGCACCTGGTCTGATAGTAATCATATTGGATCCCATTTTTGATATCTGAGATTTAATACTTTCCTTTGATCCCTGCCCTATAGCCAGCATAGCAATTACAGAACTCACCCCAATGATAATGCCAAGCATTGTCAATAGTGTTCTTGTTTTATTAAGAAGAATCGCTTTCCAAGCTATTTTAAACAAGTTAAGAATTTTCATCGTCTTCCAAAGTTTTTAAATAATCAGCCAATACTATATTAGCATCTTTTATATTATTATTTTTATAATCTTTAATTATTCTTCCATCTCTTATAACTATGGTTCTGCTACTAAATTCAGCAATATCAGGCTCGTGAGTAACGAAAACTATTGTTTTACCTCTTCTATTCAAATCCTGAAATACCGACATTATCTCATAAGAAGTCTTAGTATCCAGGTTTCCTGTAGCTTCATCTGCAAATATGACTTTAGGATTATTTACCAAAGATCTTGCTATGGCTACTCTTTGTTGCTGTCCTCCCGACAATTGAGAGGGTGTATGTGTCATCCTATCTTCCAATCCTATCATTTTCAATGCTTCAACAGACCTCTTTTTCCTTTCTTCACCTGATACTGAGGGATTATAAAATAGTGGCAATTCCACATTTTCTAATGCAGATGTCCTTGGCAAAAGATTATAAGATTGAAAAATAAACCCTATTTTTTTACTCCGCACTTCAGCCAATTGGTCTTTTGTCATGTTTTTTATTCTCTCTCCGGCAAGTTCATACAGTCCTGAAGATGCCTGATCCAGACAACCTAAAATATTCAGCAAAGTACTTTTTCCTGAACCACTTGCACCCATTATAGTGACAAATTCCCCCTCCATTATATCCAATGATATACCTTTCAACACATGCAATTCCTCACCAGCCATCTCAAAACTTCGGTGCAAATCTCTGATTTTTATGATAATATTACTTTCTTCCATTATATATGGATTTTAATTATTTTTTGTTTCTTCCCGGAGGTTTAGGCATAAATGGACTTTCCTGGTCACCACCCGATGAGTCAGCCTCAGAACTACCTGAAACCTCTTCTACTTTATACAGCACTTTATCTCCTTCATTGAGTCCTTCCACTACCTGTACATTGATATCATCTGATAAGCCAAATTTTACTCTTCGTGGCTTTGGTTCATTACCTTCCATCACAAATAATAGTCTTGTATTTTCATCTTCCACTATTTCTCCATCCGGCATCATTTCTGGTTTTGGCATAGAATCCATTTTTTCTATTTCTTCATCACTAGGTGGTGTTGGAGGTTTGAAATACTGAGCTATGGTATTGAAATCCACCTTGGAATTCAGCACTTTTGATTCTACTGTCAATACATTTTTCAGTTCCTGAGTATAAATGGTAATAGTAGCAGTCATACCAGGTTTCAATTTCAATTCTTCATTATCGGCATCTATAACCACAGTATATGTTACCACATTGGAAGTTGTTGTTGGGTTCAATCTTACCTGAGTGACCTTACCTGCAAAATCTATACCCTGATAGGCATCGACAGTAAATTCCACTCGTTGATTATCACTAACCTCACCTATATCGGCTTCATCGACATTAGCTTCCACCTGCATTTTCTTCAAATCTTCAGCTATGGTAAATAATGTCGGGGTACTAAGACTTGCAGCAACAGTCTGACCTTCATCTACATCTCTCGAAAGTATGACTCCGGAAATTGGGGAATAAATATCAGCATAACCTAAATTGGTCTTTGCCTTATCCAAATCCGATTTTCTTTGGATTACTGCTGCTTGGCATTATTGAGATTATATTGAGCAAGGTCAAAATCTGCCTGAGTAAGGAGATTATTGTCATACAATTCCTTTTGTCTGTCATATACTCCTGCTGATATTTTAATTCATTTATAGAATTATCATAAACAGCCTTAGCCTGAGTTACAGCCTCTTTAAGGTTTGTTTTATCTAATTCAGCCAATAATTGACCTTTTTTCACTTACTAGTATTAAAATCGACATATATCTTTTCCAATACTCCTGATACCTGAGTACCAACTTCTACCTGATTGGTAGGTTCTATTGTTCCCGTAGCTGTATCACAGTCGATGCTATATCCCCCTTTTCCTTCCACCGTTTCCGTTTTCACATCTTTTTTTATCGTTTTATAATATTTATTGTAAACAAAAAAAACATTGCTACTAACAATAAAATTATCAGTATTATAATACTACTTTTCTTTTTCATTGATTAAAAATTGATATTGTTTCCTTGATAAAATTCTAAAATTTCGATATATAATAAGGTCAGATATTTAGCCTGAATATAATTTAATTCTGACACTAACAATGTGTTTTGTGTTGTAACTAATTCTGTAGTTGTCAACATTCCGACCTTATATTGAATTTCAGCCAGTCTGTATGCTTCTTTTGCTGCAACAAGTGAAGTCTGAGATGATTTCATCTGTTGTTTATAAGCTATGGCATTATTCCAAGCTGATCTCTATCTTTATAAATACTTTTTTAGTGGCTAATAAATCATTTTCCGATTTCTCTTTAGTTATTTTTGCCAATGCCAAATCTGTTTTTTCCTGCCCCTTGCTATATATAGGTACAGAAACATTCACTCCAAGCCCCTGATTAAAATTATTATTCAATTGCTGAAAAAAAGAATAATCCTGAGATGAGGTATAGCAACTGCACCAAGACTTGCGGATAATGAAACATTAGGTTTATAATTGCTCTCTACAATTTCTATATTTTTATCCAGAATCTCAAGATAAGTCAATCCGGAATTTATTTCAGGCAAATAATTCAGAGCATTATTATAAACAAGCATCTTATCAGGAATATTCAAACTGCTCACAATGGAAGTATCTATCTCTCTGATATCAAATTCTGTTTCAGGCGACAATTCTAATACCTGCTTCAATGTCATGAGTTGCTGTTCATAATTATTTTTTGCTGTTATTAGATTATATTCACTTGTTGAATATTGTGATTTTGCATCCAGCAAATCCTTTTGGGTTATGGATTTCAATTTGTAAAATCCCTCAGACTGATCCAATTGATCCTTTGAAGTATTTAGATTTTGTTCAGCAATCTTAACTCCCTCGAGAGCATACAAAACCTGAACATAATTCTGTAAAATACTTAGCTTTACACTATTTTTAGCTTCATCCACAAGAAAAGAACCCTGACGAATTAGTAACTCATTCTTTTCAATCTGTTTATTCAACAATCCCCTGATATAATGCCATAGATGAACTCACAGCGAAATTGGTGGATAAAATCTGTTGATTTACAAAATCACTGGTAATTGGGTCTATACTCTGACCATTGGAAAGACTTTGCCTAGCTGTTCCGCTTACATCGGGAAGGATATTTCTCTTGGCTTGTTCATAATTCAATTTTGAAGATTGTAAATCCAGATAAGCATTTTTTACTGTCAAACTGCTGTCTTGAGCATATTTTATACAATCCTCAACCGACCATTTCTTATTATCAACTTGTGCATTCAAAGAATTAAACATCAACAATATTAATGGTAACAATAATATTTTTATGTTCATTTGGTTATTTTGCTTTTCACTTATTTATTATTGACTCAAAATAAAAGCATAGGTTTAATGCAATTAAATTTAAATGGTTATTTTTTGATAGATATTATCAAATCAGAATATTTATTGATATATCTTATCAAAAAACCATGTCAAACAAATAAAATCAATATTTTAATTAGACGCAAAAGTTAATTCAAAGTATATATTTTAAACTGTTTTTGAATAAAAATTATAAATACACTCTAATAATTTTCCATTTTGTAATCTCTGACTGCCCGTGCTATCCAATTGGCAATTTCATATTTACCAATATCAGCAGTCATTGTCTTTCTATCGATGCTATTGGACAAAAAACCTATTTCTAACAAAACAGAAGGCATTGAAGCATGTCTGAGAGATCAATAATTCTGATTGCTTCACTCCTCGTTGTTCGAAATAGTGTTCTATCTCTTCATCATCGCTCAATCTTAAGGCAAAATCTATACTCTGAGTAAAGTATTTATTTTGCAGACTTGTAAGAAAAATATATGCCTCAGGACTATCAGGATCATACCAATCATAATTTAACTCATAATCCGGTTCAAGCAAAACAGAAGCATTTTCCCTTGTAGCTATCTTTAATTTATCTCCTGAATCTGAAGCTCCAAGTATATAAACTTCACTACCGATATCTTATGGTCATCAGGATATGAATTGCAATGTATGGAAATAAAAAGATCTGCCTTAATTCTATTTGCAAAACCTATTCTCTCATTCAATGGTACAAATATATCACTGTCTCTTGTCAAATAGACAATAGCTTCAGGAATCATTTTTTCTATCTCTTTTTTCACTTTCAAAGACACATCGAGAGTGATATCTTTCTCAAATATATCTCCGGATTTTGTCCCACTATCTTTCCCTCCATGTCCAGGGTCAATAACAATAATAATAGGTTCATCTGAAGTAAAGTCGGATATTTTTTCATTAAATATACCTAATTGATATATATTTACGTTAGTTGTTGGATATGGTAAGCCTTTGGCGTTAATAGTTAAAAAAATATTAATACCAATAAATAAAAAGACCTTTAAAATTAATTGGCTTAATTTTGTCATTGTCGTAGTTTTGTAGTTTTCTAAAATGCAAATAAAATGAAAATAATTAATATATATATCATTTGAGAGTAATATTTTACATATTATTAATATTTTTCACATATATTCATGATTCTTGGGGTCAAATATTGACAGATTCCATAGAAATGCAAAGTGATTCTGTAGTTATGGATTCCACAATTACAGCCTTTTTTTGCTGATAGTCTCAAGAGAGATACATTCTCAATTTATAATATTTCTCCTGATGCATTGGATGATAAAATAGAATGGGGAGCAATAGATTTAGAACATTTTGATAATGACAGCAACAAACTCACATTGATCAATAAAGCCTATGTAAAATATGGCGACATCTCACTGAATGCAGGTCACATAGTGTTCAATATGGATTCGAGTGAAGTCACCGCAACACCTATTCTGGATTCATTGGGTAAAATATCTCAAAAGCCGATATACAAAGACAAATCCGATGAATTTGAAGCAAAGAAAATAAGATACAATCTTAAATCTAAGAAAGCATGGGTAGAATATGCTGCAAAAAAAGAAGGAGAACTGACAGTTCACGGTACTTATGGAAAATATCTGAGCAAGGATGCTGACACTATAAATCAAATAGATAAAATGTTTATAGCGGGTGGTATAATAACTACTTGTGACCATGAAAATCCACACTGGGGGATAAAGGCGACAAAGATCAAGTTGATGCCCAACAGATTGGCAGTTTTCGGGTTCTCTACTCTTGAAATTGCAGGAATTCCATTATATCCTTTATCATTGCCATTTGGAATGTACCCTATTTTTCAGGGACAAAAATCAGGACTTATATTACCGAGAAATATCGATTACAACAAAGACTACGGAATAGGATTCAAAGATGTAGGAGTTTATTTTCTTTTGAATGACTATATCGATCTGAAACTCACAAGCGACATATACACACGTGGAAGCCATGCATTGTTCACTACTGTAAATTATAGCAAAAGATACAAATACAGAGGGTCTTTTTACTTAGGCTATGTCAATTATTTCAAAGAACAGGCTGAAGTATTAAAGCCTGTTAAAAGTCCTGCATTCACTGTGAGACTTACCCACAATCAGGATTCAAAGGCAAACCCATATCAAACTATCGGTGGTTCTCTGAATCTACAATTCAATAATTACCAGAAAACAGCCAATAATAATGCTTACAGTCAATTGAATAACGTCATAAGCTCTAATTTTAACTTTTCAAGGACATTTCCGGGTTCTCCATTTTCCATAACTGCAGCCATCAAACATGACCAAAATAATTCCACTCATGCATTTAATGTCACATTGCCCGACTTGAATCTAAAAATGAATACCATATATCCATTTAAAAATAATAACAGAACAGGAAAAGAAAAATGGTATGAAAAAATAAATTTGAATTATGGTGCTCAAATGCAAAATAAATTGAATGCTACGGACACTACAATTTTCGAAAGAAAAACATGGAACGATTTAAAATCAGGATTTAAACAAAACGCAAGTACAAGTGCTCAATTCACTATTTTCAAGCATGTAAATTTAAATTTCAGTGTTGCATATAATGAAAATCATTTTTTCAAAATTATAGACAAAAAATTAAAAGACACTATATATCAGGATTCCATTGGAGTGGATTACCTTGGAAATACAATTTGGGAAACAAAAAACGGTGAGCTTATCACTGACACTATAAGTGGTTGGAAAGTTTACCGACAAATACGACCTTCAGTAACTTTGTCCACCAATAAATATGGCAAAATACTTTTCAATAAAGGTTACATCAGAGGAATCAAGCACAAAGTAACTTGGAAGCCTTAGTGCAAGTGGAAACCCCATAGATGAACAGGCAAAATATCTAAAATATTACAGCACTGATACAAGAGCAGAATATGACGATCCACAATCTTATAATATTTTTTCCTATGGCAATGCTTTTTCGGGTCTGCTCCAAGTCTCTCCAAGCGAAATATTTCATTGAACTATGGTATAAACCATTCCTCGATGCAAAATTCAATCAAAAAACGATACTGATAGCCAAAAATATTTCATTGATAAAAAGTCTGGGATTCTCAGGTTCATATTATGTATTTAATGATAGTCTCAAATTTTCGCAGATAAGTGTAAGATTCAATCTACCTCTGTTCAAAAGTTTTATCAATATTAGCTATACAGGTGTGCTCGACCCTTATGAAGAGGTTGACAATGTGAGAATAAATAAATTCTATTGGGAAGACAGGAAATTCCCTTTAAGACATGACCAATCTAGTCTGAATATCACAGTCAACAATAAATCTTTTGATGATATCATTAAAATGTTTAAAAAAGAAGAACAAACAAAAAAAGATAATAAACCGAACTCAAAATCCAACGATAAGCTTTTAGACATATTGAAAGATTTCAAGTTGAACTACAACGTAGGTTTCAGATGGGAATACAAAGACAATAGAGACACTACTTATTTGAGTTATCATTCTATATCAGTCAAAGGAAGTATTCCATTGACCAAAAACTGGACTATCAACATAGGAAACTTCGACTACAACCTCAAGGATAAGAAATTTGAATACCCAGATCTCGGATTCACCAGAAATCTACATTGCTGGCAGATGACATTCAGTTGGATACCAAATGGAGGAAGCTATACTTTTTTCATTGGAGTAAAATCTTCGATGCTTGAATTTATCAAATATAACCACGGACAGGATTCTATTAGAGGAAGTCTAAATAGCAGTTCATACTATTAACTCTTTTTCCCAATCATTTTTTTTGCTTATTTTTGTCAATTGTAACATCAAATATAGCCAATGAATAAAATAGGAATCAGGATAGAAGACAAATACAAGTTAGAAAGAAGATGCCCAATCATACCAGAGCATGCAAAATTATTAAATAAAGAACACGGTATAGAATTCATAGTCCAAAGTTCGGAAAAACGTATTTTCAGCGATAAAGAATTCTTAGAACAAGGTGCTACTATTACCAAAGATACTCCAGATTCAAGATTAATAATCGGTATAAAAGAGATGCCTTTGGATATATTTGAAGAAGGAAAAACATACATGTTTTTTTCGCATACCATAAAAGGGCAACCATACAATATGGCTGAACTAAAAAGAATGGTTGAAAAAAAAATAAACCTTATCGACTACGAAAAAATAAGGAATAAAGATGGTAAAAGGACAATATTTTTCGGAAGGTTTGCAGGTCTTGCAGGAATGATAAATTCATTGTGGTCACTTGGACAAAAACTAAGATCTGAAGGTATAGACAATCCATTCACAATGCTAAAACAAGCAAGATACTACAATTCACTCGACGAAGCATTGAACACTCTCCAACTAATAAAAAATGATATTATAACAAATGGATTACCAGATAAAATAACACCTCTGGTAATAGGAATTACCGGATATGGACATGTTGGAAAAGGAGTCGTGGAAATATTGGAGAATTTGCCTATAATAAAACTTGAACCAGAAGAATTACATGAACTTGAGAACACAAATTACTCCCGAAACAATATATATATTTCCATTTTCAAAGAAAATAATTTAGTCGAGCCAAGTGATAATTCTAAAGAGTTCGTATTGCAGGACTATTATGACAATCCTCAAAATTACAATAATAAATTTCCGCCTTATATCAAAAAATTATCTGTATTGGTAACTTCGATGTATTGGGACAACAGATACCCAAGACTTATTACACACCAATTCCTAAAAGATAACTATAACAAAAATTTCAAATTAAAATGCGTAGGAGATATCACATGCGACCCAGGAGGTTCCATAGAAATAACTCATAAATGTACAACAATCGAAGCACCTGTTTTCACATTCGATCCACTAAGTGGGAATTATGCAGATGGATTCGATGAAAATGGCATCACGGTACTCGCTGTTGATATTTTACCAAGCGAATTACCTAGAGAATCTTCAATAGAATTCAGCAATGCATTATTGGATTACATTCCTTCATTGGTGAACTGTGATTTTGATAAAAAATACGAGGAATTGAACTTACACCCCGAAATTAAGCAAGGATTGATTTTACACAAAGGAGAATTCACTCCTGAATTTAAGTATATGAAAAAATTTATAGAAAACTAATTAATTATGAAAAGAATTTTAGTTGTTGGAGCAGGATTATCTACCTCTTGCCTAATAGAATATTTACTGAAGCAATCAGTGGAATTTGATTGGAAAGTAGTAGTAGGCGATCTTGATATTGAAATTGCAAAAAAGAAAATCAATGGACACGTTAACGGAAAAGCCATTGAATTTGATGTCTTCAATGATGCTCAAAGAGCGAGAGAAGTAAAAAAAGCCGACATAGTAATATCTATGTTACCTGCCAGATTTCACTATCTCATTGTGAAATCATGCCTTAAATTTAGAAAAAATTTAGTTACTGCCTCTTATATCTCACCGGAATTGAGAGAATTGAATGATGAGGCTAAAGAAAAGGGAATACTTATTTTGAACGAAATAGGTCTTGATCCTGGAATTGATCATTTATCTGCCATGAGAGTTATAAACAATATAAAAAACTCAGGTGGAAAAATCCTTCAGTTCAGATCATCCACGGGTGGATTAGTAGCACCAAAATCAGATAACAATCCATGGAATTACAAATTGACATGGAACCCAAGAAATGTGGTGTTAGCAGGACAAGGCGGAGCTCAATACATCGACAGGAATTCTTACAAATATACCCTTACCACAAATTATTTCAAAGATTGAGAAGAATATATTTCGATGACTATGGAGAAATTTAGAAGTTTATCCTAACAGAGATTCATTGAAATACCGATCTATATATGGGCTCGATGATGTTCCTACTATGTTCAGAGAGCAATCAGAAGACCTGGTTTTGGTAAAACATGGAATTTATTAGTACAATTGGGAATTACTGATGATAGTTTCGTAGTAGAAAACTCTGAAGAACTAACGTACAGAGAATTTACCAATTCATTTTTAAAATACCACAAAAACAAAAACAGTAGAAGAAAAATTAGCATTTTATTTGAATGTTTCTGATGATTCTTTCGATATGTACAAACTGAGATGGTTGGGATTATTTGACAATAGAACTATAGGTTTACCTCATGCCATCCTGCTCAGATTTTACAAAAATTACTTGAAGAAAAGTTAAATCTGGAACAAGATGACAAAGATATGATAGTAATGCAACTGAAATTTGTGTATGAAAATAAAAAGGGAGAGATCGAAAAATAACATCTTCTCTAGTGGTTGAAGGTAGAGACAAAAATCATACTGCAATGGCTGTAACAGTTGGTTTACCACTTGGCAATAGCTACAAAATTAATATTGAATGAACAAATTGATAAAACTGGAGTTGTAATACCTATTTCAAAATGATATATGAGCCTGTATTGAAAGAGCTCGAAGAATACGATAAATTCGAGATAAGGAAGAAGATTACGACGAATAATATCTGATAAAATATATCAAAATACTAATACAAATCCACCATAAGGCTGGATTTGTATTTTTTTTGGTATAGCATCCAATTCTTGCTTTTCAGGTATTTTACCTTCAGAATCCTTGATGAGATATCCATTTTTGTTTTCTATATATGGAATATCCAATTCAATCTCCTTTGCCACTTCTTCCCCATTGATACCCACAACATACCAATGAGAGCCCAATCTTCTTGCCAATACTACATCTTTCCCCGGGAAACCGGAAATGAATTTTGTATCATCCCATAATGTTGGAAGTCCCTGTAAATATTTCTTGACAAATTCAGGCATTTTATCCATCCCTTCAGGAATTTCAGCTATATGTTGTATCCCCGAAGTAAATAACACTGGTAATGCCAATTCAAATGTTGTAGTTGTCTTCCTTTTGATATTGGGAATACTATCTAAAACCATAGGGGTAAAATCCATAGGATCGAAAACATTACGCGTAAAAGGTATAACACAACAATGTGCAGGTTGCTCATCAGCATTGACTTGCTCAAAGGTTATAAATTCTTCTCCTTTTATGGCTTCCATAGTCATAAGATTCGTATATGTCCTTTGCCAGCCTCTTGTGATGGTATCACCATTAAAATTTATCAATAATTCATATTTAGCAGCATCTTCAAGAATATCGTGATAATAATTGATCATCGATTGCCCATCACCTCCGAAAAAATCTATTTTGCATCCTGCAACTCCCATTGATTTCAACAGTGAAAATTCATTCTCCCTACCCTCCCTTGTTATTAATTTGCTTTTTGGAGAATAAGTAGTGCCATTCCAATCTCCGGAAGAATTATACCACAAAACAATTCCAATTCCTTTGTTCTTAGCATAATCCACAAGTTCTTTCATCCTTTCATAACCTATTTTTTTATCCCAATCTGCATCGATGAGACAATATCTCCAATTCATATCAGCTGCATAATCGATAAATTTCATGGAAGTATTGTAATCAGTAAAATCATCCTTCAACAACACCCAACTCCATGATGACAATCCACCTTTTATATAATCTGTATCTTCTATTGTGCTCTTTGAAGCCAAATCTGTACCCAAAGTGCTTTCTGTTATATCTTTTAACGAACCGACAACCACCAATCTCCATGGCGAATATGATACAGTATCATTATTTGGTAATAACTCACCTCCTGTAAAAACCTCTCCTTTTGAGGAAATGTAACTGCCATTCCATTTAATTCATGATTATATTTCAATCTGCTACCGCAATAATCCCCACGCAGATTAGCTTCGCTAAGAAGAATGTAATCATTGCCGGTTTTCAATAATGCAGGAAAAACATATCCTTCTTTTAATGGAGATTCCAATTCAGGATTTATATCCTTTAGATAATATTCCTCGTATGATGGATTTACTTCTTTCCACCCACTTTCGCTACCGACATAGGTTGTAACCATGCTGATGTGCTATCAGGAAATCTAAAAGTGGACTGTTCATTCAAGATTTTCCAATTATCATTCCTGTCGATAATATATCTGTAAGCAAAACCATTAGTGGATAAATTGAATTCACAAATCAATTTTTGACTTTCTGCATTATCAAAAACTACTTTATATTGCAAAGCTTTATATTCATTATATTTTCTCTTACCCTGAAATAATTCATAAGAATCAGTTATCACAACTGGCTTTTGGATTTCAATTAATTTAAAATTATTTGTCAAATCCAAATCTTCATATTTCAATCCCAAATACGAAGTATCCAAAACTAATTTATCGTTAAAATACAGCATATAATATGGTTTTCCAATTGAATCGATATCAATAAATACCTTTATACTTTTGTTTTCATTCGTCAAAATATTTTCAACATGTGCATTTTTACATTCAGAAAACACACTGATAAAAAAAATAAAAAACAACAATTTAATCAAATGGAATACTCTCATAATTTCAGTATAAATATTAAAACAATAAATCTATTTATGAATCCAAAAAAACAAGGCTGAACAAATACATCCAGCCTTATTTATTCCAAACCTATTAAAAAAATTATTTATAAAAACAATTATCAACCAGTAAAGTACAAATAAGCAGCCAATATCAATACTATTACAACTACTGAAGCTACTATATCGAATGTACTATAACTATTTTTTGTAAGTGCTTTTTGCTCATCTGTAACAGTACTCATAGTAAGGTTTATAATCTTTGCAGGCTCCGGTGGTGCAGTAGAATAACTAACCACTACCATAACAAGTGCAGATATTAAAAATATAACCAAACTATAATACTGGAAGAAAGTATTGTTGATGATCCAGAAAAATGAACCTTCAGCATAGCTATGCCCATTAAGAATAACAGGTGTATCTATAGCAAGTCTGAACAATCCCAGTAAAAATCCAACTACAAGAGCATAAAATGCACCTTTAGCATTCAATCTCTTATTGAAAACACCAAAGAAGAACACCACAAAAATAGGAGTGCTAGATAACCCTGAACACTCTGAAGATAATCATAAAGACCTCTTGAACCCTGAATCACAGGTATCCACATCAGACCTATAATGACCATTATACCAGTAGCTATCCTTCCTATCTTTACCAACTGAGCCTCTATAGCCTTTGGTTTCAATTTAGAATATAAATCCATTGTAAACAATGTAGAACAAGCATTGAATACTCCTGCTAATGAACTCATCAATGCAGCAAGCAACCCTGCTACCACCATCCCTCTGATTCTTGCAGGAAGCACATTAGCAACTAAGAGAGGAAATACCTGTTGAGCATTAGAATTTATCAGATTTCCATTAGCATCCAATAATTGCTGACTTATCGATTCCATCTTACCACTCACAGCCAAAGCATAGGTAATAATACCAGGGATGATAAATATAAATACAGGCAATAATTTAAAGAAAGCAGCAGCAATAGATCCTCTTCTCGCCTGAGTCAGATCTTTTGCACTTAGTACTCTCTGAACAATATATTGATCAGTAGTCCAATACCAAAGTCCGACAATAGGTGCTGCAAACAACATACCTAACCATGGATAATTAGTATTAAAATACCAAGCCATTTTTGTACCGGTTTTTACAGGCTTTCATGTCCCTTCAATCCCCGCAGGAACTAATGGTTTCCAAAGATTAAACATTTCAGATCCTGCTATTCTTTTCATTTCAGACCAACCTCCCAATGCATCAAGTCCATAAACTGTAACTAATACAGCTCCTAAAACTAATATCACAGTTTGAATTGTCTCAGTATATGCCACAGCCCTGAGTCCTCCAAGCATTGTATAAATTCCTGTCAATACTATCATCAAAATAGAACCGACCCAAAAACTATTCAAACCGAACAGACTAACTTCAGGTAGTAATACTCCAAATACGATACCTCCGGCAAAAATACCTACAGCAACCTTTGTCAAAACATAAGCCACTAATGAGATAATAGATAATAGCCAACGTGATTCTGAAGAAAATCTTTTCTCAAGAAATTCAGGCATTGTAAAAACTTTAGATCTGATATAAAATGGTGCCATAATCCATCCGAGAACTAAAGACACCAGGCATGTAATTCATAATGAGCCATTGCCACACCATCAGTTGCTCCCGATCCTGCAAGACCTACCAAGTGTTCGGAACCAATATTGGATGCGAAAATAGAAGCTCCTACTATGAACCAACCTAAATGACGACCAGCAAGAAAATAGTCATCTGATGTATTTTTATTTTTCAGTATTACCCACCAGGCAATGCCTAAAATAATTATAAAATACATCAATATAATAATCCAATCAATAGTAGCTAAAACTGACATAATTAATATTTTTTATTGAGTTTTAAATTTAAATATCGTTGTTGAAGTGTACTTTTCACCAGGTTTCAATGTCGTAGTAGGGGAAGTTGGTTCATTAGGAGAATCGGATAATGCTGTGTTTCCAAGCACAATCCTGTCCTATGACCATAATTTCCACCTCCTGGAATTGGCAAAGTTCCATCTAAGAAATTACCACTGTAAAATTGAATTCCGGGTTCAGTGGTGCTTATTTCGAGTAATCTACCGGATAGAGGTTCATACAAACTGCAAACTTCCCTAAGACTTCCCTGATCGTTCAATACCCAACAATGATCGTATCCTTTACCTCTTTCCAATTGAGTATCTTCTGCTCCTATATCTTTTCCTATTTTTTTGTATTCTCTAAAATCAAATGGAGTTCCTTCCACACTGGCTAATTCACCCTCAGGAATCAATGTTTCATCCACTCAGTAATTATCAGCATTGATTTTCAATTCGTGATCGAGAATCTGATTATTGAAATCTCCAGTTAAATTAAAATAAGAATGTTGAGTAAGATTAACGACAGTAGTTTTATCAGTCTCAGCACTGTAATCGACTTCCAAAGAATTATCATCGGTAAGTTTATAAATAACGGTAACCAATAGATTGCCAGGATACCCCTCTTCTCCGTCCTTACTTAGATATGTTAATTTTAGTGAAGCAGAATTCACAGTATCAACTATTTCCGCAGTCCAAACTACCCTATCAAAACCATAATTACCACCATGCAAGTGATTTTTACCATCATTGATAGTAAGATGATAATCTACGCCATCCAAAGAAAATTCTCCATTATTAATCCTATTTCCATACCTACCTATAAGTGCACCGAAAAATGGATTATCTTTCAAATACTGATCCAAATTATCGAATCCAATAACAACATTTTTATAATTATTATCTTTATCAGGAGCAGTCCATGAAACAATTCTACCTCCATAAGTTATGACATCGACAACCATACCATTTTTATTCTTCATAGTGTATTTTTCGATTTCAACACCATTTTCCATAGTACCATAAGCACTTTTTTCAATAGAATAATTCACTTCTTTATTTTCCATGACTTTTGTATTATTTTTACAACTGTAAATAAATGATATTCCGAATATCAAAATCAAAACAGTCCATAAATGTAGTTTAATTTTTTTCATTAGTAAATATTTTATCCAATTATATTAAAAGTAAATCAAAATTTCACTCAAGTATAAATTAATTATTTCTGAAATTAAAAAAAACAGAATGATTTGACAATTATAATCTTGTTTGAAACAAGTGATAATATGCCTCGTTTGCATTCAATTTATCCTTAAAATCTCTAATTTTGTATCCTTATCAATTACCAATAATTCAATTCCTGCCATATCTGCAAAATCTTCCATATAATTTGTATTTAAAGCAGTAGTATAAACAGTATGGTGAGCCCCACCAGCCAAAATCCATGCTAGTAGCTTTATTTCCAAATTAGGCATAGTTTCCCATAAAACTCTGGCTACTGGCAATTTTGGTAAATCCTGTTCGTTTCACACTTTTTACTTCATTTACTATAAGTCTATACCTAGTGCCTATATCTATCAATGAAGCATTTATGGCATCGCCTGTAGTAGCATTAAATACCAATCTCACAGGATCTTCTCTATTTCCTATCGACAAAGGATGTATCTCACAACTTGGTTTACCATTTGCAATAGAAGGACATATCTCTAACATATGAGAACCTAAAACAAATGAATTATTATGACCAAAATGATAAGTATAATCTTCCATGAAAGATGTACCTCCATCCAAACCCTGAGACATAACTTTCATAGTTCTCAATAATGCTGAGGTTTTCCAATCTCCTTCAGCTCCAAAACCATATCCTTTTGCCATCAACCTCTGAACTGCAATTCCCGTAGTTGCTTAAACTTCCCAAGATTTTCGAATGTATCAGTAAATGCATGGAATCCTCCATCTTCGAGAAAAGCCTGAAGTGCAAGTTCTATTCTTGCTGCCTCGAGTAATGATTCCCTCTTCGCTCCCCCTTTCAACAATGAAGGAGTCAGGGAATAACTATTTTCATATTCTTCTATCAAAGTATTATGACTTTTCTGAAATATCATCCATAAATTTCAGTACATCAGAAGTATCATATCCATTGACAGAAAAACCAAAACGGATCTGTGCCTCTACTTTATCTCCTTCAGTAACTGCGACCTGCCTCATATTATCGCCGATTCTTGCCACTTTGAGACTATTCATTTCATCCCAACCCAATGCAACTCTTGACCATACATTCAATTGTTTTTGAACACTTTCACTTTTCCAATGACCAACTATAACTTTTCTTTTTATCCTCATCCTTGACATCATAAATCCAAACTCTCTGTCTCCGTGTGCAGATTGATTGAGATTCATAAAATCCATATCGATAGAATCCCAAGGTATCTCAGCATTGAATTGAGTATGTAAGTGACATAAAGGCTTATTGAGATTTTTCAAACCCTGAATCCACATTTTGGCTGGAGAAAAAGTATGCATCCAAGCTACAATACCTATACAACTCTCAGAAGCATTAGCTGCTATACAAACATTGAGTATTTCATCAGGAGTTTTCACAACTGCTTTTTTAACCAAAGGAACAATTGTGGAATCTTTTGAATTAAGTTCCTTTACTATAATTTCAGAATGAGAATCAACCTGCTTTAATACGTCTGGTCCATATAAGTGCTGACTCCAGTTATAAACCATATTTCTTTTTTCATTTTATAATAATTTTATATTTTAATTAATTTATTGTCCGTAATAAGCATTAGCACCATGTTTTCTTTCATAATGCTTCTTTATTAAGGAATCTTTCAATCTATTTGCATTTGGATTTATCATCAAAGTATAGTAAGCCATTTTAGCCAATTCTTCCAACACTTTACTGTTATAAACTGCTTTAGCCGCATTTTTGCCCCATGTAGAATGCCATGATTCCCAACGAGTATCATTTGAACTTCATTATAATCCAATTTTTTTTCAGTAAAGCAATCTGTAATTTGAATTCCGGTATTATGTTCATAATTACCTATTATCAATTCATCTTTCATAGGTTCAGTACATGGAATATCGCTTGTCAAATGATCTGCATGAGTGGTTCCAAATATAGGCACATCCTTATTAGCCTGAGCCCAGGATACAGAAAAAGTAGCATGAGTATGGGCAACACCACCTATATCAGACCAGTTTTTATATAACCAAGAGTGAGTTTTAGTATCCGAAGAAGGACGCAAATCCCCATCTATAATATTATTATCAAAATCGACTAATACCATATCCTCAGGTTTCAATTTTTCATAAGGAACCCCACTTGGTTTTATAGCAAATAATCCAGCATCTCTATCTACAGCACTCACATTCCCAAAAGTATATATCACCAATCCGAGAGCATTCAACTCCATATTAGCCTCGTAGCATTCTCTTCTCAATTCTTTATATTTCATCTAATATAATTTTAAAATTATGTTATTCTGCCAATTTAGTCTGACTTTCCACAAATGAGCCCAATTCTTCATATTTCTCCATCAAAGATTTAAAAGCCTCTACCATTTCGGACTGGGGATAATATTCCGCTTCATAACTACTGGCTAATTTTTTACTTGCAGCTATGATATCAGGATATAAACCTGCAGCTACTGCAGCATATATGGAAGCTCCCAATGCCGGAGCATAATCCGAAGATGCAATTATTATAGGCCTATCCAAAACATTGGAGAGTGTCTGCATGATATAAGGAGATTTTCTGGCAACACCACCTATACCTATCACTTTTTTAATTGGCACACCTTCTTCTTCAAATCTATCTACAATCTTCTTGGAACCAAAACAAATGGAATGCACTAACGCTTTAAAAATATGTGGAGCTTTGGTACCAAGAGACAAATTGGAAATTGCACTTTTCAAAGACTGATTGGCATCAGGAGTACGCCTTCCATTAATCCAATCCAAAGCTGTAGGCACACTTTCACTTAAAGGAATCTGTTCCGCTTCTTTTGCTAAGGTACTTATCAGTTTACTTTCTACTTCCTCTATTAATTTATGCTTTTGTTCATCAGATATAATGTCACTTCCACCGATCAAATTATCAACAGGCCACATAAGTACATTTTTGAACCATGCAAGCACATCACCAAAAGCAGATTGTCCTGCTTCGAGACCTACCATTCCTGGGATAACAGAACCATTGACCTGACCACATATACCGCTAACGCATTTTTGACCTATTATTTCATCCGGAGCTACCATAATATCACAAGTGGATGTTCCCATTACCCTTACCAGGCTATATTCTTCGACTCCTGCTCCTACTGCACCGGCATGTGCATCAAAAGTACCTACAGAAACCAGGGTATCAACAGTCAACCCAAGTCTATCAGCCCAATCTTCACATAAATTTCCAGCTATTTCATCAGAAGTATAAGTTTCATCATAAAGTTTTGGTCTTAATTCAGCCAAATAAGGATCTAATTGTTTCAAAAATTCTGTATCCGGCAATCCTCCCCATTCTTCATGCCACATAGCTTTATGTCCAGCAGCACATCTGCTTCTTTTTAAATCATGAATATTTTTATTTCCAATTAAAATATTTGTCATCAAATCACAATGCTCAACCCAGGAATAGGCATGTTCTTTCACTACAGAATCTTCTCTGATTACATGTAAAATTTTTGCCCAAAACCACTCAGAAGAATATATTCCTCCTTCATATTTGGTATAGTCAACACCTCCTCTAGAAGCACATAATTGATTGATTTCTTCAGCCTCTTTTATTGCGGTATGATCTTTCCACAATATCATCATAGCATTAGGATTTTCTTCAAATTCGGAGTAAGTGCCAAAGGAGTTCCATCCTCCAATACTGGAATAGGTGAACTTCCTAGTGGTATCTATACAAATAGCTTTAACAGAATGTGCTCCACTCCTGACTTTTCAACTACTCTTCTGATAGTTTTTTCTAATCCATCTATATGATCAAGAGGATGTTGTCTGAATTGATTTTTAGAAGGAACGCAGTATTTCCTTCTTTCCATCTTGAATACCAATGAACACTTGATGCTAATTCATTGCCATATTCAGCATCGATCAATACTGACCTTACTGAATCTGAACCATAATCAACGCCAATTACATATTTTTTCATCTTATTTTATTTATTTTACATTATTCAATTATCAGTATATGCTCATTTAATTTTGTGTCTATTTTACATTTAATATTATATTAATAACATCAATTTCCATACATTATTTAAAAGGCAACCATACTTTCATTTTCCCCACACCTCTGTTTGACCATGCAAAATATGGAATTGCTTTAAAATCATGCCCATTTATAGAAATAATATCCTCTTCCAATACTTTATCATTTTTAATACTAAATTTTTCATCTTGATTAATAAAAATTGAATCGAAATTATTCCTATTATCTATTTCTTCAATTGCATATACAATAGGGCCTCTTTCTAAAGCTACTTTACCTTTGTCATCAATCACTCTGTCATCTGCCCTTACCAATTTGACATCCATTGGAAATACTAATTTTATTTTATCCTCTTTTTTCCATTTTCTTGTCAACTTAAAATATCCATTTTCTATCTCCACATTTTCCAGATTACCATTAATATATATTTCGGGTTTTATATCATCTACTTTGACATATTCATATAAATGTCCTGACATAACTTCATTTCTATCCCATGAAGGCACTCTAAAATTTAATGTTTTCTCAATTGAAAAATCAGGATTTATATCAATATTTACTTCTCCATTCCACGGAAATTCAGATTGTAGATTTATAAAAAACGTATCTTTACCAAAACTAATTTTACTTTCGTTGCTTATATATTGATTAAAATAAATGTCATCATCTGAAATAGAATATATCAGTGAAGGAACTGAAGGTAAAAACCGTATTAAATTAGTAGGACAGCATGAACAATCGAACCAATCTTTCTAGCATAAGCCCCTTGATTAAACTGATATTTTCCATCAGACTCAGGGCATTTGGGTAAAAGAACTCAATTCCATCCAATGACAATCCACTGATAAGTCCATTGTATAATGTTCGCTCCAGGAGATCTGAATATTTAGCATCTCCTGTAAACAAGAACATCTTTTCATTCCACATTACACTTCCTATTGCAGCACATGTCTCATTATAAGCAGTCAGATTAGGCAATTCATAATTTTCACCAAATGATTCGCCTTCATGCCTTGCTCCTATCCCTCCGGTAATATACATTTTTTTGTCCGCCATATTGTTCCACAGTTTTTTCACTGCTTCAGCATAACTACTATCGTGTTGCAATACAGCCACATCCGTCATAGCCGCATACATATACATAGCTCTGACTGCATGTCCGACTACTTCTTCCTGTTGCACCACCGGAATATGATCCTGAGAATACTCACCATATAATGAATGGTTATTGGCATTTCCTCTGTTATCGAGGAAATATCTTGCCATATTAAGATAAGCTTTATTTTTAGTAGCTCTGTATAATTTTATCAGACCTGTTTCAATTATTTGATGACCCGGCACTGCGGAAATTTTACCTGGTTCATCTCCAAAAGTTGATACTATCAAATCAGCATTTTTCAAAGCTATATCTAAAAAATTGGTTTTCCCTGTCGAAATATAATGTGCATAAGCAGCTTCATAAAGATGTCCTGCATTATACAATTCATGACTTGCTTCGAGAGACTCCCATCTTATTCCTTTATCCACTTTAACCCAAGGTGCCGGAGGTTTTGCCGGATTTATAGTTCTCCAAGTAGTTATATATCCATCAGGTTCCTGCCCCACAGTGATGATAGCAATTAGTGAATCAAGTAAAGCATTTAATTTTTCATTTGGGTAACTCACTAGTGAATACGAAGCTCCTTCTATAATTTTATATAGATCAGTATCATCAAAAGGCATTTGACCTTTGGTTTCACCTTTCAATTGTCCGCCTGCAATTAAAAAATTATCCATTCTCCCTTCATCACGACATTTATCAATAGCAAATTGTATAGTCTTTTCCTGAACTGTTTTTATTATAGGCAACCAAAATTTATCTGTAAGATGTATATTTCTTATATCAATCTGTTTGATAGGATAATCATAGGAATCATCTGACTTAGCATCTGAACTAACATTTTTGCATCCTGAATTTAATGAGCAAAAAGTTAAAATCAATATTCCTACAATTAAGTATTTCCCCATTAATTCATTTTTAACCGAATATTATTTAAGTAAAAATCATATAAATAATCGCAGTAGTTTTGAAAAAATATCACTATTTGAGTATTTAAAATCTTTTCTCATATCATTTAATTTCATTAACACCTTCTGAAGTCATTTTTACCTCTTACCAATGAATTATCCGGATTATAATAAAGATAATCAATGCAAACAGATCTTCTAAAACTACCTCCAACAGGTTGAACTCCCCATTATGGTAAATAAAATATGGCACTCCTTTAAATTCAACTATAGATTGGATGATCTGTATTACAGTTTCCAGATAATTCATTTAAAATTCCTTTATACTCCCAAGGGCCTAAAATAGATTTTGACATTGCATAGGCAGTTTTTTCAGGAAATTGATAAGCATAAGACAGGTAGTACCAACCATTATTTTTATGTATCCATGGAAGCTCGGCATAATTAGGTAATCCTTCTACAATATTTATATCACCATCCAACTCTGTCATATTTTCTTTGAGTTTAGCATAATAACAAACTGTATTACCCCAAAACAGATATGCCTGACCATCATCATCAATAAATACTGTCGGATCAATATCATCCCACATTATATCAGTAGCTGTAGTCATATCATTGGTAATTAATGCTTTCCCAATGCATCATGAAATGGTCCAACAGGGCTATCTGAAACTGCAACCCCCATTGCTTTGCCAGGAATATCTTTGTGTTCGTGATGAAACATACCAATAAAACTTACCGTTTCTCTCAATTACCTGAGCAGCCCAAGCATCTGCCTTTGCCCACGAAAAGTCACTATATTCAATGGTACAGGATAACTTTGCCAATCAATCATATTGACAGTAGAAAAAACTAACCATTCATTCATTTTATAAAAGCCATCTTCCAATTTTGCTTCATCATGTCCGGTATATAAAAACAAAGTATCATTATAAACCATTGCAGCAGGATCTGCAGTGAAAACATCAGTAATAACAGGATTATTACTCTTCCTTATTGTTTCTTTATTATCAGTATTTTGATTTTCATTTATGCTATTCAAATCTCCTTGCTATATGAAGAAAAATAACCATAATACGAAAATATATTTATAATTTAACTTCATTGATCTTAACAGATTTAATTTATAAATAATAAAAACCCATATTACACCCATTTTATATTTTTTTAGCCCAAATACAAGTACCTTCATTATTCAAGCCAGTAAATAAAATTGTTTTGTATATATTATTTTCCCAATCTCTACCATAAGAAACAATGAATTTTTCGATAACACCATTGCTCAAATTGATAGTCAAATTAGGATAATTGAAATTCCAATTGCTATTTGCATCACCATTCACAGTACCATTTTCATCGAGAGTCAATGAAACAGATGTCTGAAAATCGGGTGAAATCTGAGTTTCAGAAAACCCTGGAACCACAGAATAACCTAAAGTAATCTGCTCATATTGCCCAATTAAATCACTGCCACTTATTTCAGATTGTTCCAAGCCTGCATATCTCTCTGGTGAGGTAATAGGCCACCCATCATCAGTCCAAAATATTTTTCGCACATGCAGTACCATTAAATAGTGGTCAACTCCGGGTCTTCCCTGATTTGCAATATAAAAATTGCCTTCACTATCATTAAAAATAGTAGGATGAGAAACACCCTGCCATCCACTATGACCATTAAACTTATAAGGAGCTAAAATCATAGGTATATTGTAAGAGTATAAATTCATATCAGTACCATTGTAATCAGTAAAAGGTCCTTGAGGATCTTTACTTCGTCCTACTCTTACATTATATTTTGTTTCCAACCAATCGTAAGCTATAAATAGGTAATAATAATCATTTTCAGGATTGTATCTTATATCTGCACCTTCGATATTACCATTGATAGTATTGCCTGTAAAACCTCTATGTGCTATACGAACACCTTTGTCTCCTGAGTTTAAAGCCAATCCGGTATCAGGATTAAGCTCTAAAATATATATTCCATCCCAAGACGAACCATAATACATCCAGTGCCTTCCGCTTTGATCTATTAAAATAGTAGGATCTATAGCATTGGTGCCTACATCAGCATTATTCAAGGAATACACCACAATACCTTTTTCCACCCATGGACCAATAGGCGAGGAGGAAGTTGCCAGCCCGATAACACTTAACCTGCCAAGATTGGAAGCTAAAGAATAATACAACCTGAATTCATCACCCACTTTTATCACATAAGGAGCCCACAATCCCTGATTTGGTGTTCCTCCTTTACTTTGAATGAATGCACTTCCCTTACTTGGTAACTGATTAAATACCCAACCCAGAAATTCCCATTTGATAAGATCTTTTGATTTTCTAACCTGTAGTCCTAATCTAATATCGATTCCATAGGCAGCATCAGTGCTATAACAATAATAAGTACCATCATCGAGAATTATTGATGGATCGTGAACATTATAAGGTCCCCATTTATAAACATTATCAAATGAGGTTATATCGTAATATGTATCTTTTATAGTAGAGATATCTATTGTATCAGAAGTATTGGTATTGGTATTATTGTTATTTGAATTATTATCCGAATCATTATCTATGACATCATCTCCACATGAATACATGAAAAACACAATGGACAGAAATAAGAAACTATGGATATATTTTTTAAAATTCATTTACAATACTATTTTAATAAACCAATTTTATAGATTTTAAAATTACAATTCAATAAATAACTATTGCAATGTTACCATAACAACAGAAAATGGAGGAATTTCAATTTCTAATTCTTTATGTTTAACTTTAAAATCTGTATATTTTTTAATTTGAATTTTATTTGGATTTTCAAAGTCATTAAAATCGCTAATATTACCTGAAGATAAAATTTCTGAACTTACATTTTTAAAATTCAATTTATCTAAATCAATATTTAATTCATGTGATTTATTAGCATCTAAATTGACCAAAGACAAATGTACTACACCGTCATCATCTTGTGAGCAAGAAGCTGAAATAGCCGGAATAGATTCTCCATTAAATTCATAAACTGGAGAATCAAATTTCAAAGGAATCAACTTAGCATTCTGATGTACTTTGTACATTTTCATAACGAAATAAGTAGGTGTCAAAATCATTGCATCTCCTTTGGTGAGAATTACTGATTGGAGAACATTGACAGCTTGAGCCAGATTAGCCATTTTAACTCTATCAGCATGATTATTGAAAATATTCAAAGTAGCTCCTGCAATCATTGCATCTCTTATGGTATTTTGTTGATATAAAAATCCGGATTTGTACCGCTCCACATCGTACCATCCGCCCCATTCATCAACGAACAAAGCGATTTTTTTATCTTTATCGTATTTATCCATTATTGCAGAATGCTTAGAGACCAATTCTTCCATCATCAAAGCACTTTGCATAGTCTTAAAATACTGTTCTTCAGTAAATCCTGTTGCTGACCTTTATCATTCCATTTTATAACCGAGTAATGATGAAGAGCAATAGCTTCTATCAGATTAAAAGGGATATTTTTCATAAGCACTTCTGTCCAATTATAATCAGAACCGTGGCACTGGAAGCGATTCTTACCAATTTATCTGAATTTAACCAATCGGTAGAAAAAAGTTGAAAAACGACGGAAAAGGTCAGTATAATATTCAGGAGCCATGTGTCCACCACATCCCCAAGCTTCATTTCCAATACCCCAAAATTTTACCTGCTATATTAGTACGACCATTCTCTGCTCTCAAATTTGCCATTGGGCAAGATCCTGCTGGGTAATTGATAATTTGATCCAGTCTGAAAATTCCTGAGGAGAACCACTACCCACATTGGCAGAGAGATAAGGCTCTGTCTCAAGGAGTTCGCACATATTCAAAAATTCATTAGTCCCAAAACTATTATCTTTACTCCACCCCACCACACATTATATATTGAAGGTCTTTGATCTTTGACCTACACCATCCTCTCCAATGGTAAGTATCTGCAAAACATCCACCAAATATCGCAAATTAGGAATTTTCAATTCTCTCAATGCCTCCACAACATCATTTCTTACCCTCCGGTATTTGGAATATTGGAGTATCACCAACATAAAATCCTCCATAGATGCATCTACCTAAATGTTCAGCAAAATGACCATATATATTTCGGTTAATAATGGGACTTTGTCCATCTGGAATAACTTGCATTTGAACTTCTTTTTGAGAATAGGAAAGATTGATAAATGAGAGGAAAATAATAATTATTGAAATATGGGATTTATGATAATAGAATTTGAGTGATTAATAGTTATTATCAAGATTGTAGCGCCCCAACTTAATGGGAGCACTCTAAAATCCTAACTTCTAAAACGCAGATTGTATATAAAAAAACTTCTTTTTTTGTCAAAATAATTTTCATGGCTTAATATCCTGTATTTTGAATCAGTACCAGGATTATTGTCCATTTCTGTTTGAGGAATAGGGAAATATCTTTCCTGTAACATATGAATCAAATTCAGCATCACGCTCTTTCAACCAAGCTAATTTTGTAGGATCAGATAACCATCCCCATCTTCTGATATCATCAAACCTATGTCCTTCAAGACTAAATTCAAGGAATCTTCATGTCCCAATTGTTCTCTCATTTCTGCTTGAGTCATACCAGGTTTAGTAACTTTCAAATTTGGCAAATTAACTCTATCTCTACCATTTGGATATAATCATAAGATTGTGATGTATTACCATTTTCATTGAGACACTCAGCATACATAAGTAGAATATCAGCATATCTCAATAATCTTTCATTTATACCTGAACGCCAATCATATTCATCAGCGAAAGTACGATCATTTTGATATTTTCTATAGAAAATATCTTCTAAGTCTGTAGTACTGGAAGTATAAAATTCAGCAAAATTTTGTCCATATAAAGTACATCCTTCATAATTATACAACATTGTAATTTCAATCTTGGATCAATTCTCCATCCACAGTAGGTTCTTCAAAATATTCATTTATATAGAGTCCATGTTGGTTGTACGTCTGTCCATCCAAAGCTTCTAGAGCATAAGTAATAGCCCTAGCTGAAGTTCCCCCAACCAGTAACTGGTTCTGCCCACCAAGATAAATCGACGCCTCCTACTTCTCTATTGAATTGAACTTCAAATAAAGATTCAGCATTATTTTCATTAGAATCAGTGAAATTATCAAGATAATCATCCATCAATGAATATACTCCCAAATCTATAACTTGTTTGAAAGTAGTTTCAGCTGAAGCAAAATCACCAGTAAA
Source organism: Saprospiraceae bacterium (assembly GCA_041392555.1). GTDB lineage: Bacteria > Bacteroidota > Bacteroidia > Chitinophagales > Saprospiraceae > JADJGA01. The sequence goes on along the minus strand of JAWKLW010000008.1, from coordinate 76,200 downwards.
CAATTGAGCTTTTCCAAGATATCCTAAAGCAGCTCCTTTAGTAGCTCTACCAGCATTTCTTCCTTCTCCTGAACCATCAGTATATGAAATAGGTAAACGTTCAGCAGCATTTTTGAAATCAGACATTACCTGAGCCCAACCTTCTTCATTAGATTTTTGTTGATGATAAATACCCTCTTTAGTAGTTGTAGGAAGCGGAACAATTATAGAACAAATTCACTAAATGAAAATAATATAGTCCCCTCATAAAATATGTTTCTCCCCAACAGTCTTTCTTTAAGTTCACTATCCATATCGATATTTGGCACATTATCAAAAACCTGATTGCACCTATATATTCTTTCATAATATTCACGATAAGCCCATCCATAAATAGCTTCATCAGCGATACTACTATTAAAACGTCCAACATTATACATTGAGCCCCTGCGACTGTTACTTCTTGAATCATCACTTTTAGTATCTAATAAAAGCATTGTAGATCTACATAAGTACCATCAACACATAACCTTGCATAGCAAGCATTAACACCTTCAATGGCATCTTCTTCATTTTGCCAAAAAGAAGATTTTGTAGCTACATTCGGATCCGCCTGAACTAAATCAGATTCTTTAACACATCCTGACATAAACATCAGTGTAGCAAATAAAGTAAAAAATATTTTAAATATATTATTCATGATTATTTAATTTTATCGTTAGCAATACTATTAAAACTGAGCTTGTAATCCAAAAATAACTCCTCTTGGATTAGGGAATGAACCACTGTCAAATCCTCTACTGAATAGTCCATCGCTGATAAAATCAGGATCTGCTCCGGTATATTTTGTAAAGGAATAAAGATTTTGACCTTTAACATAAACTCTAAGTCCATTCATAACTTTATTCTTTGGAAGTGGAATTGTATATCCTAACTCAGCACTTTGTATTTTCAAATAGCTTCCATTTTCAACATATAGATTAGAAAGTCTGTTATTTCCATTTGGATCACCAATAACTGGTCTTGCTACTGAACCATCAGTATTATCTTCTGACCAATAGTCTAATTTATCAGTGCTGTAATTAACATAATCTCCTAACATTATCAACAAGTAAGTATTATTTATGACTTTATGTCCAGCTGCACCTTGCATAAATAAACCAAAATCAAAATTTTTGTATTCCATATTTAAGTTAAATCCATAAGTATATTTAGGAATAGAATTACCTTGGAATGTTCTGTCATCATCAGTGATCAATCCATCACCATTAACATCTTTGAACATATAATCTCCAGGTTCTGCATTTGCTTGATAAGCATGAGCATCTATTTCAGCCTGATTTTGGAATATTCCTTCAACTTCATAAACATATATTTCCCCTATTGATCTTCCAACTTCAGTCCTTGATCCTGTTCCAGTGATAGGAATACTATCCAAACCAATTTTCAATACTTCATTTTTCAATGTACCAAAATTAGCGGAAACACTATAATTGACAGCACCTATTTTATTTCTGTATAAAATTGATGTTTCCAAACCTCTGTTTAATACTTCAGCAGCATTTGTAGTGATTGTTGTAGGATAAGCTCCAGTTGAATATGGTAAAGGAACATCAGCCAACAAGTCTGTTGATACTTTATTGTAATATTCAGCATCGAACAACAATTTATTATCAAACAATCCTAATTCTACACCAAAGTTTGTTGTAGCTGTTTCTTCCCATTTCACATTAGGGTCTTTTAAGTCAATAGCAGTTGTACCAGTACCATAGTAATTTCCAAATGGATAGAATGCAAAACTATTTACTGTAGCAGCATAATCATATACTCCAATAGTATTATTTCCTAATAAACCATAACCTGCTCTAAGTTTAAGAGTAGATACATAGTCAGGTAAAGTTAACCATTTTTCATTATGCAATTTCCAAGCAGCAGCAACAGAAAAATAATTACCAGTATTATTTTCAGGTGCAAATAATGATGATTTATCTTGTCTAAAATTCAATGTCAACAAATATCTGTCATCATATCCATAATTAAGTCTGCTAAGATAAGAAATACCTGTTATTGTAGATTTCCAATCACTAACAGAAGTAGCATCAGCATATTGTAACTCTGTAATGTCATCAGGAGTAAATCCAACACCTCTTGCTATCAAATTTTTGTGCTCATTTCTTTCTTGAACCCATCCAACAAGAGCATCAAGACTGTTTTTACCAAAATTAACTTCATAAGTCAATAAGTTATCAAGAATAGTTCTTGTCTGACTTCCTGCTGTTTCATCCAATGAAGATTCATCATTAGTAGTAATATAATACCAACCCAAATCACTAGGTGGAATAAAAAATCTTGTTTGCCAGTCTAATCTGTCAGCACTAGCTCTTAAAGTATATTTCAATCCTTTTAATATTTCAAATTCTCCCCAAACATTTCCAAGAAAACGTTTTCTTTCATTTGTATTTTCAATCAAAGAATTATAACCGATAACGTTTAATGTAATCGCTCTTTGAGTTAAATTATCAGCACCACCAAATCCACCTAATCTTTCAGAATCGTAAACCGGAATAGTAGGGATAGTTTGTAACAATGTTTGATAAGCAGTCTCTCCGTGAGTTATATTCATTAAAAATTATTTTTATATGATGAAGAATATGAAATTTTTTGATCCATATTTAAATCTTCCTTTTGTCCACCTAAATTTACGGTAGTAGATACACGATCATATTTTTGTGGAACATCAAAATAACTTGTATTATTGAAATAATCCATATTCATACTATAGTTGAATACTTTAGTACCTCCACTAAAATTAAGTACCTGATTATGAATATTTCCTGTTGTAAATGCAGCATCTTGCCAATCTGTATCCACATCTCCTATAAAAATAAGGACTATCAGGCATTTGTCACCTGAAGCAATGGTCAATCCAGCATTCAAGCAAGCAGCATTTACAATTTTTGGGATTCTTCAGCATTACATAAATCCCATTTTTTTGGCACATATTGGAATCCATAAGATGCTTCATAATTAACTTTAAATTCTCCTTCTTTTTCTTTTTGTAGTTATAATAACAACACCATTAGCACCTCTAACACCCATAAATAGCAGCTGAAGATGCATCTTTCAAATTTGAATTGATTCAATTTTCAGAGCAAAATCATAAGGATCATCGACAATAATACCATCAATTACGAAAAGTGGATTATTATTATTGAATGATGAGATAATTTGATTTTTGATATTAACAAAACTTCCAGTGTTCTCCTGATGATTGCACTGTTGGCAATTTGTGGGAACCTGTCTTGTAGCATTTTTGCAACATCGTATGTGGCAGTTTTTTTAGCATCTTCTACATTAACAACAGCAACTGCTCCTGTCAAATCAGATTTTTTTGAGTACCATAACCAACCACAACAATTCATCTAATAAATTTTCATCCTTAAATCCATTGTTACATCAATTTTGGTTTGTGTTCCAACTGTAACTTCTTTGGTTAAAAATCCAAGATAAGAAAATTTCAAAACATCAGTCGCAGCAGCTTCTATTGTGGTATGCTCCAAAAGCATCTGTAATAGTTCCGCTCTTTGTTCCATTCTTTGTAATGTTTGCACCTATAAGCGCATTCTCCATTCACATCTGTAACTGTACCATCAATTTACTCAAGTGAGCATAAACTTACCGCCAAAGATTAAAATAAAACTAATAAAGCACTGAGCGAAATCTTACCGTAGCTCTACAAACTCGTAATGTTAATTTTAGTTTGTATTAAGTAAGTTTTAATTATTTGGCAATAAGTGTAAATATCACACTTGCAAATATAAGAATAGTTGAGAATTAACAAAATTTTAACGACTTTTTTTTTAAATATTTTTTCACTGTTTAAAATCATTCTAATATAAAAATAATTTTTAATACGCTTTTTATAATTTAATTTATTGTTAATTTTGAGGATTATAAATTAAATATCAAAGTGATATTTATAATAAAATTATTAAAATTTATTACTAATATTACCATAAATATAAATTAACATATAAACAAAATGGAGATATCAAAGCAAAAAGAATTAAACCAATACAGTAACGATGATAAAGTTTTACTAGCAGTCGATGTTATCATTTTTGGGTTTGACCATGAAAACCTGAAAGTTCTATTGATAAAAAGAGATTTTGAACCAGAGAAAGGCAAATGGTCTTTGGTAGGAGGATCTGAGTGAAACAAATGAAAACTCCGAGTATGGCAGCAGAAAGGATATTGAGTTTCTATACTGGACTTGATAATATTTATTTGGATCAGGTATATACATATAGTGAAATAAACAGAGACCCAAAAGAAAGAACAGTTTCTTATAGCTTATTATGCACTTATTAATACAAATGAATTCAGCAGCAAACTCATTGATAAATTTCGCGCCAAGTGGTTTCCTGTTTCTGATATGCCGGAACTAATTTTTGACCACAATATTATGGTAACTCAGGCTCTAAGGTCATTGATTGATGTATCAAGTAAAAAGCCAATAGGTTTTGAATACTACCTGAAAAATTCACAATGCGACAATTGCAAAAAATTATATAAAGCTATTATGAACCACAGAATTTGATAAAAGAAATTTTTGTTAACAGAATCTATCTTTGGAATTTTAAGAAAATTAGATGAAAAAGATAAGACTTCATCTCGAAAAGGTTCTTTCCTTTATCAATTTGATCTGGAAAAATATAAATCAAAAAATGGTAAAACATTTTCTATTAAAATACCTACTAAATAATAAAATCACAGTTTACAATATATTTATAATGTAAAAAAAGAATGTGGTAAATTTACCACATTCTTTTTTTATACTTAATTAGCAAATAAAAATTATTTGAGAGGAAAAAAATTCAACTTATTATTTTTCTATTTCCAATATAGTTTTTTCAATTATACTCAAGCATTCCTTAATCTGACTTTCATTGATGACAAGAGGAGGAGCAAATCTGATAATATCACCATGAGTTGGTTTTGCCAATAATCCATTATCACGAAGTTTTAAACAAACATCCCAAGCATCCATTCCATTTTTGGGTTTTATCACTATTGCATTCAATAATCCTTTACCTCTCACTGTAGTAATCATCTCACTTTTTATATTTTTCAATCCCTCTCTAAGCAATTGCCCCATTTTATCAGCATTTTCAGCCAATTTTTCTTCTTTTATCACTTCAAGGGCTGCTATAGCAACTTTTGAAGCCAATGGATTTCCGCCATAAGTAGAACCATGTTCCCCAGGCTTGATAGTCAACATTATATCATCATCAGCCAATACAGCTGAAACAGGATACAGACCTCCTGACAAAGCTTTTCCCAATATTACTACATCAGGCCTGATATTTTCATAATCACACGCTAACATTTTTCCTGTTCTTGCAATTCCTGTCTGAATTTCATCTGCAACAAAAAGCACATTTTTAGATTTACATAAATCATAAGCACCTTTCAAATAACCATCAGAAGGTACCATTACTCCAGCTTCGCCTTGAATAGGTTCAACTATAAAGGCTACAACATCATCATCTTCTTCCAATGTTTGCTTCAATGCTTCGAGATTATTATAAGGCACATTCAGAATTCCTGGGGTGAATGGACCAAAGCCACTTGTAGATTCAGGATCATTAGAAGCTGAAATTACAGAAATAGTCCTTCCATGAAAATTATCTCTGGCAAAAATTATTTTTGCATTATTTTCAGAAACACCTTTTACTGAATATCCCCATTTCCTGACGAGTTTCATTGCAGTTTCTACTCCTTCGGCTCCAGTATTCATCGGAAGAACCTTATCATAACAGAAGTAATTTGTCACATATTTTTCATATTCTCCCAAAACATCATTATAAAAAGCTCTTGATGTAAGAGACAACTTTTTGGATTGCTCAATTAGTGCCTCAACTATCTTTGGATGACTGTGCCCCTGATTTACAGCACTGTATGATGAAAGAAAATCAAAGTATTTTTTGCCTTCTACATCCCAAACATATACTCCCTCTCCTTTACTCAACACCACTGGTAATGGGTGATAATTATGAGCTCCGTATTTATTTTCAAGATCCATGTAATATTGTGAATTCATATTTTAAGTATTTAATTGATGAGCTACAAAATTAACTCAATTTGCCAAATTTGCAAATATTATTCAATTTTAGATATTGAAATTTACTTGATTCTAAATAATTTCATTTTATCAAATAAATATTATTACATAACAGCACGTTAAGTATATTTTATTAATAAAACCAAAAATGAAATAGCAACAGGAATCTATTTATTCATATATTTGTTAATAAATAAAAATACTTATTAAATGATAGGCACAATAAAAAAATATCTCGGAATTGAAAGTATAAAAATAGACATTGAAATACCTGAGGAAGTATCAATTGAAGATAAATTCATAAAAGGAAAGATTAATATATCTTCAATGAGCAATCAGGTTATAAATTCAATCGAGATAAAACTTATCGAAAATTATCAAAGAGGTAGGGGCAAAACAAAAAAAATAAATGATTATGTTGCAGGACAAGCAGTTTTTAGCAAAACAATAAAAGTAATTGCTAATAATGATTTGTCATACGAATTTAAGCTTCCATTTAAAATAGAAACTTCTGAAATGGATAAAATTGGAGATCAAAATTTCTTCACAAGAATTTTAGTAAAATCAGCAAAATTGATGCACAATGTAAAATCTGAATACAGAATCGAAGCCAAAGCAAATGTTAAAGGTAATGCTGTATATCCATTTGTACAAAAATCCATTAAAATAGTTTAATTTACAACCATTTATTCTTTTTTTGCATCTTTTAAGTATGTAATTGTATAATTAATGACTTCTGATATCAACATATTGATCAGTAAATCTTTAAAAGGTAACCGAAGTTCCCAAAAAGAACTCTATAATCTTTTTTCTCCTGCGGCTTTTGCTATTATAAAAAGATATATAAAAGATGATTTTGAAGCAGAAGACATTCTTATTGAATCGTTTATAAAAGTTTTTGAAAATCTCAATACTTTTAAAAATGAAGGTAGTTTCGGAGGATGGGTCAATAAAATTGCAATCAGGGAATCTTTAATGTATTTGAGAAAGAACAAAGCATTTAATATGTTTATTGAAGTTGATAATATACATATTAAAGAACCTGTTTCAAGTGATGACAATATATTATTCGAGGATCTTTTGAAGATTTTAGATGAACTGCCAACAGGATACAGAACGGTTTTCAACTTATACGAAATCGAAGGTTATAAACATCATGAAATAGCTGAATTACTTGGAATCAGCACTAATACTTCCAAAAGTCAATTGAGATTAGCTAAAGACAGATTAAGAAAATTAATAAATTCAAAAAATAAAATAAATACAGCATAATGGAAAACGATATTTTTTCTAAAATAAAAGAAAATAGTAAAAACTATACTTTGGAACCTCCTGAAAGAGTATGGAACAAACTCGCTTTCACTCTTGAGAAAAATGAATTTAAAAGGAAAGAGAATTCCTTTAGAAAAATTTTTGCCATAAGTACTATTGCAGCCCTATTCATTATATTTTTCTTGGTTTCAAATATGGTATCAAACAATACTAAAGAAATGACCATAATGGAGAAATCCGAGTTGATAATTGAAGACTTCAACAATGAAAACTTCAAAACTTACAATGTCCACAATTTGATAAATCAATTGGATAACAATAAAAAACTTAAAGATTTTGAAAACAGCAATATGCTAAAAGTTAATAAATCATAGATATAACTTTGAAAATCATATCATTTTTTGTACAGACCTTGCCCTAAGGAAAAACCATCAATAAATTTTTCAATATTTTTATTTAATGCATATTGTTTGATTGTAAATACTTGCAATGAAAAAATATTGGAATTGTAAATAATCAATTTACCTTTCATACTTTTATTCTCATTATCAACCCTATATATCATTGCAGGCATAGATTTAACATCTACAAAATTACTATAGAGCACAACGCTTGAATTTTCATCAGCTATGCTTTTAACTAATTCGGCAAGATATTCCTCTTGAGTGATCAGACTATCATCTGAAAACATAAATGGATCAATAATAATAACTGAGCAGATAAAAATAATTATCAGTACTATCAATTTCAGATACTGAATACAATGTATGGACAGTGCTTTGACCAAGATCAGTAGTTATATCTTTCTGTTTAAATTCAATTTTACCCGGAAATGAAATAGTAAACTGAGGATCATCATTCACATATTTATTCCAAGTTATTTGACTATAACTTTGAATACTAACAATAAATAAAAATATAAATATTACTACCCTCTTAATCATAAATAATTTATTAATCTATTAAAAGTCTTGATATCACCTCCGGAAAGTGTTTGTATTCCATTGCATGAATTTTCTTTTCAATATCTGCCACTGAATCATTTACATCTATTAAAAATTCACTTTGGAAAACAACCTCACCTTCATCATATTTATCATTTACATAGTGAATGGTTATTCCGGTTTTGGTTTCTCCATTCTCCTTTACAAGCCTATGAATGATAGAACCATACATACCTTTACCACCATATTTTGGCAATAATGCAGGATGTATATTTATTATTTGCTTTGGATATTTATCAATCATTTTTTTTGGAATCTTCCTTAAAAATCCTGCTAAAACGATAAGATCAATATTCAGCTTAGCGAATGTACTTATTAAAAAATCAGAATATAATTCGAGTTTATTAGAAACAATAATACAAGGAATATCATAAGATGAAGCGATATTAACTACTCCAGCATTCGGATTATTGCTAACTATGGCACTTACTTTTATATTAGTATCTTTAAAAGTCCTGATTATATTATCAGCATTGGTACCGGCACCTGAAGCAAAGATTGCGATATTCCGTTCCTTCATTCTATCAATTTAATATTTTCTTATATTCATCCATTCTGGAAGGATCTATTTCCGCCAATATATCGTATATAGTTGTCCTTTGAGAATACCCAGCAGCTTTAAATATTTCTATGATCTCATCTTTTTTCGCATTAGCAAAAAGTGTTATCAATGGATTTTGTGGTGACAGACTTGCAACATTTTGTATCTCTTTCAAAGAGCTGGTAATAACTGCTCTTCCTTTTTCAGGATTTTCACTCATTATATCGAGTCCAAGTCTGTGATAATCATAAAAGGCAACTCTAAAATTTCTATATTTTGCATTCATAATATTATCGATTAACCAATACCTATTATTTACATTACCATTTGTATTCCATCCCTTTATATTTCCATTTGTCAGTGGAACATTATCTGCAACCTCTCTGGCTTTTTCAAAATAATTTGTTCCTCCCAAATTAGAAAAAGAATCATAGTCTAATCCAAGCATATAATAACCATAAAATGTCAAAATAGCACTTAAGTCATCGATAAAAACATTTGTACTAATATTAAGAGGTTGTAATTCTTCAAAACTAAAAGAATAATTCTTGTCAATCCAATTAAATGTTACAGTTTTATAACTACTATTGAAAACAGGTCTGACACATTGTACAGAAAAATCTCCAACAAATGATGTAGCAGAAAGGTCATTTGTTATATTAATTATAATATTTGCTTCGATCTTTTCATATTTTTCATAATCATCATTTGTCCATTTCGAGTTATTAAAAAAATCAGCAATAGTTTTTTCCATTTGCTTCATTAATTTCTCATCGGCATTTATAAGATTCAATGTTTGAACTCTGACTTTGACATTAAATTCCTGGGCTGATGAAGCAAAATGTGAAATTAAGAAAATTATTACTACAAAAATCTTCCTGAACATAAAATTAATATTATAGTTGTTTTTAAAATTAATTATTCTTCAATTACCTGATCGATAATATCTTTAGCAACTGAATTCTTATCTTTTAACTCATAGTTGCTCATCTTATTGTATAGGCTTCGTATTATTGTAATCTTATTAGTATCATACCCAAATCCTGCTCCTTTATCATTCAATGAATTAAGGACTATCATATCAAAATTTTTCTTCTTTAATTTTGATATTGCATTTTCCAATTCATTATTATTTTCAAGTGCAAATCCTACAAGGAATTGTTTATCCTCCTTATTTTCCCCAACATATCTAGCGATATCCTGAGTTTTAATCAAATCAAGAACAAGATCATCATTTGATTTCTTAATCTTAATATCACTTTTGATTGCAGGTCTATAATCCGCAACAGCTGCAGCAAAAATCACTATATCCTTTCCCTTATAACTACTTTTTACCGCTTCGAACATATCATTTGCAGAAACTACTTTTATTACTTCTACATCTGGGATATCCGGAATATTAACAGGACCGAGTATCAATGTGACATCAGCTCCTCTGGCTTTGCATTCTCTGGCAAGAGCAGTTCCTTCTTTCCGAACTCGCATTTCCTATATAGCGAACAGGATCGATATATTCATAGTGTTGGACCTGCAGTAATCAATACTTTTTTCCTTCTAAATCTTTCTTCGTCAAATTGTCATTAATTACCTATATTTTCTCTGGCCCATCATCCTACCCTCTCCTAATAATCCCGATGCTAATTCCCCATCTTCAGCATTTAAAAAGAGGATTCCTGATTTTTTAATTTTTCAATATTGCCCTGTACATTTTGATTTCTGTACATATCCAAATCCATAGCCGGAGCCACTAAAACTTTACATCTCGCAGACAGAAACACTGTCAATAATAGATTATCGGCAATTCCACTTGCCATTTTTACCAATAGTATTAGCTGTAGCAGGAGCAATAATAAAAATATCAGCCCACAGACCGAGATCTAAATGATTATCTCCAGACATTATTATCTGAAAACTCTATATCAACCTTATTTTTTGATAAAACAGATAAGGTAAGCGGAGTAATAAATTCAGTTGTTGACGGAGTCAACAACTTTCACATCATGTCCCTCCTTTATCAATAATCGAATCAGGAAAGCTGATTTGTGTTGATATACTCGGTTATTCCAACAAGAATCTTTTTACTCATTTGATGGAATTACTTTTCTATTAATTTACCATTTTATCTCTGTATTCCCAATGCAATTCATCATTCAAAAATTCTCAGTAGCAATAATGGCAGGATTAGGCATTTTTCATAGAATTTTGTTATTTCTATTTGCTCTCTGTTTTCCACTACTTCTTCAATAGCCTCATAAGACATTGTAAAATCTTCAAGCTTTTTTCTCAATTCTTCTTTCACTTCAGAAGTGATATAAATCGCTCTTTTATTGATTATTGCTAAAGCTTCGTAGATATTATCTACACCTTCTTTTGCCAAGAAATCATATATATTTCTTGGGATAATATTAGCTTTTTTGCCTAATACTTTAGTTTTAATGTCCATTTTTTAATTTTTTTATTTCGTTTAAGGAATTGGAATATATTTTTTCTACTTTATCTTTATACTCACTATTTGGGTATCTTTTGATAAATTCATTATATTTATTTAAAGTATCTTTGTATCTCTCGATCTCTTTTCGTAAATACTATTTTTGCATAGTCAAAAGATGATTTTAATATTAGATATCTGACTTCTTCTTCCTTTGTGTTTCAGGAAAATCTTTCAACATATTTTCAAAAGATACTATGAGGCAGAAATGTATTTTTCGAGATTATAGTATAATTCTCCCTGATAGAAAGCTTTGTCCTCAAGTTTAACTCTCATTTTTATCTATCAAGTTATTACACTCATCCAATCTGTCACTATTTGGATATGCATTTATAAATGATTGAAAATCCTCAATAGCTTTATCTGTTTCGCCTGATCAAGTTTAGGACTTGAGACATTAAATATTCAGAATATGCTGCCATATACATACATTCTTCTTTTTGGGACTATTGAAAAAGATGAAGCATAGCTTTCAAAATAATGTGCTGCAAGCAAATAATCCTTCTGATTGTAATAAGTATAAGCATATCTGTAATATAAATCCTCAGCTTCCTTTTTACCTTTATAATAGGGTAATACTACCTCATACAAAACCTGAGCATTCATATATTTTCCATTATCATAATACTCATTTGCAGCATCATACACTTTCACTGGATCATTACTGGTTCGTATTTTTTCAAAAGAAGACTTACATGAAGAAACAGCTATGATAAAAATGATAATAACCGATAAGAAAATAAAATTCTTTTTAAATTGCATCTTTCTGTTTTTATTTATGACCTGAAATTATCTTTCAAGTCCTTTACAATACATTGTTTAACGAACAAGTATAACTTTTGTTTACAACACTATCTCAATAAATTTATAATTCCTTGACTAAAATACTCCTTATTTTTACAAACATAGGATATTTTATAAATAAATTTATCCGGATTTAGGTTTTCATTATTATAACTTCCATCCCAGGAATCATTGATATTAGTAGTTCTAAATACTCGTGTCCCCCATTTGTCATAAATATCAAAATATTTCAAATCCTCAACGATAAACTTGTTACTTATTCCATAAGTATCATTTACTCCATCATCATTGGGAGTAAAACTATTTGGCAATAATATATTTTTACAATCCAATTCATCAGGATCCTGAATGTATATCTTTATGGAATCACTGCATGTTTTCCCATTCATTGTTATATATAAATTATAAACACTTGTTTCCTTTGGTGTGATATAAGGAGTGAGACTTTCCGGATCATCCATATCTGCTTTCCCTGTCCAACTAAAATAATCGGCACAAGTAGGTCCCATATCTATCAAAATACCATCACCTAAAAAGATAGTAGTATCCTGATTTACAATCATATCAGCACTCAATGCCATCCTATTTAGCTGGAGTATATTGAGGGCAAAATTATATATTTTGAATTCATCGATAAATCCTTTGAATCTATGGTGATTTCCCCTATTTTCCTGCGTACAAAAATTATTGGAAACCGTTAAGACATTATTTTCAGGGAAAGTGAATAATCTCTCCGCATTTGCAGGATCAGAAAGAACTCCATCAACCATTAAATAATAATTGTATCCATCCCTTATTATGGCTACGTGATGCCAACATCTTGAATCATCAATATTCATATCTATCTGTACTAATCTAGTCTCAGTCTCTTTAACTATCAATCTCAAATCACTGATAGTGGGAATATATTGAAGAGTAAAAAATGAATCTGTAAGACATTCATTAGAATAAGTTAATAGATCGACTAAATCCAAAATGATTGTATGAAGAATAATAAATTCAATAGTAAAATCGGTATCAAATAATGGATTCACCTCATATCCGAAATTCAATCCATCCACAATACCATCAAATTCTGCAGAATTCCCTACCAAACCACAGTAGCATCCAATATCTCCTGATGCTTCTAAAGTAGCTCCCAATGAACCTGTATCCTGAATTCCACAACTATCAAAACTCACATTTACAACAGGGACAACCTGAGAAAATGACATGTTAAATAATATAAAATTCAATACAATTAAAATAAATCCTTTTAAATATTTTTTATATGATATTCTCATTATAATAGATTTTATCCAAACAAGCTTCCCAATCCTCCCGGAAGCATGGATTCCAATAGATTATTAGCTTCTTTTGCTGCCAATTCTTCTGCTTCCATAATGGCACTATTCAAAGTAATTACCAACAGATCTTCAAGTTCGGTAATATCTTCAAACTCTTTCTTTATAGAAATATCCAAAACCTCTTTTTTACCATTGATAGTAACTTTCAAGGAATTATCACTCTCTCCTTTTCTATCAATATTGTTGCCAATTTAGCATCCATCTCTTTTTGTTGGTCATTGGCACTTGAAAGCAAATCTTCGAACATGAGCTAATATTTATTATTGTTGAAGTTAAACTAAAAATATCAAAATTTATTTTTCAATTTACTAAAAAGCACAAAGGTATTATATTTTTTTGACAATATATAATATAATAATAACTAGGAAAAAATGGTGTGATAAAATAAATAAAATGCTCTGAATTTATTAACTTTGAATTTATTTACCAAAAATATGCTCCTAAAATGAATATTTATGATTCTATTCTTGAAGAAGTCAAATCCATAATGCTAATCTGATTTTAGTCACCAAAACCAAACCTGCTTCATTGATTAGTGAATTTTATAAATTGGGACAGAGAGAATTTGGTGAAAATAAAGTTCAGGAATTGGGTTCCAAAACATGAATCTTTACCTGACGATATCAAATGGCATTTCATAGGACATCTTCAAAAAAACAAAGTCAAATATATAGCTCCGTTTGTTTTCCTTATTCATAGTGTCGATAGTATTGAACTAATCGAAGAGATAAATAAAAGAGCAAAAAGTAATGACAGGGTTATTAAGTTTCTACTGGAAGTAAAAATTGCCAAGGAAGATTCAAAATTTGGTTTAAATTTTAATGATTGTGAAAACATCATCAAAGAAATTAAAAAAAATAATTATTCCAATGTGGAATTAAATGGAGTAATGGGAATGGCAACTTATACTGATAACGAAAAACAAATCGAAGAAGAATTCAGCAGTCTTCATACATTTTTCAATAAAATTAAAGAAATATATTTTCCTGAAACACATGCTTTTTCCACTATTTCAATGGGAATGTCCGGAGATTACAAAATAGCTCTTGAAAATGGAGCCACATTGGTAAGAATTGGCAGTTTGATATTGGGAAACAGATAAAAAAAGGGAATGAATAAATATTCAATCCCTCAATTACTTCTTATTACTTTTTACTTACAATTATATTTTATCAGTCTCTACCATTTTTGCCAATAAGTCAGAATATTGCACAAATAATAAATCCTTACCATCATAATTCAATTCAGTGCCGGAATATTTTTTGAAATATACAAAATCACCAACTGCAATTCCAGGATTTTCGATATTACCCAATGCAACCACTTTACCATATTGTGGTTTTTCTTGAGCAGTATCAGGGATGATAATCCCTCCTGAAGTCTTTGTTTCTTGTTCAGCCATTTCTAAAAGTACATATTCCTGCAAAGGTTGTAATTCTTTCATATCTTAAAATTTTATTTATATTTAAAAATTAATTAATATTTAACAATCTGTTTATTTTCACTTTATCAAATCCTACAATCATCTGTCCACCGATATCAGTTTGAGGAACACCCATTTGTCCACTTTTCTTTTTCATCTCCTCAGCACGTCCACTATTGGCAGCAACATCTACATCTTCAAATTTTATTTTATTCTCCTTGAGATAATCTTTTAGTTTCGTACACCATGGACAAGATGGAGTACTGTAAACGACTACTCTCTTCTGAGGAATTTCTCCATCTTTCCCGGCACTCACACTATATTTTTCATTGAAATATGAATTATAATAATCTGTTGTCATACATCCTTTAACCACATTTTTCAATTCATTGTTTTCAAAATGCAATAATGTTGGATCTGTAGTAACACCGTATTTAGAATGAAGTCCTCCAACTTTTGTCACATCGAGTACAAAAACATGATATTTTTTATCCGAGGTTTCATTCAGATTATTGATATTTTTTATTGCACACTGACATGATTCAGAATCCCCTTTATATAAAAGAACAAATGACTTTTCTTCTCCACCTATTAGCTCATCGAATTCAATTGAACTATTAATATCTTTCATCTAACATATTTTTTTAATTGCAATTAATTACCATCAATTAACATACCAATTCAGGATTTCATATATATAATGGTAAAATTTGCATAATTATCGACTTTTTCAGACAATAATCTATAAAAATCATTGTGGAAATCAACTTAGATATGACAAAATGACACTTTTGCATAAAAAAATACTGGTTAAATTTTCATAACAAACCTAACCAGTATTTAAAAAAACTTATAAAATCCTATTCTTCTTTTTATCTACAAGTCCCTGTAATATCAACTTGACAGGACTGCCTTCAAAATTACCAACTACGGTAATCGATTTATTTTGTCTTCCTCCACCTACTCTTCCTCTACCTTTGGTATCGAATTTATCATGATTTTTGATGATGCACAGGCTCAACAGGTTCTCGTGGCCCAACAGGGTAGTACAGCCACAACTAGCTGTAACTTTTGATAAAATAAGTGGTTCATCTCCAATATTTACCAATTCATAGTCATACTCTACAATATCTCCTTCCATAACTTTTCCGAAATCATAAGAATCATTCTTAAATTTAATTTTTGTCTGTGGCACATTTGAGTTTTGGTTTGCCTGTGCGGTATTATCATTGATATTACCATGGCTGTTGATTTCGGAAACATTTGATTTAGAAACATCTCCACCATTATCTTCTTCCATAGTTGATCCAGCTCCCTCATATATTCTTGTATCAGATTTACAAGAAAAAAAGAAAATTCCGCTACCAATCAATAAATATATTAGAAATCTTTTCATATTATTTCATTATTAAAAATTAAAAAATCAACTGCGAAAGTACATATTTTTTTATTCAAAATAAAAAAAACCAAAACTGAAATTACTTTTAACATGTATTTAACAATTTATCATATTATAAAATGTAAAAATTAAAAATACTAAATATTGTCTTTTCCATTTTCAACAGTAACTTAATTAACATAAAAATAATGTTTTTTGATAAAATTTATCTTTTTTTTTGCTGATTGAAAAAAAACAACTAATTTAGTATCGAAATTTAAAACAAAAATATAAATATGTATAAATCAAATAAAAAACAAGCAAGGGAAAAGAGAGCAAAAGCTAATGAAAAGAAATTTGTCATTTATGCAGTCGCTATTACTTTTATAATACTAGTAATCATTTTTCTTGTATTAAAAAATATGATTTCTTAGAATAAATTTATTGTACTTAAAAAAAATCTTTTGGAAAAACCGATACTTAAAGCTTCGGGGATACAAAAATCATACGGAGATTTATCTGTATTGAAAGGGGTAAACCTTGAATTGAATCAAAGTGAGATACTATCTATCATTGGCAAATCCGGATCTGGGAAAAGCACCCTTTTGCATATTTGTGGCACCTTGGACAGACCTGATAATGGAGAATTGATAATAAAAGGAGAGAGCATCAATTCAATCAAGAATATTTCTCTGTTCAGAAACAAAAACATAGGTTTTGTATTTCAATTCCATCATCTTTTGAATGAATTTAATGCATTGGAGAATATTATTATTCCTGCATTAATAGCAAGGACCAATATCAAGGAAGCAAAAGCTGAGGCACTGCGCCTTATGAATATCCTGCAGATATCAGAAAGACAACACCATAAGCCAAATCAATTATCTGGTGGCGAACAACAAAGAGTAGCTCTGGCAAGAGCACTAATAAATAAACCTGCTATTATTTTCGCTGATGAACCCACTGGTAATCTCGACAGTCAGACTTCAACCGAACTTCATAATTTAATATTCGACCTCAGAAATCAATTTAATTTATCCTTTGTTATTGTCACTCACAATATGGAACTTGCACAGATGAGTGACAGGTTTCTCACCATGAAAGATGGTATTCTTTTATAATGATTATGGAGTAAATAAAATTTTTCTCATTCTAAGGCTCAATGGTGTAACTTCGAGATATTCATCTTCTTTTATATATTCCAATGATTCTTCGAGAGAAAACTGAACTTTAGGAGCTATTTTTACATTTTCATCAGTACCGGAAGCCCTCATATTGGTAAGTTTTTTAGCCTTAGTAACATTTACTCCCAGGTCATTTTCTCTGGTATATTCTCCCACTACTTCACCGATATAAACTTTTTCTCCGGGATCGATAAAGAATTTTCCTCTATCCTGTAGCCTGTCTATAGCGAATGCCAGTGCCTGCCCCTCATTCATAGAAACTAATGAACCTTTATTTCTATCAGGAATACCTTCTTTGAACATATCGTATTTCAAAAAGCTATGATTCATAATAGCAGTTCCTGCTGAAGAAGTAAGTACTTTATTTCTCAACCCTATAATTCCTCTGGAAGGAATTTCAAATTCAAGGTGCATAAAATCTCCTTTAGGCTTCATCACTTTAAGATCACCTTTTCGAATATTGGCAATTTCAATTATTTTACCTGAAAATTCTTCAGGAACTTCAATAACCAAAACTTCATAAGGTTCGTATTTTTTCTCATTTTCGATTCTGAATAACACTTGAGGTTTACCCACCTGAAATTCAAAGCCTTCTCTTCTCATTGTCTCAATCAAAACAGAAATATGCATAACACCACGCCCGAAAACCCTGAAAGTATCTTCCCTGTCAGTTTCTTCAACTCTCAGAGCAAGATTTTTCTTAGTTTCTTTTATTAGTCTATCCCTCAAATGCCTTGAAGTAAGATATTTCCCTTCTTTACCGAAAAAAGGAGAAGTATTGATTGTGAAAATCATACTCATAGTGGGTTCATCAACGGCAATCCTTCTCAATGGCATAGGATTTTCTACATCACAAATAGTATCTCCGATCTCAAAATCCTCTATACCTACAACGGCACAAATATCACCACTTTTTACTTTAGAAGTCTTTTCCCTTCCCAATCCTTCGAAAGTGAACAATTCTTTGACCCTGACTTTTTTTGTGCCTCCTGCCTGAAACAACAAGTAATCTTTGCCTTCCTCAATCTCACCTCTAAACACTCTTCCAATTGCAATCCTACCTACAAAATTACTGTAATCCAAAGAAGTTACTTGCAATTGCAAACTTCCTGTTCTCTCAGGAGCAGCAGGGATTTCCTGCAGGATGGTATCCATTAAAAACACAACATTATCTGTAGGTTTTTGCCAATCTTCAGACATCCAGCCATGCTTGGAAGAACCGAAAACTGCTTTATAATCCAATTGCTCTTCGGTTGCACCCAAAGTGTACATCAAGTCAAATACATCTTCATTTACTTCATCCGGCTTGCAATTTTCTTTATCAACTTTATTTATCACAACTATTGGCTTCAATCCCAATTCCAAAGCCTTGCTCAATACATATCTGGTCTGAGGCATTGGTCCTTCGAAAGCATCAACTAGTAACAACACACCATCTGCCATTTTCAATACCCTCTCAACTTCCCCTCCAAAATCCGCGTGCCCCGGAGTATCGATCAAATTAATTTTAACACCTTTGTAAGTAACCGATACATTCTTCGATAATATTGTAATTCCTCTTTCTCTTTCGAGATCATTATTATCTAAAATTAATTCTTTTGACTCTTTTCTATCTTCAATTATTTTGCATTCATGGATAATTTTATCAACCAAAGTCGTTTTTCCATGATCGACGTGAGCAATAATTGCAATATTTCTAATATTATTCATTAAATATAATTAACTGTTTTACAATAAATTACAAAACATTACAATAAGTATAATATTTTATAACAATTAAAAAAATGCAAATGTCTGCTTTTTTTATCAATATATCAGCATTTTATTTAACTGATTAAAATAATTTTTAATTAAAAACAAATAACAGAAAACAATAATATTTTCAGAAAAATGTTTACTTTTGCACCTTAATTTATACTTTTTGGAAATTCATATTCGTTAAAAAACAAATTCAAAAATTAAATATGATTCAGTTATTAATGTTTTTACAGGCAGAACCTGTTGAGGGAGAAGAAGTAGTAAAAGACAGTATCATTGATATGATATTAAAAGGAGGACCTATCGGAGTAATAATTGTAGGAATACTTCTTATTTTGTCAGTCTTAGCTCTTTATATTTTTATCGAAAGATATCTTACTATCAAGAAGGCTGGACAAGTTGACTCTGGATTTTTCAACAATATTAAAACTGCTGTCACATCAGGAAATATTGAGGGAGCCAAAGCTATGTGTTCATCTAATGACAGTCCGGTATCAAGAATGATTTTGAAAGGATTGATGAGGATAGGCAAACCTTTAAGGGACATTGATGCATCTATTGAAAACGTGGGTAATCTTGAATTATATAAAATGGAAAAAAATCTCAGCACTTTAGCGAGTATAGCCGGAGCTGCTCCTATGATTGGATTCCTTGGAACTGTTACCGGTATGATTATGGCTTTCTATACTATGGCTACAGAACAGAATGTGACACCTGATGCTCTTGCAGGAGGTATTTATCAAGCTCTTATTACAACTGCTTTTGGTCTTGCAATAGGTATTTTTGCATTCGTAGGATACAATTACTTAGTTGCATTAGTAGATAAGGTAGTATTCAAAATGGAGCAATCAAGTGTTGAATTTATGGATCTTCTTCAGGAACCTTCAAAATAATCTGATGGGGCTTAAAAAAAGAAATAAGACAAGTGCAGAATTCAGTATGTCGTCTTTGACTGACATCATCTTCTTATTGTTAATATTCTTTATGTTGACTGCTTCGATGGTGCAGATTAACTTTGAAATACCTGAATCAAATTCAAAAACATGGCTCCTACTAATATAGCTGTTACCATCAAAAAAGATGGAACATACATGTTCAACGGTAAGAAATCTGAAAAATCAAAAATAAATCAGCTTGTAAACAGTGAGTTAACAAAAGCTGACGATGTAACTGTAAATGATGCTACATTGACAATTATAGCTGAAAAAGGAGTTGAATGGAAAAGTATTTATGAATTGATGGAAATAGCCAATAAAAACAAAATGCGTGCTATTATTGCCACACAACCAAAAAAATCATAAATGGGATTTAAGAAAAAAACCAAGGTATCAGCTCAATTTAATATGTCATCACTAACTGACATTATATTTTTACTATTGATTTTCTTCATGTTGACATCATCAATGGTGATACCTAATGCTTTGAATTTAAGATTGCCGGGGAAATCCAATAGTCAACCTCAATTAGACACTAAACCTTATGAAGTTACAATAGACAAGAGTGGTCAGTATTTTGTAAACCAAAAAAGAGTTAGTTTAGACGGACTGGAAAACGGACTTGTAAAACTGAAGGAAATGTATGGAGGTAAAAAACCAAGTATAATCATTTCTCCCGATTCTGAAGTTCCTAATGAATATGTTGTAGCAGTTATGGACATCGCATACAGATTGGAAATAGATGCTATAATGACCAAACCTAAATAATTATTTAATAGAAATATTATCTTTGATAACTATGGGAGAACCAAGTTATGATACAGAAAGAAAAAATAAAACTCTTAGTTTAGTATTTAGTATATTGGTACATGTACTGATAATTTCACTATTTTTACTTTCACCCTTATTTTCACACAAACTACCTCCGAAAGGTCAAGAAGGCATAATGGTTGTTTTTGGAGACTCCAATGAAGGAATGGAGAATGAAATAGAAAAGAATGTACAAAAACCTCAGGAAAAAATCATTGAGCAACAACCTGAAGAGAAAGCAGTAGAAAAAAAAGCTACTAATATACAAAAAACTCCGGTTGACGAAAAAGAAAAAATAGCTATATCTGAATCAAAAAATAAAAAAACTTCTAAACAGGAGGAAGTAAAAAACGAAACACAAACTAAAGAAGATTTTAGCAAGCTATTCAAAAATAAGGGCAATTCAAATAAAAGCGGAAATCAAGGAGATCCACTGGGTTCGATGGATTCTCAAATTCTCGAAGGTATTTCTAAAGGCAAAGGAAAGGTAGGAGATGGACTGGATGACAGGGGAATATTGTATGAACCAAAATTTGAAGATAATTCACAAAAATCAGGAATAGTAGTAATTCGTCTCTGTGTCAATAATAATGGCGAAGTCATAAGTGCAAAATACACCCAAAGAGGAAGCACAACTACTGATAGTCACCTTATACAAATAGCTGAAAACAATGCTAAAAAATACAAATTTGCTCCATCAGAATTAAAAGAGCAATGTGGAAATGTCTCAATATCTTTCATTGTAAAATAATCGATTGCATTTCAGCCACAATCACTTAACCCGCATTATTCACCGCTCTAAATATAATTCAGCATTATCTATTAAAATACAAATAGTTATGTTATTTTTTATTATAAATTTCATACCCAAAATTTGGGTGTCAATTATTTTAGCTTGCATTATCTTTATACATCTACTGTGTTACTAAACACTTGAAATAGAACACCATATCTTCGTGTTTAGATGCCTTGTATCTGCATAAAGCTAATGCATGATTAATGCGGGTTAAATAAATAATTAGCAAATCCAGCTTGATAATGGAACTTTTCTGATTAAAAATTCATTATATTCTTATATTTAATTATCAAAATCAACACTTATGTTTGGATTAGGACTAATGTTTGGATTGGGAATTGCCGAAATCATTATTTTATCAGCTATATTATTTGCATTATTGCTACCTGTTTTTGCTTTAATAGACATTATGGGCAGCAAATTCGAAGGAGAAAATAAAATATTGTGGGTTCTTATCGTTTTGCTCCTACCCTATCTTGGCTCATTGCTATATTTTATCATTGGAGGAACCAATAAAATAAAGTAATACCTTCATTTATAGAACTATAACAAGATAAACTAATTAAATCTTTACAATATAATAGCTAAAAACAATATCAAATATCCTTCTTAGTTAAGAATAGATAGGAGATATATATGAAAGCTGACACTGATACAAGACTAATAATAGAAGCTTCAGTATAACTCAATAAAATACTGAAATCCTTGATTGGACTGAAAGTCGCAAGATATTTGTACAAAGGTAATGGAGTGAGATCTTCAACACCATTCATAGGATAAAACAACATCGATCTACCATGAGAAATAAATTTATAATGGATTCCCCATATTAAAAATGGTTCGATAAATAAAATATAAGAAAAATAAATTAACAGTGCTAATCCTGATTTTCTAAATATAAATCCCATCATCATTCCAAAAATAATATAAGCAAAAACCATCAGGAAAAAACGCAGAAAAACATAATTTTGATGACTTAAAACATCGCTAAGGCGGCAATCCTCAGTATTCATATATCCTAAAATAATAGTTGAAATATAAAAAACTATGGTAGCAAAAAGAGAAATCAATACTGCCAATGATAATTTGCCTAAGAAAAAATCCTTTCTGGTATAACCTGATATTATATTTTGACGTAAGGTTTTCCAACCAAATTCACTTGTGACCAAATACAAGCCCAAGTAACCTAAAAATATATATGCGAGCCAACTTCCTGCATAAGCTTGATATTCCCAAATATATGGAAACTGAAAAAATGAATTCGTACCTCCGGGCAATGGGGACACTTCAGCATTTTTAGCCATTAGTATCGAAATAGACATAAATAAAGTAAAAAACAATAATAATAATTGCACCAAGGAATTATCTCTGTATTTGAATATCTCAATTTTAACTAAATCTATAATTTTCATAATCTTTTATCTTTAAATATCTCCTCTTAAATTAATTTCTATCATTAGTTGTCAATTCAATGAATTCTTTTCAAGGCTTTGTTTCCTTACAGTAGTGATTTATCATCAAACCCTTATCATATAAGATTTGGAAATCAATTCCGGATTTATGGATTTATCAACATTACAAACAAAATATTTTGGCTCTTCAATAATTTTTTAATAATTAATGTATAGGACGATAAAAAATCTCTTAACTTGTCTCTATCATACGAATTAATTTCCAAAATGTAATCGGTAGAAATCAATTCTCCTACCCTTCCATCTGCTAATAGTTTTCCATTTTTTATTATGGCAACATGAGAGCAAATCTTTTCAACTTCGTCCAAAATATGAGAAGACAATATAACTGTACGGCTTTAAGATCAGCCACTCTTGACAATATATCCCTTACTTCAGCAATACCATTTGGATCCAGACCATTAGTAGGTTCATCGAAAATAACAACTCTCGGGTCACCTATCATTGTTGCTGCAATAGCAAGCCTTTGTTTCATTCAAGAGAATAGGTATTGAACTTAGAGAATTTTTCTTTTATCAAGATCCACAATTCTTAGCACTTCTTCAAAATCAAATTTTTTCACTCCTTTGATCATAGCAATTATCTTCAGGTTATCAATACCAGATTTCCAATGGATAAAAATTAGGAGTTTCCAAAATCGCTCCGATATGCTTACGATGGTTTTCACCATACTCTCCACCAAACCATTCAAAATCACCATATCGCTTTAAATCGATAATATTATCCCCAATGTAGTGGTTTTCCTGAACCATTTGGGCCTAATATTCCAAAAAATCTGCCCATCAGAAACACTTAGGCTCAGATTATCAACTGCCTGGATACTTCCATAAGATTTTGAGATATTATTTATTTTCAACGCAATTCCCATATTACAAAATTTATGCAATTTAATATCAATTTTTAAAATCATCATAATATCTTAGACAAAATCAATTCATTTAACGATATATACAGATAATCTTTTACTTAATATAATAATGATAAAAATATATTATTATTTTTTACCGTCTAAAATATAAAAGGTGAATAAAGCTGAAAAAGTAAAGCCATACGAAAAAGAAGGAAGTAAAAAACTACAAGTAGAAAAAATGTTTGATAACATATCTTCAAATTATGACTTCCTCAATCATTTTTTATCATTAGGTATCGATAAATCGTGGAGAAAAAACCTTATCAAATTATTACAAAAGATAATCCTAAATTATTGCTCGATATTGCAACAGGAACAGGAGATCTTGCTATCATGGCTTCAAAATACCTTCCAAACACCAAGATTGTTGGTATAGACTTATCAAATGGGATGTTAGAAATAGGAAGAAAAAAAATTGAAGAAAGAAAACTTACTGAAAGAATAGAAATGATTCAGGCTGATAGTGAAAATCTCCCATTTGATGATAATACTTTTGACAATATTATGGTGGCTTTCGGAGTACGAAACTTTGAAAATTTATTAAATGGATTAAAAGAAGCAAACAGAGTATTAAAACAGGGAGGAAGTATTTATATCTTAGAGTTTTCGAGACCCAAAAATGCACTTTTCAGAGTTGTTTTCAACTTCTATTTTAAGAACCTGCTACCTTTTATTGGGAAAATTACATCTAAGGACAAAAATGCTTACAAATATCTGTTTGAATCTGTTCAGGCATTCCCTTCTTATGATGATTTCATTAAAATAATGGAAAATGCATCTTTTGTATCAAATAATTACCATATACAAACGTTAGGAATTTGTTCAATATATCACGGTAAAAAATCATGAATAAAATTCTAATTATAATTATTACATTATTTACGATAAATTCAAATATCTATTCCCAATATGCCGGTTCCAGATCTTTGATGAATTATACATATTTTAAAACAAAACCATATTATTTTGGAATTGCTTTGGGATATGATAATGCTAATCTCTTTTTGAAGAAATCTAGTTATTTTGTCGATGATTCAAAATATCTTATAGTAGAACCAAGTAGTGGAGTTGGTTTTCATGTCGATATGATAGTTAATTTAAAATTAGGAGAGACATTTGATTTGAGATTATTACCGGGATTTTCTTTTGCCGATAAAAAAATAGATTATTACACTGATCTTTCAGGAGAAGTAAATAATTACAAGAAATTCGAATCAGTATTCATAGAAGTCCCTATTTTGGTCAGATACAAATCCGAGCCATATAATGATATGAGAGCATATGTACTTACTGGTATCAGATACAGTTATGATGTTAATTCGAACGCTAATGCGAGAAACAATGAAGACTTGTTAAAAATATCTCCTCATGATTTTCAATTTGAAATAGGAACAGGACTCCAATTCTTTTTCCCTTATTTCATTTTTTCACCAGAGATAAAACTTTCCACTGGAATAGGAAATGTATTGCAATATGATAAAGAATTGAAAGAGTCAAAAGTATTGGAAAAAATATTGACCAAAGCTCTTGCTATATCTTTTCACTTTGAAGGATAATCGGATAATATCTGAAAACCATATTTCCCTCTGTTGAATAAAAGGTCTATCACGCTGAGATTTGGGACAAAACCACCTTTAAACTCAAATACCTGATTGTAGGTGACATTACTTAAAAACTTATCTTCATTGAAATTTGAAGGCAAAATATAGTCTCTGAGGTCTTCAACATCAGAGTAATTATTTATATAACTATCCGAATACTCAATTTTCAATTCTATATCAAGAGATGATAATAAAAAGTCTCTGAGTGCATTATTGAGGTCAAAGAGATATTCAAATTTAGCATTGAAAATATCACACAGTGAGTCAAAATAATGTTCAAAAAATGGAGAGGATCCATAATTTGTTTTTAAAGTGTTGATAAGTACTTTCACCCAATCCATATCATAAGAAATCAAAACTTCTTCAAAAAGTAAATGATTTTTTCCTTTTTGCAATGGTATAGAAATCATTTGCGGTCCTTTATCCGAAAGAATAAAAAATCTATTTCTAAAAGTCCTTTTTTGGAAAGTATCAAATTTTTCAATTATGACAAGATCTGACCTTAAAAACTCAGAAAAAACATAAATTGGAGCTAATATTTGATTTTCAATTATAAGTTTCATATCAATCAATAATTAAAACAATTTACAGCCAAAAAAGTCTCCTTCTTATCGAAAAAAACGCTAATTAGCATTATTTATATAAATTGTTAATAAACTCACAAAATTAATAAAATTAAAAAAAACACTAATTGTTATAGTATTTATTTATCTTTGCTCGATAGCGATATTATAAAGACAAAAATGAGAGTATTAGTTCCACTTTTAAAACTTGATAGCTTATTCGATGAAAACATTTACATCGAAGGAGAAGAATTATATGACAATAGTGGCATAGAGAAAGTTATGGAGCTTTACAAAGGCAAAGTAATGATGGTAATGAAGGATGGTAATAAGTCCGAATTGCGATTCAATAAAGATAATATTGTCGATATAAATTGTTCCTGTCAGGATTTCAAAATACAAAAAGTCTGCAAACATGTAGTTGCAAGTTCTTTTGAAGTAAGAAAATTGGCTTCAAAAATAGAAGACAAAGTTATAAAAAGAAGGACTACAGTAAGGAAAAAGGGTAATGATCTTTTCAGTGAGATATTAAAAACATTGGACAAATCAGAATTATCGGGATTTTTAACAAATTATGCACAAAAAGATAAAAATTTCAGACTTTTATTTGAAGCGTTTTTTCTCAACAGACTTAGAAATAAAGAACTCGATAATCCATATGGAAAACTTTTAGATGAAGTTCTACCTCCATCTACCGAAGCAAGTGCTAAATTCTCAAGGCAACAAATAAGTTTACTTATTGATATCTCTAAAGACCTGTTAAACAGATTTAAAGATGAAATTAGCTTAAAAAAATATACTGATGCATTTAATCTTATAAAACATCTCATCAATAAATTATCGTATGCCAGCAATGTAAGTAACAACGAACATTTACTACAATTGATGAAAGAGGCTCATAATTCACTAATTATGAATTTCGAAGGTGAAGTAGCACCGGAACTTAAGCAAAAGCAATATGAGTTCATTTATGAAATGATAGGCAAATCATATTATTATTATCAGGACGATAGTGATTTGATACATTTGTTTATTTCCACCAAACCACTTCACGATGACTTAGTTCATTTTTTAGGAGCATTGAAGGAAAAACTGAATATCACCAGAGATGATGAAGCAAGGAAATACTTCATGGCTTTCTACATAGGATTAAAAAAACAAATTCAGGAATTAGAATCAGACTGGTACGAAACTAATTTCACTGATTTATCTCACTTTATGGACATCGCCCTTGTTATGATAAACGAAGGATTCCATGAAGAACTGGATAATCTTTTAACAGAATTGTATTCTAAAGAGAAAATCAGCAAAAGATTATACTTAGAGAGTCAATTACGAATCAGCATTTCATCAGCTGATTGTGAAAGAGTGGGATACTTGATTCTATCTATCTATGAAAGCACTCAGGACTTCAGATTTATTAAAAGGACATACAGATGTATTCCTGAATTTCCATTGGATGTAGTAAGCAAACTAAGTGAAATAATAAAAAATAGTGCTGAAGAAGAGGATGTATTATCATGGTATGTCATGATTAATGATTTTGACAGCCTTATATCTTATTTATCGGATAAAAATGATATAACACTAATTCAAATTCATGAGTTGGAAATCTTTGAACATAATCCTCAATCTTTACAAACATTATACAAAAACTACATTTATGATTATCTGGACAATCATTTTGGAGAGAAGAGTGTAAATGTAGTAAAAAATCTATTGATGCATCTTCGAAGTATAGGAGCTAAAAAACAAGCTTTTGAAATCGAAAAGGATATTTTTGAAGTTTATTCTTCAAGAAAAAGCCTCCTAAGAAACCTAATGTAAAATCTTCGACCTACCCTACTTTTCAAGTATTTAGATAATAAACAAACAGAATATCACCACCCTTTTGCAGCTCTGATTTTTGTAGATTCATTGATCCAGCACCCTACAGAAATAGTTTGACCTTCTTTCAATAGTCTCTGATGAATATCTTCCTTACTTGGCATATATTGCTCATAGTTAATTATAAGTTTATTTGCCTCAGCTGCAACACTTGAGTCAATTTTTTTTGCATATTCAAATTTATCTATTGCAGGCCAAGTCACCAATTGGCTATCCCAACCTGTTCCAGGTCCACATAATGGTCCACTACTTGCATATAATTTTCCTATCAGCATATATGGTTCCCCCCAATTAGCTTTGTATGAAGCAGCCTTCAGTGCATATTCTCTACTCAGTGAAAAATTCTTTAAATCCCTGTAATAAATCTTAGCAATCAAAATCAAATACTTAGCTTTCTTTTCATTATCATCAGTTTTATCAACAAATTCCTGAAAATTACTAATAGCACATTTATATTTCCCCTCATTATAACAATCATAGGCTTTTGTCAAAGGTCCGGGTTCAGGTGGTGCGACATAACATTTTGTATTCTTATCATTTACCAACTGGGAGTACTTTTCATCAGTAATATCTACTTTCCCCCAAACCAATTTTCTATACACAAGATCAATAGTATCGCAGGAATTTGGATTTTCAAGATAATAATCAAAATATCTTCCACCATAATATGAAGGTGGATAAATATCCTCCACACTTTCAAAACTCTCTAATAAGTATGGAGCATAATCATCGATAATTTTCCAGGATTCGCAGTCTTGACCTTTACAATTTTGCAAACCATTTTCAATGCTATTTGTGAGATAATTAACATATAGTTTAGCTTCCATTGTATCCAATTCTCCTTTATCAAATCTATCGAGCAACATTTTAGAAAATGGATTTATAATAAAATATTCAGTATGGTCTTTCTGTCCTTTCACTGCTTCAGCAAAAAGATTGAAAATAGTATCTTTATTCACATTATCACTGAAATAATAGTAATAATCAAATGCTTTTCTACCCTTGCTATAAGCTTCATCACCAAAACACTCTATTCTTTTTTGATAAATATAATACACTGAATCTATCCACCTCAATTTCAATTCAGGATCATTTTCGTTATCATAAAAATATTTATAAAATTTTACTCCATCATCAAAATGATATTTCACTTTACCATTGGCTCCTGGAGCTTTATGAAATGCCCTTTCCCAATATTCAAAAGCATTTTTATATTCTCCGGATTTTAAAAGATTTCTATAGACTGAAAAATCACTCATAACATCCTCTCCATCCACCAAGTCGGTAAACATAACACAAGGTGTAGGTCTTGACTCATCATTCACCTTCACTTCAGTTGTCTTATCTTCAATAGTTACACTTTCTTTAGTATTTACTACCTTAGGTGAACAAGAGATAAAAGCCAGATTGATTAAAATTATAAAAAATACTAATTGTTTCATTTTAACTGATAATTAATTTTCCTAAAAATTTGTAAAAATGTATTATAAATACACCTAAACAAGTTATATTTTTAATAAATTGCAAAAATATAAAATTTAAAACGCTAATTTTGAAAATTAATTAATTTATATCAAATGAAACTAATAAAATTATCTCTGATATTTATATTTTTTCTATCTGTTGTATCCTATAGGCAAGTTTCAGATCAAAAAACAAAATATTTCCATATCACAGGAGAAACAATGGGAACTACATTTAGCATAAAATACAAAGGAGATAAAAATCTTGAAAATGAAATAAATCAGGAATTATCAAGAGTAAATGATGAACTCTCGACATACATACCAACATCCACAATATCCAGATTCAACCAATCGGATTCGGGGATTGTAGTTCCTAAAACTGATTTTTATATAAATCTGATAAAATCTTATGATATTTACAAGATATTTGATGGCAGATATGATCCTACAATTATGCCTTTGGTTAATTACTGGGGATTTGGCTATACAGAACACAAAAAAGTAGAACATATTGATACCGCACTAATAATGCACTTGAAAAATCTGGTTGGAATGGACAAAATAAAAATCCAACCTATAGGAGATGACAGTGTATTTGTATTCAAACCGAATAAGGAAATTCAATTAGATTTCAGTAGCATTGCCAAAGGCTATGGAGTTGATAAAATAGCAGAGCTAATAAATAAAGAAGGTTTTGAAAATTATCTTGTTGAGATTGGAGGGGAAATATATGCTGCCGGCATCAACCCAAAAGGGAGTAAATGGGTGATAGGAATAAATACACCATCAGAAAATGCTGACATAGCAGATTTGATAGAGGAAGTCGAGATATCAGGATATGGATTAGCTACTTCAGGAAATTACAGAAATTATTACGAAAGCAATGGTAAAAAATTAAGTCATACAATAAATCCACTGACAGGATTCCCTGAGAGATCCAATCTATTGAGTGCAAGCGTAATAGCAGAAAACTGCATGACAGCCGATGCATTGGCAACAGCTTTTATGGTATCAGGACTTGAAAAATCTGAAAGCAAACTCCAAGAATTGAAAAATATAGAAGTGTGTTTTATCTATGCAAATGAAAATGGAGAATTTAAAATATTCAAATCTCCGGGATTCGATAACAAAAAGAAAATAAAATGATAGATTTCAATTTAAAAAATGATCTTGTCTTCCTTGACCTCGAAACTACTGGACTTAACATACTTAGAGACAGGATAATACAGATAGCAATTGTAAAATACAGTAAAAACAATACCACACCTGAAGAATTAGAAATGCTAATAAATCCGGGTATTCCCATTTCCGAAGAGGCGATGAAAGTTCATGGGATAATGCCTTCAGATCTAAAAAACAAACCTACTTTTTCACAAGTAGCAGAAAAAATATATGATTTTATTGGAGATGCAGACCTTGCTGGATATAATAGCAACAGATTTGATATCCCGATGTTGATAGAAGAGTTTGCAAGAGTAGGAATCGACTTCGAAATTTCTCATAGAAAACTCATAGATGTGCAAAGGCTATTTTACAAAATGGAGCCACGAACATTATCTGCAGCATACAAATTCTATACCGACAAAGATATGACAAATGCCCATGATGCATTGGCAGATGTAAAGGCAACAGCTGAAATATTGAAAGGGCAAATAGAAATGTATAAAGATACTGACTTTGTGGACCAGGATGGAAATACAATAGAAAAACCGATAAAAAATGATATTCATGAACTTCATACTTTCACCAATGATCTGAACATTATCGATGTCACACAAAGATTGAAATATGATTCTAATGGTGAAGTAGTATTCAATTTTGGGAAATATATCGGAAAACCTGTAGCGGAGACTTTAAGTAAAGACAAACAATATTATAATTGGATACTGGATAAGGAATTTTCATATCAGGTAAAAAAAATTGTAAAAAAATTGGTAAAAGAATATGAAAGCAATAAATAACATATTATTTATTTTCATATTTGTATTTATATTTTCTTCATGTTATAAAAAAGATGAAGGATGTACCGATATAAATGCTATGGATTATGATGTGGAAGCAGATAAACAATGCGATGATGACTGTTGCAATTATCCGGATTTGGATATAAATATGAGTTTAATATCAGATTCTACAGAAATAGATACAAATACAATCCTCACCGATGATTTTGGAAATAATTTTATCATCTCATTTTTGAGAATATATCTTTCTGATTTTAAGCTCTATGATGAAAATGGAAATCAAGTCCCTACTCAAAACGATTTGACATATTACAAAATAACAAATGACCAAACAAAGGCTACCACCATAAATTCGTCTATATTGAAATACAATATTGAGGAAGATGTGGATTATTCTATAGGAGAAGTATTGGAGAGAGATATTTGTAATTCCTTGACTTTCAACTTTGGAATAGATTCAATCATCAATCACTCAAATACCGATAAACTATCCACTTCGAGTCCTCTATATATTGTCTCCGATAGTATGCATATAAGTATATCAGAAGGATTCTATTTTTTAAAAATGATACTCAAAGATACCAATAGTGTACAATTAAAAGAAATAAATATCTTTGGCGATAAAAATTTGACAAAAATAACATTAGATGATACTTTTGATTTTACGGCAAGGGAAAATCACACGATTAAAATAAATATCGATCAAAAATCACTTTTCTCAAATATCAATACGTTTTCAGATAATAGTGAATCGATTATAGAAAAATTATTGCTAAATTTACCTTCAAGTATTCATAAGGATTGACATAAGCAAGTTGATTGGTTCTATTGCTGGTTACTGTTGGAGGGTGCACATATCTTGTAGCTGGATTGTGGTAGTTGTGTACTAAAGATTTATTACTATTGACTTCAGACTTTTTATTAACTATAGATGACTTGACTACATCTCTTTAAATACTACTAAAAATCCTCAATTATCCAACCCAACACAGATTTACTTTTTCACATTATTATATATTATATCGATTCTTCGCCCGTGAGGTCTTCGATTTGTTCTTTCATCTTTTCTTTCTTTTCAGGCCAGATTAGCGAGGCAATAATACTAATAGATAGAATGGATATTATCACAATCAGGGAGTCAAGAGTGGTAAAACCCCATTCACTTAATTGATGATGTAAAAGCATTTTGAATCCTATAAAAGATAATAGCACTGCCAGCCCATGTTTTAAAAACCTGAACAAACTTACAACATGAGCTACAACAAAAAACAAACTTCTAAGTCCCATTATAGCAAATATATTGGAAAAAATACAATATATGGATCCTGAGTAATAGAGAAAATAGCAGGAACAAGATCAACAGCAAAAATTACATCTGAAAATTCAATTACTACGAGTACAATGAACAGGGGAGTAATATAAATTCTATTTTTATCATATTTATTTCGAAACCAAAAATGATGTCTGAAATAATTTGGATATACAGGAAAATATCGTGAAATAAATTTTACTACAGAATGATTTTTTGTATCTATTTTATCATCATTATTTCTCTCCAAAAACATCTTTATACCGGTATATACGAGGAAAATACCAAATAAATATAGTATCCAATCAAATCTCTGAATCAAAGCAGAACTAAGAAAAATAAAAAGAAACCTCATTACAACAGCTCCTATTATACCCCACATTAATACTCTCTTATAATATATTTTCTCTACCCCAAATGATATAAATATAAGAATCATCACAAAAACATTATCGACTGAAAGCATATATTCTATCAAATAACCAGTAATATATTCCAAAGCCAAATTAGCTCTATAAATTTTTATAGCTTCTTCAAAACTTATATTGTCAGGGATTTTTATATTGTGTTTGTATTGTGCTATTTTAGCATTTATATCATTTATTGTTTCTAACCCATGGATTTTTTCACCAAAAAAATAAATAAAAAAGTAAAATATAATGGCAATTGAAACCCAGACACCAGTCCAAATAATCGCTTCCTTAAACTTGATTTCATGACTTTTTTTATCAAATATCCCCAAATCAATCACAAGCATAAGTGCAATGAAAATCAAAAAACTTATAAAAAACAATAATTCAGTAGTGATCATATCTAATTTTTCAAAAATAAATTTAATAAAAAATATACCTATAAAACATAGAATTCAAAAATAAATTTAAAAAAAATCAAAAAAAATAATTTTTTTTCACAACAATTACCAAAAAAAATAATCTAAACATTTCACAAATTTTATTTCCAAATACAATATTAAAATACCACACAACTGATTATCAATCACATAAACAAATATACTCAATTCATATTATATTTATTTATATATGTCATTGTATTATTTTTGTATTTGAATACCCCAAAAAGTCATCGTAATATTGTAATATGAAAAATAAAACAAACCGGTTTAAAGAAATCGGGAATTATTTTTAGATATGTTCATGGGATTATAATTTGTTGATAATAAGTTGTACCCAACGAGTACAACTTATTATTAGCGAATTCAAAATTAGAAAGTTTGGGTTAAAATTAATATATAAGAGTTAAATTAAATTTGTTCGTTTTTTTGGTTTATTACATTCACTTGTTCATGAGATTAAAAAAGATGTCTTAAAAAATTAAGACATCTTTTTTTTTATTTACAAGTTAAGCATTATTGATTAATGCAAAAACCATGAAGACCATACTATGAAAGTAGCAATTCCAAGGACATAGCCAATGATTGCCAAAATTGTAATCTTTTTAAAATACCATATAAAATCTATTTTCTCCATTCCCATAGCAGCAACACCTGCAGCGAAACCTATAATAAGCATACTACCACCTGTACCGGCAGCATAAGCTACAAGATGCCATATAGGATCGTCAATCGGGAAGTCATACATACCCATTGTCGCAGCCACCAAAGGCACATTATCTATAACAGCAGACAATACCCCAAGAATACTAACCACAATCTCCTGATTAGGTATAGCGTGTTGTAATTGCATAGCAAGATATTTCAAGCCACCCACATTTTCCACAGCCACTGTTTCAAGAGAAGCAACAGCCATAAGAATTCCTAAGAAAAATAAGATACTTGACATTTCTATTCTGGATAAAGCTCTCAAGCCACTATATAAATGTCTATTTTTAGCATCAAAATTTTCTTCCGGATGTATAAATTCTGAAACCATCCATACAATTGCAAGACTAAACATCATACCCAAATAAGGAGGTAAATGTGTAATTGTCTTAAAAAATGGAACAAAAATAATCATACCCAATCCCAAAAACAACATAGTTTTACTGGATTTCATTTTTTTACTATCATCAACATCTTTAATTGACACTTCTCCTTTGAAAACAGGAAGAAAACTTGCAATCAAAAATGGCACACCAAAATTGACCAATGATGGTATTAATATTTCAATAATCAAATTCGATGCTGATGTTTTGTTTCCAATCCACAGCATAGTAGTAGTCACGTCACCAATAGGAGACCAAGCACCACCTGCATTAGCAGCAATAACTATTAATCCTGCATACCACAATCTTTCTGTTTTATCAGGAATAAGTTTCCTTAATAGAGTAACCAAAACAATAGTTGTAGTAAGGTTATCTATGATAGATGATAAGAAAAAGGCAATAATACCAACCATCCATAAAAGTTTAGTTTTATTTTTAGTTTTGATATAACCTTTAAGAATCTCAAATCCGGAATGAAGGTCAATTAATTCTACAATAGTCATTGCCCCCAATAAAAAGAATAGAATCTCAGCAGTTTTACCCAAATGATGTACTAGAGTAGAAACAAACCCTTCATGAGCTATTTCTCCATCGACTATTTTAAGTAGATGATCGTGAGAATCGATAATCTCAGCACTGCCACCATTGAATGCTATAGATAGAATAGCCCACATAATTGAAGCCATTAATAAAGTTGGAATTGTCTTATCCAATTTCAATGGATGTTCGAGTACAATCAATGTGTACCCCATAACAAAGACAATTATCAGTAAAATAGTAACCATATTTAATTATTTCTTAAAAACTGCAAATATACTTAAGTTATTGAACTTTGATTTGATATTTCATCTATTATGTTAAATTTATTATTATTAATAATTAATAAAAAAGGCAACCTGTTTTTAGATTGCCTTAATTTATGAATAATAACTATATTATTTCAATTTTACAATTTCTCTTATGTGTTTCCCTTTATATTCCATATCTATAATAACATACCTGAATATTCTATATTAGATTTGTCCCAAGACAAAAGTATTCCTTCCTTTTCAGCATCAATAGTGGTAGAATATAATATTATTCCAAAATATATTAGTAACATTAACCTTAACTTTATCCTCCGGCAGTTTTCCTCAAAATGAATATTAGTAAATTCAGCCCCAAGGATTTGGTTCTACCTGATATATTGAAAACTCATCGTCGGTATTATAATTCAATCCTAAAAATAACAGGCTTCTCTAGTTCCATCACCCATAACTACCAGAGCCAGGTTATAGAACTTGGAAATATAGACATTAGCTGAACTATAATCTTTATCCTTTTAACAAGTTTAATATTAAAAATAAAACATCTCCTTTGTTCAAGCTTATATTTTCATTTGTATTCCAAGATAATGTTACAATACCTTTTTCTCTATTTTTCAACCCAATGTATCAGAATTCAAAGTCATAAAATCACTTTCTATTCCCTGATAACTGAACATTTACAGGATCAAAATCAATTTCCAAAACTGAATTCGCACATACCTAATATCATCATCGACATATATTGGTAACAATATCGCATTGTAACAAAATCATCCACAAAGTCAGAATATAAGTCAACACTTTCAGTATTTCTGGTAATAAATTCATTTCTCTGTGGCAATCGCAGTATTATTTAAATCTCAATTTTAACTCTATAAAATCTTCTAAAAACCTTTTTAGTATAATTTTCAATGTTTATACTTTGAGGATAATCTTCAATTAGAGGCATTTTAGTTTTCAAATTCATATTTTAGATCGATTGTTTCCAACTTGTATTATTTTCAAATTCTGTTACTTCACCAAAGTATAAGTCTCCTCAACGAATATATATCAGCTGCTGTCAATCTGTTATTATCATCGATATCAGCAGCATTAAATTATATGGCGAAGTAATTTTCTTGGTCCAAGCAAATGCTTTTGAAGTAAGATAATATCGGATGTCGTGACTCCATTCAATGGATCTGTATTCTTATATGGTGATATCTTATAATTAGCATTGAGTTTAGGCGGCATATATTCATAGGCCTCATTTACCAATTGCTCGTATTTTCATTATCACCTCCGGATGATATATCGATATTAACATCTTCCACACCATATCTGTCTATTGTGGATATACTACCTGTGATACCTGCAATTATAGTTCCTGAACAATAACCAGCAGTATCTAATACAGTAACCTCTGAAGTGCAAAGATCAATAAATTTCCATCCAAATCATATAAGTAAGCATCTGTTGGAGTAAATTCCTACTTTATCACAGCCATAATATGTTGTATCAACATTAGGATCAGTATCCGAAAATGAATAATCATATGATGAATTACTTGTATACATTTCTTCAATAGGAATAGGTATCAATTCTACTTCATTTGTAAAAAATCTCGGTTTAGTACAATAAGTTGTATGCTTAATTGCCAAATTATAAGTGTACTCTAGAGTATTTCCACAACCATCCGAAGCTGTCAAAGTAATAGTATATTTTCAGGTTCGTATGGTTCAAGAAGCATCAAAGTGAATTATTATCATCAGCAAATGGTAGATCATTCGTTCCGACTATATCCGGACTGCAATCCAAAGCATAAGCACTCAAATCAAGATACGGAGTTAGAGAACAATCATATTCTTCACTTGGAACATCAATATTTATAAGTTCCGCTGGTCACTATAATCACTGGGCTAGTATCAGAGAAAATCAATATTTGTTCGAATTCAAATATTCCGGAATTAGGATCTTGTTGGTTCAAACAATGGTCTGTAACAGTCCATATTCTCTGAATAGTATCTTCACACATTCCTCCAGGGTAAGTAAAGATCAACATATTCGCTTAGTAATATTTGCACATCCTGAATTAATATTATCCCAAACTGGATAACTACCAATAGAATCAGGATCAGGCTTACACAATCGAATATCAATACAGTATCTTCTGGCCATCTTGTGATGTCATCTTCTTATAAATAAATCTGTTTCAGCATTTACAGTAATCAATTGAGCACAATAAGCAGTATTTCCACCTACATCAGTTATCTCAAAACTTAGATATAGCTCCGGCACCACAATCATCAATATTAACCACTTGGTGTTTCAATATAATCACCACCTTGAGAACAATTATCCATAAATCAAGGCTCTCCAAAAACACTGACATAATCTTCAGTTGCAGGAATATCCAGACAACTTATTGTAGTATCAGGAGGACATATCATAGTCAGGTATAGTATCAACAATATTATTAACAATTTCAACGCAACTACTTGAATTTCCATTACCATCCCGGAAACCCTTTAAAACAAATTCTATAAGATACCTGTATCATTGCAATAGAAAGTATCAGGATTGACTTCAAGAGATATAAAACCACATTGATCCGCTTCCAAAATCTACAGTTTGTCCAGTTATCACAGCCATTCCTGTTAAGATCTAATGGTATTTCTATATTGTCAACTGCGTACAAATCGGAGCTATAGTATCCAAAACTGTTGTTCAACTTCACAAACAGATGCATTATTACTGTTATCAGTAAGAGTGACTTCTACAATTTGTATTGTACCTACATCTTGACAATCAAAAAGCTACAGTTATACTCAACATAGTATCAATTATTTCCCCACAAGGATCGAAACTAAAGTCATTTATATCTTCAAAATCAATAGTAATAACACCATTTTCATCTAAATATACAGAGTCATTATTCACAGAACAAATTGGTGCAATCTCATCTACTACTGTCACAATTGCATAGCAAGTATCAGATTCATAAGTAATATTATCTGTCACTATAAGGGTCACATCATTATCTCCTAAATTTGTACAATCAAAAGATGATGGTATTACTTCTAAACTCACATCAGAACTACCTCCACATCCTCCTGATCCAGTATATATATCTTCAGGATTCAATACAGCATTTCCATTAGAATCTAGCAATAATTCAATATCCTGAGCATTACATAATTGTGTCAAAGTATCTAAAACATTGACCACGGTATAGCAAGTACTGATATTTCCTGATCCATCTTCCACATTCAAAGCTACTGTATTATAACCCAAATCATCACAAGTAAGCGTAGAAGGATCTGCTGAAAGTGTCAATTCATTACATTGATCTGAGCTTCCATTATCCAAACTATATCCATCTAATTCTACTTCTCCTCCAAAATCCAAATACACCACTTATACTATCGATAGAGCTACATGTGGATCTATTGTATCCGAGACAGTTACAAAGATTCACATACTGAAACATTATTATTATTATCAGTCAAGGTAACAGTTACACTATTGACACCAATATCTTCACAATCAAAGGCATCATCACTCAATTCAATATCTACTATTTCACCACAAGGATCATAGCTATCGTTACTATATCATCAAATGTTATAAACCCTCTCCATTTTCATCCAAATAAACAACTTGATCCAATACAGAACATAATGGTTTATAGTATCTGTAACAGTAACAAATGCACTACAAGTATCAGATTCACCTATAGTATTATCTGTAACTATCAATTGTACTTCATTTATTCCTAAATCGCCACAATCAAAAGTATTAGGGATAACCTCCAAGCTAGCATCTACATTTCCGCCACAACCTCCTGATCCGGTATATATATCTTCAGGATCCAAAACGATATTTCCTGTACCATCCAAAATTAAATCTATATCCTGAGCATAATACAATTCGGTGATAGTATCTATTATTGTGACAAATGCATTACAATAACTGATATTTCCTGAACCATCATACACATTTATCAAAACTTCATGTTCACCTATATCTCCACAATCAAAAGAATTAGGAGCTACAGTAATATTGCTTATTGAACAATTATCTGTTGAACCCACACAGCTATATCTTCAGGATTTAAAAAACAACTTCACCATTTCCATCTAAAACCAATGTAATATCATTGGATACACATTCAGGATCGATAGTATCCAAAACAACAATGGTAGTTGAGCGTAACTTTTTTAACATTACAACTATTTGTCAAAGGTAAAATTCACTACTGTCTGTCCCAATGGATAAAATCCGCTGCATCTTCTCCATTATCATCTGCAAATTGTGAATCATTGGTAATATCTAAAACAGTATTACATCCGTCATCTTCATAAGTTGGAATAGAACATAAACATAAGATTCGCAATTTTCATCAACATATTCCACTAAATTAGAAACACAATTCAATTCAGGAGTATTTACATTTTCTTTCATTATCATTCTGCTTCAAATGCTATTGTAGGTGTCAACATCCACACAATTAAAATCAACTGACCAAGTTCTGTTAAATACCATACCAACAGAAGAACCAGGATCACTTACATCCTCATCTGAATAGCTTATAACAAAATCATCACAACCACAATCCAGAAGTTACAAAGTGACATCTAAAAATCTATAGTCTGGTGTTAAATCGGGATTACATCTTCTACATCACTACAGTATCTTCAGGATAAGTTATACATCTGTCATAAGGATCACAAATAAAATCATTGTCTTGTACCTGTAAAGTAGTAGTACAATAATCATAATTTCCAAAAGGATCAATGCATACAATGTAACCTCATGAACAGTTTGTTGTAACCAATCACAATCCAAATACAATATAGTATCTGCGACATCAACACTATAGCTATATTCAAGTGGATATGCCTAAAGTATGATAACTTCCTCCATCGAAAGCCTCTGCCAATAATTGTGCAATAGCTTCTAGTATCTCCGTCAACAACAGCCTTTCAAGTTCAACTACAATTCCATCAATACATACTGCTGTTGGTTTTTTACAATTTTTAATAGTAAAATATTGTGTTTCTGCATCAGAATTACCACATCTATCTTCAACTGTCAGAGCACTCTATAGTACCAATTGGATAGTTTCCATCTATTATTGCAGTGGAGCCAGCGATAGCCCATGTATAATCAAAATCTCCATCGTCATCTATATCAATATTAATAGTCCATTGAAAATCATCAGGATCTTTGTGCAATCATCAGTAGCGCTTAGCAGTCAAATAAATATCTCCTTTTCGCAATCTGAATCGGCCAAAGTACATGTATCCACATCTACCAATGGCTCTATTTCCGGATCAACAGAATTATAAACATGAATGATCTGATCATTATACCATTTTTTATATTCTCCATCTACTTTGGCACATATCAAGTACTTCCCAAGATCTTACTATCGAATAACAAGCATCTCCCTGCGCTCCATAAAATTCCTGATCAGTGTAATTAAATCCTACAACATCACAAGATCCTTCATTCAATACTGTTGCTTAGATTATCAGGTGATAATTTATCAGTACCACATTCATATATTGTTTTATCTTCAGAGCAATCTATATCGGAAGATGTAAATGGTTCTGGATTATAAATATATATTTTGATAAGCAATCTACTTGCAGACCACCTCTTCCAGTAGCTACAAAATGTCTTGTGATCTGACCTATTCCATGTATTTATATCAATTACAGCATCTGTTTCTATAACATCAACTCCACAAACATCGGTTCCTGTAGCTGTACCAAAATAATCCTTCAAATTATCTTCATCAAAAGCATAATCACAAGTGACTTCCATATTTTCAGGACATTCGATAGTAGGATAATATTTGTGTTGAACCTCAACACTTACCTTGTTCATTCCAATTACCATTAGCATCTATCACTCTAAGTACAACAGTAATATTTCCGCTATCCAAATCATCACAATCAAAATGTACACTATCGCCGAATTCATCATTAAACATTCTTTTGACCTGGAAATCTGCAATTTGACAATCATCATAACTTCCCGAGTTAAATACTTCAGCAGGAACATCAGCCTCACCTGCAAATGGCAATGATACAACTGTATTTTCCTGACATATAGCAATAGAATTGGAGTTTTATCTACAACTGTCACTTCAAAACTTACAGTTGTAAGATTATCGCACTGATCATATATATAATATGTAATATCATTCACACCTGTTGGCAATACTACTTTAGCACCATTGGGTACACCAAATAAATCCTCCTGGATATTCTATATCTACTTTAAACTCAATGTGCAATTATCATTTATTTCTAATGTAGGCAATGTAACATTAGCCTCTACAAGAATATCCATTTGTAGTAACTGTAAAGGTTTGTAAATCACCGTGGTGGGATAAGGTCATATACCTCTATGGTTTGAATATGTGTAACTATATTTGAAGCATCTAATGTTTCACAATTTTCAAAGACAAACCATGAACGCAATATTTTCTTGTAGCAACCATTATCTACCATCACCTGATCATGATATCCTGCTGTTACTTCACAGGAATTATCATCACATAAAGTAAATAAATTCTTACCATCAGTATGTTTGGGTTCCGTCATCTATCACAGGATTTCCACATAATCATCAGTATCATAAGTATTGCA
This sequence comes from Saprospiraceae bacterium, assembly GCA_041392555.1. GTDB lineage: Bacteria > Bacteroidota > Bacteroidia > Chitinophagales > Saprospiraceae > JADJGA01. Next base: position 33,798 of record JAWKLW010000008.1, on the reverse strand, counting down.
TCTTAAGAGCTGAATTATCAGAAATTAAGAAATCCTGAGGAAATTCTAATTCTTTTTTATTCAATCTCAATACATTTATTGTTTGAGTACAAGGTTCCGATACATTTCCGGAATCATCAATAGCCTTGTAAACTCTACTTACTATCTTAGAATAATCAGAAGAACAATCCTGCAATTCAGTTACCTCACTTTCTATTACTATCATCGGATCCTGAGATCACAATTATCCACTACATCAGGTCACGGATAAAATCCATCTGGTCACAATTTATATCAACTGTTCCACAAGTCAATATTGGTTCTAATTTATCATAAACTGTCACAAAAGACATCGCTTTTTGTCCTCCGCACTGATCTTCTACTCAGTGCCATAATTTTCATACCTAAATACTCATATGTTATTATGTTTGATGGCAATTTATTTCCTTCTGGAATCATATAATGTTATTTTATAAGGAGTATTTGGATCTACCGGAGTGGATATCAACATTTCTGGAGTAACTTCAACTTCACAATTTTCACCAGTAAATGCAAATATCTCATCATCTACTGTAAGTGAACCTGATGAATGACCGACAAAAACTGACACACTCTCAGGAGACATACAATAGTCTGTATTATCTTGGGATACTATTAAAGTGCTAACTCCAGGAGTAGAACCCCATTGTATAAGGACAGTATTTCCGGTATTTTCACCGACAAAAGTACCATCTCCAATTATTTCCCACTCATATTCTGCACCACTTTCAGGATTGATTACAGAATACTCTTCAGTACTATTAAAGCATGTACCTGTAGCTCCTTCTATTGATATTCTATCATATGAGCACAAGTCTGAAAACATATCCAGTACTTTCACATCTCCAATACTATTTACAAATCTCATAATAAAGGGATACTATCTATGAATTGCTCTGATATAATACGTACTCAAACCAACTGATGGCTGATCTACAACTTCTGTCATCAATGTTCCTGCTAGGATATACTACTAGGAGCAGCTGGAGGAGCAGGACTATTAATATCATAGAACCTTGATAATGGATCTAAAGCCCATAGCTTGTCCATTGGAGAAATCAATGGAAATCTCTATTGAAAATTGACCATCTTCAGAATCAGTAGCATTATGCAAACAAACACATGGGTCTATAATAATCTGATCTCACGAAAACTACCTCAAAATCCTGATCATCTTCATCATCAATTCCGTTTCCATCTAATTGGTTATCTTGACCTATGGCATCATTTCCAAAGTATCATCCGGATATGAATCTTTTGTCATAAGTAAGATTACCACCTGAAATATCATAGGCAGATTTAATCTCAGCATAATTTGTAAGATAATCAACTCCATCAGAATACTTCCAACCAACAATTCTATTGAAACACTGACACTTTTATTTGGCAACAATCCATAAGCGGGCAACAATCCATTCTCTACACTCAATGTCAATTCTGCTTTTGAATCATTATCATATAAATTCCAATTTGCATCATCAAGTAAATCCAGATTCAATATAATCTACTGCACAAAATACTATCAGCAGTGATAGAACCCTGATTGTAAATAGTGATGTCAAAAATTACACTTTCTCCTGTTCTCAAATTATGCTGTCTTGCTGTTTTCACAAGAGCCAAATCAAAACTCTCAATGCTTAATGTTGCAAAATCATCATCATCTTCATCAGTATTTAAAAATTGGGTATTGCGGTGTTGGGGGGGCTTCCTGGATCAGTTACTATATTATTTGGTGTGAATCATAATCTAAGGATCAGATTCATCAGATATTTCCTCTTTTGCTAATTTCAGCATAATTTTTCAACAATCCATACTTGTGCTTTATCACTTAATATCAATTTGATACTTTCTCCTGATTCATAAGGATTCAATTCTCCTTCTATCCTTTTGGTAGAGATCTAAAATTAAGTTCCCAATCTGGATTCAGTTCTTCCGAAAAGTAAAAGCCATATTTAAATAATCTGTTATTTCATAAGCTGTTATTGTTACTGAGCACATGGTTATATGCTTTCAGACTAAATTCTATTGTATCACCAATTGCATAAATTGGTTTTTGGATCTACAATGGTTTTTCCAATGCCATATCCATAATAATTATTGTAGCAGGATCTGAATCATCCTCATCTATATTTCCATCATCATCGATCAAATCATCAGTTTTAACTACTGATGGATCATCAAAATAACTCACCTGACCACCTTTATCATTTCCATATACTGTATCCATATCAAGATCCACATCTTCAACTACATTTCCATCTTCATCCATAGCATTTGATATTTCAGCATAATTAATAAAATCAGATAGTTTTGAATTTTCTTTTACTATAAGATTTATTACAGCAGTAGCATTTTCACCTGTTTTCAAAACTGAAGGATAAGTATAAAAGGCTTTGTCAGAATCTAATGTCCAATCTGGATTCAGGTCTGAGCTAAATTCATAACCACTATTTATATAATCTGTAATTTCAATATTTTTAGCATTCAAAGTTCCCTGATTATATACTGTTATCGCAAATTGTACAGTATCTCCTCCTTTGACAGTATGTTGTGTCAATAGAGTTTTTCTCAATGCTAAATCAGATATCAATATTTTTGAAAATCAAAATCTGCATTATATTTATTTTCTCAACTTGATTCTGTAACAATCTTAATATATGGTTTTCCATTGAAAGCCAAGGCAAATATTATTAGCAATTGCTCCATCATTGTCATTTGATTCTTTATTTTCTCCCTACTCCTCCATTCAATACTGTTAGATAATAATCTTCAAGATCAAATTCAAGCTGATTATTTGCAAATCTTGAGTCATCAATTACCACATAATATGTTTTTAATATATCAAGATTATCCATAATTCCATCGGAATTGAGATCAACATTCTGATTATTGAAAACATAGTATCCATTATCATCTGTAACTGTAGTTCCTACCTTGTTACAGTTGTCATCATACAAACTAACTTGCAATGCAGGATACTCTGATTCATCAGGATCCCTGAACACCATCATTATCAGCATCAAACCACACATAATCACCAATTTCCAATGGTAGTGGATTATATAAATATTCCACATCTCCAAAACCTGATGCTTTACCAAATTCAGGATAGTCACATGTGTATATATGGACATAGTTCCATTCAAAGCTCCATTTTTAGTGAAAATCTTTTTACACCTCCACTTTATAAACAGAAGTTGCAGGGTCCTTATCTGGAACTATTACTTCGCCAGTTCAGGAATTATATGCACTACCAGTTGCTGTCTCAGGGTGCAATTCGTGATTTGTAGGTAATGGTCAAATCCAAAGAACTCTCCACCGTCATTACCTTCTTCATTATCAACACCGGAGCCATAAGATTTCCCGCCGATCCATTGCTTTGTAATTTCCAAGTACCATTGTCATTTTCCATACTATTTTATATCACCATTTTGTTCATCCAATCTTCACATTGTTCCTTTACAATATCTATGCCTATCTCTATCATTCAGAACTATGACTATATTTCCTTCATCTGTAAAATCGAGATCAGTCAACCAATGTTGGGTATGTACATCATAAGATGGTTCATTATGAAAATATCCTTTTGGATAATCAGAACTAAATATATTTCTGAAAATTCTTTTGTTTTTGAAATTATACTCATATATATATATTGTGTTATCTGCTTCCTTTTTGCTATATTCTGCACTACAGCTAACACCGACATATAGTTTTCCATTATGTGTTTTTAATGCAAATGGGTGCATTTTACCTCCGGTACAACCCGGATTTGGAATTGATATTTCTTCTATATTATCAAAATCATTTGAATCAGTTGGAATTTTAACTAAGGTATTTTTATACAAATTAACTGCATATAGATATTTTTCATCAGCTGACAATGTAATAGCTCCCAATCCATAATATCAACCTGAGCTCCATAATCACAATCTTGTGGATCTGTGACAGTCAATGTTCCAAGATTTATCCTTTAGCTTTCAAATCGACAAATAATGAGGTTGACCAACCTGAGTTTGTCTTATTGCTAACTGTTACTTTGTCCGGATGGTGAAATAAAAGCATATTGCTTAACAAAAGCAGACATAAATAATTGTTGTGTTGTCTTTTTGAATGCCATCCCCCATACAGAACCTACTGTGCTTTTATTGGCAATGCTACCAGATGTACTGGAACTAGTAGAATTTGCTAGGAAATGAATAGACAACAGTTTCTGTTAGGATAAGTGGTTTAGTCTCCTTGCAAAAACATATTGAAGATGCCATCACAAGTTAGTACTCATATAATTCATAAATGCACCAAAACTTTAACATCGCAACTTGGAGGCATCCACAATCTGAACATCTTTATTATCTTTAACTAAATAATAATTGTCAGGGACACAGATATTTCTACCCTGTATTTATTATCATCCAATAATCCATCAATGTAAATGCCCCATTAGCATCAGTAACACTCTCCGATGCTACCTGCTGATGATTGTCATAAGCGACAACCTTTACATTGGACAAGCCAAGATCTGCAATATCTTCAGTGTCATTAAGATTGACATCATCAATTACCGAACCGGAAATTTTTCCCGATACAGGATTGCATTGGCTGTAAATTTTATTATTGGAAAATAAAATTAATAGAAATAAAACACTCAAAGTTAAAATCCGCAAAAGATATTTTGCTTTTGTGTTTTTCATAATTTGTAAACAATAGCTTTTTCATAGTGACCTTAGTTATTATTAAGATAAATATATATATCACTGAATTTCAAATCCAATGATATCATTTAACTTAAGTATTGTTTACTGTGTTTGTCCTAAAACCTTAATCCAACCATATTACTATGGCTTTCAATATGCAAATATATGATAAAAAACTTTAATATATAAAATATTTTACAACACTTTTTTATATATTTTTTTTATAATCTTTTTATTAGCTTTGCAACTTTCAAAGTTTTATCAGTGTGGAAATACAAGTAAATTCCTGAAGGTAATGAAGAAATATCAATTGTATTGTTTTTCAAAAAATAATCATTTTCAAAATCCATAAGTTTTTCACCAGCTATATTTAAAATTTCTGCTGATTTTAATTCACTGCTAAAATTTGGAGTTATTTCTATTTTATCATAAGCAGGATTGAGGATAAAATAGCAGTTCATTATTTTTTGAATTTATCTCTTTATTAGATACCACAGAATATGTAGATCTATATTCTTTTGTATCCACTCTTATTGAATCCAAAATCTGATAAAGTGCTTCACGGACATTCTGTATAATTAGGTGCACAACCATCTCTGTGCCCCGATATATTTTTCATATAATTAGTATAGGATGAAATTTCAGATGACCCCAAGGGATCTATTTTATTGGCACAAATTTTCCAAGCAAGAAGTTTTTCCAATGAAGATATCAAATTTAGATCCGGAGTATATTGCTATAAGTACCGAGAGCACATATCCCCATAGTATTGTAATTGTGCCCACACATATGAGCTCCCATTACATTATCTCCTCCACCTCTACCTTCATAGATAACTCCATTGGGATCTATCAACCAATTGTAACCTATATCCTGCCACCATTAGTATTGACATATTAATCGAAAATAGAAGCAACTATTCCTGACCAATTAGAACTCACATTGGTTTACACTGCCATGGTGAATTATCAAATGAGTAACATCCGTATAAGTCGCAGGTGGAATATATATATCCTCAGTAAGATCAAAATTGCTCCCCCACTCTGTCCTCAATATATATGCAGGTTGCTCGCAATTACAATCTAAATAATCTCTGCCAGCAGTTTTTTTTTTAGGCTTTTCAATCTTCTCTACTTCTCCCGGAGAAAAAATCCTCACAAAACCGGACAATTCCCTCGATGAAATATTATTTTTAAAATCTATTCTCAAATCTATTTTATCTACACTTTTATCGAGATATATCAATTCACTAACATATCTGTCTGTCAATTCTTCTTCATGGAATTTTTTTACATTGATAATTGTATCAGAAGTAATCAACTGTGCTCCTACTATTTGATCACCAATACCCTCTCCATCTATTCTGAAAGATAAAGAAATAAAATCATTAAATTTATAGCTGCTTAAATCTATTTCTTCGGAATAATTTCTTCCTTTGATTTCAGAAAAATCAATTGGTACCTGCAATGTAAAATTTTGTCCAAAACCTTCAACTACAAAATACAATAATATAATAGTGATAAACCCTCTTCTCATTTTCCAAAAAATTTAAGTATTAAATTGTAAACAACTAAAAAAGCAAACAAGTTTTCCTTTTATATTTTATAGAAAAATTCAAATTGTAAAAATTTAACTAATAAATTTTGTTAATTTATTTTCTAATTTTATCTTTGCACTCCGAATTTTATAAAGTAATATAAAATTCATATTTAAAAATGGTCCGGTAGCTCAGCTGGATAGAGCAACAGCCTTCTAAGCTGTGGGTCACAGGTTCGAATCCTGTCCGGATCACCAAACTTAAAGGTTGTCAGTAAAGGCAACCTTTTTTTGTTATGTTATGGAAAGTATTATAGATTTTTTAGTTGAACCTTATAGGACAAATGAGACTTATCTTATCGTCCTTGAAATACTTGCTGCCGGATTCGGAATTATTAGCGTGATATATTCCCGACTCGAAAATATACTGGTATATCCTACAGGATTGATCAGCACCGGAATATATGTTTATCTTCTGAATATATATGAATTGAGAGGAGATATGGTAATAAATGCTTACTTTTTCATTATGAGCATCTATGGTTGGTTCAATTGGTCAAGAGCTATGAAAGGTAATACCTCATTGGTAAGGATTACCACGACAACTAAAAAAGAAAAAACCATAGAGTGTTTATTTTTCTCTCAGGTATTTTATTCGTTTTCTTTGCTTACAAGCTCTTTGGTACTTAAAATAACATATATCACTTATCTCGATTCTTTCAATACTGCTATATTTTTTGTAGCTATGTGGTATATGGCTTTGAAAAAATTAGAAAACTGGACTCTGTGGATTATTGGCAACACCATATCTATTCCGCTATACCTGATAAAAGGGCTGGGTTTCACTGCCATACAATATACCATTTTTTTAATTCTCGCCATATTGGGATATATAGAATGGAAGAAAAACATGAATTCAGAACAGTTGGTTGAATCCAATTAAAAGAATTAAACCATCTAATTTTATTATTTTTACTACCCAACAACTTAAATCATAATAATTAATATATTATTTCCACCCATTTATTTTGATTTTTAATATTTTATATATAAATTGCACTTCGATATTAATTCACTAATTAAATTCTTTGTGTTATGAAAAATCTATCTATCTATCTATCTATCTATCTATCTATCTATCTGATAGTTATGACTTCGGCAAACTTACAAGCTCAAACTCTTCTATTTCAAGGAACAAAAGATGTCACAGTATCTTCTTGTAGTGTGCAAAACTTTACAATTGATTTCAAGGGTTATTATATTGAATTAGAAGAATGCGGAGATTATGAAGTATATGTTGATATTACTTTCCCTCAGGGAGGTGAAGATTGTATTGCAATCGGAAATGTTATGTGGTATTTCGATGTAGATGTTGTTAGTGGTGCTCATTATGATATTGTTTCTTATGGCATAAAATCATCTATCCATTTATCCGATATTAAACAATACTCAATTGTTTGCGATATTCCAGTAAAAGAATTGGAATTTTATCCTTCATCTGGTGATTTCTATCACCTCACATATAGCGGAAGTATTAACAATAATAATGATTGTACCGGGTGTACATATTATGTTAACTATTGTAGTTTCTATGCAGATGCAAGTACAGATCAAGGGGAATTACTTCCTTCTTTTTATTCTTATCATTTTGAAGGCAATAATTATTTTCCTCCTAGTAGTCCACAATATTATGTTCGATATCCTCAATATTGTCCTATAGATGCAGGTATTTTTGAATTTGTTGCTTATTTGAATGAATTTTTCAATATGGCTATGGATGGCACCTATGGTCATAGAAAGAGATATGGGCATGTTTCCTTTGCAATATTACGAGATGGAGATATTCCTCCTACTAGCTATTGCAAAGTTTACCTTAAATTTAAAGATATGGGAGGTATTGTAGGTTCAGTTACTACAAGGATGAATTTTTTAGATGTATTAAATAACTGCCAAATTCAAACCGATAATTTAACGCAAACTACAATAACGTTATTTAGTATTTTCCCAGGGTATTCTGATGACTCATCATGTGCATCCACTGGAGGGTTAATCAATGAAAACAATAATAATTATATCGATTTTGAACAAATGGATTCAAATGAAGAACCAAGTAAATTGAGTGTTTACCCGACTAATTCAAGTGATTTTGTCAATATTCAATTGAGTGGAAAAATAAGTCAAAATAATACTATATTTATAAATCAATCAAATGGTTTGTTAGTCGATAAATTTGAAACTTTGGAATATATTCATACTTTGGACATTAGCGACTATCCTTCAGGAATATATTTTGTAAGATACTTTGACTATGAAGATGGAAGTACCAAAATCAGTAAATTTATTAAAAAATAATTTTATAATTTGACAGTTCAATATTTCCCATACTTCTTTTATAACATGAGACATTTTCTTTCAAAAAGAAGTATGGGAAATCTGTTATCTCATTTCTTAATTTATCAATGATGAAATCCCTTTCACTATTCATATTATTCAGTATATTATTAAGCAACAGTGTTAGCTCACAAATACAAAAAGTAACCAGACCATTCTATAAACCTAATACGCTAATAGGGGTAACTCCATATATTTCTAATGATTATGCTATAATTGATGGCTTTCAATATCTTTCTCAAATGGATAGTTTATTTGTTTATAAACATCAAAATGATAAATGGGAATTATATCAAATTATTGATGTCCCCCCTTTAGGAAATGATTTTGAATGGTCATATCAATTATATGACAATAGAATTATTAATCTGAGAAGACTGAATCTTTCTGTTGACACCATTTTTATAAATGAAAATAACGGACAAGAATTCATTTTAAAAGACAAACTTTACTATGAGGACAATAGTGAAAAAATTAAAATTTCTACATTTGGCGATTGGATAATGATTTGGTCCGATGACTCACAATTAAACCATGATAGTATTTCATATCAAACCACCCGTTTCTTTAAGCACATTGACAATAAATGGGTACTTATCGATACCTTTAACCATTCATTTCCCACTGGAAGAGACTATCCTCCTTTAAGTACCTGCAGAAATTACACACAAATGAATGATAAATTTACAATAATCAATAATTCATTCAACAGTGAAAAGAACTATTATTCGGGTAAAATAGATATCTACAAATTGGAAAACGACCATTGGAAACTTAATCAATCTATTTATGCCCCGGATACCACTAAAGAACAAATATATTTTGGTAGAAATGTTTCCCTTTCACCACAAAGTAATTTCTTAGCTGCTATGACTAAAGATTCCGGAGTTTATATTTACTCTCTAATCAATGACAAATATGAATTCTTTCAAAAAATCGATGTCATTAATCCTATGTTGTACTATCATCCTATAGTGATAACTGAAAATGAATTTTTCGTCGCTTCTCCCAAAGATGATAAAAAATCTATAAATTATTATAAACTTATAAATGGAAAATTTGAATTTCAATGCAAAATCTATCCTCCGGGGATTTATAGAGAAAACATATACAAATTTCGTGGTTATAATGCAATAGACAAATCAGGTGAAACTTTAATTGTTTCTGATCAATCTGATTTTTCCCAGGACTCTATGAAGGGAGCTGTCTATTTTATCCAAATTCCTGCCAGAGCTTCAATCACCGATACTATATGCAGCAATGAGGAATATCTGTTCGGAGATAGGATAATTTCCGAAAGTGGTATTTACTATGACACCTTACAGTCTTCTTACTGCGTGGACAGCATAGTCAGGCTTGATCTCACTATCGTGGATAATAATATGACTGAGATTGATACTTTTCTTTGTGATGGGCAGTCTTTGAATATCGCCAATGATGATATTTCCGATCCCGGGGACTACATATTTACATTGCAAAACATTTATGGTTGCGATAGCATCGTCAATCTCCATCTCGAATACTCTGAGATAGATACATCCTCAACTGTTCTCTCTGACCTCGGTTGCGATAGCGGTGAGTTAAAGATAGATGTTGAGGGCAATAATCCTCCATTTCGCTACAAGTGGAGCAATGGCTTTTCCGATGATTATATTTCAGGACTTAGTTCCGGCGATTACAGTCTCGAAGTAAAAGACAATAGTGGATGCACTTATAATTATTCATTCACTGTTCCCGACAGTATTCCATACCTCATGCCCAATGCTTTCATCCCGGCTGATAATAATGAATACAATAAAATATTCTGGATTTATCTCGCAGACCAGTCTCATGATAATCCAAGGGTAAAACTTATTTCCACCATGATATTCGATAGATGGGGCAATAAGGTTTTCGAATCTGAAGGAAATAACTTTTGGGATGGAACCAGGAATGGAACTCCCATGCCTCCACAGGTTTATCTCTATAGCATCTCTATCCAAACCCCTTGTGGAATCGAAACCAAAAATGGTCAGGTGACTTTATTGAGGTAAGGATGCAGGTGTTTGCCTCCTCCTAAACATGTAAGGAGACTATTAAAAATAAACACAATTTATGGATAGTGGAGGTTTATTTGCAATATTTATTCCACTTCCATAATACTCTCAATTTTACATAGCAACGGTGTACAAATGGGGTGGAATTAAAAAATATGGCAAAAAAACTGGGACACCCCCATTTATTTTGATTTTTAATATTTTATCTCTATTTTGCAAACTGATATTTTTTTATGTGTTATGAGAAAAACTATTTCATTTCATTCGTTGCAATGCAATATTAGAATTAAGAAAATTTACATCTTCATTCCCCATTATCAGGGAAACCTCAATCACATTTCCTAATTCTATCAATGATGAAATCCTTCCACTATTCATATTATTCAGCATATTATTAAGCACTAATTCTATTTCACAAATACAAAAAGTTACCAGACCAGACAATAAACCTTTTACCATTTTTGGCATTTTTCCATTTATTTCAAATGAATATGCAATAATAGATAGTCATTTGGGTGGATCTGACTATTTAGAGTTTATATTTGACAATTTATACATCTATAAATATCAAAATAATAAATGGAATTTATATCAAACAATTGAGATACCATATTTTGACCTGATTATAGTTCTTCATATCAATTATTTGATAAATCAATACTAAATCGTAAATCCATCTATACAGGATTTATTAGAGATACGCTTATAATATATGAAAAAACAACAATCAAAACTATTCGACAAAAGACACCTTATATTCCGGCTTGAACAGAGAAATTATAAAGACTGCCATATTTGGTGATGGTTATTGATTTGGTCAAATGGTGAACATAATACTTCTCCTGTTCAAACAATGGATTTAACAGCTAAATTCTTAAACAAATTGATAACAAATGGATACTTATCGATTCTTTTGTTCATTCTTATCCCACTGAAAGAGACTATCCTACTTCTTAAGTACAACAAGATTTATACCCAAATGAATGATAAATTTACAATAATCAATAATTCATTCAACAGTGAGAAACTATTATTCGGGTAAAAATAGATATCTATAAATTGAAAATGACCACTGGAAACTTAATCAATCTATTTATGCCCTGGATACCACTAAAGAACAAATATATTTTGGCAGAAATGCTTCCCTGCCACAAAGTAATTTCTTAGCTGCTATGACTCAAAGATTCCGGAGTTTATATTTACTCTCTAATCAATGACAAATATGAATTCTTTCAGAAAATCGATGTCATTAATCCTATGTTGTACTATCATCCTATAGTGATAACTGAAAATGAATTTTTCATAGCTTCTCCTAAAGATGATAAAAAATCTTATAAATTATTATAAATCCTTGTAAATGAAAAATTTGAATTCCCCAATGCAAGATCTATCCTCCGGGGATTTATAGAGAAAACATATACAAATTTCTGTGGTTATAATGCAATAGACAAATCAGGTGAAACTTTAATTGTTTCTGATCAATCTGATTTTTCCCAGTGACTCTATGAAGGGAGCTGTCTATTTTATCCAAATTCCTGCCATTTCAATCACCGATACTATATGCAGCAATGAGGGAATATCTGTTCGGAGATATAGGATAATTTTATGGTATTTACTATGACACCTTACAGTCTTCTACTGCGGACAGCATAGTCAGTTTGGATCTGCTCATTTGTGATAATAATATGACTTAGATTGATACTTTTCTTTTGTGATGGGCAGTCTTTGAATATCGCCAATGATGATATTTCCGATCCTGTATCTCAGCATATTTACATTGCAAAACATTTATGGTTGCGATAGCATCGTCAATCTCCATCTCGAATACTCTGAGATAGATACATTCTCAACTGTTTCAAGGACTCAAGCAGTGATAGCGGTGGGAGTTAAAAGATAGATGTTGAGGGCAATAATCCTCCATTTCGCCAGCGGAGCAATGGCTTTTCCGATGATTATATTTCTCAGGACTTAGTTCCGGCGATTACAGTCTCGAAGTAAAGACAATAGCGGATGCACTTATAATTATTCATTCTCTGTTCCTGACAGTATTCCATACCCTTATGCCCAATGCTTTCATCCTGCTGATAATAATGAATATTAATAAAATATTCTGGATTTATCTCGCAGACCAGTCCTTATGATAATCCGCGGGTAAAACTTATTTCCACCATTTTCGATAGATGGGGCAATAAGGTTTTCGAATCTGAAGGAAATAACTTTTGGGATGAACCAGGAATGGAACTCGATTGCCTCCACAGGTTTATCCTATAGTAATTTCTATCCAAACACCTTGTGGAATCGAAAAACCAAAATGGTCAGGTGACTTTATTGAGGTAAGGATACAGGTGTTTGCCTCTTAAAACATGTAGGGAGACTGTTATTAAAAATAAACACAATTTATGGATGGAGGTTTATTTGCAATATTTATTCCACTCTCCATAATACTCTCAATTTTACATAGCAACGGTGTACAAATGGGGTGGAATTAAAAAATATGGCAAAAAAACTGGGACACCCCCAAAACATCGTGTAGAATATTCGAATTAAATAACTGAGATGTAAATATTACTTTATATCTTAAATAGAAGAACTTATCTTAGATATCAAAAGAAGAAAAGCATGGCTCAGTCAAATTATTTAATAGTTTATATTCTTTTCTTTTTTATTAGTTTTCCTAAATTTGTTTTTTATTTTTTGTAATGGTGTCATATAGTTTTCATTATCTTTTGGGCTTCTAAAAGGAGTAAAAGTAAATGAAATATTTGCCATAAAAACCTCCAATATATAATGGAAATTACTATTTGTTTCCGCCTCATAAATATAATTCTTATGCCTGAAACCTCATCCACTGTCCATCTTTCTATATGCTGTAAATCTATTTCTATATGATTTTCATCTAATTGGAAAACTTTTGCCCAAACTATATTTCTATAAATCCGGGCTCCGCTTTTATCCCCATTCCATTCTTAAGTATTCTTGACAAGCCTAAAGCAAGATTCATTGATGGCTGTTGAGGAAATTGCCATGGATTTTTCCCTCTAAGAGTCAGAGTGCCCTTTGTGACATAGTAGACTTTTTGACCAGAATACACATCTGTATACCATCCATTTGATTCAAAGTATTTGGGAAGATCAAAATATTGCAATTCTCTTTCATATTTATCACTATTAAAACTAAAGTAATAATGAATTAAACAATTTCTATTTTTATTTAAAAAATGATGACCATCGATACCTATCTGCCAGGATGATACTGACAACCATCTTCCTCCATCAGTAGCCCGAATTCCTAAACTTCCGACAAAAGGAATGATTCCAAAATGACCATATTCGCCCCATTGAGTTTTATCTTCTGATATATAAGTTCCATCCCACTCATAATATTTTCTATAATATGTTTTATAATTCAAACTAAAACTTAACCATTTTAGTAAATCATAACTGATCCCGAGATCCAAAGCTTGTGATAGAGTAGTTCTTAATGTGAAATATTCGTCATTATTAGTTTCATCTAACCATATCCATTTTTTTTTCGCAATCCCATCTGTTGTTTTCGGGCTAACATAAAGTTGTTCATACCCAACATTAAGATGAAAAGGTGAATTTTGTGCCGAGCAAAAATCAGAAAATAATATTGCTAAAAATATGGTAAGGGTAAAATTACCCTTACCAAAAACTATTATCATTAGTTTCATTTTAAAAAGTTTTATTCACAGTGAAATCCTGTTTCTTCATTACAATGTTGTGTGACAAATAGTGTTCCATTAACTCTATAGTCAATATCTACTGGTGATTCTCTTTTCATCCAATGATTTTTTTGATCTGAAAAAGCAGCTTGGCTTAACTTATCTTTAAATGTTTTACTTGTACCATAATAATCTAATGGTTCAGCCTTTAGAACTCTAGGTTCTTTACATTGACACCCATCTTCATCTTGAGCAAAAACATTACCATTGAAATCGACATCAAGATTTCCTTTTGTCTTTCTCCATTTTGTTTTACCAAAAAGCCCCCCTTTTCTATATTCATAATATGTTATATCAGCTTTAAAATCCTGATCAAACAGCCACGCCCACCAATTTACACCTATATCATACCAAAATAAAACTCATTAAATGAATAATTCGAATTCGAGTAATTCGTGACTATTACATCTTACTATAATATCTTACGAAAATGCATTCAATCCGGTGATATCCAATCCTGTTATCAGCAAATGTACATCATGAGTTCCTTCATAAGTAATTACAGATTCCAGGTTCATCATATGTCTCATAATAGGAAATTCTCCTGTTATGCCCATAGCACCAAGAATTTGTCTTGATTCTCTTGCGACATTCAATGCCATATTCACATTATTTCTTTTTGCCATAGAGATATGCTGAGCATTACCTTTACCCTGATCCAATAATGTTCCTACTCGCCACACCATCAATTGAGCTTTAGTAATCTCAGTAATAATCTCAGCAAGCTTTTTTTGCTGTAATTGAAACTGTCCTATTGGTTTTCCAAACTGTATTCTTTCCCGGCTATATCTCAATGCAGTATCATAACAATCCAAAGCTGCACCAACAGCACCCCAAGCTATGCCATATCTTGCTTTATTGAGACATGATAGAGGACCTCTCAATCCAACAACTCCGGGTAAAATATTTTCTTTAGGTACCCTAACATCTTCAAATATCATCTCTCCGGTAGCGGATGTTCTCAGTGACCACTTATTCATTATTTCAGGAGCAGTATAACCTTTCATTCCTTTTTCCACTATCAATCCCCTAACCTTTCCCTCTTCATCTTTTGCCCATACTACACCTACATCAGCCAAAGGCGAATTTGTTATCCACATTTTAGCACCATTCAAAATCACATGATCACCATCATCAACGATATTAGTAACCATTCCTCCAGGATTTGATCCGAAATCAGGCTCTGTCAATCCGAAGCAACCAATCCATTCTCCTGTTGCCAATTTAGGTAAATATTTCCTTTTCTGTTCTTCACTTCCAAATTTATTAATTGGATACATCACCAATGAAGTCTGGACAGATGCCATAGACCTCACACCGGAATCTCCACGCTCCAACTCTTGCATTATCACACCATATCCTACTTCATCCATTCCTCCACCACCATACTCTTCAGGAATATTTGGGCCATAAGCCCCGATTTCTCCCAAACCTTTAAGTATTTTCAATGAAGTTTCATGGTTTTGAGCAAGATCTTCGATATATGGGGTAACTTCCATCTTAACCCAATCTCTTATACTATCTCTTGCCATAAGATTCTCTTCTGAAATCAATTCATCCACGAATAAATAATCATGATGAGTGTACAAATCTGTTTTTGCCATAATATTTGGATTTTCTTAATTATTTTAAACAAAAATATGAAATCACATTCAATTTTGCCTCTAAAACAAAATATTATTTCATACATTTAGATTTTATTTAAAATGAATTTAAAATTGAACCTTACTTTAAAATTTCTTAAAATCATTTTTTACCTTTAATAATTTTTAATAACACAACATTAAATCATGAACGGAACTATAAATATTAAAGATTTGGAATTATATGCTAATATAGGAGCTGCAACAGATGAGAAAGATATTCAACAAAAAATTGTCCTTAATATACATATCAAAACCGATATCAAAGATTGTATTATAAATGATGATATAAATAAAACCATAAACTATGTGGACACCATCAATTTATGCAAAACCATCAGCAAGGAAAAATTCAATTTAATAGAGACTATGGCATATAAAATAGGAAGCGAAATCATGAAAAGCAATTCTCAAATTAAAAAACTGACATTGACACTATCAAAACCTCAGGTGCAGACTAACTCTAAACTTGATTCGGTATCAGTAAAATTAAAATTCTAATCAACTTCCTCGTAATCAGTATAATCAATTTTATTATTATCATTTCTGTTTTTAATATTATTGTCCTTAGGAGGATCAATTTTTTTAGGGTTTATAAAGGTTTTATAAAGCAAATAACCCAATACTACATATATCAGTAATTTTATCATAATTTTTTATTCTTTTGAACAATTAATAATGTTAAAAAGTAGTTTTCAAACAATATTATTACAAACATATAAAAAAAAGATATATTTTATTTATAAAATGCAATACTTTATAAAAAATCATTTGAATTACTTACTTTTGTGAATTAATACAAAAACAATTTTATGACATTTAAAAAGATTACAAATATCACCGGTATTTTAGTATTCCTGATCACAGTGACGGTGTACTTTTTTTCCGTTGAAAGAACCGGTAGTCTCTGGGATTGTGGTGAATTTATATTAGGAGCCTATAAACTTCAAGTCGTTCACCCACCGGGAGCATCATTATTTATTTTAGTTGGTAGTGTATTTGCAAATTTTGCAGCTATTGTTCCGATAATCCTTCGATGTAGCTTTTGTATTAATATGATGTCGGGAATTTTTTCGGCACTTGCTGCGATGTTGATAGCTTGGACTACCATAATATTAGGCAAATTAACATTTGTAGGAAGAGATGAAGAAGAAGATCTTAGCCAGATATTGGTACTTGCGGGAGCAGGTCTTGTTGCCGGATTATCGACAGCCTGGGCTATTTCTATTTGGTTTTCAGCCGTGGAAGGAGAAGTATATTCAATGTCAACTTTTTTCACCGCACTTACTGTTTGGGCAGCATTCAAATGGTATGCAAGACCTGATAGTCCGGAAACCGACAAATGGTTGTTATTTGCAGTATTTGCTATAGCTCTATCTACCGGAGTTCACCTTTTAAGCGTTTTGGCATTCCCTGTGATTTCTTTACTTTATTATTATAAAAAATATAAGAATCATACTATTTGGGGCATCCTTTTAAGTTTATTTATAGGTGTCCTGATGATAGGAGTTCAATTAAAATTTATTATAGCAGGAATTCCAAAGCTATGGACTTGGTTCGAATTATTATTTGTTAATACTTTCGGTTTACCTGTCCATACAGGTTTGATTCCTACCATATTGGTGATTGCAGGGTTAGTTTACCTCGGAATTTGGTATGCCAGGAAGAAAAACATTTATATCCTGCATCTTATATCCATAGGTGCAATGCTACTCGTAATAGGATTTTCAACCATTGGTATAGTTGTAATAAGAGCCAATGCTGATACTCCCGTGAACATGAATGTACCTAGTGATGCTTTCAGACTGTTACCATACCTTAACAGGGAACAATATGGAGAAAGACCTCTATTGAAAGGACCAAATTATGGGGCATCACCAGTGGATTATGAAGTTGAACCGCGATATGGAAAAGTCGGAGATAAATACCAAAAAGTAGATGAAAAAATCACTCCGGTATATGCTGATAAAGATATGATGCTTTTCCCTAGAGTCGGTCACAATGATGGACAGCACGATGACCTTTACAAAGCGTGGGGTGCCAATGAACGCAGAAAATCTGCTCAGGGATTTAACTTGTCATTCTTCTTCAGATATCAACTGGGATGGATGTATTGGAGGTATTTTGCCTGGAATTTTATTGGTAAACAAAATGCACAACAAGGATATTTCTCTTGGGATGTCTCCAAAGGCAACTGGAGTAGCGGCATCAAAGCATTCGATGATGCAAGACTATTCAAAACTGATTTTGAGCCGGAATCTATGAAAAATGATCCTTCTCATAATAGCTACTATTTCCTTCCATTCATATTTGGATTATTAGGATTATTTTATCATTATAAAAAAAGAAAGAAAGACTTTTTTGCTCTGATGATTTTATTCCTGATTACTGGTATTGGTATCATTATATATTCCAATCAACCTCCGAATGAACCTAGAGAAAGGGATTATGTACTTGCAGGGTCTATACTCACATTCGCTATTTGGATAGGTTTGGCTATACCTGCTATATATTCTTTTATTTCTGAAAAAGTCAATTTCAATAAAAATGCATTGGCACTAATCACTTCAGCAGTAGTTCTCGTAGCTCCGATATTGATGGGAACACAGAATTACGATGATATGAGCAGAAGAACACATTATGCTACTCGTGATTATGCTGCAAACTTCTTAAATTCTTGTGAGCCAAATGCTATTATATTCACCTATGGTGACAATGACACATACCCTCTATGGTATGTACAGGAAGTAGAAGGCATCAGAACAGATGTAAGGGTAGTAAATCTTAGTCTTATAGCTGTAGATTGGTATATCAATAAATTGAGAAATAAAGTCAATGATTCACCACCTATAAAACTTTCGATTCCAGCTGACAGCATAAGAGGAAACAATAGAAACCAAATGGTCTTCTATAATTCCAACAGGGCTAAATTACAAGACCCTATGCCACTTCAGTCAGTATTGGACTTCATGGCTGGTAATCATCCTATATCAGGAGGAAGAAATTCATTCCCAAGCTATATCCCAACACAATCCATGTATATTCCTGTAAATAAGGAAAAAGCAATAAGTTCAGGTTGGGTTGAAGAAAAAGACAGTGCGAGAATTGTAAATCAGATTCCAATAAATTTTGCAAACAAAACTTATCTCACTAAAGATGATATAGCAATTTTGGATATTTTGGCAAATAATCTTTATGATAGACCAATTTATTTCTCTGTTACCGTAAGGAATGAAAAAGTGATGGGATTAAATGACTATACTCAACTGGAAGGTCTGGGAATGAGAATAATCCCTGTAAAAACACCAAGTGCCAGAGGTATGGGAATCTTCGGCAGTGGAAGAGTCGATGGAAATCTGATATATGATAACATCATGGATAAATGGAAATGGGGAAATTTTGATAAAGAAAACATTTATCGATGAAAGTTATGCACCGGAACTAAGTTCTATGAAAATGGTAATGTCCCGTGGAGCAGATGAATTATACAATAAGGGTGAAAATGAAAAGGCTGCAGCTCTTGCTAATAAATATTTCGAAGCTTTCCCTAATTTCAATTTCCCTTATGATTATTCTTGTGCCATTTATAGAGATACTGGTAAAAACAAATCAGAAGAAGATGCTGAAAAGCAAATTGAAATTCTCGTCAATGAAATCGATGAATATATGCAGTTTTTCCATTCATTGGAAAATGATAAATTAAATTCATTCGATATAGAAATACAAAAGACAAGATTAGCAATAGATGGATTAATGAGGCTATTGCCTAAGCTCAAGGATGAAAATTTCAAAGAAAGGATGAACATTATTCTTCAGCCTTATTCCGAAGAGACAAAAAGTAATCCGATAGGATAATTATTTATAAACCACATAAAGAACTGATAGATATCTATTGGGTTCTTTATTTTAAAAACAAAAAAACATTATGATAACTTTAGCTATTCGCTCGATCACGAGATGCGAAACAAAACAATACCTGATAAATAAATTTAAAAAAGAATACACAATAATCGACAGAGGAACATTTTCAAATGAATCTGTTGATTATGCTGACTTCATACATCCAGTAGCTTATGATGTAGAAAACGGTGGCAAAATACGGCATAATTATCTGTGGCAGTGGCAATGGTGCTGCTATTACCGCCAACATCAAAAAATCAGAGCTGCATTGTGCTGAAAAAAGAATTGAGCGAATTAGCAAGAAAACACAACGATGTTATTATAATCTCAATTCCTGCACGATTCGTTTCAAAAAAATTAGCCTTTGAAAATGGTTAAAATTTTCCCATCAACAGAGTTCGAAGGTGGCAGATATCAACGAAGAATTGATAAAATACCCATCAATTAAAAAATATAGGCCATTATTTAACTCAAGTGTTAATAAGAACCAAATATAAAAATAATTCATATATTTATTTTAATATTATATTTGGATAATATATCTTTGCAATCGTTATGGAAGATTATATTGTTTCAGCCAGGAAATACAGACCCAAATCTTTTGATGAGGTAATAGGTCAGGAAAGTGTTACAAATACTCTTAAAATCGCTCTGCAAAAAAATCAGTTATCTCATGCATACCTATTTACTGGCCCCAGAGGAGTAGGAAAACCACATATGCAAGGATATTAGCTAAAGTAATAAATTGCGAAACCCAATTAATGGAAATCAGGCTTGTGACAAATGCGAATCATGCTTATCTTTCAATGAAAATTCCTCATTTAATATCTTTGAACTCGATGCTGCCTCTAATAACAGCGTAGAAGATATCAGGAAACTAACTGATGAGCAAGTAAGATATCTTCCCAATAGAGGAAAATATAAAGTATTTATCATTGATGAGGTTCACAGATGCTTACAAAACAGGCTTTCAATGCTTTTTTGAAACCCTTGAAGAACCCTCCAGAACATGCCATTTTTATATTAGCAACAACTGAAAAACACAAAGTAATACCAACAATTTTATCCAGATGCCAAATCTATGATTTTCAGGCTATGAATATTACTAATATCATCGACCAATTAAAAATCATAACTGACCAGGAAAAAATAACTTACGAGGAAGAAGCATTATTGACGATTGCCAAGAAAGCAGACGGAGCTATGAGGGATGCACTTTCATTGTATGACAGAGTGCTAAGTGCTTCCGAAGACAATAGTCTTAAATACAAAAATGTATTGGAATTACTCAACTTGTTGGATTATGATTATTACTTTAAATTAACAGATTTTTTACTGCAAAATAATCTTTCCGAAGTATATATTTTATTCAACAAAATCCTTAAAGAAGGCTTTGATGCTAATTTTCTTGTTGTAGGACTTGCAGAACATTTCAGACAAGTATTATTATCAAAAGATGTTCAAACACAGTTTCTCCTTGAAGTTGGAGAAGAGCTTCTCAACAGATATGTAAATCAAGCACGTTTGTGCACTAAGGAATTCCTTCTATCCGGATTGGATATCCTGAATAAATGCGATTATCAATTCAATTCAGTTCAAAACAAAAGGCTTCACGTTGAAATAGCACTAAGTAAAATCAGCTACTTAAATAATCTTTCAGACTTTCATATCGAGGCAACTGAAAAAAAAAAATTAACAACTGATAAATCTGAAACTATTCAAGAAAACACTCAGATTGGACATATTAATGATAAAATAAAACAGGAAAATAACACACAAGTTCCTGATTCATCACAAAATAATATATCTAAAGAAGATAATAGTCCTGAAAATACAACTTCATATATCAAAAAACCAAATCAAACAACAAGTAACTCAGATTTAAAAATTCCAACTTTAGAACAACTAAAAAAAGAAATAGAACAGGAAGAAAAAAATAAAAAAGAAAAAATTCCTGCAGATATTCAAATCACATTTGAAACAATAGAAAATTTTAAAACAAGTATAAATTCTCAAATTGTATTGAATGTCCTAAAAGAAATTGAAATCGAAACTAAGGATAATAATATATTAATTTTTGTTCCGAGTAATCTGGCAAAAGACATTTTATCGCAGGAACAAACTTTAATGAAAAATATCAGAAATGATCATTTCAATGATGAATTGAATATTGAAATAATTGTAGATTTAAATAAATTCCCCAATCACCAAGAGATAAAACCCAAAAAACTTTTGAGTAATAGAGAGAAATATGAGAATGTTGTAGAAGAAAACCCCAAAGTAATTGATCTAATCAAAACATTCGACCTATTGATTGATTTGTAAACTATTTTTAAAATGACAAATAACAAAATATTAACTTTGTTTGAAAAAAATGGTGTAGAGAAAAAAATCAAAAAAAATGATAGCATCTATACACCAGTTGACAGTCAAAATGAAGTTTATTATATAAAATCAGGTGCAGTCAAAATTGGTTGCTACAATGATAGTGGAAGAGAAATAACTAAGTTTATTTTTTATAAAAGTGAATTATTTGGAGAGTCTGCCATATCCGGGACAAAAAAAAGAAGGGATTACTCCTATGCTATCGAAAATACCACAATATTACAAATGGATGTTAACATTTTAAAAAAGGCTATCCAATCTGATATTGAATTGTCATGGTATTTTGTAAACTTATTGACCGCAAGAAATATAGCATATGACGAAAGGCTGGAATCGATGGTTCTCAAAGATAGCAGAACAAGAATAATTGATTACCTCCTGGAAGAAATCAAAAAAAATGGCAAACAAGTGGGATATGAAATCGTGATAAAAAAATTGATTACACATCAGGAAATAGCCAATTTAACTTCAACTTCAAGACAAACTGTCACAACCGTTTTAAATATATTAAAAAATCATAATATAATAACATTTGACAGACACAGGCTTTTAGTACGAGATTTAGACAAACTTAAAGAAGGATTGTGTTAAAAATGTCTTTAGTCTATCATGACATTTATATTTATTCTTTACTTACAATGATTTAAAATAATTCATCGTGTACAAAACAATAGTAAGACCATTATTTTTTCTTTTAGATCCGGAAAAAATTCACACTTATCTCATTACGGCATTGAAGATAGTTGATAAAATACCATTTGCTGGAAATTTAATAAGTGCCATATATAATTATCGATCTCCGAAATTAGAAAAAGAAATTTTAGGGATGAAATTCAAAAACCCTGTAGGAATAGCTGCTGGTTTTGACAAGGATGCTGAAGTTTTTGATATTTTAGGAGATTTTGGATTTGGATTTGTAGAAATAGGAACTGTAACACCTAAAGCACAACCCGGAAATCCTAAACCAAGGATATTCAGACTAATAGACAAAAAATCCATTTTAAACAGAATGGGTTTCAATAACAAAGGGGCAAAACATAGCAGCAATAATCTAAAAAAAAGACGAAATAAAAATATAATCATAGGGGGTAATATAGGTAAAAACAAAATAACTCCACTTGAAAATGCTGTCGATGATTATCTTATTTCTTTCAGAGAACTATATTCCTATGTCGATTATTTTGCCATAAATATTTCATCTCCTAATACGCCGGATTTAAGGAAACTACAAGAAAAATCAAAATTGGAAAATCTCTTCAAATCAATTATAGACTTGAACAATACTTACGATAAACAAAAGCCAATTTTTGTGAAAATTGCACCAGATCTTTCCCATGCTGAATTAGCGGATATAATAAGTATAGTAAATAAATATGATATTGCAGGAATCATAGCGACCAATACTACATTAGACAGGACTAATATAGACAACACAAAATACAATATTCCTCAATTTGAAAATGGAGGTATCAGTGGCAAACTCTTGACAGATAAAAGCACTGAAATAATTAAACTTATTCGAAAATCACTGGAAGACTCAAAATTAATTATTGGTGTAGGAGGAATAATGACTCCTCAGGATGCAGAAGAAAAATTGAAATCAGGTGCTGATTTGATTCAGGTATATACCGGATTCATATACGAAGGTCCAGGCATTGTCAAAAGAATCAACAAGCACTTGTCAAAAGCCAATAACTAATATCTTGATTTCATATAATCATCAGCCATTCGTATGATTAATATCAATCAATAAAAAATAAAATAATTACAATAACATAATCATACAATGACTATATTATAATATGAACACAGGAATAATGCTACCTACAAAAAATAAGATTGTAAAGTTATCTCTATTTCCCTAAAAATTTATTAACTGCACCAACAGTTTTAGCTATCACATCGTGATTTACGGAATAAAACATCAATTTTCCATCCTTAGAAGCATTCACCACATTCGCATCCTTAAGTATTTTTAAATGATGAGAAGTAATAGATTGTTCCAATTGTAATGCTCTCGTAAATGTTATTAACATTTATTTGACCATTTCTATCGATAAATTCGAGTATCTTCATCCGTAATGGATGTGCTAATGCGCGTGTAAGTTCAACTGCAACCCCAAGTTTTGCAACGTCGATAAGTACCTTAGTCTTTTTCATTCTAAAATCTTTGTAGTTTTCTTAAAGTTTCTTAATAATCGAGACAGTTATAATAACTTTTTAATAAATAATTAAGACAGTTATAATAACTTAGGTGCAAATATCAAACGAAAAATTAATATATCCAAATAATATATTAATTTTTTTTTTAATTTGTAAAAAATGGGGGTATTTAGGGGTAAAATGTAAGTTTTAGATCATAGAGATTTTAATTTTATTACGAAGTTAAATCAGTCACCAAGTTAGAGATTTGTTTCAATCTATCCTTATCTAAACTATAGTAGATAAATTTACCATTTCTCTCGGTTTTAACCACTCCCGCTCTTCTCAAAATAGCCAGGTGCTGTGAAGCAACAGATTGTTCTAACCTCAATTTAATATAAATATCAGTTACTGTAATCCCCTCGCTCTCTTCAAGAAGATCGACTATTCTTTGACGTAGCTGATGATTTACAGCTCTTAATACTAAAACAGCTTTTCTAAGATCTGCATAATCCAGCAATATTTCTTTTCCACCTTTTCGTAATGTAACAGTTTCATTCTTTTTGTCTCTCATAATTAAATTATTATTTAAGTTGACTAATATGACATACTTATTACATAAACCGTACCAATTTTTTCAATTTGCGTTTTTTTTGGATTATTTTTTTAAATTTTTTTTTATCAAATACAAATTTATTTTATATGTAATTTGTATAATGATTGATTAACAGTTAATTAACATTTGGAATTGTTATATTTGGAGGCTTAATATAATTGGGAGAAAAATAAGCCATATCTGTAAAATCATTATTTATAAACTTAAAAAATGCAGGTTTTATTAAGTTCTGTGCACTGCATAAGATATCTGTTTCGATAATATTTTTATTTTCAATATTAAGTTTCACTTTTTTCGCTCCATTACCGGTAAGGAATATTTTTTTGTCTAAATCAAGATATGAATTAAAATCAAATTGATCCAATACAATAGGCTTATTTTCAAAAATCGCTATCAAACTTTGGTAATACAATGAGCCATAAACTTCGTTTCTCCTGGCATCTATCATCGAAAAGATAAAATAATCGGATTCCTTAGTTTTTTTTAGAGGACATGCCAATGAGTATAATGTATTTACACTAATAAGAGGAATGTTCATAGCATAGCAGATAGCTTTAGCAGCTGAGGTACCTACTCTTAGGGAAGTATATGAACCTGGACCTTCGCTTATAGATACCGCACTTAAATCACTGTAGGATTTATCACTTTTTTTCAATACTTCTTCTATTAAAATAGCTATAATCTCTGAATGCTTCATAGTATTCTTTTCCTCAACTATAGCTATGAGTTTATCATCAAAACTAAGTGCTACAGAACAGATATCAGTTGAAGATTCTATATTTAATATATAAGACATACTTAATTTTTATTCAGTATTTTATTATATTCTTTGATATTTGAAAACAATTTCACTGCTTCTTTAATATCAGGATCATCATGTAATTGATATTTAACACCATTATCTTCAAGATAAAATCTCAGAATCAATTCATTACCAATAGATTGATTGAGATATTCCTTAGAATTTGTTTCCATCTCTGACTTTTGTTTATCAACCATATCTTCCAATTGTCCGAGAGTACTGCTATTTTTCATATCCAATGTTTTCGACAAATCATTCACTTTTTCTTCAGCATCGGTAACATATTTGAATTTATTTTTTTTCAAATAATCTGAAAAATCATGAGTATAATCTATTCCCAAAACCTTATCCGGTGACAAATCAGGATGATTTTTGAAGTATTCGTTAGCAAATTTGAAGACTTCATTTTGCCTGTCAATATTATTTATAAAGTCATTTCTATCCAATTCTTTTATTACAATATCAGGTTCTACTCCACCAACATCGTAAACTTTCCTTCCATTTTTTGTCGAGAATTCACTCTGAGTGGATTTATCTATTTCCACAGCTTTACCATTATCATAAGTCTTACTTTGGATACACCTTCCACTTGGAATATAATATTTTGAAATTGTGGTTTTCAATCTTGAATTATATCCTACATCAAAAAAATTCTGAACCAAGCCCTTTCCGAACGATTTTTGACCAATCAGCACTCCCCTATCCAGGTCCTGAATAGATCCACTTACAATTTCAGAAGCTGAGGCCGATCTACCATTTATCAATACCACCAATGGAATAGTAGCATCGAGAGGATTTGACATAGTCTTATAAGATTTATTTTGAGATTCAAGCTTTCCTTTCGTGAAAACTAATTCCTGATCTTTATCCACAAAAACATTTACCACATTTATAGCTTCTCTTAGCAATCCTCCACCATTGTCCCTCAAATCGAGAATCACATATTTCACATCGAAGCTATCCATAAGTTTTTTTAGATCCGATTTAATATTTGCACCGGCTTTATCCGTAAATGTAGTCAACTTTATGTATGCAACAGTATCATTGACCATACCTTTGAAAGGTACATTTGGAATATTGATTTCATCCCTAATCACTTTGACAGTTTTAGGAGATTTATCGCCATAACTGAGTATTTCGAATTCTATTTCGGTTCCGGGAGCACCCCTAACAACATTAGTAATATCAGAAGTAGATTTCCCCTCAGTGGATTTACCATTCACAGCCAATATCTGATCACCAATTCTCAATCCGGCATTGAAAGCAGGGCTATCTTTGTACAAATCCACTACTGTAATCACACTATCTATGTTTTTCATCACAGTTCCAATTCCACTATATTTGCCCTCAATCGCTATTTTGTAACTCTCAGCTTCAGATTCTGAATAATACACAGTATAAGGATCCAATGATTTGGTCATAGCCTCAATTCCGGTTTTCATAAGAATGGATGGGTCTATATCATCGACGAAATTTTTATTCAACTCTTTATACACATTAGTGTAAATTTCGATATTCTTAGCTATATCAAATAATCTTTCAGTATTTTGAGCATTTGAATTTATAGTAAAGGTATTCAACAACACCAATAATATTATATAACTATATTTGATATATTTCATTTTCTAATTTATTTTGTAATTTTATTTGTCAAAAACATCTCCTAATCATGCTATAAAAAAGGAATCGTGAAGTTTATTTTTCCAATTATTTCCCTTTCACCGAATCATACATTTTCAACACCTGATCCTTGGTAAATAAACCATACAATCCTGCTTGAAATACAAATTGCTGTCCATCCTGAATTTTAACATATCTAAAATCATAATTATAAGTGCTGTCATTAGTTTTCTTCTCGAAAATAAATCCATTGGCTTCATCGCTAATCATTTTATTAAAAAACGGATTTTTTTCGACTTCCGATATCAATTCCTGCTTTATAGAATACAAGCTATCAGTAAAAGCCTCGGTAGCAATTATCTGAATATTGTATCCATTATCATCATTCAATGTGATATCTTTGTAGAAATTCTCCACATCCACTTTCACCTTAGTACCTTCAGGAGCATTGATTTTCAAAGGGATTCCTTTGTCCATAAGATCCATTGACTCATAATGTTCATTATTCTCTGCAATCTCTTGATTTTTTTCTTTACAGGAAAATGTAAACACCACAAAAATCAATGACAAATATAATATTCTATGCATACTCAGATTTTATTATAATGATTAATTACGTATATTAAATATAAATAATGATTTCGAATTACAAAATTAACAAAATATTATAATTCAATGTTCGAAAAAAAATAAAAGCTTGTTAATTGCTCCCATTCTTCCATCAAATTAACATATTAATAAGACGAGTAAAATTAATAATATAGCATAGTGAAGAGTATGAAATATCATTTTAATAAAACCAAAGCCTGATATATTTTACATATTATCGATTCAAATAATATTTCTGATTAAATGAAATATTTTTACCAACTTTAAAATCACTAACAATTTATCAATCATATCCTTGGATATATTATTAAATAAATCTAACTTGCAGCCATAATGTAAATAAACGCCAGTGGAGTGGTGGTTATACAAACGTTATGGCACAAGCATAAAAACAAAAAACGATTTATAAATGATAAGAAACTTCAAATTTCTTATCTTTACAAAATGAAAAAATTTTATAATCAAATATCGGCGACAAAATCACTTTTTGGTAATTTAGAATTATTGCCTTCAGTTGATGAATTATTTGAATTTGAATTAGCATATCTTGAATTTCAAATATTAGAAAAGACAGATTTTTTAGAGAAAACAGCCTACACAAAATCTTTTAAAAATCAACTGTCTAAACATTTTCTAATGTATTCAGATTATGCTGAGATTTTAGCAGAAAACAGGTCGTCATTAACAAAAGAATATTTCAAATCCGGACAATTTTCGACAGGATATGCAACACACGGATTATTCCCTTATCGTGGAAAATTTCATCCGCAAATGATTAAAGGATTGTTAAATATTTTGGGTGTAAAAGCAGGTGAAACAGTTTTAGACCCAATGGCAGGAAGTGGAACAACAAACATTGAAGCATCTTTACTTGGAATAAATTCTTATGCCGTAGATGTAAGTCCTTTTTGCCAATTAATGATTGAAACAAAATACAATTCTCTCTTGATTGACAATAATTTATTAGAAAGTTTACAGCTTGATAATAAAGAACTTTTTGCTTTTTTCTCTAAAAACAATATACTGAAAAGATTAGAAAAAGTAGAAAGTAAAGAAAAAGAGAAAATTTACAAGTTAGCACTTTTAGCTTATTTAGATGCTTTGGGATATTCAAAAAGAGTAAAAACTTCAAATCACGAACAACTTTTTGAGAAAGTTCTCAAACGATATATTGAAACCGTAAAAAATCTACAAAAAAACGAATATTTTGACAAATCAAAACTTGGAAAAACAGAAATATTAAAAAATTCGGAAGCGTTAAACATTGAACTTCCTGATAATTCAGTAGATTGCGTAATAACCTCACCACCATATTCATTTGCAATTGATTATGCAGAAAACGATAAAGACCAATTAGAATATCTTGGATATGACACAGTTGCATTAAAAGAAAAAATGATTGGGTTAAAAGGAAAAAGAATAAATGACAAACTTGAAAATTATTTTATTGATACAGACAAATATTGTCAAGAAATAGGACGAGTATTAAAAAAAGAAAAATATTTTGCAATTGTAATTGGTTCAAACACTAATCAAACAGGCGGAATAAGGCTTGAACAAAATGTAATTTATTCAGCAGAAAAAAATAAAATGAAACTTGTAAAAAGTATCATTAAACCAATAAAAGGAATGCGTAATACAATGAAAGAAGAATACATTTTATTCTTTGAAAAACAATAAAATATGATGAAATCAACACAAGATAAATTTACAACAGTAATACAAAAAAATACGTTCTATTTTTTTAACACAAAATTTGAAGAAAAATACGAAGGTTATATCAATTCATTAAAAGAAACTTTGCTTGTTGTTAAAAATCGAATTGAAAATGAAGGATTGAAAAAAGAAATATTTGTAGATTTAATATCAGAGAAAGAAAATGGTTTAAGAGCATTACTTGCTCTAACTGGTTTTTCAAATGAATACCTAAAACGACTTACAACAATTATCAGAATAGTTGATAATGAAGAGTTAAACAAACTTGTTTATAAAGATAAGTGGTATGACGAAAAAAGTCCTGATAATATTCAAGAATGGTCTGATAGCACTATCCAAAAGAAAATAAATTCAAGTCAATATTTTCGTAAAGGCATAGTAAACATCTTTTTTGAAGGTGCTTCAATTCCGTTTTTGGCAATTACTATCCCTCTTTTTGAACTAAAAAAATTAAGTATCTCAAAACTTCGTTTTGAAATTCCTGAAATGCTTGATACATTAATTCGATACAAAGAAAAAGGAAGTTATTCAGGCAAAAAAGGAAACAATCCTGAAACCGTAATTGAAGATTTATTAGAAAAATTAGGTATTTCGTTTGAAACAGGTGATTTAACAGAACTAATTGACAATGCACCTGATAACAAACGAACTATGGATTTTATTATTCCAAACAAAAAAAATCCAAAAATAATTGTTGAAAGTTCCTTTCTTGCAACGACTTCTTCCGGACAAGGCGACAAATCTAAAACAGAAATTTCCATAGATACATTGATTAAAGAACACTATCCCGAAGCCAAATTTATTGGTTTTGTGGACGGTATTGGTTGGTATGTTCGCAAAGGCGATTTAAAAAGAATGGTTACAGCTTACGAAGATGTTTTTACTTTCCACAAAGAAGAATTACAACGATTTGAGAAACTTTTAATTGAAACTTTTGAAAAATGATTGAAAATTATACAAATAAAATAATACAGGGCGACTGTTTAGAACAATTTAAAAATATACCTGATAACTCGGTAGATATGACTTTTGCCGACCCACCTTTTAACTTGAAAAAAAATTATACAAGTTATAAGGATAATCTTGAATTTCAGGAATATTTGAACTGGTGCGAACAATGGATTTCTGAAATGGTAAGAGTTACAAAACCGACAGGTTCAATTTTTTTACACAATATTCCAAAATGGCTTACTTTTTATGCTACTTACTTAAACAAATTTGCACATTTTAAACATTGGATTTCGTGGGACGCACCAACAGCACCAATGGGAAAATCCTTACAACCTTCACATTACGGAATACTTTTTTACACAAAAGAGCCAAAAGGTTCAAAAATAAATGAACTTCGTTATCCACATAAAAGAGATAGAAAACAAGGTTTTTTGCTTAAAGACTACGGCGGTAAAAAAGATATGTTACACCCTTTTGGACCTTTGGTTTCAGATGTTTGGACAGATATTCACCGAATAAAACATAATACAAAACGAGACCCGCATCCTTGCCAATTACCAATTCACCTTTTAGACAGGTTAATTCTTTTAACAACTGATGAAAATGATATTGTTCTTGACCCATTTTCAGGAACAGGAACAACTGCAATTTCAGCAAAACGTCTTGGACGTAAATACATAGGATTTGAATTAGATGAAAAATATGTCGAAATATCACGAGAAAAATTAGAAAATACAGAACCAAATTTTAAACTTGGTGAAACTTGGGTAAGTTTTTATTTAAATGATATTATTACAATAAGACATAAAGATTGGGACGAATTGAAAAAATATTTTGTCGTTCCAAATCCTGCAAAAACAATTGATTACAAAAAAACATCAATAAAAAACAAAAAACTAATCCCTGAAAATAAGTTAAA
This sequence comes from Saprospiraceae bacterium, assembly GCA_041392555.1. Classification (GTDB taxonomy): domain Bacteria; phylum Bacteroidota; class Bacteroidia; order Chitinophagales; family Saprospiraceae; genus JADJGA01. Next base: position 2,075 of record JAWKLW010000008.1, on the reverse strand, counting down.
TTGCCAAATAAACGGAAATTCTGTTGAAAACAAACAAATTGCCGAAGTAGAATCTATTCCAAGATTAGAAAAACGACTAAAAATTGGAATGATTGATAATTAAAAAAGTGCACAAAATTATCATAAAGCGAATGTTTGATATATTTTTGTAGGGGAGTTAATAGGATTAAGTTAGCTAAAAATGTAAAAAGATACGACTATGACATTAAATGAATTTATCAAAAAGTTCGATAAGCCGAATTCTATTGTTCTTCTTGAAGGCAAAAGAAATGTTATTGAAGGTGACGAAGAAAAGTTAATAGCGCTTGGAAATTTATTAGTATCTAAAACAAAAAATATTTTAAAGACAAAAATATAAAGAAATGAAAACATATAGTTTAGATGAATTAACTGATAAATATATCGGTAAAAAAGGAACATAAAAACGAGATGCTTTTGAAAATGAATTGCGCTTAGATTTATTAGGATACGCCATAAAAGAAGCGAGAAAAGAAAGAAATTTAACACAAGAACAATTGGGAGAGTTGGTCGGGGTAAAAAAATCTCAAATTTCAAAAATTGAAAATAGTACGACTGATGCAAGATTTGCAACTATTTTGAAAGTTTTTAAAGCATTAGACGCTAAAATTAATTTTAACGTTGAATTGAATCAACAAAAATTTGCATATTAATTACTCCTTCAGACTACCGCAAAGCGGGACAAGTAGTGAAAAAACTACCCCAAAATAAATGCCAATATTTGGATAATTCTGTTATATTTCGTACCTTGTGGAGGTAATCAATTGATATTATCGGATATAAAAGTCAAATTGCCCTGTCACAATCCACTAAAGCTTTGAAAGTGTAATCTTTGTGCCAAAATATAACTTTTAAATAAAAAAAGTGCGCAAAATTATCAAAAAGCGAATGTTTGATATATTTTTGTGGGGGAGTTAATAGGATTAAGTTAGCTAAAAATGTAAAAAGATACGACTATGACATTAAATGAATTTATCAAAAAGTTCGATAAGCCAAATTCTATTGTTCTTCTTGAAGGCAAAAGAAATGTTATTGAAGGTGACGAAGAAAAGTTGATAGCGCTTGGAAATTTATTAGTATCTAAAACAAAAAATATTTTATTTAGAAGTGGAAATTCTGAAGGTTCTGATCAACTGTTTTCTTCAGGAGTCATTGCAATAGACTATAGAAGATTTCAAGTTATAACTCCATATTCCGGACATAGAGGGAAAAACAATCAAGCATTCGAAACAATTTCTCTGGACGACATTAACATTGCCGATAACCCAGAAGTAATTTATCAATCTAAAAGCAATAAGAAAACTGAAAATCTTATTGACAAATATGTTTCAGGGATCAAAAATCGTTATACAATCAAAGCGGCTTATATAATCCGTGATACTGTAAAAGCAATTGGAACTAAAGAAATAAAACCTGCAACTTTCGGCATTTTCTATGACGACTTGGACAATCCAATGTCAGGAGGAACAGGACATACAATGAATATTTGCATACAAAATAATATTCCAATTATTGATCAAAGAACTTGGTTCAAGTGGCTGACAAAATAGAGTAACATTCTTCTAACAGAACCAATAATAAATTGGATATTTAGATAAATCATTCATTTAAAGCTTTGAACAAAACTATGGCACCTGTGATAAATGAAAATGCAAACAGGAATCCTATGCCTGAAATTCAACATTTTGACTTTAAATCATCTAAAATCACATACAATTGTAAAAAATTGATAAAATAAATCCTGAATTTTTCTCTTTTTGCGTTTTTTCACTTTACCTTTATCCTTAATTTAAAAAAATTAAGTAGTGAAAGGGCTTTTCAGTTGAAAGCTTTTCCCTTATAATAGTATTTTATTCTTGGGGTCCGGTTCGTTCAATCCCAATAAATAAGTTTTAAGGGACTGGCTAAAATATCTAACCATCAACTTGGACCCTGTCTTTTTTTCAGTGGACTTTTTTTATGATGTTTTAGATATTCCTTAGAATTGTAGCCAAAGAAATGAAATAAAAAATAAAAACATTGAAATTCATTAAATAATTAACATCACATCCCATTAA
>JAWKLW010000007.1:0-134475 GCA_041392555.1 Saprospiraceae bacterium | reverse complement strand
TATATCCCTTGTCCTTTGATATCGTGAGGATACCCTACCACTGCAGATTCGACTACACCTGGTGCCATATTGATAGCATTTTCCACTTCGGCAGTTCCAATTCTATGTCCCGACACATTCAATACATCATCTACTCTTCCTATAATCCTATATCTACCATCTTCATCTCTTCGCGCTCCATCGCCTGTGAAATAAAGGTCTGGGAAAGCTGAAAAATATGTTTGCCTGCACCTTTTATGGTCTCCCCAAGTTGTCCTCAATATTCCGGGCCATGGGAATTTAATACACAAAAGCCCTTCAGCATCATTTTCTTTGATTTCCTTTCCTTCTGTATTTACCAATATTGGTTGAACACCTGGAAGAGGATAAGATGCAAATGTTGGTCTCATATCAGTAATCAAAGGGATAGGAGAAATCAATATGCCTCCAGTCTCAGTTTGCCACCATGTATCCACGATAGGACGACTGCGTTTGCCAACTTTCTCAAAATACCAAATCCACGCCTCTTCATTTATTGGTTCGCCAACAGTACCGAGAACTTTGAGCGAACTAAGGTCATATTTTTCTACATATTCACTTCCTTCAGCCATCAATGCTCTGATGGCAGTAGGTGCAGTATAAAACTGATTTACTTTATTTTTTTCCACAATATCCCAAAATCTACCTGCATCGGGATATGTAGGCACTCCTTCAAACATCATAGTGGTAGCACCTTCCAACAGAGGACCATAAACAATATATGAGTGTCCTGTAATCCAACCAATATCGGCAGTGCACCAATAAACATCTTTATCCTGATATTGAAATACGTTTTTGAAAGTATAAGATGTATAAACCATATAACCCCCGATAGTATGGACCACACCTTTTGGCTTACCTGTGGAACCCGATGTATAAAGAATAAATAATGGATCTTCAGAATCCATCACTTCAGGTTCACAATAATCGTCAGCATTTTCCAATATATCATACAAATCTACATCTACACTATCATCCCACTTGATATCACCACCTGTATTTTTGAATACCACAACTTTCTCAACAGAACTACACCCTAAAGTCAAAGCATCATCTACTACAGTCTTTACAGGTATATTCTTTGCTCCTCTCTTATTATAATCGGAACAAACAACCATTTTTGCTTCTGCATCAATAATTCTGTCTGCCAATGATTGTGATGAAAACCCAGCAAAAACTATTGAATGAATGGCTCCTATTCTGGCACATGCCAACATACCTATAGCAAGTTCGGGAATCATAGGCATATAAAAAACCACTCTATCCCCCTTTCCTATACCACTATTTTTCAATGCATTGGCAAATTTATTCACTTGTAAATATAATTCTTTGTAAGTAAAATTTTTATTAGGAGTATCAGGTTCATTAGCAACCCATATCAATGCATTTTCATCACCTTTGGTTTCAATATGCCTGTCGAGGCAATTTTCAGTGATATTCAATTTCCCCCCTTCAAACCACTTTATACTCGGCTCTTTGAAATTCCATTCCAAAACTTTGTCCCATTTCTTTTCCAAACAAATTGACCTGCCAAATCTTCCCAAAATTTCTCAGGATTTTCAACACTTTCTTTGTAAGCCAATTTATAATCGTCCAATGTTTTCATTTGAGTTGCCATTTATCAAGGGTTTAAAGAGTTAAAAAATAAAAAATGCAATATACAAATTATAAGATTAAATCTTAATTTTATTGACAGTAATTATCATATCATTAGCCACAAAAGGCATGGGCATAGCATTTTCAGGTCTTGGGAAAGACAATAACCTGGTGTTTTCAGATAGATTATTAGATCCTTCGTAAATAATCAAATCGAGAATTTCATCTTTTTGAATTTTAAAATAAAAGTCAGGAATCTCTTTTTCACTTGTCATATAATATTGTACAATTGTATTATTATTTTTTCCTTTGAAATCATCAAAGTAATAATTTTTACCATTTATTCTAATCTCTTTAAATTCTATTTTATTGGTACTCAATAATTCATAATAATTTACTTTCCTTTTATGAACTATATCTAATTGAATTTCCCTGTATTCACCGATTATTGTATCTGATAAAAGATTTATTTCCGGGGAAGCTATTTGAATACCTGGAGCTTTAGAATGAAATTGAACAGAAGTATTGAATTTACTTTTAAGGTTCAAATCCATAACTCCACCTTTCACGATAGAATCTCCCATAATATTCTGCAACCATGAATCCAAATGATGATTATATGTCTCCCAATATGATTCATTACTTTCAGGCAAATAAATATAATTGATGCTGGCAGGAAATGGTTGCTCTTGTGAAAATCCGGATTTCTTTTCTGCCAATATAGAAAATGTTCCAACTATTACCACCAAAATGTAAACAATATATCTATTTAGATTTATGTAATAAAATGCCGGAATCAATAATCCAAACAACAATAAAATCATAATAGAACTGATATAAACAGAAATAAATCTCAATCCTACAGGAAACATCTCCAAAAATGGAGCTATTATAAAAATAGCAGGAATAGCTGATATTACAAATAACACAGATTTAAAAGTTTCTTTGCCCTGAAAAAATACTGATATCACAAGTGCTAACTCGATAATAATTAGTGGAAGCACGAAAAATAATGCTCCTGGTAAAATAAACCAAAGTAAAACATCTATAATTATCCATGTTACCAAAAAAGGTATTATCATCTCATGCTCATTGAATTTTGTTTTGAACTTGAAATAAGCAATTATATAGATCAGCAATAAAAATGCTAAGTAAGCTATGAGATAAGATTTTCCATTGTAAGGAAATTCATGAAGTATATCTTGGTATGCTGGATGAAAATAGAGAATAATATCCCAAAGATATTTACCAGAAATAAAACTTACAGCAGCTAAAATCAATAACAGTGAAAATGATATCAAGGTATTTTTTAACTTTATTTTCCCTTTTTTTATCAAAAGGACAACATAGAATAAAAAAAGGATTATTGAAAATAATAATATCGGAATGTTCAAATAATAGGGATATGAAATAATATTCAGGAAAGGAAAATTGAAATAAACCAAGTCATTTTCTGATTTCAAATTATTCAAGTTAAAATTCCCCAATTCTGAAAGCATTGACATAAGATATTGACCTTGATGTTCAACTGAAAAAACATCGATATGATCAAAATCATCTGTACTACAATGGTAATCATAAAAATCATCGATAAATGCAAAATTGAAGCCATCGATATCTGCCAATTCTCTGAACATTGTCAAATCTGTATCATTGGGCAATTTTTTATATACACTATACAGAAAAGAATTAGCAACAGGAAATTTGAAATTGGCATTTTTTAAAACCTCAACCATATTTTTATTACCTCCATTGGTTTCTAAAAGTACAAAAGAAGGTCCTCCGCTTCCTCTGGCTTCGAAATTTATTACTGTTCCGATATTATCTATATCACTATAGTTTTCAACAAAAGCCTTTGCACCATTCAATCCTATTTCTTCCCCATCGGTTATTAGTATCAAAATATCATTATCATAGTGAATTCCCGATTCTTTAATTGTCCTGACCGCTTCCAATATACATCCCACACCTACTGCATCATCACTGGCACCATGAGATGAGAAAGGAGCAGAGTCATAATGAGATAGCAATATCATTGTTTTTTGCGATTTAACACCTTTTATTTTCGCTATTATATTTTGATTATAAGTAGCACCTTTCCATTTTGAATTAACAGAAAATTCATTTTGGATGGAAGGTTGAAGTCCGTTTTTTTGTAATTCAGACATTATATAATCTCTTACATAATCATGTCCTTCAGACCCTACATAATGCACTCTTTCGGATATTTTCTCAATGTGTTTCAATACCCTTTCGGTAGAATAATTATCATCAACTGAAGTTGTGCTTATTTCATTGGGATACAAAGAATAAAATGCAAAAATAACAGCAGTTATAATTACTGCCAATCCAAGTATTCTAAATGATAAGCTATAGAACTTCATAACATTTTATTTTTATTTTTCCTACATTTTGAAAAGAGAATAGATGAAATAATCCCAAACAATTATTTAATTATTCAACTATAAGTTTTTATATTTTTCAAATCTCTTTTAAGCTTAAATTCCCTTTCCATATCTATATCCACAAGATTTCTTTTCAATAAATGTGCGTTGATAAAGGTTCTGTTTTTCAAATAAAGATAGTAACCATCCAAATTATCAATTTCAAAATCTACATTTTCCCCTCATCACTTTTAAGATAGACTTTCTTTCCAAGAACATTTTCGCTCATAAACTCCACAGCCACAGAAAATTTATCATCTATTTGCCTGAGACCCAACAATTTTATTTCCTTTCCATTATTCAACACTACACTTACAGGACTAATTATCTCTTTTACAATAAAATAATTTACTTGATCAATAGAATCATTTTTACTTATTTTATTCCCAAAGTTCAATTTCTTCAAATCTGTTTTCTTATCTAAGAAAAGTGGATCTTTAAATTTATATGGTAATTCATCTATTAATTTATTAAAATCGCAATTGATATCACCTTGCTTTTCGAACACAAATTCTATATCATTTTTGCTTAAATCAGTTACATTTAATTTAGATTTTGAAATATCAATAAATTCAGGATTGATCTCATATCCGATAGAATTTCTATCGAGTTTAGAAGCTGCAAGAGTAGTAGTACCACTGCCAAAAAAAGGATCTAAAACAGTATCTCCAACGAAAGAAAACATTTTTATCAATCGATGTGGCAATTCTTCAGGAAACATAGCTATATGGCTTTTTTGTTTCACTCCAGGAAAATTCCAATGCCCACTAAAATAGGTATTCCATTCTTCAGGTGTCATCCTGGATTTTTCTTTTTGTTCTTTAGTAAATTTGGGTTGTTTACCTTGTTTTTTAAAAATAAGAATAAACTCATAATCTATTTTTATCACTCCATTACGAGGGAAAGGATATGACCCCATTTGTACACCGCCACCAGAAGTATTAGTAGAAGTTATTTTCTGCCAAATTATACTTCCCATATAATCAAATCCAATATTTTCACAAAATTTTATTATTTCCGTACGAATGGGAATAACCTTGTACCTTCCATAATAAGCAGATCTGGCAAACTGATCACCAATATTGATACATAATCTGCATCCCGGGTGTAACACTCTTTCACTTTCTTTCCAAACCAGATTCAAATTATTAATATACTGTTCGTATGTATCATTATAACCTATTTGTTCCTCAGTTCCATAATCCTTTAATTGCCAGTAAGGAGGGGAAGTAATAATTAGATCAACTGATGAATCACTTATTTCTCCCATCAATCTGCTATCACCATTAATTATTTTATGAATTGACATAGAAAATAAAATTTAACTATATTTACACTTTCATTAAATAAATGTAAAATAAAGCGGTAAAAATTATACGTTTTTTAAATTAAATGATGAAAATAATTAAATTTTTATTTTTTATCATTAAAATTAATACATAAAATTTTGTTTATAAATTTATATGACATAATTTTGTTAATTATTTTAATTTGATTTACAATTAATTTATAATTTTTACATATAAATTTACTTAGTGATTGAAGTTTTAAATAGCGCAAATAGTTTTAAAAAATTATATCATGAAACTTATAGTTTGATGGTAAATTTTGCCTATTCTAAAACCAGAGATTCTGAGTTAAGTCAGGAGATAGTTCAAAATGTATATGTGAAATTATGGAAAGGCAGGCAAAATATTGAAATCAGATCCTCTATAGAAAGTTACTTATATTCTATGGTCAAAAATGGAATAATTGACCATATACGAAAACACAAAAAACTTGTGGAATTATCAGATCGAAGCGAAATCTATAATGAAACTGAAGAAGAAAATTATTTCCCTGAAGAAAATGACATAGAATTCAAGGTCAATCTTCAAAGGGCAATGATGAAAATGAAAGAAAAAAGGAGGCAAATTTTTACATTAAATAAAATTGAAGGTTTAACATATAAAGAGATATCTGAATATTTACAAATTTCAGAAAGAGTGGTGGAGGATAATATATCAAAAGCCATGAAAGAGATAAAATTATATTTTAATGAAAATAATTTATTATAAAAAATGTGCTATATAAAATAATAATCGTCATAAATTAAATTTACAAAAATTTTGATCGACATAAAAGACATATTAGATTTTATTGAGGACAATTCGGACGAATCCAAAAAACAAGAAGTTCGTAATTGGTCCAATTTATCTTCTGAAAATTCAAAAGAAATTGAATTTTACAAGAAGGTTATCGATATGTCTCCTGATTTGAAAGATGAATTAAATATAGATATTAACAAATCATGGCAACTCTTTGAAAAAGAAGCAGATTTCAAAGAAAATAATTTCAATTTAAGAAAAATAATATATTACACATCTGCAATTGCTGCATCAGTGGCAATAATATTTTTTGTGGTAAAAATATTCTTTTTTCAAGAACCACTTTATAAAGAAACAATAACAAATAATTATAGCGATACCATAAAATTAATAGATGGAAGCTTTATATTCTTAAAAGACAATAGTAAAGCAGTATATTATACTCGTTTAGATAGCAAAATTAAAGAAAGAAATGTAGAAATTCATGGATCTGCTCAATTTGATGTTGCACACAATGAAAATTATCCATTCATAGTAAAAGCTAACGACGCAGGGATAAGAGTATTAGGAACAAAATTCGACATAAAAATAGATGGTTCTAAGATAGAATGTGACAACAATGAAGGAACAGTGAAACTTTTTGAATGGCAAAATCCAGATAATAGCATAATCCTGAATACAGGAGACAAAGCAGTATTTGATGGAGGCAAGATAGAAAAGATTTTACCACCACCACCTCCTCCTCCTGCACCTCCTAAAGGTAAAATGTATTCAGTAGAACATGTAATCGAATATTTTTTCGATAAATATATTACGCTGGTCAATACCTCTCCATATTCTGACATTGAAATGGACGACAGGGTATTTGTAAATCTTAATCAACCTCTTGATGACATAATACAACAACTAGACAGTACTGCAAATATAAAATATATAGAAAATTGTAAGGGATGTTATGAATTTTCAGTATTCAAAGCAAAATAACAATCAGTTCAATACTTTGAACTGATTTCTTTTAGATTTTTATTTCACATTTATAATTACATTTTCATTTCATATTCGGAAATAAAAATAAAAAATGAGTAATTTCGTAAATTACAAGGATAACTATCATTTTTTATGACTAAATCTATTATAAAATTCATATTTCATATCTGCTTGGTACTTATTACCAATATTATGATAATTGATTATATCAGTGCACAAGATATCAGAGATGAAGACAATAAAAAAATGCCCGGCGATACTATAAAAGAGGAGGAAGAAGAACAAACATTATATTTGAAATCAGCATATTTTACATTAAATAATTTTTTAGACACTTTGGCTTTTGCTGATACACTTTTGAAACCAAATTTCCCATATTTCGATCCTGTGGATTCATGTTCGGTTCCAATGATTAGTACAGGAAATATAGGAAGTGCCACAATTCCAATAACTGGAAGTGAAAACAGTCCAGGATTTGACCCTGGAATTCATATTTATGACATATATAAATTCAAACCTGAGGATTTCAAATGGCAGATTGCCAAGTATCCATTTACACAACTCTATGCTTCTCCGAGTTCCACTTATGAAGATTTTACAGTTGCTGCTAAGTTTTTTAGAAACTTTCAGGATTTGAATTTTGGCATAGACTATTCCAGGATCAACAACAGTGGAGATTACAATAATCAGGATACAAAACACACAGCTTTGAATCTCGGTATATGGAAAGGAAATATGAATTCAAAATTTAATACTTTCATCAATTTTCTGGTAAATGTTCACGAAGAAAATCAAAATGGAGGTATAAGTGATCTGGAAGATCTATATTATGCCGGATATCCCGAAAGAGTTTCATTGACTACTAAAATAAGTGATGCTCTGATTAGAACAGATAATTATGATTTCTATATCAATGAATTCTACAAGTTAAGTGATACAACATCAATTGTAGGTTACACTCCTTATATCAAAGCTAAAATAGGGTTAAATAAAGGATTTTTTAAATTCTATGACAATTCCGTAACTTCAGATTCATCATATTACAAAACTCTTTTTGTTGATTCAAAAGGTTTAAGAAATTATTTCGAGTACAATTCCATATATTCATCTTTAGGAGTCTATGGAACATCTCACAGCAATAACAATATTTCTATCGACTTTAATTTCAGACATATAAATTATAACATAGAAACTCTGGAAGAGGAACACGTTAATCTGGTGGAATTACATTTTAAGTCAAGGAATAATATAAAAAACACAATTGAGAACAATCTGGAAACAAGTCTATTTTGGGGAAATACAGGATTTCAGTATTATCTAAATGAAAAATTGAATTTCAAAAATAAATTTTTTGAGCTAACCGGAGGAATAGAAACCAAGAGCACAAATCCTTCATTACTTGAAAACACCTTAGTTATTTCACAAAATCTCATTTATCAAAATGATTTTAAAAACACACAAAGACAGAGCATTTTTGCCCAATTAAGTATTCCTAAATTAGGATCAAGCTTTGAGGGAAAAATTCAAAATATTAAAAACCTAATTTACTTTGATTCTACACTTTATCCATCACAATTCAATGATAACATACAGCTGTTGGAAGGATTATATAAACAAGACTTAAAATTATTTTTCGTCCATTTCGATAATTCACTATATTTTTATAAATCTTCATCAAATGTAATTCCTGTACCAAATTATATTTTGAAAAGTAAATTATATTTTAATGCCGTATTATTTGAGAAAAAACTTGATATGAATATTGGATTTGAATATAATTATTGGGACAAATATTATAATTATGGTTTTAACCCTATAATTGCAAACTTTTATATTCAAGACCAACAACAACTTGAAAATTATCAAAGACTTGACTTCTTCATCGATAGCAAAATAAGTAATTTCCTATTTTATATCAGATTCAATAATGTACTTTTTCCAATTGATGATACTGTTTATTTTCAAGCTATTGACTATCCAAAATACGATTTATTTTTTAGATTTGGAGTGAAATGGACGCTATTAAATTAACTATCATTAATAAGGAAACACAAACAAAGATTAAAATTCATTTTTCAGAAAATTGGATCAACAAAATAAAAATATTATTCTTCAATTAAAAAATTTCTCTATAAAAGGAGATAATATAATCATTGACAATAGTGATTTACAGATAAAACAATCGGAAATTAATGCAATTTATGGCGACTCAGGAACAGGGAAATCCTTAACTGCAATGGCTATAATGGGGATGAAGAATTATTATCGAAATATAGAATTCTCAGGAGAAATAATATTTGATAATTCTATTGATATATTAAAAGCAAAGGAGGAAGAATTAAATGACATCAGAGGCAACAGAATAAGTATGATTTATCAAGACTCTTTGAGTTCTTACAATCCTAATAAAAAATGTAAAATCCAATTTGAAGAAATATTAAAAAGCAACAAAGTAAATCCTACAATTAGTATTTTAAAAGAGAGTTTGAATAAAGTCAATCTGAATTACAACAAACTCAATTTGTATCCATGGCAACTATCCGGTGGCGAACTCCAGCGATTATCCATAGCAATCGCCATTTCAGTGAATTCCGAGATTATAATATGTGACGAACCTACCACAAACCTGGACCCAATACTAAAAACAGAAATAATAAATCTAATTGAAAAAATAAATAAATCTTTTGGAATAACTTTTATCATCATTAGCCATGATAGAAAATCAATTGATAAAATATCTACAAATTCCATTGAATTAAGAAACAATAAATTCCAAAAATACATTCAATATACCTTCGAAACACCAGAAAAAAATAATCACTCCCCTAAGTCATATAATTATGATTCTCAGGAATATGAATTAGAAATTAAAAATATAAATAAAACATTTAAATCCAATTTTAATCTTTGGAAATTTAAATACAAAAATTCCACAAAAGCACTTGAAAATGTAAGTTTATCACTGAAAAAAGGGCATATTTTAGGAATAACAGGAAATAGCGGAAGTGGTAAAACAACACTCGCAAGAATAATTTCCGGGCTTGAAAATGCTGATTCAGGAGAAATTATAATTTCAGGAAACATAAATAAAAATCAATCTTCACTTCGAAGTTCAACAAACATACAATATGTCTTCCAAAACCCCATAACAGCACTGAATAGAATAGTCAGAATAAAATATTTATTGAATGAAGCACTAAAAAAATCAGGAAATTATAACACTAATTCACTTGAAAAAATATTATTGGAATTTGGCATCAAAGAAGAGATACTCGAAAGATACTCAGATCAGATATCAGGTGGAGAAGCACAAAGAATTGCAATAGCGCGATCACTAATAGTAAATCCTCAAATACTGATACTTGATGAAAGTTTTTCATCCTTGGATCATAAATCACAATATAATCTTATGGAATTGATTTTGAACTATAGATTAAATCATCGGCTATCTATAATTCTTATAACTCACGATATAGAATTTGCAAAATTATATTGTGATAATATTATTAATATGAAAGATGGAAAAATAACTTAACTTCAATTTATCAATTCATTTTTAATACATTTACAGCTTTCTTATAAATTTTTATTATGATATTTTCATTCAATTCTATGGGTTCTCCATCAAAATGAAATTTATTATAATCTGTGGAAATATAAATATCAGAATCAGCACGATAATAATCCACAAATTCGGAGTTATTTTTTTTACCAAGAAACATATTTACAATCAAAGAAGGGTAAATGTAAAATGGAATTTTCTTTACCATAACTACTTCAATTAAACCACTTTCAGGATTGGCATCCGGGGCTATAAAGGCATTATTACCAAATTGTCTGGTATTAGCAAAAACAACCATAGTATAAAAATCCTCATATATTTTATCACTGATATTCAATGTTGTTTTCTGTAGTTTAAATTCCTTAAAACTCGTCAAAGTTGCAAAAAAATAATTTATAAATCCACGTGATTTTCTATTAGCAAAAGAATGAGCTACCCATGCATCAAAACCAAAACCTGCAACATTTATAAATTTATTCTCATTTAATTCCATTACATCCACTTTGAAATAATCACCAACTTCAAGATTTTTAATCAATTTTTCCAATCCGGTATTGAATCCAGTTTCTCTGGCAAATCCATTCCCTGAGCCAATGGGTATTACAGCTAAAATTTTATCATCTCTACCAAAAAGAAAGTCAACACATTTATTGACAGTACCATCACCACCTGCAACAACAAAACACTTAAATCTATCAATATTTTCATTCATAAAAGTCACAAATTCACCGGTGGATTTAGTAACAACAATGTTGAATTCAGGATTAATAGATATTAGTTTCTTCAATATTTTATTTGGTTTCCTCTTACCGGAATTAGGATTGATTAAAAAGACTATTTCTTTGATATTCATTGCTATGATTGAGAATACAAATAAAAAAAGCTTATTCTTTAAAAATCAAGAATAAGCTTTAAATTAACTCTATATATTTATAATTTATTTTACAATATCAAATGTAAATTTATTGTCCTTAACTCCAACATTCACAGTATCTCCTGATTCCAATTTATCACCCAAAATCAATTTAGCTATCTCATCGGTAATTTCCTGTTGAATCAATCTTTTCATAGGTCTTGCACCATATACAGGGTCATAACCTGTTTCAGCCATCAAATCCAGAGCATCATCATTGATTTTAATATCAAGAGATTGATTTTCCATCAATTGGTCTAATTCTTTAATCTGAAGTTTTGCAATTTCTCTAATCTGAATTTTATCCAAAGGTAAAAACATCACTTTTTCATCAATTCTATTTAGGAATTCAGGTGTCATATGATCAGTAAGCATTCCAAAAATTTCCTTTTTGGTATCATCTATCAGTAATTTTCTTTCTTCATCAGTTCCTAACATTTGTAATTCTGAAAAATTTTCCAATATTATATCCGAACCAATATTGGAAGTCATAATAATTATTGTGTTTTTGAAATTTACAACCCTCCCTTTATTATCTGTCAATCTACCATCATCGAGTACCTGAAGTAAAATATTGTACACATCCTTATGAGCTTTTTCTATTTCATCGAGAAGCACTATAGAATATGGTTTTATCCTAACTGCTTCTGTCAATTGTCCACCTTCATCGTAACCTACATATCCGGGAGGAGCTCCTACCAATCTTGAAACAGTGTGTCTCTCCTGATATTCACTCATATCGATTCTGATTAGATTTTTATCACTATCGAACAACATCTCTGCCAGTTGTTTAGCCAAATAAGTCTTACCAACACCAGTCGGACCAAGGAAAAGAAATGAACCAATAGGTTTTTTTTGATCCTGAAGAGCTGCTCTACTCCTCCTGATAGCATTTGATACAGCTTCTATTGCTTCATCCTGACCTATGACCTTTGAGGATAATTCAGCTTCCAAAGCCAAAAGTTTTGTTTTTTCACTCTTTTGCATTTTAGAAACAGGAATACCAGTCCATTTTGAAACAACTTCTGCGATATCATTTGGAGTCACCACATCGCTAACAAACCTCTCTTCTTCCGGAATGCTATTCAATTTATCTTCAAATTTCTTCAAATCTGCCTCTTTGTTAGGAAGATCTTCATATCTGATTTTAGCCACTTTCTCATAATCCCCTTCTCTTTCTGCTTTTTCGGCTACAATCATCAATTCATCTATTTCTTTTTTTCTACTTTGGATATTTTCTACTATTTCTTTTTCATATTTCCATTTTGAAACAATAGAATTCATATCTTCTTTCAATACAGCAATTTTTTCTTCTATTATCTTCAGATTACCACTATCTTTTTCCCTTTTTACCATTTCCCTCTCTATCTCAAGTTGACGAAGTTTTCTATTTAATTCATCAATTTGTTCAGGTACACTGTCCAATTCCAATCTTAATTTGGCTGCTGCTTCATCTATTAAATCTATAGCTTTATCTGGTAAATGTCTTTCTGTGATATACCTGCTGGATAATTCAACAGCTGAAATCAATGCATCATCCAAAATTTTTACTTTATGATAAACTTCATATTTTTCTTTTATTCCTCTTAGAATTGAGATTGTATCTTCATTGCTGGGTTCATCTATATATACAGTTTGGAATCTTCTTACAAGTGCTTTATCATTTTCAAAATATTTCTGATATTCTTCTGAAGTTGTAGCACCTATAGTATGCATTTCTCCTCTGGCTAAAGCTGGCTTTAAAATATTAGCAGCATCTATGGCACCACCACCACCACCGGCTCCAACCAATGTATGAATTTCATCGATAAATAAAATTATCTGTCCATCGCTTTCTTTTACTTCATTGATAACAGACTTTAATCTTTCTTCAAATTCTCCTTTGTATTTAGCTCCGGCAATAATAGCTGCCATATCCAATGAAAATATTCTCTTGTTTTTAAGATTTTCAGGCACATCACCTTTCACAATTCTCCAGGCTATTCCTTCTACTATTGCAGTTTTCCCAACTCCGGGATCACCCAATAAAATAGGATTATTTTTCTTTCTTCTTGACAAAATCTGAAGTATCCTTCTTATTTCATCATCTCTACCAATTATTGGATCCAATTTGCCATTTTCTGCAGATCCATTCAGATCAACAGCATATTTTTTCAATGAATTATATTGGTTATCTGAATTAGGATCATTTACTTTCTTACCTTTTCTTAATTCCAGAATTGCCTTTTTCAATACATCTTCTTTCATTCCCATATCCTTGAGAATTCTGGATGCTTTATCATTACCCTGAAATATAGCAAGTAATATCAATTCGAGAGATATATATTCATCTCCAAATTCCTTCATGTATGTTTTTGCTGATGACAATGCTTTATTAGCATCATTGGTCAGATATTGTTTGTCAGAACCCTGAACTTTAGGATATTTTTTTATCTCCTCATTTATTTTTGATTTTAATGTATCAAAATTTATTCCCGTCTTTTCAAAAAGAAACCTGAATAAATCTTCATCAGTTTCATACATTCCTTTCAATAAATGTGTAGTATCAACAGTCTGTTGCTCAAAACCTGCTGCAATCTGCTGTGCTTTGCCAATAGCATCTTGTGATTTTATAGTAAAATTATCGTATGTCATATTCCTTTTTTTAATAAAATTAATCAAAAATCAATCCAACAGATAAATGCATATAATTACAATGCCAACATGTCGCAAAACAAATTACACATATGTCATTTTGGCAATACAATATAATAAGTCAAACTTTAAATAAATTCTTCATACAAACTAATTTCTCTAATATTCAAATAATTATAAAAATATTTTAATTTAAAGTAAGAAAAAAATATTTTACTCATTGAATAAAATACTTTTTGCAATAATGTCCGTAGGAACATCATTCATTTTTAAAATATCGATACCTTTTTCAAATTCCTGAATCTTTTCAGTTCTATATTTTTCATCAAAAAGATTTGATATTTCACTATCAAGATTTTTAAAATTGAATTCAGATTGCAGCAATTCTTTAACCACTAATTTATCCAAAATAAGATTTATCAATGAGATATATTTCACCTTAATCAATAACCGAGTAATCACTGCACTTATACCACTGCTCATAAAAACCACCACATGCGGAAGTTTAAATAGTGATGCTTCTAAAGAAGAAGTCCCCGATTTTATTATTCCAGCATTTGCTATATTTAAAATATCATAATTCCTATCATACAGGACATGAACATTCTCGTAATTATTTACCTCATTCAAATATTTATCATCTGTATTTTTCATAGCTGCGACCAAAAATATCTTTTCCTTATATTTTTCAATTAATGGAATTACCGGTTTGATATTTCTTTTTATTTCAGAATTTCTGCTACCCGGGAAAAAAGCTATTATTTCAGAATCAGAATTTATACCAAGTTTGGACAAAAAATAAGGATCAGGTTCGAAATTATTGACTTTTCTAACCAAAGGATTTCCAACATAAACAGCATCGATACCATAATTTGAAAAAAAATCCTTTTCGAAAGGCAGTATAACATAAAGTTTATCTAAATTTTTCTTTATACTTTTCACTCTTCCCCTACCCCATGCCCAAACCATAGGAGCGATGAAATAATAAACTTTGATATTATGTTTTTTTGCCCATTTAGCGATTCTTAAATTGAATCCTGGAAAATCGATGAGTATCAATGCTTCAGGATTAAATTCTAAAATTTCTTTTTTTGCAATCCTAAAATTGCTCAATATTGTACCAATATTCAATAAAACCTCTATAAATCCCATTATCGATAATCTATCAAGACCAACTGAAATATCAACACCTTCCTCTTTCATATTGTCACCACCAAATCCCTTGAATTTCAATCCGGAATTTAATTTTTTCATCGATTTAACCAACTCAGCACCATGGATATCACCAGAAACTTCGCCAGCTATAATATAGTATCTATTATTCACTAAAATAGAGTTTTATAAAAATAAATCAACCAGACAAAAACTAAAATTATTGTCATCAAAACCACTCCATTCAATGGTTTTTCTAGTTTCTTCACTTTAAAATACTGAAATGGTATCAAATTAAATATGATTCCCAAAACATAAATTGTTCTTGTCTGCCCAGCCGAAAAAACACCATTTAATGTCTTCATAATATCCATTGCCGACAATTGTTCAAAAACCATCATCACCAATGCAGAACCAACAATAGGAACACATAATCCCAATATTATCCCAAACCAAATAGAAGATTTAAAATTGCTCATTTTCAAAAAAATGTATTTTATCAATTAATTTATAATCAGTCAGATCAAAAGTTGAAGGAACTATCGACACAAAACCATTTTTCAATGCCCACAAATCAGTATCCTCAGCTTCAGGCTCCTCATTTTCAAATTTTCCAGTCATCCAATAATATGGAATCCCCATTGGATCCACGGCGCTAACAAATTCTTCAACCCATTTTCCTTTTGCCTGTCTGCATATTTTTATACCTTTTATAGACTCAACAGGTAGATTAGGAATATTGACATTTAAAAGAAATTTATCATAATCATTGCTACTTAATGCTATTTTGATAATTTTCTCTGCATATATTTTTGCTGCAGTAAAATCAGCATCATGAGAAAAATTTTCCAATGAAAAACCGATAGACTTATATCCTTCCAATGCACCTTCGGTAGCAGCTGACATTGTACCGCTATAAATGATATTGATAGAAGCATTACTACCATGATTTATCCCTGATAATACTAAATCAACTTTCTTATCCTTAAGAATGACATCCTTGGCTAACTTTACTGTATCTGCTGGAGTTCCAGAACATTCCCATGTTTCCACACCAAGACCCGCATCTACTTTTTTCAGTCTCAATGGCTTATGCATAGTTACTGCATGACCTTGTGCAGACTGTGGTTTATCTGGAGCTACCACTACCACATCTCCCAATTTTGCTGCCACTTCAGCTAATGCTTTTATTCCGGTGCATAAACACTATCATCATTAGAAATAAATATAAGAGGCTTGTGCATTTGATATTCGTTTTAATTTAAAAAAGATGTAAAGTTACAAAACGCAAATAATTATCTGGTATTTGATAATTGAAGATTTAATAATTTTTAAATCGTAAATGTTTTTTAAAATAATCAAATGCCAAAACCTCTTAACAAATTTTAATTCAATTCTATGTTTTTAAAAAAATAACAAATTTTAGTTTAATCTTGAAGCTTAAATATTACAGGTAAAACAAAAGAAACATTTACATTTTTTCCATCATGTTTTCCAGGTACCCATTTTTCTGACATTTTATTCATACTTTCTATAGTTTGTTCTGCTGCCTTACCTAAGCCATTTCCTGGATCATCGAGAATTTTAACATCCGTGATATTACCATCTTTAGTTACAATAAATTGTATTAAAACTTTTCCATCGATACTATCTCTAATTGCTTCTTCTGGATATTTAAGGTTTGAATAAATATACTCCATAAGTTTCTGTTGCGAACACATTTCTTTATCTTCTTTTGTTGCTTCATTTTCACAACCCGGAAATCGTGGCATTTCTTCAACCACTTGATATATTTGATCTTGTATTGATTTATTATCGTCTTGATTTTTTGAACAACTATAAAACATCAACAATATAAATACAAATGAAGCAAATAAATATTTCCATCCGTTTCTTTTTTTAATTTTGTACATCATTGTAATACGATTTTTAATAAGTGAATTCATTGCTGTCCCATTAAAATCTGAAAAAGTTCTTTGAAACATATGAAATTTAGTTAGTTACAGATGTTTTACGAGCGAACGGACTTGAAAGTTTAGTTTTGCAATTAGATTAATCTGATTGCATATGTATCAAGACAAATACGTTTTCGCCCAACTGTCATCGTTTCTGAACCGAAGTAAATTCAATCGTATTGTAGCCAAGTATGATGGAGACAAATATGTGAAGCATTTCACTTGTTGGAATCAACTGCTATCTCTGATGTTTGGACAACTGTCCAACCGAGAAAGCTTGCGAGATTTGATTGTCGCACTTGATGCTCACCATTCCAAATCTTATCATTTGGGATTGGGCAAGAATGTTTCAAAATCATCCCTTGCCAGAGCCAATCAAGATCGTAATTACCACATCTTTGAAGAGTATGCTTACTATCTGGTAAACGAAGCCAGAAAGAAAAGAGTTACTGAAATTTTCAAACTTGATGGTAATGTCTATGCTTTTGATTCTACTACTATTGATCTGTGCCTCTCCGTATTTTGGTGGGCAAAGTTTCGTAAGAAAAAGGCGGAGATCAAAGTACATACATTATATGATGTAGAGACACAGATTCCAGCATTCTTCCATATTACTGAAGCTTCAGTTCATGATTCTACAGCTATGAGGGAAATTCCCTATGAATCAGGATCTTATTATATATTTGACCGTGCGTATAATCACTTCAAAATGCTGTATAAGATACATCAGATAGGTGCTTTCTTGTGGTCAGAGCAAAGAAGAGATCTTCAGTTCAAAATAATCAAGTGGAAACGAAGAATGCCCAATAACGTGCTTTCAGATTTGACGATTGAATTGACTGGTTTTTACCCAAGTCAATACTATCCAGAACGACTTCGATTAGTCAGATATTGGGATGAAGAACAAGAACGTGAGTTCGTTTTCTTAACCAATGCGATGCACATTTCGGCACTTCAAGTTGCTGAACTTTACAAGAACCGCTGGCAAGTCGAGTTGTTCTTCAAATGGTTAAAACAACATCTGAAAATAAAGAAATTTTGGGGAACGACTGAAAATGCCGTTCAGATCCAAATTTATGTCGCAATGTGCACTTATTGTTTAGTCGCAATTATTAAAAAAGATATGCAACTTGACAGAAGCACATATGAAGTTTTGCAAATCTTGAGTATATCATTAACAGATAAAACACATCTTCGAGACTTGTTCGACCGAACTAAATTTCAAAATGTCAAAGAACGATTTAGGCTTAATGAGCCAAATTTGTTTAATTATTAATAAAGTCCCAATTTTAATGGGACACTAATGAAGTGAATTAATAAAATTATTAGCAATATCCAACTGCATTCCGGACTGCAATTGATTAATTAATATTTCGCTGTAATTTTTCCTAGAATATTCTTTTATTACTTCATTGTCAGCAGTAAATTCATGATTTTCCTTGACCATAGCTTCATATAAATATATTATAGGATTGAACCAGAATATTATTTTTATCAATTCAAAAAATAATATATCAAAACTATGCCAATATTTAATATGAACCAATTCATGACTAATTATTTCACTTTTTTTAAACTCATTTTTATCAGAAATAAAAATATAATTGAAAAATGAAAAAGCTACATTCTTTTTATTGTGAAGAATCAATTTGTATCTACCATAATTTATATTGCATCCTGATTTGTAAAAACTATAAATTAAAACTAATGCTTTTATAAATTTAAATAACATAATAACTACACCTAAAAAATAAATGTTCCATATTAATTTTACCAGAGTTAAATTACTTTCCGCAACATTGTCAATATTTGATATAACTACATCAGGTAATTTTACTCTATAAAATAAATTAGTATTAAAACTATTATTTATTGAATACAATTCCATTGATGAATTTATCGATATTAAAAATCCAATAATAATTGATAGTATTAAATATATTCTATTGTAAATAAAAAATTTCTCCTTCCTAAGAAAAAGTAGGTAAAAAATAAGCAAAATAGCCCAAATAATAGTCGAGTAAAATATTAGTTTTATGCTCATTTCGAATCTTTTTTTTCTCTTTCCAATTTTTCCAAAAGATTTGTCAATTCTTTAATATCAACTTTTTCCTGTTTAACAAGAAATGATACTAATGCTTTGGGTGAAGCATCAAAATAATTCTCCAAAACTTCATCTACAGTTGAATTTGAATATTCCTCTTTGCTAATCAATGAAAAATATTCAAAAGTACGACCCTATGCCTTATGATCTAAAAATCCTTTTTTCTCAAGAATTCTCACTATTGAAGAAATAGTACTGTGAGGAGGTTTTGGTTCTGGCATCTTTTCAATCAAAGCACTTACCAGTGAATGACCTGATTCCCAAAACATCTTCATTATTTCTTCTTCTGCTTTTGTAAGTTTATTCATAATTTGTTTTTTAACTTATTTTGCAAATATATAACGTATTATTAAGTTATACATTTTTTTTATGTATTATTTTATTACTTTTTAATATTTTTTTATTTTTACCTACAAATTAACACAACATTAATGACAAATAACATAATTCCACTTCTCGGTAAAAAACCCCAAATAGGGAAAAACTGTTTTATTGCTGAAACCTCAACTATTATTGGAGATGTAATAACAGGTGATAATTGTAGCATATGGTATGGATCAATATTAAGAGGAGATGTTGGAAGCATAACTTTAGGCAATGATTGTAACATCCAGGATGGAGCGATAATTCATTGCACATACAAAGTATCTAATACTAAATTGGGCAATAAAGTGAGCATTGCTCATGGAGCAATAATTCATGGATGCACAATCGAAGATGAAGTTCTGGTAGGTATGAGAGCTGTAGTTATGGACAATGCAGTACTAAAATCAGGTTGCATGATTGCAGCTGGAGCGATAGTTCCAGCCAATATGATATGCGAATCAGGATATGTTTATGGAGGAATCCCGGCAAAGAAATTAAAAAAACTCGATGAAGCAAAAATGAAAGATTTTTTCAAGCAAACACCTGATAATTATATTAAATATGCTTCCTGGTATCTCGATGAAGGATTAGGAATTAATAAAAATATATAATTTAAACAATCGCATCGGTATTATTATGTTATTCAATTAAAAAAAACAATCTATAATGAAATTAAGAACTTTTTATTTTTTATCTTTTTGTTTCTCTTATTGCCATTTTATTTTCTGCATGCTCGGATAAAAATGAGGAAACAAATATTAAATTCAATTTCACTTTCAATTGGGATGGAAATACAGTAAATCTATTAGATTTCAACAATACTCAGTTCACCAATGAAAAAGGTACAATATTGACCATTACAAGAATGAGATACTTATTATCTAATATAAAATTATACAGGTCAGAAGATTCCATTATTGTTGGAGCATATAATCTTGTGGACCTTACTAACTCATCCGGATTGGAATACGACCCAGAGATTAAAATACCATCAGGAAGTTATGATAGTTTATCATTTACCTTTGGATTTGATTCGATTGATAATCTGCAATCCTACCCAGATCTAAATACAGTTAATTGGAATTGGCCAACACTACTTGGAGGTGGTTATCATTTTATGCAATATGAAGGTAAATTTATTGATAATGATGGATTAGAGCAACCCTATGCTTATCATATGGGAACTGCAAGAAAGGCTGAAAATGTATTTGAACAAAACTATTTTAATGTCACTTTCAAAAATTTAGATTTTAAAAATGGTGATGCAAATATCGAAATACAAATGAATATAGCAGAATGGTTCAAAGATCCATATACCTGGGATTTAAATACATATAGTACTCCACTTATGCCAAATTATGATGCCCAAAAATTGATGAATGCCAATGGCAGGAATGTGTTTTCTTTAGGAAAAATAGATCAATGAAAAACATTTTGAGCATTTCTTCAATTATTTTTGCTTTGCTCTTAATCTCTTGCAATGAAGATAATGAAGAAAGAGTATATAATCCTACACCATATGAATTGGAGATACCTGAAGTCTTCCAAAACAGAATTATTGCTCCTTTGATTCCTTCCGACAACACTCTTACAGTTGAAGGTATAGCGCTTGGAAAAAAACTATTCTATGACCCTATGTTATCAGCAAATGGAACTCAATCATGTTCATCATGTCACAAATTGGAAAATTCATTTACTGATACCAATAGGTTTAGCATAGGTATTGATGGTGAAGCCGGAACACGTAATGCAATGCCTATTTTCAATCTTGCCTGGAATTTCAATGAAACATTTTTCTGGGATGGTAGAGCAGTCAGTTTAGAAAACCAAGCTGAAGAACCGGTTACCAATCCTATTGAAATGCATAACACCTGGAAGGCAGCTATAAACTCCCTTCAACAAGATGACAATTATCCCGATTTATTTTTTGATGCATTCGGCACTTCACAAATTTCTATGGAATTAGTGACTAAAGCCATAAGTCAATTTGAAAGGACAATAATTTCTGCAAATTCAAAATTCGATCAGGCTATATTGGGAAATGCTTCTCTCAGTCCAAGTGAGGTCTCAGGATATGAAATCTTCATGGCAGAGGATAAAGGTGATTGTTTTCATTGTCATGGTAGCATCAATAACCCACTTTGGACAGACAATTTATTTAACAATAATGGTATTGACTCAGTTTTTACTGACATCGGACTTGAAAAAACCACTGGTAATACTTATGATAGAGGCAAATTCAAAACTCCCTCTTTGAGAAATTTAAAATTTACTGCTCCATATATGCACGATGGCAGATTCAATACTATTGAGGAAGTTATCGATCACTATAGCGAAGGTCTAAAATTTTCCTCTACTATCGATCCTCTTATGAAAAGTGCGTATAAAGGAGGGGTTCATTTGACAGATGAAGAAAAATCTGATTTAAAAGCATTTCTACTTACTCTATCTGATGATTCCTTTATTATAAATCAATCATTCTATGAAAATTAAAATCAGCCTGTCAATTATTATAATATTAACAGCATTTCTCAATAATTACATTGATGCTCAAGTTCACGAGATAGTAAGTACAGGAATCGAAGTATTGCGTGATGATAATTTCGATATTTTAAAAAATAAACGTGTTGGATTAATAACAAATCCAACTGGAGTTGATTCTCAATTAAAATCCACTATTGATATATTATTTGAAGCTAAAGAAGTCAATCTTGTTGCATTATTTGGTCCAGAACATGGTGCCAGAGGAAATTCCTATGCAGGTGATGATATTAACAATTTCAAAGATGAAAAAACCGGAATTCCAGTCTTTAGTCTATATGGGAAAACCCGAAAACCAACAAAAGAAATGCTTGAAAATATAGATGTTTTGGTTTTCGACATTCAGGACATAGGCTGTAGGTCTTATACTTATATTAGTACAATGGGTTATGCCATGGAGGCAGCAGCAGAATACGGAATTGAATTTGTAGTATTGGATAGACCCAACCCATTAGGTGGATTAAAAATAGAAGGGCCAATAGCATCTGATGGCTATATTTCTTTTGTTAGTGCTTACCCTATACCTTATGTCTATGGATTGACCATTGGTGAACTTGCCACTTATCTTAATGAAGAAAAAATACTTAAATCAAAATGCAAACTTACTGTTGTTCCTATGAAAGGATGGAAAAGGAATATGAAGTATTCAGATACAGGATTAAAATGGGTCTTAACATCACCACATATACCTTCATCCAACATTGCCGAATATTATGTATGCACTGGAATAATAGGAGAATTACAAGAGTTTAATACCGGAATAGGATATACATTGCCATTCCAATTATTCGGACATGAAAATATAAATGCAGATTTATTGGTAGAAAAATTAAATAATTTAAAATTAAGTGGAATTACATTCAGACCTATTCATTACAAACCATTTTATGGCAATGATTCAGGGAAAAATATCGATGGAGTACAATTATATATCACAGATTCAGATAGAATAAATCTGATGTCAATACAATTTTTATTATTGCAAGAATTTCATAATTTATATCCTGATATTGATATAATTCAGAATGCAGAAAGCAGGTTCAACATGTTTGATAAAGTTTGCGGTACTGACCAAATAAAATTATTGTTTTTCGAAAATTATAATTATAATGATATAAAACAATTGATAGAATCAGATAATATCAACTATAAGAAAGCTATAAGAAAGTATTTTCTATACAATTAATAATAAGCCAGATAAAATCAGAATGCTTTCAAATAAAGTCAATTATAAAAAAAATTAAAAATTTATCACAAAACATAGGAAATAATTACTATTTTTAACAATTAATTTTTAATAAAAAAATATGATGATATGGATTTCAATTATACTGAAGAACAATTAGCAGTAAAAGAAGCTGCCAGAGATTTTGCACAACAAGTTTTAAAACCAGGAGTTATCGAAAGAGATAAAAATGCCATTTTCCCCACAGAAGAAGTAAAACAAATGGCAGAAATGGGTTTCCTTGGAATGATGGTAGATCCAAAATATGGAGGCAATGGTATGGATACAATTTGCTATGCTTTGGCAATGGAGGAGATAGCTAAGGTAGATGCTTCCGCAGCTGTGATAATGTCTGTCAATAATTCATTGGTTTGCTGGGGTCTCGAAACTTATGGAAATGAAGAACAAAAGGAAAAATATCTTACCAGACTTGCAACCGGAGAGATTATAGGTTCTTTTTGCCTCTCAGAACCAGAAGCCGGTAGTGATGCCACACATCAACACACTTCTGCTATCGATATGGGAGATCATTATATTTTGAATGGAACAAAAAATTGGATTACTAATGGAAAGTCATCGAGTATTCATCTGGTAATAGCACAGACTGACAGCAGTTTAAGACATAAGGGAATCAATGCTTTTATAGTCGAAGCAGATTGGGAAGGTGTAGTAATAGGGAAAAAAGAAGAAAAAATGGGTATAAGAGGATCTGACACTACTTCTATAATGTACAATAATGTTAAAGTTCCCAAATCCAATAGAATAGGAGACAATGGATTTGGATTCACCTTTGCTATGAATACATTAAATGGTGGTAGAATAGGTATTGCTTCTCAAGCTCTGGGAATAGCACAAGGAGCTTATGAATTGGCAGCACAGTATTCCAAAGAAAGGGAAGCTTTTGGCAAACCTATAAACCAACATCAGGCAGTTGCATTCAAGCTGGCTGATATGGCAACAGAAATCCAGGCAGCAAGATTATTGATTCACAGAGCAGCATGGCTTAAAGATCAGCATGAAGACTATATCATGGCAAGTGCTATGGCAAAATATTACGCTGCTGAAATAGCTATGAAACACACTACAGAGGCTGTTCAAATACATGGTGGATATGGATATGTGGCAGAATATCATGTTGAAAGGATGATGAGAGATGCTAAAATAACTCAAATATATGAAGGAACATCTGAAATTCAACAAATAGTGATTTCAAGAATGATAGAAAAAGGAATTTTGTCCTAATAAAAAAATAAATATTGCTTATTTTATACTTTTGAAATAAAATAAAGCAATTCAGAAAATATTTTTTGAATTTTTACATTATAACAAAGATTTCATATAAAACTTGAAATTCTCGTTATTAAAAACTAATTTTGCAAAAATTTAAAAACAAATAAAATGAATTTAGTACTATTATTTAATTTAGGAGGACAAGAAATATTAATTATTGCTATTTTAATATTATTATTGTTCGGTGGTAAAAAAATTCCGGAATTGATGAGAGGATTAGGCAAAGGTATCAGAGAATTCAATGATGCTAAAAGCAATATTCAATCTGAAATAAAAAATGAAATGAAGGAATTAGAAAAACCTAATTTAGAAGAATTAGATAAAACAAAAATCAAAAACGAAGAGGTAGTAAAATAATATTCTACCGTATCTACTTTATTAAGATTAAATTACAAACTATCATGAAAATTAAACTTACAACAACTATAATTTTATCTTTCTATTATCTTTTTCCATCTTTTCACAAAAAATGGGATATATCAATTCTACAGATTTATTAATGTTGCATCCGGATGTTAAATCAGCTGATTCTCTTCTGAATGATTATCAAAATCAATTATTGCAGGAAGGTCAAAAATTAGTAGATGATTTCCAAAAAAATTACCAAGCATATGTTAAAGATGCTAATGAAGGAAATCTTTCAAAAATACAAATGGCTGAACAAGAAAATGATTTAACAGAACAACAAAATAAAATCAGGGATTACGAAACTGATATGCAACAAAAAGATATTGAAAAAAGAGAGGATATATATCAACCAATTCTTGACAAAATCCAAATGGCAATAAATGAAGTGGGTATAGAAAACCAATATACCTTTATTTTTGATTCGGCACAGGAGGAATATTGTTTGCTGATAAAGGTGACAACGTTCTTGAACTGGTAAAAGCTAAATTAGGATTCTAAAAAATATATTTAACTTTATAAAAAAGCTAAATATGCTCTTGTTATAGTTGCGTATTTAGCTTTTTTTATTACTAAAAGATTCAAACCCATAAATATATTTATTTTATACAATATTAAATTAATAATTATTTTATGATTTTTTTATGCAAAAATTTAATTATAAAATGAATTAATCATATCTTTGAACCCTTATTATAATTAATATTAAACTGATAAAAACATGCGGTGGCAAGGACGTGAAAAAAGTACCAATGTTGAAGACAGAAGAGGAGGAACTGTAAAAAAAGTTGGAGGCATAGGAATAGGAGCTATAATATTGGCAATTATTGCATTTTTCTTAGGTGAAAATCCTTTAAATGTACTTCAGCAATTTTCCAATGAAAGCACTGAATATACAACTCAGACCAACGGTCAAAATACAGATGAATTAACTGAATTCATCAGCGTTACACTAAAAGATACCGAAGATGTATGGACAAAATTATTTAAAGAACAATTAAATAAACAATATATACCACCAACATTAGTACTTTATAGTGGTTCCACCGAATCAGCATGTGGTTATGCACAATCAGCCACAGGACCTTTTTATTGTCCCGGAGACCAAAAAGTATATATAGATTTGAGTTTTTATCAAGAACTAAAAGACAGATTCAAAGCTCCTGGGGATTTTGCTATGGCATATATTCTTGCACATGAGGTTGGACACCATGTTCAGTATTTATTGGGGATAACTTCACAAGTTGAACAACAAAGAAGAAATATGACCGAAGCCCAAGGAAACAAATTATCTGTAGCCC
The DNA here is from genome assembly GCA_041392555.1 of Saprospiraceae bacterium. Lineage (GTDB taxonomy): Bacteria > Bacteroidota > Bacteroidia > Chitinophagales > Saprospiraceae > JADJGA01. The sequence goes on along the minus strand of JAWKLW010000007.1, from coordinate 107,895 downwards.
TTGAATTACAAGCCGATTTCTTAGCTGGTGTATGGGCAAATCATGCACAAAAAATGAAAAACATACTTGAAGATGGCGATGTTCAAGAAGCACTTACAGCAGCCAGTGCAGTTGGTGATGATAGAATCCAAATGCAAGCAAGAGGCTATGTAGTACCAGATGCTTTTACTCATGGCACATCAGCCCAAAGAATGGAATGGTTCAAAAAAGGTTTTCAAACTGGAGACCTGAGTCAGGGAGATACTTTTAGTGAGATAACATTTTAACAAAAATATTTTTTAAAAAATCATAAATTAATTTATAATGAACATACCAACAGATTTAAAATATACTGAAGACCATGAATGGTTAAAAGTTGAAGGAGAAATAGGAATAGTAGGAGTTACTGATTTTGCACAAGGAGAATTAGGAGATATCGTTTATGTAGAAGTAGATACTTTAGGAGAAACTCTGGCAAAAGATGAAGTTTTCGGTACTATAGAAGCAGTAAAAACCACATCAGATTTATTGTTACCTGTTTCTGGAGAGATTTTAGAATTCAATCCGTTATTAGATGAAAATGAAGGAGATGACCCAGAATTGATAAATAAAGATCCATTTGGAAAAGGATGGATTATTAAAATCAAAATTAGTGATCCATCAGAGATTGATGAATTAATGGATGCAGAGAGTTATAAAAATCATATTTCATAATATTTTTTTATAAACACAACCTTTTAATAATTTATTTCATCATATTATAAAACAAATAAACTGCATAAAAGTATAGTAGTTGGAAGAATTAGTATAGCCGTTTTTACTATCATTTTAATTTTAATATCGGTTATACCTGCATCAATGATAGAAGCTGAAAAAATTGTATTCTTCAAAGGCTTTGATAAACTTGTACATATTATAATGTATGCATCATTAATGATAGTATGGATACTAAGTATTAAAAAACCAAAAGAAGAGAATAACAATTCAAAGTATTTAATTATTGGGATGTTATATTGCACATTTATTGGAATTTTCACAGAGATACTTCAATATTTAACCAATTTAGGAAGAAGTTTTGAAATTTTAGATATCTTTGCTGATATAACAGGAATACTATTAGTAATTATTTTTTTTAATTATAAAAAATTAATAAAATGAATTTTGAATTCACAGCACTTCAGGTTTTGCTGTATTTTGTTGGGATAACTGTAATTGTTGTCGCAATAATTTATATACTAAAAGCAAGACTTAATAGTCAAAAAAATTTGAAGGAGAAATATGCTGGTAAAACATTAAGCTCTCCTTTAGAAGCAAGAAATAAATATCCTGAAGTGGATGGTTTTAAGTTAAGGGATACAATCCTGTTAGTAGGATTAGTCCTATCATTAGCTGCCATATTTTTTGCCTTTAACTGGACAAAATATGAAAAGCTCTTGACCTTTCAGGATATGATCTTGAAGTAGAAGAAGATTTCGAAATGGCACTCCTCCTACAACTGAAACACCACCACCTCCTCCTCCACCTCCTCCTCCAGTAATCGAAGAGGTTCCCGGATGAAGTGATATTGGATGAAGATGAACAACCACAATTTCAAGATACTGAGGTTAAACATGAAGATGAGGTTGTAGTAGCTCCTCCTGTGGATACTACTAAAAGGCACCACCTCCTCCTCCTCCACCTCCTCCTCCAAAGGAAGAAGAGATATTTATGATGGCGGAAGATATGCCAAGGTTCCTGGTTGTGAGGATAAAGGAACAAAATCTGATAAAGAATCCTGTGCTCAACAAAAACTTATGGAATATATCTATAGCAATTTGAAATATCCTACTATCGCAACTGAAAACGGTATTGAAGGTAGAGTTACTCTGAGATTCGTTGTAGAAAAAGATGGTAAAGTAGGTCAGGTTGAAATATTAAGAGATATCGGCGGTGGTTGTGGAGAAGCAGCTAAGAAAGTTATTGAAGATATGAATAATTTACCGGACAAATGGGTTCCTGGTAAGCAAGGTGGTAGAAAAGTGAGGGTATTCTTTACACTACCGGTTATATTCAAATTAAATGGATAGAATTTAAAATTAAATGGATAGAATTTAAAATTAAATTTCAATCAATAATAAAAAGGCTTGTTTATATTACTAACAAGCCTTTTTTTATAACATAAAATCAAATTATAATCATTTAATATTTAAATATTTATGAGTCTGGAGACTTAATTTCCAATCCGGGTTTTGCAAACAATAATCAAGACACAACTTTAGATTATCATCATATTCAAGACTTTCTTTGGGTTGTAAATAATAATTATCAAAATCCAATGACATAAAAATATTTGGATTTAAATCATCCTGAGGAAACACCAATTTTAATTCATTTCCATGATTTTGTTTCAATGTACTTCCATATTTTGGACTAACAGTAATCCAATCAATACCTTCCAAAACATCATTAGTACCATTAGTTTCTAAGCTTATGAAAAACTCTTCTTTATGCAATTCATCTATAAGCTTTTCATCTATTTGCAAAGTAGGTTCACCACCGGTAAAAATTAGAAACTTGCATTTAGTTTCACTTCTGATATCATTTAATAATCCCACAAGTTCATGTAACAAATATTTACCACCATTTTCACCATCATAACCAACAAAATCAGTATCACAAAATTTACAAATAGCATTTATTCTATCTTCTTCTCTACCTGACCATAAATTACATCCGGAAAATCTTACAAAAATAGCAGGAGTACCCGAATGCATCCCTTCACCCTGAAGAGAATAGAATATTTCCTTTATTATATATTGTTTCTTAATCAACTAATAGTAAATTTATTAAAACCAACAAAAAACGTGCTTTATACTAAACTAAAAATAATAACAAGGCTTAATTAAATTAGTTTTATGAAATGATATTAAAAAAAAATCCGAGATTTTATATATCCCGGATTTCAAGTATTTTTAATTCTTAGAATAATCTTATTCCACTCTGTACCATGTTTGGCTTCTACCCAACAATGAAATACCAATATACCCCCTAACTATCAATGTATTTTTATCTTTCAGGTACACTTTACAACTGTATTCCTTGCCATCAGCAGGATCTACAATTCTACCATCATCCCATTCATTGCCATCTTTAACTAAATCCCATAAAATATTGATATCATAAAGGCTCTTACCTTTTAGGTCTCCGGGGCAATCATTACAAACTTTAGTTGAAGCAGCAGGAAGTAATTTTACAACTTTACCATATAATTTGCCATCTTTTTCATAAAGTTTTACATGTGATTTTGGTTCATTGGTTTTATCATCGATAGTTTTCCAGACACCAAAAACAGATTGGCTGAATGAAACATTAAAGATAAATACACTGAAAATCGATAGAATGATTAATTTTAATTTCATAATAAAAATTTAATTTCTTAATAATAAGTTGCAATTATATGACGAATCAAAAACAAAAATGTTAACAAGCTTAAATTCAAATGTATCAAAAATTATTCTGCTTCATTATTTGAATCATCATTATCTGAAGGAGCTGAAATTACTTTGCTTTTAATTTCTGCTTCCAATTCATCCATTAGTTCAGGATTATCTTCGAGAAATTGAATTGCTGACATCCTACCCTGAGCAATCTTAGTTCCATTCAAACTAAACCAGGAACCACTTTTATCTATAAGATTCAATTCCACTGCCATATCTAATATTTCTCCTGATTTTGAGATACCTGTACCATAAATAATATCAAAAGTAGCTGTTTTGAAAGGTGCTGCAAGTTTATTTTTAACCACTTTCACCTTTACGGTATTACCAATCATATTACCTTCTTTATCTTTCAATGGAGTACCAGACCTTCTGATATCCAATCTTACTGAAGAGTAAAATTTTAGAGCATTTCCACCATTTATTGTTGTTTCAGGATTACCAAACATAACACCGATTTTTCCCTAAGTTGGTTGATAAATATACAAATAGAACCCGTTCTTCCAATAGTACCAGTCAATTTTCTCAAAGCCTGTGACATCAAACGAGCTTGTAATCCCATTTTAGAATCTCCCATCTCTCCTTCTATTTCACTTCTTGGAGTTAGAGCCGCTACTGAATCTATAACAATTATATCTATAGCACCTGATCTGATAAGATTTTCAGTAATTTCCAAAGCTTGCTCACCATTATCAGGTTGAGAAATCAAAAGATTATCGATATCTACTCCTAATGCAGCAGCATAATTTCTATCAAAGGCATGTTCAGCATCTATAAATGCAGCTATTCCACCTCTTTTTTGCACTTCAGCGATAGCATGAATTGCCAATGTTGTTTTACCTGATGATTCAGGACCATAAATTTCAACAACTCTTCCTCTTGGAAAACCGCCAACGCCCAAAGCTATATCCAAACCAATAGAACCAGTAGGGACAGTATCTACTTTCATCACAGCCTTATCACCTAATTTCATAATAATACCTTTCCCATAGGTCTTTTCTAATTTGCTAATGGTTAATTCCAGAGCTTTTAATTTTTCTTGTGATTCTGACATCTTATTGTATTTATAAAATTTTAAATTTAGTAATCAAACATCAAATATATAAAATTATTAAATATTATGATTTATAATTATGTATTTTTAATATAAAATGTATTTTTTTATTTATCATCCTGATATTGATATATATAAAATAAGAATATCAGCACTCAAAATAATTTAAAAATATGAAAATCAAATATATAAATAATTATTATTTTATTATAACATTTTCAATAATATATTGTTTGAAATGTCATTTTATTCGTGTTTTGTATGATTTTTAATTATTTGATGATAATTAAATTACATTCAGCTAATGATAATAAATTAATATAAAATTATAAAACATTATTATATTTACAAAAAGTATCAAAGAGCAAGGCTTATTCTTTAAAATCAATTAAATATCATTTGGAAAATTATATTATTTTTTACATTTTAAAAATTAAAATATAAAAAAAATGAAAGGAATAGTTCTGGCAGGCGGAATGGGAACAAGATTATATCCTCTTACTATCGCAGTAAGCAAACAACTTATGCCTATATATGATAAACCTATGATATATTATCCTATAAGCACATTGTGGGCAGGCATAAAAGATATATTAATAATTTCAACACCTCAGGATTTACCAAATTTCAAAAAACTTTTAGGTGATGGACATGAAATAGGATGCAATTTTAGCTACAAAGAACAAATAGAACCCAATGGATTAGCACAAGCATTTGTACTTGGAGAAGAATTTATAGGTAATGACAAAGTAGCACTGATATTGGGAGATAATATTTTTTACGGAGTAGGAATGACAAAGCAATTAAGTGAAAGTTCTGACCCAGATGGTGGCATAGTATTCGCATATTGGGTAAATAGTCCGGAAATATATGGTGTGGTCGAATTTGACAAAAATTATAATGCATTATCTATAGAAGAAAAACCTAAAAATCCCAAATCTAATTTTGCAGTTCCGGGTCTTTATTTTTATGACAATGATGTTATAGAAATCGCCAAAAATTTGAAACCTAGCGCACGAGGAGAATACGAAATCACTGATGTAAATAAATATTATCTTCAACAAGGAAAATTAAAAGTTAATGTATTGGACAGAGGAACAGCATGGCTGGATACCGGATCTTTCAATTCACTTATGGATGCTGGACAATTTATCGAGGTAATAGAAAAAAGACAAGGATTAAAAATTGGTTGTATCGAAGAAGTTGCATATATCAATGGATTTATAGATGATAATCAGTTGATGTTTCTTGCAGATAAATATTCCAAAAGCGGTTATGGCGATTATCTTTCCAATCTGCTTAAACATTAATTTATTTTAAAAAAAATACCATTTAAATCTTATAATGTCAGAAAAAATAAAGGAATATAATGTAAATAAAATATATGATCTTCACAAGGTCACATATGATATTTTAAAAACATTTCCGGATGCAAGAGTTTTTTTTCTTAAAGGAAATCTAGGTTCAGGAAAGACAACATTGATACAGAGTATTTGCACTTCATTGCAAACTGAAGAACAGGTTGTAAGCCCTAGCTTTTCCCTTGTCAACATATATAATTCAAAAATTGGAGAAATATATCATTTAGATTTATACAGGCTCACAAAAGTAGATGAAGCAATAGATTTAGGAATCGAAGATTATCTATACAGCGGAAATTACTGTTTTATAGAATGGCCTGAGTTAATTGAGAATATATATACAACACCATTGATAACAATAAATATTGATATTACAGAAATTCAAAAGAGAAAAATCAGTTTATTTAAACAATAAAACACTAATATGTCAAAACCTGGAGGAATTTTTATAAATGTATTTGCCAAGGAGCACCTTTTGGTTAAAGAAAGTCCATTACTGATTCAATCAGGAAATAAAAAATATGTCATAGGCATACCAAAAGAAATTCAATATCAGGAGAATAGAGTTGCATTGGTACCTAATTCCGTTCACAATCTTTGCTTACATGGACACAAGGTAATAGTAGAATCAGGAGCAGGTAAAAATTCATTTTTTGAGGATAAAGATTATAGTGAAGCAGGTGCGGAAATCAGTCATAGCAAAAAAGAAGTTTTCGATTCAGATATAATTTTAAAGATAGCACCACCTTCATTGGAAGAAATAGATATGTTTCATTTTGGACAAATACTAATATCACCACTTCAAATACCATCAATAAATAAAGAGTATATTCAAAAATTACTTGAGAAAAAGGTGATAGCAGTGGCAATGGAATACCTTCAATCTGAAGATAAATCCTTCCCTCTCGTTCAAATAATGGGAGAGATTACAGGTAGCGTAGCTGTACTTACTGCTGCAGAATATTTATCTGACAATAGCAGAGGAAGAAGAGTACTACTTGGAAATATTCCCGGAGTACCACCAGTGAAAGTTGTTATACTTGGAGCTGGCACAGTGGGGGAATATGCTACAAAGACAGCATTGTCATTGGGAGCATCTGTCAGAGTTTTTGATGAAGATATCAATAAAATAATGCAGTTAAAAGCCAAAATTGGACCTCAGTTACACACATCTATTTTAGATCCTGTATATCTGCAATACCAATTATTGAGCGCTGATGTCCTGATAGCTGCCATTCATTCCGATGATGGAAAACCTCCAATGCTCGTAACAGAAGAGATGGTTATGAAAATGAAAACTGGTGCTGTTATAGTAGATTGTAGTATAGATCAGGGAGGAAGTGTCGAAACATCAGAAATAACCACACATGATAATCCAGTTTTTTCAAAACATGGAGTCATTCATTATTGTGTTCCAAATATCCCATCTAAAGTTTCGAAAACAGCATCGATGGCATTCAGTAACATTATGACACCATTGCTTTTAAAAACAGCTCAATCAGCATCTTTTGAATCCTTTTTATATGACAATCCTGGTTTCCTAAATGGAGTTTACAGCTATAAGGGAAATCTTACCAATGCATTTCTTGCCAATTATTTTGGAATGAAATACACTTCATTGGATTTGTTATTAACTTCAGGATACTAGAATTATTAATTAAAAATTATAATTATTCAATTTCAAAATGGCAATAAAAAAACAATATTTTTGATCGATGGACATGCATTAGTTTATCGATCACATTACGCATTTATAAGAAGACCATTAATAAATAGCAAAGGAATCAATACTTCTGCTATTTCAGGATTTGTAAGGACAATATGGGAAATATTGAATGACTTGAAACCAGATCTTATTGCAGTAATATTTGATCCTGAAGGTCCTACTTTCAGGCATGATGAATATAAATTATATAAAGCTAACAGAGATAAGCAACCCGAAGATATAACTATAGCCATTCCATATATAAAAAATTATGGAAGGTTTTTCAGAATTCCTTCTATCACAGTTGACAAATATGAAGCAGATGATGTGATAGGAACATTGGCGGTAAAAGCAGAAGAAAATGATATGATAGCATACATGGTAACTCCTGATAAAGATTATGGTCAGTTAGTATCAGAAAATATTTTCATGTATCGTCCTTTAGGAAGCGGTGAAGGACACGAAGTAATGGGTGTCAATGAAGTTAAAAACAAATGGGGAATTGACAATACAAATCAGGTTATTGATTTCCTGGCAATAATGGGTGATGCATCAGACAATATTCCCGGAGTAAAAGGTATTGGAGAAAAGGGTGCTCAAAAACTTATCCAAGAATATGGAAGCCTCGAAAATATCTATGACAATATTGATAAAATAAAGGGTAAAGCAAAAGAATATCTTGAAATAAATAAAGATAACGCATTTATGTCGAAATATCTGGCAACAATAAAAACTGATGTGCCGCTAGAAACAAATTTCGATGCATACAAAATAGAACCTATTGACAGAAATAAGTTAGAGGAAATATTTATAGAATTGGAATTTCGAAGCCTTGCAAAAACCATACTTGGTGATAATGAACCCAAGATAATTCAAGGTGGATTATTCGACAATAATGCTATCTCTTCCAATGATAATAATGAGGCACTTATTGAAAAAACTGACTATCAAATTGCAAAAAATAATTTTGATAACTCAGAAAAAAAATATTTCCTCATTGAAACCGGGGATAAACTCACTGCCCTTATCGCTAAATTGAATTCACTCACAGAGTTTGCTTTCGATACCGAAACAACCTCTCTTGATGCAAACATAGCAGAACCAGTGGGATTATCATTTTCATACCAAAATGATGAAGCATATTATATTCCAATAAATAAAGATAATTCTTCAGATTTTCTAAGTCATTTAAAACCGTTGTTGGAAAATAAAAATATTAAAAAAATAGGTCAGAATATAAAATACGATAATCTTATAATGAAATGGCAAGGGATAGAAATCCAGGGTCATTTTTTTGACACTATGATAGGACATTATCTTATAGAACCAGACCTTAGACACAAACTTGATATTCTATCGGAAAACTACTTGAATTACCACATGATACCAATAGAAGAACTAATAGGTAAAAAAGGTTCAGGGCAACTCAATATGGCTGATATAGAAGTAGAAAAAGTAAAAGATTATGCGGCTGAAGATGCAGATATAACCTTCCAATTGAAGAATTACATACAAGATGAACTAAAAAAAGAAAATCTACTTTCTGTATTCGAAAACATCGAAATGCCATTGGTAAAAGTGCTTACAGAAATGGAATATAATGGTGTATTTGTGGATACTGAATTCCTGCATGAATATTCTAAAATTCTTGAAAAAAGCATTACGGATAAAGAATTGCAAATATATGAACAGGCTGACACAAAATTTAATATTGCATCTCCAAAGCAAGTGGGAGAAATTCTCTTCGAAAAATTAAAATTGCCCTACAGATGGAAAAAAACATCTACTAAACAATTCAGTACATCTGAAGAAAAATTAACAGAATTGGGCTATCAATTTCAAATTGTAAATGATATACTTGAATACAGGAAACTTCAAAAATTAAAAAATACTTATGTCGATTCTTTGCCTAAATTAGTAAACCCTAAATCAGGAAGAATCCATAGTTCATTCAATCAAGCCATAGCTGCTACCGGAAGACTCAGCAGTGAAAACCCTAATTTGCAAAATATACCTATCAAAGATGAAGCAGGTAGGGAAATCAGAAAGGCATTTAAGCCAAGAAATGAAGATTTTCTTATTTTATCAGCAGATTATAGTCAGATAGAATTGAGATTAATAGCTGATATGAGTGATGACAAAGCAATGCTGGAAGCATTCAATAATGACCTGGATATACATAAAGCTACAGCTGCAAAAATTTTTAATATCCCTCTTGATCAAGTAACATCAGACCAAAGGAGACAAGCAAAAACTATTAATTTCAGTATCGTTTACGGAGCTGGATCCACTAATTTATCGAGACAATTAGAGATTTCAACATCTGAAGCAAAACAACTTATCGATAGTTATTTTAATGAATATAAAGGCTTAAAAACGTATTTTGAAGAAATAGTACAATTCGCAAGAGATCATGGTTATGTGACTACAAAACTAGGTAGAAAAAGAAAACTAAGAGATATAAACTCAAGAAATAGTCTCGCTGAGGTCAAATGCTGAACGGATGGCAATAAATACACGGTACAGGGAACAGCAGCAGACTTAATAAAAATAGCAATGATAAATATTGACAAGGAAATAAAAGACAGAAAATTACTTTCAAAATGATATTACAAGTTCATGATGAATTAGTATTCGATATGCATAAATCTGAAAAAGATTTTTCCCACAATTGGTAACAGACCTAATGGAAAATGCTATATCAGGATTAAAAGTAAAATTGAAAGTTGAAACAGAATTGGAATAAATTGGCTGGAGGCACATTAAAATATTTAAAAAATATTTATTTTTGCAAAATAATTTTTAATCATGAAATACTTATCAATATTAATAATCGCACTTACTATAGTTTCTTGTAATTTAGAAAAAAAATCTGATCACAAGGGTTGGAGCACAAGTTTAGAAAAAGTCTTGAGCAGGCTAAAGCTGAAAACAAATATATATTTGCTCTATTCACAGGATCGGATTGGTGTCCACCTTGTAAAAAATTGCACCACGATATACTCGAGTCTAAAGAATTTGAACAATTTGCTGAAGAAAAGCTTGTAAGAGTCATTTTTGACTTCCCAAAGAAAAAGAAAACAAACTCAGTCCTGAGCTGGAAAATTATAATAATCTTAAAGCTCAATATTTCGGTATTGAAGGATTTCCTACTGTCATTATCTTTGATCAAAAAATACAAGAACCTTTTATACCAATGAGGAGGGAGTGGCATACGTTGAGCATTCGACTGCAGGTATTGCCAATGTTTATATGAATGGTAGTATGAAAGGGAAAATAAAGACTCCTGGACTTGAAGTTTTTTATTTGTAAATCATGATTTTACCTAATAGAGTTTAAAAATGGAATTGATTGGTAATAATATTTCTCCCGACTTGTACCCCTTGACAAAAAGATAAAAAAAGTGATTTGATAAACAGATGTTTATAGTAAAAAAAGTGTAAATTTGTCACACTAAGCCAGATTTATGCTTTATATAAGAGTCGTTAAAACAGGATCAGGATCCAGATCAGTACAGTAAATAGAAAGCGAATAATATATAAACATATTGGTTGTGCAAGAACAGATGAACAGATTGAGCAACTAAAAATAGTAGCCCAGGATCTTATTGATATTCTTATTCCCCCATTACCAATAATAGAGCCCGTAAAGTTTGACAATTTACTTTAAATTTCAACTATAATGACATATAAGCTATATTTTCCTCACTAACTCCACTACATTTTCTATATGATGTGTATGAGGAAACATATCGACAGCCTGAGAGTTTTTCACTGTATAATCATCTTTCATCAGAAATATATCACGAGCCTGAGTAGCGGGATTACAACTAATATATATTATTTTTTGAGGATTGAGTTTTAATATTTCCTCTACAACTTTTTTATCAAGACCTGCTCTTGGAGGATCGACGAAAATAATATCGGGTTTTACTATATTATTCAATAAAATATCCTTAACATCACCAACAATAAATTCTGCATTTTGAATATTATTTTGAAGTGCATTTATTTTGGCATCATCTATGGCTTCAGGTATTACCTCTACACCAATGACTTTTTTTACCATTCCTGCCATGTATAATGCTATACTGCCAATGCCGGTATAAAGGTCTAAAACAGTTTCATCACCCTTAAAATCGGCAAAACCAATAGCTATGTCATACAATCTTTGGGATTGGTGAGTATTGGTTTGGAAAAATGATTTAGGTGAGATAATGAATTCTGTATCTCCAAGTTTTTCTTTAATATACTTTTCTCCATGATAGTTTATAATATCCAAATCGAAAATAGAATCATTGAATTTGGAATTAATCACATAATTGAGACTTGTGATATTCGGAAAATTGTTTTTCAAAGCATCTAATAGTTCAAAAATATTTTCATTTTCAGAAAAACTTATTGTAACCATTACCTGCCCCAGACTACTAGTTCTTACAATAATATTTCGCATTAATCCTAAATGATTTTTAGCATCCCAATACGAATAATTTTTATCTAAAGTAAAGTCTCTGATAAAGTTCCTTATTTGATTCGATGGGTCTGCCTGCAGATAGCAATGTTCGATAGGAATTATTTTTTCAAAATTTCCTGAAGCATGAAATCCAAGGACATTTTCCTGATTTATATCTATTTCACTCTTCACCTCCTCGTCCGTAAGCCATCGTTTATTTGAAAATGAAAATTCTAATTTATTCCTGTAGTAATATTCTTCTTCCGAACCAAGTATTGGAAGAAATTTCTCAGTCTCCACTTTTGCAATTCTTTGCAATGAAGCTTTTACTTGATTATCTTTATATTCCAATTGCTTTTCATAATTCAAATTTTGCCATTTGCAACCACCACAATATTCAAAATGGCTACATACGGGTTTTACCCTGAATGGTGATTCTTCAAGGATTCTTACAACCTTACCTTCCAGATTTCCTTTTCTTTTTTTATAAATCAGAACCTCTGCTTTATCTCCGGGAACTACTCCAGTCAGAAATACAACTTTACCATCTTTAGACTTACCAACCGCTTTTCCACGATCTGCAATATCTACGATATCAAAATTTTCAATATATTTTTTAAATGCCATTTTTAATTAATTATATTGCTTCAAAGGTATCAATATTTATAAATATTACTATTTTACCTTTTTAACAATGATTTTTGAAAATTCAATTATTATTTTTGCAAATATAATAAGAAAGTAGATGGAAACAAAAAAAATAGAAATAGAGTCAAGTTGGAAAGAAGTATTAAAAGATGAATTTGAAAAAGAATATTTTGATCAAATAAAAAATCATATTCTTGATGATAGGAATAATGGTAAAAAGATTTTTCCTCCAGGCAAACTGATTTTCAATGCTTTCAACCTAACACCTTTTGATAAAACCAAAGTTGTGATTATTGGACAAGATCCATATCATGGCTATGGTCAAGCAATGGGTCTTTGTTTTTCCGTTCCAAGAAATATTCCCAGACCAGCATCTTTATTAAATATATATAAAGAAATGAACAGAGATTTGGCTATTCCTATTGCCACCCATGGAGACCTGACAAATTGGGCAAAACAAGGAGTTTTACTTTTAAATGCTATCCTAACTGTAGTAGAAAAATCCCCGGGATCTCATTCTAAAATAGGATGGCAGGAATTTACAGACAAAGTAATAAAAAAAATATCTGAACAAAAAGAAGGTATAATATTTCTTCTTTGGGGAAACTTCGCAAAAAACAAAAAAGTGCTTATAGATCAGACCAAGCACTTTGTCCTGGAATCCGCACATCCTTCTCCATTGGCAGGGAATGCATTTCAGGGAAATGGTCATTTTTCAAAAACAAATGAATTATTGATAAGACAGGGAAAGGAACCTATTGACTGGAATGTGGAATAGCATTTTTGAAAAAAATTTTTTTAATTACACTAAACTTAACTTCTCAATATACTCCACAGGATTTTCCGAGGTAAATATGGCATTACCTGATACTAAAACATTGACACCATTTTCTACCAATTTAGCTGCATTTTTTATACTAACCCCTCCATCTACTTCTATCAAAAAATCAAGGTTCTGCTCTTCCCTCATTTTATGTAGTCTTTCAATTTTACTATAAGTTGTCTCTATAAATTTCTGTCCCCCAAAACCAGGATTTACTGACATTATAAGGACAAGGTCAACATATGGAAGAATATCTCTGAGTAGCTCGACATTGGTATGAGGATTTATAGAAATCCCGGCATTGGCTCCTGTATCTTTTATCATTTGAATCACACGATGAAGATGCACGCATGCCTCATAATGTACTGTAATATTATCAGCACCGGATTTTCTGAATGCTTCGATATATTTATTGGGATTTTCTATCATCAGGTGAACATCAATAAATTTATCAGTTAGATTTCTAAGTGTTTTAACCATCAAAGGCCCAAATGTAATATTTGGAACGAAATGACCATCCATAACATCTACATGAATCCATTCAGCACTACTGGAATTCAACCATTTCATTTCTGATTTTAAATCACTAAAATCAGCTGCCAAAAGTGAGGGAGCAACAATTGTATTCATATTAATTTATATTAAATCCTTCATTATAATAAAAATCACCATTACTTATATTAACACTTTGCACCTCCGCAAGTTCGGGACCATCAGTAAGCCAAATAATTAATTCCCCCATTTTCCCCTCTTCTCCACTCACTTCTATATAGACTGAACCATCATTTTCATTCCTTACAAAACCATTCAAACCCAATTCTTCAGCTTTTTTTTGAGTATTTACACGGTACCAAACTCCCTGAACTTTTCCCTTTACAATTATTTTAAAATTTTTCATCGATTATCAAGTACTATTTTTTATTCAACCTCAATATTACAATTTTAATAAAAATCACCTAACTTTATTAACAACATTAAAACGAAATAAGACTATTTTTGTAAATAAATAATGACTTTTTCATTGAAATATTCTTCAGGAAATTTATTATAAATTTTATTTACCTCATAATAATTTTTTCTGTTGATCAACTTCAGTTCGTCATTATAATTTCCCCCTTTATATGCAAAAATACCGGAAGGCATCTCTCCAACACTTGCATTTTTCAATAATGGGATACTCCATCTCTGCAAGATATCCATAGTGGTGACAGCTCTAGTGACAACAAAATCAAATTTATACTTCATTTCCTCAGCTCTTTTATGCAATCCTTTTACATTTGGTAATTTCAATTTTTCAATTATATCATTGACCACTTTTATCTTTTTAGCTGTACCATCTATCAATACAAAATTCACATCATTAAGCATTACACTTAAAGGTATTCCCGAAATCCACCTCCTGTCCCCAAATCCAAAATCTCACCCTTTGGTTTAAAATTATAAAATTTTAGTAATGTCAATGAATGCAATATATGATGAAGTATAAGATTATCGATATCATTTCTGGAAACAACATTTATTTTCTGATTCCATTCCTTATACATGGATTCCATCATATTGAATTTATCGATCTGTTCTCCTGAAAGTTCAGGAAAATATTTTAAAATAATTTCTGCATTCATTTCCAATTATTTTTTGAGAAAAATAGATAATAAACCGGCAAAGTAATATAATAAATAAACATAGAAATATCGAGTAATGGTAATAAAGGGTAAAGATCCTTAACTAATAATTTCTCCATTGGCTTAAAACTTATCATAAATAATAATATACCTGAGTAACATCAATAATAATACCACTAATAAATATTTAGTAAAAATCAAGGTTAAGAATAATACATATACCAATATATGCGATGATGAATATATACCTAACAATAATTTGTGATGAAGTTTGTACTTAAATGAAGTGCTGATATGCCTTGCCTTTTGCTTCAAAAACTGCAAATACGACTCTTTAGGAATAGAAAAAATAAAACTCTCTGGATTGGTCTGTATTTTTATAGTACTATAATCTCCGAATTCATTAATCAACAAATCATCACTACC
The DNA here is from genome assembly GCA_041392555.1 of Saprospiraceae bacterium. Lineage (GTDB taxonomy): Bacteria > Bacteroidota > Bacteroidia > Chitinophagales > Saprospiraceae > JADJGA01. The sequence goes on along the minus strand of JAWKLW010000007.1, from coordinate 92,349 downwards.
CGATTTTATATCAATATGCTTTTCATAGCCTCCATTTTCGGTAAATACTTTTTTTCTAATTGCCATATTTCTTCCAACACCCATATAAGGAATCTTAACAAGATAATATGAAAAATACTGCAAAGCTGTCATAAAAGTCTCAAATCTAATAAATTTGTTCAACAAGCCTTTTCCCTTCAAATATGGACTATACCCGAGTACAAAATTAGTATTATCATCAAATTTTGAAACCATAAGCTCACCCCATTTTGGGCTATTAGGATAACAATCAGCATCAGTAAAAAGAATAACATCAGCCGAAAATTGCTTAATCCCGAAAGAAATAGCATGTTTTTTTCCTGGTCTAAATTCGTTTTTGAAAAAGGAAAATTCAGAATTTTTACATACCAAACCCGATAAATATTCAATGGAATCATCATTGGAATAATCATCGATTACATTCAATGATAAATACTCTGATAGCTGAGAAAAAAATAATGGTAGATTTTGTTTTAGATTTTCACTTTCATTTTTAGCTACTATCAATATTTCAGCCTTTAATTTGCCGGATTCCCCTGATTAGTATTCCCTTGATTTTCATGATAAAATGAAAACTTCAAAAAAATCAATAACCAAAAAGATATATTAATTACTAAAAACAATGTATAGTATAAGCATCAAATAGAATAAAATATTAAAAATTAATTTTACAAAATTAAAAAAATTAATTTACAAATAGGGTTGATGTATTTTAATTCGTCTTTAAGGAAATATTGTCAGAATATTAGATATATTTATATTGCATTTTAACATAATATGTATATTTGCATTTTAAAGAAATTTTTATTAAAAAATCTATACAGATGAAAAAAATTATTATTTTATCATTTATTATTATTTTACCATTATTAATCAATGCCCAAATGATTGATGGACAAACACTTAAATATGGTAACGAATGGATAAATTTCAATCAAGAATATTTTAAAATTCCTGTAGATCAGGATGGTATATATCATATAACAACTGATGATTTGATAAATGTAGGCATAGATGTGAATAATATTTCTGCTAACAAATTCAGATTATATAAAAATGGAGAAGAAGTTCCTGTATTTACCTCTACCGAAGGTAATATGGGAAACAATGACTTTATTGAATTCATCGGAAGGAATAATAAAGGAGAGTTAGATTCATTTCTTTTCAGAAACAAATCAAATCAACTGAACCGGAATATAGTTTATTTAATGACACCTCGGCATATTTTCTCACATGGAACAATGATATATCCAACAAAAGATATACTCAAATAACAAATGACTTAACAGGCAATCTTCCTTCAAAAGAAGAATATTATTTTCACACTGAAAAACAAGTATTTACCACTGATTACAACAAACCGATAAGAGACAGTGAAAATCATGTCCTAAGATCAAATTTCGATACTGGAGAAGGTTATGGAACCGCAATGGATACTGCCAATCATCTATCGATAAACACTTATGACTTCGTAGAAACAAGTCAAAACCCAAAATTAAACATCAGATATGCAACAAATGGGGGAAGTCACCTTTTAAAATTTTATATCAATGATGAATATAATTCGAGTTTTACCAATTATGGATTTTATTGCAATGACATAGATATAGAACTAAAAAATCAGGATATTCAAAGCACCATGCCAATAGTATTGAGAGGTACTGACAATTCGGATATCCTGGACAGAAATAGTGTAGCAATATTAGCACTGACATATGCCAGAGAATTTAAATTTTTCAATTCATCTTTCTTTGAATTCAATATTGAAAATACTGTTTTTAACACTTATTACGAAATTGAAGATTTTGATATGTCTGGATCAGAGTTTGCTCTTTATGATGTTACTAATAATTTAAGGCTCATACCGGTTTTGGATAATGATAATAAACTTGTAAAATTCAAGTTATTGACAACTCAAAACAAGAGAGACCTAATCCTGATAAACCTATCCAAATCCATTAAAAATATTAGTTCCATTCAAAAGGTAAATTTCATAGATTTTAGCAATTATTTTGATAAAAATTATTTAATAATTTCAAATAAAGAAAAATTCAATAATGGAACCGGAAATGTAGTAGATGATTATATCGAATACCGCCAATCAACACAGGGAGGTGGTTTTAAAATACTGGAGGAAGATATCCAAAACATATATGACCAATTCGGATATGGAATAAACAGATACAGCCAGGCTATGAATAATTTCATCATGTATTACAATGATTATTTCTCTTCTCCGGAATATGTATTAGTTATAGGAAAAGGACTCGAATACCCTGAAATAAGGACAGATGCTCAACTTACTGAACAAAAAAATGTCTTTATAATCCCCACTTATGGTTACCCTGGATCTGATAATTTAATGGCATCAAGACTCAATAATAATCACCAGGAATTAGCTTTGGGAAGGATTGCTGCCAGAGATGCTGATCAACTTGACACATACCTTGAAAAAGTAAAAAGGTATGAAGATAAAGATAATTATGCCCAAACATTGGAAGATAAATTATGGATGAAAAAAATCATTCATCTAGTTGGTGGAAGTACTATGAGATTTGATTAATACCATCAAAAATTCTTTCAACACCATGGGAAACATTATAAATTCAAGCACTTTCGGTTCATATATCAACACTTATGAAAGGACAAGTGGAACAGCTCAGGAATCAGTGACACAAATCATAACTGACGATATAAATGATGGTGCGAGCATGGTTACATTTTTGGACACTCAGGTGTTACAGGAACAGATTTTAATATTACAAATCTACAAAACAGCAAGTACCCTGTATTTTACAGTCTTGGATGTTATTCAGGTAATATACATACAACAACAACTGGAGGACAAAGCGAAGAATTCATCTTAAATGATGGATACATGATAGCGTATGTAGGTACCAGTGGTACCGGATTTGTAAATGCACTGTCCGCACTTGGAAAAATAATTTACAACAATACTGGAAATACCATGTATGGACAAAGCTTAGGGAAGATATTGCACAAGTCAATAGAAACAAACGATATCAGTGACTCTGATTCTTATGTTACACTCAACCAACAATTTACTTTTCATAGTGACCCAGCCATTAAGCTTTATACATTTGATGGACCTGATTATTTAATAGACTATGAAACAGTGAAAGTGGATCCTTCAGTCATCAATTCCAATTCGGAGAATTTCACATTTTCATTTGATGTTGTAAATATTGGAAGCGTAGTAGCAGATTCTCTTTCTATGATGATATTGCGAACATTGCCTTCAGGGAAAATAGATACAACATATCAAACAATCGCATCTCCCAAAGCAAGAAGCACTGTAAATATAGATCTGGAAACCTATGGTGACAAAGGAATAGGTGAAAACTGCTTGGGAGTAATATTAAATTACAATAATAAAATATCAGAAGTACCAACTCCAGATGCTTTAGACAATAATAAACTTCAGGATCAAAACGGAGAAAACAAATTCTGTTTCTATATAATCAATAATGGTGTCAGAATACTATTTCCAAATGAATTCAGTATAGTCAATAAAAGTGATGTAGAACTTCAGGCTGCAACTTATGATTATTTTCTCGATGACGAAAAATATATCATCCAAATAGATACTACAGAATTATTCAATAGTCCACAATTAAAACAAACGGTCTTAACTACAAAAGGTGGTCTGATAAAATGGAAACCGGAAATGGAATTCACACATAACTCTGTTTATTACTGGCGAATAACCCCGGATAGCATCAATGAACAAGTCACATATAACTGGAGCAGTAGTTCTTTCGTTTTTCTGGAAAACAGCTCTGAAGGATGGAATCAAAGCCATTATTATCAATGGCTTAAAGATGATTTCGATGACATGGAATTCAATGGCAGGAGATTGGATTATTCGGAATTTTTAAGATCTTTTGATTTTAACATTAGAAAATATGATCCACAAAATCCAACTATGGTAACAAGAGATGGCGAGCAAATTGGAGCCTTTAAAATTAGTAATTTAGCACCCGCAATTGTAATTGGTGCTTATGGACCAAGAACTAAATTTTTCCCTAATGTATCAATGCAAGATTATGGTAGTGTTCCTTTCCTTGGGGTAACATTTGTTTTTAAAACTAATACACTTGAAGGAAGAAAAGGAATTAAAGATTTATTAGAAGCAATACCAGATTCTGCAACAGTAATGATTATTTCCTATGCAAATGGGGAAACTCAAAGTTTATACCCAGAAGAATGGGCAGCAGATTCTATTCAACTTGGATACAATATTTTTAGTGTTTTAGAAAGTTATGGAGCTAATTATATCAGATTGATGGAAACAAGAGGAACTGTTCCTTATTTATTTATATTTAAAAAAGGTTCAAACTCAGTTATTTTTGAAGATATTGGTAAAACAGCTAATTCTACAATTGAAACATCTATACTTGTACCTGAAAGATATTATGATGGAAGTTCATATTCCACAATTATTGGACCTGCAAAAAACTGGAATAAAGTGTTGTGGAAAGAACAAAATAAGTTGGAAGGTCAGGAGAGCTTTGTTAAAATCACGAAACTTAATTCAGATTTAACTCAACAAATAATAGTAGATAGTCTCGAAAACAATTACGAATACGACATTACATCGATTGATGCTGATCAATATCCATACTTAAAACTTGATTTGAATATGAGTGATTTAGAAACAAGAAGAACAACCCCTGATTTTGATTTCTGGCGAGTACTATATGAAGGATATCCAGATGCTGTTTTGATACACGATGACAATGCATATTTTTATAATGACACACTTGATCTTGGTGACAATTTCAAATTCAAAACTACGGTTTATAACAGCAGTCAGATAGATATGGATTCATTGTTGGTAAAATATAAAATTAAAAAGGAAGATAACGAGGAAATTGTTGTACTCAAAAGGTATAAACCTTTACTCGCAGGTAGTTCTTATGAAATAAGTTTTGAATATCCAACTGATGAAATAGCTGGCGAAAATGAATTTTCAGTAGAAATCAATGCTAATAAGGAACAGGAAGAAATGTATTATTTCAATAATTACGGTATTAAAAGATTTTATGTAAGATCCGATGATACTAATCCTATTATGGATGTTACCTTCGATGGAGTTCACATCATGGATGGAGACATAATCAATCCAAAACCTCTGATAAAAGTAACAATAGTCGATGATAATCAATATCAATTATTGAATGATATCAGCATTATAAAAAAATTGTCATTGGTATATCCAAGTGGGCAAACTTCAAGCATCGACCTTACTAATACTGATCAAATTGAGTTTATCCCGGCAGAATCATTAGATGATAATAAGGCTACACTTAATTTCTATCCAGACTTATATGAAGAAGGAGAATACAAACTTTTGGTTCAAACCACCGATATATCAGGAAATTTATCGGGAGCCAATGATTATAAAATATCATTTAAAGTAATATTCAAAGAACAAATCTCAGAAGTATATAATTATCCAAATCCATTTTCGACTAAAACCAGATTTGTATTCACATTGACCGGAAAAGAATTGCCTAAAGATGTTGTGATAAAAATAATGACACTTTCAGGGAAAATAGTAAGAGAATTGAATTCTTTTGACCTTGGTGGATTTAAATATGGAATCAACATCACTGAAAATTATTGGGATGGAACTGATGAATATGGCAGATTACTTGCCAATGGAATTTATCTTTATGAAGTAACTGCTGTAAATGTTGATGGTAAGGCATATGAAAAAATAAAATCAAATGAAAATACTGATAAATTTTTCAAAGAAGGCATTGGCAAATTAGTGATTCTTAGATAATTTAAGTTTGGAATTAATATTTATTATTTTTGTGCTACGATAATAATAAATATTAATTCCAAAAAAGTAAATTGATTTTGATTACAATTATTGAAAATAAAAAAGGAATTAATCTAAAGGAAAGATTCAAGGAATTGATTGATTTCAGGGAATTATTATGGACTTTAGCTTACAGGGATTTCAAAGTAAAATATTCTCAGACATTATTAGGTGGATTATGGGCAATTATTGAACCTCTTGCCACAGCTATTCTTCTTAGCATTGTATTCAATAAAATAGCTAAAGCAAATACCTACAACATCAATCCAATACTCTTTGGACTATCCGGGATGATAGTATGGAATTATTTTTCTAACGTGATAAGTCAAGGTTCAAATTCATTGATTTTGGCTCAGAATATGATCAAAAAAATATATTTCCCCAGAATTTTAATCCCTGCATCCAAAGCTATAGCAGCCATACCTGACCTGATTATAGCCCTGGTATTTACCATTTTATTCTATTTCATATATTATCACGATTATACCTGGAACATACTTTTATTGCCTGTATTTATACTTCTTGCCATCCTGTCAGCTTTAGGTATAGGAATATTATTCAGCGCAATGAACATCAGATACAGAGATTTTCAACATATAGTACCTTTTCTTACCAGAATCGGACTTTTTATAACACCTATAGCCTATTCTGTTTCAGATGTCCCTGAAAACTATAAATGGTTATTTTTTATCAATCCAATGACAGGAGTTATAGAAGGGATGAGATGGTGTTTTTTTAATATAAATGTTGATATTATTTATTTTTCCATTAGTTTAGCGGTAAATTTGTTATTGTTAATATTTGGTTTTTACTATTTCAATAAAATGGAAAAAAACATTGCTGATATAATATGAATAAGCCGATAATAGAAGTTGAACATTTAACAAAAAAATTCATTTTAGGTAATAATCAGTCAGCTGATATCAGGCGAACTTTGATGAATTACTTTTCTAAAAACACTCAACCCATCGAGATTAAAGCATTGGACAATATTAGTTTTTCAATAGAACAAGGAGAAGTATTTGGTATCATTGGGCCAAATGGCTCTGGCAAATCGACATTATTAAAAATACTATCAAAAATAACATATCCAACTTCAGGTAAAATCACAATAAGAGGAAGAGTATCATCATTGCTGGAAGTAGGTACCGGATTTCACCCTGAACTTACTGGCAGGGAAAATATATATTTGAATGGTTCCATACTCGGCATGAAAAGGCAGGAAATAAAATCCAAATTTGATGAAATAGTAGATTTTTCGGGAGTAGAACAATTCATAGATACTCCAGTCAAACATTATAGTTCAGGCATGTATGTCAGACTTGCTTTTTCCGTAGCAGCTCATCTGGAACCAGAGATATTGTTGGTAGATGAAGTACTGTCAGTGGGTGACCTTGAGTTCAGACAAAAGAGTATGGGAAAAATGAATGAAGTTTCCAAACAAGGTAGAACTGTACTTTTTGTAAGTCATAACCTCAATGCGATTGAAAGCCTCTGTACAAAAGGAATGTATTTGAATATGGGAAAAATAATGGGATTTGGAGAAATTTTTCCAATATTAAATAAATATACAAATAATTCAATTAAAACTAACCAAGTTAGTTTGTTGACAATGTCCAATAAATACTTAAATAATGTAAATTTGAAGTTAAAAGATAATTATTCTAATTTAACGAGTTTTTTTTTCAGTTGGTGATAAAATTAATATATCAATAATTATAAATTCAAAAATTTCAATTCTAAATGTTATTATAAGAATTGAATTTAAAGATGATAAGAATAACAAACTGTTTGTATGTAACAATTTTTTGACAAACAATAAATTTAATTTATTTGAAGGGCAAAATATTTTTAATTGTGAATTAATTAGAATTCCTTTGAATATTGGAAGTTATTCAATAGATATATCAATAATTATAAAAAATAATATAATTTTCCATGCTATTGATATCAATAAATTTGAAATTGTTCAAGGAAATTTTTATAATTCAGGAAATTTACCAACAAAAAACATGAAGTTTTTAGTTGACTATGTTTGGAAATAATATTAAAAATAATAATAATGACAAATGATTTTATATTCTTCATAAAAAGATTATTAAATTTTTTATATCGTAAAAATCCTTTAAAATTAAATTCTTTTAGAGCTAAACCTGAATTCTTAATAATTGGTGCGATGAAAGCTGGTACAACATATGCTTTTAATTTATTAAGACAGCATCCTGATTTAAGACTACCCAAAGAAAAGGAAATTGATTTCTTCGATATTAATTATGTTGAAGGAGTTAATTGGTATAAATACCAATTTCCATTTAATTTTCGTAAAAATAAAAAGACTGGTGAGGCAACTCCATATTATCTCTACCATCCTTTAGCGGCGGAAAGAGCATATAAATTTAATCCTAATTTTAAAATAATCATTTTCCTTCGAAATCCTGTAAACAGATCTATTTCGCATTATAATTTTATAAAAAACATGAAGAATATGGTACCATTCTCAGATATATTAGGAATAGGAGATCTTGAAATTTCAAATCAAGAATTAATTGAAAAAGATTTAATTAATGGAAAAATAAAAAGTAGCTTGATACATAGAAATTTTTCATTTTTAAGAAGAAGTCTATACTTGTACCAGATTGAAAGATGGGAAAAGCATTTTAAAAAAGAAAATTTTATTTTTATTAAAAGTGAAGAGTTTTATAAAAATCCTTTAAAAGAAATTAATAGGGTTTTTAATTTTATTGGGGTAAAAGAATTAGATTATTTAGATTTAAGTGTTTATAAACATGAAACTAAAAATAATGAGAAGCTTCAACCATATATTTCTTCATACTTAAAAGAGTATTATAAGCAATCTAATTATGATTTGGAAAAACATTTAAATGTAAAATTTAATTGGAACTAAATAATAAATTAAAAAGAAGTCTAAAAAACATTGAAATATTATAATAATAATAAATTAATGCAGAAGATGAGTGCATTTTTTACATAATAAATTGCCCTATTTTTATTTTTGTTTTTCAAACAAGTGTAAAGCATAAAAATAACAAATTTGATTATATTTATAAATAAACTCTGATAATATTTTTTGTTTTTTATTGAATGTAAATATTTATTATAGAGATCATCCAACATATCAATTCTGTTAAAATTAAGGTCAACAAATAAATTTTGGGTCAATTCATTTGACATAGTATTTCCTTATGGTAAACATTTACACATAAATATTTATCTATAAAATATAGATCAAACTCTATTAAAATTCTAAAAAACAAATGAAAATCTTCACCTATTTCAAACCGGCATTCAAATTTATTATTTTCAAAAACCTTTTTTGAAGTCATAAAAATTTGAACAGAAGAATTTTTAAAAAATAATTTAATAATATTTTGCTTTTCATTACCGATATCTAAATCTTTAAAAACTTTTTTAATTCCTGTTTCTTCAATTTGCTTACACATAAAAACACCAATTGGAAAATTTTCCTTTACAATTTCCAAATAAAACTCCATTAAAAAATTTTCTAGATAATAATCATCATCATCAAGAAAACTTATATACTTCCCATTTGATAATTCAATTCCTAAATTTCTAGCTGATGACCTTCCTCTATTCTCCTGATAAATATAATGAATTCTATTTTCACTTTTTTGAAATTCTGAAACGACATGTTTAGTATTATCCTCAGATCCATCATCGACAATTATTAATTCCCAATTATTATAAGATTGAGAAATAACACTTTCTATGGATTTACTTATCATTTGAGCCCTATTATATGTTGGCATAACTATAGAAAATAATATTTCTTGATCTGAATTCATTAAGAAAGTTTACTTTTTATATAGAATATTGGAATTCTCAAAATTAAAGAAATTATATAAAAACTTAGTTTTAACTTATTTCCCCTAATATCAAATTTTTTAAATAGGAAATTAAAATAATTAAAATCAAAATGTTTCATTGAAGCACTACAAAAACCATAAATCAAATGATTATTTATCTGATACAATTCAGACGAAGGAATCAATTTTATCAATTCAGTATTATTCTTTACAAGATTTTGCATACAATAGATTGACAATAAAGCATTTTCCCTATATTCATTTCCAAATTTTGTTTTAGTCCCTTGATTACTATGTTCATAATTCACAGTAAGAGGGATTGGAATATAGAAAAATTGATATTTTAATGATATTCTGGTAATAAGTTCATGATCTTGGCCATATTTACAATCAATATTAAATTTACAATTTGTAAAAATTTGCTTATGGATAACAAAAGGTCTAATACTAGGTTGAATATTCCAAATTAATCTGGTTGGGTTATTAAGAAGTTTTTCGGAAATGTAATTTATTTTTTTCCTCGAATTATTTTCAACGAATTCCTGACACATAAAATACCCAACTGCTCTCTTTTCTTTTTCTATTTTCTTGTTAAACTCCGACAAAAAATCAGGTAAATAATAATCATCGTCATCAAGAAAACTTATATATAAGCCTGTTGATTTGTCAATTCCATAATTACGAGCAATACTCCTTTCTTCATGATCTTTATAAAAATACTTGATTCTTTCATCATTATATGATCTCACTACTTCTTCTGTATTGTCAGTGGAACCATCGTCCACAATTATCAATTCCCAATTGGAATATGTCTGTTCAATAACACTTTGAATAGCCTTCACTATCATATCTGCCCTATTGTAAGTAGGTATAATTATTGAAAACAATATGCTATCTTGGTGCATTAAATAATATTTTTTTCAAATTTAACCAAATACATTTATAAAATATTGATTTTGATTCATATTTTTGATAAAATTTTAATTTTTGAAAAAGGATTATTTTATAAGGGAATTAATAAACAACTCGGAAAAAAAACTTTTTTTTGAAGTATCAGAAAAGGCATCAGGTGTTTTTGGAAGTCATAAATGGCTTTCCTTATCAAATAATAATTTAAAATTATTCGGAATTTTTACTTCTGAAAATGAACTTATTGGAGGATTTTATTTACTTTTTAAGAAAAAATATTTTTTTACCTTAATCAGAAAACCTTTATTCACTCCTTATAATGGTCTGTTTTTTTCCAATCCGGGTAACAATTCAGTTACTATCAATAATCTCAACAAAAAGATTTATGCTATGGTAGCAGAATTTTTACTTAATCTCAAAGGTTATTCAATATCCTTTTACATGAATCCCAAACATAAGGATATGCAGGAATTTATTTGGAAAAAATTCGATGTTACTCCTAATTTTACTTATCAAATAGACCTTTCAAAAAGCATTGAAGAGTTAAAATCGAATATCCATCATTCTAAATTGAGGAATATCAAGTCCACTAACAATAAAGGAGTTATCTGTAAACTAAGCAATAATATCAATGAAATAAAATCAATGATATCTCATAATCACTCACTGCAAAATAAAATTAAAGATCTGAAATTTTTTGATAAAATATTAGACAATTTTAACACGGACAAAGACAGCTTTTCCTATATATCATATCTTGATGAAAAGGCAATTGCATTTGCATATTGCATACATGATGAAAATACAGCATATTTTATTATGGGAAGCCATGATAAATCTCACAATGGAATTTATCCAGGTCCACTGTCAATGTATAACTCCATACTTCATGCAAAAGAACTTGGATTACATTATTTTGATTTTGAAGGATCAATGATTCCTGAAGTTGAGCAGTTTTACAGGAGTTTCGGTGGTGAATTAATCCCGTATTATGCTATAAAAAAAGAAAATATCTTGGTTAAATTATTAAACATCCTTACTCGATAAATGGATTGATAATGTGTGGAATAAGTGCTATAATCAATAAAAATAATACAAATGTAAAATCTGAAGATATTAAATTCATAACAGATTTGGTATTTCACAGAGGCCCTGATGGAGAAGGATATTATTTCGGTAGCAACTTTGCTTTTGGTCACAGGAGACTTTCCATTATTGATCTTTCTAAAAATGCAAATCAACCCATGAAATATAATGACGATTATGTTATCACTTTCAATGGGGCAATATATAATTATAAAGAAATAAAAAGTGAATTGATTTCCGCAGGATATGATTTTAATTCCAATTCTGATACTGAAGTCATTCTAGCGAGCTATGCCCACTGGGGATATGATTGTGTCGATCATTTCAATGGAATGTGGTCATTTGCAATTTTTGATAAAGAAAAAAATATTCTCTTCTGTAGTCGAGACAGATTTGGAATAAAACCTTTTTATTACCTCAATGATGACCACAACTTCATTATAGGATCTGAGATACGACAATTATTACCTCATCTTCAATCCCGGGAATCAAACCACCAAATCATAATAGATTATCTTGTAACAGGAATATTGGAACATACGAATGAAACATTTTTCAGAAATATATTAAAACTTCCTGCTTCACATAATCTCATTTATGACCTCAATACTCATAAATTTAAGATCGAAAGATACTACGATATTAAAACAAATTGTGATGATAAAAATGAATCATTTGAAAAAGTAAAATCTGATTTACAAGGTAAATTATTCGATTCAGTTGCGTTAAGATTGCGCTCAGATGTGAAAATTGGAGCATGCTTGAGTGGAGGAATAGATAGTTCCTTAATCACCACTTTTTCTTCTCAATTATACAATGAAAATGATAAATTAATTTCAATTCATGCCAAAACCACTGAAGCAGAACATGATGAGAGTTTATTTGCTCGTCAGGTAGCAAAAGAATTGGATATCAAATTGATAATTTCAGAACCTTCAAAAAATGAGTTTATTGAAAACATAGAAAAGATAGTTGAAATACAGGAAGAACCATTTGGTAGTCCTGGAATTTTTATGCAATATTTCATCTTCAATGAAGCAAAAAAATCCGGCATTAAAGTCATGTTGGATGGACAAGGTGGCGATGAAGTATTTCTTGGTTATGAAAAATACTTCCCTGCATATTTCAGAGAAATAAATCGCAAAAAAGGATTTTTGTCTATGATAAAAGAAATATACCTGGCAAATCGCAATAATGAAAAAATGGGAATTAAATCCTTATTCACATTTATTTTAGGTACAAGGTATCCAAAAATCAGGAAATTGGCATATAGAAAACGTGTTTCATTTTTAAAACAATATAATGATAATTTCGATTTCTTAAATAAATTTTCGAATTCATATACTTCGATTCCCGAACTTCAAAAACTGGAATTAAATCAAACTATGCTCCCGGAATTACTACGATATGAAGATAAAAATTCAATGTATAATTCCATTGAAAGCCGACTTCCTTTTTTGGATTATAACATTGTAGAATTTTCTTTAAATCAAAATTCTGATTTCAAAATACATTCCGGGTGGACCAAATACATTCTACGATCATTACTCGCTGATAATATAAGTGAAAATATTGCCTGGCGAAAGAAAAAAAATAATTTTAATGCACCAACAGAAACATGGCTAAATTCAATAAAATCTACGATGATAGAAGAAATATCAAATTCCAATATTCTGGAAAAATTATGTGATAAAAAAATATTATTAAAAAAATATGACAATATAAATTTGATAGTAAAATGGAGATTGTATAATATTGCACTATGGGAAAGGATTTTCAAAATAGAAATATAAAATCACAAAAATTCCTTAATGCTGCTATATTTTTAACTGCAGGAATTGGTGATGCTGTCTTAATGGTTCCATTGCTTAAAGAATTGAAATCATCAGGGTATTTGATTACTATATTTCTTAATTCTCCTTATATAGATAAGGAGTTTTTAGAATTCAACAGATTTCCATATAACGAAATAAAGATTTTAACCTATCCACTAAATTTAACAAACATTTTAAGAAATTATAAAAAATATAATTTGATATTATTGGATTATAGCTCTTCTTCTGTAAAAAATATTTTTCTCGCATCTTTGATATCAAAAAAAGTAAATGCCCATAGCAAAAAAAAATTACCATTTTTCAATGTACACTATCTGGATGAGAATGAAAATACACATTGTGCTATTTTAAATTTGCAATTACTTGATAGTAAAAAAAATGACATGAGTTTTTCGCTTGATCAAATTAATATTAAACCATATTTTGAAAACACACCTGATTGCATAAGAAAAATTAAAAATGAAGGTAAAAAACCAATTATTGTACAACCTGTTTCAGCTAATAATATTGTAAAGTATAAAAACTGGTCACACTATAATTGGATAGATTTTTTACGAAAACTTTCCAAGGAATATCCCGAATTTCATTTTATACTTATTGGAGATAAAAATGAGATAACAATTGGTAATGAAATAAATAATGAAATAGAAGTAAACATAACTAATATGATTGGTAAAACCTCACTTAAAGAAGCCTGTTCCATACTCTACCATTCACAATTTTATATAGGATTAGACAGTGGTTTTATGCATCTTGCGGTTGCTTATGGAATACCTACATTCAGTATTTTTGGAGCTTCTTCGGTTGAATTCGTAGGGTATGAAAAATTTGACAATCTAATACATAAAGTAATTTATAATCCACTTTACTGCTGGCCATGTCATGGTTTTTCACAAACAAATAAATCTAAAGTAACTAATCCAAAGAACTGCGAAGACATTAGCTGCATCAGAGGGATTAGTGTCGATAACGCATATAATAACTTTGTTGAATATATAAAAATCCTAAAAATACTAACCTTAATGAGATAATTCCCTTTGAAACCTGAAACGAAATACAAAGCAAATATCAATGTTATTGTTCCTAATATTTTTCTTGTTTTACTTATTTTTTGATTAGGTGGATCAAGTGGCTTTTGATATATACATATCCATTATTAATTTTTAGTTTTGAATATCCTTTCAAAAAACCATTTCATATCTAAACAGAAAAGATATTTTTCGCTTGCAATTTCACTTTTCCTATTTTCTAATAAATAATTCAAAATTGAACTTACCGGTGCGAACCATGCATTTTGTGTTGATAGAAAATCAATTTTACTTTTAAAATCACTATTAAGATTACCATTTTTATCTAAAAATTCATCTCCAAAATGGGTGTAAACAATACAACACCCTTTTTCTTTTTTTAATATTTCAATATTTTCAGTTGTAAGCAAATTGTTGAATCTTGCTAAGTCTTCACCATTGGAACAGCTAAACCAATAATTGCTAAACTTTAATTTTGATTTTTCTTTATACGGCATTTGAGGATCAAAACCCAATGTATTAATTTTTGAAGAATCTCTATTTCTAAAGTATTTTATTTTTTCTTTTGCTATATCTCCCCAAAAATATTTACTTTTACTATCATTACCAAAAAATTGCTTGTTTCGAATTTTTAACAATTCTATAATTTTTCTGAAAACAAACGAATATTTCTCATAACCCCAATAAAGATTATCAGGATTTAAATTATGGTTAATATGCATTTGCGGATAATAACCAAAAATATCTTGAAATATTTCAATTCCCCGCTTGATTTCATCTCTGGTAAAATGCCCACTACCTACATTGTGCAAAGCTATTTCAAAGCCCTCTGTGTTTAAATCTAAAATTAACTGTTTATATTCTTCATTTTGCAATGATAAACCGATATTTTCATCCCTACTATCATATAGCCACACAGTTTTGGTAATATAAATAGATTTTTTTAATAAGTAGTCATAAATCATTTGTGTACTTGCAATCGTAGCATCATCTGTATCATCTACTATTGTAAATGCAAATTCTTTATTATTGGGCCAGATCATATATGTTTAGAATTGTACATTATGCTAATCAAGAGATTTTATAATTATTGTTTACAATCACTGATAAACATTACAAAAGTACAATTTATAAGGTTAAAAATTGATATTTGATTTTTTCTATCTACTTCTCCCCTTCCAGTTCCTTAAATCTCTCCAATCCACAAAGTAAGAATTGTTTATATTGTTCCAAATCCGGTGTATATGCTACTGGTTTATTAAGAACAACATTATCCGGACTCAATAATACATAATAAGGTTGTGAATTAGTATTAAAATGAATCGCTTGGAAATCTGCCCATTTTTTACCTGTTTCTTTTATCTCTTTATTGCTAAATGTGGAAAAATATGTCTCTTCGAGTTCTTTCCTTTCATCAACATAAAGCGATATCAATACATAATCGTTTTCTATAATATTATATACTTCATCTTTACTCCATACATTATCCTCCATTCTTCGGCAATTGACACATCCATATCCAGTGAAATCCAATAAAATAGGTTTATTGACCTCTTTGGCATATTCCAACCCCTTATCAAAATCATGAAAGCAATTGAATGTCAATGGACAATGTTTTGGAAGAATATAGCTATGTCCCGGAGGTGGTGCTAATCCTGACAACATGTTAGGTGTCATAAATGTCTCTGACATTTTATTTACTTTGAAACCTGAAACGAAATACAAAGCAAATATCAATGTTATTGTTCCTAATATTTTTCTTGTTTTACTTATTTTTTGATTAGGCGGATCAAGTGGAAACCTCAACCATCCAAAATAATACGCTGTCATAGCCAGAGCGACAAGTATCCATAATCCAACAAATAACTCATAAGGCATTATTTTCCAACCCATTGTTAGATCTGCTATCGATATAAATTTCAATGCAAGAGCTATTTCTATAAATCCAAGAGTTACTTTTATCACATTCATCCAACTTCCACTCTTTGGAAGTGAATTCAACCATGCAGGGAACATTGCAAATAAAGCAAATGGTAATGCTAAAGCTGTGGAGAATCCCAACATTCCAAATAACGGACCTGCAGGAATACTTCCTAATATTGTTGGCCCATCACCTGTAGCAGTTTGTACTAATAATGTTCCTATAATAGGACCAGTACAAGAGAAAGATACTAATGCCAGAGTAAATGCCATGAAAAATATCCCTAGCAATCCTCCTTTACTTGCCATAGAATCTGACTTATTAGCCCATGAACTCGGTAATGTGATTTCAAAAAATCCAAAAAATGAAATTCCGAAAATAATAAATAATACTGCAAAGAATAGGTTAAACCATGCATTGGTCGATAGCTGATTCAATGCATCTGCCCCAAAAATAGATGTTATCACCAATCCTAATATCAAATATATCACTATTATTGATAATCCATAATATATGGCATTTCTTATACCTTTAGCTCTTGTACCACTTCTTTTAGTAAAATAACTTACTGTAAGCGGAACCATAGGAAATACACATGGAGTCAAAAATGCTAATAATCCACCCACAAATCCTGCAAGGAAAATAAGCCACCAACTATTATATTTATTTTCTGAAACTATAGTAGTATCATATCCACATTCTTTCTTCAATCCTGTCTTTATTAAATGCGTGTTTTGTAACTGGATTTATCATTGTCGAATCCACAGTTACATTTTGAGAAACATATTCTATTGCTTGACCTTTATCAAAATCAAATGCAAAATTCTCTTCCAATAAAACACATTTTTCATCGTCGCATGCCTGATAACTGATAGTACCTTTGAAAGGTTTTGTTTTATCAATAACTTTTACTCTTTGTTCTATTGTATATGGCTGATCATGAAGGAATTTTTTTACATTTACTCCAAACATTTTATCAAGTCCTTCTTTCAAATGTCCGGTTTCTTTAGCATCTTCTGATATAACAACCCCTTCTTTTTCTTCATAATATACTTCTGTTGGTACAGGCCCATTATCTTCAGTATAAATTGAATATATACTCCATCCTTTTTGGATTCCAGCTATAAATCTAATTATAAATTCATCATCTGAAATTTTTTCAATTTCAAAATCCCAACCTACTGGATCTGCATTTCCTGACTCTGATGATCCTGCATCCAATAATCCTCCTTCAACAAAATCATCATAAGAACCACTTTCGTCATTTGAAGTACTTTCTCCATCTTTAATTTCAACATCCTTTGCAGTTGAAGTTGTTTTATTACCTTCTACAACTTTTTTTTCAGTCTCTAATTTAACTGGTTCTTCACTCTTTTTTTTTATATTATTTGAACCTGATTTTTGAAGTTCTTCATCCCATTTTGCTATATCAAAACTAAAATCAATATCACTCGGAGGTAAACATCGTGTATCATCGCAAGTCATGAATGAAAGATATCCGGTTATTGGTTTACTCTTATCACTTACTTTAACTTTTTGTACAAATTCAGCATAATCATGAAATTTTTTAATTTCCATTTCAAATACTTTATCAAACTTAGTTTCTACATTTTTACTCTCTGTAGTTTTACCTACCAATGAATAATTACTCCCTGGATCAAATGTAAAAGATGTAGGTACAGGTCCACCATCATCGATAAATTGAGAATAAAGAGACCATGTTTCCTGAATTTTGGCATTGAAAATAAGATTATAGGTATTATCATCAATTTTTTCTGCCCTCCAGTTCCATTTTACTGGTTTTAATATTTGTGCATTTAAGCTATTGAAAAGTATAAAAAAAGAGAGGAATGCTAAAGCAATTTTTTTCATGAGTATTAATTAGTTATAAAAATATGATTCGAAACAAACATCAAAATAAATCAAAATCCATTATAAAATTGAAAACTATAAATCAGGATTATGAAAATAATCACGACATTAACAATTTCTAATAGTAAATTGTTCTTAATCCTTAAAAATAAGGCTGAAATAAAATAACTTAATCCAAAAGAAATAAGGTACAAAGAATTATAATTTTGTTTATCATCCACAAATAACACATATAAAATTGAAGCTGTTAAAACCCAACTAAGAATATTTATTTTATTTTGAGACTGAATACTCTTTTTAATTGTAAAGTACCTGTATTTTATAGCTACTAATAATGATAGTAACAAAAACAGCATCAAAAAGAACAAATATGTATAATTACTTTGCAAAAATTCAAAATTCAAACCATGAATATTTATATAAAAATCAAAATCCTTATCTGCCCAAAATATATAAAATGCATAAAAATAAAAAACCACTAAAACTCCAGATAACAATTGCATCAATTCTCTAAATTTAAAGGCTTTTATATATAAATAACCTAAAACTATAGGAATTCCCATAAGTATTAGGTTGTAATGAATTACAGATGCTATTCCTAAATACAAACCCGTATTGAATAAATATAACTCACTATTAAATTTCTTATATGTCTTGAATAAATTGAGAATTGATAAAATCAAGAAAAATGTTCCAAGTAATATCGGTGAAATACCCTGCATTCCCGGATAAATGGAACTCAAAAGTATAAAAAACATACCAGGTAGTAATGTAATATCTCTGGAAAATCTATTTTTTATAACTATCCTGTTTATCAATACAGCTTCAAAAAACACCAATAATATACTCAATAAATTATAAAACAAAGTATTCGATGGTAATAGACCAATCAGGAAATTATAAAATGTACTATCATTTTTAACCGTTAATACATTCTGAGGAAATACTATAGAATACAGCCTGATAATCACTGCATAAGGTAACAGCATCACACTATTAAAAAACATATTCCTTTTAAAAATCGATATTATCATTAACTTAAAGCTATTCAGATACAAAGGTATAGAATTTAATATTAAAATTTTAAATTTTATAATAAAATAATTTTAAAAGTTTAATTTCGCAGAATTATATTTGTTTTCATAAATTTGTTATGATAAGTAAATACTATCCATCGAAGGTATTATTATTTGGCGAATACCTTGTACTATCAGGAGCTAATGCTCTCGCTATTCCTTTTGATAAATTCAAAGGAAATTTTACATTCGATAATGTGGAAACAGACCCAATTATTGATGAGTTTTATAATTTTCTCAAATCACAAGATTGGTATTCACTTAATACTGAATTCAATATCAGTAAATTCAATTACGACATAAAATCAGGGTTGAATTTTGTTTCGAACATCCCAATAGGTTATGGTATAGGAAGTAGCGGTGCAGTATCTGCTGCCATTTATGAACGATATTTTACTCCACAAAAATCAGAAGATTTATTTCAATTAAAAAAAATATTGGCTCAAATTGAGAATTTCTTTCACTCATCATCTTCAGGTATCGACCCATTGGTTTCATTTCTCAATAATCCTGTGAAAATAAATTCAGATTCTACCATCGAAAAAACAAAATTCAGTTTTTCAAATTACAGTGATTTTGATTTTTATCTTGTTGATTCTGGAACAAGTAGAACAACTGCAGAATATGTTAAGATATTTAAAGAAAAAATGTCAAATTCAACTTTTCAAAATGAATTTATCAATAAAGCTATTTCAATAAATAATACTCTTATCAATGATTTTCTTGGGATAAATGAAAAACAAGTTTTTGAAAAATTCAAAGAAATCTCACATCTACAATTCCACTATCTCTCAGAAATGATAATTGACCCAATAACAGCATTGTGGAAAAATTCATTAAATAATAAAGATATCTCGATAAAATTATGTGGTGCCGGAGGTGGTGGGTTTTATCTCGCTATTTGTAAAAAAGAAATTGAATTGCAGGAATTATATCATACCATAAGATTTATTAAATTAAAAAATTGAATTTTAAGTTTTTTTATTAACTTTGGAATATTTATTCTTTTAGAAATCCATATAAATGGAACAAAATAAGCAACATTCATCTGCAGAAATTTTTTCTGACTATTTCAATGACAATGTCACTAAAAAAATAGCATATTTTCTTGCAAAAAAATTAGAATATGGAGATCTGTGCATTGACTTAAACGATGCTGAAAATATAGAAGAATTGAAAATACTAAAAAATCAAATTCTGAAATCGCCATTTGTGACAGATGACCCTTCAAATAATATTCAACCTTTTGTATTACATAATGATTCATTATTATATCTTCAGCGATATTATTACCATGAAACGATTATAATAGAAAAAATCTTAAATCTAATTTCAAATGATTCTGTGTTAAATCAAGAAAATATTGATTTTTTGCATTCTAATAGTTCTTATATTAAAGAGGTGCTAAATAATAATGCCGAATGGCAAAAAAATGCAGTTATATCAGCACTCATCAATCAATTTCAAATCATAACAGGAGGTCCCGGAACAGGAAAAACCACAACTATTTCAAAATTTATCCATATTATACTCCACCTATTTCCCGAAAAAAAATAATTCTTACGGCACCTACTGGGAAGGCAGCAATGAGAATGAATGAAAGTCTCAAAAAATATAGTGATTCCATTCAGGACGACAAGCTTAAATCCTTAATAGCCAATATCCAATCTACAACTATACATAGATTACTGAAGATACATAAATACAATATAGATTCTAATAAAAAAGGTATTTTTAAAATCAATTATGATATTATAATAGTCGATGAATCTTCTATGATAGATATTACTCTGATGAGTAAACTTTTCAATGCTATAGATGACAATTCAAAATTGATATTGCTCGGTGACAAAAACCAACTTTCTTCCATTGGAGCCGGATCTATATTTGGAGATCTTTGCTCAATAACTGAAAGCAATATAATGGAATCAAGATTTGAAAACATCTACAACATAATATATGGTTTCAATCCTGAATATAAAAATAATTCCACCAGCGATATAAATATTTTTAGTGGTAAAATCATAGAACTCACTGAAAGTTACAGATTTAACCCTCAAGATGGTATAGGCAAATTGAGTAAATTGATCCTAAATGGAGATATAGATAAAATTCGAAAAGAATATCTTAAAAGTGATTCTTACTTCGGTAAAAATATAACAATAATCAATGAATATGACGAAAGTAAAATAGAAGATCTTTTAGAATTATATGATGATTATGCCTTGGAAGAAGACATTTACAAATCTTTTGAAAAATTAAATAAAATCAAGTTTCTATGCTCAGTAGTAGAGGGGAAATATAGCGTTTCCTACTTCAACAAATTGATAGAATCCAGATTATTAGAAAACAAATCAATAAAACGACACGATTTATTTTACGACAAACAACCGATTATAATTACTGAAAATGATTATAACCTGGGATTATTCAATGGAGATATTGGAATTATAAAATATGACAATAGTAAAAATAATTATTATGCATATTTTTTGAATGATGATATAAAAATAATACCATGTATTGAATTAAAAAAATACAGCACTGCCTATGCTTTGTCAATACATAAAAGCCAGGGATCTGAATTTGAAAATGTAATTATAGTTTTAAATGAAGTCGAAAATGAAAATTTTTTAACCAGAGAATTACTTTATACTGCTATTACAAGAGCTAAAGAAAAATCAGTTGTAATATCAAAAAACGAAACTTTATTAAAAGCAATTTCAAATAAAATAACAAGAATATCAGGGATAAAAAACAGGATTTTTGAATCTGTTAAATAATCAAAATACTAATAAAATAACACACTAATATTTTAATGAAATCTTGAAATGATTTATAAACTCACTAACAAAAACAAATAAATGTCTTTAAAAACATATATTTCCAATGACCTGGATAAATTGGTCTTCCAAATGATAGAAAACATTGGCTATACCAATTATGATATCTTTCAAACTGATATTTTGATGGTTCAAACTGAAGGTCTGAGCAGGTGGATATCGGTTAAGGCATCACAACAACAAGGCATTTTTTCAAATTTCAAATATATTTCACCGAACAATTTAATCAATGACATTTTCAGACTTGCTTCGATGAGATTGCCCGAAATATACAACACCAATAACCTCAAATGGCTTATTTTCAACATCATAAATGAAAATGAATTTAAAGAACAATTTCCAGATATTTCAAAATATTACATAGGAGATAGCATAAAACAATTGCAATTAGCAACTAAACTAAGTGACTTATTTGACCAATATACATTTTTCAGACCAGACTATATTCAAAACTGGAACAATGAAATTGATAATGAAATAAATATAAAATACCAATATCATGAAAAATGGCAAAAATGGATTTGGCAACGATTAAAAACGATTTTACAAAACGAAGGACCAGATAAGGTCCAAATGTTTGCCTCACTATTGTCAGGAATTCAAAATGATGAAACTCTTAGAGATAAGATCAAAGAAAAATATCCTCACATCTCTGTATTTGGATTTTCTACCATTAGTCAATTTCATATAAATATACTTTTAGAAATATCTCAATCTATCACCGACGTAGATTTTTATCTTTTTAGCCCTTCACCTGAAGAATATTGGCTTCATGATATTCCTCAAAAAACCAAATTGAAAATCGAAAGATATTTCAAAAACAAACCACAAGGGCTAAATCTTGATACCGGTAACAGGATGCTAATGGATTTAGGCAAAACTGCAAGATATTTTTATCTTATGATTTTCAACAATGAGGAATTTTTAAATACTCTTGATAATGAAACTCTTACTTCAGTACCAAGCAAAAACACCTTATTGAATTGGATTCAAAACGACATCTACAACAACACCCAGGACAATTATAGAAAATCAATACCAAAGGATGTCATTTTTGACCATTCTATTCAAATTTCATCACATTTCACACTATCCAGAGAAGTTGAAGCACTACATAATTATTTATTAAAATTATTCGACTCTACCAATATTTCACCGAAAGAGGTTATAATACAAACTCCCAATATCGACAAATATGTTCCATATATAATCTCAGTATTTGAAAATTCAAAAAATAAAATTCCATATACTATAGCCGATAGGTCATACCATGGATTTGACAATTTCATAGGTATTTTAGATAAAATTCTAACTCTAAGAGAAGATGAATTCACTTCAGAACAAATATTCCAACTACTTCATTTCAAACCAATTAGTGACAAATTTGAAATAGAAGACCTCCAGACTATCAGGATAATAATCGAAAAAGCTAATATAAGATTTGGAATATCTGGAAATACCACAGATGACTCATACCTCGTAAGTTGGAATACAGGAATAGAAAAAATCATCCTCGGGTTTGCTATGTATAGTGAAGATCTTTATTATCTTTCAAATAAAAACTACTACTCCTTACCATTGGAATTTATAGAAAATGATTTCGCTACAGAAGGACTAAAACTCATAAATTTCGTTAAGCAATTAATAGTTATTAATGAATCAAGAAAAACATCAAGGTCATTAAACCAATGGAAAGAGTTTATTCAATCCATGATTGAAAGCATTTTTTTACTCGATGATTCTGACATCGAATTATTGCATTATATCTATGATAAATTGTCTTTTCCGGGAATTATTGAAAAATTATCAGGAGACAATATAAGCTATGATATTTTTATAAATTCCTTTATCGATTCTATTTATCAAAATACCAGAAGTGGCAACTTCCTGACTGGAAATGTAACCTTCTGCAGTATGACACCTATGAGAAGTATTCCATTTAAAGTAGTGGGAATACTTGGGCTCGATTTCGGAAGTTTCCCCAGAAAAAACAGCGAAGTTCCATTCGATCTTATGAATGCCGAACACAGGCCCGGTGATAGAAACAACAGAGAATCCGATAAATACCTATTTCTGGAAGCACTATTGTCAGCTAAAGAAAAATTATATCTCAGTTATATAGGACAAAATTCTAAATCAAATTCAGAAATCCCACCTTCACCGGTAATCGATAAATTGCTGGATTATATTTTTTTCTTTGAAGAAAATCACAATTTGAAATATAATTTCATTACAAAACATCCACTACATAGCTTTAATTCAATATATTCTGATGAAAAACATCCTGAATTTTATACATATTCAGATATCAATTCTCAAATAAAAAAAGAAAATTACCTGCTTGATGAAGAACAGGAAAAAAATGATGTAAAGGATGAAATCTACATTGATGAGATATTTAACTTTTATAAAAATTCAATAGAGTATTATTTCAAAAATTCCCTGAATATATATTACAGAGATAATAAAATCCTACTTCCTGAAACCGAAGTATTCGACATCGATAATTTGCAAAAATATTTATTATCCAATAATTTATTAGAATTTTCAGATGAAAGTAAAATTGACTTATTTATTGAAAAAGAGAAAATAAAAGGGAATCTTCCTCTCAAATCATCAGCATATGTAGTAGTTGACGAAATTATGGAATCTATCAAATCATTCCGGGAAGAAATAAAGAAATTGACCGGGGAATGCGAAAAATCCCAAATTGATTTTAACATATCCCTCGATGACAAAACTACCATAATTTGCAATATTAATGATATCTTCGATGACAAACTCATTCTTGTTAGCATGAGTAAAAATATAGCTAAAAACTTACTAAAATTGCAAATTTACAGAATAGCCCTTTCTATTTCCAATAAAAATATCAATCACTTTTATCTCCTGAATCACAATGATAAAAAAACTGAAAAAATCTATCTTCCCGCTATCGATAGCAAACTTTCCAACAACAACATGCAATTGCTTCTGAAAATATTTGAAGATTATCAAAACTCATTATTTATTTTCACATCTGAAGCAGCACATGAAATGCACAATGCTTTAAATAACGATAGAATAAAAAAATCTCCCGAAGAAAAATTTATCGAATCATTAGAAATAAAATCAAAATATAATGAGTATTTAAGTAAATTTCTATCAATGCATAATCATGAATCATTGACTTCTGAATTACAAAGCAAAACAGAAATTTATCATCTCCTTGCAAATATATTTTTTAAAATTAATTAACCATTGTATCATGAGATTATTCGATGTATTAAAAATTGAGTTAAAAGATAAAAATCTTATCGAAGCCAGTGCAGGTACAGGAAAAACTTACGCTATAGGTATTCTCACACTTAGGTTATTGCTGGAGAAAAATATAAAAATTGAACAAATACTCATGGTTACATATACCAATGCAGCCGTGGAAGAATTGGAAATAAGAATTAGAAAATTCATTTACATTGCTCTTAATTATACCCGATACAATATTGACACCGATAATAAACAGATAAAAGATATTATAGAAAAATCGATAAAAACCAATGGAAAAGATAAAACACTGGCACTATTGAATGAAGCGATAGAGTTCTTTGATGAAACTTCTATTTTTACTATTCATGGATTCTGTAAAAAAGTTATTACCGACTATGCATTCGAAAATTCAATGTTATTGAATACTGAATTGATAGAAGACCAATCGAATTTAATCGAAGAGTTTATAGCTGAATTTTGGAGAGAAAATATAGCTACTTTGGATCCTGAAGTTTTAAAATCAATTTTAGATGAAAATTTTTCTTTCAAAAACATCAATAGCATCTTCTCAAAGGTATCAAATGGTGGTAAAATAAGGATAAAAAATATAGTAAATTTCACCGAAACTGCTTCTGATATCAAATTATTAAAAGCCAAAATAGAGTATAATAAAAACATTCTTTTCAATACTTTTGAAAGTTCATGGCAATATCTAAGCACTCTTAAAGTAGGAAGATTAAAAAATATAACAAATGCCATCAAACAACAATCTGCTGAAGACCTATATGAAGAACTTAAACAAAAATTAACTTCAGAGAAAATAAATAATGACCTATATAAATTAGAGTTTCTCTTTAGTGAATCTTATGATGTGATAAATGCAGAACAGGAATTATCAACATATATTTTAGACCTGATTGCTAATTTATATAAAAAAGCAGTTGATTTTATAAGCATAAAATTAGAACAGAAGAAAAAAAGAAACAAACTCGTCTCATTTCATGATTTAATTCAAGTTCTTCATAACACTCTTGTGGTTTCTAATAATGAAAACTTAAAAAAGGAATTAAATTATAAATATCGCGCCATTTTTATAGATGAATTTCAGGATACAGATATATTGCAATACCAAATTTTCAAAAAATTATTCATAGACAATAGCAATGCCATATTATTTTTGATAGGTGACCCTAAACAATCAATTTACGGATTCAGAGGAGCAGACCTCGAAACATACACTACTGCTAAAGACAATTTAAAAAACTCTGTGTTTTCTATGAATACAAATTTCAGGTCAACAAAAGAGCTTTTACTTGCAATAAATGATTTTTTTCACGTCGATAATTCCACCGATGATATTATCCAAAATAACTTGGACTATACCAAAGTCGAATTTGGTAATGAATATCTTGGAAAATTAATAAATACCAAAGGAGAAAATAATCCTTTTGAAGTTATTGAAAATTATGATCTTACAAGCCAAAAGGAACAAAATCAAAGCATCATATTAACTTCCATGATAAATGAAATTGTAGAATTACTATCAAACTATGAAATACAATTCAAAGATAAAACAATAAAAATCTCTCCTTCTGATATTGGTATTTTAGTAAGAAACAATTCTCATGGAGCGCTAATCAAAGAAAAACTTGCTCAGCACAACATCCCATCAATCATTATAGATGACACAAAAGTACTTGAAACCAACGAAGCTAAAGAACTATATTATGTTCTCTTTGCTATTTTTGAACCTGAAAAATCATCAATCAACAGAGCATTATTAACCTCGTTTACAAATTTTACCCAAGATGAAATTAAAAAATTGAATTTTGAAATCCTAAATGAAAAATTCAATACCATTCTTTCCTTTTGGACAACTTCCGGAGTATATTCAGCAATATCTCAATTTATAAATTTATTCGATATACAATCCCATCTTATAAATTCAGAAACCCCCAATGGAAATAGAATTTATACTAATTTAATCCATATTGCAGAAATTCTAAATGAAAAAGAAATATATGATGGACTTTCCCAAATACAATTATTAGACTGGCTTTTACGAGCTATTCAGGGTGATAAATCTGTTGCCAAATATGAACAAAAACTTGAAAGTGACGACAATTCCATCCAAATAGTAACAGTTCACAAGAGCAAAGGCTTAGCATATAATATTGTCATTTTACCATTATTCAATTTAACTCCACATACAAACAACGATTTTTGCATTGAATACAAAGACGAAAACAATGAAAAAATAATATCAGTTTACAAAGATAATGAAGAAATAGAGAGTGTAAAACATCAGGAAATTCAAGAAAATGAAAGATTGCTATATGTCGCTATCACCAGATCTGTATATAAATGTATTGTTCATTTCAATAACAACCAAAATGGAATATTAAACAGCTTTATTCCAAAATTAAATTCAAATTCAAATAACATCTTTTTCAAACACCCTAACTTAAACTCTGTCACTTATAAATATTCTTCAAATAATCTCAATACAGCATCCAAAAAACCTCTTTTATTAAAATCAAAAATTAATAATTATTGGAAAATCACCAGCTATTCTTCCTTGGCTAACCATAAAGAATATAAACCCAAATACAAACTAAATATAAATTCCTATCTAAGTGAATATGATGAATTTATATTTAACACTTTGCCTAAAGGTGTCCAAACAGGGCTTATAATTCATAAAATCTTTGAACTTATAGATTTTTCAAGCTCCAAATATCATTCCAATTCTATTAAAAATGTATTAAATGATTATGGAATTATAGCTGATTCCACTTTGGTAGAAAAATACCAGTCAATCACAGAAAATGTTTTAAACAGTAAATTAGTCCATGAAAATTTTAAACTCTCAGAAATCGAAAGTAAAGATAAAATTACAGAACTGGAATTTTTCTTTTCAATCGATAATTTCAATACATATTTACTTCAGGATATTTTCCCAGACTTAGATATCTCTTATCCCGAACTCGAAGGTGTTATGCATGGATTCATAGATTTAGTTTTCGAAAAATCAGGAAAATTCTATATTCTCGATTGGAAAACTAATCATCTTGGATCTGATATAAATGATTATTCAGAAGAAAATCTTGAAGCCGAAATCATAAATAATAATTACAACCTCCAATACTCTATTTATACAATTGCATTAAATAGGTATTTGAAATCAAAAAAACCGGATTATGATTATAAAAAAGATTTTGGAGGAATATTTTATATCTTCATCAGAGGCGTAAGAACCGATAAGCAATCAGGAGTATATTTTATCAAACCTAATGAAAGTTTGATAAAAAAACTGGAAGATTTATTTTAATTTTACCTATTTGGATTTCACTCTATTTTTATAATATCCAACAAAAATTGGAATAACTGAAATGAAGATTATAAGCAAAATAAATTTCTCCAAGTGCTTTTCTACAAACTCTATTTGTCCTAAAAAATATCCGAGTAAACTAACGCTTGTAACCCACAAAAACCCACCAAAAATATCATAAGGAAGGTATATTTTATAATTCATCTTACCAACTCCAGATACAAAAGGTGTAACAGTTCGCACTATTGGAACAAATCGTGCTAAAATTATCGTTTTAGTTCCATTTTTCTCAAAAAATTCATGTGTTTGATCAAGCCAGGCCTGTTTAACCAATGGCTTGCCCTTATACTTCCAACTCAGCACTTTTTCATTGAAAAATCTCCCTACAAAATAATTGATATTATCTCCCATCACTGCTGCTAAAATTAATAATGGAATCAAAATCCAGATATTCAATCCATCCGGCTGAGCACAAAGCATACCAGCAGTAAAAAGCAATGAATCTCCTGGTAAAAATGGAAAAATCACCAAGCCTGTTTCTATAAATATTATTAAAAATAAAAATGCATATATATACAAACCATAATTCCTGAATAATTCCATCAAGACATCCTTTGTCTGTGTTAGTAATTCTATTATAAAATGAATAAATTCCATAAAGCAGTATCTAAAGTTGTTTTTCAATTATGAGAGAAAGTAGAGAATAAAAAACGTAATTGTAAATTAAAAATTTTCTCAATATTTCAAATTTTATATTTAGTTTCAGTATTTATAGGTTTAATTTACAATTTTTTTTATCATTTTATTAACAAAATAGCGATATTTACGTTGTATTAGATACAATAATTATTTACATTTTTTTATTCAAAGCTAGTATTATGAAGAGTATTTTTATACCTATATTTTTATTTATTTCATTAAATTTATTTGGGCAAAATTTCTGGCAACATATTAGAGATGAAAAATCTCTCATAGAGGTAAGAGATAATGATCGTGAAATTATGCCACAAAAATATTCAGTTTTCAAATTGGATATTGAATCGATAGAAAAATATCTTACCAAAGCTCCAAAACAATTCAACAAAAGCAATAAGTCACTTGAATTATCAATTCCTATGCCTGATGGAGAAGTAATGGATTTTGATGTAGTTTATTCTCCGGTAATGGAACCCGGATTAGCAGCAAAATATCCTATGATACGATCTTACAAAGGAGTAAGTAAAACTGATAACAAAGTCAATATAAGATTTAACATTGGTGCCAATGGATTTTGGGCATCAGTCCACTGGAATGGCAAAAACTTCTATATAGACCCATACAGTGAAGTTTCCAAACAATATTATATGTCATATTTCACGAAGGACTATATTATTGATTATGACAAATACAATCTGAGGTGCGGTGTAGATTCGAGCATGGTTATCGATGAAAATAATCCTGTAGACAGGGATATGTTGACTAGCTATCTTGAAAACAGATCTGATGAGGATTGCGTTCCTGTACAACAATATAACTACAGATTAGCCTTGGCTTGTACCGGAGATTGGGGATCAAAACACGGTGGAACAAAAGAATCAGCCCTATCAGACATGGTGACTTCAGTGAACAGACTAAATGAAATATATGAAAATGAATTTGCAATTCACCTGAATCTGATATCAAATAATGATGAACTGATATGGTTGGATCCTGATACCGATCCTTTTGATGTTTCTAACAGTGGATCGAACTATTACAGGTTATCAATCAGGAAATAATCGATGTAGTAGGTTACAATGCCTTTGATATAGGACATGTATTTACTAATAGTTGCACCGATGTTGGAGGTATAGCAGCATTATCAGGAGTTTGCAATACAGCAAGAAAAGGAAGTGGCGTTTCTTGCCACTATAGCAATGACCTTGACTATATCATCACTAATGTCACAGCTCATGAAATGGGACATCAATTTAGTGCAGTTCACACCTTCAATTATTGCGATGGAGAAAATGAATCTGATGCCGGATACGAACCAGGTGGTGGTACCTCAATTATGGCATATTGCGGTTTATGTGGAGGTGGAAACAACCTCAGTGCTACATGTCTTGAGAATTTTCACGCATATTCTGTATCTCAGATATTTGGATATTCAAGAAATGGTGGCGGTGTAGGATGTGCAGATATTATAGAAACAGACAATACAGCACCAATTGTTAATTTGAAATATAAAAATGGATTTTATATACCTAAAAGTTCATATTTTGTCCTTGAAGGGTCAGCTGAAGATTGCGAAGATGATGTATTGACATATTCCTGGGAGGAAATGGACCTTGGCCCATTGACTACTCCTGGTTACCCACAATACGATAGCCCTCTATATACCGCTTTGGAGCCAACAACATCGGCAACAAGATATTTTCCTACTCTGAAATCTATAATATATCAAAGTTTCAATAACTCCGAAGTGGTTCCGGATTATGCAAGAGACCTTAATTTCAGACTTATTGCCAGAGACAACCATCCCGGAGCAGGAGGAACAGGATGGGCTGATGTCAGTTTTAAAATTGATGCTACTTCCGGACCTCTAACAATAGAATCACATGGTTCAGGAAACATTTATTATAATAATAATCCTATTGAAGTCAATTGGGATGTTGCCAACACAGACAATGATATTGTAAATTGCCAATATGTGGATATATACCTCACTTTAGACAATGGATTTACATTTCCAGAATTGATAAAATACAGAACTCCCAATGATGGAAGTGAAACTGTATATCTTCCGGATACTGTTTCCAATCTGGCAAAATTTATGATAAAAGCTAATGATAATATTTTCTTTGCCCTCGAAAAATATAATTTTAAAATATATAACCCTATCGATACTACTTTCAATATTTCATATGATAATTTGAATGGTAAATATTGTATTCCTGATGAAATTTATACATCATTGAGAACTAAGACGTATAATGGATATGCAGACTCCATAAGATTTGAATTAGTTGGGTTACCAGAAAATACAGTTTTTAGTATTTCTCCCGAAAAAATAAAAGCAGGGGAAAGTGCTCAATTAAATATTAATTTTGATAATGTAATGGAAAATGGTATTTTCAATCCACAATTACTTGCTATCTCCAATTCAGGTGATACATTATCGAGGTCTTTAGATTGGGAAATCGTTAATAATAACTTTAAATATACTGAAATTTATAATCCTGTTCCAGGTTCTGATAAAAACATCATCAATCCTACATTCATTTGGAGTAAAAATATCAATGCTGATACTATGGATTTCTACTTAAGTTCTGATCCTTCTTTTCCTGATGATAACACTTATACTGAATCAAAAATAGTGGACACACTCCTCGTTCCCGGTACAGTTCTTGATTATTCTACTTTATATTATTGGAAAATCAAATATTATACTGATTGCGGTGAATTTGATAGTGATAGTATATATACATTTATGACAGCAACTGCAGATTGCAATAATTATGTTTCCTATGATGTACCGATAACAATCAATGACAATAATCCTTGCGTATCTGACCTTACAATAGAAGATGATTTGAAAATTTTAGATCTAAATGTTATAATCCAGGGTAGCCACTCAGGTTTTAGAGAATTAAGTGCATATTTAACAGGACCAGATGAAACAAAATGTGTTTTATTCAATAATAAATCAACAACTTATCAAGGCAATATAAGCCTGGTTTTTGATGATCAAGCATCAGAATATCTTAAAACAAAACCTTCTGGAACCTTCAAACCAGATTCTTCACTTAGCGTATTTAATGATAAAAGTACTTTAGGAACATGGTATTTAACCATTCTTGACAATAAAGATCAGGTTTCGGGAAAATTAGATAATTTTACTTTAAATATTTGTACTCCACTGGATCCAAATCAATTGAATTTGGTTGAAAATAATATGATTAATATTCCAAATAATACTTATACTCCTATAACACAAAATTATTTAAAAGTTGTTGATGATAAAAATACTGCTTCTTATCTATTTAAATATACTGTGATTAAAACTCCTGAAAACGGGGAATTGTATTTGGGTACACAGCAACTCAATGTTGGAGACCAATTCGCTCAAAGTGATATTGAATTAGGATATTTGAATATAAGATCTAAAGCAAAAAGTTACGAACCTGATTATTTCGTTTTTACCATCAATGATGGCAATGGAGGTTGGATAGATCAGACCAGATTCTATTACCAGGTTGATGAAACTTTAGAAGTAAGTGAAAGTAATTTCCAATACCAGATATTTACTTATCCAAATCCGGTAATTGACTATCTTAATGTAGATATCGAATTAGATGGAGAATACAATGTTGAATTATTCGATCTTAATGGCAGAAAAGTATTTTCGAGCCAACAACAAGGTTTTGAAAGTAAATATATCAATTTGAATAACTTATCTTCAGGTATTTATATTTTGAAAATATATAACGACAAATTTATTTACACAAATAAAATAGTAAAATAATTATTTTATAAATGTCAGAGTCAGAAAAATATAGTTCTATAAAAAATTGGGCTGAAAATGACAGACCAAGAGAAAAACTATTAATACTCGGACCAAATGCTCTTTCTGACTCTGAATTGCTAGCAATAATCATCCACAGCGGATCAAAAAATGAATCTGCTGTCGATTTAAGTAGACGAATACTATCAGATTCCGATAATGATCTCAGCACTCTATCAAAAAAAAGTGTTGAGCAATTAATGACATTTCGTGGAATTGGACAAGCAAAAGCCATAACCATAGCTGCAGCCATGGAATTGGTAAACAGAAAGAAATTTTCTTCCAGTGACACCAGACAAATTTTGAGTAGTAAAGATGTTTATGAAGAAATATATCACACATTGGTAGATAAACATATCGAAGAATTCTGGTTGTTAATCCTTAACTCTAAGAATAAAATCAAATCAAAAACCAAGATAAGCACAGGTGGTACAAATGCAACTATTGTCGATGTAAAATTTGTAATGAAAAAAGCTGTAGAAAGTTTAGCAATTAGCATTATTGTTGTACATAATCATCCTTCTGAAAATCCTAATCCTAGTGATGCTGATATAAATTTGACAAATAAAATTAAAAATGCTTGTCATTTTTTTGATATAAAATTCTTAGATCATATTATATTTGCAGGCAACAATTATTATAGCTTTGCCGATGAGGGTAAATTGTAATTTTAAAAATAATAATACTATGGAAAATAATACCTGCATAATTTGTAATAAAAATTCTGAAACTATTCCACTAATGAAATTCACATTCAAAGGTTCTGATTATTATATTTGTTCACAACATGTACCTGTTTTGATTCACAATTCTGAACAGTTAGCAAATATATTGCCTGGTATGGGAAAAATTAATGATCCAGATCAATTGATTCATTAAATTTTATCTAATATCTATTTTATGCCCAATCATCTTTTCATAAAAAAAGTGAAGCCTATACATTTGTGATGCACCAAGTTTTTGTCCTAATTGTGCAGTTATATAAACCCCAAGACCCACAACTAATAATGCAGGAATTAACCACAAAATTGGTGCGGACTTATTGACAGTATATTGGGCTGATCCATAGATACCAATAAAGAAAGTCAATAAACCTATAACAATATACATTACCAAAATAGTTATAAACGTCTTGGAATCAGGTCCATACCTACCAATTACCACTGTTCTTCCATCTTCTTCTTCTATAGCCAAATTCAATTCAGGAGACCAAATATTTCTATCTTTTTTTGGAATTTGAATTACCATATATCCTTTCACATATTTATACTGAAAATCATAATCACATGAATTCAAATTTTCAAGAATCATTTTTTCCATTTCCTCAAATTTAATATTTGTGTAATGTTTGAATCTTGGTTTTATTCTGAAACTTGACATAATAGATATTTTATTAATTTGAAAAACAGTTAATTATTTACCAATCCACATCATTGCCAGCCTTGATAAAATTTGTATTCAAAACAGCAAAATCATTATCCGCACCATAATTAATTAATGCAACTACATTCAAATCATCAATT
Source organism: Saprospiraceae bacterium (assembly GCA_041392555.1). Taxonomy (GTDB): domain Bacteria; phylum Bacteroidota; class Bacteroidia; order Chitinophagales; family Saprospiraceae; genus JADJGA01. The sequence goes on along the minus strand of JAWKLW010000007.1, from coordinate 57,440 downwards.
TTGTATTTTGATACACTAATATCTTTAAACTCCACAGATATTACCTGACCAGCTTCAAGGCTGATTGGATTTCCATAACTTGAAGTTAGTACTTCTCTCAATACATTGGGATGAACATAATCACCACCACCGTTGGATTGAGCTCCAGGGCTGGTTTCATCTACATTATCCTCAGTGAGATATACTGTCAAGAAAACATTTCCATAACTATTTTCAGAGATACAATTAACTGTAATATCCAGATAATTATCTACAATATTACTCTCAATTTTGATTCCGATATCTGAGGTTTTATTTATCTGATTGCGAACCTGAACTATCCATTCAGAACCGGAATCATATTTCCTGTTGATAATTGCACTTGGGAAATATCCAGGACCAATACTTTCAGAAAGCAATCTAGAAGTAGTTGGGAATTCAACTTCAAGTTTATCATCGATATGCATGCCCACACAAGTCGCTTCCTCCGGATAGGACGACATAATTTCTCTTAATTTTTTTGCTCCTGCAGGGCAAAAACCACACCATTCTCCTGTAAATTCCTCAACTAATACTTTCTTTTGATAACTGCCTTCATTATTATATTCCGGATCTTTTTTACATCCTGAAAATAAACACAAAAAAGAAACAAAAAAAGTAAATAATAAAATTTGCTTCATAAAACTATGCATTTAATGAAGCAAATTTAATATAAATCAACAAGATTAATCGATAAATACCAATAATAGTAAAAAAATGTCATCTTACGACTACGAAGGATCCATCAATTTACCAATAAACAAGATACTATTTGTTTTATTTTCTTTTATTACAAACACAAAAGGTTTATCTGCAACAAAATAATTATCCTGAATCGAATTATACAAAACTTCAACCACAGTAGCTGCAGCTGCTTCAGTTCCTGCTTCATCTACTTCCACAAATGACTGATGAATAACTCTACTTATAAATAGATTTCCAAATCCATTGATTCCCGAAAAATCAGCCATTGAAGTAAATGCAATTGGCATTCCTAAATCCGATAATATTTTACTAATTTCATTTTTATATTCAATCTTGAATTTTGGAACAGTAACATTCATAGTGACATGGTAAAATCCGGAGGTGATTTCATTCCAATAATCAATATCAATACCATCAATTAAATTATCGATATTATACCCACTGTTTGGTAAAAGAATGGTAATAGAATATATGGAATCTCCATAGGGAATATCTATTGCACTAATCATTTCATCATTATAATATGAAACCGGTAATTCTTCTTCATTCATCATATCTACACTAACTTTCCCACCATTTTGAAGAGTAAAATCTCCTTTATAAGTATTTTTTTCATCAAATTTATACTTCCAGGTTCCTTTGAAATAAATGGCATTTATCAAATACATAACCGCATCACCAGGTATCATATCCAAAATATCTTTGATCTTACCTTCAGTATTATCCTCCACCCATTGATTTATTTCATCCAAAGTTGCCTCATCTGAAAAGTCTCTGCTTTCAATTTCAGATTTGAAATAATCATTACATGTTGTTAAATAATCTTCTAATACCGGATATCCATTTTTATACCATATCGAATTAGCATTTTTCATTACCACATTATTATCCAATAATGGTAATAAAACAAGATAATCCCTATATGCCGCATTCAGACTATCGAGATTCCAACCAGAGTATTGTAATGAATTCATCATCTGCTCCAAAGTTTCATTTTTTGCACCATTCATAGCCATTGACAAAGCAGAAGAAATACTGAATGGTGAAATAAATAAATTATTATCCTCATCCGAATTATGTAATTTTTTTAAAATATCGAAACCAAAGGAAGCATTATCATAAGACAAGTCGCATACCTTCTGATTATCTGCACATTCAAATTTAACTGAATCCATATTATCGTCTGGATCTATCTGTTTGGAACAAGATAACATGATAATTACCATAAATAAAAGTGATATTGAATATTTCATAAATTTAATTTTTAGTTTTACAATTATAAAATTACACATAATGACGTGATAACAATCAACAATAGTTGGAAAAAATGAATTAAATTTACATTAAAACGTTAAGTATATTGTAAATCGAAATAAGATGAAATCAATTAAAACCATATTTATAACTGTAATATCTCTTATGATTCTTGGAATTGTATGGTACAGTGGATTCAGGTACTCATTTGTGAAAAAAAATGTAAATATCAATCAGGATATAATACTTGAACAAGTCAAAAATGTGATAAAACTTGGTACAGTAGAAGGTTATTTCTCGGAAATATATGATTATCAGGATTATTATGGATTAGACTTGAGTATTTTCAGAAAAAAAGCATTAATAAGAGTAAAAGCAAAAATATTGGCAGGATTCAATCTTGATAGTATTAAAATCAATATAGATGAAAAATCAAAAACAGTATTTATCGAAAATGTACCTCCACCTTCCATTTTATCAATAGAACATAATCTTGATTATTATGATATCACCGAAGGAACATTCAATAGTTTCACCAAGGATGATTACAACAATATGAATAGTCAGGCAAAAAAACTCGTTAAAAAAACAGCTTTAAAAAGTGGTATTTTAACTAAAGCTAAGGAACAATTAGATACTCATATTGAACTCTTGAAATCAATAATAAATAATTACGGATGGCAAATTAAAATCAATTATTCTGAAAACAAATCGGAAATATACCAATTACCGGGATAAATTAAACTAAATTTGTATTTTCTAAATCAATATTAATTATGAAAAAATCCAGATTCAAAATAGCATTTTACCTTATTGTAATTTCTATATTTTTCAATGCATGCTTGAGCAATAAGAAAAAAATAGAAATAGACAATGAAAATAAGTTGAGTGAATTATTATCATCATCAGAATATAAAAATTACAGTGAAGCATTAAAAAACCTCTCAATATCCGGAGAACAAGGGGATATTGAATACGTAAATGATTATATGCAAAACAATAAATTGTGGGGATTTTATAATGAATGTGATCTGCTATCAAATGAGGACATTAAATCAGATACCAGAGTTTACAAATTTTGGGAAAGCAGATGCAAATTTAATATTGCAAGACAAGAATTAGAAAACCGATTTAATATAGAACCTGATTCTATCAATAAAATCATAAGATCAAGAGCCAAATAAAATTCTGACGTTGAATTCCATACAAAATCATCGACAAATGAAAAAAGTATTGATAATTACATATTATTGGCCACCAAGTGGGGGAGCAGGGGTGCAAAGATGGGTCAAATTAAGTAAATATTTAGCTGAATTAAATTTAGAAATACATGTTTTGACAGTCGATGAAAAATATGCAAGCTATACTAGTAGTGATAAAAGTTTAATTAAAGATATTAACCCAAAAGTTATTGTGCATAAAACAAAATCATTTGAAATACTGAAACTCTATGGGAAAATAGCTGGTAAAAATAAAGTCCCATCTGCAGGATTTTCAAATGTAAATGTAAATTCTAAAAAACAAAAATTAATTAACTTTATTAGAAGCAATTTCTTTATCCCAGACCCTAGAAAAGGATGGAACAAATATGCATATCAAGAAGCTAAAAAAATTATTGCAACATATAATATTGAAACTATAATTACAAGTTCTCCACCTCATAGTACCCAACTAATTGGATACAAACTAAAAATGAAATATAATATAAAATGGATAGCAGATTTTCGAGATCCATGGACAGATATTTATTATTATAACATCTTAAATCATAGCAGAATATCGGATTTTATAAATAAAAATTATGAAAGGAAAGTATTAGAAAAATCTGATAATATAATAACTGTCAGTAACAGTATTGGAGAATTATTTAATCAAAAATCTCCTAAAATACAAAAAAACAAAATACACATTATTCCAAATGGTTTTGACTATGAAGACTTCAAAGATAGAAAAATAAATAAATCAGATAAATTTATTATTACATATACAGGTACGATGTCATCTTTGTATGAACCTCAAATAATTTTTCAAGCTATATCTGAACTCATAAATGAAAATAAAATTAAAAACCTTTTGATACAATTTATTGGAAGTATTTCAAATGATATTTTATCTTATATAAAAAAATTAAATTTAAAAGAATATTTAGTTTTATTGGATACTGTACCACACGATGAAATCATTGACTTTCAATTAAATTCAACTTTATTACTATTAGTTATTCCAAATGTTCAAAATTCGAATGGAATTTTAACAGGAAAGATTTTTGAATACCTTGCTACAAATAATCCAATATTGTGTTTAGGTCCTGAAAATGGAGATGCAGCTGAAATAATCGAACAATGTAATGCTGGAAAAACATTTAACAGAAATCAAATAAATGATATAAAAGAATATTTAGTTACGGAATACCAAAGTTTCATTAGTAGTAAAACAATAGATCAAAATGAAAATATTAATTTATATAATAGAGAATTACAAGCTTTAAAAATTTTCAAGGAAATCCTATAACCATCATCCCATCAATGTTTCTCCGAATTTAACGTGGAAACATTGTGTTTTCATCAGATCCTGATCTCCTGTTTCCATTTCTTTCAATAAAACTGATTTCGCTTCCAATTCTTCACTTCCTATTATCCCAACATATGGAACATTAATGGCATTGGCATACTTCATTTGTTTCTTCATATTACCATAAACAGGATATAAATCTGCTCGAATATTGTTTTCTCTTAGCCTCGACACAAGTTTAAATCCCTCCATATGTGAATCCTTATCCATGGTAATAATCAAAATATCCATATAGTCGAATAATTCTGCAGGAAATAGATTATTCTCTTCCATAACATCATATATCCTCTCAGCACCAAAACTAATTCCCACTCCCGACATTCCTTTTTTATCAAAAACCTCTGTCAATTCAGCATATCTTCCACCACCACCGAGGCTCCCGATTTTTGCATCAATAGCATTAACTTCAAAAATACATCCGGTATAATAGTTTAATCCACGTGCCAAAACAGGGTCAAATTTTAATTCATTACTAAATTCATAATCTTTAAGATAATTGAATACCTCTGTTATCTCTTCCAACCCTATTGAATCAATATTATGAACATCAAACCAAGATGATAATTCTTCAATGTTTTTTAATTCTATAAATTCTTTAATACTATTTATTTCATCTATTTCAAGACCTATTGAGAATAATTCATTTTCTACACCATCCCAACCAATCTTATCAATTTTATCCAAAATTATAGTAATCTCCATAAATTTATCTTTATGCCCAACTACATTTACCATATCCTCTAATACCTTTCTATTATTGATTCTTATTACTACAGGGATATTTAATTTGGAAAACACCTGATCATAGATACACATCAATTCTGCTTCATACATCAATGAATCAGACCCAATTGCATCAGCATCGCACTGATAAAACTCCTGATATCTTCCTTTCTGTGGTCTATCTGCTCGCCATACTGGTTGTATCTGATATCTCTTGAATGGAAAATATAAATCATTCTCATGCATGACAACAAATCTCGCAAATGGAACTGTGAGGTCATATCTCAATCCTCTCTTGGAAATCTCAGAAACCAATTTTTTAGAATCTCTGTCATCCAATAGTCTTTGGTCTACATCAGAAATAAAGTCCCCATTATTGAGTATCTTAAATAATAATCTGTCACCTTCTTCTCCATACTTACCTGTCAAAACATTCAGTGTTTCAAAACTTGGAGTTTCAATAGGAACATAAGCAAAATTTTCAAAAACTGTTTTTATAGTTTTAAAAAGATAATTTCTTTTTATTACCTGATCTGGTAGGAAATCTCTGGTACCTTTAGGAATTGAAGGTTTCATAATTTTATTTTTTATTTCACAAATATAATGAAATATTATAAAAAGATATCCTATTTTTTCAATCAAATATAATAATATAATATCATTATATATAAGGATTCCAAAAAAAGTAAAATTAAAAAGTGTTTATAAAAAACTAAATTTAACCTTTTAGGATTAATAAACTCTTTTGAATTGTTCTAAAAATCTCACATCATTTTCAAAAAATGATCTGATATCGTCGATTCTGTATTTGAGCATACATTGTCTCTCAATCCCCATACCAAAAGCAAAACCTGTGTACTTTTTAGAATCAATACCACAATTATCTAATACTTGAGGATCTACCATACCACAACCCAAAATCTCAAGCCAACCTGTACCTTTAGTTATTCTATAGTCTACCTCATCCTTAAGTCCCCAATATACATCCATCTCAGCACTTGGTTCCGTGAATGGGAAATAACTAGGACGCAATCTTATTTTTGTATCTTTTCCATACATCTCCTGTGCAAAATATAGTAAAGTCTGTTTAAGGTCAGCAAATGAAACTCCCTCATCGATATATAATCCTTCGACCTGATGAAACTGCGCATGAGATCTACTGCTTATGGTTTCATTTCTATAAACTCTACCCGGTGCAATAATACGTATAGGAGGCTTTACACTTGTCATTACTCTGGACTGTACTGAAGAAGTATGTGTCCTCAATAACCTCTCAACAGAATTTTTAAGATAAAAAGTATCTTGCATATCCCGAGCAGGGTGGTCTTCAGGAGTATTCATAGCAGTAAAATTATTCCAATCATCCTCTATCTCCCTATCTTCAGCAACAGCAAAACCTAATTTGGTAAATATTTCAATTATCCTATTATTCACAATAGAAATAGGATGCCTTGAACCCAACTTAACTCCATCAGGAGGCCTGGTCATATCAATAGATTCATTGACAGCCTTGCTTTTATTTAATTCAAATTTTTCTTTTTCCTCTTGAAATTTAGTTTCAGCCTCGGTTTTAATTTCATTAACCAATTGTCCAAATTCCTTCTTCTTATCAACATCAACATTCTTTATCTCACCAAATAACCCTTTAATTAGGCTTTTTGATCCAATAAATTCTTTCCTGAATAATTCAAGATCAGCTTCATTAGTTATAACAAAACTTCTAATTTTCTCCAATATTGATTGTGCACTATCAAATCCTTGACCAGACATATTATTTTTTATTTGTAATCTCCATATAATTATCAATCGCAGTAACAATAGAAGGGGTCTCAGGAGAAGGAGCCATTATATCTATTACCAAATCATGAGCTTCTGCTTCCTTTTTAGTCGCTTCTCCAAAAACTGCTATTCTCGTATTATTTTGTTTGAAATTTGGAAAATTTTCATACAATGATGCTATCCCCAATGGATTAAAAAACACCAACATATCATAATATATATTTTCCAAATCTGTAATATTAGATGACACCGTCATGAACATCATCAATTCATCAAATACTATCTCATTTTTATTCAAAAAATCTACAATATTTTTACTACCAAGATTAGATGTTGGTAATAGAAATTTTTCATTTTCCTTGAATTTTTCAAATAATGGTAGTATATCATCCAATTGTTTTTCTCCAAAAAATATTTTCCTCTTCCTGTAAACAATATATTTTTGAAGATAATTAGCAATAGTTACTGTAGAACAAAAATATTTTGTAGAAGTTGGCATATTTATTTTCAATTCCTCACACTTATTGAAATAAAAATCCACAGCATTTTTACTAGTAAATACTATAGCTGTATATTCTTCTAAGTTTACTTTCGATTTTCTAAATTCCTGTTTTGGAATTGGAACAACTTCAATAAAAGGCCTCCAATCAAGTTTTATATTCCACTTTTTTGCCAATTCATAAAAAGGAGATCTATTGGATTGTGGATCTGGCTGTGAAATTAATATTGATTGAACCGGTCTAAATCTTTCTTTGGCTGCGGTTTTCTCAGAAACCATATAAAAAAAAATTTTTTTAATTTATTAACTCAAAAAAAAACACTAAAAATCTATAAATATTTTATAAATAATTAGCAAGGGCAAAATTTCGAAAGCGCAAAGATAAATAAAAAAATGAAAAATACTAGTAATAAAATAATTATATGTACTTAAAAAGCCTCTTAATAATCTGAAAATGTAAAATATAGAAACAACAATCAATCCCAATTGAATAAAAAATTGTGATATTCCATTTGAACTAAATGCTACAAATGCATTTATAATTATTAAAAATATTCCTAATACAATATTAAACACTAATATCATAAAATTATATATCTTTATATTTTGTAACGATGTATATATATATGAAAACAGTAATATTGAAAAATGTTTTACTAAATACATAATCAATACAAATATCAAAATAGAAGTAAATAAACCGAAACCTCCTAAATTTGAATTTTTATTTAAATAAAGAAAAATAAATAATGAAAAATTTATTAGAAAATTAAAAAACAATAATAAATAAAGAACTAAATCCTTAGTCCCAAAATTTCTGAGTAAACTATTTATTTTATTATTGAACCAAATCGATGAGATCAATTTGATGATTAAATCCCTATTGAAAGTTATTATTGATGCAAAAATCAATAAAGTAAATAATAAAATCCAAAAACAAATTTACTATTTTGTCCAATAAACTTTGATTTAAATCTTTCCTTACTAAATATATTTATTTTTGAATTGGAAGAGGAATCATTATTTGAATTGACAATATTAGTTGAGGAATTATTATTTTCTAAGGTGTCTATTGCAAATGGATTATTACTTTCATTTTCAGCTGAATCATTTTCTAACAAATCACCTTGCTTGTAGTATCTATTTCATCAGTCAGGCTATCAAATTGAATATTATCATTACTTTCGGATAAATTATCAAAACTATCGGATTTTACCATTTCAATATCTTCCTTTATCTCATATTTTAATCGCGATTTTATCTCAAATGGATTACTACTTTGTGCAAATATACTTTGAACAAAAAATACATTTATTAAAACAACAGTAAGAATGTAATTAAAATATTTCATAGGACAAAAGTATAATTAAAATCTCAAATTATTGGATTTTATCAACATGATTTTAATTAAAAGAAATATGAACAATTAAAAATTATTAATTTCGCAATTATTTTAACATTGGAAATAGGGATAATTCTTTTTAAGAACATTCACTTATTTTCAATTTCTTTAGTTATATTAAAAATTATATTCTTTGTAGAATTGATTTTTTTATAAATGTAATATTTGTATTTCAATTCAATTGAAAATGAAAATTAAATAAAAATGAAAATTGCACTGGCACAATTAAATTATACAATTGGTGATTTTGATGGAAATACTAATAAAATAATTCAAGCAATCGAAAATGCAAAAAAAGATAATGTTGATATCATAGCATTTGCTGAATTATCTATCACAGGGTATCCTCCAAGAGATTTCCTCGAATTTGAAGATTTCATTAGAAGAGCTGAAAATAGTATTGAACAAATCAAAGAACATTCAAAAGGAATTGCTGTAATTTTAGGAGCTCCAAGTAAAAACCCAATAATTGAAGGCAAAGACCTATACAATAGTGTTTATTTCATCAGTGATGGCGAAGAAGTGCTAAGACAACATAAGGCACTGCTACCTACATACGATATCTTTGATGAATACAGATATTTTGAACCCGCTTCCGAATTTGGAATTGTAAGTTTCAAAGGATATAAAATCGCTATTAATGTGTGTGAAGACCTTTGGAATATCGGAAATGAAAATCCTTTATACACCATCAACCCAATGGATGAAGTGATAAAATACAACCCTGATTTTGTAATAAACATCTCAGCATCTCCTTTCAATTATAACCAGGCAAAATCAAGGAAAAAAGTCCTCAAAGCTAATGTTGATCGTTATAAAATTCCATTTTTTTATGTCAATCATGTCGGTGCACAAACAGAATTGATATTTGATGGGGGAAGTTTAGTGTACTCTCCTGATGGTTCGGTATTCAAAGAAATGGATTATTTCAAAGAAGAAATATGCATTTTTGATCTAAATGAAGTAATCAAAGGTGGTTTCGCTTCCGAACAACAGGATGGGAAAATGGAATTAATTCATGATGCTATAATATTGGGAATTAAAGACTATTTCAGGAAACTTGGATTCAAAAAAGCAGTAATAGGACTTTCAGGTGGCCTCGATTCAGCAGTAACCACCGTATTAGCCGCTGAAGCTTTGGGAAATGAAAATGTATTGGCAGTATTGATGCCTAGTCAGTTTTCATCAGACCACAGTATTACCGATTCCATAGAATTAGCTAACAACTTAAATATTCAATACGAAATAATCAAAATTGAAGATATTTATAATTCTTTCGAAACAAAATTGCACCCATTATTCAATGGACTTCCTTTCAATGTAGCGGAAGAAAATATCCAAGCAAGGGTAAGAGGTATATTAGTGATGGCTATTTCCAATAAATTTGGAAACATACTGCTCAACACTACCAATAAAAGTGAAATGGCAGTGGGTTACGGTACTTTGTATGGAGATCTCGCCGGAGGACTATCGGTGATAGGAGATATTTACAAAACCGAAGTTTTCGATTTAGCCAGATTCATCAATAAAAATAGAGTAATTATTCCTCAAAATATTATTGATAAAAAACCTTCTGCTGAACTCAGACCAAATCAATTTGATAGTGATAGCCTTCCACCTTATGATATTTTGGATGAGATATTATTTCAATATATTGAAAAAAGAAAAGACCAAAAGAACTTGTAGAAATGGGCTTTGATAAACAACTGGTAGCAAGAATATTAAGAATGGTTAATATCAATGAATTCAAAAGATATCAGACAGCTCCGGTGCTAAGAGTAAGTGAAAAATCATTCGGTATGGGCAGAAGAATGCCTATTGTTGGTAAATATCTGGCTTAAAATTTAAAAAAGAATTAAACATTCAAAATGAAAATAGTACAAATCACAGATATCCACATCAGCCCCAATGATGAATATGTAAATGGGGTGGATACAAGAAAAATTTAAATGTTCTTGATGAAGTTAAAGATATTGACTATGACTTCATTGTTCTGACCGGGACCTAAGTTTCCAAAATGCAAATACTGAAGTTTATATGTGGATTCAAAATCAATTAAGATAATATAAGATACAAAATTATAAAATAATCCCTGGAAATCATGATGATAGTAAGGTCATAGCAGATTCTTTTGGATTCAGTTCAAAATTGAAAGGCGATGAATTTTACTATTTCGAAAACCCAAATTTTTTGTTTTTAGATACTGCCCTGGGTTATTGTTCTGATAAGCAATGGAAATGGATAAATGACACCATTACCAATATTGATTCAAATCGATTATATGTATTTATGCATCACCCTCCATTTAAAGCAGGTGTACCTCACATGGATGGGAAATACGCATTTCAACAATCAGATAAATTCTTTGAATTATTTTCAAATTTCACTGGAGATGTCTTTGTCTTTTGTGGTCATTATCATAATGAAATAACTATAAAAAATAAAAATATAAATGTTTTTATCACTCCCTCAACCTATCTGCAGATAAGCGACAAGACAGTGGAATTTAATATTGAACACAGAATTCCCGGATTTCGGGAAATAGAAATAGATGATATTTTTTTAAAAACAAATGTGAATTATGTTTTTGATAAATGATATTTTGGTCAGTGATGCTCTATTTGAGGAGCATTTTCAATGCGATCTCGATAAATGTAAGGGGGCTTGCTGTACAGAAGGAGATTTTGGAGCTCCGGTAACTCACGGTGAAATAAGAGAAATAGAAAAAATTCTCGATCAAGTTATAGATATATTACCCCAAGAGAATAAATCTAAAATCAAAGAAGAGGGTTTTACTAAATATTATGCTGAACCGGATTTTATAGGAACAAATCTTCTCAAAGATGGCTCTTGCGTTTTTTTAGTAAAAAATGAAAAAGGAATTGGACTTTGTGCTCTTGAATCACTTTACCTGCAAGGGAAAACAGATTGGAAAAAACCTGTGTCTTGTGAATTGTTTCCAATCCGCGTAGTGAAAAATGAAATTAAGGGCTTCGAAGCTCTTAATTATTTCGAATGGGATATTTGCAATCCGGCATGTAAACTCGGAGAAAAAAATAAACTCCCAGTATTTCGGTTCCTGAAATCAGCTATTATCAGAAAATATGGAGAGGATTGCTATCATCAGATGGAATTAGCTTATGAAAATTGGGAAAAAGATAAATGATTTGAAAATCGTCCCCCCACCTCACTTCACATTCTCCTTCCATGGATCTGAAGCCATATCATACTGATAAAGTTTGAATTCTTCGATTATTTTGATGAGTTTTATTGCATATTTTTTATCTGTAGCATATCCACTTGTTTGCAATCCCCATGCCCAATTTGCAAAATCGGTATTGCTATATTGGAATAATTGTGTGTAATTTGATGATTGCTTCAGGAAATTGCTATGGTCGATATATGATTCCAGGGCTGAATCGTAATTTCTAAAGCAAGATTCTATAATCTTATTATTTTTATCTACATCATCATCCTTATAATAGTATGTATCACCCTTCCAATAGCTTTTACATTTTATCCCAAAGTGATTATTGGCATTTTTAGCAAGTTCACTTCTTCCTGCTTGACTTTCATGGATTCCCTGAGCCAGTATTATACTTGCAGGAATTCCTGTTCTGTACATCTCTGCAATGGCTATATCCTTATAAGATTCTATATATTCCAGTTTTGCTTTGCTCTCACTATCAGGCATATTATTGACATAAGCAAAGGAAAATATCAGTACTATTAAACTTTTTATCATATATAATTCGATTTATCAACATATTGCCACTAAAGGCAATATATCTAACACAAATATCGTGCCAAAAAATAATTGAAATATATCAGTTATTAATAAATCGAGAAATCACTTGTAAAATACCGGAAAATATTTTTAAAGAATTATTGTTGATTATTGATTTTAAATTTTTGAATAGCCAGAAATGATGCTTTTTGCTCAGCAGATTTTTTATTAAATGCCTCGTATTCTGAAACCTTTTTATCGTCGATAGTCAAAGTTATCTTAAAAAAATCTCTCCCATTCAATTTATCTTTTTTATTGAGAACAAAATTGACATTCTTCCCTTCTTTTTGAGCCCATTCCAATAATTGACTTTTATAATTATCGTCATTGTTTTCGAGTTCATCGAGATCAATATATGCTTTAATCACATTATTTATGATAAAATTTTTAGTTGTTTTATAACAAGTATCCCTGTAAATAGCTCCTACCAAAGCTTCCAAAGCATTTCCAGCCATACTATTGCTGACATTACCAATAGCATAATCACTCAAAATCCTGTCTATGCCCATTTTTTGTGAAACGTCGTTGAGAGTCTTTCTTTTTACAATTTTACTTCTCATTTTCGTTAAAAAACCCTCATCTTTGAATGGGTATTTTTTAAAAAGATATTCCCCCACCACCATACTTAAGACTGCATCACCAAGATATTCCAATCTTTCATTATTATATTGAAATTTCCCGTTACCATCATCTATGGATTTATGATGAAAAGCCATTTCGTACAAATATAGATTTGAAGGAAATATTCCTGTCAATTCCTTTATTTTTCTCGCCAAAAGTCGGTCTTTGGATACAAAGAAGTTATAAAATTTAAAAAATATAAAAAGCACTTAGTCAACAAATTTTTTGAAAATGATAGATGAATTATGTCCTCCAAAACCAAAAGTATTGCTCATAGCATAATTAACTTTACGCTCTTGTGGTTTCCAGAAAGTCAAATTAATTTTAGGGTCAATAGCAGGATCATCAGTAAAATGATTTATTGTTGGTGGAACCAAACTTTCATTTATAGCGAAAATACTTGCTATTGCCTCTATAGCTCCGGCAGCACCTAAAAGATGTCCTGTCATGGATTTAGTACTGCTTACATTTAATTTATAAGCATTTTCATCGAAAAGGTTTTTTATAGCTGTGATTTCAGCTATATCTCCCAATGGTGTAGATGTACCATGAACGTTTATATAATCAATTTGTGATGTTTCAATTCCTGCATCAATAAGAGCATTTTTCATAACCAACATAGCCCCTGAACCATCAGGATGTGGAGCTGTGATGTGATGGGCATCAGCAGACATAGCAGAACCTACTATCTCTCCATATATTTTTGCACCCCTGTCCAAAGCATGTTGTAATTCTTCGAGAATAAGTGTTCCACTGCCTTCTCCTAACACAAAGCCATCTCTGTCAACATCAAAAGGTCTAGAACCTGTAGCCGGATCGTCGTTTCTTTGAGACAAGGCTTTCATACTGCTAAATCCTCCTATACTTGTCCTTGTTACTGCTGCTTCCGATCCACCCGTAATCATCACATCAGCCTTTCCCAATCTGATATAATCAAAAGAATTGGAAATAGCCATACTTGCAGAAGCACAAGCTGCTACAGTAGCATAATTGATTCCTTTGAATCCATATTTAATAGAAATATGTCCAGGTACAATATCAGGAATAAGTTTAGGTATCAAAAAAGGACTAAATTTTGGATCAGCACCACGAAGAACATCTTTGGTGATTTCTTCTTCGATTGTAGCAAAACCTCCGATGCCACTACCCCAAATAACTCCACACTTTTCCAAATCCAAATTTTCCAATATCAAACCGGAATCCTTCATAGCTTCTGCTGTCGATACCATAGCATATCTTGCAAATGGATCCAGTTTTCTGGATTCTTTAGCATCGAGATAATCTTCAGGATTAAAGTTTTTAAGTTCGCAGGCAAATTTTACTTTAAATTGTTCAACATCAAAATATGTGATGGTAGCTGAGCCTGAAATACCAGCATATAATGCCTTTTTATACTCTTCTACATTATTTCCTATAGGAGTTAAGGCTCCTATTCCTGTTATTACAACTCGTCTCATAAATTCTATTTAGCGAACAAAATTAAAAATAATTTTTAAAATATCGATTTTTTTTATTTCTTTGTTCTTGATATTTTAAGATTAATATTTTATTTTAAAAATATAAAGATATGGATGATAATAATATTTACTACGAACAAAGACCTTGGTTAAACCAATATGCTCCCGGAATCCCTGCAAATATCAGTATTGATAAATATTCCGGAGTGAAAGAATTTGTAGAAACAATGCTCAAAAAATATTCCAATGAAAAAGGATATTACAATATGGGCAAATGGCTTACTTTCAAACAAGTTGACAATTACTCAAAAAATCTGGCTGCTTACCTTCATTACCGAGGGTTGAAACCAGGCGATAAGATCGCTATTATGATGCCTAACGTATTACAGTCACCAATTTCTATTTTTGCTGCATTAAGGGCAGGACTTGTGGTAGTAAATACAAACCCTTTATATACTGCAAGGGAATTGAAACACCAATTGAAAGACTCCGGTGCTAAAGCTATAATTATTTCCGATATGTTCGCAAATATTCTGGAACAAGTAATAGGTGATACTAATGTGGAGATAATTATCAAAACCAGCCTTGGAGATATGCTAGGTGGACTAAAAGGAGGTATAGTTAATTTTGTAGTAAAAAATGTAAAAAAATTAGTACCAAAATACAATCTACCAACAGCCATTAGTTTTAATACTGCTATAACTCACGGACAAAAATTCAAAATACAGGATTTTCAACAAAGTCACGATGATGTTATTTTTCTTCAATACACCGGAGGAACTACAGGAGTTTCCAAGGGTGCAATGCTTACCAATGGCAATATTATAGCAAATATATTGCAGGTGGAGAGTATTATGAAAACCGTATTGAATGACAAAAATGAAATTATTTTAACCGCTCTTCCTTTATATCATATTTTTGCATTGTCAGTCAATCTTATGACTATGTTAAGCATGGGTATAAAAAATGTGCTGGTAACAAACGCAAGAGATTTGAATTCTGTGATTAAGGAATTTAAAACTCATGATATTTCAGTTTTTACCGGAGTAAACACTCTATTCAATGCCCTACTCCACAATGATGAATTTGCAAAACTCAATTTCTCAAAATTCAAAATTGTTGTTGCCGGTGGAATGGCATTACAAGAATCTGTAGCATTAAAATGGAAAGAAATTACAGGCACAATACTTGCCGAAGGTTATGGTCTTACTGAGACTTCTCCGGTTGCTGCTTTGAATCCTTTGGATGGCAGAGCCAGAATAGGTACTATCGGACTGCCTTTGAGTTCTACTTATATGAGAATAGTTAATGACAATGGAGAGGTAGTGGCTCCTGAAGAAATCGGGGAAATTCAGATTAAGGGACCTCAAGTGATGAAAGGATATTACAATAAACCAGCTGAAACAGAGATTACCTTAAAAGATGGTTGGTTGAATACCGGAGATATCGGTATGATGTTTAAAGATGGTTTTTTCAAAATTGTGGATAGGAAAAAAGATATGATTTTAGTATCAGGATTCAATGTTTATCCAAATGAAATAGAAGATGTTATAGCCCTAATGCCAAAAGTTTTGGAAGTAGCAGCAATAGGAATTCCAGATGAAAAATCAGGTGAAAAAATTAAAGTTTTTATCGTCAAAAAGAATAAATCATTGACAGAAAATGAAGTAATTGAATATTGTAGAAAAAATCTTACAGGATATAAAGTTCCAAAAATTGTCGAATTCAGAGACTCTTTGCCTAAATCCAATGTAGGAAAAATAATGCGTAGATTACTTAAAGATGAAAAAAAATAATAAATCCTGTTAAAAATAGGACTTAAAAATCATTTGAAAAATAAATATATTTCCATTCCCCAATTCAGTTATATCATAGTTGAATTGGGGATTTATATTTATTCTAATATTCTAAAATGTAATAAAATTATAAGATTTGAATATAAAAATATAAATCAAGGATAATAATTTACCCCAATACCTAAACCTCCGTATAAATTTGTCGAACCACTATATTCATTTTTGTTATTTCTGAACCTCCAAGTTGGGTCATTTATATCTCGCAATCCAATATTAGCAGTTAATTCACCAAAAACAGATATTTTACGACTAACGAAATATTGCAATCCCATTCCTCCCACCAACATAAAGTCCATTTTAGAGAAAAAATCTTTGTCATTCTCAGGAACTCCTATTTTCTCAATATCATCAAGGTTTGGATTTATTCCTTCATAGGACACAAAATCCCAAAAATCAGTTTCAGTATTATTTCTATACCAATCCACTTTTGCATCATATAAATATCCTAACTGAAAACCACCAAATACATATTTATATAGTACATCAAAATCAAATCCTTTGGTATCGCCAAAAACATATTTAAAAACGATTGGAATATGTATATATGATAAATTTACTTTCTTATCATGAGGAACTCCTAATAGATTATCGGAATACGATTGACCAAATTGTGAAACCAATAGACCCAATCTAAAACTATATTTCAAATAATTATCATAACCTAAAAACAATCCTGCCTGCCCCCCAAACTTCAATTTATATGCCATCTCACTAAATCCATAGTTATTTTGATTCACGATCATAGGTAAACCAATGTTCAAAACCGGAGAAATATATAATTGATCTGTTTTATATTGCATTTGACTTTTTCCTGGAAAAATCAAAATCATTACTAAAATAAATGAGGTATAAAACTTAATCTTCAAAGTAAATAGTTTTAAATTAAGACGTTTAATATTATATTTTCCCTATTTTTTAAGCGTTCCTGTACAAGTAACTTCAGGAAATAAAGGATTATCAGTTAGGGCTTTTAATGTCAAATCTATTTCATCCTCACTATTAAAAATTCCACTACCTGTGATTTTGCCATTTATAGTATATGTACTAATATTATATGTTACAGGAAGTGTATCAATTGTAAAACCTGAAAACGCACTATCAATTGTGGCAGTCAAGGTATAATCATCGAAACTTATGGCAACACCAACATTAAAAATCAATCCTACAGTATGCATTTTCAAATCAGTCAATGAATTACCAACATTTTCTACTTTCAACACTATTGTATCATCACCGATTCCACAGGAAAGTGGTCCTTCATAAAATCCCTTGTACAAAGTCGCTCTGATGGTTTCACAATTATCTCCGGTCCAACCAAAATCACAAACACATTTTCCATCATCACAGGAACCATTTTCACAGTTAACTGATTTACAAGGATCTTGACATGAATTAAAAAGAGTAAGAAAATAAATACCAATAAATACAATATTAATAAATTTCATAATTATATTTTTTTCAACTGAATTATAAAAATATGATACAAATAGATATAAATATCAAAATTACTATTTATTGCAAATATAAAAACAATAAAAACAATTATGCTTTAAAAGTATATAAATCTACTTTATTAATTCATTATTCAGTTGATTGAAGCCGGATATTCCTTGTAATCCCCCTCCGTGTATCATTACAATTGTTGAACCTTTTTCAAAATATTTGTTCATTATAAGATCATTCAGCGCAAAAGCTAATTTACCAGTATAAATTGGATCCAGGGGAATTCCATAATTTATCTTATAATTATTGATAAAATCTATCAATTCAGGATTAAATTTCCCAAATTCAACAAACAAATGCAACTTACAAAAAGATGAGAGAGAGATGAGATAAAATAAATTTTTTCAAAACAAAGAAGAAGGAAAAAATCCTACTTCTCTGCTTTGATGGAATTTGATTATCTTAGCCCCCTGTCGTCCAAAAAAAGTTGCTATGAATAAACATTTAACCTTGAGCAAAGATATACAATTTCAGTAATGATACAAAATAAATATTCTCAAACTGACATTGCAAAAACAATTGGCAAACACAAATCTGTAGTTTGTAGAGAATTGAAACGCAATAGTGACAAACGTAATGGAGAATACAAAGCTGATTTAGCACAAAAAAAATATACTAAAAGACTCAAAGAAAAACCTAAAAAACATAAATTTACTAAATCAGTCAAATTTTATGTTATTGATAAACTTAGACAAGATTATAGTCCTGAACAAATTGTAGGTAGAGCTAAAGTTGAAAATATCCATTGTGTCTCACATGAAACCATATATAAATTTATTTGGGATGATAAAAAACAAGGAGGTAATTTATATAAACACCTAAGGCACAATGGAAGAAAATATCGTAAACGAGGTGTTTCAAAAGATAAAAGAGGTATTATTCCTAACAGAACTGATATCTCTTTGAGACCAAAAATAGTAGATGAAAAAAAAATCGTTTTGGAGATTTTGAGATAGATACTGTTATCGGTAAAATCACAAAGGAGCTTTGCTTACAATGAATGACAGAGTGTCAAGCTTGGTTTTTATTCGTAAATTAGTGTCTAAAGATGCTATCCCAGTCTCATCACAAACTATCGAAACTCTTAACCCTTTTAAAAATTTATTACATACTATTACTGCTGATAATGGAAAAGAATTTTCTGATCATCAAACTATCTCTCAAAATCTAAATATTCAATTTTTCTTTGCCCGACCATATCATTCTTGGGAACGTGGTGCTAATGAAAATACCAATGGTCTTATCAGACAATATTTTCCTAAAGGTTCTTCTTTTGAAAATATTACTGACAATGATGTAATTTCAGTTCAAAATATATTGAATAATAGACCTAGAAAAAATCCAGGTTTTCTAACTCCGATTGAATTTTTTAATCGTAATTTTGCCAATGACATATTTTTATCTAATGTTGCATTTGTCACTTGAATTCAGCTTTTGCAAATCCTCCAAAATGATATTTTTCGATTATTTCATAATTAGTATTGACATTCAAAAACTTATCTTCTCCTAAAATATTTTTCAATGTCATATCCCAATCAACACCTTTTAATACAGGTATTCCTATTAATTTAGTATTTTGTGGCAGTTTGGATAATACTCCGGTAAAAGTACCACCTGTACCGATATCCATCACAATATAATCAGGAAATTGGTCAAACTGCATTGTCAACTCATCTATGATTTCGCTACTTCCTAATGTTGCTAAATAATTGGATGCACCTTCAGGGATTATATATGCATCTGGAAATTGATTTTGCAAATGAATCAAAAAATCATTGTCTCTGATTTTTCTAAATTCACTCTTGGATAAAAAAGAAATATCTACATTATTTTTTTTGATAAAATCAATTGTGGGATTAGAAACTTCCTTTCCATAGGACATAATATAGAAATGTGCATTTATATTCAATTCATTAGTAATGATACTAAGAGCATGCAACAAATTACTATATTGACCACCAAAAGCTATTAAACTACTTTTATCAGATTGAAAAAAATCTGATAAAATATATTTAAGCTTTCGAAATTTATTACCTGAAATCACATTATGGATAAGATCATCTCTTTTGATAAAAAGATGAATATCATCATTAAAATCAAAATTTACCTTTTGAACAGGACTGGGAATCCACAGATTAAATTTTTGATAAAAACTTTTCATAATAAAAAAAGCCGAAACAATCTGCTTCGGCTTTATAATTATATAAGATTATTTTCTTCCTCCATCTAATTTTTCCTGAAGTTCTTGTAACTCATCCCATTTTCCGGAAGCAGCTAAAGAAGCTTGTTCTGGCCAAGTAGTTGGATCATGCATTTTATATCTGCTACCATGTTCTAATAACATATTGCGAATATTTTCAGCATCAGCTTTAGAAAGATCTTCGAAAGTAACAATTCCATTTTCATTCAATATCTGAGCGATTTTAGGACCTATCCCTTCTATCTTTTTCAAATCATCACCTTCTGTAGAGCTAGCTGTTGATTCGTTTTTTACTTCTTTTACAGCTTCAACTTTTTCTTCAGCTTTTTTCTCAGCCTGTTTTTTTTCAGATTCATTATCTTCAAGCTGAGATTTTATTTCACTAAATACTTCAAGTTCACCTAACGTTGTCATTTCAACAGTAGAAGATTGTTGTTTGATTATATTATCAACTTTCTTTCTTTCCTGAACTTTTTCTTTTTCAAGATTATCTTCTGTTTCTCTCTTGATATCATCTAAGTACTTTTTATGAGAAACTATGATTCTCTTATCTTCTCTATTAAATTCAATTACTTTGAAAGTAAGTACTTCTTCAAGTTTTGGAACACTATTGTCATCTTTTCTCAAATGTCTTGCCGGAGCAAAAGCTTCAAGACCATAAGGCAATTGAATTATAGCTCCTTTATCATCTTTTTTGGTTACTACTCCTTCGTGATAAGAACCTTCTGGGAAAACTTTTTCAAAAGTATCCCAAGGATTTTCTTCAACTTGTTTATGTCCTAATGAAAGTTTTCTTGACTCTTTATTGATTTCTAAAACAATAACATCAATTTTTTCTCCTACTTTAGTAAATTCTGAAGGATGAGTAAAACGTTTTGTCCAAGAAAGATCAGAAATATGAACCATACCACCGATTCCTTCTTCAAGTTCAACAAATACACCATAAGGAGTAAGATTTTTTACAACTCCAGTAACTTTAGAATCTACAGGATATTTTTGTTCGATATTTGTCCATGGATCTTCTGAAAGTTGTTTGATACTTAATGACATTTTTCTTTCATCTCTATCTATAGTAACAACTTTAGCAGTAAATTCTTGTCCTAATTCAAAATATTCTGTTGCATTTACAGGTTGATTGCTCCAAGTTACCTCAGATACGTGAATCAAGCCCTCAACTCCAGGAATGATTTCAAGAAATGCACCATAATCTTCGATGTTAACAATTTTTCCACTTACAACGGAACCTTCACTGATTTCTTTATCTAAAATATCCCAAGGATGAGTTTGAATTTGTTTTAGACCAAGAGAGATTCTCTTCTTATTTTCATCAAAATCGAGTACTACTACCTGAAGTTTTTGATTAAGTTCCAATACTTCACTTGGATGAGAAATTCTTCCCCAACTAATATCAGTAATGTATAACAATCCATCAACTCCACCCAAATCCATGAAAGCACCAAAATCAGTAATGTTTTTAACAACACCTTCCAATACCTGACCTTTTTCAAGACCTTGAATTATTATTTCTCTTTGTTCAGCAAGATCACTTTCTATCAATGCTTTGTGAGAAACTACTGCATTTCTAATAGCTTCATTTATTTTCACTACTCTGAATTCCATCACTTTACCAACATATTGATCATAATCAATGATTGGTTTGATGTCTATCTGAGAACCAGGCAAGAATGTTTCAAGACCACCACAATCAACAATAAGACCACCTTTTGTCTTACTAATTATGTGACCTTTTAGTATAGTGCCATTTTCATGAGAATCAACTAAAGCATCCCATGCTTCCAGTAATTTTGCTTTCTTTCTGGAAAGTTTTAATCTTCCTTTGTTATCTTCTAAGGCTTCGATATAAACTTTTACTTTATCGCCTATTTTTAATTCTCCTTTTTCTTTGAGATCAGATAGCGAAATAATTCCATCTGATTTATAATTAAAATCAAGGATAACATCACCGTCAATAATGTTTTTTACGGTTCCGCTTACAATTTCATTTTCACCAAGGGAAACTAAGGTTTGTTCGTAGTCATTGAGGTACTGTTCTCTTTCTTTATCGGTATATGAAGAACTTTTTTTGTTACCGAGAGACCAGTCAAAATCATCGTGTTTGTCGTCATCAAAAGTTGTGATTTGTTCTAATGAAATTTCATCGGTAGAAGTATCTTCATCACTATCATTGTCTTCAACCTCCAAATCTTCTTCTTCTTGCTCGTATTCATTTACATTATCATCATCTTCGTTATCGAAAATGTTTTCCAAATCTTCTGTTTGATCTTTATCTTCTATCATAATTAAAATTGTTTGTATTCTGCTCATTTGCAGAAGTGGTTAAATAATATTCTAAATTCGGGCTGCAAAGGTATAATTATTTATTTATAAAACAATGAATTATTCAATTATTTACCAATAAATTTTACAATTTGATTATTAACACTATCAACAGGGATATTAAAAGCAAAAATAGATATAAAAAATAAAGGTATTTTACATTATGGTAATGGGATTATATCTTATTATCAAAGAATATTAAAAACAAGAAGGGATTATCCAGCGATAACCCCTTCCATAACCCCAAAAAACCAATCAAAAAAAATTGGTAAGCTATTTTATCATAGACGAAATAAAAAAATAATACCACATAAAATAAAAAAGACTCCCTTCAACTTTTTGAAGAGGAGTCCATCCCAAAAACAGTAAACAATTTATCGTTGAGAAATAATCGGCTCAAATAGAGCCGATTAATAACTCATGTATCTTATTTAATCATTATCATTTTCTTTGTATCAATATTATCAGAAGTTTCAAGTTTGTACATTAATACTCCACTTGCATTCAAATCTGATTTTTCAATTTTAACTGTATTCATACCTTTTGTAAAATCTCCTTCTCTTGAATAAACCACTTTACCAGTTAAATCCATTATTGTCAATAAAGCATGTGAATTTTCAGGTAAATTGAAGTTTATATTTGTGTAATCTGAGAATGGATTAGGTGTATTTTGATATAGAGCAAATACATTTCCTTCAGCATTTCTATAATTAAGATTTACATCCATAACTTCCAATTCTTCATTATAAGCTTCTTTCTTAATTTGAGATGAAGTTATTGATAATACATCTTTAAGATTTACAGGATTACTTGAGATAAATTTCAAAGTAAATAAAGCAGTATTAGCATCTAAATTCAAGTTTGTTACTTTATTCCAGCTTATAGCTATTTCACCATTATTAAGTTTTGATAAACCTATATTGCTTTCATCAAAATTAACTAACGCACCAGATTCAATACCATTAAATTTCATTTTGTTAGCATCAAATATAACTGTGAACTGGAATCCTTCTGTTGTACCAAAATTATCAGCATATACAGGAATTTCAAAATCTCCTGATTGTAATTTGCAGCATCAATTGCAAGATCAAGTGTTTGAGCACTTCTTGGTTCGATCAATGATTGATTAACATCACCAACTTTAATTCCATAGAAGTTTACAGTCATATCACCTAGGAGATATATAACTACCTGTAGGTATTGTTTCAGCATTTGGATCTTCACCCTCCATATCATAATCCTTAGGTACAAATATCCATGATTTATCTAATTCACTACCTTGTCCTAATATCAATTTTCTCAAAGGAAGAATATCAGAAGCACTTACTTTAGTATCCAAATTAGCATTAGCAGCTAATAATTCATAAGGATCTGTCAATTTTTTCAATCCAAGTATATGTTTTTGTATCATCACTAAGTCAAGTGTTGAAATACCATCTACATCATCACCATCTTTTGAAGGTGTTAATTCATAATTTCTATTTTCTTCTACTGAGAAACTGAAAATACCGTCATTATCTGTTGTTTGTGGCCCTAATTCGCTGCCTTGTACAGTAATAGTTAGATTTGGTATTGGAATTTCAGTAGGTGTAACTATAGATCCACTTATATTTACCAATGGATTTGTTGTTTCAGGACATACATTATTATTATCCTGGAAGTCTATTTGTGTCACGCAATAATCAGATGTAGTAGTTCCATCAGGAAGATGAGCTGTTACCCACATTTGTACACTTCTAAGTCCTATACTATCACAAGTATATGTTCTCAAAGTATCATCAGGATCTGAGCTAAATGAATATGTCAAGTCATATCCACAAGGATGATAAGATTTAGCACAACAATGCTCAACTAATTTTGGTCCAACCTGAATCATAGCCCAATCAGCTACACCATTATTGTCAGTATCTATAAGGCATCATCTCAACCACTACATGATCAATACATATAGGAGTAGGTTTTTTGCAATTTTTAATTGTAAATTCTTTGTCGCAAGTTGCAGAATTACCGCATTGATCCCACACTTGCCATACTATTCTATGAGTTCCTACTGGATAGTCACCACTTGCATTAGCTGTTTCACCGGAAATAATTGGATCTGAGAAATTTTTTGAGTCTATGTCGAAAGAGCCGTCATTATCATAATCTATTTTATATCTCCATTTTAAATTTGAAGCATTTGTGCAATCGTCAGCAGCTGACATTGTAAGTTCTATATATCCGCTTTCACATTCTGAATCATAAGTACATGTTTCAGTATCTTCACAAGTAGAAGTAAAATAAGGATCATTAGTTTCGCTAATCATAATCACTTGATCCCAATACCAAGTTACATATTGACCTTTTTTAGGCCCTTCTGTATATTTTTGACACCAGTCCATTACCGTCCATCTTCTGATAACTTTGAAACAAACTCCCTCAGCATCAAATTCATCATCATTAAAATGATATACTAAGTCATCATAATTTGAAGCCACAAGATCACAAGCATCTTCATTCAATATAGGCCATCCTGTTACTTCAGACCATAATTTGATTCATCTGAACATCCTTCAAGACTTACGTCTGCAGGCTCATTCAATATCATCTTCATCAAAAGGTTCTGGATTGTAAAAATGTATAGTTTGAGTACAATTAACAGATCCAACAGGATCACTTGCTGTAAATGTTCTTACTACATTACCATTACCACATTGTGTTCTATAATCAACATATGTTTCAGTAATATCAAGACCACAATTATCGTGTGCCCATCCGTCATTAAAACTTGTAACTTCATCATCATCACAGTATGCATAACTTGTATTATAGAAGTACCAATAAGGATTTGTAGAATAGTGAGTTTCAACATTGTCTTCTCCCTCTACAACAGTACCAAAATAATCACTCATGTTTTCTAAATCAAATGGGTAATCACATTCAACGCAAAGACTTGGAGGACAAGTAATTTGTGGAGGTAATTTATCCTGAACATTTACTTGAACCATACAGTCATTATAATTATTTCCTGCATCCCAAACTCTCATTACTACGGTAATATCATTTCTAGCTATATCATCACAACAGAAATGTACATAATCAAACCATTTATCACTATCATCTTCTTCTGAATAACCATCACATGTATTATTCATTCTTCTTATTTTCATTGTAGTTAATTCACAATCATCATATGATCCACTATTAACATTTGATGGGTAAAGTATTGCTTCACCATCGTAAGTTAATGAAACTGTGGTGTTTTGTTGACAAATTGCAACAGGTGGTGTAGCATCAACTACTTCTACTTTAAACGTTATGAATGAACTGTTTCCACATTTATCATATGCTGTGTACATAACTGTATTTACTCCTAATGGTAAATCTCTTTTTACTGTACCTTGAGTTTCTGTAGTATCTGCAAACATTACTGGATCACCACTAGCGCTAGTAACTGAAATAGTATATGATTGACAATTGCAACATTGATCAGTAATAACTGGTGTAGGGAATGTATATCTAGCCTGACAATCTACATTATTTGTAGTAACAGTAACATCAGGTAATGGAACTATAACCGGTGGTATAGTATCTATAACTTCAATAGTTTGTATTCCTGTTCTAAATCTTTCAGGATATTGACATGAACTTTCAACAACAGTCCAGAATCTTACAGTTTTTTCAACACATTCAGGACAAGTATTAAT
The DNA here is from genome assembly GCA_041392555.1 of Saprospiraceae bacterium. Taxonomy (GTDB): domain Bacteria; phylum Bacteroidota; class Bacteroidia; order Chitinophagales; family Saprospiraceae; genus JADJGA01. The sequence continues at coordinate 31,042 of JAWKLW010000007.1, read as the reverse complement.
ATTTACATCAAGATAAGTAGATGCTAAATTACATGCTAAAACACAATCGTTTTTCAATAATACTGTATCCTGATAATCCTGAACACTTTGCTCATATAAAGTAGGATTTTCATCAGGATAAATTATATAAGGCCATCCCGTTTTAAAAGGATCATAATCACCATTTGCATCTTTATAATAATCTGCATCCGGACAAGAAATAGCTGTTCCTTCTGTTTTAATAAAATCTTCAGGGAATCTTATCATTGTATAAAATTCATAATCAGATAATCTGTTTACCTGTAATACTACATGACAAGTATCTGAATTATTTCCTGAATCATCAGTAGCCATATACCATCTGTCAACAATACGGAATACATCAGCATCCCAACCTTGATTACAGTTGTTGTCTTTTATTACTTCTTTGATCTTTGTCAATGTAACATCATCTGTACAATTATCATATGCTGTAGGCAAATAAACATCTTGTTGCCAACAACTAATTTCAACTGTATAATCAGGGCAATCAATAACCGGAGGCATTTTATCAGCAACTGTAAATGCAGACATACCTGTATTTACAACGGTTGTTCCATTCAAAGCCCAGATAATAACCATATATGGTCCACCTATAAATGTATAATCCAAGACAGCATTTGATGTTCTTGGTATTAACACTACGGAACCATTAGCAGACCTAACTTCAAATTCATACGAAGTAGCATTTGAACATGCTGCACCATCATCAGTCAAAAAGATTTCAGGTGTTAATGTGGCATCACAATTTGTTTCACTTAGGGATATTGCAACCAAATCTTCGGTTGATAATACACATTGTGCATTCAATTGTGAAGTGTAAAATGTAGTGAATACCATAGCTGCAATAAGCATCAAGCCATTCACCCATTTGGGTAATGTAAAATTCGTTTTCTTCATGAGAACCAATGTTTTAAGTTAAAAAATACTGTTTTGGGACAATTAAGCAACCAAATACAATGGTACACCCTGCCCAAATAAATTCATAATTTTTTTGAGTTAATAAATAAATAAACTTCATGACAAATTTCTTTATCATGCACTATTATCTTTTTCTTTCGGAACCCAACTTGGTTTGATTTATGTAGTTTTCTTAAATAATACAATAACACATAACTCCAATTACAAAATTGGAATTGTAAATTATCTTCTCTTTGGTTGGAAAATTAATGATACTTATAATTGAATAATCAATTAAATATTATCATTATACATAGTTTTCTTATTTTCACAAGACAAATATATGATGAATAAAAATATGTAACACATAAAAATAGGGGTATTTTTTATTTTATATATATATGCAATTTATTATTTATTGATATTCAATGTATTATTTTTTCTATATTAAATATTTTTTTAATACATAAATAATAATTCATCAAAAATCTCATTTATTTTTCATGATAAACTAAAAGGAACCTTTGTAGTTAAAGAAAATTGTTTGTAAAACTCCTGTTAATAATTTTCTCCCAAAAGTTTCTATGTTTTGTAGCCATTAATACTAAATCAATATCATTACTTACAATATAATCACTTAAACCTTCCTGAACAGAATCTGACTGAACGATACTTGTTTTAAAATCAATATCTAATTTATCTGGAAAATTAATTTTTATATCAGATTTATCATTTTGATTGATATGCACAAAGTGAAGTGTAGAATTATACCTTTTAGCAAAAGAGACTACTTCGTTTAGAGTTTTACTATTTATACCATCGAAATCATAAGAATAGATAATATTTCGTAAGTTATTGAATTTTATCAATGATGGTATTAACAGAACCGGGCATTTAGATTTTATCGCAACTTCTGAAGATATTCCACCAAAAATTTGATTAATAAAATTATTATTTCCGGTTGATCCCATAATGATAATTTCATAATCAGTGGATTCCTCAACGATTTTTTCAACTGTGAATCCAATTTCTATTCTGCTATTTAATTTCACATTATTCTGCTGAGCCAATTTAGAAAAAGAAGAAATGAAATCATTCATAATATCAATTTTAACCATTTCGAGACCTAAAGTAGATTCTATAATTTCAGGTTGTACAGGATCGAATGATGGATGATATATATGAATAATATCGAATTCGGTATCAGAATTTTTATATAATTCAAGACCATAAATCAGGGCATTTCGTGAAACCGGTGAAAAATCGGTAGGAATCAAAACCTTTCTCATAATTGATTTTTTAAATTAACACTTCAAAAATATAAAATTTCTTAAAATTATTTATACTTTTTGAATATATTTAATTTAAAAATTAATAATTAAGAAAAATAAACTATCACAAAGATTTAGCTAATTTAAAATTTGATATCAATAAAAATATCAGGCCAAGTACAAAATACATAGCCAATGACAATACACTATATCTCAAATTACCTGTTAGTTCATTTACGAGACCAAAAGAAAATGTTCCAATCACAATTGAAAGTTTAAGCATAATCTCAAAAAAACTGAAAAAAGATGTCATTTCACCGGTTTCATTTTCTACCAATTTAGAATATGTGGCCCTAGCCTGAGATTGGATACCTCCAAGAACCAATCCTACAAACCCTGCCAGAATATAGAATTGTGATTTAGATTGGACAAAATAAGCAGTCAAAGCTATTAAAAACCAAATAATAATCATTATTGCAAGTCCGGTTTTATTACCTGTTTTTAGTGAAACATATGCAAAAATATATGCTCCTGCTATAGCTATTATCTGTATGATCAAGATTATAATTATCAATTCATCAGTATCGAATCTCAATTCTTCTTTAGCAAATACCGAAGCCAAATATAAAACTGTCTGCACTCCTGCATTGAAAAAAAACACTGAAATAAGATATAATGAAAGGTTTTTATTCCTAAATAATTTCTTTATTACATCATTTATCTTTTCGATTCCATGCCTTATCATTTTATAACTCATATTTTCGTTAACACCTTTTGGCAACCTATTGAATGTGATCTGAGCAAATCCCATCCACCAAATACCTACCAAAGCAAAACCTAGTCTATATGGTATAGTAGTATTTTCAGGTATTCCGAAAAAACCTGGTTTAATAGACATAAATAGAATAAAAATCAATAATAACACACTACCGAAATAACCAAACATATAACCTTTGGCACTCACTTTGTCTATCATATCTTCAGATGCAATCTCTGGCAAATAAGCATCGTAGAACACTAAGCCACCAGCTGCTCCCATCGTAGCCAGTACAAAAGCCCCAACTCCAATCCAAACATTTAAATCTCCGGTAAAAAAGAACATTAATAAACATGATATCGAACCCAGATAAGTAAAGAATTTCAAAAAAAACATTCGTTTACCTCCATAATCTGCTATCCCAGATAATATTGGAGATAATAAAACAATTATAAGATAAGCAAATGAGACTGAATATGAATACACAGTACTATTTTTTATATAATACCCAAAAATTTCAATTTCAGAACTTGTTCTTGCTATAAAATATGCAGGAAATATTGCAGTGCTAATAACTAAAAAATATGCTGAATTAGCCCAATCAAAAAATGCCCATCCATTTATTACTTTTTTATCATTCAATCCCATTATTACATGTTTATTTGGTTAATCAGTATATCAATTGAAACTTTCTTTTTGAAAAACTTATCACTTTATTTTTTGTTTTTCATTTTTTATATGATTTTGTAAAAGTAATTGATAGTTTTCTATATCTAGCCTTTTTTTTTATTTTGTTTTGTAAAATATATTAATCAATGATAAAATTAATTTTAAAATAACAATAGGATTATTTTATGAATATACTTATTCTTTCCAGAAGTTTTTCTCTTTATAGCACTCAAAGTTTATACAGAGCTGCTATATCACGAGGTCATTATGTACAAATAGTCGATTACATGCTCTGTGATATGTTTATTAAAAATAACAAATACAGAGTATCTTTCATGGGTGAAGAATTAAAGAATTTCGATGCCATAATACCTCGAATAGGGGTAAATGTTACAGATTATGGATCTCTTTTGATCAGGCATTTCGAACAAATGGATATTTTCACCACATTGAAATCCGAAAGTCTTATCAGAACAAGGAACAAATTTGGATCATTGCAATTACTGGCAAATAGAGGGATTCCCGTTCCGGATACAGCGATATCATGGAATTATGAAAACCTGGAAGGATTTTTAAAAGAATTCAACTATCATCCTGCTGTTATCAAACTATTGAGCAGTACTCATGGAGAGGGAGTTTTCAAATCTGATGACATCAGAACAAGTGCTACGCTCATGGAAGCATTTTTAAAGCTAAATCACGGAATATTAATCCAAAAATTTATCGAAGAATCTTCCGGCACTGATATAAGAGCTTTTGTGGTAGGAAACAGAGTGGTAGCTGCAATGAAAAGAACCTCACAAAATGAAGATTTCAGATCCAATATGCATAGAGGTGCAGTGGCACTTCCAATAGAATTAACTAAAGAGGAAATAGATATCGCCAAGCAAGCCACTAAAATAATGGGGCTCGATATAGCAGGAGTAGATATCATGAGATCAAAAAAAGGTCCATTAGTAATAGAAGTAAATGCTTCTCCAGGCCTCGAAGGAATAGAAACCACCACCAAAGTAAATATTTCAAAACATATAATAAAATATATAGAATACAAAGTAAGCAAAAATGGAAATAAACGGAAATATAATTAATCCAGGAGAGAATAAAACATTAAAGATAAGAGTAGGTAAATTACCATCAGGTACCAGTATAAGCATAGTAAGCCATGTATTCAGAAGTATCAATCCGGGAAAGACAATATTATTACTCGGTGGAGTCCATGGTGATGAAATCAATGGAATAGAAATTTTACGAAGTGCTATTGAAAAAAAATATTTTGACGATCTAAAATCCGGTACTGTAATAGTAGTTCCTGTTCTGAATATTTTCGGATTTATAAATTACAACAGAGATGTTAACAATGGAAAAGACCTAAACCGAAGTTTTCCCGGAAGCGAAAATGGTTCATTAGCTGCCAGAGTAGCAAAAAAATTCACTAATTTTTTCTTGTTACATGCTGATATTGTCATTGATTTCCATACCGGAGGTGATACACGATACAATTTCCCTCAGATAAGATATTCTCAAAAAGACAAAGATGCTTTTGAATTGGCAAAAGTATTCAACCCCCTTTTATAATAGAAAAACTATGATACCCAAATCTTTAAGAAAAACCTGTGTGGAAATGAACAAAACAGCTCTGGTTTTTGAAGCAGGAGAATCTAAAAGGCTGGATAGTTACTCTATAAAAACAGGATTACAAGGAATAAAAAACATATTGATATTTCTCGGTATGATTGATGGGCAATCAAATCACAATACAGAATCCATAGTTTTAAACAAATCTTCATGGATTAGGGGAAGAGATTCAGGAATCATAAATCTACACAAACATGCAGGAGACAAAGTAACTGAAAAAGAAACCATAGCAGTTATCAAAGATATTTCAAATGAATGGAGCAAAAATGTAAAAGCCCGAAGAAGTGGCTACATAATTGGCCACAATAATGCTCCGGTTATAAACATGGGAGATCCTATATTCAATATAGCATGGAATGACAAGGAATAACCTATTCCTCCCTTATATAAGCAGAAATTTTACCAGCTTTGAGGGCAGGAATAATCGCTACAAAAAAACCTATTATTAAAACAGTAATGGCAACAATTATAAAATCAATAAATTTTAATTTTATAGGATAAGCATCGATATATGAATCAGGTGAAAATCCAATTATACCATAATTTACTTGCAAGAAATACATCAAAAGGGCTAATAATATTCCAATAATAAGTCCTATTATGGAAATCAATAAACCACTATACAAAAAAATACGTCTTATATTATTTTTGTCAGCTCCCATAGCTTGCAAAACAGATATATCTTTTTTCTTATCAATTACAATTATCCACAGACTACCAATAATATTGAAGGTTAATAGCAGTAGGATAATAATGGCTATAGCATAACTTGCCCATCTTTCAATGTTGATAATTCTTCTTAATTCCTCCTCCTGTTCTAATCTATCCTGAACTTTATAATTATCTCCCAGAGTTTTTATAATATCATTTTTAGCAGTCTGAATATTACCCTTACTTTTTACTTCTATTGAAGAAAATGAGCTATCTGCTTGCAATAAATATTGAGCCAGATCGAGAGATACAATAATATATTTATACTCTTCATCAGGAACCGAAAATCTTCCTGCAGGCATGATATTGGCTTTTTTATAATTAGCTTCCATCATAGATTTAGCATCAGATTTCAGTATATAAACTATTATGGGATTGATCATTTCATTGGTACTAACACCGAGTCTTCCCGCTATACCAGCACCCAAAACACCAAAATCTACATTATTGGATTCAAGTTTATATTCCCCTGAAACTAATAATTTATCGATATTATTTACCTTATTATAATTTTTATCTACTCCTTTTATTGATCCTACTGTTCTATTATTATCAAATTGAAAATAAGCTACTTCCTCAAGTACAAAAGAAAAATAGTCGATAGATTCTATACTTTCCAATTTTGCTATTAGTTCATTATCATATTTAGCCATTTTGCCTTTGACAGGACTAATTTCAATTTCAGGATTGAAAGCATTTAATGAATTATAAATCAAATCTTCAAATCCATTAAAAACAGAAAGTATAAGTATCAGAGCAGCAGAACCTATAGCTATACCAAGTATTGATATACTTGTGATAATATTTATGGCATTGACAGTTTTTTTGCCAAAAAGATATCTAAAAGCTATTTTTAAAGATAAATTCATTGTACAAAAGTAAATAAATTTTAATAACTATATCTAAACTTGCTAATTCATCAGGACAGAAAATCGATATTTCTTTTCAATCCTGAATATTTGGCTCTTTTTACTGCTGAACCCTCAAATAATTCATCAAAATCAGATTCATCCAAAGACTTCCACTTTTCCTTATTCATATTCTGCAATGAATCTGAAAGATCGAACAAAGATCTATTATGGTTTTAGAAAACCTATTCCATGGGCAAACTATCTGACATATATCGCAACCGAAAATATAATCCTGCATAGAATTCTTAAATTCCATTGGGATATCTCCCTTATTTTCAATAGTAAGATATGAAATACATTTATTGGCATTTATAATATAGCCATCATTATCAATCGCATTTGTGGGACAAGCTTCAATGCACCTTCTGCAATTTCCACAGTGATTTTTTTCAATATCAGCATTATAATCCAATTCTATATTCAATATCATTTCTGCAAGGAAAAAACTACCGGATTTAGGATTTATAAGCAAGGAATTTTTCCCAATCCAACCCAAACCCGATTTTTGTGCCCAATATCTTTCCATTACAGTGCCGAATCCACAAAATATCTTCCCTCAATTCCGTCATCTATTTCTTTCAATTTCAGATACAAACTCTTGAGTTTCTTTTAATAACCTTATGATAATCACGACCATAGGCATACTTAGAAATTTTATAAGATGAATTTAATAGACTTTGTTCAGTATGATAATTGTAAGTAAATGTAATAATGGATTTAGCTCCTGGCACAAGGTATTCAGGACTAATTCTCTTATCAAAGTGATTGTCCATATAGCTCATTCCTGCTTGGAACCCATTATCCAACCATTTTTTCAACCGTTTTTCGGTTTCCTCGCTTATTTTTTCAGCTTTAGAAAACCCACTGCTGAAAACCCAAGCTTTTGAGCCTCATTTATTATAAAATCATTATAATAACTATTTGATTTCATTCAAGTTATAAGGCATACGTAAAAGCAGATATAAACAAAACCTGATTTTAATCTTCTATGTTTTAGTTTAAATCCTTTCATCATCCAACCTTTAGCAAGCATAAGACCAATAGTACTTACCATAGCAATACAACCATATATAAACCACATTTTTTCAGTGTTCATTTCTGAAGGAGCAACACCTTCCCGAGCATATTTCATCAAAAACCAACCTGAATAAAGGCTTGTAATAACTTTGGTAAGGAACCAAGGAAATTGTCCTATTCCCATATATATTCCTGTCATACCTTTAGGAGCGATTTCAGCTACCCATTGCAGGAATCTTGGCTGCCACATTGCTTCTCCTATAGTCATGATTACCAAGTAAGCAAATACATGGAATATACTTGGTCCCAATGACAAGATAAAAGTAGGGAATGCCATAACAAATGTTCCCCAAATCATCATTTTATAAGGATTCTTTTTAGAAGTTAAAGCTGCCACCATAGGTGTCAAAATAAATATCAAAATAGGGTTGAAATTTGTAAAAAACTCAAAATTATCTGATACTACACCGGTAAATGCACGTTTAAAGTAAACAGGCAATGTAAGCCAGTTATGAGCAAAAAGTGTTTGAACAGGAATAAGGATAAAAATAAAATACATAAATCTCAAATCCTTGATAGGGAAATTCTGTAGATAGTATTTGATCTTTTCTTTAGCTGATTTTTCCTGCTCTTCTTTTTTATCGGCTTCAATCTTTTCACGAGTTTCTCCACTTACTTCTTGAATTGTTTTTTCAATGGTCTTTTTAGATAAGATAATCATAACAAGAATAAGTCCTACTACCGTAAATGCCACATACACCCACATCACACCTATCATTCCATCATTTCCATCACCAAATGCCTTTCTCAAAGGAGGAGCTATAATACCAGGTAGAAATCCACCTAAATTCATAATAGCATACAGCATGGCATATCCCATAGCAGAAGTTTTCTCCGTTGTAAATTGTTTCACAGCAGTATAGCAAGCAGGCTGATAAATACCATATCCCAATATAACACCCAAAAGCCCCACCATGGATATTATGTGGATTCCGTTCCACAATCCTGCAGAACCGGACATTTCAGGAGCAGCAGTAAGTAATATCCTACCAAACAACATAAATAAAATTGAAATAATAAGTGATTTTCTTACACCTATCCAATCCACAGTAGCACCCAAAAACAGCATTGCAAGGGTAATGCCTGCGGTAAGAAAACCCACCATTTGGCCTGCATTGATTTCATTTAACTTTACAATATCTGTAAAATACATTACCAAATAACCAAGTACACCAAAATAAACCAAACCTTCGATAAGGTAAGATAAATTAATTCCCCACAAAGCTCTGGAAGAGTGCCAAAGATCAATAAATGGCTGAATCAATTGGTTTAATATACTCTGTTTTTCCTCTTTATTTTCAATATTTCCTGACATAATTTCACTTTTAATTTGAATCAAAAATCAAAAATAGGATTTTATTTTTATCTATGTGTAAAATGTGGGAGGGAAAATGAATTTTATTAATAGGAATATATAGTTTCCGACAAAATACAACAATTCACGATGATAATGGCTGTAGTCTTCGACTTCGATGCACTATTCATTAAATTATAACAACAATTCCAGTCGGTATTTATTGATTTATTTGATTTACGATTAATGATCCGCCAGAGGTCGGACAAGTTTTATGATATTAGATTTGATTTTACATCCGTCATCCGTCAGTAGACGGACTTAGAGGACGTACAAGTTTTTACATTTCAAAAGCCTCATCCCCGGCCCTTCTCCATATTTCTATATACTATCAAATAAAATTCCCCTTGAATATGGAGAAGGGAGTTTGCTTTCCTTTATTACAATAATATATCCACTGAATAACAACTTAAATAAATAAGCTCATTTATAGGAATAATTATGAAAAATTGATTATTTTTGTTTAGATAAAATGAAAAGATGAATATTCAATCTGAAAAAATAGCAATTGTTAAGTTAATTCTTGATACTGATAATCCTGATATACTAAAATCAATAAGAAACCTTTTTAAAAAACAAGAAAAAATTGATTTTTGGAATACTTTGACTGAAAATCAAAAAGAGGACATTGAAAAAGGTATATCTGAAATAGAAGGTGGTGATACTGTAAAATATGAAGAATTCATGAGAAGACATAGATAATGAGAGAAATAATTTTATCAAAACTATCCTCAAAAAAAATTGAAAATCTACTTGAATATTTAGAAAATGAATGGTCTCAAAAAGTAAAAAATGATTTTATTAAGAAATTGGAAAGTTCATTGGACCAGATTAGAAAATATCCTGAAAGTACAATTGAATCAAATAAAAAGAAAGGTTTGCATAAATGTGTGGTTACAAAACAAATATCAATATTTTATAAATATGATGAAACCACAATTAAGGTTGTCACAATTTTCGATAATCGAATGGATCCTAAAAAATTAATAGATGAATTGTAATAATTCAATTTTCTAAATTTTATGATCGTCGAAGTTTTTGACTTCGATGTAATATTCAATAAATTATAACAACAATTCCAGTCGGTATTTATTTATTTGATTTGCGATTGTTGATCCGCCAGAGGTCGGACAAGTTTTATGATATTTGATTTGATTTTACATCCGTCATCCGTCAGTAGACGGACTTAGAGGACGGACAAATTTTTACGTTTTACATTAAGCTTTTTTGTTTTTCTGGTTACTCGTTGTTGGATGCTCGTCAATCGTTTTTTATACTCTTTTTGATTTATACGTTGGGGGTCACTTTTAAATTTTACATTTTGAATTTTGCATCCGTCAGGAGACGGACAAGTTTTTACATTTCAAAAGCCTCATCCCCGGCCCTTCTCCATATTTTTATATACTATCAAATAAAATTCCCCTTGAATATGGAGAAGGGAGTTTGCTTTCCTTTATTACAATTATTTTTTTTCAAGTAAATCCAAAATATTTCAATTTTGGTCTGTGATTTCGACTATCAGGAGTATTTATTTATTTGATTTAGGATTGATGATTTTTGATATTTGATTTTACATTTATCATTTTACATTTTTGATTTCAAATGTTTCTCCTCTTCTTTTCAATAGTAACCAAATCCAGTTCACGGGTTGTCTGTCCTTCAACTGATGTATTTTCCTGTGCTCTTCTAAGTAAGTATGGAATCACTTGTTTAACAGGACCATAAGGAATATATTTTTGGATATTATAACCTTTACTTGCCATAGAGAATGAAATGTTATCACTCATGCCTTTTAATTGACTAGTGAGGATTTTAGGATGACTAGGAGGCAAGCCATTTTTATCCATTAGTTCAGCTAAATAAATACAGCTAGCTTCATTGTGGGTAGCATTGCTAAGGTGAAAAACATCGATATTTTCAACACAATATTTTAATCCTGCATTATAATTTTTATGAGTATCTTCGAGAGTATCACAAATCGGACTCGGATATCCCATCTCAAGTGCTCTTGCTCTTTCTTTTTCCATATATGCTCCTCTTACCAATTTAACTGCAGCGATATAATTATGAGTTTTAGCATGTTCGAGGCTATATTTCAAGAAATCGAGCTTATCTTTAATGTATAATTGTATTCCGTTTATAACTGTAGGAAAATCTTTATTAAATTCCTTGCTCAATTCCAAAGCTATATCATCAATAGCACCCTGAATCCAAGTTTCTTCAGCATCGAGATGCACTGTTACCTTATTGTCATGAGCTCTGCTCAATAATTTCCTCAATCTTTCCACACCTCTGTTATATCTGGTCTCTTCAGCAGGAGTAAGAGATTTATTAGCAGTCACTTTTTCCAAAAGATCATGTTCAATGAGACCTGATGGTTTGCAACTAATAGTAGTTATATTTTTATTTTTAATAGCATAGTCCAAAGTTCTGTGCATAGCATCGGCAGTTTTATCGAATTCCTCTTCGCTATGTTTCCCTCTGACACCATAATTTAAAATTACACTAATATTATATTTTTCCAATTTCTCAACCACTCTTGAAACCTCTTCCAAAGTATTCCCTCCGCAAAAATGTTTATATATAGTATTTTTCAGAAGAGGAGCTATAGGAAGGTGCATTTTAAGAGCAAGTAAAGTAGCATGACTTCCTAAATTGACCAACCAAGGAAAGCTCATAGCTTTGAATACCAAAAATGTATTTTTAAGCTCACTGTCAGACTGATACGCAAAAGCTGTTTTTGTATCCTCAAAATCAGAATGATTGAGTTTATTCATATAGATAGCGTTTTAAATTTTTATTAAAAAAATCCAAGATAATTTTCATATGAAAATAATCAAATTTCAGAATATGAAATATTTTTTATTCTTCCTTTGATTTCTAATTTATAATTGAGGTAAATTGTGAGGCAGGGAAGATTTTATTGAATGAATTCTTCCCATTCTTTGTAAAGTAAAAATTCCATATTAATGGAATTCAATTTCCCGTTATGAAATATTATTTTATGTTGAATAAAACCCCAATTATCATCAATTTGCAATGTATCAGCAAAAGATAGTTGGGGCTGATAACTTGAAACAAATGAATTTGCAAATAAATGGTTCAATGCAGTTTTTTTATCCATGCCAATGTGAATATTATTTTGGAGCAAAATGTCATTATTCCTGACAATTCCAGTAATAATATAGGAATATTGTTTGGAAATTCCTGCTTCAATAGGAAGTCCAACAAAAATATAAGAATCTTTATATGAAAGTTTTGTCATTTTCTCAGTTACAAAACTAAAAGGTTCTTTATATGGTTTTTCAAATGTGGAACCTAAGTAAAACGCTTGAATTCCTTTACTTTTATAATGTTCAAAATCAAAGTGATTAGGATTCCCAACAATATCAGGAATATAAAAAACATGTATTTCTTTCAATTTTGTTAACTCTTCTGTAATCTCTCGGTCTGGCTGATATATATAATCATTCTTGACTTCAAAAGGTGGTAAAAATCTGACTTTTTTGTTATCGCAGCTTAATATAATTAATAATAAAAACAAAGGAACAAATTTACATTTCATATAGAACATTTTGTTTATTTTTTACTTAAAATAATTAATGCAGCTATAACCCTAGTACTCATCCAGCTAAGTGTCAGCAATGAAACAATAAGCAATGATCCACAGCCCTTGTCTATTACGGCAAGTGGAGGAAAAATGATCGAAAGAATTACTCTAAATATTGACATCTTATACAAAATTAAATTAAAAAATAAATTGAACTTTCATTTTACAATTGTATAAATCTAATTGATTTTTCTGATAATAATTTGAATTGGTAAATGATCAGAATAACTGTTTCGCTTCCATATAACATCATTACAATCACCATTTGAAATAAAATCGATTACTTTATATTCAATTACTGAAAAATCTGAAAATTTAATAAATATATTATCTTCTGCTCTGCTATGATATTTTCCATCTATACATTTTCTTTTTAAACTGGTTTTTTCACCTTTCAAAACTGATTTATAGCCATTTGATTTCAGTTTATTAAAAGCTATGTCATCCCTAACAAGATTCATATCTCCACCAAATATTATATTTTCTGAACTATTATTTACTATCCAATCAGAAATCGATAAAATTTCATTTCTTTCTGGAAATGAATTATCATGAGTACAAGCGTGATAATTAAGAATCGTTACTATTTCTTCAGCGATTTGAAATTGTGCTATGAATGGTTCTCTTTCAACATTTGAAGATAATTCAGATATTAATTTACCTCTATTTATTATTTTTACTTTGTGTTTTTTCCATAAAAAAGCATATCGCTCACTTTTATATGGAGATGAACTCATTGTACGATCACTTATTACATAATCCCAACTTGCTCCCATTCTATTTAATTGATCTACAAGACGACCTACTGCCTGTGCACCACCAGGATCTATAGCAACAACCTCCTGGATTGCAACAATATCAACATTTCGTAATAACTTTGCAATATCTTTCATCTCCAAATCATCTCGGGAACTACCAAAATCTTTGATATTCCAGGAGATGATTGAAATATCTTGAGCAAATGAAGAAAAATACAGTAAAACTAATACAAATAAAAATATATATCTATAATAATAATTTAATTTCATCATATGTAATCTTTTATTCATCTATAATCATATCCCTACATTCATACTAAATCCAAATCCTTTTCTGAAATTAATTTTATTAAAGTCAGTGCTATTAAGTATAATTTTCAAAATATAGTTATTAATTCCAAACCCAACAAAATACCTTGTGTTTGACAATGTGATATTTTCAATTTTAGACATATTATGATAACTTTCGTATTTTTGGGTGTATTTATATCCTACTCCTAAAATAAAGTGTAAGTATGGTTTATCAATGCTATCTCTTATTCTTACTATTCGTAACCCTGAATTAAAATCAAGTGTGTTTTTAAAAAAAAGTACATTATCAAATTTGTTTTCAGCTTTAATGAGATAATTTGAAAATCCACATGAAAGAAATAAATTCCTTCGCCATTTAGATTTTGAATGGTAAACTCCAATACCAGTTTGTTCTTGACTATAATCTTTGCTATAATTACCTAAAAAATTGAGAGTATATCCAAATGTGTAATAATTTCCAAATTTGTTTTTAATACCAAATTTCTCATTCTCTGAATTAATAAGTAGTGAATCAAGAAAATCATATAAAGATACTTCATAGTAAAAATTGCCAAAGAAATTCCTGTCTGGTTTTTTGTTATTAATTAATGGTGGAAAGAAACTTTTAAAATTATCATTAATTTCATTCCAATTTAATGAATCAAATGAAATTCTATAATCGCTCCTTCTGTTTTTCCTTGAATCAATTGAATGATTATATGTAATTTCAAATGATATTTTACTGGTTTTTGATTTTTCAAAATCAATTATTTCCTGAGGCAAATTCAAGTATTTACTTGTAAAATTATTTCCTAACTGAAATATTGGAAACCGTAACAATAGGTTCAATTTCGAAACAGAAGTACGATTAGTTATGTTGAAGACATCTTCTAAGATACCAAAATTAATAACACCTTCAAACTTGTGTTTATTAAGTAATTTGGAGAATTTGTCATTATTATCTCCGTAAAACAAATCAGAATTAAATGTAAACGAATATGATAAACCTGCTCCAATATAAGGTTTAGTTATATCTTCGAAAGGAGGTTTTTTTTTTGAAAAACAAGTATTAAAGACACCTATTATATTGATTTGTTGTTCATTAAAAAATATTGGCGGTGTTGAATTTAACAGAACATTTCTATTATTAAAACCAAAGTTATATACATTGAAATTGTTTTTATTGGGATAGTACTTTATGAATTCTCCACCAAAAACACTATTAAAGTCATAATCAACTGGAATTTTATTATCATAAAAATCATACTGTCTGTTTATTATAGACTTTTGAAATGGCAAATAAAATGAATAAACCTCTCTTTGTCCTACATCATTAGCCTGTGAAAAAAGAGATAATGTTTGTATTACTACAAAACAAAATATCAAATATGTAACCTTTTTATTCATAGTATTTTTTTATAGCTATTATGCACTTTTTCTTGAGATTACTTTCAATATTTGGTTTGTTGATCAAATCATGTAAAATTGTATTTCCCAATTCAGTTGAACTGCCATAACCTTTTGCCCAGGGGTTTTTCAATACATTAGAGTACAATTCTTTAAAATCATAAAGATTCCATAATAAAATACTCCCTATACAATATTGAGCTTTATAAATTGTGCTATTATGTTTCTTAAGTTCCTCTAATGTTATAAATTTTGAAAATTTATCGTATTTGATCAAGGCTTCATAGTACCTCCCTGAATCATAATATTGAATAATATCATTAAATCCTTTTAATAATTCTGAATAATCTGTAATATCCTTCCTCTCAACAAAAACAATATTGCCTATATTGTCTATTAAAACATTGGCTTCAGTTTTATCATTATATCCCCTCTTTTTATTACTTCACCAATAGATTGTAAAAAAATATTAGATGCTGCATTAATTTTATTATCATCAGTCAATCTGCTAATTGCATTTCCTTCATTATATCCATAGATTTTAGACAAAATCAAATAATCTTCAGGTACTAAATTATCCTTTTCATAGTTTAATTGCATACTTCCACATTTAGGATTTATTGTAGTCCATCTGTAATCATCATAAATATCAAGCACTAATGAGATAAGTGAATCTTTTACTTTTTGATCATAACCTCGTTTGTATTTTATATCATCATAATCATTGTATATTTCTCTTGCTTGTTCTAATTTATCTTTAATAAAATCATCTTCTGAATGTATTTCCTTATCATATTGTTCAAAACAATTAATTATGCCTAATTTTTCATCTAAATCTTCAGCTATTTCTTTTAATTGTTTCTCAAGTGTTTTTACCCGATTATTTAATTTAAAAACTTCAGTATTCAGATTTTTGATTTCCTTATCTTTGGCAATAATTTCTTTCTTTAATTTCGCTATTTGAATATATAAGCTATTATTTTCTTCTTTAAGTTTTTTAAATTTGCTTTCAGAGTTTTCCAATTGTTTTTTAAATTAGTAATTTCATCTTTGAGTTTTGAGCTATTTTTGTATGCTGATTGTATATAAATAGTATCTCCCTTATGATATTTATTTTTCAATGCATTATACTTTTTATTAATAAAATTTATATCATCTTTAAGAGTGGAAACTTGACTTTGCAAAGTATCAATTGCATTTTTTTTAGCAATTATAGTATCGGCAAGACTTTGCTTTTCAATTATTTTTATCCTAAGAAGTTCTTCACAATCATACTGTGATTTCAATTGATAAAAAGCAAGAATAAAAAAAAACAATATTGAATATCTATACATAATGTCTATTTTTTCTTCGGATACAACTTAATTTGGTTTATATATTTAATTATATCATTTTTATAATTTTTACTATATGGAACTTTTAAGTTCAACATATCCTTTGTATCCTTTATTTTAATTTTTTGCTAAATATTGAGTTGTATTGTATCAATACAGTTTACGAGACTATCTAATGTATTTATCATTCCTTTTTTCCATTCAATATCAGCTTGATATTGCTTTTCGAAATTCAATTTTTCTATTTTTTTTTCTGAAAAATATATAATAATTAACAATAAAATAGCAATTGTTAAAGCTATTATACTAGCCCTTTCTAATAATCTAAGTTTTTGCTTTTTTATGAGTTCTTCGCTTTTCATTTTAATTTAAACTGTCAATTATATTTTCTTTTTTTGAAAATTGATTTTTTAAATAATTTTTAATTGATAAAATCAATTGAATTTTACCTGATGGTTTTTTTGTAATTTTAGTAAAACTAATTTTAAAATCCAATGTTGGTTGGCCTAATAACTTGTAATTCAATATTTTTCCTAAATTAGATGATGTGATTTTTATAATCTTTAAATCCATATATTTTAATTCGGAAAAATCATCACCATCTAACTTATCTATAGCATCAGAAATACAAATAATTAATTGCTCAAAATTATATAATTGCCCTAAATCTTTAAAATTCTTTCTTATTTCATCTTCAAATGGATTTTTAGGCAAGTAATCAATTATAGGTGGATCATTTTTTGGCTTATCTCCTTTATTTGGCTCTAGTTTTATTGGGGGAATTTCTACATTCTTTTTATATTCAGGTTTTATATTTTTTCCATTATGTACATTTTTATTGGTTCTAAGTTTATATCCACCAAAAATGGGATCAAAATAAAAATTTAGTGACTGAAGATGATTATCAATTATTATTTTTATAGGTGTTTCAGCAAATTTGGAAAAGTCAAATTCTTGAACTATATCATTAATAAATATTTGATTTTTATTCTCAATAAATTCATTGATCTTTATTTCAACTTCTTTCTTCCTATTTTTGATTTTAGTTTTTATGTTTTCAAATTCAAGATTATTATACCAAAAAGTATATTTATACTCTGGAATATTATAAAACTTTGCATATTTTTTTACACTGCAAAAATTCAAATTGCTTCTAATTAATATTTCATCTAAATCATGTTGCATTATTGGAATTTAATATGTGTTTTTTCTCTGATTATCCATGAATTGCTTTGACTTTTTTCAAGAATTCCTTTTTGATCTGTTTCAATCCGGCTATGCCTTGATGTATCAGGATTTTCATCATAAACACAAACTTTATCAAAAAGAGATTTATAATAATCTAATGCATATTTTTGTACTTCACTATCACTATTAATTTCCAAAGTAGCAGAACTTTCATTTATTTGCGTTACTTTAAACACACTTTTATTAGAAGGCTCTTTTTCCCCAGCAGCAATAACAAAACCATCATTACCATATATATTATAGTAATATATATTTGAATATGATTCTATAATACCGCTACTTGTTATTTCCGAATCTATTTCTTTTACAATTTCATCTTGATTTTTTTGAATTTTTACTTTTTCTTCAATTTGATCCAATTTGGACTTTAAACCATCAATACTATTAAATAACTGGGGTAATTTTTTTAGGTTCTCAATATCTGAACTATTCAAAGAATTTAATATTTTCAAATGAATAGCCTCTAATTTATTTCCTTTATTTTGTTTAGTATCACTATAATATTTCACAATAATTATTACAATAAAAACAATCAAAAAAAATAATAATCCAAATAGAAAATAAAAAAGGATATTCTGTTTTGTAGACAATGAATTAACGTTTTTTTCTATATTTGATACACTTGTTTTTAACGAATCTAAAGACATTACAATACCCGTTTTTACTCCATAAATTGGAATATCATAAATTACGAAAAACATCATGAAAATTATATACTTTTTCATTAATACTATTTTTAATAAAATTGATTATAAAGCCTCGAAGCAAAAAATTCTTTAAAGAAAATTAAACATGGAATAAAAAATAAAGTATCATTGGCAATTTGTGGGTGAGCAATATTTACTCTATTCCATTCATTTTTAATAAGATCAAATTTTTCTGGATTTATAATATTAATATATTCCTTTAACAAACTTACATTATTTTTAAAAATGGTCTCAGATAATGTATTAAAATAAATCGGAAATAATGTATTTATATCGCTTTCGATTTCTATAAAATTTTTCTCAGTATGAGATAAGTTATTTGTATCGTTCCCATATCTAAATTTTTTCTCAATATTATTGGGATACTGGATTGAGGTAACAGTATTCAATTCTGCGGTATTATTACCAAATTTATAAAGTGCGCCAATTGCTGTAATTTCCTTAGGGTTATCCAAGCAGATAATATTAGCTTTTTCTATACTAATGTTTATAGATAATTCATTTTTAAAATTTTCAATAAAAACCTTAATATAATCAATTAATTTATTATTATCCTGAAAAATAATTTTATTTAGATATAAACTTCCTTTACCTGTAAATGTTAATGAATGGATATTAGTAATTTCATTAATACTACATAATTTTAATGTATAATATAATATAGAACTGAAGTGAAACAGAGCTAATGCTTTTAAAAATGTTCCTAAATTTTTTTCGTTATTTTCAAAAATATTTATAAATTCATACCTTTCATTTGAGAAAAGTAAATTAACTAAATCTGATGCACCTGTATATGTTTTACCATTAATTTCATTATATTTTAATAACAAATCAGTATCATCTTTATTTAGAAATTCTTTTTGCCAAATTTTTAAAAAAATATTGTCTTTGCTTTCATTATTTGGAGAAATTTCTCCTCCCCATAGATGATTACCAGCAAAAGCAAAAGAAGTTATTAAATAATTGTTATTATCATTATTGAATGATATATCTGTCGTTCCTCCACCAATATCAACATTTATCGACCCTTTTTTAATACCACCTAACTCAACTAAATATTTACCATTTTTTTTAAAATTAGTCAAATACCTAAATGGAGAAATCGCTTCACTATCACTATCCAAAGAAATTTTCTTATTAAAAATGTAATCAATATTTTCCTCGAAAATTTTTTCCAATTTAGATTTGAAATCACCTGTACTAGGATATGTATAAATTAATTTTACTTTTTCGTAAGGTACTTTATTCTTATCAATAAATAATTTAATAACGTACAACAATTCCCTAATATAAACGCTTACATTTATTCCATTTCTCAATCCACTTTCAATCTCCAACTTAGGTTTAATATTTGAATAAAATGCTTCTCCTTCATTGGTACGATTAATATAATCATAATAAAATGCAATTGCATTATTATGCAGAATATGTTCACTTTCACCATTTGATAATAATATTGTTTTATGAACTGATTTCGCTGAGTGATTAGCATTATTTGATTGTGTATTTTCATTTTCTGAAAACCAAATTGGTACAAAATACTTACGAAATTCATCTAATATTGGGGCATCTCCAAATATCTGAAGCAAATCCGATCCATCTTGTTCAATTTTGTGTAATGATAATGTAAAATCATTAAATTCCAAACTACTCTTTTCGTTGTTATAATCTACTGCAATAAAAGTATTGCTTGTACCAAAATCAATGGCAAAATTAGCATTTGATTGTTGCTCAGGTTTAGGTAATGTTTTAAAATTTGGAACTAAAATGAAGTTTATAATATCATTAGAACTTTGATGAATTTTAATATTTATATGAGTAAAAGATTCAAAAGAAGTAAAATTAAAGCGATAAAAAACTCCACCTTTAAATTCAGATACATGGTTAGATTTCTGTTCTTTTTTCCAAATTTTACCTTTTTCAGTCTTATTATCATAAAATTCCAAATGCTTATTTTTCAATTGATCATTGAATTTTATAGAATAATTTTCATTTGAGTTATCAAATATCATCAAAATTTCAAAAATATCATTTTCGGATTTTTTATAGTTTGGGGAAATAAAAACTCCTAAACTTATTTTTTTTATAAATGTACTAGAATAAATTTTACTTATTTCAAAATTATCATCCCCCAAAAGTGGAATTTTAATGGAAACTCTAACTTCATTTCCACTTGAAGAAAATTTAACATAAGAATTTAAATTTTCGATTTTGAAAAATTGTAAAAACAATTCAGATATTGGCAAAAGGTATTTTTTGTTATTATTTCCTAACAAAAAAGAATTAGTATCAAGTTCTTTACCTTCAATTTCAATTAAATATTCATTAAAAAACTCCGATGTTAAAATCCAGGGATATTTCACATTCTTTCCCGGAATCTCTCTATCCCAAATACTTAATTTTCTATTAACTTCCTCTATCCATAAATTTGTTCTAATTGATTCTAATTTTATATCTCCCAATTTTTTATTATCTAATTTACCTATTTCTATTACCAATGGTGGATGTGTGACAGCATTATTTGAATTCCAACTAGAAATATTATATTTAATTCTTAATTCAGAATCAAATTTTTGAATAATTGGCATTATTGAAAAATCCCTATCATTGAATTTTAAATTTGAATTATTATTATCTTTAAAGATAATGAAATTTTCATTTGTTGCTGTATAATTATTGCCTAATTCTAATTCAATGTACTGCCTAAAAGGAATATCAATTGCTGAATTTGCCATTTGGTTCTTTACATAAAACATATAATCCTTAAACAAACTACTTCTATTTGCAAGACTTTTTATATCATCATCAAAAAAAGTGTCGCCATCATGGGATTTTAAAATGACATTTTTGTCTTTAAGAAGCCTTTTAGCATTTGGACTTAAATAGACCATATTAAATGGAGATGTACCACCTAATAATATTTCAACATCGTTTTTATTGTAAAATATTAAATATATTTCATTAAAGTTAGTAATATCTTCCATGTAGGAATTCATAGTTTCTGCAAAATGCTTTAATCTTGAGTCACCACTATTTACCATAGCATTGATTCTATTTTCTTTAGACCATTTTACGATCTTAATATCATCATAATTATCCCTTTCAAATATCCACTGAATCAAATCAAGAGTATCACTAACCATCTGTGCATAAGGGCCAACAAATTTTACTGTATTAGAAAATTCGCCTTCAATTACATCATCATTTTGAATAAAATGTTCAAAAGCATTTTTATATGCGTATAGTACAGCTAAGGGTTTTGGAATAGCAGAAATAAGATAATTTTCAAAATTATTATCTTCAGAAACTTTATTTAAATTATATTTATTAAGAAGTTTACCTTTTTCAATTTCAAAATCACTTATAGTACTTTCTGTATAAGAAATATCGGCAGGAAAATGAATTTTAAGTCCCATAATTATTTATTTTCGTTATTATTTTAAAATATATTCAATGCATTGTTTTAAAAATCCAGAATAACTATCTTCATATTCATTAGATAGGTTACTAACAATACCTTTCCACTCATGTTGTTTTGTTTCATCCTTTCTCATAATAAATTGAATAGGATCAGTTGCATCTAAATTAAATAATTTTAAAGATCTTTTATTTTTTTGAACATCTTTAATAAATGGTATAAAATTATTATTCAAATAATTAAAAATATTCTCAGTAATTTGTTTATATCTCTTCAAATTTTTGTGATAACTCTGTAAATTATTGTCAGACAAAAGTTCTTTAGTCAAAAAATAAACTATACCTGTCTTTATGATTGGATCTAGTAAATTTTTCTTAGTTTGATCCTGAAAATTGTCATAAATAAATCCATTATCAAAACTGCCAATATTAGACTTAGAAAGGAAGATTTTCCCTTGTTTTTCTTTCAAATCGTTTTCATTCATTTTGATAAAATCTAATATTGAGTATGCACCAATAATCTCAAGCCAGTGAGCACCATTTTCCTGATCTTTACCACCAATTTTATATTTATAACTAGCTAACTGATCATCATATAAAGTGTACATTACATTTATTCTATCAGTACTTCTTTGATTTTCACTAATGTAATATTTTGCTTCAGATTTAGATTTTGTTATCCAAGTTGAAGAATTAATATCAAGGCTATTAGTATTAATATTTGGTGGTAACTCCACATTAAAATAAGGGAAAAATGATACAGCACCGATAGGAATTCTTTGTAATATTGGATATATTTCCCTTAAATCATTAATAATCTTTATCAATTGCGGAAGGCCAGATGCGCCGGTTCCTCCAAATAATGAATTTATAATTATAATTTTACTTTCCTCATTATTTTCACAACTCTGTAAAATTTGCCTGAATATTGTATCATTTTTTAATTCATTATATACAATGCATCCGATCTTTGGTCTTCCTTTGAATCCTACATCCATAAAAAGTTCAAGTTCCAATTTATTATTGTCATCATTGATAGAAGTTGTATTGAAAAATGACTCAACAAATGATTTATCAATTTTATCCATTTTGTTTACATAACTGTCAGAACTTTCATATCCAATATAAGCTCCAAATTTCAAAGATGATGCAGTTTCATTCTCAATTAAATCAATATCGTTAATTATTTCAAATTTTGGTTTACATAACCAATCAATTGAAGTTTGTATAGTTGATTTAAAATTAGTATATTCTCGTGTGCATCTTATTGCTTCTGTTAAATCTTTATTCATTTTGTCATTGTCAATAAATACGGGTATAATTTCATTATCACCAATTTCTTGAGTTATCAAAATATTACTCAATGCTCTAACCACTCTTGCACCGGTTCCACCAATTGCAAATAAATATATTTGTGCCATAATCTATTTTTTAAGTTTTATAAAATAATCCCAAGGAACATATTTAGCCTTTGAAGAAAAGCCTTTCAAAAAAAATGTCCAAAATAAAAATCCTACCACCGAAGCTAAACTATTTATTATAGAAAAAATAATTTGTGGTCTTATTTTCGTATCCAAGGGGACAGAAAAATATGACAAAATGAACACTAATATGATATTCAAAAACATAAAAACAAACCACATATTTTTCATTTGTCTAATTGAAATCCACCATTTCACATTTTTTCTACCATAAAAAAGTATATAAAAAATAACTAATAATAGAAAAGGAACTAATAACCATATTAAAAAAGGCATAGTTGGATCTTTTAATATCCTACCGTACTCTGCTGAACTTAGGAAAAGCACCTTATTATAAAACCATTTCATATCAATTAATAATTTTAAAAGTTTTAGAAAATAATAAATTGTCTTTAGTAGTATAGGCATCAATTACACCATTGATTAAATGATTAAATGCCCATGTTTTCCGTGAATACTATCAGTATTTGCATCATCACTAATTGACCAATCCAAATACCAGTTATCATATATTTTTGGTATTATAATTTTAAAATCGAGATTGTCAAAATCAAATTTTTTAATATCAATTTTTAAATATTGTTTATTTATTAAAGAACTCCCTCCCCCGTTAAAATCCTATTTATAATGGTATCTTCTTTTCACTAGGCGCATTACAACTTAAATACCCTTTGTATTTACTTTGAATAAATGAGTCGCAATTTTTAAGTATTGTTTCTTTTTGAAAAGAATCAATTTTGAAACATCAAGCTCTAAAAAAGTGATATTTTATAATCATCATCATAATCTTTTATCTTTATAGTATTATCATCTATAATTTTATAATTACCAATATCTAAATTGTAATCTCCTTGATATTGATTTATTTCTTCAAACAAAGAAATATCATCACTTGCATTATTTGTAGTTCTAAATATAAGTATTTCCCTATCATCTAAATTAATATTTTCCATCAGATACTCCAACTCATTTTCTTTCCCAAATAACCAAATATAAAAAGGTCTATCGTCATGTTGTATTGAAGTTGCTTTATTTTTGCAATCAAAATACTTTCCATCAAAATGTGATTTATAAGCATAAATAGCAGAGCTTACATTTCTATGAGCTAAATTTGAAAATACTGTTTGTATGTCAGCTTTAAGTCCTGCAGATGCATTATCAATATTTATATTAGGATTGTTTATTATTTCTTCATCAGAATAGGACATTATACAATCTGATACTAAACATACAATTTTGTGGTGATTTATTGTATCTTTCAAATCTTTTGTTGAAATATCAAATATATTATTTAATTTAGAACTTTTTCCATTAAAAAAAAGAACATCACTTAATTTTGTATTAAATCTTGATTTACCTCCATCATATTTTTTTAAATTATCACAAACTGTTAAAATTTTTACATTATTAGTATCATTTGGATCAATAGTACTTTCTAATTTTGAAATTAAATTTGTAACAATATTCCTATAAGTAGATGCTCCTTTAACATAACCATTCATACTTCCAGATGTCTCAATTATAAAATCAATTTGTTCAATAATTGGACATCCCCCATTAATAGAATCTCCAGGAATATCTGGGCATTTATCTAAAGTGTCAACAATACCATCACCATCTATGTCACTTTCTTTCGGGTCAGACTGACATCCATAAAATAAAAATGTAGTGATATAGACTAAAATAGAAATTTGTATAATTCTTGCCATATAGTAAATTATTTAATATTTTACATAATTATCATTTATCCATCCTTGATTTCCATTATCCAATTCTATAAAAACCCAAATATTTTCGGGAGTGTAAGATTTTTCATCATGCACGTATTTATACATCACTCTCAACTCATCATTTTTATTTATTTTAAATAATCTGCTAGACAATTCACTTGGAGCTTCATAAACAAATGCATCTATTGCAGTGACTGTTCCTTCTATTCCCCTTGTTTTTTTCAAATGAAATGAATCAGGAAATATTCCATATTTATTTATTTTATCTTCCAAGCAATTAAATCTGTCAACAGAATATGGGTGAGTTGATCTCAATTCATCTTTTACTCGAGAGAAATAACTTGTTGGAGGATCGTGATCGACAACCACTCTTTTAAAAATCTCAATTCCTTTCTTTGGGTCATATCCTGCTTTGGTCATCAAATATAAACCAGCTACATCAGCCTCGACTTCTCCTCCTTTTTGAGAAAAACTAAATAACCCATTCAAGATGATACTAGCAATATCGTTAAAACCGCTATTTTCATTATAAATATCAATCAAAGCTGAAAATAAAATTTGTTGCTGCTCTAAATGATTTATAGCATGTCCAATTTCATGACCTAATATCATTGCTATCTCATCTTCATTTATAGTTTCATTTAAAAGTCCAGTCCCTATATAAATGTCTCCCAAAAGCATAAATGCATTTACAAAAGCATCATCATTGACAATAAAACATTTGCAAGAATCTATATTATCAGTATTCTCAAGTAGTTTATCTAAAATATTATTTAATTTTGATCGCATTTCATTATCTTTTACAACTTCTATGGGTAATATCCTATTCACAAATATCTTTTCAGTATGCAATGACTTGATATTTTTATCAGCAATAAGTTTTGTGATATAATTCAATGCATCATTTATATCTTCATTGAAATAATAATTACATCCAAGATCATTGTTATCTACTATATCATTAAATGGGAAATAATACTCTTCTTTGAATTCAATTTCATAATCACTATTAACTGTTTCTTGCCTACAAGAAACATGAAATACAAAAAGAAAATAAATAAGGTAATATTTCCTACTTAAGTACACCATATAAAAAATTACTTATTTTATCTATAATTAAAACACCATCTTTTTTCAAAGTACCATTTTGACTTAATACTAAAGAATGCCCTGAATACTTACCTTCAATCCTAATAAACTCAGAGTAAATATCATTTTTAGCTAATACAGCATCTATATCCTGACTACCATATACCTCAAACATTTTAGCTTCATCAAGTTCTGGATTTATTATATTTTGAATTTCAGGACTTGTACTACTTAAATATGATTTAGCTTTATCAATTAAATTATTATATTTTTTTGAAGTTTGATCAAATGGTAAACCATGTGTATTAGGTAAAATCTCATCATTATTTCCATGGATTGAAATTACAGGAATGTTATCATTTAAAATATTAAGACCAAATACAGCACCTGAAATATTCACAACTGCAGCCGGTAATACATCAGGAAAATCACTTTCCCTAAGTACTCCATACATTTCATCCAACTTTTCATGTCTCCCTACTATTTCCTCATCATTTCCAAGAAAAGCAGCATTTAATGCAGTAACTGCTCCAGCAGAAACACCTGCAATTACAATTTTATACCTATCTATTCCATAGTCATCTGCATGTTCATTAAAATATTTAAATGCCGATAATGCATCCTGAGTTGCGACATATCCAGCCTTAACAAAACTTGGAGTTAAAAAATTCATTGTTCTATAATCTATTGATGCACATACATAACCTCTCCTTGCAAATTCCATACAAAATGTTTTAGGTAAGTCATCATCTTTATTTCCATACAAGAATCCACCTCCGTGAATGAAAATTATTAAAGGCCTATTATCTAAATTATCATCAGGTATATAAACATCAAAATCTAGATGTTTATACTTCAACCAATTAACATCTAATGAACTTTTAGCTATATTTTTTATCACTTTTGCAAATGAACCATCATTTTTTTTATTAAATTCTGTCTCCCAAATTCCCAAGATATTATCTATATTTGGTACAGTTTTGTATTCAACATTCTTAATAATTTTAATTTGGTCTTCCGGATAAATATAATCAACTTCAATTGGTGTTGAACAACTCCATAAAAATGATAAAAAAATAAAAGATATGTAATAAGTTATTTTCATTTGCTAATATTTAATCTACAAATATTTATTTGAACTAAATTGAAATATACTTTAAGAAACCATATAAATAAACTTGGTTTTTACGCCACAATATTAATAAATAAAACAATACGATTTTTGCCCAAAAAACCGAGATGGCAATTTCGGGGTGTGAAACCCTATAAATCGGGTGGCGAAACAAGGGAAATTTCGTGTTCAATTTTTTTGAGCTTCTATACAAATCATAGTTTTTATTTATTTTCTTATAAACTTTTTATTAATAATTCATTAAATTTTCAATAAACATGCTGTTTCTATAAGAATCTTAGTTAATATTAATCCTATATGTCTCTCCATTTAAATATTTCCCACTATATTCTTTTCCATTTACAAATACTGAACAAAGTTTACACCCTTTTGAAAATTTAATTGTGGCATACCCATTTTGATCTGTATATTCAGCGGAGGTTTGACCTGAACAGGAAATATCGCCACATACATCACCAACTACTCTTGCACTCTTGACAGGATTGCCATTCTTAAGTACAATAATAGTACATGAATTTTTATCAGTCAGATTTTTTGGATTCGCATTTTCACTTGAATAAATATTGCCCGATAAAACAATAAAAAAAGTCATGAAAATAAATGAAATTAATTTTAGATTTTTCATAAGTTAAGTTTTTAATTAAATAATATTTTATGGCACAATATTAATAAATAAAACAAATACGATTTTTGCCCCAAAAACCGAGATGGCTTTTTCATGGTGTGAAACCCTATAAATCGGGTGGCGAAACAAGGGAAATATCGTGTTAATTTTTTTTGAGTTGGCTTGGATTTTATGAATTTTGAATGACTTATAATAGTTTTTTTGATTCTTTGGTGCATTGAGAATGAGGTTTTATGATTCACTGATATTAAATAAAATTGACATTTAAAGGAATTATGACAAAATATCTGATATAAATCATATCTTTTGATTTGTAAATAGTCAATCCTTAAGAACTTAAAAATGGAACTTAAAAATTGATTTACTGAGAATAGCTCTTAAAATCCAATAGAGCCAAGAAAAATCTTTTTTAAGTTTTTCCATCATTTTCTTAAAATTCCATCCTGCTGCTGCTAACATTGCATTTATTTTTGAAGAATTTTCGCCATGTAGATAGTTCTGTCCCATTCTAAACTGTGTTTTTAAATGTCCTATTACTGGTTCTATGGCTGCTCTTCTTCTAAATTTCTTTCTTGTTTTACTTTTCTGATAATTTGTATCACTTTTTAAGGGTGGTTTAGGGGTTGAGATTATTGTGTTTCTTATTTTGGTCTTCCCTTTTCCTCCTCTATCATAAATTATTTCTTCTGGTTCATGGTCATGTAACTTTCTGTTTTGTTCCAATAATGGTTCTATCGTTTTACTATCATGAGGATTGCCCTTAAAAGCTTCTATGGCTGTGATGATAATTCTTTTACCTGTTGTAGTTGTTAGCCCTATTTTATTTCCAAACTCATATTGCTTATGGGATTTGCCTTTTGCTATACAAGCGGTATATGGTTTGTGTAATGAATAAATTTTATTTTTACTATCATTCTTTTGTTCAAGTACTTGTTTAAATATTTCTATTTCTTTTAATTTTGATTGCAGTACCTCCGGGTTAAGTTTGCGCTCCAACTCTCTAATCTGTCTTCCAGCTATTGTCTTTAATTTCTTTTGTGCTTTCTTGGCTTTTTTTGCTCTTTTGGGATGCTTAGCATTGTAGGAATCTCTCATTAATTGTTTACTGATTCTCGAATATGTTTGCCGTTGTTTTATCCCTTGTTCTAAAGCTATTTTGTTGCACTTATCTATTATTTGTTTTGCCAATTTTGCATCAGTGGGAAAGGTAGTGTTATTTTCCTGTACCGTAGTATCTGATAACATCTTTTTGTCTTTGGATTCCTTGCCATGTATCTTTACCGAATATGCAAATATCTTTTCTACTCCTTCTATTCCTATGCGTTTTCTAAAATGTACAAAATCACTTGGATCACATGGAAATTTATGTTTAAAATGTGCTTCTCCTGTAAAATATTGCATATAGGGATTCATTACCCATGCTTGTGCAAGTGTTTCATCCCCAAGATTATATAGTCGCTTGAGTAACAAGCATCCTACCGAAAATCTTATTGGCATTGCTCTTTGACCCGTATGTGAATACAATGATCCAAATGTTTTCTCAAAATAATTCCAATCTATTTTGTTTGCTAAAAGTACTAGTTCGTGACTCCCATCTATAAAATCACTCAACAATGGATTGAATAGATTTCTTTGGAGTTGATTTGGTGATTTCCCTATCATTTTTACAAGATTTTATACCACAAATATAACATTTCTTGCAATATTATCATAATATTATTACCTTTATTTTATTGATATTTAATACTTTATCGTTATTTTAAGGAGCGACTAAATATTAATTTTATATAAATTGTTGATAATAATATACTAAAAAATTTTATTTTTTAAATATAATATTTTAACTTTGTATCTATAATTAATGAAATATGCTAACTTATCAATACAGGCAGGTTTCTATTCTTAAGATAAAGGAATATCCCAATATCCCAATATCCCAATATCCCAATATCCCAATATATTAAACAAATATTATATAACGATATTAAAAGCAAAAAATATTTTAGGGTGAGGCGACTGTTAGTCGATCCGCCTTTTTGGTGAAGTTAAAGGGGAAACAATCTACTTAATGAAGTTGGATAAATAAACAAGGGTCCGCTATCTATTATTTTGGTTGCACGTAAATCAAAATAAAAAGCGAACCCAACTCCTCAAAGAGTTAAGAAGCAAAGATAGCGGATTTTTAAATTATATTGTAATTTTTTTTTAGAAATCAAAATCATATTAAAATGAAAACTTTAAAATATATTTCTATATTAATAATTCTAATAGGTGTTTCAGTGTTCTTTCATAGGTGTAGCAAAGAGAATGCAAATGTAGTTGTCGATGATTCAATTAATAACTCTTCAATAATTGAAAACAGAGAAACAGCATCAGAGGAATCTTGTTTTACTCCTTATGATGGTTGTACTCCCATTATTGTGGACACCTTTATGTATATACCATTTTATTATCAGGATTC
The DNA here is from genome assembly GCA_041392555.1 of Saprospiraceae bacterium. Taxonomy (GTDB): domain Bacteria; phylum Bacteroidota; class Bacteroidia; order Chitinophagales; family Saprospiraceae; genus JADJGA01. The sequence continues at coordinate 449 of JAWKLW010000007.1, read as the reverse complement.
ATTAATTTGTGATTCACTTTATGTTAGAATCAGATTAACAGTTTATGACTGTGGGAGTAATTTAGTATTCGATAAAAGTATAGTCGATCCTTTAGGAAATTGTGGAGCTTTCGATAGCTTATTTTGGGATATTGTTATCAATGGCACTGATGATGATGTAGCAAAACTATTGGATATTCTTAATTATCAAGGCTCAGTTTTTTATGAAAGATTTTATGTGAAGAAAAGGTTAATTAATGGTGGACAAGAATGTCCACTGGGGCAATTAACTGCAGATTATTATAGTAGTATATGTTATCAATGGTGTGCAGAAATAATGTCCAAACCAGGGGAGCCATTATTAATAAATGTTTCTAAAGTGTATTGTGGAAAAAAATGTTGCGTTAAATCAACAACATATTGTATGAAAAATGGAGTATTGAATTCTACAACTCCTGTATTTCAAAGTG
>JAWKLW010000006.1:0-134944 GCA_041392555.1 Saprospiraceae bacterium | reverse complement strand
AGCTGATAAAATAAAAGAACATTTGTCCCAAATATAAGATAATAGATTTAGGATTTTTTTAACCCAAATTATTGATAATGTTAACTATCTCACCTGCCACTATAGCAGCGGTTTCCGTACGTAATCTATTATCTCCTAATGATGCAGGCACAAAACCACTACTCAAAGCAAAATCTACCTCCTGTTCAGTAAAATCACCTTCCGGACCTATCAGTATTGTATATGAATGATCCTTTTTTAAAATATTTCCCATATACTCCGTCATCTCATTCAAATGTGGAATAATACCTTGTCCTTCAATAGTATCATTGATTATTTCATTGAATGTCATTACAGGATTTATCTTGGTGAACTTTGCCTTTAGTGTTTGCTTTGATGCAGATATTACAATATTTTCCAATCTTTGAATTTTAACACTTTGTTTTTCAGTTCTATCCGAAATCATAGGTATAATTTCATCAATTCCGGTTTCAACAGCTTTTTCGACAAACCATTCGAACCTCGATGGATTTTTCAAAAGTGAAACAGCAATTTTAGTATTGTATTTTTTATTTTTTTGCTCCCAAGTCTCTTTTATTAAAATCTTGCAAGCAGTTTTTTCAATTGAGACTATTTCCCCTTTTAAAAAATTTCCCCTGCCATCGATACACACTAACTCATCTCCTACCCTTTTTCTCAGCACTTTAGAGCAATGCTTTGCTTCATCTCCATCTAAATAAGCAAATTCACTATCTACATCTTTAGCATAAAAAATAATCATAAAAATATATTTTATCAATTAGTGGAATAAAAATATCCTTAAACACTAATTTTTTCCGAAATAAAAATACACAATTATTATTTAACCAATTCCAATCCCTCTCTCTTCCATGATACAAGTCCATTTTCCAATATGAATATTTCCTTGTGATTAAGCCCTTCAATTTTTTTGATGGCCAAATCTGAAATATTCTGATCTCTGCTGTACATCAAATAAGACTTCCCAGAATAATTCTGAATATTTATTAAAAATCCTTTATCATAAAAATCGATATTGATGGAATTTTTAATATGTCCTTCATCATACTCCCTCTTTGTTCTTAAATCTATATTGACAAAATTACCAGAATTAACTTTACTTTTAAACTCCTCAACTCCGATAATTTTAATATTTCCACCATTTTGAGTATATCCGGTAATTTGAAATCCCAAAAGTAATACAAAAATAATTGTTAGATATTTCATTTTAAGCTATTTTGTAATTATCAGGCAATCAATCAAGTACAAAAAAAACAATAATATTTCTTCTGCTAAATTCCACCTGTTTTTATAAAAATCATTGTTAATTAATTAATTTTTCACAATTCTATATATACAACAAAAATTAAATACATATAATTCCATCAACAATATTTAAATATCTCTCCTTGCTAATTCTGACAAAATAACTGAAGTCGAAATAGCAGCATTTAATGATTCTATATCAGCACTTTTAGTAGGGATAGTTATTTTATTATTTATTAAATCGAGAGTTTCTTCAGAAATTCCATTACTTTCATTACCGATAATAATTATCCTATTTACATCAAAATCATAGTTATAGATATTTTCACCATTCAGCACCATACCATAAGTTGAATATTTTACAGGCGAAACAGTATCGATAAATTCTTTTAATTCCATTTGTATATAATTCAATCTTAAAATCGATCCCATACTTGCCTGAACAACTTTAGGGTTATAAAAGTCCACACAATTCTCTGATGCTACTAACAGATCTACACCAAACCATTCGCATGTTCTCATAATTGTCCCCATATTTCCCGGATCAGAGATATTGTCTAAATATACAATTGTACTAAAAATGGGTATCCTGACCAAATTCAATATCTTCAAATAAATTACAAATCAAAATTGCGAATCCGAAGATTTAAAATTTGAAACCTTTGATAATTCTTTATTTTCAACAATTTGATAATTTAAATTGTCAAAAAAAACATCACTTTTATGTTTTTCAAAAAAATTATTTGAACAATAAAGTTTATCAATTTTATCATTTCTGTATTTTATAGCTTCTAAAACTAATTTTTCTCCTTCAATAATAAATTTTTTATATTCTTGTCTATACTTTTTTATTGTCAAAGATCGTATTAATTTTGCATCATTGATTGAAATTTTATTCATATAAAAAGTACTTTATATTGATCAAACTACGAAAATATAATTTTTTTTTCTATTTGGCTATTTTACTGATGTTAAGTTCATGCCAGGCAGTGAGTTTCCTTCAGAAAGACCAGACATATCTCCATAAAAATAAGCTAAAATTAATTTCTAAAGAAAAGATAGAAGATAAAACTCTTTTAAAAGAGGAATTGATGACATTTTATAAGCAAAATCCAAATGAAACTATATTATGGATTCCTCGACAATGGTTTTATTTTATCTACAAAGATAAAACGACAAAAACTTCAAAATTAATGATGAAAGCTTTTTCACAAACACCAACATTTTACAATGAAGAAGCTTCTCAGGAAACAGCACAAAAAATGGAAAGTTTCCTACGTGACAAAAGAGGATTTTATGATGCACGCGTAGGATTTGAAAGCAAAAAATCTTCGCAATATTTGACTGATGTTCAATACAAAATCAATCTTGGTAATAGATATCACATAAATTCTTTGAAATATGAATGCTCGGATCCAAATATATTAAAAATTATCGAAGCAAATAAAATGAATTCATTTTTGAATAATGGAGCTCCAATAAATTCATCTTTTTATGATTCAGAAAAAATCAGAATAACTTCTCTACTTCAAAATAATGGTTATGCTCAGTTCAATACCGATAATTTTGAATTAAAAGGAGATAGTTCCAACTATTTGGTAAACCTTGTACTAAAAATAAACACTGACAATAATGACTCAATCCCTTCTAAATATTATGTTGGTGAAATCACTGTCTTTACAGATTATTATGCTGGGCAAGAAACAAACAAAAAACTCGACTCAATAAAATTTGAAGGTATTAATTACTACAAACAACTCAATAGCTTCATTGTAAATCCTGAAATACTTCATAATTCCATTAGTTTCAGATCTGGTGATTTGTATAACAAAGAAGTCATCAATGAAGTTTACAATAAATTATCACAAATAGCAATATATAAATTTATTTCAATCAGGACAGAATATGATAAAAATATTCCTAATAAATTGAATTACTTCATTTATTGCTATGTTGCGGAAAATAAATATAGTCCGGATATTGGGGCTAGTTTGAAATTAGTGACATTAAGTGAAAAAGAAAAATTTTTTGAAGCCGGACTTGAAGGTTCAATTTATGATAGAATTGTTTCTGACAGAGGTGATAATTTGAATTTTGGTGGCAATGCCGATATAAAAGTCAATTTTGATAAAGAGAACTTATATCGTGAATTAAATCTTAATACAAAATTGGATTACAACTATCCCTATCCTTTGAAGAGTGTAAAAATAAGTCCATTGTATCCTATATCTTCATGGCTGGTACATGAAGATTACTCCAAAATCAAAAATAAGGCGATAACTAAGATCACAGCTTCCTTGGATCACCAGAATTTTATAGGTAATTATAATATTACTTCCTTAAATCTGAACTTTGGTTATAATTATTATTCAAGACCAGAAGGAATTCAGGTTTTATTCAATCAGGCCGGAGTCAATTATTTTGCTTCTAAAATCATTGATAACAGTTTGTTTAACAAATTTCAGACCAAAAGTATGGCAGATTTTTTCCAGACTAACCTGCTATTCAGGAATCTTGCTTTGAGTATCAATAATGACAGAGACAATAAAATATTTTTTACAAATTATCAAGTAGGAATAGAGTTGTCTGGACTTGAATTATACCTTTTCAATGAAATATATGATGCTATTTATAACACAGATGAGATATGGAAACTTTCTAATACTGTAGAATATGCTAAATTTGTAAAAATAGACCTTGATATTCGTCCCAAATTCAGATTGAACCGAAATGATGAACTCGCAGGTAGATTATATATGGGCTTTGGCTCTGCTTTCAATGCTAACACATTGCCTTACGTAAAACAATTTGAAGCCGAGCCTACAAACATGAAGCTATATGGGGAGCCAGAGAACTTGGACCTGGTAGTTATGTTGAGGAATCATCATCAGAATTACCGTTTCAAAAAGGAGATATAAAACTTGAAGCAAATTTTGAATATAGATTTAAATTGTCCAGTTACTTTAGAGCAGCATTATTCGCCGATGCCGGCAATATATGGACATTGAATTATGACCCTGAACGAATTGGAAGTAAATTCAGCAAAGATTTCATTAATCAGATAGCTGTAGATGCCGGAGTAAGTATCCAATTAAAGGTATTTCTACTCCTAAGATTTGATTTTGCTTTTAAATTAAGAAATCCTTATAAAAATGAAAATGGTCATTATTGGGATGTCAATAATTTCAGACCTACCTTTGTTTTCAGTATCAATGACCCATTTTAATATTTAAATCAATATGCTATAAATTTCAATGCTGTCCAATCACCTTGTTGAAGAACCTTCATCAATTTAAGACTATTGTCTTCATATAATTTTATCATTTCATCTTTATCTTTATTCATTATCCCGGAGATCAATAAAAACCCTCCTTTTTTCAATGATAAAGATAAGTTAGATACCTCCTTCGATAATACAATCTTTTCAATATTTGCTAAAACTATATTGTATTGAAAATTCTTGACATCAGCAGTATCATTCAATTTAGCTTTTATTTTACTGCAATTGTTTTTCTTTGCATTTTCTTTAATATTACTAACGGCAATTGGATCATTATCGACAGATAATATTTTTGATGCCCCCATTTTTTCAGCCAATATTGATAATATCCCAGTTCCGGAACCAAAATCAAAGACCTTTTTATCATCAAAATTTATATTTTCCATAAGTCTGATCATCATTTCAGTAGTTTCATGATGTCCTGTCCCAAAAGTCATTTCCGGATCAATGGTAATTATATGCTTAAAATCTGAATCTTCAATATTATGAAAAGAAGCTTTAATCAAGCAAAAATCATCGATAATAACTGGTTCAAAATCACTTTCCCATTTTTGATTCCAGTTTATATTATCTATGATATCTTCCTTTACTTCTATCTGATATTCTACACAGAATTCATTTAAAAAATCTCTAAATTTCGAGTCCACTTCATTTTCACTCTTAAAGCAAACTATCCCATTTTCCGTTTCTTCATAAGTATCAAAACCAATTTTCATCAATAATGCACCCATTATCTCTTCATCCCATTGGCTATTGAAAGTAAACTTGTAGTATTGTCTAATAAATTCCATTTCTTAATTTATATGATTTTAAAGTATTCAACATTAAAGAAGCCACTGTCATCAATCCTACTCCTCCTGGTACAGGAGTTATATAATCTACTTTGGATTTTACATTTTCAAAATCCACATCTCCAACTAATTTTGACTTCCCGAGTGATTCGTCATATACGCTATTCATACCTACATCGATTATAACAGCTCCTTCCTTAACCATATCTTCAGTTACAAATTTTGCCTTTCCTATAGCAGCGATTATAATGTCTGCTCTCAACAATTTATTTTTCAAATCTTTGGTATAACTATGATAGTATGAGACACTAGCATTTCCAGGATACATTTTTTGAACTAAAGCTATTCCAATCGGTTTCCCTACAATGTTACTCCTACCAATGACAGCGATATCCTTAGATTCTGTCTTGATGTTATATCTTTTCAACATTTCCAATATTCCAAGAGGAGTTGCTGAAGTAAAGGTCTCAATTCCTAACAATAATTTACCAATATTATATGGGTGAAATCCATCAACATCCTTAGTAGGGTCTATACTCAATAATACTTTTTCTTCATCTATATGTTTTGGCAATGGAAGTTGCACAATAAATCCATCAACAGTGCTATCTTCATTCAATTTAGATATTAAATCCAATAATTCCTCTTCTTTAGTATTTTCGGGTAAATTATAATTTTCCGAAAGAAAACCAACTTCACCACACGATTTAATTTTGCTTCTGACATATGATTGACTGGCTTTATCATCTCCAACTAATACAGTGACTAATTTAGGGGCTCTCATTTTCTTTGAAAGATAACTGTCAACTTCCTCTTTAATTTCTTTTTTAATTTCTTTTGAGAGTTTTTTACCATCAAGTAAAATCATATTTAAATGTTTTATATTTATTTCCCAATACGCCTTATCAGAAAATATACTAAGGCTATACCAAGGGAAAATGAAGTAAAAAATAAGATATAAAATAAATATTTGCTTCCGGAAAATGGGAGATCGACATTCATACCATAGAAACTCGCTACCAATGTAGGCACTTCAAGAATAATAGTAATAAATGTGAGTCTTTGGATAAAACTATTGAAATTATTCGATATGATAGTGGCATATGTATCCATAATACCTCCTAAGATATTGGTATGCACATTTGCCATATCCAAAGCCTGGCTATAATCGATAATTATATCTTCAAAATAATCGACATAATCTTCATTGTCCTTTATCTTAAGAAAATCTGTTCTGTTCATCTTCATCAATAATAATTCATCAGCTTTCAAACTATTGAGAAAATAGACAAGACTCTTTTCTATTCTAAGAAGTTCCTTTAATTCTCGATTCCTCGAAGAATTATATAATTCCTGTTCAAGGATATTTCTTTTGAGATTCAACCTCTTGAGATATTCAAGATACCATATAGCTGTTTGCTCAAATATTTTCAATACAAAATGTGAAGTATTTTTTGGATTAAAATTCTTTACACGTTGTTCTATAAATCTTGATACAATGATATTTTCTTTCGGGGAGATAGTTATTACATTATCATTAGTCAGCACTATTCCCAGTGGAATAGTAGAATAATAACTATTTTCTTCTTCAGTCTGTTTGTAAGGGATAGCTAAAATTATGTGTTTGATACCATCTTCCCTGTCATATCTGGCTCTTTCTTCTATATCCAAAGGGTCAGTAAGAAAATCAATTGGAATATCAAATCTTTCAGATAATACTTCGATATCTTCTTTCTGATGAGGTGGAACTATATTTACCCATACTCCACTATTCCATTCTTCATGAAATTCAAGTTTACCGTTTGCAAAAGAAATATATTGAACCATCTATATTATTTATGGCATTAATAATAATATATTTTGCAAACTTAAAACTTTAAAATGGAAATGCTATTATAATCTACATTAAAATATCTTAAACAAGCTATTTTATCTCTATTGTTTTTATATCTTTGGAATAGCCGGAAAATATACCTACCCCATTAATTATATTTGTACTATTTAAAAATCCATTATCAAGAGTTACAAAATAATCATAGTATTCTTTATTTACACTTCTTAATTCTATACTTATTTTGTTTTTGTAAAAATTATCATCTACAGAAAACCCTATTTCAATAGATTTACTATCCAATTTATCATAGTCAATTAAAATGGAATTCAAATTTTCACTCCATCTCATCCCTGATTTCAACTTAATATTATTAGTAGGATCAATTTTATTTTCACTATTTGAACCAGATATAGTATCAGAGTCATAATAAATAAAATTGGTAATGAGCAATTCAAAATATTTTTCTTTTTCATTTTGAATAATACTATCGAGATAAATTTTAAGATTTACATTTCTCAATTCCTTAAATGTATTTACTGTAACATCTTTCTCAATAGAATCGATAGAAAAACTATTTGGAATCACTGTTGTGGCTTGAATTTCTTTAAAATCTGAATTTGGAATGCTGGCACGCAACAAAAGAGTATCACCGGGATTAGCATTAGTTAACCTATAATAGTTATAATATCCTCCGCTTAAAATGGTATTATCTTCATAATAATCAAAAACCAATGGTTCTTCATTTGATCCAGGATTTATGTATATTTCTACTTTAGCATCATCGCGATATTCTGCTATATCTCCACTGCCTAATCCTGATGTGGAACCTATAAATATCTTTACCGGATCATTATTATTGACAATTGAACTAACCCATATTTCAGAATCCACAACTTGCACATCATCACCATCTACCCTATCAGTACACGAGCTATAAAATAGTATTGAGAGAGACATTAAAATAAAGCTAATATGTAATAATATTTTATTCAAAAATTTAAAATAGTATTTATTTTTATGACAACCTAATCAAAGTGCGAAAATATATAAATAAAATTAGTATTTTATAATTTTATTGAACCTTTAACACTTTTTGTTAACTAAAAAATAGATTAATTTTAAATTAAGACGTTTATAAAATTAAAAGTATACATATTTCCACTAAAAAATTTTTAAAAACATCTATACAAAAATCAACCTATTGAGTACCGGGGTTTTGGAGTTAAATTCAGATCTGCATAATCTTTATTTAGGTATTTATAATGAGCTGTAATAGCAACCATGGCAGCATTGTCAGTACAGTACTCGAACTTAGGAATATATGTTTTCCACCCCAATTCCTTTCCTGTATTGGTAATTGCATTTCTCAATCCTGAATTAGCAGACACACCACCTGCAATAGCAATTTCTTTAATTCCTGTTTTTTCTGAAGCTGCAATTAATTTATTCATAAGAATACTAACAATTCTATCTTGAACTGATGCACAAATATCATTTATATTGTTTTCGATAAATTGACTGTCTTTCTTTGTTTCTTTTTGAACAAAATACAAAATTGCGGTTTTTAAACCACTGAAACTAAAATCTAAATTAGGAATTTTAGGCTCAGGGAAATCATATATAGGCCTACCGAGTTTTGATAACCTATCAATGACCGGACCTGCCGGATAAGAAAGACCTAAGAGTTTACCTGTTTTATCAAAAGCTTCTCCAGCAGCATCATCAAGTGTTTTCCCTATAACTTCAATATTATTGTAATCCTTCACAATACTGATTTGCGTATGTCCTCCCGACACAGTCAAAGCAAGAAATGGAAATTGTGGGACAGGATCATCTATAAATAAAGCCATTATATGTGCAGCGTGATGATTTATCTCAATCAAAGGAATATTTAATGCAGATGCAAATGTTTTGGCAAAAGTAACACCTACCAATAAACTCCCCATCAATCCAGGACCACTTACAACTGCTATAGCATCTAAGTCTTCCTTCGCAAGTCCCGCTTTTTTCAATGCAGTATCCACAGTTGGAATAATATTTATCTGATGTTTTCTTGATGCAAGTTCAGGAACGACACCACCATATTGAGAATGCACCAATTGATTAGCTATAACATTACTAACAATTTTCTTATCTATGATGACGGATGCTCCAGTATCATCACAAGATGATTCAATTGCTAAAATTGTAATTTTATTTTCAGGCATAAACAATATTTAATTTATCACATAGCAAGCACATGCAACATCCTTAATTTCTCATCATCAAGTGATTTCTTTTTATTGATAGCATCATAAAAATCCTCATAATTGACTTTACCATTGACTATTCCTAAAGCCTTGTTATAAATACCTTGTTGTAGTGCCATCACTGCCTCATAACCAAGTCTGCTTGCCAAAACTCTGTCAGCAGAACTCGGTGAACCTCCTCTTTGAAGGTGACCTATTGTAGTAACTCTGACATCGAACCCGGGAAGATTTTCCTTTACTGTTTGTGCTAATTGTCTGGCATCACCATTTTTATTTCCTTCAGCAACTACTACTATATTAAATAATTTTTTTCTAATCGAAGCATTTTTCAACATTGTTAATAATTCATCTGCACCCCAATTTGTTTCAGGCATAAATGTAGCTGCAGCTCCTGAAGCAATTCCTGTATCCAAAGCTATAAATCCTGAATGCCTTCCCATCACCTCAACAAAAAATAATCTGTTGTGTGAACTCGCAGTATCTCTGATTTTATCTATTGCTTCAACGGCAGTATTAATAGCAGTATCATAACCTATAGTAAAATCTGTACCATGAATATCATTATCAATTGTACCAGGCAATCCAATAAATGGAATACTATATTCTTTAGTAAAATAATATGCTCCTGTATAGGTTCCATTTCCACCTACAACTATCACAGCATCGATATCATAAGCGACAAGACTATCATAAGCCCTTTTCCTTCCTTCAGGAGTTTTAAAATCCTCACACCTAGCAGTTTTCAACACTGTACCACCTCTTAGAATAGTATTGGCAACATCTTTATTCTCCAACCTATAGATATTACCTTCTATCATTCCTTTATATCCACTCTCTATGGCATATGTATGAAGATCTTCATGTGTTGCTGTTCTTACTACTGCTCTGATTGCAGCATTCATTCCCGGAGCATCTCCTCCGGATGTCAAAACTGCAATTCTTTTTATTTCATTACTCATTATTTCAAATTTTTAATTATTTAAAAGGGAAATTATTAATTAATTCATTTATAAAATTACCAAATGCCGGAGGTATAACCACCAAAGTATAAATAATTCCAAAAAGTGCCCCATAGAAGTGGGCTGAATGATCTATATGATCGTTTGAATTATTACTCGCCCATTGTGAATATATCAGATATAATACTCCGGCTACAATTGTATATATTGGAATTACTGCATATAAATAAATTAACGACCAAGGAGAAAACAAAGTATAGGAAAACAATATCGCCGATACTGCCCCTGATGCTCCAATACTCGCATAATATGGATTATTTTTATTTTTTATAGTGCTATAAATATTTGCAAAAATAACAGACAACAAAAAAAGTAGCAAATACAAAATTCGCCCCCAAACAATTCCATAATAACTTACAAAAATATAATCTTCAACAAATGAACCAAATTGCCAAAAAACAAACAAATTTATCAATAAATGTACCCAACCACCATGCAAAAATCCACTTGTAAGCATTCTGTAGTATTCATTATTACGATTTATTCTATATGGATAATTTTTGAATTTATCAAAAAATGCACCATTACTAAACCCCTGTAATGAAACTATAAATATAATTACCGATAATATTTTTGTTACCATATTTTAATTATTATGATATTTTTCATTCCTGATAATAGTAAATGCCCTATACAATTGTTCCATAAAAATAGTTCTAATTATTTGATGCGAAAAAGTCATTTTTGATAATGACACCAATGCATCAGCTCTTTGTTTGATTTTTGCTGAAAATCCAAAAGCACCACCTATCACAAATTTCAATTTTTTATCATTATAAATCATCTTCTTTTCAATATAATCCGCAAATTCAATTGAATTGAATTCTCTACCATTCTCATCAAGCAAAATTATAAAATCATTATCTGAAAATTTTTCAATTAGCTTTTCTGCTTCTTTTTCTTTAACAATATCAGGATTAATTTTGTTACTGATTTTTATATTATCCAAATATATAACGCTAAAATTGCAATAATGATTTAATCTCTTTTGATAAATATCAATTGCCTCTTCTACAAAAGAAAATTGATTTTTACCCAAACAAATTAATTCAATATTCATTATTTTTAACTTTATAGAAAAAGTTTATTTTAAATTTCGTGCAAAATTGGCAATTTTTCATATATTTAATGTTATTTATTAATTTAAATTATTATGAATTTAATATTTCCCAAATTCAACAAACAAATGCAACTTACAAAAAGATGAGAGAGATGAGATAAAATAAATTTTTTCAAAACAAAGAAGAAGGAAAAAAATCCTACTTCTCTGCTTTGATGGAATTTGATTATCTTAGCCCCCTGTCGTCCAAAAAAAGTTGCTATGAATAAACATTTAACACTTGAGCAAAGATATACAATTTCAGTAATGATACAAAATAAATATTCTCAAACTGACATTGCAAAAACAATTGGCAAACACAAATCTATGGTTTGTAGAGAATTGAAACGCAATAGTGACAAACGTAATGGAGAATACAAAGCTGATTTAGCACAAAAAAAATATACTAAAAGACTCAAAGAAAAACCTAAAAAACATAAATTTACTAAATCAGTCAAATTTTATGTTATTGATAAACTTAGACAAGATTATAGTCCTGAACAAATTGTAGGTAGAGCTAAAGTTGAAAATATCCATTGTGTCTCACATGAAACCATATATAAATTTATTTGGGATGATAAAAAACAAGGAGGTAATTTATATAAACACCTAAGGCACAATGGAAGAAAATATCGTAAACGAGGTGCTTCAAAAGATAAAAGAGGTATTATTCCTAACAGAACTGATATCTCTTTGAGACCAAAAATAGTAGATGAAAAAAATCGTTTTGGAGATTTTGAGATAGATACTGTTATCGGTAAAAATCACAAAGGAGCTTTGCTTACAATGAATGACAGAGTGTCAAGCTTGGTTTTTATTCGTAAATTAGTGTCTAAAGATGCTATCCCAGTCTCATCACAAACTATCGAAACTCTTAACCCTTTTAAAAATTTATTACATACTATTACTGCTGATAATGGAAAAGAATTTTCTGATCATCAAACTATCTCTCAAAATCTAAATATTCAATTTTTCTTTGCCCGACCATATCATTCTTGGGAACGTGGTGCTAATGAAAATACCAATGGTCTTATCAGACAATATTTTCCTAAAGGTTCTTCTTTTGAAAATATTACTGACAATGATGTAATTTCAGTTCAAAATATATTGAATAATAGACCTAGAAAAAAACTAGGTTTTCTAACTCCGATTGAATTTTTTAATCGTAATTTTGCCAATGACATATTTTTATCTAATGTTGCATTTGTCACTTGAATTCAGCTTTTTTAAAAAACTGAGTTTATTAAATTAATAATTCAACTATTATTATTTAGAAAAAACATTAAAACAAAAAATCATGAAAACTCAATCAAAGTCTCTTAAAATCAATTTTAGTTTTCTTATCATATCAATTATGATATTGCTCAGTTCTTGTTCATCTGTTCTTTTCAAAAATCCACAGCCATCGAATGGAACTTCAATATTTGAATACCCCAAAAGCTTGCAAGGAACATATATCGATGAAGATGAAGATACTCTTTTTGTTTTCCCTACATCTACAAAATATGGTAACGATAGTGAAATTTTTTCCAATAACGACACTCTCGAAGCTGGATATTTAGAATTAAGAAAATTCAATGATTATTATATTCTAAATTTTAAGGATTCACTGTATTGGGATATTGTATTGGTAAAACCTGAAGGAGGGAATCTAAAAACATACTATATAGATCTCGAACAACTTGGCGATGAAAATGCTGAAGATGTTGAACAATCAGCAATAACAAAAGTCAAAAAATACACTAAAATATTGAGAATTGAAAATACGAGTGATGATAATCATAATTATATAATCAATCCGAGTCCAAAAGAACTTGAAACTATGATAAAGATGGGTATATTCATCCAAATGGGATATTTTAAAAAAATAGACTAATTGAATTCCAATCCATTTTCACTAAATAGACAGTTATGATATATTTAGATTATAATTCCACAACTCCAATAGATAGTAGAGTAGCAGCAGAAATAAAACCATTCTTGGAGTTATTTTTTGGTAATCCCAGCAGTGCTCATTCTTATGGAGTAAAGGCAAAACTCGCAATTGAAAAAGCGAGGAAGCAAGTGGCAAATTTAATCAATTGTGACCCTTCAGAGATAATATTCACAAGTGGTGGCACTGAATCCAATAATTTTGCTTTAAGAGGTATTGCCTTTGCTCACAAAGATAAAGGAAATCATATCATCACTTCTTCAGTTGAACATCCTGCGATTATAGAAGTATGCAAATATCTTTCACGAAATGGATTTGAAATTACTTATCTTCCAGTTGATGAATATGGTCTTGTTAACCCTGAATCTCTGTCAAAAGCTATAAGACCTACCACAATATTAATATCCATAATGCATGCCAATAATGAAGTAGGCACGATACAACCAATAGAGGAATTGTCATCTATCGCTAAGGAACATAATATATTTTTTCATACTGATGCTGCTCAGTCTGTAGGTAAAATTAAAACTGATGTCAAATCACTCAATGTAGATCTTATGAGTATTGCAGGTCATAAAATATATGCTCCTAAAGGTATCGGCGCTCTATATATCAAAAATGGTTTAGTATTGGAAAAACTTATATTTGGAGCCGATCACGAACAAAACAAAAGAGCAGGAACTGAAAATGTAGCCCAAATTGTAGGTCTTGGTAAAGCTTGTGAATTAGCAAAAGATGAGCTATCAGAACAAGAAGAGCAGAATAGAATTCTTAGAGATCATTTATTCAATCTAATAAAAAGTGAATTAAATGATATCAAATTAAATGGACATCCTACTAAAAGGTTGCCAAACACTCTAAGTATTTCATTTCCTGGTATTGAAGCTAACACATTGGTAGCGAGACTTGATAAAGTTGCAGTATCAGCAGGTGCAGCATGCCATGCAGAAACCATCGATTTATCTGAAGTCCTCAAAGCAATGTCTGTTCCTATTCAATATGCTATGGGCACAATCAGATTTTCAACTGGCAGAGGTCTTAATAAAACAAAAATAGAAGAAGCTGCAAAAGAAATTATTTCAAAAGTAAGAGAACTAAAGCCTGATATTAGCAATATTCAAAATGAGTCTAAAACATCAGCAAATAATATAAAACTAACTCATTATACTCACGGATTGGGTTGCGCATGTAAAATACAACCGGCAAATCTTGAAAAAATATTACAATCCTTGCCAAAACTGAATAATCCTAACATTCTCGTTGGAACTGAAACCTCAGATGATGCTACAGTATATAAAATTAGTGAAGATGTCGCATTAGTTCAAACTCTTGATTTTTTTACACCTATTGTCGATGATCCTTATGATTTCGAGCCATTGCAGCAGCAAATGCTTTAAGTGACATATATGCTATGGGAGCAAAACCTATTTTTGCTCTAAACATCGTCGGATCCCTGAAAACACCTTACCATTGACAATATTAGAGCAAATATTATTAGGGGCTGCTGATAAAGCTGCTGAAGCAGAATACCAATTTTAGGAGGACATACAATCGAAGATCCTGAACCAAAATATGGAATGGTAGTAAGTGGCACTATCGACCCTAAAAAGATAATTAAAAATGAAGGAGCTAAGCCTGATGATGTATTGATATTGACAAAACCTATAGAACAGGAATTCTATCTACAGCAATAAAAAGAGTAATGATCGAAGAATCATTAAAAAATAAAGTTTCTGTGTTAATGAAAACACTCAATAAACAGGCTTCAGAAATTATGCTTAAATACAATGCAAATGCATGTACTGATGTTACAGGTTTTGGTCTTATTGGACATTTAAGTGAAATGACAAAATCTTCTCAATGTGATGTTGAATTATTTTTCAATGAAATTCCATTCCTTGAAGAAGTCAGAAATATGGCATCTGCCAATATTATCCCTGGTGGCACATACAATAATTATGATTACACTTACAACAATGTAGATTATGGCAATCATTCCAAAATTGACTCTCTGATGCTTTGTGATTCTCAAACATCTGGAGGTTTACTTATAGCGATGAATGAACAAGATGCCAAAAAATATATCTCTGAACTAAAAGAAACATATAATTTTCCTGTCGCAATCATTGGTAAATTTACTCAAAAAGGTAGCGGAAAAATTTATATTCATTAAACGTAAAAAGGGACTTAAATAGAATAAGCCCCTTTTTATTACAAATAATATAAACAATTAATTATCTATCTTAAAAACTGAATCTTTTGACTAACCATTGAATTATTTGATCTGCACTCCAAAATATAATTTCCTGTACTAATTCCTAAATTTGAAATATTGAAATTCAAATCATGTTTTCCACTAGATATTTTTGAATCAAATAATACATCTATTAACTCTCCATTTAAATTTATCAAATAAACCTTCAATTGTGTATTTTTTTCTACATTCAATGTTAGATTTATATCATTATCTGCAGGATTAGGGTAAATAGCTTCAATACTTAAATCTTTGCTTATAGCATAAGTGATATCTTTTACTTCAGTAGGATACCAAGATTCCCATTCAGTCTTTTTCTCAGGATACCAATTTAAGTCTCCAACTGGAAATCCTCCCTGAGCTCCGGAAAGAAGAGTCTCATCAGTATAAGCGAGATCTTCAGCAATTGGCCATTGAAATGAGAATTTATCACCATCAGGATCCCAACCCCAGTAAGTATTGTTTTGTACATTTCTTTTCTTTTGCATCCATGTTATCATACTTGTTGTTCCTGTTCCGATTTCAACAAAATTAGGGTCTAAATTATATAATGTACTAAAGTCCAAATTTGGATATTCACTATCATTATCAAACATTCCTAAAGTTCTTGAATTCATAAAAGGTTCAACTTCCAAGCTATAAGATGATAAATAATCCAATACATCCTGTGAATAATAATAAGCATTATTCAATACTTTATATTTCCTTTCATTTTCTGTAATTCCATACCAGGATAATATATTAGAAGGGATAGGAGAAATATTAACTAATCCATACAGTAAACCTTCCGGGCCCTGTCCTACCACATCTATAGCATCTTCTCCAAAACTATGAGCATTGTAAAAAAGATTATTAGTAACTTCAGCATTCGAAATCCAATATGAATGAATAGGCCATTTCATCTCATTTACTATTGTATTGTGGTCAAATCTGAAATAAAGTGGAGGTATAGAACCATTATCAGCCACAAAAGCGAATGAATTCATATTAAAAAATGAATTATTAACCATAATTACAGTATCTGCTGGATTTTGGAGATAAAAACCAATTCCTCTTCCATTATAAATATTTGTTTTATGTTCAGGATTTCTAAAATAACAATTTGTAACTACAATTTTATTTACAGGAACTACAGTAGCTATTTGCATCCACAATCCCCATTCCCATTTACAATTATCAAAATAGTAGTCCTTATCTTCACCAGCTAAGAAAAACGAAGCATTGGACTCTCCACTCCCAGAAGGTGGCGTCAATTCAAAAATTATATTTTTTATATAAGCATTTCCTGTCAATTGAAACTGAATAAGCTGTGGAGATCCATCTGAACCAGTAGTCGAAGCTACAACAGGTGGTTTATTATCTGCATCTGCAGGATCAGCAATCAATCTCAAATCAAAATCAGCATGAAATTCACCATTCAAAAAATATATTGAATTTCTTTCAAGTTTATAATATCTATCAGGATTGGCTCTGTCACCATTGGATAAAGTATCTCCTAATATGAACTTATTTAAAGCTCCTAAGGCATCACCATTGTACACTGATGGGACTACCACTGTATCTGCCTGACCAAAAGAAAAAACTGTAGCAGTAATAAAAAATAATAATAGTAAAAATGTTCTTTTCATAATCTTAAGTTTTAAATGTTTATTTTTTTTAATTTTACAATCTATATCTCAATCCAATATCAGCTGTAACTCCATAATATTGTTCTTTCATCGAATAACCTGTTGCAATATTAATATCTTTTTCAATAGTAGATGTTAAATTGCTGATATTTAACAATAATTCAAAACCCTTCCAAGGAAGTTTTTGCCTGACACTAAAATCCAATCTGTAATATGGAGCTGATTCTCCTCTCAATCTTTCATAAAAATTGGTATAGGAAAATATTTTATCCTGATAAATAAAAGAAATCCTGGAAGACATCCCCTTATAATCATATCCTAATGTTAGATTAAATATATCATTGGGTTGATATAACAATCTATCGTAGTAAAATGTATCTACAGTTACAGATACTTGATATGGAGGAACCTGAATAAATTTACTTTCAATTTCAGTTTTTGGATATTTAACTTCAGATTTTGTATGTGTAATTTACAGTGAGGACAAATCCTTTGAAAAAATTATTCAAATACCAAAAACGAGTTTGCCATTCCAACTCAAATCCCCACAATTTTGCAGGATACTTATTATTAATAGTTTGGGTTATTGGAACACCTGTTTCATTTTCTGGCAATCCATATTCTGAAGCATCCAAAATAACAGCATAACCTGTATTATATATCAAATTATATATCTTTTTGTAAAAACCCCAAGAGTCAACAATCCCATTTTATTTTGAAATATTGACAAATAAACATCGTAATTGTGAGATAGTGATGGTTTCAAATATGGATTATTCCATTCCACAGCAAAATCTTCAATATTCCATTTTGGTATAATATCACTAAAATCAGGTCTTGCCAGAGTATGAGTATATGCTAGCCTAATATCCAACCATGACAATGGCTTATATTTTAAATGTATCATTGGAAGCAAATAATTATGTGTTTGTTTAACCGTGGTATCACTAAAAGCATATCCTTCATTCCATAACATAAATGAGGAATTACCTCTATTGGCGGTATATTCAGTCGTATTATTTTCATATCTCATACCAGGAATAAAAGTTAATTTTTTCCCTATATTAAAAGTTCCCATAATATAAGCAGCATCATAAGTTTCAGTACCCTCGTAATCATCTTTATTTGACAAAATATAGTCTTTGAAATAATAATCTTCTGAAATATTCAGAATCTCATTGGTCAAGTCTATTTGTGGTGCATATTTAACCTGATAATCACCTCCAGGAAATACTCCGTCAGTATAATTATCATCTGCAAATAAAGAATATGGCAGATTACTGGATGTAGGTGAAGTATAATCAAGCATCCAAGGATAAGTTTCTAATATCTTTTCCCTGAATGCAGCCCCATGGCCTGCCCAAGACACAGGAATCTTATTATATTCTCTATCGTAGAACTTATTTAGAATCTTGTGTTTATAACCAGTTTTTAATTTCATGTTCAGATTTTTTGAAAAACTATGTTCATATTCCAGATTTAGATTCAAGGCAAATTCACTTTCATAAGTATAAAAACTATCTTTTGATATTTCTGACACAATAGCATTATCTATATTGTATTTTGCCTTGGAAGCCACATAGGATGGTCCTGCTTCTAAATCCAGTGGAGTTTCAAAAGCATTAGCTTCTATCCCACTAAATATCACATTATCTGGTGAATAATTATCTGAATATGAATAACTCAACCCACCTGATATTTTAAGAGGTCCATATGACTTATTTATCGAAAGGCTATTTGTCATAACTTTTATATCCTGTACACTATTATTCAAACCATAATATTGTTGAAGATAAGTCGGTCTCATATCTTCATATCTATTCACAATATTTTTATTAATAAGACTTCCAAATGAGCTTAACTTAACCGAGCCATTTTTAAGTTTATAATCTAATACCAATGCACCACCACCTCTCTTAATATCTCTGCTTATCTGCTGGATATATAAATTTGTAAGAGAGACATCAATTGTATCCAAAGGTCCAGGATTAGATAGCAATACATTATTGTATGTAGCTTTCATTTCATAAGAACTTCTATTTCTTCTCTCAAGATCCACTTGAGCAAAAATCCCTAATTTATCATTAAAAAATCTTTTACTTCCACCGATAACAAGTTTATAATTTTTGTAATTATTGAATAGTTTATTATATCCCCCTTGTAACAAAACATCAAACTTTGTCTCTTTTGGTGCTTCTCTTAATACAAAATTCACACTACCTCCCAAAACATCTGCTTCTTTATCAGCCATAGCAGCTTTGGAAACTTCAATAGCTTCCAACATGTAAGGAGAAATCATACTCAAATCAGTTGATCTGTCATCACTATCAGTCGAAGCCATTTTGACTCCCTCTACCTGAACTTTATTAAATTTAGGCGCCAATCCTCTGATAACAATTTTACTACCTTCTCCCCCATTTCTTAATATTGATACCCCGGGCAAACGACCCAATGATTCAGCAGCATTAGCATCAGGTACTTCCTGAATTTTTTTCGCAGAAATCACATTTTCTATTGTATTGGAGGATAACTGCTTATTGATTGCTGATATCTGTCCTTCAGCTTGAGCCGTAATTACTATTTCCTCATTCAGTATTCCAATTAAATTCAACTCAAAATCAAGGTCTTGTTTATCCGAAGTAGTTAAATTCACATGCTTACTCAATGATTCATAACCTAAATATTTTGCTGTTATTATTGCATCTCCGAAAGGAACATTTGTCAATCTGTAAACTCCATTCAAATCAGCTACAGCACCTGTATTTGTTCCTTCTATTATGATAGCAGCACCTATCAATGGCTCATTTGTAGCAGCATCAACAACTTTACCTTCTAATACACCTTTGTTCTGAGCAGTCAGTAAATTAAAATTCATGACAATAACAAAAAACAAAAAACCTAATTTGTACAACTTATATCCCATTATTTCCATATTTTCTTTAAATATATATTATTTTTGTGCTAAATTATATATTATTTTGAAATTAAACAAACGATTGTTTTGATTTTACGTAAAAATTCTTTTTCTTTGTGTTAATTATAAATGTTCTAAAATTAAAAAAAACGTTAAAAATGCATATATATCTGTCTATAAACTTAAAACATATATTTTCAATAGCAATATTATCTATTAGTTTTTTATTACCTGCTCAAAATATAGTGCATACGATTTCCAAAATAGGAAATCAGGAAGTTTTTATAAATTCTAAAATCGAAATATATTTTTCATCATTAAACAATACTATCGACATTGAATATAGCAGTCCGGACATCCCGGGCTTTTGTTCTATTGTTCAAGCAGAAAAAGGCAGAGGATATATCATAGCTGAGCCTGAAACTAAAGATACCGGAACTTATGTAATAACACTCAATGCCAATTCTGAAATAGGTAGTGCGCAACAGAAATTTTCGCTAAAAGTAAAAAGCATACCTGAAAGTACACAATTATATTATATAGACCCTATCAATGGATCTGATGATAATATCGGTGACTATAATAATCCTTTTAAAACATTTTCAAAAATCAATGCTTCCTCATTTAATTTACCTGGTGGTTCTATTGTATATTTAAGAACAGGTAATTATGGTAAATTAGTAATTACTAAATTAAATTCATCATTGGTTTACATCGTAGCAGAGCGAGGAAATACACCTGGTATTGAGAGTTTAAATTTCAATTTCAGCGGATACTGGTATTTTTCTGGCATTCACATCTCTCCTTTAAATGGAGATGGCTATTATAATACCAATTATGTGAGTATTGGTGGTGGAGTTCAGAATATTCATATTTCAAATTGTAAAATATATGGTGAAGAAGACATCAATAACTGGACTACAAATCAAGACTGGTATGATTATGCAGGAAATGGAATTTATTCATTAGGATACAATTGTAGTTTCAATAATAATTATATATTAAATACATATTTTTCTGTTCAAATAAGTGGTTATAATACAGATGTAAATTATAATATTATTGAAAATTTCGGTGGTGATGCTATAAGAGGACTTGGAAATAATTGCAATTTCAATTTCAATCAAATAAAAATGCAGTTGTGGATGATTACTTAACAGGAAATCATATGATGCCTTCCAATCATGGACTTTTGGCAATCCAGTGTACAACATCAATATTATAGGAAATCAGGTAACTGATATTAGTTATGATGACCTGCCACTTCAAACGACAGTAATGCAAGGCTTGGTTGATTTTGACGGTTTTGCTGAAAATTGGGTCATCGAAAATAACCTTGTAGTTATCCATCACCCTCATGGTATTTCATTATATGGTGCAACAAATTGCAAAATAATTAACAATACCGTAGTAAAAAATCCATTTAGAAAATACTTCACTACTGAAAATCCTTGATTAGAATAGATAAATCAAAAGATGATGAAATTAGTTCTGGCAATTTAACCCGAAATAACATCATGGGAGCAAGTATTCAAAGTGACTATCCCGGAACATTTGACAATAATCTTGTCAGCACAAGCTATAATAACATTTATAATTCTTATGAAAATTGGGATTTTACTTTGAAAACAGATCCAAAGCATATAACGGAGCAAACACCGATGATTTCCCCACTATAGATAATAACAAACACCTCAGAAATAATTCTGATATCAATATGGGTTGTATCGAAGACAATACCAATTCATATGATTTTGATATTCCTGAAATGGCAGAAAATGTAAACACTAACGATATAAACTCTTCAGATGCTACTATTTCCTGGGAAGATGGTTATGATAGCACAGGAATATATTTAACACATATAATAATAGATGACGAGCACTACAAACTAAAAGGAAATAGCCTTAATATAACCGGATTATATCCAAGTTACACCTATGATTACAAAATATATGAAGAGGATTTCGGGAATAACATAAGTGAAAGCGCTTCAAACTCATTTAAAACAACATCTGTTGAAAGTAATGATGAAATACTAACTTGCCGAAGTTCAACTTATGACTTTGAACTCACCTCCGATAACAAAAAAAATTGGATGTTTGAAAGATCTTTTAATGTGAATTACAACCAAAATGCAATTTTATTTTTTGAAATACCCGCAATTCCAAGCAATAGAAAAATAGTAAATGCCAGTTTGAGTTTAAATTTATTAGATAAAAATATCAATAATTCAAATGTTGATATATATGCATTGGATTATGAAAGAGATCATGATATTTATTCTGAATATTTTTGGAATGGGCCATTTGGAGATGAAAATTCAATTGGTACAAAAATACAAGATGACTTTATTACTAAAGATAGTCCATCTGGAAATATCTCATCCAATTTTGCCGGTTCAAAAGCTATAGTTGACTACATTGATGCTCAAATTACAAATGGAGCACATGCTAATAATTACCTTATTTTTAAATTGAATATTGATAATGAAGATATTCCTGAAGATGAATATTTTAAAATTGCAAGTTCTGACAATTTTTATTCTAATAAATGGCCAAAATTAAAACTATACCTTGAAGATGTAACTTCAAATTCCGAATTGATCACAGAAGAATTTATCCCTTCACTATATCCTAATCCAAGCAATGATTTAATTTTCATCAATAAAAATGGATGTGATTATTCTTACATAATGATAATGGATTATACAGGAAGAATGGTAAAAAAATTAGATAAAAAAAGTGCAGAGGGAGGAATTAACATTTCTGAATTGCAACAAGGTTTGTATTTTATCAAATTTATCGGAAAGGAAAATTATTCCATAAAATTCACAAAAATATAAGGGGTATTTAGAACTACCTCTTTAATTCTATATTTAATTTTTGTATCAGCTTTTCAATTGAGGAATAAATGTTTGAGTATTCTTCAATATCTGAGGAGATATAAACAAACATTATATTGATATTTTTGCCTTTCAAGTAGTCAGTATTGATATTACCTTTCAACAACCTAAAAGACTCTTTTGTCCTTCTTTTCAACAAATTTCTTTTAGCGGCTTTTTTAATATTTTTTTTAGGGATACTGACTGCATATTTTAATGAAGTAATTTCATCATTATTTGCAGGTTCAATACTATAATATAATTTAAACGGATATTTAAATAATAATACAGGATTTTTGAATAATAAGGCTATCTCTTTTTTACTACTAAGAATTTCACTCTTTTTTAAAGTAAAAGCTGCCATTGAGTTAGATGAGAGTAAAAAAGGCCAATAGACAGGCCTTTTATATCTTTAAAATCAGATCAAAATGCTTATTTGCCTGTGAATTCACTTGAAACGCTAAGTTTTTTTCTTCCTTTAGCTCTTCTTCTGGCTAATACTTTTCTTCCATCTTTTGTTTCCATCCTTGATCTGAAACCATGTTTATTTTTCTTTTCCTTCTGGATGGTTGATAAGTTCTTTTCATTTCTAAAAAATTTTATTTATCCAAATTTATTTATCTTCAATATATTTTCGTTCAATAATGAACTAATTTGAGAAGCTGTTTTAAAAACTTTGCGAAATTAAATTAATTTTATTTTATAGCAAAGTAATTCTAAATTAATTTTACCTTTTCTAATAAATAGTATAAAAATTAACCATTCATCGAAAGTAAAAATTCTTCATTATTTCTTGTTCTTACCATTTGATTTTGTATGAATTCCATAGCTTCATCTGGTTTCATATCTGCCAAATGCTTTCTCAAAATAAACATCCTTTGAAGAATTTCCTTATCCATCAGCAATTCTTCTCTTCTGGTACTTGATTTGGTAAGATCAATAGCAGGATACAATCTTTTGTTTGCTAAATTTCTATCCAACTGAAGTTCCATATTTCCAGTTCCTTTAAACTCTTCGAATATCACCTCATCCATTTTAGAACCTGTCTCTGTCAATGCGGTTGCTAAAATGGTCAATGAGCCACCATCTTCAATTTTACGTGCAGCACCAAAAAACTGTTTTGGTTTATGCAATGCATTAGCTTCCACACCTCCAGATAAAACTTTACCACTGGATGGAGCCACAGTATTATATGCTCTTGCTAATCTTGTTATTGAATCAAGCAATATCACAACATCATGTCCGGATTCCGTAAGTCTTTTAGCCTTTTCTAAAACCATATTTGCCACTCTAACGTGATTTGATGCAGGTTCATCAAAATTAGAGGCTATAACTTCAGCTGTAACGCTTCTTCTCATATCTGTAACCTCCTCAGGTCTTTCATCCACGAGTAAAATTATCATATAAACCTCAGGATGATTTTTGGATATAGCATTTGCCAAATCTTTCAGTAAAAATGTTTTACCTGTTTTTGGCTGAGCCACTATCAAACCTCTCTGTCCTTTGCCGATTGGAGTGAATAAGTCAATCATTCTAATTCCTATATCTCGACCATCATTATCGCTGTTTAAAGTAAACTTTTCAGTAGGAAATAGTGGTGTCAAATAATCAAAAGGAACTCTTTCTCTAATAAGATCAGGTCTAACTCCATTTATACTATTTACTCTAAGAAGAGCGAAATATTTTTCGTTTTCCTTCGGAGGTCTTATTGTCCCTCTAAGAGTGTCTCCTGTTTTCAACCCAAATAATTTTATTTGGGAAGGAGATACATAGATATCATCAGGAGAGCTTAAATAATTGAAATCGGCACTACGTAAAAATCCAAACCCTTCGTTCATCATCTCCACAACACCTTCTCCCTCAATCACACCATCCAATTCGGGCTTAAATTCAGGTTCCTTTGGTTTATCATCATTGACAACAGGTGGATTATCATTTCTCTGTTGCTTAGGATGTCTGTTATTTTTATTTTCGTAATTTTTATTTTCGACTTTAGCAGGTTTTTCAGCTGTATTTTCTACTTTTTCCTTAGTATCTTTATTTACTTCTTTTTCTTTACTTACACTCTGCTTATCTGAATCAACCTTATTTACAGGCTCTTCCTTTGTTACATCTTCCTTTTCATTAGCATCGGGAGTAATTTTCACGGGAGCCACTCTTTCCGGCTGATTTGTTCTTCTCCTTCTTTTAGGTTTAGGTTTAGTTTCTTGCTTTTTAACTTCTTTATTTTCGACAGAAGTTTCAACAGTTTTTGTTTCCTTTAATTCATCCTTTTTAGAATTATTTTGCTTAGGTTTCTGTTCGTCAGCACTATTGTCATTATTTTTATTCAGACTGCTACCTTTGGATATAGCCTGATTATCAAGAATAAGATATATAAGATCTTGTTTTGTAATTTTGTTTAAATTCTTCAATCCTAAACTTTTGGCCAATTCCTTAAGTTCAGGAACTAACATTTCGTTCAATTGCAAAATATCGTACATGTTTTTAATCGTTTAAATTATGTAGTTTCAAATAGGGGAAATTTAATCCATATAAAAAATAATCGGAAAATATAAGGAATTATTTATTGAAAAAATAAAATCAGTTCAAACTTAAATTTTAGACCAAATATGAACTGATTTGAAAATTAAATATTGTATAATGAGTTAATCTAGATGCAAAAGTAAATATTTTTTTTAATTTAATATTATATTTGCAGAATATTTTTAATTTTTTTAACAAAAAGAACTTCATGATACATATAAATTTAATTACGGATAATTTCGACAATACGCTAAATGCGCTATTAAAAAGAAATTTAGATAAGGACAAATTAAAAGAAAACCTTGAAAAAGTCGTATCTCTGAATGAAAACAGAAAAAACATTCAACAAAAAAATGATGATTTAAAATCCCAAATAAATGATTTTTCATCGAAGATAGGTGCATTGTACAAAAGTGGAAAGCAAAATGAAGCTGAAGCTATGAAAAATGAAGTTTCAGAATTAAAAAATACAAGTAAAGAATATGAAGAAGCACTAAAGGATATAGTTATTGAAATGGAAGACATATTGATAGCTATACCAAATATTCCAAATGAATTAGTTCCTTTTGGAACAAATGCTGCTGACAATTTAATATATAAAGACTGGGAAAAACCACTTCCGGTATTAAATGAAAATGCTCAACCTCACTGGGATCTTGCTAAAAAATATAATATTATAGATTTTGAACTCGGAGCATTCATCACCGGTTCAGGATTTCCATTATATCGTGGAAAAGGAGCAAAACTTGAAAGAGCGCTGATAAATTTCTTCCTTGATGAAGCCGATAAAGCTGGATATGAGGAAATCATACCACCATTAATGGTAAATGAAGATTCTGCAAGAGCAACTGGTCAACTTCCTGACAAAGAAGGACAAATGTATTTTGTCGAAAAAGATAATCTATATCTCATCCCTACTGCTGAGGTTCCATTGACAAATATTTATAGAGACAGAATATTAAACGAAAACGAATTACCTGTTAAAGTTACAGGCCACACACCATGTTTCAGAAGAGAAGCTGGTTCCTATGGAGCTGATGTGAAGGGACTCAATAGAGTTCACCAATTCGACAAGATTGAAATAGTTCAGATTACAACTCAGGAAGAAAGTTATGTTTCATTAGTAAAAATGGTGGAGCATGTAGAAAATATTCTGTTAAAATTAGAACTTCCTTTCAGAATTGTTCGTTTATGTGGTGGAGATTTGGGATTTACTTCTGCTATAACATATGATTTCGAAGTATATTCTGCAGCTCAAAAAAGATGGCTGGAAGTTAGCTCTGTTTCAAACTTTGAAACATTTCAAGCAAACAGATTAAAATTACGTTACAAAGACAGTAATGGAAAAATCAAGCTTGCACATACACTCAATGGTAGTGCCTTGGCTTTAGCAAGAATAGTAGCTGCAATACTGGAGAATAATCAAACTGAAGATGGCATTAAAATTCCGGATATTTTGAAAAAATATTTAAATTTTGAAAAAATAGATTAATAATGAGCATTTTATATTTAATTACTATTGCATTTTCTGTCGTTGGCATGATTGTCAGTTCCAGATTAAAGTCTAAATTCAAAAAATATAGTCAAGTACCTCTTAAAAGTGGGAAGTCTGGTGCTGATACTGCAAGAGATATGCTTCACTATTATGGTATAGACGATGTAAAAATAGTAATGGGTCAAGGGACATTAACAGATCACTACAATCCATTGACAAAAACTGTAAATCTTAGTCCAGATGTATATCAGGGAAGGAGCATTTCTTCTGCTGCTGTTGCTGCTCACGAATGCGGACATGCCGTTCAACATGCTACCTCCTACCCTTTTTTGAATTTCCGTTCAGCCATTGTACCTGTAGTAAAAATAGCTTTACAGCACAACAATTTTTACTTCTTGTCGCTTTTATGACTCTGAATACAATGCCACAAATTATGTGGATAACTGTTATCGCTTTTGGGATAACAACATTGTTTAGTCTGGTAACTCTTCCTGTTGAATTTGATGCCAGCCACAGAGCATTGGTTTGGCTTGACAAAACTGGAAGTGCAACAGGTTCTGAATACGATGGAGCCAAGGATGCTCTCAAATGGGCTGCAATGACTTATGTGGTAGCTGCATTATCATCATTGGTAATGTTTATATATTTACTTTTAAGATTGAATAACAGAAATTAAATTATCATATATTCCAAAACAACAAATTATCTTAAAAAATTATAAAATTTAAATTATGGAAGGTTTTTTAGAAGATGTATTAAAAGAAGGTTATGACTTGATGCAAAAAGCTATCGAACACCTTGATTATGAACTTTCTCATATCAGAGCAGGCAAAGCATCGCCGGATATGTTATCAGATATCACAGTGGAAGCTTATAGTGCTCTACCCCACTAAAACATGTGGCAAATGTATCGGTAGTAGATAGTAAAACTATATCTATCCAACCTTGGGACAAATCTCAGTTAAGGACTATCGAACAAGCTATCTTTGCCTCAAACATAGGCATCACTCCACAAAACGACGGTGAATTTATCAGACTTACTGTGCCTCCACTGACAGAAGAGAGAAGAAGAGAACTTGCAAAACAGTCAAAGCAATATGGCGAAACTGCAAAAGTCAGTCTCAGGAGCATCAGACACAAACTTATAGAATCCATCAAAGATGAAGTTAAAGATGGATATCCTGAAGATATGGGCAAAAGAAAAGAAAAAGAAGTAGATGATAATATTCATAATTACGAAACAAAAATAGAGGAAATCCTTAAAAACAAGGAAAAAGAAATAATGACAGTATAATTTTATTCATTATTTTTATCTCGGTAAAATTGTGGAATAGTTTTTGATCTAACACATTGATCAGAATTAGTGTAGTTATCTTTATTGGTATATATGATAAATGTAGAAAATTTAATTTCATTCCTTTTTGCGGAAGATGAACTCAACTTTCGGGTTTTGGTGTTTTATATAAAAAAATAAAACCCTCAAAAATAAGTCTAGCTAAAAACAAAATCGAAGCACCTGAATATCAATTCACATTTGTATACAATGATTTCAATAAAGAAAAATATGATCTTTTAGTAAATTATATTTCCAAAATCAATAATCAATCGAAGGAAGATAGCATCAAAAGCATTCAGAAACTTTCTATTGATCTACTTAGTAATATAGCAAATTACAATGAAGCTCAAATTGAGGGATTAGGTACATTTTATAAAGATAAGGAAAATATAAATTTCAATTTAGCTCCGGTACTTAATGAAATAATCCAGCATTCTAATAAAGATATTCCATTAGTATTAGTAAAAAGAAAATTCATTGGAAGAAAATGATAATATTCAAACTGAAAATGAATCTTCTTTAACAGATAACACGATATTTAATACCACAAATATAGAATCAGATACGCGAAAAAATTATATCCCAACTATAATATGGTCTGTTTTCGGCTTAGCCTTTTTACTCTTTTTATTATGTTTCAACGGATTGATTTGTAACAAACCTATGGATACTGATCTCTCTATCGAAAACGACACTATAGTTGACACTCAAGAAAATAATGATGAAGCAATTTTTGAAATTGACAGCTCAGATATTTTTGAACCGAATAAAGATACAGTATCAAATAAATCATCTGAAACTAATACTGAAGATCAAATATTCTTAGAAGAACTTTCTGACAATAGCGAACAAATTATAATTTCTGGAACATCTTTGGCCGATTATGAACAATATGCTGAAGTGTTAAAATCAAAATATAACAATACTGGAATAATTATTTGCGGATCATTCAATAAATCCAAATATGCCGAAAAATTGTTGGGTAAAATAATCAAATATGGCTATGAGCCTTTTGTAGAGAAATACAATAATTTCACCAGAGTAGGTTTAGTTTTCGATTTAAATAATAATAATCTTACTGATTTACTTACAAAAGTTCAATATGAAATAGATAAAAATTCCTGGATTTTACAACCGGATCAAAATAATTGATGACAGATCTTATTAAAGGAATCAAGGATTATAAAACAGCATTTAATTTAATTTTCAAATTGAAGCTATGGAGATATTTATTTCTGGTAGGTCTGTTGAGCACTCTTTTTGGAATTGGTATTATATATGGAGCATATTCTTTAACTGGACATTTCTCAGAATCTATTCAAAATATTTACCCTTTTGAATTTGGCAAAGAACACATAGTGATAATCGCTAAAATTCTTAGTATAATCATTACTATATTATTAGCTATTTTGCTCTATAAATACATAATTTTTATCATTTTAGTACCATTTCTCGGACCAATGTCTGAATCTATTGAAGAATACCTTACCGGACAAAAAGTAGGATATCCATTTTGGAATATAAAAAAACTGATCAGAGATATACTCCGTGGATTGAGGATTTCTACCAGGCTTTTTGTAAAAGAGACTTTCTGGATAATAATAATCTCAGTAATGAGCTTTATACCAATTTTAACTCCTTTGATTCCCATATTAATATTTTTTATTCAAGCATTTTATGCAGGATATGGGAATTTTGACTGGACACTTGAGAGATTCTATAATGTAAATCAAAGAATAGAATTTATTCGAAATAACAGAATGTTGACAATAGGAAATGGAATTCCTTTTATTTTACTGATGAGTATTCCCATTTTAGGTTTCTTTCTTGCTCCGATATTGAGTGTTGGAGCTGCCACGATATCTGTAGTGGAGAAAATTGAAAAATAGGAGCAGTTAAGTAATAACTCGTAAAATAAATTATTATACTATTTCCCAATTTTACAATTTAAGAATTCAAAAAATACAAATTATCAAATCACAAAAACATCATATTACAATTTTTAATAAATTATAAATAAATATTTTTTAATTTTTTATACTATATTGATAATTTTAATATATCTTTGCTAAATATTGAGGATATCTCATTATAAAAAACTTAAAAAACAAGCAAATTATAATCTATGGCAAGAATATTAATAGTTGATGATGATCATGGAATTAGAAAAACATTGAGAAATATTCTGGAATTTGAAAAATTTGAAGTTTCAGAAGCCAATGATGGTTTTGATTGCCTGATAAAGATAAAGAGAAATGATTATGATGTAATAATACTCGATATCAAAATGCCCAAAATGGATGGTATGGAGACCTTGGAAAGAATCCAAAAAATCAAACCAGATATACCAATAATAATGATATCAGGGCATGGTACTATTGATACCGCAGTGGATGCAGTAAAAAAAGGAGCTTATGATTTTATTCAAAAGCCACCTGATCTAAACAGGCTGCTGATAACCATCAGGAATGCTATGGATAGGTCAACGCTTATAACCGAAAAGCAAGTTTTACAAAAGCGAATCAATAAAACTCAATCTTCTGATATTATTGGGAAATCAGGTACTATGAAGGACCTATTGGAAACAGTGGAAAGAGTAGCTCCTACAGAAGCCAGAGTATTGGTGATGGGACAAAATGGAACTGGTAAAGAATTGGTAGCAAGAAAAATACATGCTTCAAGCAATAGAAAAGACAATCCTATTATCGAAGTAAACTGTGCTGCTATTCCATCTGAATTGATAGAGAGTGAACTTTTTGGCCATGAAAAAGGATCTTTCACCTCTGCATTAAAACAAAGAATAGGAAAATTTGAATTGGCAAATGGAGGTACTTTATTTCTGGATGAAATCGGGGATATGAGTCTTTCCGCTCAAGCAAAAGTCTTGAGAGCACTTCAGGAAAACACAATCACCAGAGTCGGTGGAGAAAAAGAGATTAGAGTAAATGTCAGAGTAATAGCTGCTACTAATAAAGATTTGAAAAAGGAAATAAAAAAAGGTAAGTTCAGAGAAGACTTATATCATAGATTGGCAGTAATCATTATAAATGTACCACCTTTGAAAGCGAGATTAGAAGATATACCTTTATTAGTGGATCATTTCTCAGGTCTGATTTGTAATGAATACAATATCCCAAAAAAAGATTTCACAGCAGGTGCTATAACTGAACTCCAAAAACTCGATTGGACAGGAAATATCAGAGAATTGAGAAATGTTGTGGAAAGGCTGATTATTCTTGGAGGCAAATCAGTATCAAAAACAGATATTCAGAAATTAGTTTATATAAATGCAAGGCAAGAAACCGGACTTGAAGAATTATTTCAAAATTTCAATGATGTAGAAGAGCTAAAAGAATATATAGCTAAAGAATATTTTGAATTTTCAGAATCAGTGCAAACAAGTGAAATTTGATATTATTAATCATAAGTTTACATCACAATCCTGTATATTTTTAATACAAATTTTGTATGTTTGTGCTCATTTTTTAATTAAATTCAAAAAATATATTGATTATGGCAGAAATGACTCCTAAAGAAAAAAGACAATGGGAAGCCATAAAAGGTGAAAATTCCTGGACTATGTTCAAAGTTTTATCTGAATTTGTAGATGGATATGAAACTATGGACAAAGTCGGACCAAGTATTTCCATTTTTGGTTCTGCAAGGACTAAACCTGGTGATAAATATTTTGAGCTGGCAAAATTGATAGCAAGAAGATTGGTAGAAGAAGGATTTGGAATTATCACAGGTGGTGGCCCCGGCATTATGGAAGCTGCCAATAAAGGTGCATTTGAAAAAGCCGGAGCTTCTATTGGATTGAATATCACTCTTCCATTTGAACAAGAAGCTAATAAATACATTGATGGCGACAAATTGATAAACTTCAAATATTTCTTTATCAGAAAAGTAATGTTTGTTAAATATTCTCAAGCATTTGTGGTTATGCCTGGTGGATTTGGAACTATGGATGAATTATTCGAAACTCTGACACTAATACAAACTAAAAAAATAAGCAAAATCCCTGTAATCCTCGTTGGTTCTGAATTTTGGTCAGGACTCAAAGAATGGATAACAAAAGTTATGTTTGGGGAAGAAAAAAATATCAATGCCATAGATCTTGATTTGATACCAATAATAGATGATCCTGAGGAAGTAGTAAAATATATCAATGATTTCTATTCAGATCATGGTAAGGGACAATTAAAGCCAAATTACAAATTATAATTTTCGCATTTTATTCGACTTTTATCATTGTGCTTCCAAAATACTTATCTTTATTCCTTTCTAAATAGGAACTTTTGATATTATTATAGAAATCTGCATCGGCAATTTTATCGTATTGCCTATTAGTTTTTCTTTGTCTGTAAGCTTCATATAGGGTAATTGCCACTGAAACAGAAATATTTAAACTCTCTACCATCCCCATTTGAGGAATGAGTATATTAGTATCCAAATATGGCAACACTTCATCAGATATACCGGCATGTTCATTGCCAAAAACTAAAGCAAGCGACTGGGTAAAATCAACATCATAACAAGAAACTGAATCTGTCCCCAAATGAGTACCTGCAATAGTCTTATATTTTGATTTTATATCCTTCATACACTTTTCAACATCTTGATAGAGATATACATCGACCCACTTACGAGCACTGGAAGCTGCCTTTTTTCCTAAAACTATACTGTTTTCAGTTGTAAATCCATCATTTAAAATAACAAATATTTCAGAGATTCCAACAGAATCGCAAGTTCTCAACACAGCACCAATATTATGTGGATCATGAACATTATTGAGAACAATAGTAAGATCACTTTGTCTATTTCTGGCTACTCTTTCAATCTTTTCTAATCTTCTGTCTGTCAACATATATTTATTGTTTTTTATTTAACAAATCACAATTGATTTTGCATTTGTAAATTCCTTAATTCCCAATTCAGCCATTTCCTTTCCAAATCCTGATTTTTTTATTCCTCCAAATGGTATTCGAGGATCGGATGCTACCATTTTATTGATCGAAACGAAACCAGTTTCTATATCTCTGCTAATAATTTTTGCTTTATCTATATCATTTAACCAAATGGAAGCAGAAAGTCCATACTTGCTACCATTCACTAATTGTATCAAATCATTAGTATTTTCAAATGTAAATAATAAAGCTAATGGGCCAAAAAGCTCTTCATCAAAATCAAATGAATTCTTGTCAATCACCTCAATTAACGCAGGGAAACCACTACATTTATCATTGGAAACACCTTCAAAAACCAATCGTGAATTTTCTTGAATTAAAAAATCGAATTGAGATTTTAGATTAGCACTAAGATCTTCTCTAGCTAAACAAGTCAAATTTGTATTTTCATCGAAAGGATCTCCAAAATTGATTTTTTTTAATCTGGTAAGCAAACCATCTTTCACCCTTTCCAAAATTTTATTCTCCACTACCAATCTTTTTGCAGCTATACATACCTGACCATTATTCAGAAATCGGGAAACAACAAATTGATCAAGAGCTTTCTCGATATCAGAATCTTCAAAAATCACAAAAGCATCATTACCACCTAATTCGAGAACACATTTTTTTAAATGTTTTCCGGCTATCGATGCCACAGAACTACCTGCTCTTTCACTTCCTGTCAATGAAACTCCCTGAATAAAATTATTTGACAATAGAAATTCTACCTGAGAATTATCTATAAATATATTTTTATAAATGTTCTTATCCGGAAGAAACCTATGGAATATTTCTTCTATTTTCAATGAACATCTGGGCACATTAGGTGCATGCTTTAGTAATATAGTATTTCCAGCTAAGAGGGTTGGAATAGCAAATCTGAATACCTGCCAAAAAGGAAAATTCCAGGGCATAATACCAAGAATACCACCCAAAGGAGAATACTCTATATATACTTCAGTATTTTCAGTTTCTATTGGGACAGATTTCAAAAAATATTCTGCATTATCACAATGATAATCTATAAGCCAACAAACTTTTTCAATCTCTGCAATAGACTCTTTAAATGGTTTTCCCATCTCCGCAGTTATCAAAGTAGCAAATTCAACCTTATTCTCCATTATATACTTGGAAACAGGAGCTATGAAAGCGGCTCTTTCTCCAACATTCATCCTTTTCCATTTATCATAATATGATTTTTTACTTAACTCAATTTCTACAGTTAAATTTTCATCGGAAATGCTTTGATATTTTCCATGTTTTTCCCCAGTATAAGGATTTAAAGAGATAAAATCTATCATCTGAGTTTGACAAATTTATTATTTATAAAACCTATTATATAAAGATTTTTATTCTCATAATAATTGAAATGTGGCAATTCACTTTTTTCATCAGGATATGATATATTTGGCTCTATCTTATAACCAGTTGAAGTATAATCAAACACTTTATCTTCAATAAAAGGAGCAAACATAACTCCATAATCTATCAATCCAGTTCCTATAAAACTCATCATATCATAACCTTCGAATGCAAATTCCGTAGGAAAGGAATTGAATTGTTTATAAAAATCGTATTTGAACTGCTTTACTTCCCGATTGGAATCATCTATATAATTATCATCTATTATTCTGATATTTAATCTCTTAAAAAGGTCATAATTTATCTTATCTGATTCCATCATTACAGGCATGCCATATACAAATACATTTGTATTACCTTTTTCGATATTCAATGACCTTAGGCTATTGAACAGGAAATCATCATCAGCATAAGAATAATTAGGGAAAATAATATATTTATCGGATAATTGATCTTTCAATTTTTCCTGATAAATACTTGTATCAGTAAGCATTTCCATTTCGTTTATAAAAATGGTATTATACTTTCCTGTATCTCCGGTTACTTTTTCTCTCAATTCCAAAAACTTATCAACCCTTGCTTTATCTCTATCTTCATCACGACTGATTACATAAACATCTTCTTTTGAAGCAAAACTTTCTATATCTTCAATCATTTTGACATAGTATGTTTCCAATGTAGGTTTTATCTGTATATAAAATTGGTCTTCTGTAGTGATATTAGAAAATGATTTCCAAGGTGGAACAACAAGTATTTTATTAGATTCTGCAAAATCAAGAACTTTCAATAATTGATTTTTATCATTTGGCCCAATTATCACATCAGGTTTATCCTTTGAAGCTTCTTTAATATATGAATTATTTATATCAGCATCTACAGGAATATCATGAACATTGACAACAAAATCAGCACCTTTCGTTTTCAAATCGACCAATGCTAATATCATTCCGGCATAGTATTCCACCATATTATAAGTATTGGTACTTTGTTCCAAATCGCTTAATTCAGAGAAAACACCATAAGAATCCATTGGAATTAAAACATCGATTTTATACTGATCTTTTTTCATGGGATCAATACTATTTTTATTTTCGTTATTGTCATCTTTTTTATGGACAGTCTCAATAACTTCATTATCTTCCCATTCAAGAGAATCTACCTTTGTGTCATTAGATTTAACGACAACAGTATCCTTTTTTTCAGGATAATAAGTTTTAGGATGCCTTTCGACAGTTGTATTTTTTTTTGTCGCAAAACAAGAAGTAAATAAAATTACCGATAGAAATAAAATCAAAAATTTATTCCCATTCGATAGTAGATGGTGGTTTTGTACTGATATCATATACTACTCTGTTTATTCCTTTTATATTATTTATTATTTGACTTGATACTTTAGCTAATAATTGATGTGGCAAATCACTCCAATCGGCAGTCATCCCATCCACACTATTCACACTTCTGAGAGCAACCACATATTCATAAGTCCTCTCATCTCCCATCACTCCCACACTTCTCGAATCCAATAAGATAACACCTGCTTGCCAAACTTTATTATAATATCCCGAGTTTTTGAGTTCTTCGATAAAGATATTATCAGCTTCCTGGCACAATCTTATCTTTTCTCTTGTGAGGTCGCCTAATATTCTGATAGAAAGTCCCGGACCAGGGAAAGGATGTCTGTACAATATCTCAGGAATTAGGCCCAATTCATCCCCTACTCTTCTTACTTCATCCTTGAAAAGCATCCTCAGTGGTTCTACTATTTTCAGATGTAGTTTTTCCGGCAATCCTCCTACATTATGGTGAGACTTTATAGTCACAGAAGGACCATGCACTGAAACTGACTCTATCACATCAGGATAAATAGTGCCTTGAGCGAGCCATTTTACATCCTCAAATTTATGAGATTCCTCTTCAAAAACATCGATAAATGTCTTTCCTATTATTTTACGTTTCCCTTCAGGATTGCTTATTCCTGCTAATGCATCGATAAATCTGTCTTTAGCATCTACTCCATGAATATTTAATCCCATATTTTCATAGGATTTCAATACAGTTTCAAACTCATTTTTCCTCAATAATCCATTATCGACAAATATGCATACAAGATTTTTTCCAATAGATCTGTGCAACAATAATGCAGCTACAGATGAATCCACTCCACCACTCAATCCCAATATAACCTTATCGTCACCCAACTGATCCTGAAGAGATTTCACTGTGGAAGACACAAAACTTGCCGGAGACCAATTTGGCTCTATTCCAGCAACATCAAACAGAAAATGCCTAAAAAACTCTATTCCATCTACGGTATGATATACTTCAGGATGAAACTGAAGTCCATATATTTTATTTTTATATACCCCTTCCTTTGAACGAAATGCTGCTACAGGAATTGATTTTGTTTCAGCTATAATTTCATATTGTTCTGGAAGTTCTATTATACTATCAGCATGGGACATCCACACTACTGAGTCATCCTCGAATGAATCAAACAGTTCATCATGCAACACAGGATGCAGATGGGACTTCCCATATTCCCTTTTTTCAGATGCAGCCACAACTCCTCCACCCAATTGACTTAATAATTGTGCCCCATAACAAATTGAAAGAACAGGATATTTCCCTAATATCATTTCAGTATCAATCAATAATGCATTTTCATCTCTTACTGAAAATGGACTCCCTGACAAGATCACTGCAGAAATATCATCATCCGGCTTGAAACTATGGTAAGGAATAATCTCACAAAACACATTGAGTTCTCTTACTCTACGGGCAATTAACTGAGTATATTGCGAACCAAAATCAAGTATAATTACTTTTTTCATCTCTTATATAATAGTGTTTCAATGACTTTTCAGTACATCAAATGAAATAAAAGTTAATGTAAAAATACAAAGAAACGAAAGTATTCAAACATATTAAAAATTTTGATATTAAAAAATATAATTTGAGGGATATTTTCTCAAATAAACTATATTATAATATAATTATAAAATTAATTCGACAGCAAATTGAGAATATCATATTCATAAAAATAATAATTTTGTAATTTAGGTTTTTGAAAAGTATAAAATAATAAAATTTATAATATTAATTAATTCAGATATTTTGATTATTATTAATATTAAAGTTATACAAACTTAAATTATCTACTAAATGAAAACAATAGAAATCGATAATGACATAGAACTCAGGCAATTGACAAAAGAAGATGCAATCGATATTTTTAATACTATAAATAGTCAAAGAGCATATTTAGGGAAATGGCTTCCTTTTGTAGAACTCACAAAAGAAGTATCTGATACTGCAAGATTCGTAAATTCTGTAATCGATGCGCCAAAAGATAGATTTGAATATGTTTTCACTATCAGAAAGCAAATTGAATTTATTGGACTTATAGGATTCAAAGACACTGATAATCTTAATCGTAAAACAGAAATTGGCTATTGGATTTCTGAAAAACACCAAAAACAAGGCATCATAACTAAATCAGTAGCAATTCTTTGTGATTTTGCTTTCAACACACAAGGCATGAACAGAATCCAAATAAAATGTGCAGTTGGGAATAAATCAAGCATAAACATTCCTCAGAGATTAGGATTCAAATTCGAAGGAATAGAAAGAGAAGGTGAATTGCTATCAGGTAACATCTTTACTGATTTGGAAGTTTATAGCAAATTGAAAAATGATTAAAACTTAAAGCATCAAATTTTAATACTATAAAATCATTTCACAACAGTTTTTCGCATCATTCCATCAATAATTTCAAACTTTGAATTTAAAATTATTGTAAAATAGAAAGCTAAAATTATATTTAACTTGTACTTTTGTTCAAAATTAGTTCAAATAATGAAATACAGTTTATTATTCACTTTCATTACTATATTATTTTTTTCTTCTTGTTTATCTGACAAGGAAAAAACCATAGTCGATTTCAATGGGCCATCTCCATCCACATCAGTTATTTCATTTCACCAAGATGAAGCAATACATGTCGGTATAGCCTCGATAATATCACCTAAAGAGACATTTTCATATTACAATGATCTTCTACAATATATATCATCACAATTAAATATGCCTATTCATTATTTACAAAAAGAATCGTATGCCGAAGTGAATGAATTACTGGAAAATGGAGCAGTAGATTTTGCCTTCATAGGTTCAGGTGCTTATATTGAGGCACATAAAAAAGGAATTGTCAAACTACTTGTAGCCCCTGTAATAGAAGATGTCAGTAATAAATATTAATCATATATAATTACAAACAAAAAAAATAATATAAACTCTTTAAAGGACTTAAAGGCAAAATTTGCTTTTACAGATCCAGGCTCAATGCCGAGATATTTTTATCCTGTATCGCGAATTCGAACGCTCGGCTACAGTATTAATAATTTCTTTTTCCAGAACCATGTTTACTTATGGAAATGATTTATCATCACAGGAATGGTCAATAATTGGTATTGTAAGAGGGCAAGCATAAGTAGCACCATTTTTCGAATATCTAAAAAAATATGACCTGATAAAGTCAAAAATATAAAGATAATCGAAATTTCAACCATTCCCTACTCCACCAGTAGTAGTCTCAAATAATATTGACAATAAAAAATATATGTTGTACAAAAATATCTTTTTGAATCTCGATCTCGATCTTATTGGGAAAAGGATACTTCTGTTATCAATATTGACAAATATAAAGAAGTAAAAGATTCTGATTACGACGGTGTTAGAAAAATCAGCTCAATAGCAACAAGATGAAAGTAATCAAAACTGACATTTTCAATAAATTTGCTATCCAGGCCCCTTAATAGTACTAATATTCAGCATAATAAACTTTGTTATTCTTTGGAAAACCGGTTGCAAATCCTATGAAAATGAAATAGACAAAAGATCACTGGTTTTGAGTAGAATCATAGCCGAGAAAGTGCTTCAACCTATAGTATATGATGATTATATCAATGTTTATAAAGTCATAGACCAGATTAAATCCAATGATGCCAGCATTGCATATATTTTTGTACTCGATGAAAGCGAAAAGATAATAGCTCAAAATTATGATATCAAAATTCCGTATGCTCTGATAGATGCTAATAAATTAAAACACGGAGCTTACCAGATAAAAATTATAAGCTTTAAATTTTAAAATACAAAATAGTAAGGGACATAGCATATCCTGTATTAAATGGAGAACTTGGAACAATCAGAATAGGCTTGATTGAAGAAGATATCAGAAAAGATTTGAATAAAGTATCAAAAAATAATGATTCTGATGATTATAGTTTTTCTCATTCTTGGCTTATTGGCAGCTTTTTTTCTATTCATTTCTTATTACCATATACCTATAAAAAGAATTAGCAAAAATGCTCAAAACCTCAATTTAAATTCCCTGGATGTAGAAATAATCGACAACAAACCTCTTAAATACAAGACTATATTCAATTATTATCTGAGTGACGAAATGGATATTCTATTCGAAAAATATTCTGAAATGCTCGTTAGACTTAAAGCTAACAAAAAGAACTTCAGGCAGCCAGAGATTCTTTTATTCAAGCTGAGAAAATGGCTTCCATTGGTACTCTTACCAAGTATCAATATGAAATAAATAATCCACTGGCAGGAATTAAAAACTGTATGGTAAGAATGGAAAGAAACTTACAAAAACCTTAAGCAAAATCTCAATTATATCGAATTGATCAATGATGCTATCAATAGAATGAGAAAATATCATCAAGCCACTTCTTTCATTTTACGCAAATCTGAATTAAAAATTTCTACCACCATAACATTTGGTCTGATAAATAGTGCATTGTTATTAACAGAATACAGAATCAAAAAAAGCAATATTACCCAGTAAAGAAAAATCTGGACGAAAATACAACAGTCGATGTAAAGAGTATAAACCATATAGAACAGATTTTGATAAACCTGATTATAAATGGAATCGATGCTATAGACCAACAAAAAATTGATAATCCTAATCTTCAAGGGGAACTTTACTCCACATCTATTGTAAACAACAAAGTCCAGATTATTGTTAAAACAATGGTACTTGGGATTCCAAAAGATATACAAAATCAAATTTTTTGATCCGTTTTACACCACCAAAGAACAGAGTAAAGGAACAGGATTAGGCTTGTATGTTTCATATAATATTATTAAAGATTTGGGTGGTAATCTGAAATTTATCAGTGAAGAGAATAAAGGTACAGAATTTATTTTGACGCTGAATTAAAATATTTATAAAGCTTATGAAATTTTTATTGTTGATGACGAGAGAATTATCAGAGTTACACTTGCTGATGAATTGAGAGATGCAGGATATTCTGTCAATGAATTTGCTACCGCAAATGCTGCTCTTTCTCAAATAGCTGATTTGGAGCGGAACTCATTATCTCGGATTTAAAGTATGCGGGGATGGATGGAATTGAGTTCCTGAAGAAAATAAAGACGTAATAACGATATTCAGGTTATAATTATGACTGCTTATTCCACAAGCACTGCTGTCGAAATATGAAAATAGGTGCTTATGATTATATCACCAAAGCCTTTTGAGACCGATGACTTTACTATCTGTACAAAGAGTAAATGAACTTTGCAATATCAAATCCGAAAATGCTATACTTCGCGATCAGATACATACTAAATTTGATTTAAGTGCCTTCGTAGGTATTAATAGAAACATTCAAAGCCTGTTTGAACATATAAAAATAGTAGCCAATACCAATACAACCGTCTTAATAACAGGAGAAACAGGTACAGGTAAGGAATTATTGACAAATATTATCCACTTCAATTCCGACAGGAAAAACAAACCTTTTATTAAAGTTAGTTGTGCTATCCTTAACAAAGAGATTTTCGAAGAAGTGAATTATTTGGACATGAAAAGGAGCATTCACCAGGAGCTGAAAATGTCCGTAAAGGCAGATTCGAATTGGCAAATGGTGGCACAATTTATCTGGATGACATCGATGATATGCCTTTGGAACTTCAGGTAAAATTATTGAGAGCTCTTGAAGAAAGAGAAATAGAAAGAGTCGGAGGAACAGAACCTATCAAAATCGATATCAAGGTTATAGCTTCTGCAAAGTCGATCTGAAAAGAAAGTTCAAAAAGGTGAATTCAGAGAAGACCTTTATTACAGGCTCAGTGTATTTCCGCTTAATATACCTCCATTAAGAGAAAGAAAAGATGATATAAAATTATTGATAAAACACTTTACAAAACTTTTTGGTGGTAAAAATGATATCGTGATTGAAGATGATGCCATGAATTTCTTAATAAATTACAATTATCCTGGAAATACAAGGGAAATCAAAGCACAGTTGAAAGATTGAATTAAGCTTTTGTCACGAAATAATATCATTTTCAGCTGACATTATACCTATAGATATCAAATATAGCGATAAATCGATGGTATGCACCAATATAGAAAACAGGACTCTCAATGAAATATTATTACTTGAAGTAGAACAAAATGCAATTACAAAAGCTCTCGATATATCGGGGGAAATAAAAGTAAAGCTGTGAAATACTTGGAATTCCAGCTTCGACATTGAAATCCAAAATTCCTAAGTTGTTCAATAATGGAGAATAAAAAAGGGAGATTATAAAATCTCCCTATCCTTAATTATTCACTGCAACATAAATAAAATAAATTATTTCAAAGCTTCGATTGAGTTTTTCAATAAAGCTCTGGTATAGTTTGGATTGTGAACACCAACACTTCTGTCTTCTTCTAACATTATCCAGTTAAAATATGCTCCAACATAATCAACAGGATATGTTCCAGTTACAACAGTTCCGTCAGCATCCAAAACACCTTTAGCTTGTAATTCAGCAGCCAATTCATCAAGTAAACCTTCTATTTCTGAAGAAATATCAGGAACACTACTTGTGTGACAAGTTTTATCTTTTTACTGCTTCATCAGGTAAGAATGTGAAGCTCAGTTGAAGATACACCTTCTTCAGAATACATATGACATTTAACACATATAGCACCTGTAAAAGTGAGTTGAAGAGGCAGGGAGTTGGATAATCAGTACTTCCAGTAAATTCATATCCTCCAGATCCATATAATACTGTTACGTGGTCATCTGGTGAGGTCGTAGTGAGTACTTGTAATCTGGCATTACCATCATCATCTCCAACCAATTGCGGAGCTGTTCTTGGTTGGTGACAAGTACCACAAAGGTTACTTTCATTACCCATATCAACTATTTCTCCTGTAAATCAATTCAATAGAAACTGATAGTTCTCAATGCATAATCCTGACCATCAGTACTGAAATCAAAAAGTATTATGAGTATTGTGTGGGATTGTACAGCTAATAGCAGTAGGGATAGCTATATCAGCCGCTGTTGTATCAATAACACCCTTGTAAATTGTGTTTCTACAAAACCTTCATTGAATGGCATCTTGCACAACTTTTTCTTCCCACCAGCATAGCTAACATAAGCTCCGCAACTATGTCCTGATGTTAAATATTCACTTTCTACTTCGGATTTATGTGATAGTGTATGACATTGTAAACAAACAGTAGTTCCATCTACTCCGTCAGTTCCATCAGTGCCATCTATTCCGTCTGTACCATCAACTCCAGCAGGTCAGGAGGGCGCCCCATATGACCATCATAAACACCCCGATAAAAAGGAGTCCCATAAATAATAAAAAAATTCTTTTTCATACATTTAGTTTTTATAATATTAACATAATTTATTTTCCCATATATATGCAATTTCTATTCCTATGAGTGGCAATATTGATAAAAAAATAACAATAAAACCATATCTTTACGATAATCAACATTTTACAAATAAAAATATATTTAAAAAAATATTATTTGTTATTTTTTCATCACGTGTCAATTGACGAGTTTTCGACTATTTGCGTGAATTTTCGTCGATTTGTTGCTTTATTATTATTAAAATGGCAATAAATAATACTATGCTAATAAAGGCAATATTCAAAAAAAAAAAGCAATTAACTCTAATACAATAATCAAGTCATTCAACATATTTTACTAAATATCAACACCATAAACCATATAAATAATCTCTCGTTTTCTCTTCTTAAACTATTCTACATAGCAGTCAAAATTATTTGGATGATATATTTCCCAAGATTTAAATATTGAAGGTAATTTTAGGGTTTCTTGATCTATATTTATCCAATATAATAAAATTGGAATAATGTAATAGATACAATTAATTTATACAAACTAATCTTCCCCATTATAAAAATAATAATGTAATAAAAGACAAAAATTAAAACTATAAAATTAATACATTAAGGGGGGGGAAATTAAATTCAGAAAAAGAAAATATATATAAGATTTTTACAAATAAATATTACAAAGATTTCAAAAAGAAAATGAATATACTCTAAGGAAAATTATATTTTACTTTTCATCTTATACAAGTTTCAAAATACAGATTGTACCTCAAAAGCATAAACACTAAATACAGAAATCCACCAATAAAATTAAAACTTCAATATTACTTCACAACAATATTTACCATTCT
The DNA here is from genome assembly GCA_041392555.1 of Saprospiraceae bacterium. Lineage (GTDB taxonomy): Bacteria > Bacteroidota > Bacteroidia > Chitinophagales > Saprospiraceae > JADJGA01. Next base: position 90,601 of record JAWKLW010000006.1, on the reverse strand, counting down.
TTTTGGCACTATTATTACTTTCATTATATCCTTTCCTTCCAACCATTTACCTACGAGCTCCATCTCTCTGACATATTTTTCAATATCAGCATTGGACATATCGGCAGAAAAAACTTCAGTTCCTCTTTTCTTTCCATTGATACAAATAGGGTATTCAACTGTGCTATCTATGAGATATTTCTCCTCATATAATGGAAATTGTTGATGATGGACACTACCCTCACCTCCTGTCAGATTCCAAAGTTCTTCAGCTATAAAAGGAGCAAATGGAGCTATAAGTTTTATCATAGGAATAAAAATATCCTTTTTGACAATCTCTGAATTTTTGAATTCATTTACAAAAATCATCATCGCACTTATAGCAGTATTATAAGAGAGATTACCGATATCTTCAGTAACTTTTTTTATTGTTTTATGGAGAATTTTCAATTCTGAATCTATTGGTTTTTCATCTGACAAATCTATGTTCCCATCCTCATTGAAAAATATATTCCAGAATCTTCTAAGGAATTTGCTTATACCATCAATTCCCTTGGTATCCCAGGGTTTAGATTGTTCTATTGGACCGAGAAACATCTCATACATTCTGAAAGTATCCGCTCCATATTCAGCTACAACATCATCCGGGTTTATAACATTATAATATCGTTTTGACATTTTGCCAACTTCATAAGTTGTATAAAGTTTAAAATTTTCGGTACCAGATGATAATTCACCATTTTGATAACTACCATTTTCAAAAATAAATTTTGCATTTGCATATTCAGGAATCCAATTTCTGAATTTATCAATTCCTTCTTTATCGAGGTATGGATGCTGAAGTCCATGATCTTTTACATAATCGATATATACTGGTATTTTAGCATATTTTTCCAAATTATCACTTTCTATCATCGAAGCACAAACAAACTGATTACCTTCATTCTCCTTATCTTTTAAAAGATATATATATTCTATTACACCTTGAATCATACCCTGATTGACAAGTTTTTTGAATGGTTCTACAGAATTGACATAACCTAGATCATAGAGAAATTTATGCCAAAATCTACTATACATCAAATGTCCTACTGCATGTTCAGTACCTCCGATATAGAAATCAACATCCTGCCAATATTCAATAGCTTCAGGGGAAACAAATTTTTCATCATTATGAGGATCCATATATCTTAGAAAATACCAACTCGAACCTGCAAATTCAGGCATTGTATCAGTCTCTCTTGTAGATCCTGCTATCTGGTTTACCCATTTTTGATCGGAAGCAAGTGGAGAACGTCCATCAGACCCGGGTTTAAAATGATGAATATCCGGCAATTCCAAAGGAAGCTGATCAAATGGAATTAAAAAAGCAGTATCATTATCATCATAAATAACAGGAAATGGTTCACCCCAATATCGTTGTCTTGAAAAATTAGCATCTCTCAATTTATAATTAATCTGACTTTTCCCTATTCCCAGCCCTTCAACTTTACCTATAACATATTTTATAGCATCGGGAACCTCCATACCATCTATATCTTCGGAATTTATCATTATTCCTTCTTTATCTTTAGATGTCGATCCCGGATATTTTGATTTATCAATGATATTGATAATAGGAAGATCAAATTTTTCTGCAAATGCCCTATCTCTGTCATCATCACTTGGCACTGCCATTATAGCTCCGGTGCCATAATCCATAAGTACATATTCACTTGTCAAAATCGGAATTTTCTTTCCATTTAATGGATTTACAGCATAAGCTCCGGTAAATACTCCGGTAACTTTCTTCTCACTTGTCCTTTCTATCTCAGAACGATTAACAGCATATTCTCTGTATTCATTTACTGCTTGTGATTGTTCTTCGGACACTATTTCCATCAATAAGGGATGCTCAGGAGAGAGAACCATAAAAGTAACTCCATAAATAGTATCAGGTCGTGTAGTATATATTTCAAGATTCTCATTACTATTTTCAATTGGAAATAACATTTGTAATCCGGTAGATTTCCCTATCCAATTCTTCTGCATCAATTTCAAACTTTCAGACCATTCCACAGTATTGAGATCTGCAAGAAGCCTTTCAGCATAAGCAGTAATCCTCAGAGACCATTGCAACATTGTTTTTTTCACTACTGGAACTCCCCCTCTCTCACTTACTCCATCTTTCACTTCATCATTGGCAAGTACAGTTCCCAATTCCTCGCACCAATTCACATAAGTCCCTTTTCTGTAAGCAAGCCTGTAATTCATTAGAATAACCTGCTTGTCTTTTTCTTCCATTGAATTCCATTCGGAAGCAGAGAAAACAGTATCTTGAGAATTAGCAGCATTCACATTGGAATTACCTTCACTTGAAAATATCTTATCCAATTCTGATATATGGATTGCCTTATTCTTATCCAAATCATAATAATGCTCAAACAATAATGAAAATATCCATTGAGTCCATTTATAATATTTAGGGTCTGAAGTTCGTACTTCCCTATCCCAATCATAATCCAATCCCAGATTAAATAACTGATTTTTATATCTACCTATATTTGTAGCTGTTGATTCAGCAGGATGAATTCCTGTCTGAACTGCATATTGTTCTGCAGGCAATCCAAAGGAATCAAATCCCATGGGATGCAATACATTGAATCCTGACATCCTTTTGTATCTGCTCAAAATATCTGAAGCTATGTATCCTAAAGGGTGTCTCACAAATCCAAACTTTTTGGACGAGAAATATCCTAAGATATATTATTTGGTTCGAGTTATCAATACCAACTTTATATGTTTGATTCTCTCAGCTATTTAGAAAACTTCCATTTACTTTCTATTTTATTAAAATCAGTTCATAATATGAATATAGGACGATATTTTAAAAATAATCAGCAGCGCTGAAATTAAGGAAAATTCCTTACTATAAAAAAATTAATGATGGTATATGAAAACAATGTGAAATTAACTTCGATTTATCAATTAAAATAATTTACTGCAAGCATACGATAATCGCAGCTGATAAGTAAAAACAAGCAACAAAATAATATTTAGAATTTTCTGAACTTAATTCAACCTTTATGATTTATTTTTTAAAACTCTTTGAGACTACAATTCTTTTGTCCCTAGGCTATAATCTGAAACGCCCTCTTTAGATTTCACACCTAATTACCTACACTCACCATTTTTTAGTAATTCTGGCATATGGTATATTTAGGATGGCAGATCCTTCATACATACTTCTAATAGCCAAACATCTGGTCCTATAAAGTCAGCCAATTGCAATGATGCACATTGGATGAGCCATTCCCAACTTCATCACAGTATCTATCTCATAAGCACCTGCTACCTTCGAACGAGAAATAATAACTGTTTATCATAGGCATCAAAATCCTATTTAAACAAAGCAGGATAATCAGCCTCTAGAACTTATTTAATTTTGTAGCCAAATTCATAATCCTGCTTGTAACCTCATCGAAGCCTTGTAGCCTGATAATCTCAACAAGCTTCATTAGGAACCAAGTTGCGAAATTATCACCTACTGCTTTTCTGGTCTGTTTGGTAACTGCAATATCATGGTAATAGAAATAGATGATATTACTTGCCGAATAGCATTTTCGGAGCAAATTGTCGGAATCTTTGAATATTTTCACTTTAAGTTCCCAATTTTCAGTTGCGGCTTCCCTTACAAATCCGCGTTAGCAACAGCATTTTCAAACTATTGAGTATTTATCGTTTCAGTATCACTTTTATCCCTCGATAATATCTTTAGCGACCATTCTCGAGATTTTTTGGTAGCGTAATTTGCTAAAAGCTTTTTCCAAAAAGCACTTTCAGATATATCATACAATTAACTAAAGCCATTAATTTACAAAAACATAAATACCATTGCCCATTGTTCCGGAACTATTACAGTAATATTTTTTCATATTTTTATTTTTAATTTACAATAACATAAAAAGAAAAAACATAATTATACACAAAACTATAAATTGTATTATTTGCATCTAAAATTAATAAAACACTGACATTTATAAAGCTAAAACAAGCATATTTTGATTTTTCACAATCTATAAAAAATCGCAAAATCATCAATCCATTCCAAAAAATGCTTTTTCAGACTAAAAATAAAAAAGCAAAAATATTAATTATTTTTTGAATAAAATTTTGTTAATATTTAGAGTTTATATCTTTACATTCACGTTTTGAAAATAAATTCAAATGCAGTAGCTCAGCTGGTGGCTTGTACCCAGGTCGGGGTCGCGAGTTCAGATCCGTCTTTCGCTCCAATTGTCACATTGTACTTAACAATGTAATCAATTGCCGGATGGTGGAATTGGTAGACACGCAGGACATAAATCATATAATTCGAAAGGTCTGTGTGGGTTCAAGTCCCACTCCGGGTACGTAAAAACCCTGTTAATCCGTCAATTGACGGATTACAGGGTTTTTTGTTTTATAGAGTCACAGAACATAGTTACAATCTTTTGTATGATATTAAAAATTGGAACATAATGCGATATTGTTATAATTATTTATATTTGCATTTATGTCTAAATCAATTAACAATCCACACGATAAATTCTTCGAAATACCATAAGTGGCTGAAAGGATATCATAGAATTATGAAGGAATTTCTACATTGAAGGTGTCTTCTATTGACGATTTTAATTCTATTGGAAGCATATAAAGATGTAGTTTCTGAATGAGAGATCAGAAGAGGAGATATTTGCCGATTCTGTTTCCAGATTCAATCGCAAGGATTGATGAGCCCAAGAAATGTATATTTCTATTTTGAGTGACTACAAAGTTATCCTGATAAATTTGCTGCAGTTCAGATATTAAGTTATCTTTCAAATGCATATTTGGAACAAAGATAAAAGCAGGTAATAGGCATAATTCCGGTGATTCCAATGATGTTTTATCACGTAAAAAAGAATGGAAGTATCGATCGATTTTATGAGTTGATTGATGAATTACCTATCATGATATTCCTGACTTTAAAACAGTGTATATCGATCTCTCGCCAAATCAGATAAAGAATTGGATAATATTAAAAATGTTTTTATTATTTTTAGTATATCAAAAATGTCATTCGTGGATGAATTGTTCAACATTTGGAGAGAATATCCACCGGGTTGATTCCGTGATGAAGGTCAAAAGGAACTTTTCATATACCATGGTTGTTTATTTGCTTGAAGTGATTAATGTCTCAAAAAGAAGAAATTATTGATCTTAATAGAAAAATTACCTATAAATTTTAAAATGATATTATGTCAACATACGAAATGGCTATAAAACGAAGGTATCGAGAAAGGCATCGAAAAAGGAAGAATAGAAGGCATCGAAAGGTCAGATTGAAGGCATCGAGAAAGAACATCGAAAGGCATCGAAGAGCGTCGAAGGCATCGAAAAAGGCATCGAAAAGAAAAATGGAAGTTATTTTAAAAGGATATAAAAAGGGAATTTCTATTAATGACCTCTCAGAATATTACAGGTTTATCTATCAGTAAAGTTAGAGAAATCATTGAAAAGATTTGAAATAATTGTTTTAGTTTTTATTACTGCGTTCAACTAAAAAATATAGATATTACCATAATACCTAATCCTCTATGGTGTTTTTTTCAAGCTTTTCCTCAATATACAAGCAAATAATTTCTCACTTTCCATCCATTCAATGGCGAGTTCATTATTCCCATTATCTTTCTAAGTCTTGCAGAGTGATATCATTTGTCTTGTAGCAGTGATAGCATCGTTATCATCACCTTCTGCAATATCTTTTTTTGCCAATATTCCTTTAAAATATATTGCCTGTAATAGTCTGAATATTTTTCAATACTTTGAGTACTTTCTTAGGTCTTTCAATTCCGCGTCGTCAACATTGCCTACGGTCTCATAAGGTGGTTGATAGAATTTGAAATAATCAATTCATCATCGGAGATATCATTCCCATAAGATTATCTTTGAATATCTGTCATCTTTAATACTTGATGGTGTAACAACTACACATCAGGTTGTAAATAAACATTTGATTACCTGATTCATCAACAACCTGAATTTTCATACGTACATCTAAACTCATATTTCTTATTTTTTTATTAATTTTCATACTTTTCCCATTAAAAAGAATAATGCCGTTTAAACAATTTCAAAACCGTTTCATCAATTATAATCATTATTGTATTCTATCCTTTTGGTCATTTACAATTCAATTATAATATATATACTTGCCTTATCATCTTGCTGAAACAACCTATTCTCATATATCTGTGGCTTAAATCTCAATCAGTCCTGGAAATTCATCGTCTGCAAATCCCACCGCTTTCTTTTTCTTCATATCAAATACTCCAATCGTACTATAATGTGCACCTAATTTTTTGCTATAGTCAGTACCATAAAAGCACATTTTATCACCACATAAAAACAGATTGTGAAACATCATCTGCTTTTTACTTCCTCGTATCTCAACATTTGTATCTACAATAGCTTCAATAGTCCTATTCATAATATCAAATTCTAAAAGTCTTCTACCTGCAGCATAATAATATCTGCCTTCTCCGGATTTTAAAAAACAAGAATTTACACTAAATATTTCATTTATAGAATATTGGCTTTCAACATCTATCTTCCATTTCCAATTTATTATACCATTTCTGATATTTATGGCACAAATTGTATGATAATCATATGTCATAATAAGTTGTCCATCTGTTACATCAATAATTTTTTGTGGATTATTGTTACTTCTTATTTCAACTTCTGTCGATACACTCCACATCAATTTGCCTGTCATAGCCTCTATCATCTCCAATCGCATATCCACCAATGTGTAGAAGTAATCTCCTTTGATGAAAGCATTGTATGGAATATCTCTTTCATTTTGCCAAAGTAATTTATTATTGTCAAAATCATAAAGGCCATATCTATTTTCAACAGTGTAGCCTAAATCAACAAATTCTAAATTATTTCTAAACAACGTCAATGCATCTAGTTCTAATGTATATAGCAATTCAAAGTTATCTTTACTGAATACATTAGTTATTCCTTTATATATATCATTCTCTTCAATATCAATTCGATTTAAAACATAGTCATCAGTAAATTTTAAATAAAACCAATCCTTTTCTCCTTTCCAAAGTAAATTATAATTATTAATATTAATACATGTAACAGTTTCATCTATATCTGTAAAAAATAGCTTTGATTTGTAAATATGAATGTTGTTTGTTAAAGCAGGAAGTTTCTTTATTAATTTCATTTAGCAAATATTTAAAATTCTTTTAAAAAAATAAATCTATTTAAAGACTTTAAATCCCCATTTTTTAAGTCTCCAATAATTTCTTTAGATTCTTTTCCAAACACAGATTTAAAACCTTCTACGGCATTGTTTGCTATCTCTTTTAAATTACCATAAGTACCATTAGGTTTTTTCAAGAACTCCGCATATTTTTCTTTTACCAAATCCAAGTCAACACCTTCTCTTGCACGCATAAAATACTTTGCTTTGCCTGTTTTTATCATTTCTTTGGCATGGTTGAGATTATCAAATCCTGTTGATTCAAGAAAAGATTTGCCCCAGTTTTTGTGGTTTTTAATTTAACTCCTCCTTCTCTCTCACTCTCCAGAAATCTTATTTATATTTTTAAAATTATATGCATTCCTTTATATATTCGCCCTATAATAATCCACCAAATCCTTAGGATAATTTGGATTATCCTTAAAACTACTGTCATCCAAATCCATAATCGCTACTATGGCAGCTGATTCAAAACTCCAGTAACCGAAATATGAAAAGTTCCCATTTTCAACAGAGTTTAAATAATTATGCCATGTTAATAGTTTTGTGTTTTTATACCAATTATCAAGATACTTTTTTATGTGCTTACTATCAATATTATCAAAACCTTGCTTAGTGATAATTGCATGAAATGGTTTATATGTTGTTTTAGATAGATTTGAATACTTATGATTAACCAAATTACCCAATAGAAATAAAATTAATTCATCAGAAATCTTCCCTTGTTCTATAAGCTTTTTCAGGATAGCTATTTCATCAAATGAAACTTTTAATAATATTGCTAATGAAAGCATCCAAATCATATAGCAATAATCATTCAACCAATATTGATCCAATATAACTTGAGCTTTTCCCATTTTAAATTTTACCACAGAATCATCCCATCCATCTTCCATGTATTTAAGAACTTTTGAAAATTCCTCTTTTAATTCATTCATCGAATCTCCTCGACTGTACATTGATATTAATATTTGAATTGCATCAAAAGAAATCAAGTGTTTTGCATGTTGAATATTCTCATTTTTAATTTTATTATTTTTCAATCTTTCTAAAGAATTCTGAAATAAATTCCTATTTTCTTGAATTGCCCTGTCAAAATAATCGTTTTGCTTAATAAAAGTATCTCTCATTTTTTTATATTTTTTTATTATGGATTTAGTGCCTCCCAAATTCCGGCTGAACCCTGAATAGCATAACCATCAGCACTAATTTTTTGATACAAATCTCTTTTGGGAGGATCGGCACATTGACATAACTCAAAATCAACAACTACCATCCCATCCATTATTTCACAAATCTCAAATATAGATAACCTATTAGTCCTGACAAACTACTTCCTATCAAAATCCCCAATATTGCAGATTGCAAAAATATGCTTTCTCTATCGAAAGCCAGATTTGCAATAAATATAGACATTGTAAATCCTATCCCTGCCAGGAATGAAACTCCAATTATATGTTTGAATTTAACTCCGGAGGGCAATCCCGATATCCCCGTTTTGACTGATAAAAAACTCATGAATAATATTCCTATGAAATTCCCCACAAACAAAGCTACAGCCACTGTCAAAGCATATCCAATATCGAAAGATGAACCTATACTTATACCTGCATTGGCAAAAGCAAAAACCGGCATAATAAAATATGCTACCCAATTATGCATTTTATGTTCAAGGTGTTGCAATGGTGATTGCACATCAGAAATCAGATCCTCGATATTGTCAAGTTCCTCGATATGTTCATGTGTGAGCAATGTATTTTTACTGCATTTTATCCCATCGATTTTTGAACTTATACTTTTAAGTTGGCTTGAAAATTCATCGACATTTACTTTCCTGTTCATAGGAACAGTTAGTGCTATCAATACTCCTGCTATTGTAGGATGAATACCGGACTTGAGGAATAAAACCCAAATTACAACACCTACAATAATCCACAGATATTTTGAAAATTTATTGAAATTCGATAATAATGAAAGAAATAAAATAAGTGATAATGCTATCAAAAGTAAATTCCAACTTATACCAGTACTGTAAAATATCGCTATAATAACCACTGCTCCCAAATCATCGACTATGGCAAAAGCAGTCAACAGCACCTTCAAATTAGCAGGGATCCTGCTCCCCAACAATGTAAGCACAGCCAATGAGAATGCTATATCCGTAGCCATAGGAATAGCCCATCCCTGACTGGTATTGAAATCATCATTTAATAAAAAATATATCAATACAGGAAAAATCATTCCTCCGATAGCCAAAAAAAATGGTAATATTGCCTTTTTGATACTATTTAATTCTCCTACCAATAATTCTCTCTTTATCTCCAATCCTATTACAAAAAAGAAAATTGCCATAAGTCCATCATTTATCCAAAGACTCAATGGCTTAACAAGAGTAAAATTACTCGATTCTATTCCTATCTTATATTCCCAAATTGATTTATAAACCTCACTATAAGGAGAATTGGCAAAAATTAATGCTAAAATGGTGGCTGAAAACAACAAAATAGCACTAAAACTCTCAATTTTTATAAATTTCTGTATCGGATCTAATACATTTTTTTCAACATTATTATCTTATTTCTTTTATTAGCAATTTAAATTTATTAAATATATTCACTTCAAATATTTATTTTTAATAGGCAAAAAATATATGAAATCATTTAATAATCATACAAACCTAACAAAAAAAACACTGTTTCTGTTGAGTAATCATACTAAGTTTTATGACTATTTGATAAAATAATCAATTGAAAAACACAACTATTTTAATCACTTATCAATTAACATCTTATAGAACATCAAGATCCAATATTCTTGATTAAAACCATAAATAAAAATATTTTCAACTTACAAAACATCCTATTATCATATTATTTATTTGTCAAAATGCAATTTTTTTTTATATTTGTGTAGATATGGCTATTTTCTGCCACATTTAAATTCAGATAATGTGTTTTTAGAATCCAAGCTAATGAAAAGTTTGATACGATGCTAAAATATATACCTGATAAATAAAAAAAGTAATAACTATCGAACAATGAATGAGAATATAAGAAAATTTGGAACTGCACCGGTATTTTTCACTGCTATTTCCACAATTCTGGGAGCTATACTTTTCCTTAGATTTGGTTATGCTGTAGGTACAGTTGGATTTGTAGGTGTGATTATGATCATCATATTGGGACATCTCGTTACTATTCCCACCTCGTTGGCAATATCAGAATTAGCCACAAATAAAAGAGTAGAAGGAGGGGGAGAATATTTTATAATCTCAAGGTCTTTTGGGTTAAATATCGGAGCCACAATAGGTTTAGCTCTGTATTTATCACAATCCATTTCGGTAGCATTTTATATTATCGCATTCACGGAGACATTCACTTTTCTCTTTGATTACATATTGAGGACTTATGATATTATCTTATTCAGACAAGCTATCAGTATTCCTGTGATGATATTATTATCGATTTTAATCCTAAGAAAAGGAGCCAATCTTGGTGTCAAAGCCCTGTATTTTGTCGTAGCCATTCTTGCTATTTCCATCATACTTTTTTTCTTGGGGCATTCCACTGAAGCAGCAGGAACAGACTTCAGCCTTGCTAATGCTGAATTTAGAAATCCTGCAAATTTCTATTATGTTTTTGCTATCATTTTCCCTGCTTTCACCGGGATGACAGCAGGAGTCGGATTGAGTGGAGACTTGAAGAATCCGGCAAAATCGATCCCCATAGGTACTATAAGTGCCACTGTGATAGGCATGATTATATATTTCTTCATATCATACAAACTCGCCAATTCTGCTACGCCTGATGAACTGGCTAATGATCAATTCGTAATGAGTAAAATAGCTATTTTGGGCTGGATAATGATACCACTCGGACTTGCCGCTTCTACCTTATCTTCTGCCTTGGGCTCTATTATGGTAGCTCCACGGACTCTTCAGGCTCTGGCAAATGATAATTCTTTCCCTGTATCTAAACTCAATAGCTGGCTTAGTAAAGCTCGTGAAAAAGATAATGAACCTATAAATGCATCTCTGGTCACTGTAACCATTGCTCTTATATTCGTGGCATTTGGTAATGTGGATATTGTAGCACAAATTATTTCTATGTTTTTTCTCATCACTTATGGCTCATTGTGCCTTATATCATTCTTAAATCACTTTGGATCAGCTCCATCATACCGCCCTTCGTTCAAATCCAGATGGTTCATCTCTATGATAGGTTTTGTAACTTCTATATGGGTGATGTTCAAAATCAGTGCAATATATAGCCTTATCGCTATAGTATTGATGACTATTTTATATATCTATATCAATTACGTTCATCATCACCGCAAAGGACTGTCTTCAATTTTCACAAATACTATATTTCAAATAAATAGAAATCTTCAGATATATCTTCAAAAAAGCACCATTGTAAAACAATCTATAGATTGGAAACCTATGTTATTTGCATTTCTGAGAGCACTTTTGATCGTGACAATGCTTTTAAACTTACCAATTGGATTTCTACAAATATGGATCTGGAACTTATATTCACAGGATTACCGATTATTGCTCCAAACAATCATTTGACAAGGCAGATTCCGAACTCTCGAGACTAATTCATAATTATGGAGATGCCAGTCAGGTTTACATTGACACTATAATATCACCATCATATACTTCCACAAGTGGCTCAGGCTCTATGGCAGATCTCAAGTATTTCTGGTATGGAAAATAATATGATAATCTTAGAATTCGATAAGGAAAACCCAACAGGACTAACTGATATTATTGACAATTTCAAACTGATAAATTCGGGTGATTTCGATGTTTGCTATACTCGCTTCAAGTAGAAAACCTATTATTTACAAAAACGGAATTCATGTTTGGATAAAAACAACCGATGCCAATAATGCTAACCTGATTATTATCCTGAGTTTTATCCTCCTGGACATCCTGATTGGAAAAAATCCGATATCAAAATATTCAACATCTGTAAATCTGAAGAAATAAATGAGGTAAAAGCTCAAATGGATGACTTGATAGCAAAAGGAAGATTGCCGATAACTTCGCAAAATATCACAATCCTGGCAGAAGAAAGGACACTTCGTCAAAATCAGTGATAAATACTTATTCAGCAAGTGCGGGATTGACTATCATAGGATCCTATGAAGATAACGTAAAACACAAGAAGGAAGAACTATTTGCCGGGTACAATGACCTTGGTAATATTCTATTTGTTCACTCAGCTCAAAATAAAATTATTGATTAAAGATTCAATTTAACTCACAAATTTTACTATTGTTTTTAACTTTGCAATTTTTTGAAAGTTTATAAGTATATGAGCAAAATATCATTTTAGCAATAACAATAATTTATTGCTGTAAATGTGTTTGTTTTGTTTAATTCTCGTATTTTTTCAAATGAATATTTCAAAAAACTAATAAATTGATATTATAAATTATAAAATTATCTATTCATTATGCAAATAGCAGGAAAACCAAAAATAAAACTTCGATCTGAAGCACAAGATTATATCGATCTTTATAAATCACTGGGAGAAAGAGCAGAGAACTTCATGCCCAACGACACATTAAATCTTCTGAAAAGTTTTGTCAGAATATGTTATGAAGAACCTATAGATCCGGCTAAGCAATTAGTTGAAATCGATAAATATTTACTTGAATTAAAAGAATCTATACCGGGATATTCTGATGTCTCATTGATGATTTTTCCTCACGATGACTCCAAGGCATTCCAATACAGAGCAAAAAAGCAAAGTTTCGAGAGCAAATTGAGATATTTCATAGATACTGAAGCTGTTGACTCTACCACTAAAGAACAGACTCTGAACATTTTAAATGCTCATGACTATTCTGTAGGAACACCACCTGTGACAGAGGCTCATCTGGATTTGATGTACAAAATGGTATTGGGTGATGATGTTGCAGAACTCAGAAAATTCAGAGATGTTATCGGTGTGATCGGAGACAATGAAGAGGCTCAATGGAACTATTTTATGGATGTTCTGGAACAGATGATAATCCAAAGCTCACATTACACCACAAATGCTGAGAAACAAGACTTCCTAAGCAGAACTTTCCTGACTGTCAATTACAAAGGTTTGGATGGTTTTATAAAAACTGCTGTAGGAGGTAGTTCGGATACAGTAATAGATTTGCTTTCTGAGGAAATTTTCAATAAAGAAGATGTAAAAGTTATTGAATTCAAAAATCCTGATGATTTATTTAAGCAAATAGAAAAAGACACCACAAGTATTTTTATTGTGAAGATAGAAAATATGAGAAAAAATATTTTCAACAATAAAAAGTGGTTCCCATATTTGACAAGAATTATTTTAGTAGATAATTCTCCGGAATCAAAAAGCACAAATACTTCATTAGTATTTGCATTTCACAACAAAATAATCAATACATTAAATAAAGTTCATACCAAAAAACTGGGAGCATTGGCAAACAGTCAGCTTAATCTAAGGTTAATTTTAGATAAAGTAAATGATGATAACCTCGAAAAATTCAGAACCAGTGCCTAACAAAAAATTGCAGATTATGAAGAAGAATTAAATCAATTCAAAATCGAACAATTAGGAGAGATAAATAATTACCAAAAGGATTTGCAATTATTCAAGTTCAACAATTTTGTCAAACAAATAATTAAAGATAAATATGCGGTAACCAAGCTGCATGATTTCATTTGTTTAGTACAAAATTGCAAAAATCCAAAATCTCTGCAAAAAGTAAATAAAGCACTTATTACAGAATTTGAATCCAGGACTAAAGCATATTTCTATTCCAATATCGAACAAGTTCAGATAGCGACTATAGTGGAAGGCGGAGGAAGAGGACAGATCAGGACCTATGGAAATTACCTTCTTCAGAGGAAATTGAAAGTTCTGGACAAACAAATAATCAAAAAGTGTAAAACCATCATCGATATTATCCCTGATAACTACCAACGTACTTTGCACAATCATTTCCATAAAAACTTTGGACTTAACCTTTTTCTTGAAAAATATAAAGAACATATCACTAAGGTTCAAAATGAATCTGATAATACAGGAAGATTTTTCAATCTGTTGATCGACCTTGGAATCAATGATGCTTACTTATCACGATCCGGGGAAGAACAAGATATCATTAAGGAATTTATCAGCAACCTTAGCAATCTGGAGATAACTTCTGTGGCTGATGATGTGCAAATGATCATTCGCGACATTCTTTCAGACAGATTATTAATGCCTTATATCTTATTCAATCAGGAAGCATCATGGGAATACAAAGACTTGTTCCCTGAAGATAGGTTCGATATCAATCCTTTCGATCTTGAGATAGGTTTGGATGAATCAGGGAGAATTGATTTCGAAAGGCTCCATCAAAGATTGAACAGGATGAAAAATAATTTCCAACTCTTTGATGATACAGGTAGTTTGTGGGATAAATTTTGCGAAAATCTGACTATTGTAATCAATGACCCTGCTAATCCATCCGGTTACACTGATTTCAATAACTTATCACTGATAAAATTCCTCAAATTTTTGAACAACAGTAAAATCACTTTATTGCTGGATGAAGCCTATAGTGATTCTGTAAAAATCGAGGATCCTAAAGAACCAAAATGGAGAACTATTTCCCGATATATAATGAATAATATTTCTTCTCTTGGAAATATCAGCGCTGTATCTTCACTTTCTACAACCAAAAACTTAGGAGCTACAGGAAGCAGATTAGGTTCATTGGTAGCTACTCCTGCGAGAAAAGATGTCATAGATTTTGCAAAAGCACAAAATGGAATTGAAAAAGGGAACACGAATTCCCTATATATGCTTGTGAACACTTTGGAAACTGCTCAGCTTGCAAAAAAAATCAAGGACAAAATGGAGAGAGAACTACCAAAAGAAGCATCCAGATTTAAAATAACAGCAAGACTTGAAAAATATATAATTGATGAAATTGAAAGCTTCAATTCTCAAAAGGAAATTAAAAAACAAGGTAAACCTACAAAAAGATTCTCACCTTTCGAAGGAAGCCCGATACATTTGTTTCTTTTGGATGAACTTTCTTCGCTTGACAAATTAGATGTATTGGATTTGCCCGATGACTTCAAGTATAAAGGGGAACCTTTCTTTAGTTATTACCAAAAACATCTCGTATCTGAAATAAATAAATTCAGAGTAAATAAGAATTTCGGTGCAGAATCACTAAAAAGACTAAAACTGGCTAAAGAAGTAGCAAATAAGATATTGGATGATTCCGATATTCAATACACTGAGGTTCTTCCTTCTGATGGTTCATACCTGTTCAACCTGAAATTGACAGAACATTTTTTCTATCAGGATTTAGAAAAATTTACTAAAAAATTGGCTCAGGAACGTGGAATTGCCATTATCCCTTATCAATCAGGATTTTTAAGATTTGCTTTAGGTGATTATATAAATGGTTCTGATTCAAGCTATTCTGTTTTTAAAAAAGAATTTGAAAACTCTTTGAAAATTGTATTAAAATACTTAGAAATTTTTAAAAATGAAAAATCTAAACCGGAAAATGCAGACAAAAGAACTGATGACATTTTAGATGACATATTTAATTCAAATACCGATAGAGAATTTATAATCAATGTTTTAAATGATTTTGACAGCATCAAAAACATAAAAAAACAAAAGAAAAACAGCTTGACTATAAGCAATATAATGACTCTATATCACGCATTTCCAAAGCAAAGCGGCATAACAATAAACTCCCTGAGCAAATCTCAAAATTCCGTTATAGAATTTTATGAAAATATAGGAGAATGCAGAGATTTAAATAGTTTTATCCAGAGCAAAGCATTTTCAAAAATATATGAAAATCTGTTACCACAAATCTATAAAACTATTCCTCAAATCAAAGATTTAGATTTCAATACAGTTATCAATAAGTTCGGTAAACCGACAATACAAAAGTACATCGACAATAAAATGGATTACAAACCTAATTACTATGTGCTCGATGATCCCGAGGAAATGATAATCATAAAGGAAATACTCATAGAAATGGAAAGAGTACTTTTCTCCGATTCTAAAGTAAAAATAATGGCTTTGGATGCTTCCAATAATTTTGCTTCCGATGTGGCTAAACTCGAAGGGACAAATATTATTTTAAGGAAATACATTAGAGAACTGTTACTTCACTTTAATCTTCCTTTCGAACAGGAAGCTATTGAGCCTGATTACCAACAATTATTGAATACTGCTGTCGATGTATTCAAAGAAGTCACAGAGTTTTCAGTCGATGAATTCAATCTAAAACAATATGCCAATATTTTTTATGACAAAATCATCCAAAACTTACACGAAAACTTATTAAATGAAAAATTAAACGGAATAATCCAAAAGGTTTTATTTGATAAGACTCTTTCCCCTGATTTATCTACATCAAAGCAACTTTTGTATTTCTATCTCTTGCAAAAAGATGATAATTTGCAGAAAAAAATGAATGACAAAATACAACTTCTATCATCAAAATTGTCTGAAAAGGAAGACAATGAAGTCAAACTATTCACAGAAGAATTTATTTTCCAGATCATTGGCAAAGAAATAAGTGAAATCATTGATGAAATATATCATAGCAAAAATGAGAAAATAACTCAAAATCAACTCCATACAATTGCAAGAGATATAATTTTGTTTTTCATAAAAATAATCAATAAAACTCGCTCCACTGAATATTATGACAAATATGCTCATACTCTGATCAAATTCGTGGAAACCCATTACAAACAACAGAATTCCAGTATAAATGAAATGATTCAACATGGAATCACTCTGTACAAAAACTACGAAATTGAAAACGAAACTTTAAATTCTTTTGACAATGGATCTCTTAAATGGATCGGAGATGTTATGAAAAAATGCGGTGTGATAGCTTCAGAGCAACCTGTACAAACCCACACCAGGATAGTGACCGATGCAAAAAAACGCGAATATGCAATGCATAAAGTCGATAGACCTCAAGAAAATAGTGAAGAACGCAATTATGATGACATCAACGAATACATCAAAAATTTTGACACTAAACCATCAGCTATCTTCTTTAAGCAAAGATTATCCCAGTTTGTCAATAATATGGACTCCGATGATTACAGATGCAAAATCATCAATAATGGATTGGTGAAAGTACTGTATATTATTCAAAAATCATATTTAAAATACTTAACAGATAATTATCGCTTGATAACAGCAGATGAAGTCAATTTAAGTGATTTAAAGGACTTTATTCCTGATGTGATTTTATTTTATGGCGCACCGGAAAAAGTTATGTCATATCCTCAGATTGGATATTTCAATATAAAAGGTCCAAATGGAAACATAAAAACCATAGTAACTCCTCTCAAACCCAAAACAGATTATTTTGGTAATTTCAAAAAGCCTTGGCTCAACATGATGAACGAAAAAGTCAAGGAAATGGGAGGATTACCAGTTCATGGCTCACTATTTGCAGTGGAGGAAGACGATGGAAGTATATTTGTAATCCAGTGGATGGTGATATGGAGTTGGCAAATCAGAAATGCTTGCTGCCATGATGCTAAAATGGTTGAAAAAAGATTTACCAAGAATAAGGTCGATAAAATTGATTGCAGGTGATATGTTTTATGTATTTCCTGATGCTGAGGGCAACCTGTATGGAATAGGAACTGAAGAAGGAGATTTCTCTCGTGTCACCGACTTTGACCCTGAATTCATAAGATACTATAATTCTCTATTTGAAAGTGCAGCCGACAGCAATGTTGAAGATCTCAACTCAAGAAGCACCATCAGTGGTTTGTGTGATATAAAAATGCCTTATAAAATCGATATCATGCTGACAGCAAGCAATTTCGGAAGGCAAGAAGCTGGAATCACAATATTCAAAAATCCGGAGAATTTCTTACTATATCGTGATTCTCATGGTGAAAGGAAGGAAAAAGCTACAAGTTCAGATAATCCAAATTTCCAAAGAACATTGCTGAGATACACAAATGACAAAAATGTAGTAGAAGTAATGGATAAACATGGTAATTATCTCGATGATGTCCTTGATTGGGAAAAGGATGAATTTACTGGAAAATTCTATTTGTGTTCTTCTTATAAAATGATTGAAAAGATTGATATTGAAGAAATTGTAAATAAAATTTTTGGAGATAAAGAATTTAAATATTCTGACAATGAAAAATATAAAATCAATTCTGTAAGATTCGACATTATAAAAAACAGATTTATCGCAGAATGTAACAACACCAACACTGAAGAAACTGATAGTAAAGATATTATTCTGGACAGAGCTATTTTCAGCAGCTTATTCAATTCACTGGCAAGCACTCCTTCGGGTCAACCATTTGTAGCTGAAGAGGGACAATATGAGATGAAAAAAGATCTCGTAAAAATTCTGAAAGGTGGTGAAAAAGGCAAAGGAGCAGGAAAAAATATTCAGTTTGGAATTTTATCAACAGACTTAGGCAGAAAAGGAAAAGAAATTACCGGTCCTCAAGCTGCAGCAGAAGATATGGTAAAAATGATACAGGAAGTGAGAATTTCGAAACCTGAGATTAATAAAAACAAAAATTACATCAGGAATATCATTAAAGAAAAATATCCGCATATTTTCTCCGATGAAAAACAAAATACGGAAGTAAACAGATACAACTTCTTCTTATTTCAATTGGAACAAATGCGCAAAGCTGAATTTGTTAGAATCGATGATGAAAAAACAAAAGTTGACCTTTCTTCAATCAAGGGATTTTGCCCTGTCAATAATAAAAAGGAATTCAGCCCACTTTTAGTTACTCCAAATATAAATGTTGAATTGAGCGGATATACAGAGACTTACGAACAATTGATGGAATTGCCTAACAGCGAAAGTTTTGCCGACGATTTTTATCAGGATTGCAATTCTCTATATATAGCAGAAGGTTACAGCCAATCCACAATTGAAAATAATATGATATTGCAATTATTGCTAATGAATGGATATATAAATCCGGAAGATATCACCAGAGGTAGAATAACAGAAAAAGTAAATAGAGAAACTTTAGCAGCAGCAAAATTTGCTGTTGTCAAAAAACTCTCTGAGATAGCAAAATAATGAATTGGAAATGAGATCTGACTTGTATAAAAAAAGTTGGGTCTCTTTTTTCAAAAATACAACCCGAAATCCTCAATTCAGATAAAAGTTCTCGGGAATTTGGGCGATAATATCGTAGTTTTCACCTTTGTGCTCAAGTACCTTTTTCCACATATCTCCTTTATTGAAAGAAAATATTACATTTGGATCAGATGGAGCGACTATCCACGAGCCCAATGTCAATTCATCTTCCAATTGTCCCGGAGACCACCCGGAATAGCCAACATAGAATCTGATATCTTTAGATGTTATCAATTCACTGGAAACCAATACTTTCAATTTATCAAAATCACCACCCCAATATATCCCTTTACAAATTTCCACGCTACCTTCCAACAAATCTCCCACCCTATGGATATAATGTATCGTATTTGTTGACACAGGTCCTCCAA
This sequence comes from Saprospiraceae bacterium, assembly GCA_041392555.1. Taxonomy (GTDB): domain Bacteria; phylum Bacteroidota; class Bacteroidia; order Chitinophagales; family Saprospiraceae; genus JADJGA01. The sequence goes on along the minus strand of JAWKLW010000006.1, from coordinate 70,810 downwards.
AGTGAGCATATTGATCGAATGAAGGAAACTCCATCAATAGGTCTTCCACTTTATAATTCAAAGGTCTATTGAGAATAAAACCAAGAGCACCTTCGGAATTATATTCTGTCATGAAAACAACAGTTCTCCTGAAATTACCATCATACATAAATGGTTGTGATACTAAAAAATCACCTTTTGATAAACTCTTTCCAGCTCCTTCCACAGCAAATATTTTTTCAAATATATAAAGAATAATATAACTTAAATAAGTTTTCTAAAATTATATAAAATCTATTTCCAAAGCTCTGTCCACTTTTTTTACAAAAGCAGTAAGAGTTTTCCCATTTCCTCCCACTTCTACAAACAAATCCACACCTTTATTGACCATATTTTCCACAGTTTGTGTCCATCTCACAGGAGAGGTCAATTGCTTGATGAGATTTTCCTTTATGATAGCAGGATCACTTTCAGGAAGAGCATTATAATTTTGAAACACTGGAACTAAAGGTTTGGCAAATTCTGTTTTTCTGATAGCATTAGCGAGTTCATCCTCGGCAGATTTCATAAATGAACTATGAAAAGCACCGCTTACAGGAAGTTCGATAGCCCGTTTTGCTCCTTTTGATTTTAATTCTTCGATAGCTTTCTGTATTCCCTGCACAGAACCGGAAATAACCAATTGTCCGGGACAGTTATAATTAGCCGGAATCACTATATCATCGATACCTGCACATACTTCTTCTATTACTGAATCATCCATACCGAGAATAGCAGCCATAGTACTTGGAGCCTCATCACAGGATTTCTGCATAGCCTGAGCTCTGACACTCACCAGTTTCAGCCCATCTTCAAATGACAATGTGCCATTAGCCACCAAAGCTGTGAGTTCTCCCAGGGAATGTCCTGCTACGAAATCAAACTTATATTTATCTCCATAAATAAAATATTTTATGACAGACTCCAAAAAAACTGCCGGTTGGGTAACTTTGGTTTCTTTAAGGTCTTCAGCTGTACCTTCAAACATGATATCAGAAATCCTGAATCCTAATATTTCATTAGCAGATTCAAATTTTTCCTTAGCAAAATCTGAAGACTCATATAGTTCTTTTCCCATTCCTGGAGTTTGCGATCCCTGTCCGGGAAATAAATATGCTATCATAGTAAAAAGTTAATTGAATGAAAATCTAATTAAATATTAATGCAAATCATTACTGATAAGTTTCAAAAATTCACTTCTGGTTTCCATTTTTTCAAATATCCCTGTAAAAGCAGAAGTTGTAGTCACCGAATTTTGCTTTTGTACTCCTCTCATCATCATACACATATGTTGTGCTTCTATCACCACTGCCACTCCCTGTGGATTCAAATTCCTGTCCAAAGCATGTAATATCTGCTTTGTCAATCTCTCCTGAACCTGAAGTCTTCGCGCAAACACATCGACAACTCTCGGAATCTTACTCAATCCCACTATTTTATTATTTGGAATATAAGCTACATGAGCCTTTCCATAAAATGGTAACATATGGTGCTCACACATAGAATATAGCTCTATATCTTTCACCACCACCATTTCACTGTAGTTTTCATTGAAAATAGCTTTTTGCAATATTTCATCAGGATTTTGATCATAGCCCTGCATCAAAAACTGCATAGCTTTAGCTACTCTGTGAGGTGTTTGTTTCAACCCTTCCCTACTCTTATCTTCACCAATAATGTCTAAAACTTCTGAATAGATATTGTTCAATTTTTTATATGCAATTTCAGAATTTAATTTTTCATGCATTTCAAATATTTTAAGATACAAAATAATTAACAAAATTAATATTGCTTTGTTTGAACCTATCTTAAAACATCATACAATTCAATAATTTATAATTCTTATAAATCTTAATGCAAAATTAGTAAAAAATATAATTATAGCGAATTTTATTTAAATATTACCCTATAATATAAAATAAGATAAAATCAAAAAAAATGATTTTCTCAGGCAAAAATATAATATTTTATCAACTGATAAATAATTATTTGAGAATATATGTTCAAAAATTTGTGAAATGAGAAATTTTGTAGTTTCTTTGTGGCTGCTTTTTAATTAAAGTGCATTTTAATAATTTATTTAATTTTTTTTTATGAACATTTTTATTACTAAATTGGATTATGGTACAAAAGAAAGTACTGTTAGATCCGCATTTGAAGCATTTGGAACTGTAGATTCAGTAAAAATCATTACTGATAAAATGACTGGCAGATCAAAAGGATTTGGATTTGTCGAAATGCCTGATGACACTGAAGCTGTAGCAGCTATTGATGGATTAAATGAAAGTGTAATGGATGGAAGGACTGTAGTTGTAAAGAAATCTGAGCCAAGACCTCAGAGAGATGATTCTCAATTCAAAAGACGAAACAATTACAGGCAATAAATCTTGTAAGATTATAGTTTTATCTTTACGGTTTCAGTTTTATTTCTGAGACCGTTTTTTTTATTTATAATTATGAAATACAATCAACTACATACTATTTTAATAAAGGAATTAAGCCAAATATACGATTCCCGGGAAGCACACAATATAGCACGAATTTATTTTGAAGACCGATTTTCAAAAAATATAAATTCAGAAGTCGAAGCAGATGAATCTGTTATAAATACCTTTAATAACGATCTTTCAAAATTCAAAAACAACTATCCATTACAATATATAACTGGAAAATCATTTTTTTATAAGCACTTTTTCATAGTCGATGAGCCTGTGCTTATACCAAGACCAGAAACTGAAGAATTGGTAAGTATTGCAGTTCAAGAATTAAAAAATGTAAGTGCCCCAAAAATACTGGATGTCGGTACAGGCTCAGGCTGCATAGCCATAAGCCTGGCGAAAGGATCTGCCTGAAGCCAAAATATCAGCTTTAGATATTTCATCTGGAAGCATTGGATATCGCCATCAAAAACAAGGATAGTATTGGCACAAATAATATTAGTTTTTTTCAAAATGATTTCCTCCAGGAAAACACATGGCATGATTAGGAATTTTTGATATGATAATCTCAAATCCTCCATACATTGGACATGATGAAAAATCAGAAATGACATCAAACACCTTACTCTACGAACCATCAATAGCATTATTCCCTGAAGGTGACGATATATTGATTTTCTACAAAAAAATCCTGAAATTTGCTAATGCGGGACATTTGAAGGAAAATGGCACAATACTCTGCGAGATAAATGAATTCACAGGTAAAATCTTAAAAGAATGGTTAGGTAATGAGCCTCACAATTATTCTATAATCAAAGATTTTCAGGGCAAAGACCGAATACTTAAAATAATATTATAAATATTGGTATAATTTAAAATTTCAAAAGAGCACTAACAGAATACTGATTGCCCTCTGATTCATTTTCATCTAATCCTGATATCAACTTGCTATTTAAAACCTCAGCTCCAATACTAAAATCTCCTAATTTGTATTGTACATTGAAATCAAGTAACCTGTGCTTCAATCTAGCACTGTCACCAAACAATTCTTTTGCCTGATTATAATTCACACTTTCAGTTCCAATATATCCATAGGCTGCAAAATGATTATTAAATTCATATCCCAATTGTACCCAGCCACCATTTGAATTGAGGTCTTTGGCAACGGATTGCAATTGAGTCAAAGCACCAAACTGATGTCCCATATTTACACCAAAATAGTAATTACCCTGAATCAATATTTTTTTAACATTGTATTTCCCTCCAAATTCCACAGCTTTACTGTCTAATTTATCGATAGAAGAAGAACCAAGAGTTTCAAAATCCTTCCTGTCGATATGTGTCACTACATACAAATTACTATTTCCATATAGCAAATTCAAACGCAATTCTGCCTGTGGAAATCCTATATCTCCCGCACTCAAAAAGTCCGGTGGCAATCCTGGTTCCAACCAGGCTCCGGCAAATAATGCGGCATCTATTCGCAATTTTATCTTATCATTCAAATCTATGGTGTAATAAGTAAACAATCCCGGATGTCGCCAGCCTATGAATCCTGCACTTCCATAGCCCAAAGGAAAAGCCACGTGAGACAATGACATTGTAGGATTCCCTACCAGTGGCACCCATACCTGCCCCAATCTTATCAACAGATTTTGATATTCCAACTCCATAAATGCCAACCTAAGTCTAAAGTACTGTTGGGATGGCGAAAAAGCTGAACTTCCATTATATCCACCGAAGAGATCTGTCTCCACCAATACTGATGATTTTAACCCTTTAGCTAATTTTTTAGTCTTCACCTTACATGTAAGTCTGGTGTTTCTGATATCGACACTTTTTATAAATTTGTCCGTATTATAATCCGAACTCACCCAACTGGCATTCTGACCATTTCCAAACTTAAACTCCTGATCCTGAGCAAATGCACTAACACTAACAAAGCCGTGAAGAGATATTGTCGTTTTATCTTTATCCTGTTCGGATTGCCCTGATAAAACATTAAATATCAACATTATTAACAACAACAATAAATTTATTTTTTTCATCACTTTTAATTTCAAAGATTTTATTATTTCTTTCGATTTCTTTATTTAAATTTCAGCAGAATAATCATATATGATTCAATATGTATCACTTACATTTATTCGCATCATTTTGATAACAAAATTATTCAATCATATAATAAAAAACAAAGATAACATCGAAATTATTAGCTGTAAAATCAAATCTATATTTGCATTTCTCTAATAAAATTAATTCTGAATCAAAACATAATCCCTTTTAAATTGTATATTATAAAAACTAATTAAAATGATAAGAAATTTTGAATTATACAATCCCACAAAATTAATATTTGGCAAGGACAAGATTAAAGATTTAGGACACTATCTACCAAAAGATAAAAAAATTCTTTTGTTATATGGCAAGGGAAGTATAAAGAAAAATGGAATCTACGATGAAGTTACTGGCATTTTAAAAGATTATGATTATATTGAATATGGTGGTGTTGAAGCAAACCCATATTATGAGACTTTGATGCCGGCAATAGAATTGTGCAAAAAAGAAAACATTGGATTTATCCTTGCAGTTGGCGGTGGTTCGGTAATAGATGGAGCTAAATTCGTAGCTGCGGGTATCAAATATAAAGAAGGTGATCCTTGGGATATTCTTATCAAACATGTAAAAATAACAGAATCCACTCCTATTGGAGCCATTTTGACCCTTCCAGCCACAGGCTCAGAGATGAATGGAGGTTCCGTGATAAGCAAAAAAGCAACCCAGGAGAAATTTGCTTTTGGTTCTCCCCTATCCAATCCAAAATTCTCTATTTTAGACACCGATGTTTTGAAATCTTTACCAGAGCGCCAGATAGCAAATGGAATAATTGATGCTTTTGTACATACTACCGAACAATATATGACATATCCTATAGGTGCAAAACTTCAGGACAGATTTGCTGAAAGCATATTGAAAACATTGGTTGAAGAAGGTCCAAAATTCCTTGCAGACAACTATGATGAGGATGCCGGTGCTAATATCATGTTTTGTGCTACCATGGCATTAAACGGAACTATCTCTGCAGGTGTTCCAACCGACTGGTCAATTCACTCAATCGGTCATGAGCTTACTGCCCTGTATGGAATCGATCATGGTAGAACATTGGCTATAATATTGCCATCATTGTACAAAACAAAATTAGAAAACAAGAAAGAAAAACTCGCTCAATTTGGTGAAAGAGTATGGTGTATAAAAGAAGGTACAACGGAAGAAAAAGCTCTGAAAGCCATAGAAAAAACTGAAGAGTTCTTCAATTCATTAGGAGTTCCTACCAAACTTCATGAATATGGTTCAGAAATAGACAAGGAATTCACAGTAAATGAGATCTTATCAAGATTCAAAAACAGAGGTATAAGCAATATCGGCGAAGATGGTATATTATCGCTGAATGATATGGAAAAAATCCTTACAAGCTGTTTCTAAGATATAACTTATAGAGTGTACCCCACATAATTGAAAGGGGAAATCGACTTTAAATATTTTTTGATATCTTCACTTACATTCAGTGTATCGATAAATGCATGCATTGACTCTTTGGTAATATTATTATTTCCTCTTGTAAGTGCTTTAAGAGCTTCGTAGGGTTCAGGATAATTTATCTTTCTCAATACTGTCTGTATTGCTTCCGACACCACAGCCCAATTATTGTCGAGATCGGAATTAATCTTATCGATGTTCACTTCCAGTTTATTGGTGCCTTTGATCAATGACTTCAACGAAATAAGCAGATGTGAAACCGGAACACCCATATTTCTTAGCACTGTGCTGTCAGTAAGATCTCTTTGCAATCTTGAGATTGGCAATTTCTCCGACAAAAACCTAAACAATGTAATACCTAAGCCTAAATTGCCTTCAGCATTTTCAAAATCAATAGGATTCACCTTATGAGGCATGGCTGATGAGCCAACTTCATTTCTTATGGTTTTCAACTTAAAATAATCCATTGATATATATGACCAAATATCTCTTGAGAAATCTATCAATATAGTACTTATCCTAGATAATGCATCACAAATTTCTGCTATACTGTCATAATGATCTATCTGAGTAGTAAACTGTGACCTTGATAATTTTAGATTCTTTTCAGCGAAGCTATCAGCAAATTTCTTCCAATTATACTCAGGATATGCTACTCTGTGAGCATTGAAATTTCCTGTTGCTCCCCCGAATTTGACTTTAAGTTCAGTATTATTGAGTACTATGATTTGTTGTTCCAATCTATCCACAAAAACGTATATTTCCTTTCCCAGAGTAGTCGGTGAAGCAGGTTGACCATGAGTTCTTGCCAACAGTGGGATATCCTTCCATTTATCGGATAATGCTTTTAACAATACTACAAATTCTACTAATTTAGGAGTTATCACATTTGCCACACTATCCCTTATCATCAGTGGAAATGCCGTATTATTGATGTCCTGTGATGTCAATCCGAAATGAACAAATTCCTTAATTTTTGACAACCCAAGGCTCTCGAGTTTCCTTTTAATAAAATATTCCACAGCCTTCACATCATGATTTGTAACACCTTCTATCTCTTTGACTTTATTGGCGTCATTGATATTAAAAGTAGAAAATATCATATTTAAGCTTTCGATATCCTTAGAGTTAAGACTTTGCAATTCATTCAAGCCCATATCGTACAATGCTTTCAAATACTCTATTTCCACAAAAACTCTGTACTTTATGAGAGCATATTCGCTAAAATAGCCACTCAATTCTTTTACTTTATCCTGGTAGCGTCCATCGACAGGTGAAATATTTTCAAGACTCATAGTTATTTTTATCCACAAAGATATGAAATCCAAAAATAAATCGTTAAAAATACTCATATTATTATATTCAAAATCTTAAATACTGCCTGTGATTGAAAAAATAAAAAGCTACTGGAATAAGAAAACCAAATGGTCTAAGATAAGCGACCTGATATTTATTGTATTTATAATTGCATTACTGTTTCCTCAGGGCAGACTTGCAATAGGTGGAGGAGTAAACAGAATCAAAGCTCTGTTGGTACAACCTTCCATAAGTGACTCAAGAGTAAAAATCCAAGAGAATGAACTGAATTGGGAATTGACTTCCACAACCGGAGAATCATTGAATCTCACCGACTCCAAAAAAACAGTAAAATTCATAAATCTTTGGGCGACATGGTGTCCTCCTTGCGTAGGTGAAATGCCGGAAATAGAAATCTTATATAAGAAATTCGAACACAATGAAAATGTTGAATTTTACATGATTTCCGATGAAAAAATCGATAAGATAAAATCCTTCATCAGCAAACATGAATACAATTTTCCGGTATTCAAATCCGAATCTGCCATGCCTGCAGCATTTGAAACACAGGGCATTCCACCACTTTTGTATTATCGAAAAATAATGAAATAGTGTTGAGAAAAACAGGTTCTGCAAATTGGGGTGGAAGCAAAATGGAAAAAATTATAAATGAATTGATTTCAGAGTAACTACCAACATCTACTATGGAGATCAAAACTCGAATGGATTTTACTCAATTCCACAAAAAGGAAATGGTACAATATATCGAATCAAATCCAAGGGAGTTTGACAACCTGCTCAAAATGATATTTTCTGACCGAAAACCATTTAATTGGAGAGCTGCCTGGCTTACCCATAATTGCATGGAAGTAAATGACAAAAGGGCGTCTGAATATATACCAAAATTGATAAAAAAACTACCATTACTGCCCCTAACATCAGGAAAGATATCTATAGTATAATTCTCAAAATGGATATCGATGAAGAATCAGAAGGAGAACTATTTGACCATTGTATTACCTCATGGGAAAATATCGGTAACAAACCGGCTGAAAGATATAATGCATTGCGAATCATGATTAAAATATCGGAAAAATATCCTGAATTAATAGTCGAAATAAACTCCTTGACCAATGAAAGTTACCTTCAAAACCTTGCTGATGGAACTAAAAGAGTGATTATAAAATCAATAAAAAAACTAAATAAAAAACATAACTTTGAGCCCCTTAACTAACTCACATTGTTCATATTCACGCCATTATTATACCCATATCAAAATTAATATCAAAAAAATAATTAACAATTTGATTATTTTCAGAAATACTTTTAACTTGCGGTGGAAAATGGGGATATTAATAAGAGGAGTGGAGTTTATGCAGATGTTTGCGGTCATTAAAAGAAAAAAAACTAATCATATGTTTAAAGCCAAATTGATTGAAAATCAGAATTACTATAAATTTAGAACCAAACAAGTATTGCTAATGCTTCTACTGTCTATTCCAATTTATCTACTGGTGATGTATTATCAAAGTCCGACTTGGGTAACAATTCTATTGCTTGTATTTTACATTTCCGCAATTATTATAATGGCAATAAATCAAAAACATATTAATTCGGCTCTTGGAAATAAATTGATAGAAATTGACGTAGATGAAATAAGAATTAAATCAAAAAAAGGAATAGAAGAAGAAACTATAAAATTAAATGAAGTTGAAAGGATAATATTGAAGGAAGAATATTCTATGCCTCAAAAAACCATAATAGAAGTTGGTCAAGAAATAACTGGTAACATAAAACAAAACTATTTAATTCTTCATCAAGATAGCAAGAAAAGACAATTGGATTTTGAAATTGATTCTTATTACATGATAAATCAGTTGAATAATTTAATTGAATCTTGGATAATGAAAGGTTACAATATTGAAAGAATGAGTAAAAATTAAAAACGAACTGACAATAATGTATTTTACGATCATGCCCAGCAAAAGCTGGCCACGCTGCATATACTAACCATTGGACTGTGAAAAACCGGCTCACTTTCGCATAATTTCAGCTCATACTGTATCAGTGTTTTTGGATATTTATCGAATAAGAACGAATCATATCGTATCAAATTGAATTTTTATTGTATTTATGCCTTATGGAAAATACTGAACATACGTTTAGATTAAAAATTGATTGGAAACTTATTTGACTTATAAGCCAAATTGATCGATTTGATGCTTAGTGTTACCGAAACTGATAAAACAAAACTTAATTGAAAAGTTTGGAACCGGACCAGGAACTAATTATTCGATAAAATAAAAAATGCCATAAAACCTTTTTTCATAATTAATTGCAAGCAATGTAAAAAATATAAAAGTTTGTACCCAGCTAATACTACATAGCGATTTGACAGGAAATCATCACGCAATCTCTCACTATTCACACTACTCACCGTCAAATCCCACAAGTCTGGAAAATAATGAAATAACTACCCCAAAATAATCTATTATTTATTTGATTATTGTCAGAAATACTTTTAACTTGCGGTGAAAAATGGGGATAAACACTATAGGAGAAGTGTTTATGAATCTTTGTGTCCAATTAAACGAATGCAGGAAACTATCAGAAAAATAGTAAATTTGTGTTTGTATAAAATATTAAAATAATGGATAAGAAAAGGAAATTACAAATACGAAATAGCACCGCCGAATTTTTGGTGTTCACTAATCAAAACAAGACATCTACAATCGAAGTTCGGTATGAAGATGAATCAATTTGGCTAAGTCAAAAATTGATGGCAGAATTATTTGATGTTGAAGTCAATACAATAAATTACCATCTAAAAGAGATTTACAAAAGTTCTGAAATTCAAGAGAATGGAACTGTTCGAAAATTTCGAATAGTTCAACAAGAAGGAAAACGACAAGTTAATCGTGAGGTTGACTTTTACAATCTTGATGCTATTATTTCAGTAGGATACCGTGTTAATTCTATTAGAGCAACACAATTTAGACAATGGGCAACACAAGTTTTAAGAGAATATGCTATTAAGGGGTATGTTCTTGATAAAAAACGAATGGAAAATGGTGCATTTCTAAACGAAGATTATTTTGAGTATTTACTCGAAGAAATAAGAGAAATTCGATTAAGTGAACGTCGTTTTTATCAAAAAATCACAGACATATATTCCACAAGTGTTGACTATAATACCGATGCTCCTACAACAAAAGAATTTTTCGCAAAGGTTCAGAATAAATTACATTTTGCAATACACAACCATACCGCAGCAGAATTGATAGTAAAAAGGGCAGACAGCAAGAAAGAAAACATGGGATTAACATCATGGGAAAATAGTCCGAAAGGAAAAATTTTGAAAAGTGATGTGTCAATCGCAAAAAATTATCTGAGCCAAGAAGAATTGGAATCGTTAGGTCGAATTGTCAACGCTTATTTGGATTTAGCGGAAGAAAGGGCAAAGCGCAAAATTCCAATGACAATGGAAGATTGGGCAAAGAGACTTGATTTATTTTTACAATTTGACGAAAGGAAAATACTTCAAAATGCAGGAACAATTAGTTCAGAAATTGCAAAATTACATGCTGAGAGTGAATTTGAAAAATATAGAATTGTACAAGACAGTTTGTTTCAGTCTGATTTTGATAAAATGATTGATAATATAAGTAAACAAGAAGAATAAACAACTTGGCATAAAATATTTCATAATTAATTGCAAGCAATGTAAAAAACATCAAGGTTTGTACCCAGCTAATACTTCATAGCGATTCGACAAGAAATCACCGGGCAATCTCTCACTATTCACACTACTCACCGTCAAATCCCACAAGTCTGGAAAATAATAAAAAAACTACCCCAAAATAATCTAACATTTATTTGATTATTTTGAGAAATACTTTTAACTTGCGGTGGGAAATGGAAAAATAAATTATAGGAGTGAAGTTTATTCAGATGCTCCAGATAATGAAAATGAAATAATATTAAATAAATGATTAAATTTAGAATATGGAAAATCAGATTTTCGAAGTTGCAGCAATATTTTACAAATCCTTGGTACTAAGAGAAAATGAATTATGGGTAAGCCAAAATAAAGTTGGTAGTTTGGAAAAATTTGAGAAGGCAGTTAACAATACAGGAATGATGAAAAGTGCTTTCTCTATTCCACTTACATCTATTTCTGAAATATCGTACAATGAAGCTTCTGAATCAACCAAACTAAAATACACGAATGAAAAGGGTAAGGATAAAAAACTGAATATCGGATTCGGTGATGTTGCAGTCTCAAATCAATTTGGTGAATACCTCGGAAATAAATTAGGGTTCAAAAAAAGCTCAACTAAAGAAGGACAATTAAAACCACTTCTGTTAAATGGTTTATACTTATTAATTGCCATAGGTGGAACGTTCTTTTTGGGAATGATGGATGACACTTCGGAATTAACTGAAAGTGGAAGTAGAAGATCTCGAAATAAAGGAGCATTTCTCAAATTAATTGTTGATACAGTTGGACAAACTGGAGTATTTATTATTGGTGGATTAATATCAATTTACTTGGCATATAAGCTATACAAGAGGTATAAAAGACCATCAAACGAAATATTGTTTACCAAATAGATATCACTATCTATCTTAAATAGCAATATAAACATTCAGTACTGCCTGTCCCGACATAGCGGAAACCCAGCGAATATTTCCCATTAGCTGATGGATAGAATTACATCCAATCTATAAAAATCAATGTACTTAATGAAGTTTTTTTGTGCATATTGACTTTTATATGTAAAGAATTTTGGAATTTCTTTACAAAAGACTTTATCTTTGTATAGATTTTTAAAAATACTTTACAAATGGCTAATTGGGGATTAACAGAATTACCACTAAACATTGACTTAGAAACAAAGAAAGTTTTAAAAGCATTGCCAGCAGCACATGCTGCGTTAGCTGAACTAAAAGGAATTGCATCAACAATCCCAAATCAAAATATTCTGATCAATACATTAGGTTTACAAGAGGCAAAAGACAGCTCAGCGATTGAAAATATAATTACAACACACGATGATTTGTATAAATCTGAATTGAATCTTGACGCATTTAAATCATTACAAGCTAAAGAAGTACAAAACTATATTTCAGCACTAAAAAAAGGATTTGAGTTAATCACAAATACCGGATTACTGACTAATAAAAGTATTTTACAAATTCAGGAAGTATTGGAGGACAACAAAGCCGGATTTCGAAAATTGCCAGGAACAGCATTGAAAAATGTAGCGACGGGAGAGACAATTTACACTCCGCCGCAGGATTATGAGCAAATAATGCGATTAATGGCAAACCTTGAGCGATATATAAATGATTCGGAAATACAAGATTGTGACCCATTGATAAAAATGGCAATAATCCATTTTCAGTTTGAGAGTATTCACCCTTTTTATGACGGGAACGGCAGAACAGGCAGGATAATAAATATACTATACTTGATTTTAGAGAAAATTCAAACATTACCGATTCTTTACCTGAGTAATTATATAATTAAAAACAAAGTAGACTATTATAGATATTTGCAAAAAGTCAGAGATGAAAACTTATGGGAAGAATGGATTTTGTTTATGATAAAAGGTGTTGAGCAGACTTCAAAGGAAACAATAGAACTAATAACTAAGATTAAAGAATTAATGCTTGATTATAAACACAGGCTTAGAGACAACTATAAATTTTATAGTCAGGATTTACTCAATAATTTATTTAAACATCCTTACACAAAGATTGAGTTCGTTGTAAATGATTTGGGAGTTTCCAGACTGACAGCAGCCAACTATTTGAATAAACTTGCAGAAGATAAAATGCTGAGGAAAGAGAAATTGGGCACTGGGAATTATTATATAAATGAAGAATTATTTGACTTATTGACAAAGAGATAAAAAGCAAAGAGGCTAATAAATAGCAATATTAGCAGTCGGCACTGTCTGTTCCTCCATATCTGGAACCCAGCGAATATCAAAAACTGACTATGAAAAAAAACTACCCCAAAATAATCTATTATTTATTTGATTATTTTGAGAAATACTTTTAACTTGCGGTGGAAATGGGGAAAGGGTGTAAAATAAATTTGAATTAAAATATTGCTAACACGTAAAATAGTTTTTAATAATTGATGAAAAAAATTGAAGTTGTAGCGGCTGTTATATTTTTTGAAGATCAGATCCTCTGCGTTCAAAGACCTAAAAATAAATATTCTTACATTTCGGAAAAATTCGAATTCCCTGGTGGTAAAATCGAAAATGGTGAAACCCAAATAGAAGCTTTACAACGTGAATTACTCGAAGAGCTCAAAATTATTGCAAATATTAAATCCTCCTTTTTAACTGTAATACATTTATATCCAGATTTCGAATTAACGATGCATAGTTTTTTGTGTGAAGTTAATTCAAAAGAAGTTACACTAATTGAGCATATTGATCAAAAATGGCTGAAAATTCAACAACTCGATCAGTTAGATTGGGCGGCAGCTGATGTACCAATTGTTGACAAATTAATTTCAAATGGAAGATTTAATTAAAAGTTTCAATGATAGTTTACAGACTGGGTATGTTGATAAGTCTATTTTATCAAATTTAGCCTATCAGCCTGAATTACTGGTTAATCAAAAACATCCACCTAAAAAAATCCTTTCCACAATTCTTCATGAATTTGAAAACTGTAATGAGTTTTATATTTCTGTTGCATTTGTAACCACCAGTGGTGTTGCTACAATAATAAACATACTCAACGAGCTTGAAAAACGAGGAATAAATGGTAAAATATTGGTTTCTCAATATTTAAACTTTACCCAACCAGAAGCACTAAAGAGGCTTTTACAGTTTAAAAATATACAATTAAGAATTGCAACAATAGGAAATTCACATAGCAAAGGCTACATTTTTAAAAGCAAAAAACACTATAATTCTAATTATTGGAAGTAGTAATCTCACAGCACAGGCATTATCTACAAATAAAGAGTGGAATATAAAAGTATCAGCTTTAGATGAAGTGGAATTGTTGAAAAAGTATTACGAGAATTTCATTCAGATTTTGATAATGGGGGCATCAGTTACTTTTGAATATATCTCAACTTATGAAGAGATTTATAGAAGCCAATTTCTTATAAATGTTAATAACATAAATAAAGGTTTACTTTCATCAACTATGGATATTATTCCTAATTCCATGCAAAAAGAGGCTTTGTCGAATTTGAAAAATCTAAGGATTGAAGGAAAAATAAGGCATTAGTTATATCTGCAACAGGAACTGGAAAGCACCTATTTATCAGCATTTGATTTCAAAGGAATTCAATCCCAAAAAAATTGCTATTTGTTGTTCATAGATTAACAATTGCTATTGATGGTTACAAACGTTCAAACCGTTTTTGAAATGACAAAAAAATGGGACTATATTCTGGAAAGCATCAAGATGTGGATTGTGATTTTCTATTTTCTACCGTTCAAACTATTTCAAAAGAAGATCACTTAACCAATTTTTCAAAAAGATATTTTGATTACATTATAATAGATGAAACTCATAGGTCTGGAGCAGATCTCTATTTAAAATTAATTAATTATTTTGAACCTCAATTTTTATTAGGAATGACAGCCACACCTGAGCGAACTGATGGCAACGATATATTTAATTTGTTTGATCACAACATTGCTTATGAAATCCGATTAAGTAGAGCCATGGAAGAAGATATGCTTAGTTCATTTCATTACTACGGGGTAACTGATTTTTCGATTAATAATGAGATGGTTGATAGCAAATCTGATTTTAAATATTTAATTTCAAGTGAGCGTGTTGCACGTATTATTGAAAAAGCAAATTTCATGGGAGTGATAATGGTATTACTTGTGGGATTGATTTTTTGCTCTAGAAACAAGAAGCTGTTGAGTTATCAAATTTATTTAATGCTAAGGGTTTTAAAACCGTAGCCTTGACTGGCGTTAGTTTTGAAGATTTAAGAGCTAATGTTATAGATAAGCTTGAGACAGATAATTTAAAGGATAAACTGCATTATATATTTACTGTTGATATTTTTAATGAGGGAATTGACATTCCTAAAATCAATCAAATCATTATGCTTCGCCCAACAGATTCTGCAATTATATTTATTCAGCAATTAGGTCAAGATTAAGAAAAGTTATAGAAAAAGGGTATTTAACGGTTATAGATTTTATTGGAAATTATGAAAATAATTATCTAATTCCAATTGCCTTGTATGGAGATACTTCATATAATAAAGATCTTTGAGAAAATTGATAACTGAAGGAAGTAGAATGATCTCTTGCGTTTACCATCAATTTTGATGAAATAACTAAACAGAAAATTTTTGAATCTATTGATCTTGCGAATATGCAAATGTTGGCAGATTTAAAAAAGGATTATAATTTATTAAAGCTAAAATTAGGTAGAATCCCAATGATGATGGATTTTATTGCCACATGGTTCTCGAGATCCTTTCCTTTTTTGTTCATTACTCTAATTCATATTACAATTTTATTGTAAAAGTAGAGAAAGTTGATAAGCCTGATTTATCACAACTACAAGAAAAATTATTGAGTTTTTTTCAAAAGAAATTAATAATTCAAAACGAATAGAAGAAAGCTATATACTTCATATTCTAATTAAAAAAAGAAACTTTCGGTTAAAAATTTAAAAATATTATCCATAAAAAATATGGGTATTTAGTTTCAGATAAAACCATTAAATCTTGTGTTTCAAATTTAAATTTTGAATTCATAAGGGAAAAGAAAAACGGGAAAATGCTTACTTCAAAAGAAATTTACCATTTGGATATAATCAATTTGAAAGAAGATGATTTTATTTTTTCGACAAATTTATAGCCTATTTAGATCATCCAATTTTTAGAAAGTTTCTTATCGATTCCACTACTTACTCTATTTATGAATTTAACAGACTATTTGAAAAAGATAGCTGGCAAAATGGATTTGTGCTTTATAGAAAGTACTCTAAAAGATGTATTTAGAATATTGAACGTAAAAGAAAACCCAGTAGCTCAAATGTAGGAGGATATTTAGTCAGTCCAGACAATACCTATTGTCCTATTTTTGTAAATTATCACAAAGAAGAACATATTTCTGAATCTACAAAGTATGAGTGAGACAAGTTTGTGAATAATAAAGAATTCGAATGGTTCTCAAAATCAAACCGTACATTAAAAAGTAAAGATGTACAATCAATCTTAGGCAAAAATGGTGATATACGCCTTCCTCTTTTTATAAAGAAAAAACAATGATGAGGGAATTGACTTTATTATATGGGAGATTTGAGCCCGGAAAGAAATCAGATAGAACAAACCACAATCCTTAACGATAAAAAAAAGAGCCTCCTATTGTAAAAATTAAATTCAGCTTAAAAGCACCTGTAACTAGTAATATGTATAATTATTTACATGAAAAGTCTGTAAATAAAATAGTTGTTCCTGAAAAATCTAAAAAGATTATTCCACTTCAAAAATCTTTACAATTTGAAGAAAAATTAAAAAATCCCATTCCATTATACGATTTTTATGCTGCTGCAGGAACATTTAGTGAATTGCAATCTGACATGAATTTCACATTAATTGAAGGACCAAATAGCAGTTCTAATAATAATTATTTTGCATGTAAGATTATTGGTGAATCAATGAATAGAGTCATTCCTAATGGTTCTATTTGTCTGTTCAAAGAGTATACTGGTGGCAGTAGAAATGGGAAAATTGTATTGGTAGAAAATAGAGACATTCAAGACCCAGATTTTAACTCTTCATTTACCATCAAAACATATTCAAGCGAAAAAATAATTTCAGAAGATAATTGGGAACATTCATCCATTGTTTTAAGACCTAATTCATATGATAATTCATATAAAAATATCATTATAACAGATGAAAATGCAGAAACAATGAGAATAGTTGGTGAGTTTATAAATATTCTAATAGAACCAAACATAAAATCATAAAGTAATAACCACTAAAAATACAAGTCCAACAAGCTTCCCTATCAGTTCAGCAGGCTTATATCAAAATACTAATAGTATAAAAACAAAAAGCGGAGAAAGTGAGTACTTTTTCCGCTTTTCTGTATATGTTTGAATTTAGGATTAGTTATTTAGAATTTTTTCCACTTCATCCATATAGTAATTCATTGCAGCCATAGTTTTCTCGAATGGCACAGCAGTAGTCATATCCACTCCTGTCTCTTTGAGCAAATCAATTGGATATTTTGATGAACCTGAGGACAAGAATTTGATATATTTCTTCACTGCTTCTTTATCGCCATTTATGATATCGTATGACAATGCCATAGATGCTGTAAATGATGTAGAATACTGGAACACATAGAAATTATAATAAAAATGAGGGATATATGCCCACTCCACCTGATACAAATCTTCGATATATGTCACTCCTTCTTTTTGACCATAATAACGATACAAAATATCTTTGTATATATTGTTCAGCACATCGGCAGTAAGAGGATTTCCTTTTTCCACTTCCTCGTGTATTTTCAATTCAAATTCGGCGAATTGTGTTTGCCTGAACAGTGTGGTTCTGAATCCATCGAGAATTGTCATCAGCAATGAGAGTTTTTCTTTTTTATCAGTGATTTTATCCAAAACCAGTTTATCGAGCAATCTTTCATTCAAAGTCGATGCTACTTCTGCCACGAAAATGCTATAATCGGCATTGACAAATTCTTGATTTTTGTTGCTGTAATAACTATGCATTGAGTGTCCAAATTCATGTGCCAATGTGGAAACATCATCAAAATATCCATTGTAGTTCATCAGGATATAAGGGTGAACATCGTAGGCTGAACCATTGGAATAAGCTCCGCTTCTTTTTCCTTTATTGGGATATACATCTACCCAACCATTATCAAAACCATTTTGAACAACAGCAGAATAATCATCGCCCAACAATTTCACTGCATCCACAACCAATTTTTTCCCCTCTTCATAATCATAAGCGAGATCTACTCCCTTCACTCCGGACACATAGGTATCGGAATATTTCAAAGTATCGACACCTAATATACGTTTTTTCAGATTGAGATAACGATGAAAAGTAGGCAGACTCTTATTGATATTATCTATCAGTGAGTAGTAAACTTCTACAGGAATATTATTCTTTGACAATGAAGCTTCAAGGCAACTCTCGAATCCACGAGCATTTTTCACAAATACATCGGAATTTACATTAGAATATAGATCCTGAGCAAATGTATTTTGGAACTTGGTGTAATTGTCCCAGAAAGCATGAAATATCAATTCTCTGTCGTTCCTGTCTTCCAAAGTTCTGTATTTACCATAAGCAGCTTTATCTACATATACTTGTTCTCCTGTACTCAATGTAACAGTAGGATTAGGCATTTCAGCATTAGAAAAAATACCATATATATCATAAGGAGCTTGCATCATTTTTCCTGCTTCAGCCATTATTCTCTCTTCCTTGTCTGACAATATGTGTTTCTTTTGTCTCCAGAGATTATCGAAAAACATATTATATTTCCCCAATCCCGGTTCTTGTTTAATAAATTGTTTTACTTTATTCTCATCAATAGCTGATAATTCAGGGCTGACAAAACTGAGTTTAGAACCGATCATAGAATATTTTGTTGAAATTTCCTGATCCATAGCCAAATAGAATGTATTACCCTTATCCTGATCGGATTTCATAGAAGCATAACTCGATAATCGTGACAATTCTTTGAATAAATCATTGTAAGTTTCCAAAAAATCATAAAGTGTTTTTGCTGATGAGCCCAATTTATCCCTGTAAGTAGCCAATTTATCTATTACAGGATTGAGATCTTTCATCTCTTGTCTCCATAAATCGTCGGTTTTGTACAAATCTTCAAGTTTCCATTTGTAATTGTCATCAATATCCTTTCTTTCCATTTGTGAAAATAAATTTTGTACTTCGAATACCATACTAATCAACATGGTCATCAAAGTTAGTTTTAAAATCTTGTTTATTGCAATCTTCATAATTAATTAATTTATTGTGTTAACTCATTAAAATCAATCCAAGTATCGATTATGGAATCATCCTTTGCATCAATCAAAAACATAGGACAATTCAGGATATTTACCCACAGAACCACCAAAATAATTCTTCAGCAACTGGTATTCATCTTCAAATGTTGGTGCAGGATCATGGAGATCGTCAAAAACTATCTCCTTATTGGTAAAATCAAAATTCACATAACATATCTGAATCCCTGTGTTTTTAGCTATGGTATAGAATCCTGTTTTCAGTTTATTAACCTTCTTTCGGGTTCCCTCAGGAGTAAAAGTAAATACTACATTTTCATTATTATTATAGATATCCTCCATTTGTTTAACTATGCTATAATTTTTTTTCGATGCACTTCTTTCTATCGGAAATCCACCCAAATATCTCATTAAAATACCAAGAGGAAATTTAAACAAACTGGATTTCCCTACAAAAGAGACATTGGCACCTTCAACCCATCGAGTGAACAATCCAAGGAGAAAATCCCAATTGGAAGTATGGTGCATTACCACAATTATATATTTTTTTTCTTTCGGGAAATGACCTATTATTTTCCATCCCCATAATTTAAGAAGAAATGAGCCTATTGCTTTTTTCACTAATTTTATATTTTACCTTCTGTTTTTAATTCCCAACACTCCTAATAATCCACGCGACAATTCTCTTGCAAATGTTCTGCCTATCTGTTTGACAGTAGAATTTGTCATAAAGCTTTCAAGAGCACTTTTTTCTTTTCTTCTTGAACTTGAAGTCGTTTTCTTCTGACTTTGTTCCATTTCGCTTTTTCTGTCAGCTGCCCTTTCCATTTTTTCAGAAAGAATCTCAAAAGCACTCTCTCTGTCTATACTTTTATTGTATTTCTGTACCAAAGAACTTTGTGACACGAAATCTTCCAGTTCCTGCTCTGACAAAACATCCATACGAGACTGAGGAGCACGCAGATAAGTATGAACGAGTGGTGTTGGAATACCCTTCTCGTTCAAAGCGGTAATTATAGCCTCACCGATACCCAGATTTGTTATCAATTCATCTACTTTATAATAGTCTGAAAGTGGATAATTCTCCGAAGCTTTTTGGATAGCTTTCCTGTCTTTAGCAGTAAAAGCCCTCAATGAATGCTGCACTTTCATACCCAACTGACTCAATACTTCATCGGGAATATCAGTAGGCAATTGAGTAACAAAAAACACTCCTACCCTTTGGACCTTATCAGTTTTACTATTATATTTATTTGATCCAAAAGAGCTTTGCTCGCTTCTTCAAAAACCAAATGAGCTTCATCGATAAACAAACCAATTTAGGTTTGTCCATATCTCCTTCTTCAGGGAAAGTAGAATATATCTTCCCAACAATTCGAGCATAAATGTAGAAAACAATTTAGGCTTATCCTGAATATCTGTCAATCTCAATACCGAAACCAATCCTCTACCCTGCTCATCCTTTCTGATAAGATCTTCCACATCAAATGAAGGTTCTCCAAAAAAACTTCCGCACCCTGTTGTTCCAATTCCACTATTTTTCTGAGGATAGTTCCCATAGAAACTGATGACATTTTACCATAGAGTTCTTCAAACTCTTCTTTTCCATCACTACCGACAAATTGGAGTACTTTTTCAAATCCTTCAAATCTATCAATGGTATCCTGTTATCATCGCAATACTTGAATATAACTGCCACTATACCACTCTGCACATCATTGAGATCGAGAATCTTGGAAAATAATATCAGACCGAATTCAGTGACAGTAGCTCTCAGCCTCACCCCCAATTCTTCCGAAAGAGTAAGAAATTCCACAGGACTATTCCCGTATAAATGGCAATCCTATTTTATCATGTCTTTCGATTATTTTACTATTTATCTCCGCAGCTTCAGCTATTCCACTGAGGTCTCCTTTATATCCATAACCAAAGATGACACTCCTGTGCTGAGAGTTGTTCAGCAATTATTCTGCAGGGTCTTTGTTTTTCCAGTCCTTGTAGCACCTGAAATAAGTCCATGTTCCTGTTGAATGTTTTCAATGGTAATCTCACAAAAGTATTGGTCAAAACCTCATTGTCGAGTTTAGCTGCCCCAATGATAAAGGAATCTCCTTTAAAAGTATAATTTTGTTCTATTTCGTTAATAAAATTGTCTTTAACGCTCATATAAAAGTATAATATTAATTAAAACAATGGATAATATCGAATTCATTTTAAAATGTAAAAATAGAATTTTTTATCTTTACGTTTGATTATCTTTAGCTCATTAATTATTTAAAATATGCGAATTAGGGTATTTGTACTTTTTTCAATATATTCAATTTCATTGTATAGCCAGGAAGCAACAGTTTTCGGAGTTATTCATGATGCCATAAGTAAAAATGTGGTGGATTATGCTACTATTTTTGTCGATGGCACTACCAATGTTGTAAATTCTGATTTGGATGGATTGTACACGATTAAAATTCCTGCACAAAAAGAATTAAACCTTATTTTTTCCAGAATAGGATATAAGAAAACATCATATCATATCGATAAACTCAATAATGGAGAGACATACCAAATAAATGTCTTTTTAGCTCCCGAAGAAAGTAAATATGAAGTTGTAATCACTGAAAGCAGAATCGAGGATGTGGGTATGATAAGAGAAAATATCAATGAGTTGAAACTACTTCCCATCACCTCAGGAAACTTTGAAAGTGTACTGCCGAGTATTGCTCTGGGTACTTCTACCGGAACCGGAGGAGAATTATCTTCTCAATACAATGTAAGAGGAGGAAATTATGATGAGAACCTGGTTTATGTCAATGATTTTGAAATATACCGACCGCAATTAATCCAAAATTCAGAACAGGAAGGATTGAGTTTCCCAAATCCTGACCTTATAAGTACATTATCATTTTCATCAGGAGGATTTGAGGCTAATTACGGAGACAAAATGTCATCGGTTTTGGATATTAAATATAAGAGACCTACCAGTTTTCAGTCATCAGCCGAAATAAGTATGCTGGGGGCAGCAGCTCACACGGAAGCATCAGTAAAACTTGGAAAACACGATTGGAATAAATTGAATATTTTAGGTGGATTCAGATACAAAAACAACAGGTATCTGCTAAGTAGCCAGAGCAAAAAAGGAGAATATGAACCGAGTTTTATCGACCTGCAAGCATATATTACTTATAATATCACTAAAGACATCCAATTAGCCTATATCGGCAATCTCAATTCCAATGTATTCCAACTCACTCCTGAAAGCCATGTCGAAGCCACTGGAACATTCAATAATGCCATCAGATTCACCACAACACTCGAGGGACATGAAGAAGATAAATACATAAATGGAATGAATGGTCTATCTTTGACTTATGTTCCTGACAGAAAGAAAAATCCCATCTATCTAAAACTGTTGTCTTCATATTATTCCTCCAACGAAAGTCAGAAATATGATATTATTGGTCAATACCGATTGAGCCAGATTGAAACGAGTTATGGAAATGACAATACAGGAGAAGAAATAGCCTTGCTTGGAATTGGCACGCAACAAAAATATACCCGTGACCTGCTATTTTCTGAGATTTATACTTTAAAACACCTGAGGTATTGAAATCAATAAATTCAATGATAATTCATCTAATAAAACATCCAATTTCATACAATGGGGGCTGGAATTTAGGGGAATGAATTTTATCGATAAAATCAATGAATGGGAAAGACTTGACTCATGGATTATTCCATTCCATATACCGATTCAGAAATTGCTCTGTACAGTGTTCTTAAAAGCAAAAACACATTGAAAAAATATGATATCAACAGTTTTGTTTCCAATACTTATTATCATCAGACCAAAAGTATGGAATTAAAAGCGACTATGGTATCAGGATGACTTACCTCTCATACAATCAGGAATTGCTATTCAGCCCGAGAGCACAGTTTTCGATGAAGCCATTGAAATGGAAAAAGGATATGGCATTCAAATTATCCGGAGGTTGGTATTATCAACCTGCATTCTACAAGGAACACAGAAGACCGGATGGAACTATCAATATGGATATCACAGCTCAGAAATCGATACAATTACTTGCAGGAATGAGTTATGATTTTTATTGGAGGCAGATCAGTGATAAAAAAATCAAGCTTATAACCGAAATATACTATAAGAAACTCGACAATATGATATCTTATGACTATGATAATGTGAGAATAGTATATGCAGGAGAAAACAATTCACAGGGATATATCAGAGGTATAGATTTCAGAATCAATGGCGAATTTGTTCCTGATGCTGAGTCATGGATAAACATATCTATTATGCAAGCAAAGGAAAAACTCGATGGAGTTCAGCATATGAAATGGGTCGATACTTCATTGGTAGCTACGGAATATGTACCTATGCCTACCGACAGACTGGTCAATGTATCGCTATTTTTCCAGGATTATCTCCGAGACAATAAAGACTTTAAAGTACATTTCAATCTAAATCTTGGCACAGGGCTACCATTTGGTTTCATCGAAGATAACACGATAGTGAGAAATAATTTCAGATTTCTCCATATCGTCGTGTCGATGTGGGATTCTCTTATCTGCTATGGGATAAAACTATGCTTTCAAAAAAACCATTGCATCCTTTGAGATCATTGAAAAGTGCGTGGGTAAGTTTTGAAATATTCAATATGCTTGACATCAATAACCAATCATCGGTAAATTGGGTAAGAACTATCACCGGAGGTTATTATGCTATAAAAAACACATTGACTTCCAGAAGATACAATCTGAGATTTAAAGTGGAATTCTAATAACTTACAAAGGGTTAATATCAAAATATCGCATGCAGATCGACTTCAACCGGCACTAACATTGAGGCATCTCCCTTCACTCTAATGATCTCTCTGACAATAGTAGAGGAAATATGACTATATCGTGGTTCACTTATCAATAATATAGTTTCAATATCCCTATTCAATTCAGAATTCAACTGGGCAATCGTCTTTTCATAATCGAAATCCGAAGCATTTCTCAATCCGCGAATGATATAATTTGCACCTTCTTGTTTACAAAATCGACAGTAAGACCATCAAATTCCTTTACATCGACACTGTCCATATCTTTAAAAACATCATTAATCCACTTTATTCTCAATTCCAAAGGGTACAATTTATTTTTACTTGTATTGACACCAATAGCTATTATTACCTTGTCAAATATTTTAGCAGCTCTTTTTATCAAATTCACATGACCAATAGTGATAGGATCAAAAGACCAGAATACAGCAATTTTCATGGATTTATGTTTTTTATAAGTTACATTTCTTTCAATATCTCGATAGTGCAAATATCATTAAACAGAATATCGGCAATTATCTTTCCATTATTTTTGTATTAAACTCAGCTTCAACGATATATCTATCATTTTTCATTAACTCCATCATATCGGCAGGTTTAATTTTAGAAGTATCATATCTGATTAACCATAAATCATTTCCTTCATCAATTTTTTTCAATAATCTCACACCATATTTTTTATAATCCTGAAGCCAAGATGCCAATACCATACCATTGCCGGTTTTGATAATAATCTGATTTTCTACCACACTTCATTTTTATTAGTATTGACAGGTTTTTCAGTTTGAAACCATCCTGCAGTATCTTTTTTCAAATTCATTTAACCTGGTCATAATTTCCGTCAATTTTTTCAGGAAAATTACTCTTACCTTTTACAGTCTTGGTTTTATCATTATAAGAATATGAAATTGTTGTTGTAGGAGCATCTACGAGATCCATTCCATACATATCATCAAATCTCCAGAATCTGTTTGTTTCAAATAATTCAACCAATCCTTTGAATTCTGTCGCATTCAATTGCTTTTCAAATTTACCTACTTTATCAGTATATCTTATCCCATTAAACTTGGCTAATCCTGAATTATAAATGGTCAAAGTATATATAGGACACTGACCAAAGCAAGGACCTTTGCTATAAACTATCATAGGTGAAACTTTATCGGGATTTGTTTCCATTTTGACTGTTTTACATGAATAAGCCATTAATACAAAAACTGATAAAAACAATAAAACATTCTTCATTTATATAATTTTAATTCTTTAAAAAATAAATATTTTTCTAACATCAATATTCTCCCCACTTGACAACCTCACTAAATAAACCCCAGTTTTGAAATCTGAGACATCAGTGAAATAACAATATTGTTCAGAATTTATTTCAGATTCCCTGAATAATCTTCCACTAATATCAAAAATTTCTATTTTTATGACTTCGGAATCTATCAATCCTTCACATATTATAATCTGATCATTGGAACAAGACACCTGCACACTGCTTAGAATATCTTCTGTAGTCTCAGTGTCGCAAAAAGATTTAGACTTCAGCAATCCCGGTCTGTATTGCGATATAAATTGTTGCATTACTGTTACCTGATCCTGAGTAAACATTACACTGCATTCTTTATCGGTATAATCCATATAATTCATATACATATCAGAACTACCACAAGATATCAGCTGCCCATCGGGACAACCAAAATAATAGGTGAATTGCTGCGGAGTATCAGGAATACCATCATCTTCATTACAATCCTCAATTTCAT
Organism: Saprospiraceae bacterium; assembly: GCA_041392555.1. Classification (GTDB taxonomy): domain Bacteria; phylum Bacteroidota; class Bacteroidia; order Chitinophagales; family Saprospiraceae; genus JADJGA01. The sequence continues at coordinate 44,896 of JAWKLW010000006.1, read as the reverse complement.
CTCCCCAGATATGCAACAATGAGAAATAATGCCCCAATTCATGAGCAAGCAAACTCGAATTCATATAGTAAATATTGGAAATATCCAATAAAATGCCTTCTTCTCCCATCAATTCTTCAGATAAGTTTATCGGTGAAGATTTCCCAAGAATCAGCCTGCTATTTGCCACCCAAACATTGATATAAAAATCACTGTCCCAGGCATCATCACCACCCTCATCGGAGTACTTTATCGTCCTTCTTCTGTTATCATTTGCTAAAATCTGGTCTAGAAAATCTTTTGTATTAGTTTTTTTAATTATCACTCCTTCTTCTTTTTCTCCATCAACTTCCCGATATCCAACACAAAATCTCAAATTGGGATTTCCGATTAAATCCACGAATTCATCCGGCACTATAGACAATCCGCAATTCAAGCTTGAAAAATTCAGATTTAACTGCCCAATGTAATTATATATATCACTTTTGTCGATAGTATAGGAATTCCCTTCAAAATTGAAAACATGAAATACAATCGGAATCGTTGTAATATCTCTGAACTGAATAATATTTGATCTTTGGAAAACCGATTCTTGAAAATCCTTAATAAAATCCAAATTACTTTTATCATATTCATTGAATTCAGTACCGCATTTCACCTTTTGTGAAAAAGATAATTCAGATATTATTATTAACAAAAATACTATTACAAATCTCATAATTATACAACGATAATCTCAATTATATATTCTTATTGTTATTAATTTAAAAGATCTAAAATATGATTAATATCCGGTTCAAGAATTATTTCAGTCCTACGGTTTTTGGATTTATTTTCTTCTGTTGTATTCGGCAACACTGGCATATATTGACCTCTCCCTGCTGCAGTTATTTTCTGTGGCATCACACCATTTTGTTCAAGTACTTTGACCACTGCTAATGCCCTACTCACACTCAAATCCCAATTTAATGATGGACTTCCATCAGAGTCGGTATGACCCTCAACCAAAATATTGAATCCGGTTTCCGATTTTATGGCTCCTGCAATCTGTCCAATAGCAGATATCCCTTTTGAATCCAGTTTATCACTACCTTTTTTGAACAACAATTCCTGACTCATGGATATGTATAATTTACCATCACTACGCTTTTCCACTACAATTTCATCATTATTGTATCCCGATAACAAATCTGTAATCCTGGTTCTTACTTCCTTCAATTTTGCATCTTTGTCATAGATTAATGAAGTAAGAGAATCTATCTTGCTTTTTCTTGCATCCAGGTCATTTTTTAATATATCCTGAGCCAATTTCTGATTATTGAGATCGCTTTCCATGCGTTTCAAACTTTTTTCTTTATCTGTCAGTTCTTTTTCCTTTTGAGCCAATTCATCAGACAGATTTGTTCGTTCAGCAAATGCTTTTTCCAATAATTGTTTATTGCTATTGAGCATGTTATCATATTTGGTCTGACAATCATCATACATCGATTTTGTATTGGTGTATTTTGTATTGATTTCAAACATTACAGCTTCTGTCTCTGCAATTTTATCTTTTAAGCTTGATATTTCTTCCTTGTCCTTAACACTTTGTTCCTTTATATATTCCAAAGATTCATTTTCTCTCAGCAATCTGTTTTTTTGCTCTACCACATCTTCATATTTTGATGGTAAAACACATGAAATTGACAATATCGATAATGAAACAAAAAACACAAATATTCTATACATTTTAAACATTTTATATTAATAAAATAAATAATTCAATTTTTAAATCACAGTTTAATTAAATTATTTGCAAATTTATAAATTATTGTTTGATTATTAAATTATATATATTATTTTTGTTAATAAATAAAAATATATGCTAAAATTTCTTCCTTTCTTGATAATTGTTTTTTCCGCTCTCACATTTATCACCTCATGCAAACAAAAAGCTGATAATGAGAAACCAAAAATTGAACACAAAGAGAAAACAACGAAAAAACAATCTGATAATTCACAAAAAACAAAGGAAAAAACAACTGTAATAGCTGATTACGACACTACAAAATGGAAAGAAATAAAAGCTCCTGATTTCAACCTCGATTTGAGATATGCTACAAAAAATAATTTTGTAAAAGAAAAACTCTACAATTGCGGAAGATGTTTTGTCAGACCTGAGGTATATACCAATCTTGTAAAGGCTAATGAAGAGTTAAAAACCATGGGATATAAATTTAAGCTTTATGATTGTTATAGACCAAAGCCATTCCAACAAAAACTTTGGGATATCAAGCCTGACCCAAATTATGTAACTGACCCTAAAAAAGGCTCAATGCACAATAGAGGGCTTGCTCTGGACATATCGATAGTGGATGAAAATAATGTCGAACTCGATATGGGAACAGAATTTGACTATTTTGGCAAAGAAGCCCATCATGATTATACCGATTTGCCTGCAAATGTTCTCGCCAACAGACACTTACTCCGTACTATTATGGAGAAATATGGCTTCAATGGTATCAGAACTGAATGGTGGCACTACTCTATGAGAAAACTAAATTATCCTATCAGTGATTGGGTTTGGGAATGCAACTAACGATTATTTTTCAATTGATCTTATCGAACAAAAACCCTTTTGACTGGAGATTTTCAATTACAATAGGTAAAACATCATCGATTTTATCAGCAACCTTAGGATTATCATGAAACACTATGATTGAGCCTGATTTTACATTATTTATCACTTTGTCTATCACCTTAGTAGAGGATATTCCTTTGTCAAAATCCCATGACATAGTATCCCACATCACAATTTTGAAACCATATTGCATAAGTATTTTTGCCTGACTTCTCTTGATTTTTCCATAGGGAGGTCTATACAGAAAGGAAGGAATTACATCTTTTGCTCTAATTACATTTTCAATATAATCATTGGTATCTGTAGTCCATCCATCAACATGCCGATACCCATGATTCCCGATAGCATGTCCTTCTGAGTCAATTAATGCAAACAAATCAGGATATTTTTCAATATTTTCTCCAATACAAAAAAAAGTAGCTTTAATGTTATATTCCCTTAAAACTTGAATTATTTTTTCAGTGGTACCTATATCAAATGCATCATCGAAACTAAAGAAAAATCCTATTCTCATTATTCTTAATATTAAAATAAATTCAGAGTGAAATTTTCTGTATAAGGAAAACTTGAGGTTTGAACATCAAATAACAGATTGATTATTATTATCACTTTCACATATATATATTTGTATTTGCCTTACTCGATTTTTTTCAATCTATTCTATTCTCTACCTTATTTCTTCTATTGAAATATCATCATTAAAATTGACCTCAAGAGCTACAAGAATTTCTGTTGGTCTGAGTGCATTGTTCTGATATTACCATAGAAATCAATTTCTTTGTACTTATCCAAAACTTTTTTAATTTGCTCAATATCATCATCGGTAGCAGCCTCTCCTATCAACAAATGTTTGGTCTCATTGGCCATAAAAAAAGCAACATAAACGAGCAAAATACCGATTAAAATCGAAGCTAAAGCATCGTATAGAGGATTATTCAAGAAAATGTCAGACTTACGCCAAGCAAAGCTATTAAAAGACCTGTTACTGCTGCTGATCTCTCGATTATAATAGCAATAGTCGGAGCATCTTTACTTTCTTTTTAAAGCCGAACGAAATCCATAGAGGATCTTTTCACGGAATTGTTTCAGCGCTATAATCAAGCTATCGCCTTCAAATATTATGGCTGCGGATCACTCCATAATTCCACCAGATATTACTATGATCCATCTCTATGACCAGAACCAATAAGTCTGCTTATGCCTTCATAAATTGCTACACCACCACCAACGGAAACATCCATGCTGATAGACACTATAAAACTCCAGAAATATGTCTCCATTCCATAACCAAAAGGATGCAATTTGCTGGATTTTTATGACTTCGTTGATACCATAAAAGTAAAAATCCATTTAACGTATCTATCAGATCTTCAGAATCCCTTCTTGATAGCATAGCCGGAACTTCCTGGTAAAAAACAGATGCTACAAATTTTGAAACTGCTATTAAAACATTAGCTCCAATTGCTGTAAAGATAGCAAGTTAGATCCTCCAGCTGCCATAATATGATTTTTTTGTTAATTCTTTTGTATATTGGAATTTTCTCCAATTGATTTTACCAATTCATTATCAGAATTATTGATTGTTTCATACCTGTGCATCATTACAAGGATACTATCTCTGTGTTTGAAATACTCATTTCTCAATTCAAATGGCAATGGATCTGTATAGAGTGAACTTTTCTTTAAGTGATTTATAGGCTTACCATCTTTTTTCATCCTGAAACAAACGTATAATTCAGTTGCTAAACCAGTGAACTCTACATATCCAATAACTTCACCCCTACCCACCTTGAGCCTTTATGAATACCTTTTGCAATTTAGACATATGTAAATATGTTGTGGTATATCTGCTAATATGTTTGATAGTGATATAATTTATCACTTCCATAACCTTTTTCAACAACGGCCCATTTCCTACTGACATAATAGAGACGATAGGCAGCTGCATAATCTGTGCCATACTGTGCCTTATTTCTATGCAAAATAGGGTGATATCTGTTCAGATTAAATCCAGAAGAAATTCTTTGAAAACTTAACAGGTGCTCTAAAAAACTTTTCATTGTAGGAAACTTTTTTCATTATAATATCCTTTGGTAGTACCATTATCGAAAAAGTATATAGCTGTATTTGGCTCACTATTAGTATAAATAGCGCCTATCAAATTACCTATTGCAACAGGTTTTCCATTTATATATTTCTTTTCAAAAAGCAATTTGAATTTATCACCTTTCTGAGCATGATAAAAATCCACCTCTGAGGCAAGAGCATCTTCCATTTTGTCTATCAATGAACTATTAAGACCAAGATCAACCATAGCATTCCATAATGATGATTCCACCTCTCCTTCAGCATATTCAATTTTTGTATCGATATCCCTATAAACTTTCTTCACATATACAGAGTCCTCCAAATTGAATATTACATAACTAAACTTATCAGGTTCATAAACTAAACTCAATAATTCTCCACATTCATTTTTTCTAACCAGAGTATAATTATTATTTTCAACTATCGATTTCACATCGATTACGCCTTTTGACTTCTCAATTACATCTTTAATAACAGAAAAATCAACATCCTGCCAATACAAGATTGATCCAAGAGCATCATTCTTTTTTATTTTTCTTGTATCAAAATAAAAAGAATCCCTTAAATATCCGAATTTAGTAGCTGAACTATTTTCCATCAGCTCTAAATCTTCAGAATTATCTTCCTTATCAGTTGAAAAATTAAATATTACATTGTTGTAATATAATACCGCCATTAAAACTATTCCAATAGCTACCCCGATTAATACAATCATGTCAGACTAAATTTTCTGCTCTCCATGTCTTTTAAAATTTTTGACAACGGGCAAATATAAGTTAATTATTTTTATATAAAAAGAAAATTACTAAATATTTACACTACAACACTCCAAGTTCTAATTGTGCAATTTTCCAGATGCCATGAAGCATTCCGTTGAGGATTAAATGTGAGATGGATGTCAAACATTATTAAGTTCTTCAATTTCATTTATTTTCATATTAACTTCCTGAATAATATTATCAGCCACAGGACAATTAGGTGCTGTCAGAGTCATAATCAGTTCAACATTATTTTCATCGTCAATTTTGATTTCATATATCAATCCGAGTTCATAAATATCGACTGGAATTCCGGATCGTAAATCCGTTTCAATACACTGATTATTTTTGATTTTAAATTTTCCTTATTCATAATTATGTCTACAACTTAATATTTTTTGCTGCTAATAATTTTATTTTTTATCGATCATAGAAGCCAATCCATTTAGCCTCTATTTGAGAAAGATGTTAAGCGTAATCCGATTTCAGAGATAAATTTTGCTGAAATTTTAAAATTTCTTCAGGTTTTTCCCCATTATACAATTTCAATACCAAAGCAATAATCCCTTTAGGTATAAGAGCATCGCTATCAGCCTGATATTCCATTACACCATTTTCAAGCTTGCCAATTATCCAAACCTGTAAGCAAGATCCGAAACCAAATTCTCATTACTTTTTAATGAAGCATCAAAATTCTTTAAATTTTTACCAAGATCAATAATATGATTATATTTCTCCATCCAATCTTCAAAGAATTCAAATTCTTCTGCAATTTCCTGATCTTTAGTAATTAAACTCATAACAATATATTTTTTTTATATAAATCTATTTTTTAGCATTTCAATTGAAAATTGTAATTTTTCAATAAAATAATCTATTTCCTCTTTTGTATTAAATAACGAAAGTGAAACCCTTAAAGATCCATTTAAATCAAAATATCTCATCAGTGGTTGTGCACAGTGATGACCATTTCTTATAGCAATCAAAATTATTCGTGCTATCATCGCTATATCGCTATGATGTACACCTTCCAAAGTAAATGAAATCAAGGATTCTCTCTTTCTACTATTTCCCAATATTTTTACTGATCTCAATTCCTCTTAAACTTGTTTCGAGATATTGAATTAAATTATTTTCATATTCCTTTAATTCACTATAATCAAAAGACTGATAAAAATCTATGGCAGCACTCAATGCCACCGCACCAACATTGGGAGTTCCTGCCTCCATTTTCAGATTTGAATCCAAATAATCGATATGATTGAAATCAACTCTGTCATCATTCCACCACCATATCTAAAAGGAATAAGATTATCGATAAAATCTTGTTTTACATATAATACTCCAATTCCCATTGGTGCAAACATTTTATGCCCTGAAAAGACATAAAAGTCACAATCCAAAGATTTCACATCCACTTTAATATGAATAATAGCCTGAGCTCCATCGATCAAAGTCAACAAAACCATGTTTTTTTGCGATTTTCATTATCCCCTCGATATCATTCCTGATACCCATAACATTGGAAGTATGACAAAAGGATATGAGTTTTGTTTTTTCTCCAATTAAACTCTCCAATTCCTCTACATCCAACTCTCCGGAAGAATTCAAATTGAGCACTTTTATTTCGATACCGATTTTTTCTTTCAATTCAACCCATGGTACGATATTGGAATGGTGTTCCGCAACAGTGATAATTACCTCATCGGATTTTTTAAGATAATTTTGTCCTAAAGAGTTTGCTATTGTATTGATTGAATCTGTGGTACCTGAAGTAAAAACAATTTCATTGGTACCTGCATTTATAAATTTTGCTACTTTATTTCGTGCTTGTTCATAAGCATTGGTAGATAATGCACTCAAATAATGACTTGCTCTGTGAACATTACTATTAATTGTAGAATAAAATTCAGCTAAGGAATCAATTACAAGCTTTGGCTTAAGACTTGTGGCAGCACTATCAAAATACACCAATGAATTTCCATTAATTTTTTGATTAAGAGAAGGAAATTCAAGCCTTATTTTATTCACATCGAATGCCATATTCTAATTAAATTGGTACAGCTGAAAATTCATTTTCAAAACATCAGCAATTTATAATTTTGCAAACATATGATCATTTATCATATTGTGCAATTCCCGATCAGAAACTTTCATTCAATATCATTTAAAAATGCATTTCAATAATATCTTTAGCTTCTTCCTCTTATTAATTCCTCTGGATTGCAAGTAAAACAATGCATCTTCATCGATATCTCCCAATGAGCACCATGGGCTACATTTTATATCATCGGCATAAATCTCCAAAAACGGATTCATATTCATTTTAGCAAAATCACTGAGCAATATATTTTTTGTAGATTGGTAAGCTTCGTTTTTGAGAATCTTTCCTCACCAATATTTCTCAAGTTCATAAATGCTCCTTTGAGAATTATCGTATAAAAAATACCTTTGAACAATTGATTGGAAAAACACTAGCGAAGATATTCCATATTTATATTATTATCGATCTTCTGCTCATCTCTCATAAGGTATGAACCATTCAATTCTGTTTTGCAACCTGTTTCCTTCAATATATCCTTAACCTCATTTCTGGTATTATTGCTATTTAAAGTAAAATAATTGCTTTTTAATTCACTATCTTGTTGTTGATTAAAAAAATGAAAATTCAGATATTGAGTATTTCCATTGTGATCCTGTATATTATTCATCTCCAAAGAAGACCTTTTAGCCGCGAAATTTCAGTAGTGGAAAGTGCCAAATGATTGTCATTTTTTCTGATTTTGAAAAAATATTCAATTTTACATTAGAGTCCCACTTTCTATTACAACCAAATTTTCTTAGCAGTAAGGTATTTTTCTGAAGAATTATATGCTTCATAAACATTAAAGATAATCTTATCTGATATTCCGGCAGGAAACATACAAAAAATATCCATCTGTAGCAACTGCAGAATTCAGAGATAAAAACCCGTGACTATTATTTAATTTATCGAGATATTTTTCAACAAGATCAGGAAATTCAGAAATCGCTCCAAAAAGAGTACCAAAAATCACACCATTTTGAAATTTATCTATCTGTCCCTGATAAGTGCATTTATCATTTTCAAACACTATGCTTTCAAATGCATTCTCAAGAGTAAATTCATTGAAAAATTTCAGGTTAAATGAATGTTCATTATGGTCATCGATATTCAATTTATATTCAGAGTTTTCAACGTCCTTGAAATAAAATTCTTCCATTGCTCCATTCATTATTCGGAATACCGTACCAATTTTTCTGATTGCCCCATTCCTTATCTTATCGATTTGAAGGATTTCATTTAGAACATCAATATTGTTTTCAACCAAGTTATTAAAATTCATACTTATCAGATTTTTACCTATTAAGACATTATTCCATCATATCCCTTGGATTCCAATTCTGCGGCAAGAGAACCATCTCCTGACTTCACAATTCGTCCATCGTACATGATATGTACAAAATCAGGTTTCACATAATCAAGAAGTCTTTGATAGTGAGTGATAATAATATATGAGTTATCTTTAGTATGAAGTTTATTCAAAGCATCTGCGATATGTTTCAATGCATCGATATCAAGCCCGGAATCCAATTCGTCGAGAATAGCCAATTGAGGTTCAATCATAGCCATTTGAAAAATCTCATTTTTCTTTTTTTCTCCTCCTGAAAAACCTTCATTAACTGCCCTACCCCTCATTTTATCATTGATACCTACAAGTTCTCCACTTCTTTTGACCAATTTCAGAAATTCTGCCGGATCGATAGGATCCAATTCAGCTTTTTTCCTTCTGGTATCTATAATTGTCTTCATGAAATTTATCATACTCACTCCTGGAATTTCCACAGGATATTGGAAAGAAAGAAACAAGCCTTCCAGAGCTCTTTCATCAGGATCCAGTTCTAACAGATCAACACCATTCATAAGTACAGTACCCTGAGTTACTTCATATTCAGGTTTTCCAGATAATGCAGAAGCCAAAGTTGATTTTCCTGTACCATTTGGCCCCATAATTGCGTGTATTTCTCCTTTATTTACTTTGAGGTTGAGACCTTTAAGAATCTCTTTCCCTTCAATTTCAACATGTAAATTATCGATATTTATTAGTTCCATTTTATATTTTAATGTTTTTTTATTTATAATTAATTACCCTACACTACCTTCCAAACTAATGGAAAGCAACTTAGTAGCCTCAGCAGCAAATTCAAGAGGCATTTGTTTTAATACTTCTTTGGCATATCCATTCACAATGAGGCTCACAGCTTCTTCTTCTGTCAATCCTCTTTGCTGTAAATAGAACAACTGATCTTCAGCAATTTTACTTGTAGTAGCCTCATGCTCTACAATAGCTGAATTATTATCAACTTCCAGATAAGGGAATGTATGTGCGCCACACTTATCACCCAGTAATAATGAATCGCATTGAGAGTGATTTCTTGCATTGGCAGCATTTTTACCAATCTTTACCAATCCTCTGTAGGTATTTTGACTTTTACCTGCTGAGATTCCTTTTGATACTATTGTACTTTTTGTATTTTTCCCAATATGTATCATCTTAGTACCAGTATCTGCTTGTTGTAAATTATTGGTAACAGCAACAGAATAAAACTCACTTATGCTATTATCTCCTTTCAAAATTGTACTTGGATATTTCCATGTGATAGCTGAACCAGTTTCGAGTTGAGTCCAGCTAACTTTTGAATTATCACCCTTGCAAATAGCTCTTTTTGTAACAAAATTATATATACCACCTTTACCTTTTGAATCACCAGGATACCAATTCTGTACAGTACTGTATTTAACTTCAGCATCTTTTTGAGCTACTATCTCTACCACTGCAGCATGTAATTGATTTTCATCCCTCATAGGAGCAGTACAACCTTCCAGATAACTCACATAAGAACCCTCATCACCTACGATCAGAGTACGTTCAAATTGTCCGGTACCAGCAGTATTTATCCTAAAATATGTGCTTAACTCCACAGGACATCTTACCCCTTTTGGAATATAACAAAATGAGCCATCGCTGAATACAGCTGCATTAAGAGCAGCAAAATAATTATCAGTATGAGGTGAACCACACTTCCAAGATATTCTTTAACCAAATCAGAATGATCCTTGAATCGCTTCGCTCATAGAACAAAATATTATTCCCAATTCCTTCAATGTTTCCTGAAAAGTAGTCTTTACACTGACGCTATCAAAAACAGCATCTTATAGCCATACCTACAAGCCTTTCGTTCTTCCAATGGAATTCCAAGTTTTTCAAAAGTTTCAACTAATTCAGGATCAACTTCATCTAAAGAGTTATATTTAGGCATATTTTTTGGCGCTGCAAAATAACTGTAATTCTGATAATCTATCTCAGGAACATCGAGAAGTGCCCACTTTGGCATTTTCATTTTTTGCCAGTGCCTAAATGCTTTCAATCTGTATTCAAGCATCCATTCAGGTTCTTCCTTCTTTTCTGAAATATATCTAATTGTTGACTCATCCAATCCTTTAGAGCCAATTCCATTTCGATATCGGTAGTAAAACCGAACTCATATTCTTTTCCGTGAAATCACGAATAACTTTATTATCTTCTGCCATTTTTTCAATTATTATACACAAAATAACAATACATTAATTTTGTTTTTGTATTTAGACTAATTTTAAATAAAACAAATAATTAAAAATATAAAATCATTTTACACATCATTTTTATGCCTAATAGAATATGATAAAAATTGCATTTCTTATAAAAAAATAAAAATTAAAACTATTGCCATAAATTTATTGTATAGAATATTATAAATATTAATTTTACCGCAAATATCATAAATTAATTTGATTACCCTTAAAATTTTAATTATATGAAAAAATCAATTGAAGTAACCGATACACGATCAAAGAAGAAAATGTTGACTTCCTAAAACACCATATCATACCTAACACAATGGTTGTCAATGTAAATCATCCATTTCCAGGATATTATGGAATACCAGGAGAAGCTGAAAACAAGCCAAGATCGTGTTTCTATTGGTCACAAAAGAGAAATATAGTTGGGAAAAGATTTCAAGAGCAGCTAAAATTAATAAATTTACCGATTTCAATATTGATGCGACATATGCCAAAATATCATTGGGTAACAATTATTATGATTCCATCCGTATCAAAAGCTTTGATTCCTTTGATGAAATTCCGATTATTCAAAATGCTTTGATAGATATGCTCTAAATTTATGAATGAGAAAGATGAAGGATGACCAAATCCAGGGTTATCAAATCAGTAAATTTTATGATATTGAAGAAATTGGAGATGGATTATATAAAGATATCGATACAGAAAACATGTATTATATTTCCATACCACATCAATTGAATTGGGAATTATTCAGGAATCTTACATTAAAGATAAAAAACAATATCAGCAATAGAAATTACGATGCTGTTTTTTAGGGAGTATTTTTATGCAAAACGGAGTATGTGACATGATTAGAATCTATAAACCTAATGCTTCTGTTGAGCTATTGAATGAAATAAAAAACAAATATCTTACAGAAATGGAAAGATATTTTTAGCATTAGAGCTAAACAATTATATTTAAAATGATGGATAGAAAAACATTTGTACAGATATCCCGTGCAGGACTTTTGACTTTGGGAGCTAAAGCTTATGGAATAAACTCCATAAAAACCAATAATTATAAAAAATTGGTCATTTTACATACGAATGACTGGCATAGCAGAATTGAACCCTTCCCTGATGATAATAGTAGAAATGCTAATCTGGGAGGAGCGACAAGAAGAGCTAAACTGATAGAAGAGATAAGAGCAAAAGAAGATAATATTTTGCTCCTGGATGCAGGTGATATCTTTCAGGGAACACCATATTTCAATTTCTTCGGTGGAGAATTAGAATTCAAATTGATGTCTGAAATGGGTTATGATGCCGCTACTATGGGAAATCATGACTTTGACGGTGGCATGGACGGATTCAAAAAAGCAATGCCAAATGCAAATTTTGATTTTATAACCACAAATTACGATTTCAAAAAATACTGAATTAGATGGGTTGGACAAAAAAACATCTCATATTTAATAAAGATGGAATCAAAATTGGAGTATTCAGTGCAAACATTGAATTAGAAGGATTAGTACCTTCAAAATTATATAAAGAGACCCAGTTTTTTAATCCTATTGAAGTTTCTAATGCTAAAGCCAAAGAACTAAAAGAAGATTTAAAAAATGTGATTACGTGATATGCCTTTCTCATTTGGGATATAAATATAATAATGACAAGATATCTGATATAGTATTGGCTCAAAATTCTAAAGATATCGATCTTATCATAGGTGGGCATACCCACACATTTATGAAAAACCAGGATGAACCATAAATACTATTGGTAAAAAGTGTAATGATAACACGTGCTTGATGTATGGAATTTTATTGGGAAAAAAATAGAATTATATTTTGATAAGCACAAAAGAGTTTTCTGGTCTTCAGGGGATTTCATCAAATAACATATTTTTGTAATATATCTATGGCTTTAAATAAATAAATTTAACATATTTATATAAAAATTATATAGCTTCCTAAGATTTAATAGTTTCAATATTAAGAAAATAATTATATCAGTTTTTTATCCAAAAATCCGATTGAATATAAAAATGTATTTTACTTTTGCAACGCTAAGAGAAATTCATTCATATTAATTTCCTGCAAATATAATTTTAATTTTAAATTAATTTAATCACTACTTTGAGATGAATTTGAGTTATACTGAAATATGATAGGTGTCTAAAAGAAATAAGGGGTAAAGTAGATGAAAAATTATAACACTTGGTTCAAACCAATCAGAGCAATAAAAATCCAAGATAGCACATTAACAATAAGAGTTCCTAAACAGATTTTTTTACGAATGGCTCGAAAATCATTATATAGAAATAATTGGCAGATCACTTTTCAATAACATTGGACCTAATGCCGGATTGCAATATCAGATAGTCATGGATGACCATAAAGATATTGAAGGGAACAACAAAAAAGCTATTGAAAAAAAATTAAATAAAAACTCTTACTTTGAGATATTTGAACAAGAATTCAATACAAGCCTAAATAAAAACTATATTTTTGATAATTTCATCGAAGGACAATGCAATTCATTAGCACGAAATGCTGCATTGGCAATATCAAAAAATCCTGGCAAAACAGCTTTCAACCCCCTAATAATTCATGGCGGAGTAGGATTAGGAAAAACACATCTTATAAATGCTATAGGAAATAAAATCATAGAATTCAAGCCCGATGCTAAAATCATACTTACTAATACTGATTGGTTCACAAATCAGATAATAAAAGCCCTGAGAGAAAATACTATTTATGACTTTGTAAACAGTTTTCAATTAGTGGACACTATTATTATAGATGACATCCAGTTTTTAGAAGGTAGAGAGAAAACCCAGGAAATATTTTTCAATATCTTCAATTTCCTGCATCAAAGAGAGAAACAGATTATTCTAACTTCCGACAAATCACCTGTAGAATTGAAAGGGATTCAGGAAAGATTGATTTCAAGATTCAAATGGGGACTTGTGGCTGATCTTCAAAAACCTGACCTCGAAACCAGAATAAAAATACTGGAATCCAAAGCTGAAAGGAGTGAACTTGTCTTATCACCAGATATTTATAATTTTATCGGATATAATGTAAAAAACAATATTCGCGAACTGGAAGGTGTTCTGGTATCACTTTCAGCCCATTCAAAACTCACAAATAAAAAGATAGATATTTCCCTGACACAACAAATAGTAGAAAAATTTGCTGACTTGTCAAAAAAGGAAATTAATATTGAAAACATACAAAAAATCATAAGCGAGTATTTGAATATTTCCATTCACGACATCAATGGTAAAAGCAGGTTAAGGAATATAGTTATAGCCAGACAAATATCTATTTATTTTGCCAAAAAAATGACAGACCTCTCTCTTAAAGAAATTGGAAATTTCTTTGGAAAAAGAGGACATGCCACAGTTTTACATTCCATAAAAACCATTTCAGATCAAATTGAAATAGACCCGGAAATCAATGAAACTGTAGCCGCAATTGAGGAAAAATTAGAAAACAGCCTTATAAAATCCTATATTTCCTAATTAATAGGTAATTTTTATTGAATTAAAGCAAACAAATTCCTACTTTTGTACGTTCTGTAATGAAAATATCGATAATCGATGAGACATATTTTATTTATTATATTATTAGCTTCAATATCTTTTATATCTTGTAATAATGATATTGATTTGAATGAAACCTTTAAGGAAATACCTGTAGTTTATGGCATTTTGAATCCTCAGGACACTGCACAATATATAAGACTAGAAAGAGTCTTTAACGACCCTGAGACATCAGCGCTATTAGTGGCACAAAACCCTGATTCTATATATTACTCCAATGCTTCAGTTTTTCTGAATGACAATAGTACGGGAACATCATATAAATTGGAAAAAATAGATGCTAATAATGACAACTTCCCAAGAGACACAGGAATTTTTGCTCAATCTCCCAATTATCTATACAAGATAAAAAACGATGATATAAATATCGAACCTGGAAAAAAATATACACTGATAGTATTGAATAACAATGGAGACACATTGACATCAGCATATACTAACATAGTAAGTGATTTATTGATTTATATTCCTTCAAACAATTCAAAACCAATAAAACTACCTTATTATTACTCAAGTACAAATGTAAGTTGGACTGGAGCTTCTAATGCTTCATATTTCGATGTTTTTCTAATTTTCAATATCGAAGAAAAAAACACTGAAACAGGAACAGATTGGACACCACGACAAATAACATGGAAAGCTGGTGAATATATTGAATCCAATTCACTGAGAATATTGGGTTCAGATTTCTATCAAAACATAGGACTTCTTATCGAAACAGATCCAAATATTAAAGAAGATTTTTAAACTTCGATATTAAAGTCAGAGGAGTAGGCCCTGAAATGAAAGAATTGCGAAATATCATAAATATCAATACCGAGATCACATCATCGCAATCACTACCAACTTACACTAATTTATCTTATGGCTATGGTATATTCACCTCAATCAATTCAACAGAAAAAGAAACATTTTTACTTGATGAATTGACAAGAGATTCTTTGAAATATGGAATATATACCAAGGATTTGAATTTTGAATAAAATTTCATTGCATACATGAGTGAATGGAAAAAATTCACGGAATTGGATCTCAAAGTCAATAATATACCTATTGATTCTGAAAACTTAGACAATTTTTCCCCGAACAATGACATTGAGAATAAAGTTAAATCATTTTTAACAGAATGGTTTAATGACAATGAAAATATATACTTAAAAACTTCAGTTCCACCGAACACCAAAGACTATAAAATTAAAAAAAGACTACTTGGTATTCAGTGCAAAAAACACAATTAAAGCCCTGAATATTAAGAATAACAGCTCCTCTCTTCTCTGCCTTCCTCCAGAATATATAGCAGGTAAAATGATGATTGTAAGAGCTATTGTCAATAAAATGAATTTAATCACTACCCTACCATCAGCACTACCTACAATAGAGAAATATGTAGATTTTAGTGCTATGACTGCATTGCAAGTAAAGAATATTATTGACAATGATATTTCAGAATTGAATAAAATTGGGAAATTAATAATTGGAGGAGGTAAAATTGATCAAAATGTGATAGAAAGTCTTCAATCTGTCAATACCGAAATATACGAAACATACGGGATGACGGAGACAGCAAGTCATATAGCTCTGAAACAAATAAACGGGATAAACAAATCTGATTTTTTCACTATTTTGAATGGAATTGATATAGAATCAAATGAGAACAATCAGCTTTTGATTACAAGCATTGGATTAGGGGTCAATAAGCTTTTAACCAATGACATAGTAAGAATAATATCTCCAACAAAGTTTCAATGGGTAGGCAGGTTAGATAATGTTATAAACTCAGGAGGAATAAAATTGTACCCGGAAGAAATAGAATCCAAATTAAAATCACACATCGATGAAGAAATAATTATTTTTGGAATTGAAGAGCCAAAATATGGAAATATTTGTTGTCTTGCAATTGAAGGCAAAGAAAGAGAGCTTAAACTTATTTTTGAAAAACATCTTTCAAAATATGAAATCCCAAAAAGAATATTCTTCTTAAGCAATTTCCCAAGAACTATATCCAACAAAATAATAAGGCAAAAAGTAATTGACCAAATATCAAACTTATAATTTAGTTAAATTTACAATATTTTATTAAAATAATTTGCATTAAAAGCATTTATTATTGAAAAAGGTTTACTTTTGCTTCAATACATTAAAATAAAAAAATAATTTATCATGAGATTTATCCTAGTTTTACTGCTTTTTAATCTAATCATCAACACTCCTAAATTAAACTCGCAGACTCCCGGCACTATGACTTTTTCATTTACAAATCCTGTGCCTGCTACCACAGCAAAACAAAATGTTTTTGCTATTTGGATAGAGGATGAAAATGGTAATTTTGTAAGGACATTATGTCGTTTTTGGAGTAATTCGACTAATGACCACCTTCCATCATGGAAATCGAGTTCAAACCAGAATACTGTAGATGCTATTACAGGAGCCACATTAAGTGCTACCACTGTACCTACAGCATTTGGAGATAAAACAATAAATTGGAATGGGAAAAATGCCGATGGTAACACTGTAGATGATGGCACATACAAGGTTTTAGTTGAAAGTTCATGGTGTAATCCTCAACCATCATTCAATCAGCATAAATTTCTTAGTTCTTTTACTTTTGAAAAAGCTACTTCAAGCACAAATATTACCCATGAAGACGATAATCTGGATGGAGTAACAATTTCTTGGGAGCCAAATCCTTCAGGCATTACTGAAAACAGTAGTCAAAAATTATATATTTACCCAAATCCTGTAAAACATTTATTAAATTACAATATTACAGACTCCAAAAATATACAATATATAAATATAGTGACTACTGATGGTAAAATAGTTGACTCAAAAAACTTATCGCTATCAAATAAATTATCAAATCAAATAGATATCAGTAATTTAAAAAATGGAATGTATTATTTAGAAATTATTCTTGATGATAACAATATTTTAATGAAACCATTCATCGTTGACAAATAGGCAATTCCAAAAAAATACCACAAAACTTCAAACCGCCAATACGTGCTGATATTCTGCAACTTATGTTTCATGTAAACAATTATCCAATTCAGATAATAAAATAATTTCAGAGTAAAATAGAATAAATTAATAAATTCTTAACAGGAAAATTTGGAAATTACTCCAAATAATCATCTTTATTTGCACAAAATTCATTGATTGTATTTAAGGCGAATTTATTTCTTAAAGGCAAATAAATAAATACATGGAGATGATTTTAGATTTCATATATAAAAAACGAACCTGAGTTGCGACAAAATAACTGACAATCAGGTTTAAGAAACTGACAATTTATAAGAAAAAAATTCACACGTTTATATAAATTGACTATTTCGAAAGAGAGCGGTTCATCCTCCGAAAAGCAGAATGGGCCGCTTTCTATTTTTACTCCTTTCCTAACAAATATTAATATCACAAAAAAATATATAATAATTTAAAAATACCATATCTTACTGTATTTCTGGTCATTACACCCTTCTTAACATAAATTTAATCTAATCTTAACAGACACTTAAGCAGTTCCTTATTATAATCAATTTACTTCGCATAAAATTTCACATAAATACAAAATCAATAGATTTTATTGATTCAAAGTAAAAGGTATTTATTAATTAATTTAAAAATATTGATTTAACAAATTTAAAGATTATTAAAAATGAAAAAAATGAGTTCAATTTTCAATTTCAAAAAAATCCATTTTGCATTTATAGCAATTTTTGGATTAATCATGATTAGTTCTTGTAATTCTGATGAAACTACACCTGATGGTCCATCAGTAAGTGCTTCTTCAAGCACAGTAGATGTACAAGTAAATAACACTGTTGATGTAACATTTACAGTTGATGTGCCAGGAGGATATTCTTCTTCATCAATAGTAACAGTAGGTGGAGCTGCTGAAATAAAAAGTGAACCAAGTGACAATGCAAAATCAGGAAGTGTAGTAGTGACATATACTGCAAATGAAACTGTTGGTGCTGGTTTAGTTACTTTAACAGTTACTGACAAAAACTCTAAAACTGATGATGGTACAGCAACTTTAAATAAAACAGCGGAACCTGTAAAACCACAAGTTGAAGTATATGCAAGTGCAGATGGCACAGGTACTGTAACATGGAGTAGTGACAGTATCTATGTATTGAGAGGATTTATATTTGTAAATGATGGACAAACATTGACTATCGAAGCTGGAACATTAGTAAAAGGACAACCTGGACAAGGTGCAGGAGCTTCTGCATTGATAATTGCAAGAGGAGGTAAAATAGTTGCTAATGGAACAGAAAGCGATCCTATTATCTTTACTGGATTAGCTGATGATTTAGAAGGAGCAGTTCCAGACGATGCAGTTCAAACATGGGGAGGACTTATCATTTTAGGTAAAGCTACTACTAATAATATCGCTGAAGGAGGAGAAAAACAAATAGAGGGTATTCCTGTTGATGAAACAAGAGGTTTATATGGAGGAACAGATGATTCTGATAATTCAGGAGTATTAAAATATGTTTCCGTAAGACATGGTGGAAGTGTTATCGGTGCTGACAATGAAATCAATGGTATCTCACTTGGAGCTGTTGGTTCAGGAACAACACTTGATCATATAGAAGTATTTGCTAATTTCGATGATGGTATTGAATTTTTCGGAGGTGCTCCAAATTTAACAAATGTAGTAATTTCCTATGCTGGAGATGATGGTCTTGATCAAGATGAAGGATTCCACGGAACAGTTCAAAATGCTTTAGTTTGGAAAAAAGCTTCAACTAATCAAAGTAGTGACCCAAGAGGTTCAGAATTAGATGGTGGAGTTGGTTCAAATGAACCAGAAAAACCATTTGCAACTCCTAAAATGGCTAATATAACATTGTACAGCGAAGGTGAAAACACAGGATTATCTTCAAGCAACAAACAAACTTTCTACATGAGAGATGGTTGGGGAGGAAGTTTTTTCAACTCAATATTCTATGGATTTGATGGTCCAATAGATATGGAAAGAAGAACAGATAAAATAAATTCAGAAGATGGACTTTCAGCAAGTTGTTATGATATGTGGTTGAGTACAGCTGATGGTGGATATGGACTTTTGAAAATAGAAAATAACGTATTATATACAAATGGAGCTACAACAAATGATGCAGCTGGATTTGCTACAGTATTCACTTTAAGTGATGAAACAGATGCTGAAAAGAATTAGCAGTAGAACAATATTTAATGGCTTATAATACTATAGCTAACCCAACATTTGGTTCAGGAGCTACAAAATTCACTCCTTCAGCAAGTGCAGTAACATCAGAATTAGCAACAGGTCTTTCTTCATTAGGTTTAACAGACAAATCATATAAAGGAGCTGTTGATCCAAGTGGAACTGCATTCTTTGCTAACTGGTCATATACATGGACAGTGATTAATGAATAATAAATTTTAGTGATTAACATTTTTATGAGGAAGTTATAATTTCAAATGACTTCCTCATTTTTAATAATTCAACAATAATTATATACAAATGAAACAAACAACAATTTTTATTTTATTATTTTTATTCCAGAGTTTTATCACATTTGCAGAAGACAGCATAGGTTCTATCAGAGTATTGGTTGTTGATGATGAAACTGGTGAAACTCTTATTGGTGCTAATGTATTGGTAGAAGGACAGCCTAATGGTACAATGACTGACCTGGATGGACTTGCATACTTAAATGTATCCCCAGGTGAATATAACCTGGATATTTCCTACATATCATATCAAACTACCAAAATTGAGGATATAAAAGTAGAAACTGATGAAACTGTAACCCTTACAATCAGATTAAAACCAGCTCAAGTTACTCTTTCTGAAGTAGTAGTTACTGCCAATGTAGCTCGTAATTATGAAAATGCAATATTAACAGTTCAAAAAAAATCTCCTAAATTATTCGATGCCATCACCTCCGATCAATTTTCAAAAGTTGGTGCCAGCGATGCAGCAGGAGCATTAAAAAAAGTAACAGGAGTTACTATTTCTGATGGAAAATATGTTTTCGTGAGAGGATTAGGTGACAGATATAGTAAATCAACATTAAATGGTTCAGAAATCCCAAGTTTGGACCCAAACAAAAATGCTGTTCAATTAGATATGTTTCCTTCAAATCTAATCGACAATATAATCGTATATAAAACTTTTACTCCCGATCTTTCAGGAGATTTCGCCGGAGGTATAGTTGATATCACAACTAAAGATTTCCCTGAGTCATTCGATTTTCAGGCTTCTGTTGGTTTTGACTATAATGATCAGGCAAATTTCAACAAAAACTTTTTAACAGCTGAAGGAAGCAGCACAGACATATTGGGTTATGACAATGGATTCAGAGCATTACCTACAGAAGTAAGCAAATATACTTCAAGCACATTCCCTGACCCATATCTGGACAAAACAGCAATCACTGAAGTTTCCAGAGCATTTACAAACAAACAATTTCAACCCACAACAACATCACATTTTCTAAGTCACAGCGCTAATATTTCTATCGGAAATTTATTGCCAGTATTTGGGAAACAATTAGGGTTTGTTTTCGGACTTAGCTATAGTAGAAATTTCAAAAACTATACCGATGGTATTCAAAATGTATATGAAGGTATAAGCCAGGGGCAAACAAGTCTGGACAGAGATGTACTCTCTTCCGTAAATGAACAAAAATCAACTGACGAAGTACTTATCGGAGCATTATTTAATGCTACATATAAATTAAATAATTCAAATAAAATTGGAATCGGACTTTTAGCTAATCAGAGTGGAGAAAATGAATTCAGATTTCAGGATGGATTGAAACTCGATACTAACCCTGATTCTACAGACAGACTTCAAAACAGAGGTATCGCATATTCTCAAAGATCATTTGTAAATGGATTAATCAGAGGTGAACATTTGGTCAATTCTCTCAACAAATTAGCTATAAACTGGAGCAACTCTTACACTGTTTCTTCCATTGATCAACCGGACTTGAGATTGATGAGGAATGCATATACAATTTCCAGTGAAGGCGATTCCACATTCTTCGTTGGAAACAATGAGAAACCATATAGATTCTTTAGGTATTTAGATGAAACAAATAACAATTCAAAATTAGATTTCACATTGCCTATGATGATAAAAGGAGCAAAATCAAAATTAAAATTTGGGGCTTCTTACACATATAAAGAAAGATCATTCCGTGAAAATGCCTACTACTACAGTATCAATTACAATAAAAACTATAGCGGAGATGTTTCCGAATTATTTGCAGACGAAAACTTAGGATATACTGATGGTAAATTACGAAATTATTTAATTTCTGACTTCGCTGCTCCTAATAATTACGATGCAAATCAAAAATTATTTGCAGGTTATCTTATGATAGAAAGTGCATTATCAAAAAACATTTCATTGACAACTGGTGTAAGATATGAAGGAACAAATATGTATCTTGAAGCATTCGATGGTACTACAGGAAAAATTGATGCTAAAAACTTACTTCCATCATTAGCATTTACATATAATATCGGGGAAGACATGAATTTGCGTTTTTCTGCCAACAGAACAATAGCAAGACCATCATTCAGAGAATTTGCACCTTTGGCTACCTATGATTTCATTGGAGGATATATCCAAAATGGTAATCCTAATCTTAAAAGTTCAACAATCAATAATTTAGATATAAGATGGGAACAATTTCCTAAAGTAGGAGAATACCTTTCTTTCAGTGTTTTCTATAAGAGATTTATAAATCCAATCGAAAATGCTCAAGTCCCTGTTGCCGGAGGTTCCGGTAGCCAATTCCAGTATCAAAATGTAGATCACTCAACATTGTATGGTGCAGAAATAGAAGTAAGAAAATATCTAAGCAGTGGCGACAATTGGTTGCACAACATCAAAGCTTCAGCCAATTTCTCTTATGTATATGCATTTGTAAATGTAACTGAAGAGGAACTTCAATCTATAAGAACATGGGATCCTGATGCTTCAGATATCAGACCTATGTACAATCAGGCTCCATATTCCATAAATGCCGGACTTACATACGATGATAAAAAACATGGTTGGGAAACAGGATTGAATTTCAATGTAACAGGCAAAAGACTTATAGTTTACCAAATAGATCTCCCTTCAATTTATTTAACTCCAATGCCGGATTTGAATTTCACATTGAAGAAAAGTTTCGGAAATCACTACTCTGTAAGATTTAGAGCAAAAAATATTCTAAATAGTGCATATAAAGAAGAGATAAAATTAGCTTCAAATACATATTACACTACAAGATACAGTTTGGGAAGATCATATTCTTTATCATTCTCTTACAATCTATAGTGGTAATGCATTTAAAAATGAAGAGAATTTCAACTATATTACTAATATCTTTAGCCTTTATATTATTTTCATGTAATAACAAGGATACCGGTATTTTATTCGATGTGAGTAAAATGAATAAAAACAATAATCTAATCAGATTATTAAGTTATTAAATTCAAAGCCGATTCTGCATTTACAAAAACGATAATGGGAAAAGAAAGATACATATTATTATATAATGACCTTGACTCTACCGAGTTTAGATTTGCAAAAAACAGATTATTGGAAATAATAGTGAATAAACCTAAATTTCCATACAAATCAGAGACTATTACAAAATTTGGTCTAAATTATCAAAATCCAACAAAGGTAGATTCCAGTGCATTTATAATGTGGAAAAATATATATCCCAATTTTAATGTTGTCAATTTTTTCCTTGTTGGAAGTAAAATGGACTCTAGGGAAACGAGATATAATATATATTTCAAAACCTAAAATTTGATAATAGGGATTTTATAGAAATAATTTTTAAGTATATTAATTGTTGTTGTTTTATTTATAGCCTGTTGAAATACAACAGGCTTTTTTATTACAGAGCTTTTCTAATTTTAACAAGTTTCTCTAAAATTGAAGGTAATTTTTCCAATGGCAACATATTAGCACCATCAGACTTAGCAATAGCCGGATTAGGATGAGTCTCAATGAATAATCCATCTACTCCAACTGCAATTGCAGCTTTGCATATTGTTTCTATCATTTCCGGATCACCACCTGTAACACCAGAACTTTGGTTTGGTTGTTGCAATGAATGCGTACAGTCAACTACTACCGGAACATCAAATTTTTGCATTTTAGGAATCCCCCTAAAATCAACAATCAAATCATTATACCCGAACATAGTTCCTCTGTCAGTAAGGACAATATTATTATTGCCCGATTTTTTCACTTTATCAATTGCAAACTGCATGGATTCCGGAGACAAAAACTGTCCCTTTTTAATATTCACAATTTTACCTGTCCTCGCTGCTGCTACTAATAGGTCTGTTTGCCTCGACAGAAATGCAGGTATCTGAATAACATCGACATAACTGGCAGCTAATTCAGCTTCCTCATGTGAGTGAATATCTGTGATAGTGGGAATTCCAAACTTCTCCCCTACCTCACTTATCAGTTCCAGACCTTCAATATCACCTATTCCCTTGAAGGAATCAAACCTCGACCTGTTGGCTTTTCTGTATGAAGCCTTGAAAATATATACTATATCAAGTCTTTTGCATAATTCATTTACTTCTTCAGCTATTTGAAAAACAGTCTTGTCATCCTCCACAACACAAGGTCCTGCAATCAGGAAGAAATTCCCTTTTTTATTGGTTAAATCTTTATAATTCATCTTAGCATTTTTATCTTTAAACACAAAAATACATCTTAATTTTCATATTACTAAATCCAATATAAATTATTATTTTTCTTGTAAACAAAAATATTTTAATTTAATACATATATTATTGAAATCTTTAATTTATCTTCGCCTAATATATTTTTATAACTCATGTTTAAGACTAAACCTGCAACTGTACTTTCTGTCATTAGTTTCGCCATTTCACTATTCGTGTTAGGGTTTTACCTCTTATTGGTTATTCATTTATCGAATGTAATTAAGATTGTAAATGAAAAGACTCCATTTATTATTGAATTAAGAGATAGCCTGAATAATAGTGATATCGCAGCAATAAAATCAGAAATCAATTCTATTGGAGATATAAATTCTATTGAATATATTTCAAAAGAACAGGGATTAGAAATAATGAAAAAGAATTGGGTTCCCAATTTTGATGACATCTCAAAGATGAATCCATTAAAAGATGTTATAAAAGTAAAATTAAGTGATAAATTCATCAACAGCAATGGAATTACAAAACTTTCTGATTCACTTAAATCCAAAGATTGGGCATATAAATACTATTTTGAAAAAGATAGTGTGGAAGCATTGAAAACAAATCTTTCAAACCTAAATATAGTTTTATTATTTTTAGCAATTCTATTCATATTCCTCTCATTAATATTGATTTACAACAATTTAAGATTTATATTACATGCTGACAAACAAAGGATAAAAACTATGGAGTTGATAGGTGCAAGCCCCGAATTTTTAAAAAAGCCATATATTAAATTGGCTATAAAAATAGGCTTATATTCTGCCAGCATATCTATTTTTATGATTATCCTGTTTTTATTTCTGATGAATATAAAATTTGATATAGCATCTAATTTCCTCGACATAAAACTCACAATCATAACACTGCTTATAATTTTCATCATAAGCATAACAGTGCCACCTTTATTTATCAATAATCTTGTAATAAAGTTTCTAAAGAAAAGTGACAAACATACTTTATAAGTTATTCTACTTATAAAATATCGAGATCTGCTACATTGAAGCCTTGCTCTTTTACTCTTTTATTGCTTTCGACAACTTTCAATTTCAAATTAGCATTGAATTCTTTAAGTTTTTCTGCTATAGAATCCTCAAATAATGCAATAATCCTCACTGCTAACAAAGCAGCATTTTTAGAATTATCCAAAGCCACAGTTGCTACCGGTATTCCTGAAGGCATCTGTAATATCGACAAAATAGAATCCCATCCATCGATAGAAATTGTAGATTTCACTGGAACTCCAATAACAGGTAGTGAAGTCAGAGCAGCTATAACACCAGGTAAAGCGGCAGCACCTCCTGCTCCTGCGATAACACAGCTATAACCTTTATTTTCCAAAGTCTTAATATAACTATCCAACAATTCAGGAGTTCTGTGGGCTGATATCACTGCAATTTCATAATCTATTCCAAATTCTGATAATATATCAACTGACCCTTTCATTACTTTCATATCGGAATCAGAACCCATTACTATACTAACTTTTGCCATAATTTGATTTTTTATTTGCAAAATTAATAGAAATGCTATATTTTTATAGTTTAATTTAAAAAAATACATTTTAAATTTACTTGAATATGATTTTAATAAAAAATGCCAGGCTCGTAAACGAAAACAAAATTATAGACACAGATATTCTCATTGAAAATGACAGAATAAAAAGAATAGACAAAGACATTTCAGACAAAACATCACAAGTTATTGATGCTAAAGGTAATTTTGTCATTCCCGGCATCATTGATGATCAGGTGCACTTCAGAGAACCAGGCATGGAATACAAAGCTAATATTTACAGTGAATCAAGAGCGGGAATATTAGGTGGGGTGACATCATTTATGGATATGCCTAATAATAATCCCCCTATTCTATCTCAGGAATTACTTCAATCCAAATATGATATTGCTGATAAAAATAGTTATGCTAATTATTCATTTTACATAGGAGCAGGCAATGATAACTATGAAGAGGTAATGAAAACGAATCCTCAAAATGTGTGTGGAATAAAAATATTTATGGGTTCCAGTACTGGCAATATGCTTGTGGATGATGATATGGTTTTAGACAAGTTATTTTCTAATGTTGAGTTATTGATAGCTACTCACTGTGAGGATGAAAACACTGTAAAAAACAATCTCAACAAATATATTGAAAAATATCACGACAAACTCGATGCCAACTCACATCCTCTGATAAGAAGTCGAGAAGCATGCCTTTTGTCTTCTTCAAAAGCCGTAAGTATGGCGAAAAAACACAATACAAGATTACATATCCTTCACCTCACCACTGCAGATGAAATGACATTATTCAATAGTGATATTCCTCTTAAAGATAAAAAAATAACAGCTGAAGTTTGCGTTCATCATCTGCTATTCAATGATAGCTATTACCAATCATTGGGGAACAAAGTAAAATGCAACCCAGCCATAAAGACTGAAAATGACAGATTAGCACTTTGGAAAGCCCTTAGAGAAGGTAAATTAGATGTGGTAGCTACTGACCATGCTCCGCATACAATGGAAGAAAAAAATAAAGCTTATATCGAATCTCCATCTGGATTGCCATTAGTCCAACACAGTCTGAATATAATGTTGGATTTTTATGAAAAAGGGGAAATCACAATGGAATTCTTAGTAGAAAAAATGTGCCACAACCCGGCAATAGCTTTCAATATTAAAGAAAGAGGTTTTATAAGGGAAGGATATTATGCAGATTTAGTCATTTTATCACAAAATAATAAATGGACTGTATCAAAAGACAATATTGCCTATAAATGTGAGTGGTCTCCACTGGAAGGCAAAGAGTTTAATTACAAAATAAATAATGTGCTGGTAAATGGAACAATAGCTGTTACTGATGGTAAATTAACAAATAATACCAATGCAATGAGATTAGAATTTGACAGAAAATAATATAAATAAATGAACTTTTCATCGATTTTTGGCATTTTCAATTTGTTGTTGTAATTTTGATTAAAATTTTATCAATACAAGATATATGAGACTATCTTTTATTCTATGATTTACTACATTTTCATTTTTTCTACAAGCCCAGGAAACAAATTTCAATAGTGATTCTATATTAATTGGAAGAATAGATCTTTCTGATCTAAAGCAAGAACCATTCAAAGCATGGTTCAACACTGAATACAATTCGTACAATCCGAATCAAAAAGAACTACAATATATGTATTTCGATGATATAAGCATCAAAGTATTTTTAGGTACTTGGTGTAGTGATAGCAGGCGCGAAGTCCCAAGATTTATAAAAATACTCAATGAAGCAGGTTTCGATATGCAAAACTTAGAAATAATGTGCCTTGACAGAGATAAAAAAGCTCCTGATTACACCTCAAATACATTTAATATTCAGTATGTTCCAACTTTTATTGTCTATCAAAAAAACAAAGAATTAGGGCGAATCATAGAAACACCTGAAAATACACTCGAAACTGATTTATTAAAAATTCTTAGTGAATAGATTTACAAAAACAGATGAAATACAAAGATATATACAGGTTTCTAATTATCATAGCTACTATAGCTATTGTAGCATTTTTATGCCCAAGAAAAGAAATTTTTAATTTCAAATATGTTCAGGGCACAAAATGGGAAAATGAGACATTGATAGCTCCTTTTAATTTCCCGATATTAAAAAACAGTGATGAAGTAGAAAAAGAAAAAAAGGAACTTATTGAAAATTTTCAGCCAAGATTTATAAAAAACTATAGCGTAAGAGATGAATTCCTCGCATATATTGACAATCTGACTTTTGAATCCACTACAAATATCGATGAAGCACATCTAAAGATATTGCTAAAAAAAATCATAGGAAACATATACGACAGAGGTATTATCAGTGATGAAGACTATAAATTAATCAATGGGAAAGACATTTTGATAGAAGATAATGTAAAGACCATACTCAGACAAAATACAGACATATTCACTCCTGAAACTGCAAATAATTTCCTAAAATCGTGAATTGAGCAAAGTCAATGACAATTTGAATTTATCTAATACCAAATACACATTCCTTCCCGATTGCACCTACAATAAAGACCTCAATGAAAAACTTATGCGTGAATTGATAGATAAGATTTCTACAAACTCAGGTATGGTCAAAAAAAATGAGATAATAATTGGTGAAAATGAGATAATTACCAATGAAAAAAAACAGATTTTAGATTCATACAAAGCTGCATTCATAGGACAGGTAAGCAATTCATATTCCCACATAGGAGCATATTTTGCATATTTCATCCTGATATTTATCATTATAGGAGTGTTGATATACTACATTGCCAATGCCAGAAAAGAAGTTTACAGCAACAACAAAAGTATATTTTTCCTTATGATGTGGATTTTGTTATTCACCTATGCAGTACATATTCTTGACCCTTTGGGAGAGAGATTTGTATATGCCATTCCATTTATAATCGCACCTATTGTGATGATAAATTTCTTTGATAAAAAACTTGCTTTATATCATCACATCATTATAATATTTATAGCGAGTCTGGTCACAAGATACAACTTTGAATTCATAATTACGCAGATATTGGTGGGTATGATAGCCATTCAATTATTTGCTGAACTTAGATTCTGGAATAAGTTTTTCCGTAACATCCTTTATGTATTTTTGTCGTATGTATTTATATATTCCAGTTTAAAAATAGTCAATCACGGTAGTTTAGCAGCTATAGATTGGACTGTAATTATAGCTTTTATTTTCAATAGCATATTGATATTGATAGCTTATCCTTTGATTCCATTACTTGAAAAACCATTTGGTTATACATCTAAAATAACACTAACAGAATTCGGAGATTTCAACAAACCATTACTGAAGGAATTATCTTATAAAGCTCCGGGAACTTTTCAGCATTCCATTCAAGTAGGAATTATCGCTGAGGCTGCTACCGAAGCCATTCGAGGAAATGCTCTATTGGTAAAAATAGGTGCATTATATCACGATATTGGAAAAACCTATGCTCCACAGTACTTCATCGAAAATCAAAGACCTGAAGACGATCCATACAAAGACCTTGACAATATCACAAGTGCTCAAAAAATAATAGACCATGTAAAAATAGGCAAACAAATAGCTATAAAAAATGGTCTTCCTAAAGTCTTACAGCGATTCATCGTGACTCATCACGGAACCACAAAAGTTGAATTTTTCTACAGAAAGGAACTAAATGAAAATCCGGATAACATCGATGAAAGCAAATTCAGATATTCAGGGCCAAAACCTGTAAGCAAAGAAGAATCGATACTCATGATAGCCGATAGCCTCGAAGCTACTGCAAAATGTCTGGTTAAACCTACTGAGAAAGATATAGACAATCTTGTAGAAAATATTATTGAATTGAAAATAAAAGACAAGCAACTTGAAGATTCATTGCTAAGTTTCAAAGAATTAGTGATAGTCAAAAAGACTTTGAAAAAGATTTTACTTCATATTCATCATTCAAGAATAGATTATCCAACAGTAGAGAAGCCATAAATAAAAAAGAACAGCGAATTTTTCAAATGCATTAAAAATCTTTCCTTATACCGAGTTCTAAACTTACATTATTCAATCTTGTCTCAATTGGATAACTTGTAGTATTTATAGGCTTAAATTGATACCTAAAATTAGGTTTAAGCCTGATGGACGTAGAAGAATTGAGATAATATCCAAGATATACCGAAGCCTTAGCAGCTAACCCGATATTATTTTTATAAATTCCCGTGTTATCTTCTATTCTCGATAGATTGAGATATTCATTAAATATCTTTCCATGAGCTCCAAAATTCACATTGACTAATAATGACAATTCTGCTCCTAATATGAATTTATCAAAATTCTTTGAAATGCCTACAAACAAAGGTATATCAAGCGAATTGTATCTAATTTCACCCTTATTGACCAAAGTACCGGTAACAAAATTAGTATCAATGGGCTCTTGTGTTACAGGATCAAAGTTGATTACCATTTTAGTAATAGACTCTTTCTCTAAAATAAATCTCTCTTTAGCCTGAGTAAATGACAATCCTGCTCCTACATATAATTCCTTGTAAACATACAATCCTACCTGACCATAAGCACCCCAGCTATACCAAGGATTCTCAGTTTCTTCTCTGAGCTTCAATAGTTCAGTTGCAGTTGTATTTTCATTGAATTTTTTCAATGGATACCCTATGGATAATCCACCTTCAACGAAAAATTTAGATGATTTTCTGTTCCTGAAATCAGGACACTTTATTTTATCAACAGAGGGTGATGACTTTACAGAATTACTCTTACTAAATGTTTTAAGCATCTTGCAATCTAATCTATTGATAAACACTTCATTGCGTATCTCACTTACTTCAGATTCAGGTTTGTATTCAATAGATAACTCAGTACTTTGTTCAGCCTTGATATTTCCATTTTCTATTCGATAATTATCTTGTTCAATTAATACCTTTGGAAGTTTGTTATTGTTAGCATTATTTAATGAATTATTAGATAATTTTTCACTTTCAGCTTTTTGAATATTTCCAACTATCAATTGCTTATCGGTATTTTCTGAATTATTTGTATTATTTAATTCAGAACTCACAGCAGTTGAATTAATATTACTATTGTTATGGTTATTAATATAATTATTTTCATTAAACATATTTTTCATGATAAAAAATGACAATAAAGGTAATAACATAACACCAAACCAAATCCACAATCCACGCCTTTTATTCCTTTTATCTAGTTTTCTTTCAATTTCATCCCACACAAAACCAGGTGCATTAATCCTTTGGCTTTGAACTATATTGCGTTGCATCAATTCTATTTTATTTAATTCTGTCATACTCTGTATTTAATTTCTTTTGAAAGATATTTATCATTTTTTATGAGCTCCTGCATATATTTCCTTGCTTTAAAAAGTTGAGTTCTGGAAGTATTTACACTGATATTCAATATCTCAGCAATCTCCACATGGCTCAATTCATCCAAAATATGCATTGAAAAAATAGTTCTGTAACCTTCAGGCATTGAATTCAAATGCTCTAATATTTTATTATAATTATAATTGTCTGAAATATAAGATTCATTACTTCCCAATTCCGCTGCATTAACGGTATCTATATCCACTTGTTTTATTTTTTTCTCTTTTCTTAATAATTCAAGAGATGATCTTACCATTATTTTTCTCATCCAGAATTCAAGGCTGTCATGATTTGTAAGGTTACTTAGATTATCAAAAACACTAATAAATCCATTTTGCAATGCATCACAAGCTATATTCTCATCCTTACAATACCTAAGGCAGATGCTGTACATCTGCCCTTGATATTTGTCATAGAGATTTTTATAACCTTCCCTATTCCCTTTTTTACAGGATTTTATTAATTCCAAATCAGACATTTCGTTGACTTAATATTAATAATAAGTTACTTTAAATGAACCATTGAAATCATAAAGAGTACCCGGATCATTTTGTTCATATAGTTTCAGGCTGAATGTTCCTTCAATAACATCACCATGAGTTCCTCCTTTAGTAATAGTAACAGTACCACTGTCAGAATTATAATACTTATAGCTCTGATTATTCACATCATAGTATGAGAAAAATGTTTCCTCTCCTATATTATATTCACCTACAGTAAAATCTGAACTTGAATCTTCGAAATTCAAATTTATATAAGGTGACTCTTGAGAATTAAAATCAGCACCGCCAATATTGTGGGAAATAGGGTTTTGTCCATAAGTATATGTTACCAGTGAATCTATCATAGTAACATTTATACCCAATTCAGAACAAGATATCTTAATATTTTCAGCTTCGCTATCACAGATACTCAATTGACCAAGATCATAACTTCCGGGAACCTGCAATTCTACCGGATCCATTGATTTGAGATAGTCTCTATCCACAGCAGTCATATAAGCTGTTGTGCTTTGACAATATGGAATTGATACATTCAATGTTCCGTCTTCCAATTGAAAATATTTATTACCTATAGTTACAAATCCATTAGTTACAGGATTACCATCACAATTTACAGAAATCAACATTGACATCTAAATATTGAAGATCTGTTTCTTCAAATACTATATCTCCAATATCGGTATCTTCGAAAAGGTCCCAATATTCAGGACATAATCCAGATCTTTCAATTCCAGTAGCAATCACCGGCATAGAATAAATTCTCAATTCCAAAGCCAATCCTTTTGGCACTAAGCCACTGAATGTACCATCAGAATCGGTATTTCCATGACCTCCGGATAATTCCCCACAGGTGACACCCATACATGAACACCACTCCAATGTATTTCCGGCTGGTTAACCACCCTACCGCTCAAAACTATAGCAAGGATAGTTATAATCATAATTCCAGCAACTGGTAAGAAACAGTAGCGACATAAGCCCAGTTCCGGTTTTTTGTGCTACTCCTTCTTACAAACCCCAAAGTCCTGTCGCTTCATCGAAATACCACATTGCTATCTGCTGCGGAGCACTGGACAATAATTCTGTTCTGATTTCAGAAGTCATAGTTACTTTTTTACCGAAAACTTTCACACCACGGTTGCTGCCATCCAACGGGTGTAACTCAACATACACCCATTCCATAAGAACTCAAGTTCCCAATTCACTTTCATCATTAAGAAGACTACTAAGATCTCCAGAACATACTTTCAAATGTGGTTCTTTCAATGGATCCCAGATACTTTACTGCCAATTTCACTTCTCCAAGTACATAGTCAGCTTCAGAATCATAATACATTATACCATTGAAGGAAATTCAAAAGTAATATTTTCAGTATTTACAGTAGCTCCATCAGAAGATTCGAAAGAGTAATTAAATTCCTTTTTCAACAATATGAAAACTGCATTTTTTTAGCATGATCAGTACGGAATGTCTCTCCAGCTTCAAAATATCCGTCTTTTCTGATACTTATAAAGTTGTGTTTGTCGCCTATCTGTACATTTTCAAAATTATAAGTTCCATATTCATCAGTATTTATGGATTTTCCATTATATGACACCAATGCTCCTTCAATTGGATTTGGTTTTTTCATCCAAAACTACACCAAAAACACCAAGTATAATATGTAGCCTAGTCATTTGGATTAAATTCCTCAACATCTTTTTTGGCAACCTACCATAAAAAGGCTTATCACCAATAGATTCAATAAAACATTTTTAAACATAATACTTTAATTTTTATTATTTAATTTTTCTTATCACGAATTCGAATTCGATATAAAGATGGAATCAAAATAAATATCGTTGCCTAAAAATTAATTTTCTTTCCAAAGTTAAGTTTTATTATTCATCTAAAAAACAAATAAACATATCACCTTAAACTCATACAAATATAATAAACAGATGATTACATCAACTTTATGCTTTAGTAAATAAAAACGAGTAAACAGTATTATTATTGATTTCACTATCAACAATAATAAGATTAAATTGACTTTTAACTCACTTAAGATGATTATTCTATCAATATCGCACCTGCTATTGTCGCAGATAACAATGAAGCCAAAGTACCTCCAAGCACGGCTTTTAATCCAAATTCGGAAAGAGTTTTCCTCTGTCCTGGAAGCCCAATGATCCAATGCCTCCTATTTGAATTCCAATAGAAGCAAAATTAGCAAAACCGCATAACATATAAGTAGCCATGATCACAGATTTCTCATAGCTCAAATGCACACCATGTGCTACATCCTTCAATTCTGCCAATTGAATATATCCCACAAAATTCACTTGCTGCCAGTTTTATCCCCCAGTAATTGTCCCATAAGCATTATATCCTTGGTGGCAACTCCTATAAGCCCACATCAGTGGAGCAAATAGTTCCCATAATTGCTTCCAGGGAGAAAATTTTCATAAATGGTATTTTCTACCAGCCATGTATTGAGGTGTGTGATATCTCCTATCCATCCAGTATTCCATTTATCATCGCTATAAAAGCGAAAAACCAATAACATAGCAGCTACATTTACGCTTAAAAAACTTAAGACCTTCAGTAGTTCCATTTGCAATGGCATCGAGGATATTAGATCCTATATTATCAGTAGAAATATCTATTTGTTTATCTATATTCATAGTTTGAGGAAATAATATTTTAGAAACTACTATAGCCCCAGGTGCAGCCATAACCGAAGCTGCGGTAAATGCTTGGCATACATAATTCTTAGTGCCGGATCTTCACCTCCCAGAAAACCTATATATGCTGCCAATACTCCTCCGGCAACAGTAGCCATACCTCCAATCATTACCAATAAAATCTCCGACTTTGTCATTTTTTCAAGATATGCTTTTATCATCAATGGCGCTTCAGTCTGACCGAGAAATATATTTCCTGCTACTGACAAACTCTCCCGCTCCTGATACCTGAAGGGTTTTTGTCAATACCCATGCAAGACCTCTAACCACAACCTGTATCACTCCAAGATAAAACAAAACTGAAGTCAGTGCTGAGAAAAATATTATCGTTGGTAATATCTGAAATATAAATATAAATCCATAGCTATCGGTATTCATCAGAGAACCAAACAAAAACTCACTCCCTACTCTGGTATAATCAAGGATATTTACAAATAATCCACCCACAAACTCAAATATCTTCCTTACAAACTCTATTTTCAATACTCCCACAGCTAAAAAAAGCTGTAATCCAAGTCAACTCTGCTGTTATCCAATTTATTTTCTTTCTGTTGGAACTAAACAGCCATGCTATGAGAATCAAAACCAACATACCCAACACTCCTTTCCATAAAGACTCAAAGGAAAATCCCTGACTTGCTATTATTGGCATATTTTCAATCAATGATTTGTCAGCAACTGAAATACTATCTTCAACTACTTCCTGAGAAAATAAATTAGAACTCAGAAACATACCAAAAAGCATAAACATTTTCTTCATAACTTACAATTATAATAAAAATACTAAGATACTATAATATTAATGACATATGAAAATAAAACCCACAAATAATTAATTTTTTATATATCAAAAAAAAAATTGAGTTTTTACAACATTTTTTTATATTTGCAAAATTGTATATTGTAATTATGTTATTCAAACCTTTTCTAATTGGAATATCGGTGGTAGCGGAAGCGGTAAACTTCATTTATCAGGAAGTTGAGGGAGTCTTTTCGAAACTCAATTATGCATTATTTCACAGGATGGCTATTACAAATCTCGTGATTTACAGGAAGTTGATGAAAACAGGGGTAAGAAACTTTGACCTCCCGAGATTCTATTAAGACTTTAATCAACTTGCAAGAAGATATAAAGAAATTGTGATCAATCATAAATCTGTCAAAAGGAAAGAATACGTTTTCAATAACGAAAATAAAAAACCAAAAATTCTCACTATAAATCCTGCTCCCATAATCATCATTGAAGGATTGTTTGTATTTTATTTTTGAAAAACTTTTCGAAAAGCCATTTGATCTTAGAATTTTCATCAATGCAAGAGATAATATCAGGATAATCAGACGTATCAAAGGGATAAAATAGAAAAATTACCCTCTTGAAGATGTGCTATATAGGTACGAACAACACGTAATGCCTTCGTATGAAAAATATATAGAACCATTTTCTCTCGAAACTGACATTATGTCCAACAACAACCATGATTTCGATACTGCAATTTCTATTTTTAAAGTTTCTGAAAACATACCTCAGAAAACAAAAATACTACGACAAAAATTAAACTTTTTATATACCTTTGTGTTTTCATAATATCGTAATATGTTACGATAATTTTTAAAAAATTATATTTATTAATTTGGGTGCTAATTTTAGCTGAGAATCAAACCCATTGAACTTAGGTAAGGTAATGCTGTTAAAGAATATTAATGATCCCTTTCCATCGTTTACATTCCGCAATTTTATTTCTTATGTTTAGATTTATTACAATATTGCTATTTGCCATAGTAATGAATATCAATTTATTTGCTCAATATTCATTAGTGATGCTATTACAGATGAAACAGGAAATACAATTCCTTATGCTCAAAATAACTTTATTGCCGGAAGATATTTATATACAATCCGATGACAATGGTTATTATATTTTCGAATCAGTGAATGCAGGTGTTCACACTTTGTCCGTAAGCCTGCTTGGGTATGAAGATTATGAATATCAGGTCAGCATTTTTTCCGATACAAAATTTGATGTATTCCTGACAAACAAATCTTATAAACTCAAAGATATTTATATTACAACAATGTCAGAAAAAATATGCCTTTTTCATATAAAAACCTGAATAAGGATGAAATATCTGACAATAATTATGGTCAGGGCGCTAATATCTTCTTCGCAGCAGCACTCCTTCTGTAACCACTTACTTCTGATGCCGGTACAGGAATAGGATGCACAGGAATAAGAATCAGAGGTACCGACCCTACCAGGATAAATGTCACTATCAATGATATTCCATTCAATGATGCAGAGAGTCAACAAGTTTATTGGGTTGACATCCCTGACATTGCCAGTTCAAGTAAAAATATTCAGGTTCAAAGAGATTAGGTACTTCGACTAATGGTGCAGGAGCTTTCGGAGGAAGTATCAATATCGAAACAAACCAAATCAATATAAAACCCTACCTTTCTTTCGATGGAGGACTCGGTAGTTTCAATACTTCTATAATAAAAGCCAAAGCAGGCACAGGACTCATGAATGACAAATACAGCATCGATGTGAGATATTCCAGAGTCAATTCCGATGGTTATATCGACAGAGCGAGCTCCAGTCTGAATTCATTTATTTCTCAGCTGCCAAAATTACAAAAAACTCATCATTGAGATTTAATGCTATTCTGGGCAAAGAAATCACATATCAGTCATGGAATGGTGTACCGGTACAGTATGCTTACAATACTGATTCACTAAGGACATATAATGAACTTGGAGCCAAACTATTTCAGTCATTATCCTGCTTATGATGATCAGATAGATAACTACACACAGAATCATCTCCAGTTGATTTATAATAAAGCCCTGAACGATGACTTAATTTCAATAGTGCTCTGCATTTTCACAAGTGGTTATGGATATTATCAACAATACAAAACTGATGAAGACCTTGCAGAATACAAATTAGATACCAATGTGGTAAAGATATTCTGACATAGTAAAGGCAAAATGGCTTAATAACAAATTCTGTGGATTGACATATAGTTTCAAATACAATCCTGACAATTTAACTCTAATATATGGTGGAGCTCTCAATAATTATGATGGTGACCACTATGGCATTGTGACTTCCATAATAGAAAGACCGGGATACGAAGGAAGTGATCATTATTATGATGGAAATGGATTGAAACTGGATTTCAATAATTTCATAAAAATACTGTATTCATTCCATGATAAATTATATGGATTTGCAGACCTACAATACAGATTTGTCAACTATAAACTTACAGGACAAGATGGTGACCTCAGGACTTTCGATATCAATGTCAATCACAACTTTTTCAATCCTAAAGCAGGACTTAATTATGATTTCAGCAAATATCTGTCAGCATATTATTCAATTGCCATAGCCAATAAAGAACCAAACAGAAGCGACTACAAGGACAATATCGCTGAAGAATACCCAAAATCAGAGAGATTACTCGACAATGAATTAGGATTCAAATTCAATAACAGCAATATTTTGCTAAACCAGCCTGTATTATATGAAATACAAAGACCAATTGGTATTGACAGGAGAACTCAATAGTAATGGAGTCAGTGAGAGTAAATGTGGACAACAGCTACAGAATGGGGATAGAAATAGATGCAGGATTCAAAATCACTGAAGCTCTGTCACTGGAAAATGCTACATTCAGTAAAAATAAAATTAAGGAATTCACAGAATATGTTCAGATTGGGACAATGGAGGATATATCCGCAATGAATTGACAAATACCGATATAGCTTACTCACCCAATACCATTGCAAGTGCAGGAATTTATCTCGATATACTGAAACTGATAAAAAAAGAAAATAAAAACTCTTTAAATTTCAATTTCAATACTAAATATGTAGGAAAACAATATTTGGACAATACACAAAATGATGTTGCCAGCTTGGATGCTTTCACATATTCTGATCTTGGTAAGCTTTTTCTCTCCTAAAATCCGCAGAGTAAATAATTTTGAAATAGCATTCAAAATCAGCAATATTTTCAACTCAAGCTACATAACCAATGGTTGGGCAGGAAGAGTAAAATCTTCTTATTACGATCAGGCATCTGATGACCCATACGCTATAAAAGACAGTGGAGACTACTATTATTACATAGGATTATTTCCACAGAAAACTCAGAAATTATATGTTGAGACTTAGAGTAGATTTGGAGTGAAAACATCCATACACAAGATAAAAAAAGCAGAAGCTTCCCTGAAACAATGATATTCAGAGAGCTTTTTCTGTAATCATAATTTACCTCAAAAAATCAAAACTCATTTGAATATATCCCGGAAATAAATCTATCTTGCAGAGAATATGGAAATTGAGTGTAAAGGAGGTGCGATGGTTATATTGTACTTAATAATAACTAAATGACAAAACTTAATAAATATGGAAATCCCAAAATTTCATGAGACTTTCATCCCAATTTTGAAAGTTTTAGAAAATGAAGAAACTCTTCAAACAAGAAATTTATATAAAAAAGTAATTGAACAATTTTACCCGAACTTTCAAAAGAGATTATTATATTTTTTTTAATTTAAATTAACTATAATGACTTACTCAGATGCAATTGAATCAGTAATGGATGAAAATGGAGAGGTTTGCTTCATTAAAATATATTTATGAGAATATTGGAAAATTTAGAGAAAAAACAGGTAAAACTCCAGATAACACAATACAAGAAAGGGT
Organism: Saprospiraceae bacterium; assembly: GCA_041392555.1. Classification (GTDB taxonomy): domain Bacteria; phylum Bacteroidota; class Bacteroidia; order Chitinophagales; family Saprospiraceae; genus JADJGA01. The sequence continues at coordinate 5,632 of JAWKLW010000006.1, read as the reverse complement.
TCAAGAGATTCAAGATTTGCTTAAAATTGGTAAGGAGTGTATGCCTTAACAAGTTTTATCGAGAAGTAGATAATGATGATATTGGAAGTTTTGAATTATTTGAAAACCAAATTATTTTTAAAAAACGTGAAGTAACTGAAAAATTAACTGAATCTAAAATTAGAATTGGACAACGTGATTTCAAAACAGCTTTATTGAATGAAATGAGCTTTTGTCCTATAACAAAAATAGATGATAAAAGACTGCTAATTGCTTTAGTCACATAAAACATGGCTCATTCAAATAATGAAGAAAGATTAAATCACAAAAATGGATTATTATTATCCTTTATTTGATAAATTATTTGATAAAAATATTGGATTGATTACTTTTACTTTAAAAAGGAAATTTTGATTTCAAAAAAACTATCTAAAGAAAATAGAAAAGATTGAATGTTACTAATTTGCAAGTTTTTGACAATTTACCAATCAATGGCAGAGAAGAATTTTTAAAATATCACCAATATACTGCTAAGGATAAATTATGATAATAACAATAGAAATAGATGATTCGACTTTAAAAATAAATAATTTTTATGGCAATAGCCAATTCCATACAGTAGATACGGTAATAATGGATATTTTAAATAGATATTCCAATATAGAATATTTTGATCCAGATTTATTAATAGATGATTGTGAAAATGATAATTTAGAAAATTTCATCTTAAATGAAATAAAACAAAAGAGTTTAATATTATTTTCAAATAATGGATATAACAAGTTGCTATTTGATGAAAATCTATTTAGCAAAGCAATAATTAAAAAATATTTTTCAATTTCCAGTATTCAATTTCACGTATTTATACTCTTGCCGAAATTTATTTTAAACTTACTCAAAAAGTTAATTGCTATGGTAATTTAATTGAATTACTTGTTAGTTATGATATGCAATAACAACTAAATTATAAGTATTTATAATATATTTCAAATATACTATATTGGAGAATTTATCTTATTTACTATATATTTTATACACCCAAATTGGAAAGTTTCAAGCAAAATAAATCTTAATCAATATTATTTTTTATTAGCAAGTTTATTAGAAAGTTCAGATAAGGTTGCGAATACAGCTTCTGTATATGGTGCATTTTAAAGCATCTTAAAAAATCAGCGCAGAAAGAATTTATCTTACAACCTGCAAATTTTACTATTAACGATAATGAACATTTAGTATATAATCAAAACAGTAATGACTTAATTAAAGAAATAAGTGGAGATATTCTATACTTAGACCCACCATATAATGCTCGACAATACGGCTCTAATTACCACATCTTAAATACAATAGCAAAATATGATGACTTCTTACCCAAAGGTAAAACCGGATTACCCAAGTATAAAAAGTCAAACTATTGTAGTAAAAATTATGTTGCTAATGAATTTGAAGATTTAATTAAGAATGCAAGTTTAAATTCATTTTTTTAAGCTATAATAATGAAGGTTTGATGTCTGTTGATCAAGTAAAAAAGATAATGAGTAAATATGGTAAGTACGATATTGTCACAACAAATTATCAACGATTTAAAGCTGATACTGACGAAAATAGAAATCATAAAGCAAATAGTACAGAGGAATATTTGCATGTATTAATAAAATAAACCATTTCTATCATTCCTCAATGGAAATCTCATACCCACCGATATTTTTTATAGGATTGGAGTGCTATAAATGACTGTAATATTCCCATTATCAAGAGACAAAATCCAATCAAATTCAAAGATAATTTCAACTTCTGCAAAATATATCTGACTCTCTGCAATAAGTATCCATTGAAGTCCTTTAGTCGTAATATTTTTGCATCATTATTATAAAACAAAAACAAAAAAATAATGAGCAAAACAATTTTAGTGCGAAGCATCTTCCGGTTTTGGAAAAGGAACAGCCTTAGGATTGGCAAAAAAAGGACATAAAGTTATTGCAGGTGTACATGTAGAACCTCTAAAAACAATATTACTCGATGAAGCTAAAAAAGCTGGAGTAGAATTAGAAGTTGTAGTGTTGGATGTTACCAATGAAAGCGACCGACAATTTGTATTCAACAATTACGAAATTGATGTATTGATGAGCAATGCAGGAATTATGGAAACGGGACCTGTAGCTGAAATCCCTATGGAATTAGTACGAAAAAATTATGAGGTCAATGTGTTTGGTTCTCTTGAAATGGCAAAAGGTTTTATCCCTCAAATGGTAAAACACGGTTCAGGAAAAGTGATTTTCACTTCTTCAATGGGGGGATTGATAAGTGTTCCATTAGCAGCCATTTATACTTCCACAAAACATGCTTTGGAAGGTTTAGCAGAAGGGCTTAAAGATGAATTATATGGCACAGGAGTAGAAATTTGCACTGTAAATCCTGGAGTTTTTGGAACTGGTTTTAATGACCGCGGAGCCGAAACTATGTTGAAATGGTGGAATCCTGAAAAATCATTCATGAAACCAGAAATTATTGCTGCATTTACCGATGCAAGTGCTTTAGATGCACAACTAAATCCTCAAATTATGATTGATGCGATGATTCGTGTTGCAGAAGAAGACAATTCCAAATTTCGCAATGTAATTCCTGAGGAGATTATCCCTTGGATTAAAGCTACTCAAGAACAGGCTTGGAAAGCAACTAAGAATGAAATGTTAACAGTGAATCCAGCAACCCTTTAAAAACAAGAAGCTATGTATAATATTAAGGAAGACAACAAAATAAAAGTTGCAGCAACAACACTTATCGAAGCTAAGCCATCAGAAGTTTGGGCAGTATTGGCTGATATTGAAAACTGGCAAAAATGGACTCCTTTTATCGCTTCATTTGAGGGAGATTTTGAACTTAATGGAAAAATAAAAGTTACTTTCAATACTCCTGACGGATTGGTACCATTTGACCGTAGTTTAGTCATTTTTGAAGAAAACAGAGTATTTTGCTGGGAAGGTGATGCTCCATTTCCAAACTCCAAAGACCACCATGTCTTTTATTTAGAAGAGGATGAAAACGGGAATACTCTTTTAACACAAGCTGATGGATTTCATGGTATGGAAAGAACTGAAGATGTGACCAATATGGAAGAGCAATCGAAAGGACTATATGCTATGATGAATGAGCAACTTAAAGCTTTTATCGAAGGATAATTTATTATCTAAACCTGCCGAAATTTATAATTTTGGCAGGTTGTTTTATTATTTAATTTATTTGAAAATTGAATATTTACTTTCATTATAAAAATAGAATATGAAAAAAGGAAGACTCGAAGCATTTAGTGATGGTGTATTAGCCATTATAATCACCATTATGGTATTAGAACTGCATGTTCCTGAAGAACACACATTGAAGGCTTTATTGGCAGAAATGCCACTTTTCATAAGCTATACCTTAAGTTTTATGTATGTGGGGATATTTTGGAACAATCATCATCATCTTTTTATGATTACAGAAAAAGTAAATGGTAAAATATTGTGGTACAATCTTTTATTATTGTTCTTTATATCATTCATCCCCTTTGTAACAGCATGGCTCGATTTCAACAATTTAGAATCCATATCTGTTGCATTATATGGAATTGTAATTACACTGGCAAGTTTTGCGTTTTATCTTCTTAAAATGGAAATATTAAAAATACATTCTGAAGAAAGTCTCGTGAGGAAATCAGTTTCTGGGAACACAAAAGAATTCATAGGATTTGCATTATTTATTTTAGGAATTGCGTTATCATTTGTTCAACCATATATTGGGATAAGTGCTTATCTGATAGTTGCATTATCTTGGTTTATTCCTGAAAAACGAATAGAAAATATCATAAAATAATTCATTGACAAAAAAGAACTTATGCAAAACAACATCATTCATATCAAAAATATAACAGAAGCTCACAGACTGTTCAATTTACCTACTCCCAAACATCCTCAAGTAAGTATTTTTAGGCATAAGGATTTACATATTAAGGAAGAATATTCTGACCAAATGTTTACTATGGATTTATATATGATTGCTATGAAAGACACTCTTTCTGGTAAATTAAAATATGGTCGTAAACTATATGATTTCCAGGAAGGTACACTTGTTTTTATAGCTCCACATCAAGTTTTTTCCGGTGCTTCTGATATTGAAAGCAAAGGAGATGATTGGGTTATGCTTTTTGATGAAAATTTTATTAGAATGTCGGAATTAGGCACTACAATAGATGATTACCATTTTTTCTCCTATGATGCCGATGAGGCATTGCATTTGTCTGATGATGAAAAGAAAGAGTTGACAGAAATAGCTATGAAAATTGAGAAAGAATATCAGCAACATATTGACAAACACACTCAAGAGATAATTTTAATAAATCTGGAATCATTCCTTAAATACTCCCAAAGATTTTACGACAGGCAATTTATCACAAGAAAAAAATTATGACAAGACCTATATTACTCAATTCGAGAAATACTTAAAAGATTATTTCTCAGAAAGTTTGGTGGATAAAGGATTTCCAAAAGTCAATGATTGCGGAAAGGCTCTGAATATGTCAGGACATTATCTTAGTGATTTATTAAAAGCCGAAACCGGCAAAAGTGCCAAAGAGCATATCGATTTATTTATGGTTAATAAAGCAAAAACCATATTACTGAATACACAACACAGTATCAGCGAAATAGCTTACGATTTAGGGTTCGATTATCCCAATCATTTTAGTAAGTTTTTTAAATCAAAAACTGGTTTTAGTCCAAGTGAATTTCGGGTTTTGAATTGAGAAACTCGATTAAAATCAAAAAAATACACTACTCAGTAAAATTCCCGGCAATAATAAACTAAAGCATTGAAATTGCATTCTTTGTGCCAAATTATAACTCTTGAATAAAAAAAAGTACACAAAATTATCAAAAAGCGAATGTTTGATATATTTTTGTGGGTGATATAAGGACATTAGTGGCATAAAATCAAAATCTTGAAACTTAAATATTCAATACTAATATTAGCATTTTCCGTGCAACTCTCAGCTCAGTACGCGTGTAGCGAAGAATATGAGAAAGTGCATGATTTACAAATGGAGTCACATTCGATCATTAATAATAAAAGCATGTCCCTTTCAAAAAGGATAAGACAATCAAAGAAATTTGCAAAAGAATCATTAAAACTTGCATATAAAACAATAGAAGAAAATGAATGCGAAAAGTATTCAATAATTGTTGATAGAATAATTGAATTAGAATTGCAATTAGGAAACCCTAAAAAAGCAGAATCAATAGCCCTGAAAAGACTTAACAAACGAACACCAAAATGGGACTTCGAAAAAGGAAAGGCATACGCCTCTGATCTCGAAATATTGGCAACAATATGTAGCTATAAAAAATCAAATTCATTTTATAAAAATATTAGGAAATATAAAGGATTTTACGGTGTATGTGGAACAACTACATATGAACAAGACGTTTCTATCTTATTGTGGAAAGCAGAAACGTTATTCAAAAATTATGGAGAAGTCTATTGTCTAAAATTTTTACAGGTATCACCAATAATAATTAATGAGGATAGAGAAAAAGCTGTTTTGATATGGGATAAAGTGTATGACTTAATTATCAAATCAATAGGAATGAATACTCCTTACAATGAAATAAAAAGAGAG
>JAWKLW010000053.1:0-3620 GCA_041392555.1 Saprospiraceae bacterium | reverse complement strand
TTCAATTTTGCCATACTGGTCTATGAAAGAAGATAATAATTCTTTGGTAAACTCTTTGCTGTTTAATATTTCATCAAGATATTTTATGTTTAGATATTTGTAACTTTCTACACCTGACATTTCCTTTATATTTGGTTGATCTTGCTTAAGCGGGAAATAGCGAGATATTATATCATATAATTCTTTGATCACAAGGGGTTTTCCAAGATGGTAGTTGAAACCAGCTTTATTTGAGTTTTTGATATCCTCATCAGATACACTTGCACTCATACCAATAATAGGGGTGTAAGTGTTGAATTCTCTTATTTTCTTTGCAGCTTCATGTCCATCCATGACAGGCATCTGAATGTCCATGAAAATAATATCATATTTGTTTTTTATCACTTTGTTGACCCCCTCGAATCCATTAACTGCCACATCAACTTGAAAACCTATTTTCTCCAGCAGGTGAATTGCTATGAGTAAGTTTGTCTCATTATCTTCTACCAATAATGCTGATTGAGTCTCCTCTAATATGAGCTTATTCGTTTGTGCCGGTTTTTTTTGAGATTTTTCTTTGGTTCTATCACCTGTCAAAATGGAATATAATAGATTCGGTATAAGTGGTTTAGGCAGGTAATGAATGTTTGATAGAGATAAGAATATGCTATTAAATGGAGTTTTCTCATATTCAGATATTAAAATACTAATATCATTGTCTTGACTATAACGTTGAATTATTAGCTGAATGAATTGATAATTATCAGCATAGCTTTCCCAATCAATTAAAATTAAGTTGTCTTTTCTAATTTCCGGAAGCTCTTCTACATGCGAATAACAGATCGTCTCCTGATAACCTTTTTTCTTTAAAATATCCAAGATATAATCTGACTCATTTTTAAATCGATTAAATATAATAATGTTAGAATATTTTAGTGGATAATGACTCTGGAATTCTTTTGCACCCTGCTTTAGTTCAATAAGCACATCGAAAGAGAATTCCGTGCCAAATCCTTCTTGGCTCTTAAAAGAAATGTGCCCACCCATCATTTCTATTAATTTCTTGGATATGGTGAGCCCTAATCCCGTACCTCCAAATCTTTTGCTTGTGCTGGTATCTCCTTGCTCAAATTCGGTGAATAACTTAGCTTTTTTAGATTCGCCAATTCCAATTCCCGTATCTATTATCTTAAACTCAAATTTGGCCTTGTTGTCAATGACTTCACTCTGAACATATAAACAGACACTCCCTTTTTCCGTGAATTTAAACGCATTACCTAGTAAGTTAATTAATATCTGAGATAAACGCAATTCATCTCCAATAAGTATTTCGGGAATATCTGGGCTAATGAAGAAGTTGTATTTTATTTTTTTTATATGAGCTGTATATCCAAACAAGTCGGATAGTTTTTCAAAAACATGAGTCATTTCGAATTCTTCATCTGCTAAAATAAGTTTTTTAGCTTCTATTTTTGAAAAATCAAGAATGTCATTAACTATCTGGAGCAGTAAATTTGAAGAAGATATTATTTTGTGAATATACCCTGTCTGAGTATTATCTAATTCCGTTTCAGATAACATATTAGATAAACCTATGATACCATGAAGAGGAGTTCGGATTTCATGTGACATATTGGCCAGGAATTCTGACTTAGCTTCGCTTGCAAGTAGAGCATGCTCTTTGGCTTCTTGCATCTCCTTTTCTATTCTTTTATATTCAGTTATATCTATATTTAATCCAATAACAATAATATCATTACTCTTTCCATCTTCTACTTTTATACCTCGCGCGTTTATATATTTTTTAGTTCCTTTGTTTCCGGTGATTTCAAATTGAACATTGAAAGGTTCATTTGTCTCGATGCTAGCCATGAAGTCATTATGGACAATCTCATGTTCTTCTAAATTGATAAATTTATTCCACCTTTCTATTTCGATAGGCTCTTGTGTATTATCAAGTTCATATATTTGGTACATGGATGCATCCCATTCTACTATAGTTTTTGTAATGTTAAACTTCCAAATGCCTAAATTGGCAGATTCTGTCGCTAACTTCAGCTTGTATTCATTATCCTTTATCTTTGCAAAATTTATATTGTATTTTTTTACTAACGGAAAAATGATAAAAATGCTCTCTAGAATAAATATGAATAGTGTTACTATAACGAAAATGAGAAGTAAAAGAAGAACTCTTTTATTATGATTTTTGGATTCTCTTACTAATTTGTTAACGATAGAATCTAGTGTAGGCAGTAGATGGTATGCTTGTTCTTTTATGATGGAGGCGTTTTCGTCATTAGGCCTTTTTAGATAATTTTCTACGGAGTGAATGTACCCAATTGTTTTATCATGTGCATTGATGTATTGGATTCTAATAGATGCAGAAGATTTACTGCTCTGAATTATTCTTGATACAAGCTCTGTGTTTTTTTGCATTTCAGAAAAATCGGATTCAAGGTTCTTCCAACTCGTTTTATCTTTTTTACTACTATGCATTATTACATCCAGTGCTATTCTTTGCGAATGCATTCTTTGTCGTCCGGCATAATTTATGATTTCTTCATTATACATTTTAGTGTTCATGAAGAGTAATATCATACAGAGGTATATTACTGCAAAAACAAAAAGAGTGGCATATATAACGACCATTGATTTTGCTACATTTTTCTCGGAGCCCTTTATGTTGTGTATTGTCTCCTGTATCTTTTTCATAATGAAGTGTATTTATCCCTTAGACAAGGCATTTTTAGAATAGTAAGTCGCTTGTTTATAGACAAAGTCTAAAACATAACAATTCTATTCTTTTATTCTATTTGTTTTGTTTGCTTACAGGTTGCAATTATCCGGAATACTATTCTAGAAACATTGATTTTCTTGGTTTTAGTTCCGAAAATTACGTACTATAGCTATATTTGCAAATATAAAAATAATATTTTTTAAAAAAAAAACTAAATGTGTTGTTTTTTATGCCCGAGGAAAGAAATGTATTACTAATAAATTTCATAAAGTGACAGAAGACATGGATACTGATTTTATAAACTTAACACCAGAAAATCTTTCTGGTGAGCATTTGTGTTGCATTATTCGTAGCAAAAAGATTCATCCGGGCATTGAAGCTAAGCGACAATGGCTGGCTAGCCGGCTGACTGAAGGCCATGTATTTAGGAAGCTGAATGCCAAAGCTACGGTTTTTATAGAATATGCGCCGCTTGAAACGGCTTGGGTACCTATCATCGGCGACAATTATTATTATGTGTATTGCTTGTGGGTGTTGGGTAATTACAAAGGTAAGGGATATGCTAAATCGCTCATGGAGTACTGTTTGGCTGATGCCAAAGCAAAAGGTAAATCGGGTGTTTGCATGCTGGGAGCGCAAAAGCAAAAAGCTTGGCTTTCCGACCAGTCATTTGCGAAGAAGTTTGGTTTCGAGGTGGTTGATACCACCGATACCGGATACGAATTGCTGGCACTCTCTTTTGACGGAACAAAGCCCCAATTCTCACCTAGTGTGAAGAATCAGGGCATTGAGGGCAAAGGTTTGACCGTATACTATGATATGCAATGTCCCTATGTGTGCCAAAATATAGAGGCCATCATAAGCGTCCACTAAAGAACTCTTTGCGTTTTTTAGTGGACGCTTA
>JAWKLW010000052.1:0-1508 GCA_041392555.1 Saprospiraceae bacterium | reverse complement strand
AACTCTATGACCCAAAAAAGTAAAATGACCTTCAAAATACTTAGCTCTTGAAAGCCATTATTAATTTTACTTCTTTTCGTGAAATAACAATGGGTTTTTTCGATTAGGGATTTGATATTGCTCTTTCATCATAAATCACAACGTCAATCTTTATTCTTTCTTGATTATGTAAATTTAGAGGATTGTACAATAAAGTCCACTCATAGTACAAGTATCATGGAAATATAAAACTATTTTCTCGACTGGTAATTTCAGTGATTATTTACCTTCAAAATAATCTGATCCAATTACACCATTAGAAATTTGTCCATCACAATCAATAATTGTATCTTTAAAAGGATTGCCCTCAATCACAAAAACATTTCCTTCAACGATTACAATACTACCAGGCAAGGTTGGGTCAATATATCTATTCTTAATTTGAAAGTAGCTTTCAGTTTGATATTCACTAATATTGTTTGAAAAAATTTTACAACCATAAAATTGAAACAAATAAAATAAACTTATTACAAAAATTCCAAAAATATATATTGATCTTATAATTTAATAAATTTGCCTATTTGGTAATTTTGATTATCATATAAATCCATTGAAAATCCCATATTACTAAAAAGATTTTTCACCTAACCTCTTTCATAAACAATCATTTACTAATACCTCTCCCGCATTTGTATTTCACTTGGATCCTGTGTAGTCCTTTCATAAACAAATACATCCATCTCAATATTTTCCTTATTTTTTAAATATAATGTATCTGTAAGGTAAAAAGTGCCAAGTAAACAACCGCTATGAAAAAATAAAACTGTATTTTCAACAGGTAGTACAATATTAAATTCATCTTCATCTTGAGTGTAATAATCTTTTTTATTAATATAAATATAACCATGACAATCATAAATTGTATCTTGATTTTTTAATATTACAACTATTTTCCCATGTACCAAAGCAGTATTTTTTTCCAAAGTTGAATCTATATAGCTTTTTTTAATTTGATAATAACTTGATTCAAGATTATAATTTGCTTCCTTTTTCTGCGTCGATTTACATGCTGAAAATACTCCTACAAGCATTAAAATCGTAAACAAAATCATCATAGTATTTTTGTTCATAATTTTATAAATTTACCTATAATTTGATTAAAATTTTGAGAATCAAATGTTAAAGATATAAAATAAATTCCACTCTTTAAATTTTTAATATCAATACTATTAATTTAAATTTTTAAAAAAAATTGATTTACAACTCCCAAATATTAAAACACAAATCAAAATAATAAATAATTTCTTTTTCATTGTTTAATTGATTTTAATGATTTTCTACGAGTTTTTGATTCGAATCATTTAATTCAAATACTAAATAGTAAACTGAGTTTGGTTAATTACTTAAATCAATTTCAAGGTTTGAAAATAAAATATATTGTAAAATTTCCATTTCTCAACGTATTATCAACTTGAATTCTATCGTAAAAATCAGTTAAAGAAGGATATTCATCAAGGACTGATTTTACA
>JAWKLW010000051.1:0-1522 GCA_041392555.1 Saprospiraceae bacterium | reverse complement strand
CCGGTAGGAATAATCAATGCTGATTTTATTAAAAATGTAGATTATTATTCAGGCTCATTTCCGGCTGACAGGTATAATGCACTGAGCGGGATCTTAGATTTCAGGCAAAAAGAAGGAAGCATGGACAGGACAAATATACAGCTTGCACTCGGTGCCAGCGAAGCTTCAGCAACTTTGGACGGGCCGATAGGAGATAAAACAAATTATATATTTTCAGTGCGAAGATCCTATCTTCAATATCTTTTCTCTGCTATCGGACTTCCATTCTTACCTACTTTCAATGATTATCAATTGAAATTGAAAACAGATTTTGATAAAAACAATCAATTGACTATCATAAGTTTAGGGTCATTGGACAAAAATGTACTAAATACAGGAATTGAGAATCCTGATAAAACCCAGCAATATATTTTATCACAAATACCTGTTAATGATCAATGGAGTTATACATTTGGAGCAGTGTATAAAAACTTCTTTAAAAATGGTTTCCATACTTTTGTAGTTAGTCGAAATATGCTCGATAACAGATTTTTCAAATACCCTGATAATGATGAATCGAAGCAAAAGATATTTGATTATTACAGCACTGAACAGGAAAACAAACTCAGATATGAACTGGATTTTCGCAAAAATGGAATTAAATATGTATTCAGTTCAGGAATTGAATATGCTAAATATTATAATGATACGAAGCAACAAATTTTTATAAATAATGAAATCAGCAATTTCAATTACAACAGCGATTTAGACCTTTTAAAATATGGATTTAGCGGACAGGCTTCGACAAGATTTCTAAATCAAAAACTTCTTGCATCTTTGGGAATCAGATTTGATGGAAATACATTTAACGACAATATGAAAAATCCTTTGAATCAATTTTCTCCCAGATTGTCATTTTCATATACATTGACATCAAAATCATCACTTAATGCCGGAGTTGGAAGATATTTTCAGATGCCCGCTTACACTACTCTTGGTTACAGGGATTTCTCAGGAAATCTTGCCAATGAAGAAATTAAATATATCGGTGTAGATCACTTTACACTTGGTTTGCAATACAGAGTGAATAAAGGCATCATAGTCAGTGCAGAAGGATTTATAAAAACCTATTTCAATTATCCTATCGACACTAACACAGGTATAAGCCTTGCAAATCAGGGCGCTGATTACAGTATTGCAGGAGCTACTACAGTATTATCCTCAGGAACAGGAAGTGCAAAAGGTATAGAATTGCTTGCTCGGTTCAATTTTAAAACCTTCTCCTCAATTGCCAGTTATACATTCGTCAGGAGTATTTTTGATGATATCGAAGGCAATAAGATACCATCATCATGGGACAGCAGACATCTTTTCACTATTACAGGAAATAAGGACCTTGCAAAAAACTGGAGGGTCGGATTTAAATGGAGATATGTCGGAGGTTTGCCATATACTCCCTATGATATAGAAAAATCAAAAAATATTGAAGCATGGAATGTGCAGGGAAAACCATATCTTGACTATTCTAAACTCAATTCTGAGA
>JAWKLW010000050.1:0-1570 GCA_041392555.1 Saprospiraceae bacterium | reverse complement strand
TTCTCTTGAAATTCATTGAAAACAAAAATTTGAATATTCATATATTTTTTGGTTTGTAAGGTTATTAAAATTCACTTAAAAGAGAAATAATCAGTGAAAATAATTAATAGTTTTAAATATTGGTTTAAAATCTTTATTTATTAAATATAATTATTGTTCCCTCATTGAAAAATATATCATATAAGATATTTCAATAATATATATAAGATGAAGTTGAGGATGAATTATAGTTTTATTGAAGAATTTGCAACTGATAAGAACTAAATAGCCTGCTGCTTTAGCGGCAGGATAAAAATGAAGAATAAAATGGGTTTTTATCCCAATAATGACAAAATGAAATAATTTGGTTAAATCCAATAAACACTACCTGATAAATGAGGATGGGCTAAAGCTGCATACCTATTTATTATTAATTTATTAATATATAATTCACTAATTATAGCTTTTTAATCCCTTATAGTCACGCTTACCTGCGATTGGCAGACACATCTAATTGAGACGAATTATTAATAAAATGCCATTAAAATAAAATCTGCATTAGCGTAATGAAACTTGTTAAAAAAGTTATAAATTTTGAAAATATAAATGTTGAAATATTGCTTTCATCAGAAACTGTGAATATTAAAGGAAGATTATATGTCTTTGAAATTCAAGTAGGACCTGGGGGATTTGAACCCCCGACCTCTTGCCTGTCAAGCAAGCGCTCTAAACCAACTGAGCTAAGACCCTGAAAGGTATGCAAAAATACAAAATTATTGATAAATGAGTATATGCAATATTGTTTTTTTATAATTGTGATATTAATTGTAAAAGTCTCAATTCTGCTATTTTCATATAATATTGGATATTGACCAATTTGGTATTAGATTGTACTAGATATTCTTCTGCCTGATGTACTTCAAGAGAATTAGCTTCCCCCAATTTTAATCTTTTAATGCTTAAGTTCAAATTTTCTCTTGCTATCTTATTGTTTTCCTGTTCTATTGCAAGCAGTTTCTTATTGTTTTCATAGCTTTCAAATGCAGTTTCAAATACAGAAGTCACTTCATCTGTAATCATCATCAATTTTTGTTCAGCATTTTGGAATTCTATTTTTGCCAGTGCCTGTTTCCTTTTATTTTCACCAGCTGTATAGAGAGGGTAGGAGATTCCTGCTCCTATCGAAGGTCCAAATGATGTAGTAGAGGAAATAGTACCTGCTGAATTATTCAGATTATAGAATGATAAATCTCCGGTCATATTTATAGTAGGCATATCGAGTTTTTCTGCTATTTCAAATTCCAGATCCATTATGATTTTCATCTTTTCATAATATGCGATGTCTTTATTTTGATCCAATTTGTTTCTAAAATCTTCTTTATTGATATCTATGAAATTAAAATGGGTGGAATCTGCAACTTCATATTCTGAAGTAGTTCCTAATAATAGATTAAATGTTTTTGTGGACTGAGAAATCACATATTCCTGATTGATAGCGTTTTCCCTGCTTATATTCAAATCGATAGTGGATTGCAGTAGCTCTGTTTTTGGTACATTTCCTGAATTGAATTTAGCTTTAGTGATTTTCTCC
>JAWKLW010000005.1:0-199707 GCA_041392555.1 Saprospiraceae bacterium | reverse complement strand
AATCTATGATCGGCAAGTTAAAAATGGCATTTGGATCAAATTCTGGAAATTCTACCACTCTATTACCATGAGAATCATATATGGCTTTATTATTAGTGATCATTAAAACGTGTAAAGTATCGCCTACCTTTAGAACAGATTCTTGAGGGGTTATTGCCAATGGAACTTCAAAAACATAGTGTGCTATGCAATGTTGAATACAACTTGTATATAGTATGCTTATTATAATAAATAGCCCTATTAAATATTTCATGTTTATGTATTTAAAATAGGAGGAGAGAATTACAATCTCTTCCTATTAGGTTAATTGAATTAAGATATATAGTCATTAAAAAGGTTATAATAATCCAACGTAGTATTGCCTGCTGGTAGTGAAGGCCTTAGGCTTTCTCTATATCCTTGAATATTAGTTACAATTGGGGTTAGTGCATCAAACAATTGACCACGACTAAAGCCACTAATATTATCACGAATTCCATTGTTAATATCAAACGTTGAAGTATTTATATCTTCCAAGTCATTGAACAATCCTTCAGGAATATATCCACTTTCAAATGTCAGCCTTTCTCTATTTATGCCAGTAAACTCTCTTCCAATATTCTCTGCCCAAGATTCGGCAATCGCAATATAGCCGGACAAAGGATGACTACCATTACCATATGGACTGTATGGAAAAATAAAATCATCAGGCGTTGGCATTCCTCCTGCACCACCTTCTCCTGATCTAAAAAAATTACCTATACTATCTACCCCCACAATGAAATAAGGGAGTGGAACTGAAAATTTTAATTCAGAGTCTACAATTGTAAAAGTTGTTCCCTCTGGAAATGGGATATTGAATGGAATAAAGTGAGGATTTGCACTTCTATTCTCAATTTCACTATTATTAATTTTTTCACCAAGTACATTATCTTGATCAGTATTACAACTAAATGCTAATCCCATTACTACAAAAATAAAAACAATTAATTTTTTCATTTTTTTAATATTTAAGATTATGCTCTACCTTGTTTTCAGGAGTGTTCGAGCAAAAATTTCTCCCGTCATCATCAATTTGTCCAAATATCCACCAAAATGTTCCCGATTTTACTATCATTTTGGCTTAGCTTTTTGTTCAAAATCGATGATAACATCTGTATAACCACCACTCCACTGGCGTTTATTTACATTATGATTGCAAGTTAAGAGTTATTTTTCAAAAAAACAAGGAATAGTGATTATGTTTTGATAATTAGGTAGTTGTCCCTTGAGGTGATATTTTATATTAGCTTTATTATGTTATTGTATGTGTGTGTTATGGCAATTTTTTATTCTGTCATTCTGAGTTTTAAATCCATTCTTTCATGAAGAATCCTTGTTATTTCAATTGACTTATTTTCAAATTTCCGATAAAATGTTATGTGTCGATTTGCTTTAATTCCAAATAGTTCCTCTTTAATTTCATTGTAATCTCTTCCTAAATTTGGATTATCTGCAATCTCTTGACAGATTGAAAGTAACATTTTGTAGTATTTGTTAGCTTGTTGTTCTGACCACTTATCAAATGTGTAATTCCAGATACTTGTTAAATCTGCGACAGCTTTCTTTGTCAATATGTATTTAGTCATTTCTTTTTCTTCTCGCTTTTAATTCTTGAAGATGTTTTTCTGAATCAAAATCATGAGCAATTCCGCTTTCAATCCCTTCTTCGATTGCATTTTTTAAAGCTATTGCTTTACTTTCTTCAGTTTCTAACAACCTAAGACCTGCTCGAATAACTTCGCTTACATTTTTATACCGACCTGATGAAACTTGTAATTGTACAAATTGGTCAAAATAATTGCCGAGAGATATAGATGTATTTTTCATATTTAATAATTTCCTACAAAATTACCAATATTTGGTAACTTTGTCAAGTTTTCTATTATTTTTTATGAGCCTGAAATTGGTGGTAACGCGAGTTCACGCATAAACTCCAAAAATAAATTCAAAAATAGTAAAAAAGATTATAAGCAGCACTATGAGGTATCATATAATTTGAATAATTCGATTTGTATTATGCTACAAGATACGAAAATATAATAACATATACAAATTATTATTAATATTTATTTATAGGTTTTTGCGCACTCTGACGGTAATGATAAGCGGAGTGCCATCCTGATAGGGTGGCATTCCGTCTTATCTATTATCACTAGGTTTATTATTCAACCACTTTAAAATAGTATTTATCTGACCAAGCTTTTTCTCCTCTACTATTTTTCCAATAATCCTCAAGTACCGTATTATGAGCATCATTAAGAATATGACTTTTGTCCCCTTGATCAATGATATATGATACAGTAAGTCTCCGTCATCTTCACATCGATCGGGAAACATTCGTGGCTTACTTTTATCAGAATCCATAGAGCAGCTCTACAAACCAGCATATACTGTCCCTATGGCGTATTAAGTACAACTTTAAATTCTATTTTACTTTCGTACTCATCCTTAGGAATGTCAAAGAAGAATAATCCGAGTCCTGGCATGTTCGGTATTTCCAATTTGGGCATCAAAAAGAGTTGTATCAACAATTAACTCATTGAGCAAAAACCTCTTTAACCGGAATAGAATCTATGATCGGCAAGTTAAAAATGGCATTTGGATCAAATTCTGGAAATTCTACCACTCTATTACCATGAGAATCATATATGGCTTTATTATTAGTGATCATTAAAACGTGTAAAGTATCGCCTACCTTTAGAACAGATTCTGGAGGGGTTATTACCAATGGAACTTCAAAAACATAGTGTGCTATGCAATGTTGAATACAACTTGTATATAGTATGCTTATTATAATAAATAGCCCTATTAAATATTCATGTTTATGTATTTAAAATAGGAGGAGAATTACAATCTCTTCCTATTAGGTTAATTGAATTAAGATATATAGTCATTAAAAAGGTTATAATAATCCAACGTAGTATTGCCTGCTGGTAGTGAAGGCTTTAGGCTTTCTATATCCTTGAATATTAGTTACAATTGGGGGTTAGTGCATCAAACAATTGACCACGACTAAAGCCACTAATATTATCACGAATTCCATTGTTAATATCAAACGTTGAAGTATTTATATCTTCCAAGTCATTGAACAATCCTTCAGGAATATATCCACTTTCAAATGTCAGCCTTTCTCTATTTATGCCAGTAAACTCTCTTCCAATATTCTCTGCCCAAGATTCGGCAATCGCAATATAGCCGGACAAAGGATGACTACCATTACCATATGGACTGTATGGAAAAATAAAATCATCAGGCGTTGGCATTCCTCCTGCACCACCTTCTCCTGATCTAAAAAAATTACCTATACTATCTACCCCCACAATGAAATAAGGGAGTGGAACTGAAAATTTTAATTCAGAGTCTACAATTGTAAAAGTTGTTCCCTCTGGAAATGGGATATTGAAATGGAATAAAGTGAGGATTTGCACTTCTATTCTCAATTTCACTATTATTAATTTTTTCACCAAGTACATTATCTTGATCAGTATTACAACTAAATGCTAATCCCATTACTACAAAAATAAAAACAATTAATTTTTCCATTTTTTTAATATTTAAGATTATGCTCTACCTTGTTTTCAGGAGTGTTGAGCAAAAATTTCTCCCGTCATCAACAATTTGTTCAAATATCCACCAAAATGTTCCCGATATTACTATCATTTTGGCTTAGCTTTTTGTTCAAAATCGATGATAACATCTGTATAACCACCACTCCACTGGCGTTTATTTACATTATGACTGCAAGTTAAGAGTTATTTTTCAAAAAAACAAGGAATAGTGATTATATTTTGATAATTAGGTAGTTGTCCCTTGAGGTGATATTTTATATTAGCTTTATTATGTTATTGTAGGTGTATGATATGGAAATTTTTTTCCATGAATTTTCATACGAATACAACATGAAATAATAGTGGGGATTTATCAAGATATCAAAGTGCCCGGAGCGGGACTCGAACCCGCACGTACTGAGTACACATGGCCCTCAACCATGCCTGTCTACCAGTTTCAGCACCCGGGCGGATATTTCATTGGTAAATAGGAAACGCAAAAATAGAATATTTACTTAAAATAAAATAATTAATTTAAGAATTTATTGAATTTTATGTTTTTTATTTATTTTTCGACATTCATTTTTGAATTTACATCATTCCAAATTGGGCTTTCTGGAAATTTTGCATTTAACGATATTTCCTTGTTTGTGAATGGGTGATGGAAACTAACTTTATATGCATGCAGACCAATACTTCTGTCTTTTAATCCACGTCTGGCTCCATATTTTACATCTCCCATTATTTTACATCCTATATTGGAAAGTTGGGCTCTGATTTGGTGAAATCTTCCTGTTATCAATGATATATCGATATAATAATAGTTGATGCCATTACCTATTAAGTTATATTCCAATAGTGCTGTTTGGCCTTTTATTTCATCTTCAGTCATAATGGATTTGTTACCTTTTTTAATTATTATATCCACTAATTTATCTTTATCCTTTGGTGGACTATCTTCAACTATAGCTATATATTTTTTCTCAGCTTTTTTAATAGCAGGAGTGAGTTTCGCAGCAGATTTTTTTGACTTTGCATATATGATTATTCCGCTTACAGGTCTGTCTATTCTATTTAATATGAAAACCTCGTGTTTTAGTAATCCTTCGATACTTTCTTTGAGTGAAAATTCATTGTTTTTATCAGATTGTGATAAAACCCCCGATGGTTTGTTTATTGCTATCAAGTATTGATCCTGATAGATTATATTTTCTTTTATATCAATCATTGTCATAAAATTCAAAATTTCTAAGTCGTAATTTTTTTTTAAAAATTATTGTAATAGATTGTGATATATTTACAGTATGAACCACAAATAATAAATAGTAAAACCTGTTAGGAAAACAATTCCTGTCACACTCAAAAGGTGCATGATAAATCCTGGTCTGCCTTCTGCAGGGAAGTTTTTAGATGTCACTAGTCTGTAATTAACTACTGCTACTACCGGTGCAACAACAAAAGATAGGGTAGTGGCAAAATCTACAAGAGCTTTGAATCCTGATTGATTTCCACTAAATATGATTATTACTAAAAATCCTCCTATCCCTGTTATAGCTACTGCTATAGAGTACAGAACTTTATCTTTTTTGATATCTGAATTGTTGAAAAATATCAATTGGCTGGCTCGTTCCAATGCTCTGGCATAACCATCGAAAAGACCTAAAACTGTTCCGAACATAATGGAAAAACCTGAAGCGGCAATTATCCAGTAGCTCCACTTACCAATGGTGGAAGTGTACAAACTTATAACTTTATTGGCAAATAGTGCACCTGAATCCGGCATTTTTATTCCTGTGCCGAATATCAGAAATGCTCCTAATGTCAAAAAACATACCGATAATATAGCAGATATCCAATATCCAAGATTATATTCCCTCAGTGTTTCTTTGAGTGTAGGTTTGTATCCCGATTGCTTAATCTTCTCTATAGTCCATAGGCTGTTCCATGTGGATAAATCCAGCGCAGTTGGCATCCATCCCATGAGTGCAATTATGAAAGCTACACTTTTTGGTTCCCAAATATCAGGTGTTATCACATCATTGATGTCTGCAGTGGGACCTCTGAATATCGCTATGAAAAATGCTATGAATGTCGAAATAAATAATATCAGAGCTATGATTTTCATCATATTGTCCAGTAAATTGAATCTGCCTACGAAAAGAATAGCCATGGTAATAATAAACACAAGGATGACCGGAAACATTTTGAAGTCAATGAATTTAGAGAATCCAAAGAGATTGTCCATAAATCCTGCTGTCACTGCTCCCACTGCAGCAGTAACAAAAAACATAGTGGAAATGGTGATTATAAAATACAGATACAACATCCATTTTCCCATTTTTTTATATCCATCTATCAGGCTTGTTCCCGTAATATTGGCATATCTTGAGCCATATTCAAAAAATGGAAATTTCAGAACATTGGCTAATATTACTGCCCATAGCAATGTGAAGCCATACTCAGCACCTGCCCTTGTCGATTGGACTAAGTGAGAAACACCAATGGCAGTAGAAGCAAATAATATCCCGGGTCCAAGAGTTTTAAGAAATTTATTCATTTTTTTGCTTTATATTTTTATATATTTTTTGGGGTAAAAAAAATATCAATATCTCATTTGTCACAAATATAAATAATTTAAATTATATTGCGGTGAAGTTTTCGGTATTTTAAAACTACCTTTATTTTTATTTTACTTAAGATTTATAAATATGAAATCACTAATCTTATTTATTTTGGTATCCATTGTTTTTTGGGGTTGCCCTTTAAGTAATCAAAATGATTGCGATTTTGGGCACTATAAATTTACAATTCCTGTATCATTTGTGCCTGGTGATAGTATAATTTATGTAGGAGATACAGTAACAATTACTTCGAAAATTTCTCGTTATATGATGGATAATGATTCCCTCTATACTTTTGATTTTGTCATTTAGTGCTATTTATTGATTTTGTTCTGTGTTTTTTAAATAAAAATAAATGAATAATGATTAAATAATAATGGAATTTAAATAGTAAAAAATTCTGTCGTTTATAATATACTTTTAATTATTAATGCCATAAAATTAAAATTAAAAACCTATTTTTGCCAAAGTTTTAAAATTTAAGTAATGAATTTTATTGAAGAATTGAGGTGGAGAGGTATGTTATATGACCTTACACCCGGAACAGAAGAAATACTAGGGAGTAAAAAAATAGTGGGTTATATCGGATTTGATCCTACAGCACCATCGCTAACAATTGGAAATCTTGTTCAGATTATGATTTTGAAGTTTTTTCAAATGCATGGACATACTCCTATCGTTTTGATGGAATTTGGAGCAACAGGAAGAATTGGCGACCCTTCATTCAAAGATACTGAGAGGTCATTGAAATCAGAGGAGGGAACTCGATAAGAATCTAGCGACTCAGATAGTTCAAATGAAAAAAATTTCTGGATTTCGACAATGGAATAATAAAGCTATACTTTTCAATAATTATGAAATATACAGGATTTTAATATTCTTGCTTTTTCTGAGAGATGTGGGGAAAAACCTCACTGTGTTCTGCTTCCAAAAGGATTCTGGCAAAAACAGACTGGAGGAGTAGTTTGTCATTCACAGAGTTTAGTTATCAATTGCTCCAGGCTTATGATTTTCTGTATCTGTACAGAGAATTTGATTGTGTCCTGCAGATGGGAGGTTCAGATCAATGGGGAAATATCACTACAAAGGAATTGAATTTATAAGGAGAAATGTCGAAAATAGTAAATCTTATGCTATTACCACTCCACTGCTTGTGAAATCCGATGGTAAGAAATTTGGTAAATCTGAAGAGGGTAATGTATGGCTCGATCCAAAGATGACAAGTCCGTACAAATTTTATCAGTTTTTTATCAATGTGGAAGATTCGATGGTACTACATTGATGAGTACTTCTCACTGAAATCCAGAGAAGAAGTGAGACATTATTTGAAGCAGATCACAAAATTATAAAAAAAGAGCATTGGCTGAAAAGCTTTACTATTAGAATACATAGTCAGAAAGATTATAATTCGGTATTGAAAGTAACAGAATTTTTGTTTAACAGAAATGCTGATGAGGAATCGCTAAAATTATTGGAAGAGGATGATTTAGAAATAATGGCAGGAGGAAGATTCCATCGTTTAAATTAAGAAAAATCATTATTTGAAAAAGATGTAGTACTCACAGACTTGCTTTCCAGAATATACAGTTACTAATTCTAAAAGCGATGTCAGAAGAGCCGTTCAATCCAATGCATTATCAATAAATAAAGTAAAAGTTGATAAATTTGATAAGGTTAGCTTGAATGATTTTTTGCATGGAAGATTTTTAATGATTGAAAATGGGAAGAATAAATTCATTATGGAATTAGTTTGAAAAAAATAAAAATATCCAAATGGAAAATATAATAATGACAGGAACAGGTTCGTATGTCCCACCTGTCTTGGTGAAAAATGATGAATTTCTCGATAAAGAGTTTTATGATGAAAATGGTGAAAAGTGTATCAAAATTCAAATGAGGATATCATTAAGAAATTTAAGGATATAACAGGAATAGGAGAAGAAGATATCTTCCTGAAGATATGAATGCTTCTGATGCTGCTGCAAAGCAGGTGAAAAGGCAATAGAAGATGCGAAATTGATCCTGAAACACTGGATTTTATGGTGTAGGTCACAATGTGGAGGAGATAAATCCGGGATCTCATCAGAGTGAATTGATTCCAAGCATTGGCATCGAGAGTTAAGCATAAATTGCAAATCAAAATCCGCATACTGTGGCTTTTGATATAATATTTGGTTGTCCTGGATGGTTACGAAGAGGTTATCAATTCCATAGCATTGATAAGGTCAGGAATGGCTAAAAAGGTGATGGTGATAGGAGTAAACACTATCCCGAAGCGTCGATAAGTACGACAGGATTCTATGATGATGACTGATGGAGCAAGACCACAATTTTTGAAATCAAGGAAGAAGATGAATTAAGAGGGATACTCTCTTATTCTGTTATGAATCATAATGTCGAGGAGACAAAATATCTTTTTATATCAAACATATAAGAAAGATAATAATGACAATACTTACTATATCAAAATGCAGGAAGGAAAATATATGAATATGCACTTTCCACGTTCCTGCTGCTATAGAAGATGCACTGGATGATGGTGTTCCGGTAGAGCAAGTTAAGAAAATATTTATTCATCAGGCAAATGAAAAAATGGATCGTGCTATGGTCCAAAGGTTTTGCAGGCTATCTACGGAATCAGACAAATGGATGAAAATGTGATGCCAATGAGTATTCAAAAAACTCGGAAATAGCTCTACAACTACCATCCCGACATTATTGGATGCAGTATTGAGTAAAAAATGTGGTGAGCATGAAATCAATCCGGGAGATGTCATTTTGATAGCCTCTGTAGGTGCCGGAATGAATATAAATGCAATTGTTTATAAATTTTAAATAAAAAATATTTTAAAAAATTGTTGGTAATCATAAAAATAATTTTACCTTTGCAATTCTTTTAAAAAAATAATAGATTTATCGAATCATGGATGCTATAAAATATGTTCAAGATCAATTAATTCCTAAGAATACTTTACCAAAGTTCAGACCTGGTGATAATGTATCCGTTAGTTATAAAATTATAGAAGGTAACAAAGAAAGGATTCAGGTTTTCAAAGGTGATGTGATTAAAATACAAGGAAAGGGAGCTACCAGAGTTTTCACTGTAAGAAGAGTTGCAAGTGGAGTAGGAGTAGAAAGAACTTTTCCATTCAATTCTCCTAAAATTGGGGAGATAGTTGTAAATAAAAGAGGTAAAGTAAGAAGAGCTAAACTTTATTATCTTAGAGAATTAACTGGTAAAAAAGCCAGAATCAAAGAAAAGAAACACTTCAAATCATAAAAAAAGAGGAACTTTTGTTCCTCTTTTTTTATATCCTTAACATAAGACTGAATAAAAGTCTCGATGGGGAATTTGCTAATATGAATTCCTGATTTCCATATATCAATTTTCCATTGTCATTAGAGATTCCACCTTCGTATCTTAAATCAAATGTGAGCCTCTTGATGGTTATGCCTCCACCGAGTTGGTAACCGTAAGTAAAAGTCTTAAATTCTTGTTTTATATCATATCCTGATTCGAATTCAGAAAGATCTTTCAGAAAATAGTGCCCAACAGGTCCAGCATAAATATTCAAAAACGATATTTTGATTCCTGCCAAAACAGGGAAATCAAGATTCCTGTATGATGTATTGATAATCTGCGAAGCATTTGAAGGATTCTCAAGATCGGTGTATTCAAAGTTCACATTGTTACTGTTGAATTGTATTTCAGGCTGGATTTTCAATCCAAGCAATCCAAATCGTGCCCAAATACCAGCATGAACTCCATAATGGGAATTTTTAAATTCTCCTGATATTTTCGAACTCGAAAGTAAATTTTTGTATTCCATATCATAACTGGATACTCCGCCTTTAATACCAAAAGATATTTGTCCAAAAGTATAACCAGAGAAGATTAGAAATAATCCGATAATAAATAGCAACTTTTTCATATTTTCAATTATTTTTTCTATTAAACATGTTGAATTCAAAATTATTGGTTTTCGTAATTGGCTCCTTAAATTGAATTTAACATTTATTTATAAGTTTCAAATCAAATTTAAATTTTTTTAACAATCAATTTAATTACCTTTTGCTATTTTGAAATCAAATTTAATGCCAATATATTATATTTTATTATAATGTATTAAAAAAATGGGATAAATAATAGATATGATCGAATTTAAAGGTGGATTTCACGATGTAAATGTTTTACCAAAGCATCAGTTTCCTGAATATTGTTTCATCGGAGATCAAATGTTGGTAAGTCTTCGCTTTTAAATTACTTAAGCAATTAATTCCACAATCGCTAAAATTTAAAATGGGAAAAACTCAATCCATAAATTTATTTTTAGATACTGAAGGTTTCTATTTTGTAGATTTACCGGATATGGTTATGCTGTTACTTCAAAAAAACAGAGAGAAAAGTGGAGGAGATGATCAATAATTATTTGCTCAGAAGCCCCAATCTGGTGCTTTGTTTTATGTTGTTGGATAGCAGACTTAATTTTCAGGAGATAGATAAAGAATTTATAGAATGGTGTGGTGAAAATAGCATCCCAATATTAGCATTAGTAATGACAAAAACTGATGGAGTAAAAAAAATGGCATTTGAAGAAAATATGAATTCCATTAGCAAGTGAGCTTGAGAATTGTGGGGCACTTAAAATTTTTATGTATCATCAGTAAAAAAACAGGTGGTGATGAAATTCTGAATTATATTAAGAGTATTAATGCTTCATTAAATCTTAATCAATGAGTGTAATTACTGATAAAATATATGATAAAATTATATCGGACATGAAATTATGGCCAATATATAAGTTTTCATTGGAATAAATACTTATAAAAAGGAAATTATCAGAAGTTATTTTCAATTCTCTGACCAAAAAATATGGAGATAGACTTAAAGATGAAATAGCGAGTTGTGCTTACAGTGAGTTGAACAGGATAAAAAATTTTCAAAACAGCAAATTGGATCCACTCCTGAGGAGAAAGCCTTTTGGACAGCTATCAGAAAGGATGTTTTAGTGGAAAATATGATCAGGAACATCTTCGTTGCATTTTATATTGAAGAGGATAATCAATAGAGTACATTGAAGAAATATTAAACATTTTAATATTAAGACATTCAAATTCGCCAGAGTATTTTTATTGGCTTTTTTCAACAGAATATTCAGTGGTTGTGCTCGGGATGTCTTTTGATTCCAAGTAAAAAAAGATTCCTTAAAAAACGAATTAAATTAGCAGGGAAAATCGATGAAACCAGGTCTTTTCCAAAAAAGGCTTAGTTGTAATGTTGCCTACTCATCAAAGTAATTTGGATTCTATGCTGATAGGTTATACCATCGATTTCAAACTTGGTTTGCCGGCATTTGCTTATGGTGCAGGTTTGAATTTATATAATTATGAGATTCCTGCTTATTACATGTCCAGATTAGGAGCATACAAAGTGGACAGGAGAAAAAAAGAATGGAATATATCTGACAAGTTTATTGACATATAGTAAATTTAGTCTGGTAAAAATGTAAATACAATCTTTTTTTCGAGATGCCCAAGGTAGAGAAGTGGAATGATAGAAACCGACCTTAAGACTGGATTGATAGGTTCTTTGATAAGTGCTCAATTTGAAAAAAAATAGAATCCGGAGAAAATACAAAAAATATTTGTTGTTCCTGTGGTTTTTAATTATAATTCAGTTCTGGAAGCAAAACCTCTCATATCTCAATATCTTAAAAATGAAGGAAAGACAAAAATATGTTTCTTCAAATACAATCAGAGGTAAAAAATTAAAACTGCCTGGTTTCTAAGGTCTTTATTTAGGGTCTTATCAAAGAAATCTGAGTTTATATTATCTTTTGGACAACCTATGGATGTGTTTGGAAATATTTTAGATATGGATGGTAATAGTAAAGACATACATGGAAACCTAATAAATATTGAAGATTATTTCAAATTGGAAGGAGAACTTGTCAATGACTATCAGAGAATAAGTGTATATACCAAAATGTTAGCGAAAAATGTAGGTGCGGGATATTTGCATTATAATGTTGTTTTAGCCAGCCATTTGCTTGCATTTACTGCATACAAATGTTTGGAAAACGAAATGGGTTTAGAAGATGTTTTTGAACTTTTGAAATATAAAGAAAAGGATGTTAAGATTGATATTACCTCTTTCAGAACCAGATTGTATGATATATTGAAGCTTCTAAAGGAAATGGAATCGAAAGAGGAAATTATTATTGAAAATAATTTGAAGAAGTCCATAGATGATATTATTCAACATGGATTGAAGAATCTCGGAGCTTTTCATGTGGAAAAAGTTCTTTATGTCAAAAAGGATTATGTGAAAACTGAGGATTTTGGCTTGTTGTATTATTATTCAAACAGGTTATCTTTTTTAAATGATAAATTATAGAATTTGAATTATATAGTTTTGGATTTGGAGGCTACATGTTGGAGAGGAAAACCACCACATGGTATCAATGAAATTATAGAGGTAGGAGCTGTAAAAATTAATCAATACGGTGAGGTGAAAGGTTTTTTTTCTAAGTTGATTAAGCCGGTTGTAAATCCCCGATTATCATCTTTTTGTACTAAATTGACAGGGATAAAACAAGAACAGGTAGATGTAGCCGATAAATACGAAAAAGTAATTACTGAATTCATGGAGTTTGTTGAAGTAGGACAAGAAGATTATACTTTATATTCCTGGGGCAATAACGACAAAGGTATGCTTATAAGCAATTGCGAACTTCATAATTTGGAAAGTGAGTGGTTGGAACCATTTGTCGATATGCATAAAATATATGTAAAAATGAATGGTGGTAAAAAGAAATCAGGATTGAAGTATATTGTTGAAAATGAAGGGTTTGAATTTGAAGGTGATCAGCATAGTGCTTATATCGATGCCTATAATCTTGGCAAGTTTTTATTAAAATATATGAATGTGAAGTAACAATTATCAATGGGATTATGAAAATTTGCTCTCTTCCGTAATGAAATAATAGGTGTAAATAGAGGTTTTCCTCCACACCTTATGGTTATAAGAGGATTATTTATGCTGATTGGACAGCAAGTGGAAGATTATATTTTCCCATTGAAAAAGAATATCTGAGGTGGAGAGTTACTTGAAATACTCACTCTCCAACTATTACCGGTAATACAATGACATGTCTTTATGAAAAATCAAGGAAAAATCAAAGAACATGTCAATGCAGTGAAAATTATATTTTGATTTCTGCAAGTTCCCGGTATGACAGGTGCGGTTAATAAATTTCAGCGTATTCTTGGTTTGAAAATTCATGAACAATACAAAATCTGATAAAGTTTAGATGATGAAAATAAACCTATTGTTTTCATTACACACATGGAACATCATTCAAATCACACTTCGTGGTTGGAAACAATCTGTGATGTGGAAATAATAAATCCTGATCAAAATGGTCTTGTAGATTTGAATCATCTCGAGGAATTATTGATAAAGTATGCTGACAGAAAAATGAAAATAGCTGTAACTGCATTATTGCGAGTAATGCTTGTAGGAAGTGAAATCACCTGTAAAGCAAATAGCAAGTCTTGTACATAAACATGGAGGATTTTTGTTTTGTGGATTATGCTTGCTCTGCTCCATATGTAGATATCGATATGAAAGGGGAAATGATGACGAGAGACTCGATGCTGTTTTTTCTGCCTCATAAATTTCTGGGAGGACCCAGTACAAGTGGGATTTTGATTTTTGATCGTAAATTATATCATAATGCCATTCCTGATACTCAAAGATTGGTACTGTTGACTGGACAAGTAGAGGAGGAACTTAAATATCACGATGATATAGAAGCAAGAAGATGGCGGTACACCTCCATTTCTTCAGATTATTAGAACAGCACTGAGTATTGAATTGAAAAATAATGTGGTGCAAATATTTTTAAATCGTGAAGAAAATTTGGTTAGATATATATTTTCCAGATTTGAAAAACTCGAAAATGTTCATCTTCTTGCCAGAAATAACGATGATAGATTGGGGGTTTTTTCTTTTTATATCAATGGATTACATCATGATCTTGGGGTGAAAATATTTAATGATAGATTTGGGATTCAGATGAGATCGGAACATTTCTTGTGCCGTGCCTATGGGCATTACCTTTTTTGCATATAGACAGAGAAAAATCTCATAGAAATTGTTCAAAAGATTAATGATAGGGGTATTATATAAAACCAGGATGGATCAGAATGTCTATTCACCCTACAATGACAGTTAGAGAGTGGTATTTATCATGGATCTTTCTCGATATGTCAGTACTCATTTCAATGAATTCGGTACTGAATACGACTATAATAACTCAAGGAATGTTTTTCCATAAAGAAAAGTAAATAGATAATATAAGCTATCTCGATGGTTTCAAATTATAATGTTTTATCTTTAAAGATTTTAAAAAATTGAATTTACAGAATTTCATGTAATCGAAACAGGAAAATTTAAACTTGATGGTGGTGCTATGTTTGGAATAGTACCAAAATCAATCTGTTTAAACTAAATCCTGCTGATGAAAATAATCTTTTTGTACTTGTCCTATGGGGTGTTTGTTGGTAGAACATAAAGGCAGAATTATTCTCGTGGATACAGGAATGGGAGATAAGCAAGATGCAAAATTCAGAGGTCATTTTCATCCTCGCAGGATGAAGGTGGTTCAATCGATAAGGAAAGGATTCGAACAGGAACCCAAGTTACAGATGTATTTATGACATGCACTTTGACCATGTAGGTGGAGCAGTTAAGTATAATTCAGGAGGTGAATTGGTGTCTACATTCCCAAATGCTACCTATTGGACAACCAAGAAACATCTGGATTGGGCATTGAGTCCTAATAGCAGAGAAGAAAGCGAAGTTTCCTTGCGAAAATATGATTCCCTTGTATAAAGCTGGGAAATATGATTATATAGATGCCAATGATGATCTTTTTACTGGATGGACAGGATATCCTTCAGGTTTTACAATGGACATACTGAAGCTATGATAGTTCCTGAATTTGTGATGGATAATGGTAGTAAACTGATTTTTGCTGCAAATTTGCTTCCTTCAGCAGGGCGCCTTAGAATGCCATATATAATGGCTTATGACATGGACCACTGGTAACATTGGAGGAAAGGCAGTTTTTATGATTATGTAACAGAAGAGAATTCTTATGTGTTTTTAGAGTGTGATCCTTTCCATTTAAGTATAAGGATAGAAAAAGATGAAAGGGAAACCATAAAAATCCAGGCTAATTATAAACTAAATGATATTATTTGATATTAACCTGATAAAAAATACTGCTTGTTATACAGATGGACATCCTCTGAGAATGGAATTTGAATGTTGTTTTTCCTGAATTCCGAATCATAAGAAATCTGAGGTTACTTTTTATATTCTCGACATAGAACACATTTTTGTCCAGAAAAAAACTTGAAAATCAAGTAGCTCTCACCAAAATCATTAAATCTTACAAATGGTTGGGGAACATTTGCTATCTCAGGTATTTTTATTGCACAATCCAACAAGACCTTTTTCACCAATGCAGTATCGGATCCATAAACCTTGTTGTTGACATGAAACCTGGCTTTGCCTATCATGTTGCTCAGTTGATAGTATTTTTCTTATCAATTTTGAATTTGGAATGATAATAATGATATCATCTCTGAATACTTTATTTTTGAAGTCCTGAGCCCTATTTTCAGTACTCTGCCTACTTTGTCATTTTCGATCTCCATTATGTCGCCAATTCTGACATTATGTTCGAATAACAATAATATACCTGACACATAATCATTGAAAATATGCTGAATACCAGACCTAATCCTACTAATAATACAACTGACCCCAGCAAGCATAAGAGTTGAATTAAAGCCTAAAACATTGAGGATAACACCTATAATTATAACCCAGAGTGTGTATTTTATAATCTGATAAATAGAGTAAAGAACCTTCATCAATAGTCTTACGTTCTTCGAGTTTTCTCAAAGCTCTTTTTATTATTTTGAGAATAAGTATTGTCAATATAATAATCACAATGACAGTAAACACTTTTAGCCAAGTGATTTTTATTGACTCTATCTCAAATAGCGATGTTTTAAGAAAATCAGTTATATTATTATGTTTTAAATTGTAAAAAAAATTAAAGATTTAATAAAATATTGATTATGAAATAACGCCCGTATAAAACAACTAGAATAATAAAATTATAATGCAAATATTGAAATGCTTTACCAGTTTTGAACAATGATTTAGTTAATGCCCGATACCCTTATTATCTTCTTGGCAATTGCTATCAAGACAACTAATGATGGCTATATTCTGTGTAAATAGGAAAGTCAATCCCATTTGGTGCATGTAAGATCAAGCTTATTTGTCCAAAGATGCTTGAATAGCATTGGCTCCTTGAGAAATAGTTCCTGTCTCCATATCGACATAACCGAATAATTTTCCAATTTTAAATCCAAATGCAAATAATATTGACAATAGTGCTCCCCAAATTGCACCTCTGTTGGTTGCTTTTTTCCAAAACAATCCAAGCATAAATATTGCGAGAATACCAGGGCTGACCAATCCTGTATATTCTTGGATAATATTGAAAACTCCTCTGGCGCTTCCTAATAGCGGAGCGAGGAAAATAGCTATTATAAGTGCTATTGCTGAAGCTAATCTACCAACAGTGATAGTTTGTTTGTCAGAAGCATTTTTATTGAAATAAGGTCTGTAAATGTCCATTGTAAAAATTGTGGATATAGAGTTCATCATGGACGCCAAAGATGAAACTATAGCAGCTGCTAATGCAGCCAAAACCAATCCTTTCAATCCTACTGGTACAAATGTTTTTATAAGCCATGGATAAGCATTGTCATTAGCCATATTTAATTTTGATACAGCAAGTTCTGATGCACTGGCAATTATTTTTGTTCCTTCAGGTTGAGTATATAATACGAAAGCTACTATTCCAGGAATCACTACCAAAAGTGGAATCAATAATTTCAAAAATGCAGCAAAGGCAATACCTTTCTGAGCTTCTCCAATATTTTTTGCTGCCAGGGCTCTTTGAATTATATACTGATTGAATCCCCAGTAATATAAATTTGCTACCCACATTCCACCTGCTATTACTGCTATTCCCGGCAATTCCTTATACATTGGATGATCTTTTTGGAGTATCATATGAAATCTTTCAGGAGCCACATTAGCTATGTGTTTTAATCCATCTATCACACCTCCTCCATCAGTTACATTTGATAGTGCAAGGTATGAGGTTATGACTCCACCAAGGATAAGCATGACTACTTGTATCACATCTGTCCAAGCCACCGCTGAAAGTCCTCCCCAAAGAGAATATGCTGCAGCAAATAAGCCCAGTCCAATGACTGCATACAACATAAGGTCTCCATTTCCGGTGCCTATGATAGTATCCAGAGCTGTTGCTCCTAAAAATAAAACTGTTGCCAGATTGACAAATGTGAATAATGCAATCCAAAAAATAGCTAATATGGTTTTTAGCTCTTCACTATATCTCTGTTTTACAAAATCTGGAATGGTGAACAAATTTTTCTTGATAAAAATAGGGAGGAAAAATTTACCCACTATAAGAAGGGTAAGTGCTGCCATCCATTCATAGGATGCTATAGCCAAACCGATAGCTCCAAAACCTTGTCCTGACATTCCTATAAGTTGTTCGGCAGAAATATTTGCAGCTATAAGTGATGCTCCTATCGCCCACCATGGTAAAGATTTGCTTGCTAAAAAGTAGTCCTCGGCATTTCTTTGATGACCTTTTTTGTTTCTTGAGACGTAAAGTCCTATTCCTACTATTAACAGGGCATATAAAACAAATAAAACTAAATCTATGGTAGATAGGTGCATAATATTTTTTTTAAAAATTATAAATAAAAATCAGATTCATAAAAGTACAAAATAAAAACAAAATTTATCAAATAGCAAATTTTAATTATACAAATAATTTCCAATATTAAATATTACTACTGCCATCGCTAATAGTTACATTTATCGGAGATATTTCTTTTCCATATTTGTTTTTATAATCTTCATTCAGAGATTTTATAAATTGGGGTGATTCTGATTTTTTTATTATGTTTATGACGCATCCGCCAAATCCTCCACCCATCATTCTCGCTCCTAAAATATAATCTTTATCTTTTGTTTGATCGACTATGAAGTCCATTTCTTCGCAACTAACCTCGTAGTCTTTTGACAAGCCTGCATGAGATTGATATAGCAATTGTCCTACCAATGATAAATTCCCTTCCTGAAGAGCATCACATGTCTTATCAACTCTGTTATTTTCTTCTATCACATATTTGCATCTTTTATATGTGATATCATCAAAATGTTCTTGTTTTGAGGTCAGCATTTGTATTGTTACATCTCTTAAACTATTTATTTCCGGATAAAATCCTTTTAAAATAGAAACCCCATTTTCGCATTCCTGCCTTCGTGTGTTATATTCATTTGAAGCATGAGAGTGTTTTACATTGCTATTTATAAGTAAAATTTCATAATCTCCTAATTCAAGAGGGAAATACTCAAATTCAAGACTTCTGCAATCGAGTTTCATCACAGAATTCTTTTTGCCTTGCATGGAAATGAACTGATCCATAATGCCACAATTTACACCTGCGTAATTATGTTCAGCATATTGAGCAGTTTTTATCATGTCTATTTTTGATAAATTATTATCGAATATGTCATTAAGAGCAAAAGCTATGACACATTCCAGTGCTGCTGAAGATGACAATCCCGAGCCTAGTGGAATATCACCGCTAATTACACAATCGAATCCTCTTACTTTTTTACCGAGTTTCAGAAATTCATCAACAACCCCCATGATATAATTTGCCCATAAACCCTTTTCGGGTTTCATTTTGTCAATATCAAAGCTATATGATTCATCCAAATCCAAAGCATATAGATTGCATTCATTTTCTGTATTATTCAGTTCAATAGCTGCTATAATTTCTTTATCTATTGCTGCAGGTAGTACAAAACCCTCATTATAATCAGTGTGTTCACCTATAAGATTTATTCTACCAGGAGATCGATACAATCTTGGAGTGGAATTGAATTTCTCAGTGAAAAAAAGTGATATATTTTTTGTTTCCATCTTTTATATATTTTATCATTGTTTCATTAAAATTTTCTTTATCTCGTTTATAATTTCGATGTTTTGGATAGTTCCATTATGATTGGAAATTATTGTTAAAACTTCTACGTTATTAGTTTTTGAATAATCTTTGTTTTTAGCTTCATTTGCTTGTTTTGCCTTTAGGATATATGATTTGTTATAGCTATAACTTTCAGGTTTGATTTGCAATCCAAATAATAACTTCTCTCCGAAGAAAGCTTCGAAATCGACAGCATATTTATGGTCAAAATATCCTTTTACTGATTTGAAGATAATTTCAGGGAATGAAGATTTCAGAGTTTTTATTGTATTGTTTTCCCTGATTATAATTCCATTCCATGTCTGACAAATAGTTCTGAATCTCACTGCTTCAGCGCACTCTGATTCTGTGATTGCTATATTTTTTTCTTTTGAATATCGGTAAAGAATTGAAGCTTTGTGATATAGTTCTTTTTTAGTCCTACCGTAGTTGTAATTTAGTTTTTTAAAATTATAATCCAGTTTATAAATTTTATTCGGATTATTTGATACTAAGCTTTCATCATTTAATATTAATTGGACATCAATTGGTAATTTTCCAATGTTTTTACCTCTAATTTCACCGCTTTTATAATAGAATGATTCCCAATCTTCTTTAGTCGAAAAATTGCTGAAAGTGATTAATTTAGAAACATATCCGACACTCCATGGATCATTTAGTCGAAGTTCATTCCAAATGCTATTGGTACTTTCGAATATAGTGTGATCGATTTGATTTATAAATACATCATTCAATTCCAATGATATTATTTTGTCGTTCTGTTTTTTTGGCGGAATAGCCATTCCATTATCAAAGGATCGCTATAGAGCTTGTATCCAACTGAAGTGGGCGCTTCGGGATATGTTGTCAAACCCGGATTAAAGCTCCCTGCCAATTGTAATGCATTTGCCATATTATATGCCAATCTTACATCCAGAGATGCATCATTGGAACATGCACTATCCATATAGGAATGTCTTTTATTATTCCGGCCTTGGAAGTATCTCCACCACCACACAGGCAAGGCTGCTGCAAATAATTCGGTCTTCGCATAATGCATCAAAAGTGCCTGTTCCTCCCTCAGATAAACCTGTGATATGTATTCTTGAAGTGTCTAAATTTCTTTATTGTTTCATCTATCAATTCCATTGTTAATGTCATTGACAAAGTAGGATTTTCATTGTAATAAAACTCAAATTTGTTTTGTCATAATCCCAGTGTGACCACATCTTTTTCTGAAGGACATTGTGGAGCTACAACGAAACAAGGTGCATTTTCATCATTTCATCAAGTAGCAAAAGTCAAACTCACTCCCCCATTTGAGCTGAACATCATTGTCATTGCCTCTTTCACCGGATCTACACCGAAGGAAAATCACGAGTGGATATTTAATGTCCTTGCTATAATCAAGAATAGCAATCTGTAATTTAAAGAATCTCATTACATTCTTATATACTTCTTTGCTGAATCTTGAAGGTTGACAATTTGAATAAACCGTTAAAAAATATATTGCTTAAAAGTAAAAATAGACTAATATATTTTTCATATTTTAAATATTTTAGTGATGTAATAATTGCAAATGCAATAATCACGTAAATATAAATAAATTGAAAACAACACTTATTATATCAATGGAAATTTTATTATTTAGAAAAAATATCCTTTCAATTCTAAAAATAATCAAGGAACAATGATTATTTTACAATATTTCTTTAACCATTCATACCATTTATCCATACCTTCACCTGTGGTGGAAGAAACTTCAAAAATATCAAATTAGGATTGATTTTCAAAACATAATCTTTGGCTTTATCCATAAATTTAGATAAGGTAATGTAGAATCTATCTTATTGATAACACCAGATATTGGAACTTGCGAGCCTTATCCGGATATTTCATAGGCTTATCATCTCCTTCTATAGTATATAATCACCATTCTGTAATTTTCCCCCAAGGTCAAAAGCAGAAGGACAAACAAGATTTCAACATTTTCAATCATCTCTCGCTGAATTGGATTCCGGTTTTAAGTTTTTTACTGCTTCATATACCATATCGCTTTCAGATGGCAAAGCGAACCAGTATTCACTTGAACTACAGGTATATTCAACTTTTCAGTTCTGTCAAGCGTCATTGTAGTCTGCTGATCTCCTTCCGATATAGAAATTCAAATCTTTTGAAATATCGCTTAAAGTTTTTTCCAAAAAAGTTGTTTTTCCACTTCCTGGAGAGCTTACCATATTGATAGCTAATATTTCTTTGGCTTCGAAATATCCTCTGTTTCTTGCTGCTCCAACATCATTGAATTGCAAAATGTTTTTTCCTACTTCTACTATTCTTCCATCAGGAGTATGCACATGGTCACCATGACTGATCGTGATTATGGTCATGATGGTGATCGTGGTTGTGGTCATGATGATGGTGGTGATCATGAGCTGAATTCATTAAATTTTGTCCATTTCCGGGAGAATAAAGTTGAAAATTAGGACCTGGATTTTGATTAACCTGACACATTTTTTTATAATTTTTTATTTTATTGTAGTTATAGATTTTACTCTCAATTCCTTGCCGCTTATTATGTCTTTAAAATAGCTATTGCATTTAGGACAGTATCAAACAGATTTTCATTTTAAATTCTGTTTTACATTCAAGGCACATTGCTCTTCCCGGGAGAAGGTCTCTATTGTTTTAGTTGCCTTTTCAAGCATAGTATTAGCTGTAGCTGAGGACCAGGCAAATTCCAGAGCATCTATCTCTACCCCAGATAATTCACCGATTTCGAGTTCAATACTTTCGATAGTAGTACCTCCGGCTTTTTTTGCCTCACTTTCTGCTAAGTCCACAATTCCAAGTGCTATTGATAATTCATGCATAGCTTATTTTTTACAAATTTAACAAATTGTAAGGTAAAATTAAAATATTGATTGATAAAATGAATTATTTACACGCTTTTTAATTTATTCTATTTTTGCCTTCAGTATATAATTCTGATTGAGGAGTTGTCTTCAATTAATTTTAGTGTTTTGATCGCCGAAGATTACAACTTCGATGTCATTATTTTTATTTTAAGTAATCATCGAAGTCACAGACTTCGACGATCAAGGAATAAATCAAAAAAATTATGGTATCAAACTCTCAACTTTATATTCTTCTAAATCACCATTTTCATCTAAACTAAACCGAATAAAATATTGCCCACCACATAATTTGCCACACCAAGAATAAAAACCAAAAAAATAAATATCTTTATCAGGCAATTTATAAAAATGTGAATACTTAAACAAAACTGAATCCTCATTCCGCAATTTTTCAATTGCTTGTTGATGATCCATTTGCAATATATAATCATCGCTATATTTAATATGCGATTTTGGAAAATTCTTTGTTAAGTACTTTCCAACAATCGTGTGATCCGGTGTAATATTCAAATCAATCAAAGTTGAGTATTTTCTATAGTAGTTCAAAAAATATTCTTGATTAATATCATAAGATTCATTTCCAACTAATGTATCAACAATACAAATCATATTTTTGACTTTTAATGAACTTCTTTCCATTCCAAGACTTGATCCATAGTCATTAAAAATCAATTGAACTATGGTATCAATGGTTGATTTTTTGATTTTAACTGAGTTGGATTTAATGTTGCAGGATAGTAATAATAACATCGTCCCTACAATTAGCAAACAAATATTTTTTTTCATTATTAATTACAATTAAAGTTAAATGGATTAGCTTTTACAATATCATATTTTGCTTTCCAACTCTGTACTTCTGTAGGTGTAAAAGCATCTTCCCACCAATATTCTAAACCACCTGTCCATACTAAATACATATAGTAATCATAAGTATATCTATTACCATCAAGTGTTATTTTTACAAGAATTCATCAGTATAAAAACACTGAAAATAAATATTGTTATTAATGTTTTATTTACATTTATCCCCATCACAATTTTTATAAATGTTCTAAAAGCAAATGCTGTTCAACTTAGACTCCAACTAAGGCATTTTATTCCACTAATTTTATGATGCAATGAAATATTGTTTGGTTGTATGAAAAATAAGCGTAGGCTTTTATACCTACGCTTAACATCAAGCAATTGAACTTATTCTAAATTTAAAATCATATTTGCTGTTAAGAAGTTCCACCATCAACAAAAGTAATCTCTACAATTCTACCATCTTCACCAACTTTAAAATAAGTATTAATACCTCCTCCATATAAAGAAATTTTAGAAGGTCCCATTCCCACAAATATTATTTCAAGAAAAAAAAGATTAGAATCTGTAGCTTTATACAAATCAGACCAGGTTATCAATAGTTCATTATGTGATCTAAACAATTGTGATTTTGATTTCTTCCTATCAGATAATTCTTTGTATTTACCCGTTGTTAAGAAGATATCACTATCACTTTTGTATTTCAAGATTGAGTTTTTAAAGACATGTGAATTTATATGAAATTCAGATGGGGTCATACTAAATCTTCTTCCATCAAATATTGGGTTAGTATCAATATGCTCATTTACAGCCAAACAGGCTGAATCAGTAAAAATGTATCTATATATTCTAAGACCTCAATTTGATTAATCATTGTATCTATTAATCCGCTTAGGTCATTTTGATCTATATAAAAACTCTTGTTCTTTATATTATTGGATTTATTCTTATTACTATTTGGATTAAGACAAGCCATGAATGCAATAGTAATGATGATAAACAATAATGTATTTTTTTTCATTATTTCATTCATAATTATCCACAATTAAAAGTATTTTCATCATTTTTAACAATATCGTTTAGGTTTTTCCATGAAGTTTTTGTAGCTTCATCAAAATAATTTGGCCAATATCGTTCAAGACCCTATTTTTACTTAGGTTCCAGCCTAGTTATTATATATTTTATTTTAAGGCGCATGCGGCTATAGTTTGGTAGTATGAAAATTAAGCGTAGGCAAAGAGCCTACGCTTAACAAGTGTACAACTTGTTTACAAAATTGTTCCTTTAAAAAGTTTACGAAATTTCATTAATTTTTCATCAGTCCATATAACACCATCAATGTAATTTGGCAATTTTTCGATAAACTTCCTTTTAACTTTCTCATTTTTTATGTACAACTCAATTTCGCAATAAGTTCCATCATCAAATGCATGAGGATATACAGGTAAATTAGAGTTTTCATTATAAATTAGATACGAATAAATATCAAAATAAATGCTTTCATTTTCTATATAACAATCTTTTTCGATTAAAATTTTATCATGAAACCCAGGTTTCAACGTATCTTTATTAAGAATAATTTCTTGAGTTAATTCGTAATTTACCAAGTATTCTCGAATGACGATGGAATCATAAATAAATAATCTTTTTTTCTTTTTAAATATTAAATTTTCTTTGAAATTTTCATTTCTAAATGTGAGTTTTCCACAAAGATTTTTATGGTAATTTATTACTAAATTTGAATCAATTAGCTGCCAATTTTTTATCATTTCAAGAAAATTAAAAGAAAAAATATCTTTGTTTTTAAGTACAACATAATTCTTACTTATTTTATCAAGTAAAATTTGGTTATCTTCTAAATAAAACAACTTGAAAGAATTACTCGACTCTATTATTATTCCATTTATTTTTTCATTATACCAAATTTGTTTAAAATTTTCAGATTTTTGAGAAAAAACAGAAAATGGTATGATAAAAATAATAGTAAGAAATAATAATTTATTTACATTTATCCCCATCACAATTTTTATATAAGTTCTAAAAGCAAATGCTTTTCAGTATAGACTCCAACTAAGGCATTTTATTCCACTAATTTTATGATGCAATGAAATATTGTTTGGTTGTATGAAAAATAAGCGTAGGCTTTTAAAAGCTTACGCTTAACTTTGTTTTAATTCAATAAATTATTTTTTCCTATTTTTTTTAGAATTATTTCCCTCAAAAAAATACTCTCCTATTACATATGGAATATAAGTTAATTTTTCAGTAATCATGTCCCCATTTGAAAGATATAATGAAAACCAATATTCTAAATCTTCTGATGTGTCAGGAGTGTAATAATCCTTAACTCCAATATCAAGATAATTTGAAAAAACATTTATATCTATATTGTCATTTTTATTAATAGTTTTATCGAAATATTGTTTACCATTATGAAATGCTTTCAACTGAAGAGAGTCCCATGCAACCAAGTTATTAATTCTTTTGAATTTATATAGACTGTCATTGTCTGTATTTTTAATAAACAAACTGTCATTGAGATACTTATAATGAATAGAGGATGAATCAATTCTATCCATTTCCATAGGTAACTTAAAAAATATATTATATTCAAAATCTCCAGATATTAATTTTGCCTTTTTAGGTTTACCTATATCCAGTTTTTGAAATCCTATCTTTTGCAAATATCCTATAAAATAGAGAAAAAATGTATCATTTTGTTCTACTATTAATGTATTATTTTCATTTTTCCAGTATTTAATATTTGAATTCTTTTTGCATGAATTCATCAGTATAAAAATACTACCAATAAATATTGCTATGATAATTTTATTTACATTTATCCCCATCACAATTTTTATACAAGTCCTAAAAGCAAATGTTTTTCAGTTTAGACCCTAACTAAGGCAATATATTCAACTAATTTTATAATGCAAATAATATTTTATAAAATCCTTAATTTCATCTCCATCTTTCTAATTCTGCTTTTCCATTAACAATTTTATATTGGAAGATATAACTCGCACCATCAATTTCAAATGGTTGCATACTCTTTGGAATATAATATCCAGAACAAATCCATATTATAAACCTATCATTGCCAGTTTTATTAAATGATATTGTCCAATAATCGATCAATTTGTCTCCTTTTAGAAATTTCATTTAAATTGACAAGCTTTATTTTATCATTATTATTCACAAATGAAAACAATTTAGATCAAGTTTTTCAATAGAAATTGAATTGAAATTAATTATTTTGTCTTTATCTAAATTAAGATCGTTTCTAATCAATACAAACTCAGATTTTGTATTAAAAATATCCATTTTAGTAACAATTCTTGTAATATTCTGTTTGCTTCATTTAAACTGATCTGACTATCGCTATTATAATTTTATTTGTGATTTTACACGAAAATATTAAGAAAGTCAAAAAAGGAAAAAATATAAATTTTTCATCTTAAATAATTTAATTATTTATGCAATTATTTAATTGATTCTCTTTCTCAATAGTTACTGAATTTCCAACAATATGGTCAATATAATTATTTTGATAATTATTAAAATCGTCAATAGTTATAAATAACTGCATACATGGATCATCTTGTGTATCACCTGTAAATATTCCACTCCATACTAAGTACAAATAATCTGTTGAATCTCCCACTTGACCATTGAACTCCCAAAGATCAGTAGCAATTTTATTTACCCAGAAGGTCATCATTTCTTCATGCTGATGTTATTTCATTATATTGTTTAGATGCTTATTTAACTTCATTAGTTGTGCAAAACAAAGGAGCGTAAGGAAAACTCCCTACGCTCGAATATTATTTTTATTTCCACAAGGACAAATTTAAAGTCCTCGCCATCTCATTAATTCTGCTTTTCCATTTACTATCTTATAATTAAAGTAAAAATACATGCCATCAATCTCCATAGGTTGTCTTGATTTTGGAATATAAAAATTTGAAGAAATTCCAAGCCTTAATAACCCATCATTTAATCTCCTAAATGTTATATTCCAATATCCTACTATTTCATTATCTGATTTGATTTCCTCACTATTAATGAGTTTAATTTTATATTTATTTTTAAAGTATGGGAAATTTCTTAAATCAATTTCTTTAATTTTTACTGAATTATAATATATAACTCCACCCTGATTTAATGTATTATTATAATTAAATAAAACAGTGTCTTTTTTAGAACCAACAATGTCAGCTATTATTAGTGCTTCTTTCAAAATCCTATTTGCTTCTTTTAAGCTAATTTGATTTGAATAATCCATATTAGAGGTTTTACATGAAAATATTGTAAAAACTAAAATTGACAAATAAATCCTATGTTTCATATTAATTAATTTAATTCTCGATGCATTGATTTAACAAAGCTTGGTTGTCTAAAGTCGTATCGTTTTTTACTACATTTTCTTCGTATCTATCTTGGTAATTATCAAACTCTGACTGAGTTATGAACAAAAGCATACAAGGATCAATAATTTCATCAGGATTAGTCACAACACCTTGCCATGCTAAGTACAAATAATCATCCGGTACTCCTACTTCACCGTTAAACTCCCAAAGATCATGCGCTATTTTATTGACCCAGAATGTCATCATTTCTTCATGCTGATCAGTGATACCATCACCATCAGTGCAAATAATATTTAGAAATTCTCTTACCGACTCCTCCCATGAAGTACCATCTATTGGGCTTAAGGTCTTGCCATCAGGTAATAAGGTAGTTGCTTGCCTCCAAAATTCAGCATGAATACTCTCGTGAATTAACACTTGAGCAGACACTATAAAATCCACAAAAGGATTGGGTTGTTTGATATCAAATTCAGCAGTGCAAAACAGTGGGTTAAATTTTATAGTAATCCTTCCAGTCTCTTGATCTATATATGTATATCCTTTTTGCTTAGGATTTGGGAACTCACTGGAATCACCAATTTTTAAGTCTATTATTTTAATATCACCTTCGATATTATTTACCAGATCACAAAAATTGGAAGATTCAGTATCAATTAGATCATCCAAAATACAATTCAAAGCTTTACAATTAATAAATGATTCAGTTCTATTCAATTTTCCACCATCTTTACCAATATCCTCATACAACTCATCCAAAGATTTTGTACAGATACTCAAATCAGAACAATTATTATTAGCAAAATCATTAAGAATATCCTCAGTGGAAAGTTGTGGATTGCACGGGTCGATCAAAGTGTTATCAGCTATAATTTGTTGAATATCTTCTCTATCGAAAAATAAATACTTCATAACATTACAATTGAAATCTTCGAAAGATTCTTCACAATTAAATTTTAATCTAATTTCATGTTTTTGTG
This sequence comes from Saprospiraceae bacterium, assembly GCA_041392555.1. Lineage (GTDB taxonomy): Bacteria > Bacteroidota > Bacteroidia > Chitinophagales > Saprospiraceae > JADJGA01. The sequence continues at coordinate 171,287 of JAWKLW010000005.1, read as the reverse complement.
ACTCATTCAATGTTATGCCATATTTTCTTTCAAAAAAATATAATTGTTTTTCAAATTTTAAATCACATTCATTTTTTGCAGGGCTATTAGGAAATCCATTTTCACAATCAGTATTATAAGAATCTATTAAACATTGTAAAAAATCAGGTTCAATACTACATTCAACAAAATTGGTGTAAATATAATTCCAAGTGACTTCTTGACAGTTGGATGTTCCGGTGCTTGAAAAATGTAAATTATTTATTTCCATAAATTCTGGAACAAATTTAAACAAATCTTTAAGAAATAATTTGTACGCTAAATCTCCATAGTAATCAGTAAATTTATATTTTTGTCCGTCTGAAGCTACCCAAATTTCTCCGTCTTTATCTTTAGTAAATTCATATCCTTCAAAATTAATTTCTGAATAAATATATTCCCCGTCTGCGTTATATTCTCCATCCATACCAGTAAAAAGGTTGTAAAAAAAGCTGTTTATGGCTCCTAATATATTATTAAAGAAATCAATAATGCTGTTCCATGTTTGAGAAAACCAATTTGTAATCACCATTCTAAGCCAATCAATCCATGTCCACGAACATCCTAGTGAAGATTCTGTGTCTCTATATGTTAAATTTCTATCTGCATTATTGTTAATATATATATTTATTTGTTTTTGAATTATTCCCTTATTTATTATGGTGAAGTCTTTTAATTCATTTGATTTGTTAATTAGGAAATTGTAACCAGAAAAATTTTCCATTTTTACTTCTGAAATATCACTGTACTTAGTACTATCAACAATAAAAATAACTGTACTTACATCAATATTGTTTATGCTGTCATAATAGAAAACCAATTGAGCATCTATCCATTTTAAAGGTAGTAAAAAAGGGTCAATGAAAGGAACAAATAAAAAACTATTATTTGAATTATCAGGTGAATATGCTAAATTCCATAATGGTTCAACTTGCAATGGATTTAATAGTTGTAATAATGAATCTTCAACAGATAAACTGCTTAATAATTGATTATCGTCTCTAAATGATATATTATTTGTTTCTTGTTTTACATTATTATACCACTCTTTCAAATGATTTATCGTTAAATCACTTTTAGATATATCTTCCTGTAAATTAACATCTTTTTCACAACCAGTTAAAAAAATGAAATTATAAAAATAATCCCAAAAAGTCTTTTGGTTTTTAATTTATTGTAATACAATAAATTACGCATTAGAATTTGGGGGGGATTTGTAGGTGTTTGAATTTTTTCATAAGAATTGATTTATAAAAAAATATAAAATATAGATTATCATAGGTTTAACTACAAATATTGTGCCAAAAATGAAAATATATTGCTACAATTGATTTTTGTTTTAATATAATTAGATTACTTTTGTGATGTACATTTGCAAATGATTTCAAGAGTTTTGAATCATCAATAGTGAACTTAAGGAAAGAATATATATTTTTATGAATTTAAAATAAGGTGAAAAATGAAACAGTTTGTATATATTATCGGGCTCCATTTATGGATTATTATCTATCATTTTAGGAGCTTTTGGTGCCTATGCATTGAAAAAAATAATTTCATTGGAAAAAGTTCAAAGTTTTGAAGTAGGGGTAAGATATATGATGTATCATGCTTTGGCATTACTTATATTGGGCTATATTTTGGATTTTACTAACGGTATTGAAAAAAATGCAGTTAGATTCATAATAATTGGTACATTTTTGTTTTCATTCAGCATATATCTTTTAGCATTCTCTGAGAAAATCAGTATTCCTACTAAGATATTAGGGCCAATTACCCCACTTGGAGGTTTATTTATGATATCCGGTTGGGCTTTATTGGTTTATTATTTTTCAAAATTTATAAGTGATTTTGGTACTTTGTGTTTATTGATATAGGATATTTGTAGCTTTGTCGTACTCTGTCTGTGTATTGATATTGAGAAAAATATAATCCTGATAGAAGGTAATGATTGTTGGATATTGATTTTTTTGAAATTAAGCTGCTCCAATATATTTAGCAATTTATATTGTTTGTTTTGAATGTTTTCAGAAATAATATCCAGTATTTTTATTGAAATATGAACATAAAGGTTCGACGAAATTATTGAAAGTTGCTGATGCTGCAAGATGGTTTTCTTTATTGTTGTAAATGTATTTTAGAAGTTCGGAATTGAGAAATGGCATATCGCAAGACACTATTATATTATTTTCGTTTTGAGAGTATTCCAAAGCTGCCATAATTCCGCCTATAGGTCCGATGTCTTTATATCTATCCTCAATAGTCTCATATCCAAGATTGGCATATTCAGGGTCATTGGTGCTTATAATGATATCATCGGCTATGGTAGAAATATTGTCAATTGCATATTGGATCATAGGTTTATCTCCGAGCATGTACATTCCTTTATCTTGTCCGAATCTATAGCTTTTCCCTCCACATATTACTATTCCGGTTAATTTGTTATTTGCCATTGGATAGAATTAAAAAAATGATTGATTAAAACTGAAAAATTTTATAAGAATATTATAAATTTCCAAAGATAATTCAAAAATAGAATTTTAAGGGATATTTTTATTTGATTTTGATTTTAATACATCATCATAATATTTATCTTTGAGATGGTCATATAGAGAATATTTGTCAACATTGGCTGCAATAAGATTAGCGAGAATGGCTCCCATCATCAGGAAAAATATCACACTGTGGCGGTCTGTCATTTCAAAAACTATGATTGCAGATGTAAAAGAGCCCTTGTCACTCCGGTTAAAAATGATGTCATTCCTATGACTATAAGCAGATTGGCGTTATTGCCACCAAGATGGAGGAAATCTGAGATCAATGATCCAATTGTAGCTCCGGAACTCAGCGAAGGTGCAAAAATACCACCTGCACCACCAAAACTAAAAGATGTGATAAGATTACCTATTCTTACTATGGGGATATACCATTCAACAGATTTTTCATTGGTAAATAACATTCTTTCCATCAGTTCTTTTCCTGAACCCATAGAATCAGTACCCAGAAAATAAATGGTAGATGCTACAATCAATCCACTTAATACCACGATCAAAAATTGGCGTGAGATATTTTTATCTTTAGTGACAAAATTGATTGCTTTCAGCATATATACACTTGTTTTAGCAGCAAAATATCCTGATAATACGGCAACTAATAACACACCTAAATATACGGTATAACCACTTGTTGCTAATTGTGGATATCCAAGATAAAGATATGATCCACTAAGTCCCTGTGCGGTGAGACCTGCTATTATTACAGAGATGAAAAGCGGTGATTTATAGTAATTGATATTGTTTTTAGAAAGTTCTTCGATGGCAAATATAATTCCCCCTAATGGTGTATTGAAAGCAGCAGCCAATCCTGAAGCTGCACCTGCCACTAATATATTCTTCTTTGAAATATGGGGCCACCACGAAGGTAGAAATTTATATATAAGCACGAAAATGGAACTCGATATCTGTATTGTAGGACCTTCTCTACCCAATACTCCTCCTCCGAAAACTTTAGCTATACTCGATACGATTTTTACAATTATTATTTTGAAACTCAATAGTTTTTGTATCAAATGTCGGGTAGGTGGGCTTGCCAATTCCAATGCAGCCATTACCTGTGGTATTCCACTACCTTTGGCAGCTCCGGCATATTTTCGCACTATCCACCACGACAATAGGAAACTCAATGGTGTTATGATGAAAACAATCCAAGAGTATTTATTTATAAGAGAGAATGACATTTTTTCAGTCAAACTAAAAACTCTGGAATATATATACGCAAATATACCTGTAAGAGACGATGCTATGAGGAAAGGTAAAAATTGAAAGATTTGAAATTTTAAATGAGAATTGGTGGTTTTAGCGTTTTCATATAGGTTTTTGAAGAAATTTACAATATATACTACTATATAATGCTGCTTGAACTCAACTAATAACCTTAAATATTTTATTTTGATTTTTCTATCCATTAAATATCCTTCGCGACCAAATTCATTTTCGATGAAGTCATAAAAAGCACAAAATTACCATTTGAATCAGTTTGAAAAAATTTATCAACGTGTTTTTTATGATAATTTTATATAAAGTATAAATTACCGCAAAATAAGTTCATAATATAATATTGAAATAAACATATAAAGTACTATGGCTATTGGTATTGTCGGGAATCCTGTAGTTAACCAAATAATGGCTGAAACTAAAAATATGCCTACAATTGTGAATTTTATGGCATTATTATACTTGCTATCAGATTTTTTTAATGCATAAAACTTGATTTTTGACACCATCAAATAACTGAAAATTATTGGTAATAAAAACCAAATTGTTGTGTTTTCCGAATAATTAATGTATTTTTGATCTACAGATTCCAATACCATAAATGCAAAGAATATTCCTGAAGCCGGACTTGGCAAACCTACAAAATTAACTTTCTGTTCTGTATCTATATTGAATTTTGCAAGTCTTAGTGATGTAAATACTGCTAATATGCCAACAGCAATAATGTTGAGAAAACCTATACCCAATACATGATGAAAATATAAAAATGCTGGTGCCACGCCGAAACTTATTACATCTGCAAGACTATCCAATTCTGCTCCAAACTTACTGCTTGCATTTACTTTTCTTGCCACAGCTCCATCAAATAAATCGAAAATACCTCCAGCTAATATGAGTAACGGACTGTAAAATGGATCATTGATGAGTATAGCAGCAACTCCTGAAAACAGATTAAGAGATGTTAAAATATTGGGAATTGATTTTAAGAAATTCATAACGATATTATTTATTCCAGGTAAATGTCTCTATTAAATGATTAATGTCCTCATCTATAAAATTCTGAATTATTTTCATTGAATCAATATCTACTCTATTGTTGAAATACAATGAGCCTCGTATGAAATTTTCGGTAGTATCAGTGATAAAGAACTGTGTCTGAGAAGCTACCTGCCCGTCAATTTTGAATAATATCCCACCAGTTCCTGCCTTGGAAATTTCTATTTCCTTTCTTCCTGTAGATTTTACATTGTGTTTGCTAACAAGATTATAAGTGTCATTTATCAATTTATCAAATTCTATTCTGCTATTGATAGGGTAGTATGTCAGATATAGTGTGCCGTGAAATTGTGGGAAATTTAGGTTGTACCAACAATCGTTAGGTGATTTTTCATCTAAATATTCCTTTTCTTTATCCATGAGGCATAGGTAGGTATTTCAAATGAATATCCACATTCCTTATTTGTAAATAAAGTATATTCTTTTTGGGGAAATCTACTTTGGGATATGTTCTGGGTTTAGGTGTCTTCTGCATTGTTTTCCGAACATGAATTCAGAAGAATAAGTAAAAAAGCTAATAATAAGTTATATCTCTTCGTCATTGTCTTCAAGTTTTACCAGGATTTTTTCTATTCTTCTTTGTGTAACGGAATCGACTATAAATCTGTAGTTGTTTACTTTTATCTCATATCCTTTTTCAGGTATTTCTCCTGAAGATTCGAGGATAATGCCAGCCAGTGAATCTGCTTCACCTTTATAATCTTCGAAAAAATTATTGTTTTCATTGAATATTCTGATAAAATCTATCAGGGATGTTTTCCCTTCGAACTTATATGTTTTATCATCTATTTTCTCATATTCATTGTTGTCTTCTTCATCGAATTCATCGAGAATCTCTCCTAATATTTCTTCCATGATATCTTCCATTGTCACTATTCCTGAAGTACCTCCATATTCATCGACCACAATAGCCATATGAGTTTTTTGCTTTTGGAAATCACGAAGTACCTCATTGATTTTTTTGATTTTGGAACATAATATATTTGAGTTCGCACTAACTATAGCCAATCAAATTCTTTTTCAGTAGTGTGTGAAATGAGGTTTTTAGCAAATAAAATACCTATTATATTGTCGAAATCTTCAGTATAAACAGGTATTCTGCTAAATCCACTCTCTTTGACTATTTTGAGTACTTCAGCAAAATTCATTGTAGAATCCAGAGCTAATCACATCCATACGAGGTTTCATGATTTGCTTCACTGATACATCATTGAAATTCAATATGCTCTTCAATATATCCAATTCCTGCTCATCTTTAGTAAGAGTGATATCCAATGCATCCTGGATTTCATCTTTATCTTTATTACTTGAATTTTTCCTGTTTTTTTCTATCCTCTTTTCTATGAGATTGGTATATTTTACCAAGATATTAGTAAAAGGTTTTAGGATTACCATAAGAGAAGATAATGGATTTGCCATCAATTTTGCCAATTTCATATTGTTACTGCTTGCAAATATCTTAGGCATTACTTCTCCGAAAAGTACTAATATAAATGTCACTCCCAGCACTGTGATGATAAAGCTAATGAAGCTTACAAGAGAAGAAATCTCAAATCCAGCAAAATAGTGTATTCACTCAATTACTGAGCCCAATACTGAAAATAACTTTCACCGAAAATGCTATTCAGGATATAGTCTGAAAGCAATAATATAGTAATATTTATAAAATTATTACCTACCAATATTGTCGCTAATAGTTTACGTGGTTTTCTCTGAGTTCCAGTATTTTTTTGTCAATATCGGTATTTTCATTTTCAAGATTATGAATTTGTCCGGAGATATTGAAAAAAAGGCAATCTCAGACCCAGACAATAAAGCTGAAGCTATTATCAAAAGTAATAAAAGATAAATGTAATATAAATATTGAAATCTATTGAAATCAATAAAAATGTCAATGTCATTAAATAATTCCCCTGGGTTCAGATTCTTTTTCCATTAATTCACTTTTGATGAAAAAAATCAGAATGGTAAATCATCGACTTGATCGTCCATGTCGTCCATCATTGGTTCGTCTAATTCCTTAGAAATCATATTGTTTTCATCAATAGATCTGCCCAAGGCTGAATTTCCTTCATAACTTTTTTGTCAAGAATTTTGTAAGACAAAGCAATAACTTCAGTAGTATATCTTTCTGCACCACTATTATCATTCCATTTTCGGGTTTTTAATTTACCTTCGAGATATATGGTGCTGCCTTTATGTAGCATTTTTTCTGCTCTTTCTGCTTGATTGCCCCAAACTACTATATTATGCCAGTCTGTTACTTTTTGCCAATTACCGGATTTGTCTCTGTAGTTTTCATGGGTAGCAAGTGGAAATCTTGCCACAAAACTATTGTTTTCAAGTTTTCTTACATCAGGATCTTTACCTAAATTGCCAATTAAAATTACTTTATTAATCATGTTTTATTGAATTTAAAAACAAAGTTGCATTGTTTTTTAAAATAATCAAAAAATATTTAATACAAATATTATTTTTACATCTAATATTCTATTGTAATCATTTAGAATACTATATTTATATTTCAAAATAACTAACTGTTAACAACGAAAAATAGTTTAAGTTTTAATAAAAAGTTTATAAAATTTTTACAGTGAAAGAAAATAATATTGAAGTAATTTATGAAGATAATCATATTATCGTGGTGAATAAACCTTGTGGTGTTTTATCTCAAAAGGATAATACAGGCGACGATAGTATTTTGGAATTTGTCAAAGAATATATCAAAGTGAAATATGATAAACCAGGCAATGTATTTTTGGGTTCAGTACATAGATTGGATAGGACATCGAGCGGGGTGATGGTATTTGCACGAAACCTCCAAGGCTTTATCGAGATTAAATGAGAGTTTGAGGAAAAATTTATTTGAAAAAAATATTATGCAATTGTTCAGGGCGAAATTACTCAGACTAGCAGGAACTTTAGTCGATTATTTATTGAAAGATGAGAAAAGCAATATCGTTTCAGTGTGGTCTGAGGGTAAAGCCGGTGCTAAAAGGGCAGAAATGAACTATAAAGTTATTAGTACTATCGGTAATAAAACCCTTGTGGAAGTAGAATTGATAACAGGAAGGTCTCATCAGATTAGAGCTCAGTTAAGTCACCATTTTGCTCCAATCCTGGCAGATGTGAAATATGGCTCCACATACAAAACCAAAAACAGATGTTTGTACCTCCATTGTTTTGAACTATCAATTCCACATCCTGTAACAAAGGAAATGATGAAATTTACAATGCTACCAAATAAAAATGACAATATCTGGCAACAATTTTTTTAGTAATATTAACTATAGTATTTATAATATCAGAATTTTTTACCTTGTGCATGAACAGTATTTACTGCTCTGCCTGAAGGGTCTGCATTATTCTTGAAAGATTCGTCCCAAGCCAGAGCTTCGCCTGTACTGCAAGCAATGGATGGAACAGAAGGTACACATGCTGCAGCCTGATCTGAAGGAAAATGTTCTGAAAAAATACTTCTGTATAGATATTCTTCTTTGCTCATAGGCACATTTATATGGAATTTGTATTTGGCATTAGCCATCATTTCATCTGTGACATTTTCATTTGCTATTTTTTTGAGAGTATCTATCCAGCCATAACCTACACCATCAGAAAATTGTTCTTTTTGCCTCCAAGCTATTTCTTCAGGCAGATATTGTTCAAATCCTTTTCTAAGGCACCATTTTTCTATTTTACCATCTTTTATCATTTTGGCTTCGGGATTGAATCTCATAGCTACATCCATAAAATCTTTATCGAGGAATGGTACTCTTCCTTCAACTCCTACAGCTAAAGTTTTATTTGCTCTAGGCAATCATAAAGAGCCTGTCGAGTTTTCTCACAGTTTCTTTGTGAAATTCTTCAGCATTAGGTGCTTTATGGAAATATAGATATCCACCAAAAATCTCATCCGCTCCTTCTCCTGACAATACCATTTTGATTCCCATGGATTTTATAACTCTTGCCAATAAGTACATAGGAGTGGAAGCTCTGATGGTGGTGACATCATAGGTTTCTATTTGATATATCACATCCCTGATAGCATCGAGTCCTTCCTGAATGGTATAGTGAATCTCATGATGAACAGTACCTATATGTTCGGCTACTAATTTTGATGCTTTGAGGTCGGGTGAACCTTCCAGACCTATTGCAAAGCTATGTAACTGTGGCCACCAGGCATCTTTCATGTCATTGTCTTCGATCCTCAATTTTGAAAATTTCTTGGCAAGAGCAGAAGTGATAGAACTATCGAGTCCTCCTGACAATAGTACTCCATAAGGTACATCGGACATCAATTGTCTGTGTACTGCTTTTTCCAATGCCTCTGATAATTCTTCTATCGATGCAGGATTGTCTTTGACATTGTCATATTCCATCCAATCACGATGGTACCATTTTTTTAATTCTCCATCTTTGCTGTAAAAATAGTGTCCCGGAGGAAATTCTGTAATCTTTTTACAAACTCCTTCCAGTGCTTTTAATTCAGAAGCTATGTAGTAATTACCATATTCATCCCATCCCTGATATAGTGGAATAATACCCATGTGGTCTCTGGCTATCAGGTATGAATCATCTTCCTTGTCGTATAACCCGAATGCAAATATCCCATTGAGGTCATCGATGAATTTTTCCTTTTTGTCACGGTATAATGCTAAGATTACCTCACAGTCTGAGCCTGTCAGGAATTCATATTTGTCCTTATATTGTTTTCGGATTTCTCTGTGATTATAAATTTCTCCATTTACTCCTAATACCAGATTACCATCTTTGCTATACAATGGCTGCTTTCCTGATTGGGGATCGACTATGGATAATCTTTCGTGAGCGATGATAGCTTTATCTTCACTATATATTCCAGACCAGTCGGGACCACGATGTCTGAGTTTTTTTGCCATTTCCAATGCTAATGGTCTCAATATTTCCTGATCGCTTTTTAAGTCGAATACACATACTATTCCACACATAAGTATTAATTTTAATTTGCAAAAATATAGTTTAAAACGAAATATTGGTTGTTTTTATAAATTTATGGGGAATTTTTTTTTGTTAAAAGTAATATTTCATGGTTTTGGTTTAAAATTCCAAATTGTTAGTTTTAACTAAAATTCAGAGATTGGTACTTTCTATTTCTTTTAATACTACCACATAACCCACGATATTGTTATCATATTTGTAAACGATTAATTTTTTGTAATTAACATCTGTTCTCAATTTAGGAATGTGAGTTTGAAGATCATAGATTTTTACTCTTCCTTCTTCAGATTCTATTTTCTCATTGGAAGTATTAATAATGATTTGGGGAGATATTATCTCTATTGATTTTGTATTATCATGTACAATTACGGTCGCATTTATTAAAATTCTATTATCATCTTGAAAAGTATCAGATTCAGAATTTATGTAAAAAACACTTTTTAATTTATCTTGAAAAATATCATTAATTTCTATGTTTTTTTTGTCTGGTTTATTGGTAGGGACTGTGAATAAATCAATAGTATAATCTATTAATTCCGAACCTCCAAATTTACCATGTCCGGGAATGACAACTATAGCATTGCCATAGTTCTTTTTTATTTTTTTTGCTGTTTTAGGCCATTGGTTAATGTTTGCATCGCCGATATTACCAACCCAGCCTTTATAATTTCTTATTTCATTGCCACCAAAAAGTATTTGTTCGCTTGGTAACCAAACCACAATTCCATCAGGAGTGTGAGCTTCACCAAGATAATGACAAATAAACTCTTGGTTACCTACTTTTTATCTTTTTTTAGTTCTAAAGTTTATATCAGGCACTTGGAAGTCCTTTTTTATTAGCAATCTTTTGTGTCAATTTGGAAGAATAACTTTTAATATTGTTTTTGTGTACGATATCCAGCCCCTGCATAGCATCGGGATGCCATCGGTCAATCACATAAGCTACGATTTTTGCATGTTTGGTATTTTGTACCCAATCTATCAAATTTTGAGTTTCTTCATCTGAATCAGGAGTTGAAATAATGGCAGCTTCTCCTGAATTTATATATATCAATCCATTGTTAGAATTTTGAGTGTGAACATAACAATGTTCTGATAATTTATTCAAAATCAAATTGTCAGAGATTTTTAATCTCTTGTCCGAAATTTATGTTAATGGATATAAGAAAAAGGAAATGCTAAAAATTAACGGGAGTTTATAATTCATAATTTCTTTAATACATATAATGAAGCGCAGAAAAATATATGTAAAATTACATAAAGATTTTGGTATAAATGTTGGAGGAATTGAAAAAATATTAAATTTTTATTTATTACTATTTCAATTATTTCTTATAATAAACTGGAATAGTTCTAAATGTAAATAAAAAATGTTAAAATAATAAAAAAAAATATGTATATAAATTACATTTGTTGGAATATTTATTTTTAATAACCCAAATTCAACAAACAAATGCAACTTACAAAAGATGAGAGAGAGATGAGATAAAATAAATTTTTCAAAACAAAGAAGAAGGAAAAAAATCCTACTTCTCTGCTTTGATGGAATTTGATTATCTTAGCCCCCTGTCGTCCAAAAAAGTTGCTATGAATAAACATTTAACCTTGGAGCAAAGATATACAATTTCAGTAATGATACAAAATAAATATTCTCAAACTGACATTGCAAAAACAATTGGCAAACACAAATCTATAGTTTGTAGAGAGTGAAACGCAATAGTGACAAACGTAATGGAGAATACAAAGCTGATTTAGCACAAAAAAATATACTAAAAGACTCAAGAAAAACCTAAAAAACATAAATTTACTAAATCAGTCAAATTTTATGTTATTGATAAACTTAGACAAGATTATAGTCCTGAACAAATTGTAGGTAGAGCTAAAGTTGAAAATATCCATTGTGTCTCATAAAACCATATATAAATTTATTTGGGATAATAAAAAACAAGAGGTAATTTATATAAACACCTAAGACACAATGGAAGAAAATATCGTAAACGAGGTGCTTCAAAAGATAAAAGAGGTATTATTCCTAACAGAACTGATATCTCTTTGAGACCAAAAATAGTAGATAAAAAAATCGATTTGGAGATTTTGAGATAGATACTGTTATCGGCAAAAATCACAAAGGAGCTTTGCTTACAATGAATGACAGAGTGTCAAGCTTGGTTTTTATTCGTAAATTAGTGTCTAAAGATGCTATCCCCGTCTCATCACAAACTATCGAAACTCTTAAACCTTTTAAAAATTTATTACATACTATTACTGCTGATAATGGAAAAGAATTTTCTGATCATCAAACTATCTCTCAAAATCTAAATATTCAATTTTTCTTTGCCCGACCATATCATTCTTGGGAACGTGGTGCTAATGAAAACACCAATGGTCTTATTAGACAATATTTTCCTAAAGGTTCTTCTTTTGAAAATATTACTGACAATGATGTAATTTCAGTTCAAAATATATTGAATAATAGACCTGCAGAAAAACTTTAGGTTTTCTAACTCCGATTGAATTTTTTAATCGTAATTTTGCCAATGACATATTTTTTATCTAATGTTGCATTTGTCACTTGAATTCAGCTAAAATTAAAATGTGATTTATGAAAAAACTAACTTTTGCAGTTATTATGATGATTTTATCAATAACAGCGATTAATGCACAATTTGAAATAGAAAAAGTATTTGGTGGAGCCAATTTGGGTTATGCTAAACCGGTAGGTGCCTTTAATGATTATGCTAAAAGTGGAATAACTTACAATATTGAGGCGGGTTACAAATTTACAGATCATTTATTTGCTGGTGTGGAATACAACTCAGTTTTGACAGCAGCACTGGGGTCTGAGGATAATTTGTTTTTAGATTCCAAGTTATTGGGAGTTGAGGCATATTACCTAAAAGGTTGGTATACTCCGCTTACTGGTAAATTTAAACCTTATGTTGCTTTAGCAGTTGGATTGGCACATTATTCAGAAGGTGATTATACTGATGGTAATGGCAATATAACTACAGAAGGAGGTAAAAGATTGGGACTTGGAGGAAATTTGGAACTTGGAATTGCATTGGGAGGTTTTAATCTTTCATATTCGTTTAATTTATCAGGTAAAACTGCTAAAGAGCCTGTTATTTATCCGGATATTGAATCTGTAAATATAACATATCACAGATTTGCTATTGGTTACCTATATAATTTTTGATTTTTTTAGAGATAATAAAATTAAATGAAAATAAAAAAGAGCAGGATAATATCTTGCTCTTTTTTTATTTGTTGATTATTGTTAAATGTAATTCACTTGAAATACATTTATTTTCCTTGTTGCCTTAAAATTTCAACTATTAAAGTTTGCTATTCAGTAAACTAACAGTCCATTTTTTGAATTAAAAAACTTGATAGATTGTAGACGAGGTTTCTCTAATACTATCATTCCCATTATTTTGCAAAAGTTTTTTTATGTCTGAGGGTGATTATAATTTAAAAAAGTGTTTTGTGGTTTCGGATAAATTAAAGCACTGTGATGTTAAAGTGTGATAAAAGTCGGGAATTTACTATAATTTCGCTCATTTGGTTTAGTTTAAAATTATCGTTGCATTATATACGTCGAATGTGTGCTTTATTCATTGCACGATGCTTTTTTTATGTATTCTTGTAAATTAAGTCCATGAAAAAATTACCTTCCAAAATTACAAAATATTCATGATATATTTATATGAGGTGACAAAGTTTAACCTTAATCCATATAATTCTATTTATCCCAACTATCTCTTATATCCATTATAGGTTTTTCATAATATTTATATATGATAGTTGATACTGTAATCACAATGACCCAATATATTATGTACATAGCCCATGCTGTTTGAGTGTCATGAGAAGGAAAATTATCATGAATTACTTTGGATACTAATGCTAAATTTATCAAATACATAGAATATGATATCAAACTTATATGAGTAGTGATTTTTGTAATTGCAGGTGGGGCAATTTTCATACTATCGAATTTTGGCAGAAGCATAAAACATCCTATACTCTGAAAAACAGTTTTGTAAACTTTGGTTGAAAAATCATTTGGCAACCAATTTGAATACAAAATAATGTAACATATTATTACTCCTAAAATAAAACTTAAATTTCGGCTTTTGTACCAAAGATTTGAATTATAATATTTTATATATGCAGCTAATAGACCTAATGCAATGCCATCTAATCGATAAATAACAACTTTATATATTTTTACACCAAGCCAAAAATTATCAACTTCAAATTTTGATGCTATGAAAAATCTAAGTAAGAATGGAACTAATAGAAAAATAAGTACAGAGACTAAGAAAATGTGTTTCTTTGAAACTTTTAATCCTTTTAGTATCAAATAATTAAAGGTTAATATAATTGGAAATAAAAGATAAAACCATTCCTCTATACTTAAACTCCAAGATTCCCAAAAGAACCCATAAAATGATTGTGAAAAATTCTGAAGGAAAAAGAAAAACCGCCAATTAAATTGAGAAAAATCTTCTTTAATTAAACCGAAGTAAACAAATATGATATTTATAATAAGTATTAAATAATAATTGGGTAGGGTACGAAACCATCTTCGAATCCAAAAATTACCTATAGATCTTACCCCAAGTGAATCGGAATTTTGAAATTGTTTTATTAGAATGCCCCCTATTAGAAAACCACTTAATACAAAAAATAATTCGACCCCATCTATTAATCGAATCCAAGGAAAATTTGTATCTGCACTTTCCAACATAGAGCATGTCCCATGACAACAAAAATTATTGCAAGTGCTCTCATTAAATCAAGACCAAAAACTCTATTCTTATAATCGGGATTTAAGCGAAATATTCCCAGAAATTTATTTATCACTTTATTAAAATATTTATCATTTATTTAAAATAATGACTAATGGTGTTTAGTATTGAGTAGCAATGAATAGCACTACAATATTCCTAACTCAATTGCTGTATGGATTCCTTTTTTTCGTCACTAATAATTAAATTCAAAATACTCCATATTATCCATATCCATATCAAGCTAATTTACTGACATATATATTTCAGAGTTTCTAATTATAGAAATAGTTTCGAAATATTTTTTCTTAGTCCTTAGATAGTACCAAATGGCAACCTTGAAAAAAAAATTACCTACAAAATTAAGCAAAATTTATGACAGATGCCATAGTTCTGTTCAAAGATTTTCCAAAGTAATTATATGACATTGCTTTTAGTTAACTCCACTTGTTATTTGTGTTTGGATTCATTTCCAATGAGGTATTTTAATATTGATTTCCAATCAGGATATTTCTCAGTTCCGAAATGTATCCATTTGCCTTGAAAATCTTTTGCTCCATTGTTGGGTCTATCATCGATAAGGTAATCACCATTGTTTAGATTTTTGTGGTGCGAAATTATAAGTCGTTTGTAAAAAAGACTTGATTTGTGTTTTCCGAAATGTTCCTGAACCCAATTCACCTTATCAATCCATGCACTTGGATTCAGCCATGGTGCTGTGGAGAGAATATAAAGATCAAAGTGGTCTGCAAGTTTGTGAACGGATTCAATTGCATCTGGCATAGGATCCATTTTTGCGAATATTCCCGGAACTTCATCTAATCTGTCAGAATACTCTATTAATGTATGGTCTTCAAGCCTTTCAATCCCAGACTTGAAATCAACAAGGACATTGTCCATATCTATGTAAATAATCTTTTTCATTTTTTTTTTAATATTTATGGAGTGGCAAAGTTTCTCCCCATAGGAAATGCAATTAATAAATTATGTTTTTTTTAAATTATTATTAATCAAGTGAACAAAATCTGAAAATAGCATTTCTTCAGGTTTAGTTTCTCTAATTATTTGTTGTTTTTTCCTCTTTTCATCTTCAGTTAATGCATTATTTGTTCGGTTAAGCTCTTTCAATAACTCCATTAGCTTATTTTGAGTAATATTTCCACTTACTAATCCATTTTCCAATTTTAATAACCACTCATAACAAATGTCATTTGTGTATATATCTCTATCCCACCAATCTTCATTTTTTAATCCAATACTTTCAAGGCGCGTCCTAATTTCATCCTCAAATTGAAACTTTTGTTTATTTTTAATTTTTATAATATAATTACCTCCTTGTTTTAGATGATTTATTGATCCTAAACACATAGATCCAGTACCATTAAAAAATACTATGGTATCTGAAATAGGGCTTGGAGTTATTCTATTTGCAAATTTTAATACAGTATAACTAAAATAATCAAAAGGTGGCAATGGAGGAGAAGAAATGGAATCATTTTCAAAATTATAACTCTTAAAAATATGGTCAAATTTAATTTTTTTTACGTATTCCACAGGTAGTAATCCGTGTTTTAGGATTTTGACATGGACGATGGAAGTTTCTTCATCAATGTTTTTAGAAAATGGTATAATGGAATCACATGAACAGCCCAAAATAATATTTGAAATACATAGAAACAGGAGCGAAGTCATTATTTTAATTCTTTTCATGTTGTATTTATTTCAACAGTTTTATTGTTAATATATATATAACCAACCCTTCCACATTTCCATTTCTTCCGCAAGTTAGATTTAATTTTCAGAATATCAAAGAAAATGCTTTTATTTTTGTTGTTATTTACTGATATGTTTTGGTTGTAACTTTATAGTATTTAGATGATTGTTAGGAATTTTGTGAGTTGGAATTGCCAGGAATTGCAATTGATGGACAAATCTAATTGAAATTTGGTTGAATTATAGATATTCTGTATTTGAGGTGTTTTTTGGTTTTTGGAGAGGACAAAATTAAACCGGATTAATATAATTTCTTTATTTAAAATACTTATTTTCATTTTTAATTTATTTTTTAGATCAAAATATTATCTTTGTTGAGTGAATAGTAAAGTTTTATTTTCGAATGAATGAATATATAAAAAAGCTGTACTCAAATAATAAATTCCAATATTTGCTGACATTGGTATTGTCAGCGATTTTGCTTGTTTTTTTTTATGGTAAGATACTTGTAAATCCGGGAGAATATATATTTGCTACTGGAGGTGATGGACTTAGGAGTTATTACGGGACATATTATCATGTAAAATATGATAGTGATTTCGGTCATAGTATGAGCCAGAATTATCCTTTTGGAGAATCGATGCATTTTGGTGATAGTCAGCCCTTAATATCTGATTTTATGCTTTTATTAAAGAATCTGGGTTTTGATTATAGCAATTATACCATTGCCGTCATCAATCTTATGATGATTTTGTCTATTGCATTGGGAGCATTGGTGATATTTATTTTACTTCGGAATCTGGGGTTACCTTTTCTATATAGTATGCTGGTGGCAAATATAATAGCTTTTTTAAGTCCTCAGGTCGATAGGATGGGAGGCATTTCAGCATGGTATATGTGTTTTATATTCCATTGTATTTGTTGTTTTTATACCGATATTTCAGGGAACCTAAATTGAAATATAGCATAATTTTGGGAGTCATCTCATTGCTGACATTATATCTGCATGCATATATTTATGCTATGTATGGAATGATGTCTTTCCTGGCACTGATGTTTTTCACGATTTATGATAGGGAGAAATTTAAATTTGTTAAATCCTTTGTTATGGGATTTGCCATTCAGATAATTGCACCATATATTTTATATTTATTTTCACTTATTGGATATCCTCAGGACAGGCCTAAATATCCTTGGGGTTTTTTTGATACCAAAGCATATTTTGAATCAGTATTTCTGCCTGTAGGAAAGTCTTATGGGTCATTTATCCACATAGATTATCTCAATTGGGAAGGAGTGGCTTATGTGGGATTGGTAAGTGCAATTGGTTTTTTAGTTGGAATATATTATTATTTTAAAAATATAAGTAGAGGAAATTATTTCAAAATCCATTCTAATCCCTTTTTAAGCATCATGCTTTGGGTTGGATTGATAGGATTGGCATTTAGTATGACATATCCATTTTCCTGGGGGATGAAAGAGATTTGGAATTATATGGGACCTCTGCGACAATTCAGGGCTTCGGGTAGATTCAATTGGCCATTTTATTATATTCTCAATATCTCGGTTTTTTACTTTATATGGTCGTTTTATGCTAATAAAAAGACTGTTTTTGCTAAGATATTGATAAGTATGGCAGTTTTATGGGGACTATACGATGCTTTTCTTTTAGAATATAAAAGACAGGATGCACTCATGTATGAGATTCCTGAGTTTATAGATTATGACAATACTTTGGAAAATGATAAATGGATAAAAGATGCAAATTTTGATGAATTTAAGGCAATTTTATCATTTCCATATTTTCACCTTGGTTCTGAAATGTATTGGTATGATGGAACTACCAAAAGCAGGCAAAATGCCTTCATAGTAGCTTCTAAATCCGGTTTGCCTATTATGGATGTCCAACTGTCCAGAACATCTCTCTCACAAACTGTAGAAAGCCTTGCCTTGCAATGGGAGCCATTGAGTGATTTTAATGTATTGAGTGATTTTCCGGATGAAAGAGACATATTATTGATTGTTAGTAAGGGGGAAGAATTAAATGAAAATGAACTTAGAATAGTAAATATTGCGGATAAATATTTCGAAAATGATAATTATTTAACTTATAGATTGCAATTGGAGAATTTAAGGCAATTACCCGATAATTATGCTGATTTTATGAAGCATAAATATATTGATACAGAATATGATGGAGATAGTTTAACTTCCAATTATATTCTGAATGGATATGGTGATTTAGCCTTAGAAATTGGAAATAAAGATTTGAAAATTGAAGAGGGTTATTCTGAATATACCAAATTATTGGATACTACATTGTTTCAGGACACCTCATCATTATTGATATCATTTTGGGTCAATCCTATGAATTCCGAATTGATTCCAAGGAGTAAATTGTTATTAACTGCAGCAGATGGAGGAGGAAATTATAATTGGAAAATATTCACAGACTTGTTCAAAATAACTAAATATGTTGGTCCCGATGGTTGGGGACTTGTGGAATTTGAATATAAACCTGAGTTGCCATATGAAAAAATAAAAATTGAATTATGGAATGACCTCATGGTAAAAGGAAGTATAAGAATCGATAATATTTTGATCAGAAACGGAGATGTCGTTATTTCACAAAATGGAAAACTTTTCGTTAATAACAGATTATTTAAATAATTGAGGTTTAATAAAGAATTATTTATGAGAGCTTTGGAATTGGCACAACAGCGTTATGCTACAAAAAAATATAATCCTGATAAGAAAATTCCTGATGAGGTAGTTGAAGAATTGAAAGAGATATTGAAGCTTTCTCCTTCATCTATCAATATCCAGCCTTGGCAGTTTTATTTTGTGAGAGATCCGAAATTGAAATCTGAACTTGCTGATGTATCCAAACACAATACTGAAAAAATAAATCAGGCAGATTTGCTTATTGTTTTTAGTGTGGCTTATGATTTAGATTATTTTCAGAAGGAGATAGAATCTCAATTACCTGAAGCGAGGGTAGAATGGTACAATAAGATAAAAAATGAACTTACAGAAGCAGAATTGAGAAAATGGCTTACAAAACAGGTGTATATCGCTCTTGGATTTGCATTGAATGCGGTATATCAGTTAGGTTTGGATTCTACTCCAATGGAAGGAATAGAGCAGGATAAATATTATAAAATACTCGATGTCAAGGAATATATGCCACTTTTTGCATTGGCTGTAGGTTATGCTGCTGCTGATGATTATAATAGACCTGAAGTGAATTCAAAAAGCCGACGACCATTGGAAAAGGTTGTGAAATCAAAATGACAACCATATTAAATCAATATTTCTGCTAAAATAATTCTAAAAGTTGAATTTCAAGCCACCGATGATATTTATACCATAGGTTTCGTAGCCATACCACCTCTCGTATTTCTGTGCAAAAATATTGTTGATCGAAGCATAGATATAAGCAGATTTTCCAATTTTATATTCCACATTTCCATTAAGATCGAATAGAGGATCCAGTTTTTTAGGATTGCCTGCAGTATCGAGATACCATGGAGCAGAACCTGTGAACAGTTCCCCTGTGACAATGAGTTTTTCCTTTAGGAATTTTATTTTCGCATAAGCATTTATCTCAAAATCAGGAGTGTAGAAAGCATGAGAAAGACTGTCCAAAGAATAAAAATTCTTGCATATCCTTCCGCCAATTTCAAAATTTCCAATTGGTTTATACGATGCTCTTGCTTCTAATTTCAAATTGCTGCCATTGTCATAAATAGAATTGAAAGTAATAGAGTCATTTGGATTGATTTTGAAAAAATGATAGTCATCAAATATGGAATAAGTAGCTTTGAATTCTATCAATGCACCTTCGAGACTATTTCTTATTCCTGCCACAATGTTGTTGGACTTAGTAGTTTTTATATTCTCCTCTCCGAAATTGATAAATGGATTATCATATATTTTTGTTATTGCAGTATTGTTGTAAAAATCTGAATTGTAATCCGGCAAATATTTCTATAAAATTGTGAAATAGATTTGATGACAATTCAATATATGGGCTCAAAAGGCTCTTGTCTTGTGAAATTCCAATATTTCCACCGAGTTTCATATTTATTCTTTTGGAACTGTATTGGTAGTAGGGATTTGTGTTCAGTACTATGTTATTGCTACCTATCAGGTATTCATTTTAACTAGAATTGTACTATAGAAGTTGACGAGATGTGGTATGTGAGCAGATTTTTAATTTTCAATTCGGATTCACTGAAATCTCCGGCATTGATTTGTAGAGAGCTGATTCCAGCATCCAATCTGTCTTCAAGAGTTCCTCTGACATTGGATTTAGCAAAAAATCCATTAAGATCGATGAGTAAAGCTCTGGTTTTAGCATCTTCATCTGCTTGGCTCTATTATTGGAACATTGGAATAGAAGTAATTATAATTATTTGTAAAACCTCCGTTTATTCCATAAGATATATCCTTAGCATAATCATTTTTCTTTAGATCAAAATCCAATTTGGCTTGAGATATTTTTTGGTTTGGTATGTTTTTGCTATTGTCGGCACCAAGATAACTGGCAATGGCAAATCCTGAAAAATCATTTTTCTTGAATCCTGCAGATGCTTCCAGTTCAAGGAAATTTGGTATTCCATATCCTGCTTTCAAATAGTAGTTATTTGATTTTTCTAATATCTCAGGTTTTAGTGCCAATGGTCTGATTTGTGGTTTTTCATAGTCCAATTTCACTGGTAATGGTCTTACCGAGTAAGTGTAAGTCCTCGATTTTATATCGTAAGTTGGTAATACCGGATCGATATTTATTTTATTGAAATCAGCGATTTGAACGTCAAAATCTTTGATTACTTTCACATCTTCGATCTTGAGTTCGTTATCCTGACTATAAGCCAAAGTAATTGAAAATGCGATTGCTATTATTGATAATATATGTTTCATTTTTCTAAAAATTTCGATTTATTGTTTATATTTATTCGGATTATCTTAATTTATTATTTTGGTTCATCGAGTATGATATCGCCATTCTCCGGTTTTGTTTCCAGTCTGCTTTTTTCGTCGAGTAATGAATTTACTTTATCAAGGCGTTCATTTACTTCTGTTAATATGCTTTTGTCTTCAGTATAATTCTCTTTTACTGCTTCCAGTGCTGCTTTTGCATTGAAAAGGTCGTCTTTTTTTATCGAGATATCAGCCAGTAATATCAATCCTTTAGCGATCCAATAAGGGTAAGCACTGTTTTTGGTGCTGGCATCATTTATCATTTCTTTGCCAAATCTATTTCATTTCTTTCATAATATATCAATGAAATAAGATATCGTGATTCAGCTGCGAGATTGCTATTAGGATTTTCGTTTATAACTTTATTCAGATGGATTAGAGCAACATCATATTTTTTGTCATGTACTGCAACTTTTCCGATATAATAGTGAGCTGCACTTTTTTCTTTGTCGGTAGTCAATGGATTATTCAGGATAAAATTACCATAGGAATTTACATTTTCAAAATCATTAATCATAAATGCACTTCTCATGATTCCCAATTGAGCTTCGTATTTTTTATTTTCATCTTTGATTACATCAGAGAGTTGTTTGTACTCATCGATAGCTTTATTGTAATTTTTTAAATAATTGAAATTTATTACTGCAGCTTTGTACAATGAAGGTTCGTAATAATTATTATATCCCTGAGCTATGATATATTCATAATCTTTTACTGCTGCTTTGTAGTCTTTCTTTTGCAAATATGATTCAGCTCTATAGAATCTGGCATCAAGAGCATAATATCCTTTATCGTAGGTATCGAGATATTGGTTGAGAGAATTTAAGGCATTATCCACGCTATCGCTCTCAAAAAATATTCTTGCAGTTACGAAATTCAATGAGTCGGAATTGATATTTGATGCGTCTATTCCTGCCTCGTTTTTCATGAATTCAATATATTCAGAAGGGTTTTTCTTGTCGTTGATATATATCTCTTCCAGAGCATTTAGAGCCTCTCTCTTAGTGTCAGCATTTGGATTATTGGCTATTACAGCTTTGTAATTTTCTATTGATTCATCGAGACTTCCTTTATTGTAGCTTATCAATCCCATTTGCATTAGAGCTTTATTTGTGATTTGTGTGTTTGATTTGTAATTATTGACAATGGCACTATATTCAGTATATGCTTTTTCGTATTGTCCTATATCCTGATATGTTCCTGCGAGTTCGAAAAGAGCCAAAGGTCTTATTCCTGAGTTGGGATATTTTCCAATTACATCATTCAAAAGTGCTATTTTTTCAAACATTTTGTCATTCAACCCCAATATTATTGCCTTTTGATATAATGCATAATCACTGTTTTTTGCATTGTGGTCTATAGCATAATTATATCTCTTCAGGGATTCAGTAAGGTTCTTTACTGTAAAAATATGCATCTCCCAATCTTATATTTGAGTCATAGATAATATTGTTTTGTAAGTTTTTATTTTCTGCAGGGTAATCATTGAATAATTTTATAGTATTGAGAAAATGCTGAACAGATGCAGGATAATTCTTTAGTTTATAATAATTATATCCTTGCACATAATGTGCAAATGGGGAGAAGCGAGATTCTCAATCTTGTCAATTCCTTGAATCAGCAGAAAATATCTGTCTATATACTTATTGCTTTCTGCATAATCACCTTTTCTGTATAGCAAATCTCCTACCAGTAGTTTGTCTGAATACTTGTCCTGATATCTCTTGATATTTTTTCTGCTTTGAGCAGGTCTTCAGTAGCGATATCATATTTACCGTCATTTATCTCTTGGAGTGCTTTATAATATGAAACTATTTGGTATGCTTCATATAATTGTGGTGTCACATTGTCCATGTCTTCGAGGATTTTTTGAGCAGCAGCATAGTCCTTGGTGTTTATGAATATTCCTTTTAGTATAGATTGAGCCTCACTGTAATAAGCTGAATTGTCGGAAATGGAATTAAGAGTGTTTATGGCTTCTCTGTCGTATCCCATTTCGGACGATAATTTTCCATAGTTAAGTAAACTTTCCTCTTGGACGAGTTTGTCAAAAGAGAGTGAAGAAGCATTTTTGAACGCTGATCTTGCAGATTCTTTATTATTTTGTCGTAAATAACAGTCTGCTATATAGTAATTTGCATATTGTCCCAGTTGTGAATTCAATCCTGTCAGCTCTATGAAGTTTTTAATAGAATTGACACAATCACCTATTTCATGATACATATAACCCAATTGGTAGAAATCGGACTCTGACAATTTAGCTGTATTTTTTTCATACAATTCAAGGTGTGGAAGGGCTTTTTCATATTCTTTTTTTATGAAATATGATTGTCCTACCAACTGATGAATATTGTAATAATTTTCAACTTCCGGCAATTTGAGTTTTTCTTCTCCTACCTCTATGGTTTTATTATAGTTTCCCTGAGTAAAATATAATTGTACGAGATAATATGGAATGTAGTTTTTGTAATCAGGACTGTTTTGAATAATATCAAAACTATTGATAGCTCTGTCAAAATCGCTATTCAGAAATTGACATATTCCATAATAATAATTTGATGGGTAGTAATATTTCCTCTGAGTAAGGCTAAGATCTTTAAATATTAGTGATGCTTTGTCAAATTGTTGTTTTACAAAATAACTATAAGCCAATTTGAATTTTACTTCATCTTCTTTATAATATTCCAGTCCATCGAGATCTATTTGTTCATAAGAATCAATGGCTCTTCCATATTCACTGTTCCTGAAATAATAATTGCCTTTTGCTATGAGTGCATCATTCAATAATATGCTGGTAGAATTGTCAGTGTAGTAGTTCTCAAAATTTTCTTCATTGTTTTCATCATCGATTAAATAATCAATAATCAATGGATATAATTTTGCTTCTGAAGTCAATAGATTATTCAAATTACTATTTTGCTTCTCCTGGAGATATTTTTCAAAATAATAGTCCGCTCTTGGATAATTTTTATATTCAAAACTATTGATCTTCTTTTGAAAAATCTGTCGCTATCAGTATAGATTCTTGTCAATTGTGCATTCGACGATATCGAAATAGTGAAAATTAAAAATATAATATTGAATATGTTTCTCATTTTGTAATAATTTAAGTAAATATACATAGTAGAAAATTTATATATTAAGCAAAATTATAATATATTTTTGTAAATTATAATTTTTAACGAAATAAGAATTCAATTATTTACTATTTTATGGCTTAAATCCTGTATTTTTATTAGGATTGATAATTTATTAGCAATTATTGTTAAATGAATTTATCGATGGGAATCATGCAATATTTATAGTATTTTAGGGTGTGTCCATTATGTTTTGAGCAATGTTAATGATATTTAATATAGTGTGAAGTGTGAAAGAATCAAAAAATATCATTAGTTTTGCTGTTCAAATAGATAAAATTTTATTAAACAAACGAAATATTATTTTTGATTGCTTGTTTTAAAAGGACATTTTCAGGCATATTAAATTTTTTTTAGCTAATGAAGAAAGAAGTAAAAATAGGGATTGTCTCTTTAATAGTATTTGTGGTTTTCATCTGGGGATATCAATTTCTAAAAAAGTAAAAATGTATTTGAACGCACCAATACATTTTATATAAAGTATGATAATATAGATCAATTGAAGTGGCATCTCCAGTGTTGGTACATGGCTACAAAGTTGGTTCAGTAGTTAAAATCAATATTGATCCAAAAGATTTTTCCAAGATATTGGTTGCGATTGATGTTAAAGATCAGATCAAAATACCTAAAGACTCGAAGGCTATTATTAGTAATATGGGACTTGTAAGCGGAAAAGGTGTTATTATCGATATCAATGGACAATGCGATGGCGATGATTGCGCTCAATCAGGAGATTACCTTCAAGGTGAAGTTTTGAGCATGCTTGGTTCAATGTTGCCTAAAAATGAACTGGACGATTATTTTCAACAAATAAAAAAAGGAGTATATTCTGTTATGGATACTCTTCAGGGTGATAGTGCCAATAATCAGACTATACAGAATTCAAAAGATATTCTGACTAATCTTGTAAGCATTACTTCACATCTGGAAAAAATTCTAAGTCAGAATGAAAGAAATTTGCAATTGTCAGTAAATAATATTGAAGAATTTTCTTCAGCATTGAAAGAGAATAACGACGATCTTAATAAAATTATTAATGATGTTGCTTCTATTACCGGAGATTTAAAAGCCTCCAATATCGATTCATTGTTGATAGTTACAAAAGGTGCTGTGAGTGGATTGCAAGAAAATCTGGTAAATCTTGAATCAGTATTGAAAAAAACTGATAATACTTTCAATAATATCGATGGAGTGGTAAAAGGAATCAATGAAGGTAAAGGTAGTTTGGGAAAACTGATAAAAGATGATGAATTGTATGATGAATTGAACCTTACCGCTAAACATACTAATTTGTTATTGCAAGATATGAGATTGTTTCCGGGAAGATATTTTAATATTTCACTGCTCAAATCTAAGGCTAAGGACTATGAAAAAGTGGAAGATGATCCCGGACTTCAAGAATAAAATACATATTTTTAACTCTTTTCACGTTATTAAATAAAAAGTAGGATTTGTAATTTCAATTAATATAATTGTAATATGAAAAAATTAATTTTTTATAGTTTATTGTCAATTGTCTGGCTGGTATCTTGTAAAAAAGATTATGTTCCTGAAAATATTAAACATTTGGAAAGTGATATTTCCCAAAAAGGAGAAAAACAATATTTGGATTCTCTGTATTCATTATATAATGATGTGATAGAAGATACTATATTGGATAAGAATTCCAAAATGGAAATTTTGGATCACGGATCAAAATTTTTCATGGATTACAATAAAGGTTATTCTTCAAATCTGATAATATATTCTCTAAGAAAATATCCCGATTCTGATAATAAAAATAGAATAAAATCACTTATTGAAATATATAAATTAAGTGGAAACAAAGAATTGGCTGAAATTGGTGAATCATTATTTTTGGAAAAATATCCTGAGGAAAAACAACAGAATGGGAAAAAAACGAGTGATAATAATTCAAATAAAATAGATTTCAAGGTAAATTTGACTGATTATAGCAAAAAGGTATTTAACTCCCTTGAGACGACTGGTAAATATGACCTTGTAAATGCAAAGAAATTTATAAATGCTGTTTCACTTTATGCATATATAAATCCAAATAACGAAAATACTGTTTCTTACTTGTACAATGCTGCTCAAATGTCGCAAATGGTAGGTATGAATAAGAGAGCTATAGATATCTATGATTGGATACTCGATGATTATCCTACAAATGATAAAGTTTCAAATGCATTATTCATGAAGGGCTTTCTTCTGGATAGTGAATTAAAAAATTATTCTGAGGCAAAAAAATGTTATGAGGAGTTTTTAGTGAGATTTCCAGAATCTCCATTAGTAAATGATGTAAAAAATTCCTTGAAATATTTGGGTATGTCAGATGAGGAAGTGTTGGAAAAATTGGAAAACGCAAGTCATTGATTATGAAATATAATTATTGAAGTAAATATCTATATAAAATACTATTCTATGCAAGTGTGTTTCTTCAAAATATTTATATAATATTTATTTTATCGCAGATTTCTTCTGTTTTATACTGTTTTTTTTATTTTCTATCATAAGGGCTGATTTGGTACAATGTTCTGAATTGATAGAATATACAAAGTAAAATATTGCATAATTGTTTTTTAGGGTTTTATTGCCAACAAAATTAGGAGTTTTGCTAAAAGTCAAAGAATAAAAATTATATTATGTTTATTTATACTAAATTAATATTTAGAAACTAAAAATAAAAATATTGTTAATTTAATTCTGATGTGCTTAAATTGCAGAATAAATAAATTTTCTAAAAACATTGGGCTATGGCAGAATTATTCAAAAACGAGACTTATCTTGAGCACATTCTCAACAAAGGTTATTCAAGGAAAGATTTTCTTAAATTTGTTACATTTATGTCAGCATATATGGGGCTTGAATCCAGTATGATAGGACAGGTGGCAAAAGCATTGGAGACTAAAAAAAGAATACCTGTTATTTGGGAACATTTTCAAGAATGTACAGGATGTTCAGAATCATTTATCAGATCGGATCATCCATTAGTAGCAGATATCTTATTAGATACTATTTCACTTGACTATACTGATACTTTGATGGCAGCATCAGGACATAATGCTGAAGAAGCTAAGCAGAAGTCAATGAAAGAAAATTATGGTAAT
Source organism: Saprospiraceae bacterium (assembly GCA_041392555.1). GTDB lineage: Bacteria > Bacteroidota > Bacteroidia > Chitinophagales > Saprospiraceae > JADJGA01. The sequence continues at coordinate 143,727 of JAWKLW010000005.1, read as the reverse complement.
TACATTTGGTTGAAGGAGCTATTCCTACAAAGGATGATGGTATTTATTAAAATTATAGCAGGTAGACTGCAGTTGAGATTCTAAAAGAGTCTGCGTCGAGCTGCTGCCATTCTTACATTTGGTAGTTGTTCTTTTTATGGGGAGGAATTCAGGCAGCATCACCAAATCCAACCGGCTCAGTGCCTGTTGATGTATTGATTAAGGATAAACCAATAGTAAGTGCTCCAGGTTGTCCTCCAATAGGAGAGGTTATGACTGCGGTAAGCGGTTCATTATGTGACTTTTGGGTACATTGCCTGAATTGGATAACTTAGGAAGAGTTAAAGAATTCTATGGAAAGCGTGTTCACGATAGTTACAGGAGACCATATTTTGATGCAGGTTTATTTGCTGAAACTTATGATAGTGAAGAAGCTAAAAAGGTTATTGCTTATACAAAGCAGGATGTAGAGTTCTGTAACATATAATGCTTGTGGATTTATGGAGGAATAATGGAGTGAGTTTCCCCTATCAAATCAGGTTATCCATGTATAGGATGTAGTGAACCTTGATTTTGGGATAATGGATCATTTGTAGAAAGAATAACAAACATTCCTGAATTTGGTGTAGAATCCACTGCGGATAAAATTGGAAAAATCGTATTAGGAGCTGCTGTTGGAGGCGTTGCAGTACATAGCTGTCGCTAATAACTTCTCAAAACGAAAAGAACTGCAAGACACTTATCATTGTGGTTCATCCAATGAAGAAGACATAATTGAATAATCTAAAAAAAAAATAAAAAAACATGGCAAATAGAATAGTAATTGATCCGATAACCAGAATTGAGGGGCATTTGAGGATAGAGGCAGAAATCAAAGATGGAAAAGTAGTTGATGCATATAGCTCTTCAACTATGGTTAGAGGAATAGAAAATATTGTGGAAGGAAGAGATCCAAGGGATGTATGGGCATTTGTTCAAAGGGCATGTGGTGTTTGTACAACTGTACATGCTTTAGCTTCTGTACGTTCAGTGGAAGATGCTTTGGGTATCGTAGTTCCACCTAATGCTGATCTCGCAAGGAATATTATCACAGTATCTCATGCACTACAAGATCACGTTGTGCATTTTTATCATCTTCATGCTTTGACTGCTGATGTAACAAAAGTTTTGATGCAGATCCTGCTAAAACATCTGCTCTTGCTCAGAGTATTTCGAAATGGCCAAATAGTTCACCAGGATATTTTAGCGATGTAAAGGCAAGAATTAAAAAATTTATTGAAAGTGGCCAACTTGGAATTTTCGCTAATGGATATTGGGGACATCCTGCTATGAAGTTGCCTCCTGAAGCAAATTTAATGGCTGTAGCACATTATCTTGAAGCTCTTGAATGGCAAAAAGAAATTGTGAAAGTACATACAATATTAGGTGGTAAAAATCCTCATCCGCAATTTTTAGTTGGAGGACTTGCAAGTCCTATAAATATCGAAAATGCTGGTGGATTGAATTCTGAAAAACTTGGCATATATTGGTAAATTGCTCAAAGATGCTCATACTTTCGTAAATGAAGTATATATACTAGACTTGTTAGCAATAGCTTCATTCTATAAAGATTGGGGAGCAATAGGGGTTTCAGTGATGCTAATTTTTATCTTTCGGAGATCTACCTATAGCAGGTTATAAAAATGTTGAAAGTTATGGGTTCCTAGGGCATAATATTGAATGGAGATATTAGTACTGTCTATGATTTGGATTTATCTAATACTCAATGAAATAGAAGAGTTTATCAGCAACCGATGGTATGATTATGATGAAGGTAAAGATGCTGGTTTGCATCCTTGCAAAAGGAGAAACTCATATTCATTACACAGTCCTAAACCACCATTCGATCATTTAATGTAGAAGACGCTTATAGCTTTGTTAAAACACCTGTGTGGAATGGTAAAAAGCTATGGAAGTAGGTCCATTGGCAAGAATGCTTGTGGGTTTTGCAAGAGGTGTTCCTGAATATAAAGAAGTTGTAACTTATGCATTGAATAAACTTGATGTTCCTGTTCAGGCATTGTTTTCAACTCTGGTAGGACAGCTGCAAGAGGCTTAGAATCCGTGTTATTAGCCAATTGGGGTCTTGAGTTTTATGATAGCCTATTATTGAATATCAAAAATGGCGATACTAAAATGGCTAATATGGATAAATGGATCCAAGTACGATAGGCCAGCTGAAGCTAAAGCGAGTGGGATATCTGGAAGCTCCTCGTGGTGGCTTGTCTCACTGGATTGTGGTCAAAGATGGCAAGACTGCCAATTACTAAAATGGTTTCCTTCAACATGGAATGCATCACCAAGAGACTCCTAAAGGTCAAATGTCACCTTATGAATCCGCATTGATAGAACTCTATTGCTGATCCGGAGAATCCTGTTGAAATATTACGTACTATACATTCTTTTGACCCTTGTCTTGCTTGTGCTGTTCACCTTTGAGGATGAGCATGGAAAAGCATAAGTCAGGTACAGGTTGATGGTGTTTGCTCTATATGAGAAAGAAGAAAATTGAAAAAATAAAATTTTTTATATTATGTCTGCTTCAACATTTAATTTTAAAAGAGTATATGTATGGCAACCGCCGGTGAGGGTATTCCATTGACTCTTGCATTTAGTATTACTTTCCTTATAATATCCGGATTTTTAATTGCAAATCCTCCTGCTATCGAAAGTAATTTGAAGCAACTTTCCGTTTCCTTTGGCTTTGTCAGAACATTACACTTTGTATTTGCATATCTTTTAATGGCTGTTCTGTTATTTAGGATTTATTGGGCATTTGTCGGAAATAGATTTGCAGAATGGCAAAATTTTATTCCATATACAAAAAAAGGATTACTAAATATTTGGTATGTACTGAAAGTCGATATCTTCCTGATGAAAGATAAAGACCACAAATTATCAAATATAAGCATAGGACACAATTATCTTGCTGCTTTCAGTTATTTTATTTTATTGCTATTGATATTATTTCAAATTTTTACAGGTTTTGGACTTATGGCAGATACCGGAACATGGTGGTTACCAAAGATGTTTGCTTTTGTGAAATCATTTTTTGGTGGTGAAGTTGGTATGAGATACTGGCATCATATTTTCACCTGGGTATTTATGGCATTTGTCGTTATACATGTTTATCTGGTATTGTATCATGATTATATCGAAGCCAGAGGAGAAGCTTCGGCTATGATAAGCGGTTATAAATACGTAAGAGCTGAAAGGATTAAGAAAAGTGAGAAAGAGATTATTGAAGCTGCCCGCGAACAAATGTGGACTGGCTCTAATAAAAAAGAGAATAGTGAAAATGTAAATGAAAAATAAAACTATGTTTTTATGATTTCAGATGAAGTAATAGAATTGCAAAAATATTTTTATCAGACCAATGATTATCTTAATGATAATAAAACTGGATAAAATCTTAATACTTGGTATCGGTAATTATACTATGGGCGATGAAGGCGTAGGTGTTCATGCTATCCATAAATTGAGTAAAATTGATCTGTCTCAAAATGTAGATATTATGGATGGTGGAAACAGGAAGTTTTAACTTATGCCTATACTTGCAAGATATAAAGAAGTTATCTTTATCGATGCAACCATATTGTAAGAAAATTGGTACTGTGGAAACATTGTATCCTAAGTTTTCAAGTGATTTTCCAAAACATTGAGTGTTCACGATGTTGGACTTAAAGATATGCTCGATGCTTTGGAATTTAACGGAGAGTTGCCAAAGATAAAATTGATAACTGTAACTATCAATGATATGAGACCTATGACAATTGATTTAAGTGATGAAATTGAAAATATTTGACATTGGTTATTGATAAAGTTATGGAATTGATAAATACTGAAAATTGATTTTAAATTGATAATGGTTTTAAAGCTTATTCTTGCACAGAATAGGCTTTTTTTTATTTTTGTTTTAATTAATTTGATATGATTATATGAATAATATACTATTGATTTAACTTTAATGTCAAAAAATAAAATAATTATCTCAAACTTTTAAGGAATAAGCTGATTATAAATAAACAATAAAAAACAAACAAATGAAATATCTTACAGAGTATCGGGATTCTGAATTAGCATTAAAACTCATAGATGATATTAAAGCGAGGTAGTCACTAAACCATGGAAGATAATGGAGGTGTGGTGGTCAGACCCATAGTTTAGTTAAAAATGGAATTCTCGAACTTTTGCCGGATGAAATTACAATGATTCACGGTCCAGGTTGTCCTGTATGTGTTACTCCTCTAAACCTGATAGATAAAGCTATATTTTTAGCTGAAAAACGAGGAGTGATACTATGTTCCTATGGTGATATGATTAGAGTGCCAGGTTCCACCAAATCCTTATTGCAAATAAAGGCTGAAGGTGCTGATGTCAGAATTTTGTATTCTCCGAGTGATGCTGTGAGAATAGCTAAAGATAATCCAGATAAGGAAGTGGTATTCTTCGCTGTAGGTTTTGAGACCACTGCCCCGCTAATGCCATATCGAAAGTTGCAGGCTAAGAAATTGGGGCTTAAAAATTATTCAGTACTGGTATCTCATGTGCTTGTGCCTCCGCTATCGAAGCTTATTATGGATGACGAAGAGACTCGTATAGATGCATTTCTTGGTGCTGGACATGTACAGGCAATAATGGGATTGGGGGAATATTATCCATTAGCTGAAAAATATAAAGTACCTATTGTAGCAACAGGATTTGAGCCCGTGGAAATGCTAAATGGGATTAAAATGTTGGTGCAGATGCTCGAAAATAATGAGTATGGTGTTGCAAATGCTTAAGTAATATATAAGAAAATGGAACTGAATCAGCTAAGAAGATAATTGATGAGGTTTTTAGAATTGCAGACAGGGAATGGCGTGGAATAGGAAATATACCTATGTCAGGATATGAACTTAAGAATGAATTTCAGATTTTGATGCTGTGACAAAATTTGATGTTGATATAGACAAGCTAATGAAAGCGATATTTGCATCGTTTGGAAGTATATTGAAAGGGATAAAAAACCTAACCAATGTCCCGCTTTCGGTACTTTGCAATCCTGAAAATCCTTTGGGTGCACCTATGGTATCCTCTGAAGGAGCTTGTGCTGCTTATTATAATTTTTTTGTAAATCAGTTTGAAAATTAGGATGTTAATCCAATTTAAGTTTATTTTATGCAAATTGATATGTTGAATGGAATTATCCATAATTTTATTATATTTGTTGAAATAATTGGGAAATATATAAAAACTGAATAGCTGAAGACTGTAAAATAAATTAACAATGAAACAAAAATGAAACTTAATTGTCCAATGCCAATACTTGATTATGATGTTATAACATTGAGTTATGGTGCAGGGTGGATTATTGACTAATAGATTGTTGGACAAAACTATTTTCGATATATTAAAAAATGATAAACTAAATACCAGACATGATGAGTAATATTGGATTTGATGGTGAATTTGCATTTTCTTCAGATAGTTTTGTGATTTCTCCAATTTTTTTCCCAGAGGTAATATAGAGAACTTGCAGTAAATGGTACTGTAAATGATATAGCTATGTGTGGTGCGAACCTCAGTTTTTGTCACTTGCATTTATTATTGAGGAAGGTCTTAAGATGACAGAATTCTGGGATGTTCTCCTCGAGTAAAATATGCTATGGATAAGGCTGGAGTGTCAATAGTAACCGGAGATACTAAAGTTGTTGAAAAAGGTAAAGGTGATAAGATTTTCATTAATACCACGTGAGTAGGAAAGTTGATCTCTGTGGAAATATTGATATGAACAGAATTGTATCAGGGGATAAAATTATAGCAGTTGGTAATATTGCAAACAATATGGTATGGCTATTTTGTCTGTCAGAAAAGGTCTTGAATTTGAAACAACTATAGAAAGCGATACCAATAATCTGAATTTATTGTAAAGAAATTAATAGACAGATTTGGCGAAGATGTCAAATTGCTCAGAGACCCAACCAGAGGTGGTGTTGCTGCTACTCTCAATGAAATATGCAGGATACATATAAGTATTATGCTCAATGAGAAGAAATTGCCAGTTCTTAAAGAGCTGGCAGCTGATGTGAAATATTAGGATTAGATCCTCTTTTGTCGCTAATGAAGGGGTTTTTATGGCTTTTGTGGATGGAGCTAAAGCTGATGAAATACTGGAGTTTATGAAAAGTACCTATGGAATGTGAAGATGCTGAGATAATTGGGAAGTCGTCGATGAAAATAAAGGAAAGTGCTTATAAATAGTTTGTTGGGAGGGAAGAGATGTAAATATGTCTATAGGTGAACAATTGCCTGTGATTTGTTGAAAAATGACTTATCATATTCATATACAAGGTATAGTGCAGGGAGTTGGGTTCAGACTATTTATTTATAAATTGGCTTTGCAATATAATTTGGTTGGAACGGTTAGCAATGGAAATGATGGTGTTAATATATTTATCAATTGTGATGAAGAAAAGAAAAACGAATTTGTAAGAGATATCAGGCAAAATGCTCCTGCAATGTCGGTAATCACAAGTTTAGATATCAATATTGCAGAAGATAAGTTATTTGAAAGTTTCGAAATCGTTGAAAGTACCAATGATAAAGAACCAGATTTATTATTAGCTCCTGATTTTTCTATGTGCAGCGATTGTAGGGAAGATATATATTCAGCCGGCAATAAAAGATACCATTATGTATTTACCACATGCACAAATTGTGGACCCAGATTTTCAATAATAAATGCTCTTCCTTACGATAGAGAAAATACAGCTATGGAAGATTTTGCTATGTGCCCGGAATGCAAAAGGGAATATAATGATGTGATGGACAGAAGATATTTTTCGCAGACAAATAGCTGCCCTATATGTGGTGTAAGATTGGAAATATATGGAGGAAGTGATAGTGAAATTTACAATGAAGATGATATTTTAGATTATGTCGTTGAGCAATTGGCTAATGGAAATATAGCTTCTATAAAAGGTATTGGTGGCTTTTTGACAATTTGTGATGCAGCAAACGAAGAAGCTGTAAATAAACTCAGAAAAAGGAAAAACAGACCTGATAAGCCATTGGCATTGATGTATCCTGATATGTCGATGATAGAGAATGATACTTTTGTTTCAGAATCTGAAGCAGAAGAACTGAAAAGTATATGGTCTCCAATTGTATTATTGAAATTTAAAGAAAATATTGCTGAAAGAATTTATGTGGAAGGAATTTGCAAAGGTCTTGATAGAGTTGGGATTATGTTGCCTTATACCCCATTGTTCGATATTTTGCTCAATAAATTCAAGAAACCTATAATAGCTACAAGTGGCAATATCAGTGGTTCTACTATAATCTATGACAATGAAAAAGCAAAGATAGAGTTGATGAAGATTTCTGATTTGCTTTTACTCAATAATCGAGATATTATAATTCCTCAAGATGATAGTGTGATTAAATTTTCATCTGAAAATAAAAAAAGAATCGTCATTCGAAGGTCGAGAGGAATAGCCCCATCGTATATTGATTCAGAATTACAATTTGAAGATAAAAGAGTATTATCGATGGGAGCAATGCTGAAAAGTGTTTTTGCTATTCTTAATAAAAAACAGATATATATAAGTCAGTTTTTGGGAAATACGGATATTTACGATTCTCAACTTAATTATAAATCGACATTGGATCATTTCATTGGATTGCTTAAATTTACTCCCGAAGTTGTTGTTATAGATAAACATCCTGCATATTTTTCCCATATTTTTGGAAGGGAGTTATCACTTAAGTATAATGCAGAAATTGTACAAATTCAACATCATATTGCTCATTTTGCTGCAGTATTGGGAGAATATAATTTGCATAGAAAACAAGAAAGAGTACTTGGTGTTGTCTTCGATGGCACAGGATATGGCGATGATGGCAATATATGGGGCGGAGAGTTTTTTATATATGATTCCGAAATAATAAGGGTAGAGCATATACCATATTTTAATTTTATACTTGGAGATAAAATGGTGAGAGAACCGAGGATATCAGCATTGACTATAAGTAAATATATAGGAAATTTGGATAGTGATATTGAGGATAAATTTACGGACGGAGAATATAAAATATATAATTCTTTATTGGATCAGGAAGATAATCTGAAAAGTTCGAGTATGGGCAGAGTATTTGATGCAGTAGCTTCGATTTTGTTTGGTGTGGATTTTCAAACATTTGAAGGACAGGCAGCTATGATTCTCGAAGCGGAAGCACAGAGTTATTTTGACAAGTTTCCTGATTATGATTTATCTTATATAGAAGATAATATTGATGTTGATGATTTCCTGCGACTTGTTTTTAATGGTGTGATTAGGGATAAAAAAAACGATGTTTCTGAGAAGGAGATCTCATCTAAATTTCATATTTCAGTTGTAGATTATATCATCAAGGAAGCTCGTAAATTTAATGTCAATAAAATAGCATTTTCCGGAGGAGTTTTCCAAAATGGAATTATAGTAGATTTGATAAATAGAAAGTTGCCTCAGGAATATGAGATGTATTTTCATAAACATTTCTCACCAAATGATGAGTGTATAGCTTTTGGTCAAGTGATAGCTCGTGAATTGATACCTGCTTGAAATAAGTGTTAATATCCAATTTGGCTCATCAGCAATTTCTTTTCTTCTTCGAGAGACTCTATTTTTTTCAATAGATTATTGATGATTTCGAGACCGGGAATATTCACTTCAAGATCATAATGCCAATTAACAAATCTCTCAAGATCAGGAATGTCATCGAGAGATATATATTTCTTTTCGTTTTCGGTATTTGTGCTCAATAAGCCACATTCTTCCAATGAGTCCAAAAAAGTAATCTCAATATTATAGATGCTAACTATTTCTTCAATTAATATTTTTTTAGTCATAATCAGGAATTTTTAAGTTGTTCAAAAAGTTCTTTTTGTTTGGAAGTTAGGTTTTTAGGCAGTGTGACATGGAACTTTACATAAAGGTCGCCATATTCTCCTTCATTTTTATATTTTGGGAATCCTTTACCTTTTAGTCTTACTGTAGTACCATTTTGTGTTTCAGGTTTTACTTTAAGTTTCACAGAACCATCAAGTGTTTCGATTTGTATCTCACCACCTAATACTGCAGTATAGAGATCGAGGTCAACATTCATTCTTAGGTCATCGCCTTGCCTGTGAAAAACATTGTCTTTAGGAATATTGAAAGTGATAAACAGATCTCCATTAGGTCCTCCATTTATTCCAGGTTGTCCATATCCTTTCAGTTTTATTTGCTGTCCGTCATAAGCTCCTGCAGGAATGGTGATTCTCACTTTTTTACCATTAATCTCAAATGTTTGTTGATGGGTTTTAGCGACATCTCTGAGACTCAATGTTATTTCAGCTTTGATGTCTCCACCTTTGAATTTACCTGAAGCTCTTCCTCTCGAACTATTACTGAAACCGGCTCTATTGCCAAAAAGGTTTTGGAAGAAATCTGAAAAGTCGTCACCTTCCCCAAAATTGCCTGAAAATTCTGTCCCATAATTTTGGTTGCTTTGGTATCGTCTTTGCTCTTGTTGTGCTTTTTCATATTCTTCACCATGTTGCCAGTTTTCTCCATATTTATCGTATTTTGCACGATATTCAGGATTGCTGAGAACCTCATTTGCTTCATTTATTTGCTTGAATTTTTTTTCAGCCTCCTTGTCATTTGGGTTCATATCGGGATGATATTTTCGGGCAAGTTTCCTGTAGGCTTTTTTTATATCAGCCTGTGAAGCATTTTTGTCCACTTCCAATACTTTGTAATAATCTATGTATGCCATTTCTAATTTTTTTAGATGTCTCTAATTTGATTTTACTATTATATTCCTTCGAAGTTTATACTTTATTTTTTTATGCAAAATATTAATAATATATGTTTTGATAACTGATTTTTTAAAAAAAATGTTTTAAAAATACTTAAAAAAATGATGAGTTGAATCATCTGATTAGCTTATATATAATTCATATTGATTTATGAAAATCTGAAAATAATATTGATTTAATATCGGAAAAAAATAAAAAAATGAAGCGATATCAAAATTAATGTCATCTTAATTTAAATTAAGAGTAAAAAAACTTAAATTGCATATTTATTAAAGGTTTAACTCCAAATCCATCAAAATTTGTATTTATGAATAGAAAAATATTTTTTATTTATTTAGCATTATTATCATCGTTGTATGTTTCTGCTCAAAGGTATGATGATTACATAGGTGCCGGGCATGATAATAATATTAAAGTGCTATCAAGTAGTTCAAAATCAATAGTATCTTTGGATTATCAGGCAAAAGGAGAATCAACAATCAATGGTTCGGGATTAGATTATAAACTGATGGAAGCTTCGAGGTTTCTCACACAATCTACATTCGGACCTGATATGAATACCATAGAGGAAGTGGCAGATATGGGAATTGAAAATTGGTTAGATGATCAATTGAATAAACCTGCAACTAATTTTTTAAATTCTCTTTACGATAATTTCAATGCTATCAATCAATGGAGATTAACTCATGGGGTTGATTCCACAGATATTGCAGATTCTCCAAGTTGGACCAATTTTCTATACACATGGTGGGAAAATAATATATTCAATGACGATATGGTAAGGCAGAGAGTGGCTTTTGCATTGAGTGAAATTCTTGTTGTTTCTTTAGAGTCAGATCTTAGTTCCTTCCCTGAGGCTCTTGCTTCATATTATGATATTTTTTCAGAGGGAGCATTTGGTAATTTCAGAGATATAATGGACAGAGTTACATATCATATGGCAATGGGATATTATCTCAGCCACCTCAATAATCCAAAGACAATACCATCTGAAAATATTCATCCTGATGAAAATTATGCTCGTGAGATTATGCAATTATTTACAATCGGATTGTATGAATTGAATAATGATGGAACAAGAAAACATGATGCTGATGGAAATGACATACCAACATATACCAATGATGATATAAAAGAATTGGCAAAGGTATTTACAGGATTGGGACCTGGAGCAATACTACCAAATCAATGGGTGACAGAACCAAATTTTAGTTACAGTATTTGGATTTCAGATATGACTGTGCCTATGAAAATGTATAATGATTGGCACGAGCAAGGAGAAAAAGTACTTCTGAATGGATATGTGATTTCCGATGGAAATGATGGTGATACCGATATAAAGCTCGCTTTGGATTATCTTTTTAATCATCCTAATACAGGACCATTTATTTGTAAGCAATTGATTCAAAAATTGGTGAAATCCAATCCTTCATCTGAATATGTGGATAGGGTAGCATCGGTTTTCAATAGCAATGAAAGTGGAATCAGAGGAGATATGAAGTCTGTAATCAAAGCTATATTTATGGATGAAGAAGCCAGAGATTGTCACTGGATGGAAGATTCTACCAATGGAAAACTCAGAGAACCGTTATTGAGATATCTGGCATTCACCAGAGCTACTGACAAGGATCAGGCATTTGGAAATTATTGGAATATTGGGTGGTCTTTCTGGCAAGAAACCGGTCAGGCTCCTATGGCATCACCTTCTGTATTTAATTTCTATCTCCCTTATTTTCAGCCTAATGGAGCCATAGCTGATGAAGGATTGATAGCTCCTGAATTTCAAATTCATAATTCAAGGACGAGTGTAGGATATATGAATAATGTCTATAGATGGGCAAGATGGCAGATATTATTTGAAGACTGGGTCGAAGAGAGTCCTAATGCAACTGTTGATTTTTATCGCCTTGAACCAATGTCAAGAGATCCGGAGGTGCTCTTGAATTATTTCGATATAATTTATACTTATGGTACATTGTCTGATGAGACCAGAGATATTATTAAAGAGACTGTAAGCGAGTTGTCGGGGAGTGATTATAAATATAATAGAGCTACTCTTGCAAGCTATCTGATGCTAATCTCTCCGGATTTTAATATTATAAAATAACAAGTACCAATTTTGAATTTTTAAAATTAATAAAATGAATAAATCGAATATATCCCGCAATTATTTTTTGAAAAGTATGGCAGGAATTGGTTTGGCAGCTATGAATCCTTTTGGGAGTTTCAGATTACTGTCAAATCCCAATTTTCTAAATCCTGATTTAGATGATGATTACAGAGTACTTGTATGTTTTTTTATGAGTGGCGGTAATGATTCCTTTAATATGCTTATTCCAATGGGTTCAGAATACAGCAATTACAGAATCTACCCGTAGCAATCTGGCTATTTCTGAAAGTGAATTATTGCAGATTAATCCTGACAATGTAGGAGGTAGGAAATTTGGATTACATCCTTCGATGTCGGAAGTACAAAGCCTTTTCAATAATAAAAAAATGTCCTTTGTTTCCAATATCGGTACATTGATTCAAAATGTGACTGCCGAACAAGTGAAGAACGATTCTGTACCATTACCACTTGGTCTTTTCTCTCATTCTGATCAACAACAGGAATGGATGACTGGAAAACCCAATGTTAGAGATATAAGAGGGTGGGGAGGTAAAATAGCTGATAGCCTGAATTCACTGAATCCTCAGAATTCTATTTCAATGAATATTTCGCTGTCAGGAACCAATATCTTTCAAAATGGTGAGAATACTGTTGAATTTTCCATAGGTACCGATGAAGATAATGTGGGAATAGATGGTTATGGTGAGGAAAGTTGGGATGGATTCGATGATCAATTGACAAAAGGAATAGATAGAATGTTGGCACGCAATTATTCTGATCCATTTCAGAAAACATATGTGGATGTAATCAAAACAAGTAGAGATGCTATCAGGATATTTAAAAATGCAATGAGCCAAACTTCTGATCTTTCAACTGAATTTTCCGACAATGATGTATCACAGGCATTGAGGATAATTGCTAAAATGATAAAAGCTAATAATATTCTCGGTTTTAAGAGGCAGATATTTTTTGTCGAATACTCGGGATGGGATCATCATGATGAATTACTATCAAGGCAAAATATTATGTTGAGAAATGTAAGTACAGGTTTTGGTGAATTTAATATGGCTATAGAAGGCTTGGGTTACAGGATAATGTCACATTATTCAGCATGTCTGAGTTTAGCAGAACCCTGACATCCAATGGCAATGGTACTGACCACGCCTGGGGTGGCAATGTGATGGCAATGGGAGGATCAGTATTAGGTGGCAAGATATTGGGAGATTATCCATTATTGAATCTTGACAATGAACTGTCTCTGTGGGATGGTGTGATAGTGCCTACTCTGTCAACAGATCAGTATTTTACTGAACTTGCACAATGGTACGGTGTCCAAAATGAATTGATTCCGGAATTATTTCCAAATATCAATAACTTCTATAATTTAAATTCAGGACAAAAACCCATTGGATTTTTGAATTATTGAGTTTTTTGAAAGTTAAATTACATAATTTTAGTAAATTATATATGATGAAATATTTTAAAGTAATACTTATTATTCTGTTTTCATTGAGATTGTCAGCTCAGTGTTTTCCGGACAGACACAATACTACTTGGTTTGATGCATGGGAAAGTTGTGAAACTGCACCAAATCCTAATTCTTTGCGAGGAGATTCGCATTGGATTCTTTATGACTTGGGTTATGATTATTCATTGGGAATTATGCATTTGTGGAATATTAATGACCCTGAAAATATAGATGATGGAGTGAAGAAGATGGTTGTGGATTATTCATCTGATGGAAATACATGGCATGAATACGAAGCATTGAATATTTCTCAGGGTATAGGTAGAAGTATCTATGAGGGAGAAGATATTGTTGATTTCAATGGTTTGAATGTAAGGTCTTTATTGTTTAATATTGTTGAAAATTATGGAGGAGATTGCTTTGGATTTGCAGAATTGAAAATTGGAGTTGAGCCTGCCACTTCTACTGATATTGTGGGACTCGATATAGATTGTGATGATGTTGGGAATGCTACACTTTTAGAATGGACATATGACGGGGATATGAAAAATATCAATTTTGTAGTTGAAAGGAGTAATGATGGTGTTAATTGGAAATTTCTGAGTTCTTTGAGAGCAAAAAATACAATGGCAGATAAAAATAAATATTATTATAAGGATGCCAATGAGGATGATGCTTTCTATAGAATCACACTTACCGATAATGATGATAATAGGCTGAACACTTCAGATGTGGTTTACTGTACGAAGTCAAATATAAAATTGAGTGCTTATCCCAATCCATTTTCTGATTTTTCAAAAGTTGAAGTTTATTCACTCGGTGAAGGAATTATGTACTATCGCTTGACTGATATCTTGGGCAATAAAGTGAAAGAAGGAAGCATAAATCCATCATCAACTTTTACAAATATCGATATTAGTGGCGATAATTTGGCTAATGGTGCTTATTTTCTTGAAGTGATTCAGGGAGAACACCGCTCTCAATTAAAAATGATAAAAATATAATAACTTATAAATAATAATTTATTATTCTGAAAAAATAGATATTATCATAATACCTAATCTTCTATATTACTGGTTTTTTTCAAGTTTGTAATATATCTGAATCAAAAACTCCTACTTCTAATAATTTCGTGATTCAGACACTTTTATCCCGAAGCGAGTTCGGGACAGGCTATTTTACATTTTTTATTTTATCCCGATACTCACTATATTCGATCGGGACAGGCTATTTTTATTCCTCCTTCTCTCGCACTCTCCAAAAATCTTCTCCCCAGTTTTTGTAAAGTTTTGATGTTTCAGCAAATTCATAATCAAAGACTTTATATTCAAATTTATGACAAAATTCAAATATATTTTCAGCAACCTTAAATAGTCCGTCAATTGTACTATGAATATAAATTTTATCTTGTGCTTCACCGTATGTGCCAACATATAGATAAAAAGAAGAGCTTAACATTCCAATGTAAAATAATTTGCCATCAAAATATTCCTCTTGATGAAATACAATTCTATCATTAATATCTAACATCTGTAAATACTGTTCATACAATTCATCCAAAGAAATAAACCCATCCCATTGATATTCAGACTCTCCAGATTCAAAATAAAAATTACCAATACCGTCAATTTGATTATCATCATACATAAGCTTATGCAAATAATCATATTGGGTTCCTAACTCAAAATTATTACAAAAACTTTTAAAAATGGGAGGTAATAAAACTCCAATTTTTTCAAATCTTCTGTAATCATTTTTTGTAAAATTAGGCTTTAAAAAACAAAATAAAGACGCCATATTTTTTCTTTTAATTTAATTTAATTAAAAAACCCTTGTAAACTTCTTTGAATAATTGCCCACCCACCTGTATGAGGAATATTTATGTTTTTATGAATTGCTTTTTCAACAGGAACAAGAGTTTTTCCATCTTCCAAATGATGCCATGTATAATCAACACCATCTATTTTAAAAGGATTTGACGTAATTTCTGAATTTTCAAATCGATCTTTTAATTCTTTAGTCGCCTTTGTAAAATCTGAACCAGGCGATGTCTTATTTAAACCTTCTGTTGGTTTATATTTGAAATCTCCATTCAAATGATTTGGATAAAATTCATTAAAATCAGCAAATCCAAAACTATTATATTCTATACCATTATAAGTACCTGGAGGAGTGAATGGATTAGCAGGTTTTTGAAACTTTTGCGGATCATATAAATCATTCACTTTATCCACCAATTCGGATTTTGTTGTTATTGACCCATTTGGTAATGGAAACTCATTCATCTTCATATGCAGATCAGCATTCATCCGCACCCAATGTGGTCTATCTTTAAGGGCTTTCCACATATCCAGATTATCAGCACTACGACCAAAGGTCTCTGCCCACTTCTCCATATCCTCCACTCCACTCAGATCATCGAAGAAGTCATCGAATATACCTTCGGCTTCAAGAGCATCCAATTTCTTGATGAATCCATCTGATCCATCTGGCAATTTGCCTGTAATATTGGATTGACACCCAAAACCGGTTGTGGATGCTATCAATAGAAGAATAAAAAATAAAAAATACTTATTTCTCAAACCAGCTAATTTTTACTTTACTATATTTTTCCTCAAATATAGCATTTTATTTAACAATTCAACTGAAAATAAACATAATAGCTTTAAAAATTTAAAATTAATGCGATATTATTCATAATTATTTATATTTGCATTTATGTCTAAATCAATTAACAATCCACACGATAAATTCTTCAAAGCCATGATGGCTGAAAAGGATATCGCCATAGAATTCATGAAGGAATTTCTACCGGTAGAGGTGTCTTCTATCATTGATTTTAATTCTATGGAAGCATATAAAGATGGATTTCTGAATGAGGAATTGAAGGAGATATTTGCCGATTCTGTTTTCAGATTCAATCGAAAGGATGATGAAGACCAAAAGGAAATGTATATTTCCATTTAGTGGAACACAGAGTTATCCTGATAAATTTGCTGTAGTTCAGATATTAAGTTATCTTTCAAATGCATATTTGGAACAGATAAAAGCAGGTAACAAGGAACTAATTCCAGTGATTCCAATGCTGTTTTATCACGGCAAAAAGAATGGAAGTATCGATCAGTTATTGAGTTGATTGACGAATTGCCGGATGAATTATACAAGTATATTCCTGACTTTAAAACAGTGTATATCGATCTCTTTCGCAAATCAGATAAAGAATTGGATAATATTAAAAATGTATTTTTATTGACAGCTGTATATTGCAGAAGTATCATTCATTGGATGAATTATTCAAACAATTGGAGAGAATATCCTCCAGATTTGATTCCATGATGAAGGTCAAAAGGAACTTTTCATATACCATGATTGTTTATTTGCTTGAAGTGATTAATGTCTCAAAAGAAAAATTATTGATTTTAATAGAAAAATTACCTGTAAATTTTAAAAATGATATTATGTCAACATACGAAATGGCTATAAACGAAGGTATCGAGAAAGAAAAAATGGAAGTTATTTTAAAAGGATATAAAAAGGGAATTTCTATTAATGACCTCTCAGATATTACAGGTTTATCTATCAGTAAAGTTAGAGAAATCATTGAAAAAGATTTGAAGTAATTGTTTTAGTTTTTATACCATACTGATTCAACTAAATATATATTAGATATTATCATAATACCTAATCCTTTATGCTACTGTTTTTTTTCAGGTTTGTAATATATCTGAATCAAAAACTCCTACTTCTAATAATTTCGTGATTCAGACACTTTTATTCGAAGCGAGTTCGGTACGGGCTATTTTACATTCTTCATTTTCCCATCTTCATTTTACATTTTAGATTTTATTCCTCCTTCTCTCTCACTCTCCAAAAATCTTCGCCTAAATTCTTGTAAATATCACTTTGGCTTATTCGCCAATCTTCTAAATCCTCATATGAAATCGACTCTTTAAGTCTTTTCATAAAGTCAAATATATTATCATCCAATTTAGAAGCAACATTTCCAATCATACCTTGCCCATATCTCCATATTTCATCTGATTTATCATTATTAATACCCAACAACAAAATATCTCCATAATGCATTAAACCAATTTGTATAAATCCAAGTTCATTCCATTTCTCAGATTTAAGGTGATATTTTTCAATTTCTTCCTCTAACTTTATGTAAGGAAAAATGTAATCTAAGCTTCCTGTATATTTTCCACCATCTATTTCTACATTATTGTACATAGTGATTTTTGATAAAAGATATTCATCCATATCATCGTCATTCAAAACTATCTTCTCATATGAGAAAGCCTGATAACCGACTTTGTATAAAGTCAAAAAAACAGTAAACATAGGTGGAAGATCACCCATGGAAATTAATTTTTTCATTATAGGTTCAACTTCAGAAAGTTGCTTAACTAACTCCAATCCATTACGATTCATCTATATTTATTATTTATGGTTCAATAAAAAATCAATAATTTTATTTGATGTAAATTTTTTAAAATCCCTTATGATTGCTGATAAACCATCACTCCCTTCTTCTGCTCTGCATATTATATGAATATGACTGCTCATAATTACATAAGCATTTATTATCAATCCTTTATTTTCCTGACAGAACTTTAATGAATTTACAATTATATCTCTGCAATCCTTCCTTGTAAATAAATCAACCCAACCTACTATAGTAAATGTTAAAAAGTATGTTTCATATTGATTACCAATCTTATATCCTTTAATATCACCTTGTATTTTATAATATTAAATACTGTTACATAACAATAATACTACTTTTCTTGTAAAACATTCAATTATATTATTTATTTTAATATTCGTCGGAAGTTATTAAAACTTCGGACAGCGGGGGTTAAAACCCGAGCTATTGAAATCATTATCCAATTTTAATATTCACTGGATAGGTACTTAATTTTTAATAAATTTGGAGTTATAAATTTTATCTCCGGAAATCATTTTAACAACATAAAAACCGGATTTTAAATTACTAACATCAATTGTATTTCCTTTTAAGTCTTTATATTTTAAAATAGATTTGCCGTTCATATCAGTTACTTCTATTTTATTTATTATTGTTTCATCAAGATCAAAATATAACATTTCATTTACAGGATTTGGATAACATTCAATTCTTGTTGACAAATCCACATATGAACTTACAGGGAAATTGTTTTCTAAAATCCTGTTTGACTCCCATTTTATAAAAATATCATTTTTACCATCACAAGTAAAATCTCCTATTGTGATATTTTCACTACTGGCAATACTTATTTTTGTCCTTTCAAATCCCTGATAATTTGAATCACCGCTGTTTTTATAAAATATCAAACCATCTTTCTCATAATCACATAAAAATATATCTATATCACCATCATAATCAATATCTGATAATGCAAATGCAGAATAATAACCAAAAGAAGAGCTTCTCTCATAAAGTTGATTTTTTGCAAACTCATTATTTCCTTTATTTATTAACAAATTGAAGTACTTATTCTCAACATACATTATATCCATTTTACCATCTTTATTAATATCACATATTTGTAATTGATTCATATCATAATCTACTCCAATATCCAATAATATTTCTTCAAATTGGAAATTTCCCTTGTTATGGTATAAAAATATTTCACTATCTATAAACTTATCTTCACCAAGAACTATGTCTAACAAGCCATCATCATCGAAATCAGCAATTTTAAATTCAGATTCTACTCCACTCAAAGAAAATGATTTTGAATTTGTAAAATTACCATTGCCATCATTAACAAGTATATTAAAATTTGCTCCCTTATCTTTGACAATCAAATCAATATCACCATCTGCATCGTAATCAAAATTTTCAGCATATTGCACTCCTTTTATACCTAAATCAATTGCTTCAAATGAGCCCGTGCCATCGTTTTTATAATACCAAATTGAGGATTCTGTAAATCCAATTGAAATCATTACATCAATATACCCATCTCCATTGTAATCTCCTGAAGACATCATCCTATTTGCTTCAATTCCTGTTTTTAGATTATAAGTGAATTTCAATGGTTCTTCATCGCAGTGATTTGTCATTTTTACTAAAGCATTTGGTTGAGCATAAAAAAACTCTATACCATACAAATCCAAATCACCATCATTGTCAAAATCAGCTGCAATCTGATCTCCAATAAAATAATCAGAATTTAAAGAATGTGAAATAAAATCCTGTGAACTTATGCCCACAGAAAAAAACAGTGCTGTTAATATTGTAAATAATCTTTTCATAAACATTTTTTTAGTTATTGTATTTATTTTAGTTTTTAAATTTCTATTTTATGGGATGAAATTTCTCAAATCAAAGTATTAAAATTTCTAATCCGCAATATTGGTGTTTAATTCGTACTTTATTTTTATAATTATATTATTAATCTCATAATACAAATATATAATATTAGCTGAATTCAAGTGACAAATGCAACATTAGATAAAAAATATGTCATTGGCAAAATTACGATTAAAAAATTCAATCGGAGTTAGAAAACCTAGTTTTTTTGCAGGTCTATTATTCAATATATTTTGAACTGAAATTACATCATTGTCAGTAATATTTTCAAAAGAAGAACCTTTAGGAAAATATTGTCTGATAAGACTCATTAGTATTTTCATTAGCACCACGTTCCCAAGAATGATAATGGTCGGGCAAAGAAAAATTGAATATTTAGATTTTGAGGATAGTTTGATGATCAGAAAATTCTTTTCCATTATCAGCAGTAATAGTATGTAATAAATTTTTAAAAGGGTTAAGAGTTTCGATAGTTTGTGATGAGACTGGGATAGCATCTTTAGACACTAATTTACGAATAAAAACCAAGCTTGACACTCTGTCATTCATTGTAAGCAAAGCTCCTTTGTGATTTTTACCGATAACAGTATCTATCTCAAAATCTCAAAACGATTTTTTTCATCTACTATTTTTGGTCTCAAAGAGATATCAGTTCTGTTAGGAATAATACCTCTTTTATCTTTTGAAGCACCTCGTTTACGATATTTTCTTCCATTGTGCCTTAGGTGTTTATATAAATTACCTCCTTGTTTTTTATCATCCCAAATAAATTTATATATGGTTTCATCTTGAGACACAATGGATATTTTCAACTTTAGCTCTACCTACAATTTGTTCAGGACTATAATCTTGTCTAAGTTTATCAATAACATAAAATTTGACTGATTTAGTAAATTTATGTTTTTAGGTTTTTCTTTGAGTCTTTTAGTATATTTTTTTTGTGCTAAATCAGCTTTGTATTCTCCATTACGTTTGTCACTATTGCGTTTCAATTCTCTACAAACCTAAGATTTGTGTTTGCCAATTGTTTTTGCAATGTCAGTTTGAGAATATTTATTTTGTATCATTACTGAAATTGTATATCTTTGCTCCAAGGTTAAATGTTTATTCATAGCAACTTTTTTTTGGACGACAGGGGCTAAGATAATCAAATTCCATCAAAGCAGAGAAGTAAGATTTTTTTCCTTCTTCTTTGTTTTGAAAAAATTTATTTTATCTCATCTCTCTCTCATCTTTTTGTAAGTTGCATTTGTTTGTTGAATTTGGGTTATTTTAATATACAATCTGCTATTTTTCATTTTTCAAATTATTTTCTGTCTGAATCAGAATTTCCTAAATTTCTTAATTTTCAGAATTCTGATAATTCTCTAATCCTGTAAATTATGACTTGTCAGTCTACTGAATGATTCTGATTCTGATACTTTTACATCCGTCGAAAGACGGACAAGTTTTTACATTCTGCTGTTTTACATTTTAGATTTCACTCCTCCTTCTCTCGCACTCTCCAAAAATCTTATTTTTATTTTTAAAATTATATGCATTCCCTTATTTATTCGCCCTATAATAATCCACCAAATCCTTAGGATAATATGGATTATCCCTGAAACTACTATCATCCAAATCCAATATCGCTACTATCGCTGCTGATTCAAATGACCATGCCCCAAAATAAGTTTCATGCCTATCTTTTGGTGATGGAAGCAATTGTTTATGTTCTTTTTTCCATTCTGATTTCAATGAGTTTTCGAGTAATTCGATTCTTTGTTCCTTAGATAAATCTTCATTTAATGCCCCCCTCAATGAACAATATAAATCCCATCCGAACTCATAACTTTCTTCTCCATCAAAATCATTGAATCCTAATTTATAAGCGATAAGATACTCGTAGACTTTGTCCTTAACTCCATCTCGATTTATCAAGTCAACCAAAATCTGAAAGTCCTCTTTGGAAACATCAAGCAAGATTCCTAATGACAACATCCAAAGCATATCATCGTAATCCAAATATTGCTTCAATTTCTTACCATTGTGATTCATCAAAACTTGACCCTCTGGCCAATAGCCTGCAAAATCTTTTAATAGGATTATATAGTCTGCTTTAATCTCTGAAAGCGAATACCCACCGCTATATTTAGCAACAAGAATTCTCAATTTACTGGCACCAAACCTTTTGAAAACAGTCGGAATTCTTTCTTTGGATACTATACCATTACTAATTCTTTCTTTAGATTTCTCTATTCCTTTTAATCTTTGCTCGATGAACTCATCGAAATATTCATTGCTTCTTAGTTTATCTCTAACCATCTCAAAAATTTTATGGGGTCCAACTTCCAATATCATTGGCAAGTTCGTCAAGCTCCCTATACGTGACAGAACCATCTGGAGCCGTCTTGGCTAAAATTCTTTTATAATTATTTGCATCAATTATTTCTTCAGCAAGATCATTTCCAACGGCATCTCTTAATCGCTTGTAGTCATCTTGTGATATCCATGCGTCTGTCATTTGCTTGGGCAATCCGGTAGAAGGATTTGCGGGATTTAAGGTTGCAGAACCTGAATATTTTCCTTCAACAATAAAAAATTGTCCATCCTTTTCTACAACTATATCAATACCATTATGACCAGGAGAATCAATACCATCAATACGAGGTTGGTGAGAAGTATATCCCTTGGCGTTTAAATCCAAATCAGCCCCAATCTCTCCAAAGTTTCCTTTTCTTTTATTTGACATACTTGCTATATCATCAGCATATTTATCTATCAAAGTACGTTGTAAGATTTCTCGGGTTTATACATTTTTCTGGTGGTAGTCCCTGATCTTTGAGTTTTTTCCATCAGATCCAGATTATCTGCCGTTAGTCCAAACTCTTCTGCCCACTTCTCCATATCCTCCACTCCACTCAGATCATCGAAGAAATCATCGAATAGACCATCGGCTTCAAGAGCATCAATTTCTTGATGAATCCATCTGATCCATCTGGCAATTTGCCATGCAATATTGGATTAGCACCCAAAATAGGTTGTGGATGCTATCAATAGAAGAATAAAAAATAATAAATACTTATTTCTCAAACCAGCTAATTTTTTACTTTACTATATTTTGCCTCAAATATACCATTTTATTTAACAATTCATCTGATAATAAACATAATAGCTATAAAAAATTAAAATTAATGCGATATTATTCATAATTATTTATATTTGCATTTATGTCTAAATCAATTAACAATCCACACGATAAATTCTTCAAAGCCATGATGGCTGAAAAGGATATCGCCATAGAATTCATGAAGGAATTTCTACCGGTAGAGGTGTCTTCTATCATTGATTTTAATTCTATGGAAGCATATAAAGATGGATTTCTGAATGAGGAATTGAAGGAGATATTTGCCGATTCTGTTTTCAGATTCAATCGAAAGGATGATGAAGACCAAAGGAAATGTATATTTCCATTTTACAGTGGAACACAAGAGTTATCCTGATAAATTTGCAACGCAGTTCAGATATTAAGTTATCTTTCAAATGCATATTTGGAACAGATAAAAGCAGGTAACAAGGAACTAATTCCAGTGATTCAATGCTGTTTTATCACGGCAAAAAGAATGGAAGTATCGATCAGTTATTGAGTTGATTGACGAATTGCCGGATGAATTATACAAGTATATTCCTGACTTTAAAACAGTGTATATCGATCTCTTTCGCAAATCAGATAAAGAATTGGATAATATTAAAAATGTATTTTTATTGACTGCAGTATATCTGCAAAAGTATCATTCATTGGATGAATTGTTCAAGCAATTAGAGAGAATATCCTCCAGGTTTGATTCCATGATGAAGGTCAAAAGGAACTTTTCATATACCATGATTGTTTATTTGCTTGAAGTGATTAATGTCTCAAAAGAAAAATTATTGATTTTAATAGAAAAATTACCTGTAAATTTTAAAAATGATATTATGTCAACATACGAAATGGCTATAAACGAAGGTATCGAGAAAGGCATCGAAAAAGGTCGAATTGAAGGCATCGAGAAAGGCATCGAGAAAGGCATCGAGAAAGAAAAAATGGAAGTTATCTTAAAAGGATATAAAAAAGGGAATTTCTATAAATGACCTTTCAGATATTACAGGTTTATCTATCAGTAAAGTTAAAGAAATCATTGAAAAAGATTTGAAATAATTATCAACATTTGATTGTATAATAATTTATCAAAAATTTCAGTTCAATATCTTCTTTTACTCAAAAGCAATCTGCCGTTCTATTTATTCTCCTTAAAATTGAAGGATGATGTATTTTATTTATCCTTTTTATCCTGAATTTTAACTTTATCGCCTTGTTTTAAATCCTTGGATAGGATGTTATATGGTCCTGTAATGACAATTTCATCAGTATTTATTCCATTCAAAATCTCGATATATTCATCATCTTGAATTCCGGTATTTACAACAAGCATTTTAGCAGTATCTTCTGAAATAGTGAAAACTACTTCGTTGAGATCATCAGGATTGGATGTATCATCTTTAGTTTTTTCTTTGGGTCTTGTAGTTACAGCCTGAATTGGTACACTAATTACATTAGATTTGGAATTAGTAAAAATATCGACAGTGGCTGACATTCCTGGTCTGAAAGGAAATGAATTATTGTTTTTTAGAAGGTCTTTGAAGGAATTATTGTCCAATCTGACTTTTACGATGAAATTGGTGACTTTATCTGATGTCAGAGAACTTGAAGAAATATCGGAGGCAGAATTTGCCACTTCAACCACAGTTCCTGAGAATTTTCTATCTATATATGCATCTACTTCTACTGATGCCGTATCACCCAGTTTTACTTTCAAAATATCATTTTCAGATATTTCAGCTTGAACTTCATGATGTTTAAGTTGGAAATTCTCATCATTTCCGTACCAGCCATTTGAATTGTACCTACTACTCTCTCACCTTCTTCTACTGCAAGCATGGTTATAATTCCGTCGATAGGTGATTTTATGGTGGTTTATTCAATTGTTGTGATGCTTCATTCAATGATGCTTCAAGGCTTTTGACAGTATATTGGGCAGCTTTCACTCTTCTTCAGCTGAAAGTACATTAGCTTCTGCTGCACGTAGATTGGCTTCTAATCCTTGGTAATTTGATTGGGAGCTATCCATATCAGCATTGGAGATAACTTTTTGTTCAAATAGAGTTTTATTCCTTTCATAGATTTTCTTTGCATTGTCCAATTGTGCTTTTATTTGATCTCTTTGAGCCTTGCTTGATAGCACTAAAGATTTTGCATTTGCCAATTGAGCTTTGGAATATCTAGACTTGCCTGGCTCTTTGTACTGCCGATTCGTATGTGTCGGGATTGACTATCGCAAGTATTTGGTTTGCTTTTACAGAATCTCCTTCTTTGCAATATAGCTTTATTATTTCTCCGGAAACATCTGAACTTATTTTTACTTCAAGCTCAGGGTAGATTTTACCACTTCCTGATACGGTTTCTTTTATTTCTCTCAATGCAGATTTTTCCGTTGTGACTTCAACTGCTTTTGAAGAGCTTTTTGCCCTTGATGAAGGCTGCAACAATAAGAAGAGCTAAAACTCCTATTAGAATTATATATAACCATTTTTTACTTATCTTCATTGTTATAGATTTTATAATTGTTAGATTGTCAATCGATAGTTTTGTTTTTTTTAATGCTTTATATTGTTGAAATTAATCTAAGCTTATTTTTTTGCCAAGATAAAAATCAAGAACCAAGGATTTAAATACATAATCGTATTTAGAAATCAATAAATTATTTTGGACATTCAGTAATTGATTTTTTATGCTGATATATTCATAAGATGATATCATGCCTACATCATATTGTTTTTGTGCATTATCAAAAGATAATTTCTGAG
Source organism: Saprospiraceae bacterium (assembly GCA_041392555.1). Classification (GTDB taxonomy): domain Bacteria; phylum Bacteroidota; class Bacteroidia; order Chitinophagales; family Saprospiraceae; genus JADJGA01. The sequence continues at coordinate 118,097 of JAWKLW010000005.1, read as the reverse complement.
CATCATAACTTCTTTGTGAAGCGTAATACTGAAGTTTCGCGGATTTGTATTCCGCATATGCTGACTGCACATCAGTTTTTAAATCCTGAATGGCTTGTTCTTTAGTAAGTTTTATATTTTCAATATTCAATTTAGATTTTTGTATTTGTGATCTCGTACTATAATTATCATAAATAGGAATAGACAATTGAAGAGCAAGACCATAGCCTATATTGTTATTTAATTGATCGAAATAATTTTGATTCTGTACATTTGCTGTCTGATAAGGAACGCCAACAGTTACAGGATTACCATTGATCAGAAATGTTTCGTCATAATATCCACTTGTATATCCTGTTATTTCTTCGGCTTTATTGTAAAAATCTGAGGATATTCCTCCTGAAAGTGCTAAAGATGGGTAAAGAGATCCTTGAAGGATTTTTCTCGAAAGCTCAGCACTTTTCAATTGATTGTCCAGTGATTGTAGTTTTGGTTGTTGCTTTAAACTTTTATCTATTATCTCATCCAATGTCAATAATTCGTAGCTCTCGTTTATTAATTCATCTGTTTTTGGATTTATTATTTTTATTTCCTCATCGATTTGAAGTAATTGTTTTAAATTGAGATATGCTTTTTCAAGGTCGTTTTCAGCTGCAATTATTTTTTGTTCATCTAATAGCATTTGAGCTTCAAAGGATAAGCTTGCTCCGGGAGCATTTGCCCCTGCTTCTACGAGTTTATTTGATTTATCTACCTGGTCTTTGGAAGATTCATATTGGGTTTTAGCATTTTTTAAATTTTCCTCTGCAAATAGTACTGCAAGATAATAATTGGCGGTCAATAGTGTGATATCTCTTTCTATTTGTTGAGTATTAAATTTTGCTGTTGTCTTATCCAATAGGGCTTTTTTGATATTGTTCCTGATTCTCAATCCATTCAGTAGCATAACTCCGGAACTGATGCTTACACTTTGAGATAAGAAAGATTCCGAAATATAGGTGTTTGTTGTAGGATTGATTCTTTTTCCAATATTGTATGCCAATGAACTGTTGGCTGATAATGAAGGATATGCCTGATTGCGAGCGAGTTTGAGATCGATATCAGATTGAATTTCATTCAATAGTGATTGTTTGATACTTATACTGTTTTCTTTGGCAAGTCGAATGCATTCATCAAGGCTAATGAGCTTTTGAGAATTCATGGAATATCCTGATAAAATTAGTATGAAAATTATAACCAATTTGTTCATATATGATAAATTTTATTGCAATACTATTCTATTTTTTATAGATATAATATTTATTTATATAAATGCTTAGATAATTACGATGAATTGAATTTAATTGCAGAAATTGGCTATTTATCACAGCATTTATTTCCGTTTGGCATATCAAAATGATATTTATCACCCATGAAAATACAATTTTACTTTAAAGCAGCTTAAAGAAATTCGAAATTGTAGGTGAATTATTTATGTTCTACTTATCTGATCAATAATTATTTAATGATAGTGATTTTCTTGTTTATGCATAAATTTCCTGAAATATAGCTCACATAATAAATTCCATTTTCAAAAATCATCTAAATGTAATAAATTGTAGGGTTGTTATTAACTATATTTGAACTATAAACCTGAATTCCGGAGATATTGTAAATAATTATTTTTGAATTTTCATTATTATTATTTGTGATATCAATATTTATTTTGTCTCTTGCCGGATTAGGGAAAATGCTCAATATATTATTTATAGATTCTTCTGATGAGGATGTGGCATCATAAATGCAAAATGAAAATGTTTCTTCACAATTGTCACTTTTGTCGGTTACTGTTAAATCATAGCATCTCGGTAAAAGATTGTTTAAGTCTTCATCTGTTGAAGTAAAACCATCGTGGACCATTCCATATAATATCATAAGAGCACTTCATTGTTTTCGATAGTTATTTCTATAGCTCCATATTCTGAAGCTGGTGTAGTTCACAATATTATTGGTAGTTACAGTTATTTTATGTACATCTATTGTTGTTTCCAATGTATCCTTGCAGCCAACTTCATTAGTTATTTCGACTGAATAAGCTAGTTGTTTCTTCCGGGAATGCTATTGGATTGTCAATATCGCTCTCAGTGAGTGAATTAGCAGGTGACCAGGAATAAGTATTTCCTCCAGTTGCTGATAATTGAATGGAATCACCAAAACAAATAGTGTTTCCTTCTAAAATATCTATTCCTGTTATTCCTTCAGTAGTGAAATGGATTTCAGGGCAATATTGGGCACTTGTATCATTTTTAAATGGTAATACTTTTGCATATATTGTAGTATTACAAGGTAATATATTAGTCTGGTATTGTGTTTGATCGAAAATCAATTCTTCATACAGTATGTTGTAATTATTGCTTTCGTACCTAAATATAATTTGTATCCATTAGCTTCAGGAACTGATTCCCAGTATATAGTTACATTTCTACTGATATTTGTTTGACCGCTAACGGGAACAATTATTGCACTACAGCCTAGGTGGAGTTGCAATTGTCTATTATCTCATCGACTGATTTGCAATCTGTTTTGTTGAGACTTATATTTAGAGGAATAGAATACTCATTTAGTATTGTGCATATTGGGTCCAATGAGCAATCAGAAAGTGAAGAATTCAGATATATGGTAAGAGATTTTACATTGGCAGGATTTATATTACCTATGGCACTGATATCTATTAGCTTTTTATTTGTTGATATGATTATTTCATTGTTGATTTCTTTTAAAGATTGTAAACCGTCAAAAGTATTGATGGATTTATTGACACTGATTTCTAAAGTTCCGTTTAAAGTATTTAAAAGATTCAATCCTGATAGATTTATTATAGAATCATTGTAGCTAATAGTTAAATTTCCATTTATATATTTTAAATGCGATGTTTTGAAAGGGTGAGATAATGATTTGTTTCGTGATAATGTGAGGTCAGTAAATATCGTGTCGATATTGCTAAATCCTGTAATTTCCTTGAGTTTATTATTGGAATTGAAATTTAAACTTCCTCCAATTGTGTTCAAATTATTAAATCCTGATACGCTGTTAAGTGAATCCAAACTGAAAAACTGGATGTCATTTTGAACATATTTCAAATTATCAAACCCTTCGATGGTATCCAATACCGGGCAAGTTACAAATTGGATATATCCAAATATACTATCTGTTTTGGCTTTGAAATTGCATGATTTCAATTGTTCGCACGAACTAACTTTGAAATATCCGTTTAAGTGAAGCAAGGAATCAAAACCTGAAATAGTTTCAAGTTCATTATTTTTCGATATTTCAATATTTCTCCCAATATTTTTGATTTTGTTAAATGTAATTGGTAATTCTTTGAATCCATTGGCTTCGATATTAAGAGAATTGTCAATGGAAGTGAGGTTAGAGAAACCGTTAATTGATTTCAGATTCTCATTATTTAATAAGTTAATAGTTCCGGTGGTGAAATTGTCTCCTTCATTATTTAGGCTAAGTAATTTGTTGAATCCTGCAATATCTGTCAATAATGGATTTGCAGTTACATTGATATTTAATACTCCTTGTTCAAAATTGTTAAAACCTGAGATATTGCTGAGTTTAGGATTGCTGTTTATAGTCAAATTAATGCCACCAATATATGTTAGGTTGTTGAATCCATTTATATCTTCAAGTGCTTCATTGTATTGGATTTTTAAGTCTTGTTCAATATGTTGTAGTTTGTCCAAGCCTGAGATTTCATTGAGTGAAGGGCAGTATTTTATTTCAAGAGTACCACCTATACCGATCAATTTATTCAATCCATTCAGATTGGTGATGTTTTCGCCCCATATAGTGATAGAATATTCAGTTTCTGTACAATCTGGATATAATATTACAAAACTGTCGATTTGTTCCTGAGTCGTGAATGTTTCATTTTCTTCTAAACAGTATTGTGAGAATGTACTGTTACTCAATGAATATAAAAATATGAAAAGAAATAGTTTTAAAATTATGTTTTTCATTTCTTAAAGTTTTTTGAAATTTATATCGATATAAATACAATTATAATGTTTTTTGATTAAAAATCCTCGATTTTCTCAGTATTTTTTTCTTATTTTTAATTTGTTTATTTGAGAGATAAAATCAGCTTTTAAATTATCATTACCTCAATTCTTATATAAAGATGATATCCTAAAAACTTATAAGATTTTTTCCAATAGAATTTTTAAAAAGTCTTATTTTTTTATAAAAATGGTATAAAAAATCGCCTTGTTTTACCAAGTTTAGAGCCTCATATTAAAAATTGGTATAATATTTGTCATATATAAATTACAAATTAGAAAAATCATGAATATATTTTATTATATATTTATAACAAGCAGAAAAACAGAGATAAATAAATTTTTAAAGAAATAAATATAAAAATAATCTAAAGTAAAAAATTAAATGAAAAAATCGAATTATAGTACAAAATTTATTGATATGAAAAATTTTTATGCTTTTTTTACAAAAATTTTTATACTTGTAATATTTACGCTATGTAAATAGTTACGGAAGTGTAGATTTTAGCAACCCAATTGTTAATGGTAGCACTATTGCTTGTAATGATACAGTGCAGATAGTTATGAATTGGCAATGTGAGGCTGTGGTTCAACCTGACCAGTTGTTGGAAGGTAATTATTCTGATTATAGCATTTTTACTGTGAATATCCTTGATGATGATGGGAATTCTATAGGCAATGTTCTTACTTCAGAATATGTTGGTACTGTTGTGATGGCAGAAGTGTATGATAATACTACACAAAATAAATGTTGGAGTGCAATACAAGTTGTAGATAATTATGCTCCTGTATTTACTTGTGATTCTGTATTTACAACATGTTATTCTGATCCTGAGCCGGGTTCTTTGCTGCCGGAAAATTATAGATTTTCCTTCAGCCCTAATGCGGAAATACCGGATGAAGATACATTAGAGATAGAGTTTTATGTTGGTGAGATTCAAGGGGCTACATTAAGTGATTTTAATGTTAGATTAAATATACTTCATGATAGAGTGCTTGATCTTGGAGCATATCTGATATCTCCAAATAATGATACAGTGAATTTGTTCGATAATTTAACATGTGGTAACGCTGATTTTGATGTGGTTTTTGACGATCAGGCATCAAAAACTTCTTCCGATCTTTCGAGTGCATGTTGTCCATGCGCACCGGATCCATCTGTAAGTGGAACATATCAACCACTTGGTTCTTTAAGTGTTTTGAATGGAGAAGTGCCTGGTGGTGTATGGAAACTTAGAGTTTATGATAAAAATCAGGATTATACCGGAGTGTTGAAAAATGTTGATCTTATTTTTAAACAAACAGGCGGTGTGCTTGTATTTCCTTTGCCTGCAGGTACTGCTACTCCTGTTAGTAATGGATTCCAATCATATATCGTGTCTTTTGGTTTCGACCCTTGTGGAGAAGTTTTACTTACCTATACTGATGAAATAGTAAGTGAAGATTGTTCGACCGGATTGACAAGTACAATCTATAGAACATGGGAAGCGGAAGATCAATCTGGCAATATTTCTCATTGCACTCAGGTGATTGAAGTGTTGAATACAGGGCTTGCTTTCCTCGAATTTCCTGAAAACTATGATAATATTGAAAATCCAGCATTGTCTTGTCAACCTTCAAATCCGGATTTTTATCCATTTCCAAGTTTGACAGGGTACCCTGAAAGTGAGTTGTGTTCTATGATTCAGTATAGTTATGAGGATCAATTGATAAATACTTGTTCAGGCTCATTTAAAGTGGTAAGACACTGGAGAGTTACTGAAATGTGTAGTGCAGAAGTACATGAACATGATCAACTTATAATGGTAGCTGATAAAACAGTGACTCTGTATTGACACAGCCAGATGATTTTACTGTTGGAACCAATGGCTTTGATTGTAGTGCAAACATAGATGTTACATTACCTGAAGTTGTATCTGATTGTTCTGATTTTGATCTTATTGAATTTTCTTGTAGGATATCAGATTCTCGATGATGCAGGACAACCAATAAATGATTTATTATCAACTACAAATTTAATAAAATTAACTTCAACTGTTTATAGATTATCAGATGCTCTTGTAGGAAAATATAAATTTACATATACTGCAACTGATGATTGTGGAAATACTTCTACTACTTATAATTATGTTACTAGTAGTTGACAATAAAATTCCAGTTGCTGTTTGTGATCAACATACTGTAGTTTCAATATCAGTAGATGGTCAGGCTAAATTGTCAGCATTCTCTGTTGATGATGGAAGCTACGATAACTGCTCTGATATATATTATTCTATAAGAAGAATGGATACTTACTGCGATCCTGCTGATACATTGTTCACAGATACAATTACATTCTGTTGTGATGACATCAATACCAGTCAAATGGTAGAGTTGAAGGTGACAGATGTATTAGGATATTATAATACTTGTATGGTTTCTGTGACAATTCAGGAAAAATATCACCTGTAATAATTTGTCCTAATGCTGTTTCACTTACTTGTACTGAAGATTACAATGATTTAGAACTTACAGGAGAAGCTCAGGCTTATGATAACTGTGAAATTGATACTATTTATCATGTTGATTATGTTTCTGTCAATCAGTGTCACGTGGGATATGTCAATAGAACATGGTACACAAGAGACAATAATAATCACCAGACTTCTTGTACTCATGGTTATTACTATAACTGATCAAGGTCAATTTAAATACAGCGATATTGTATGGCCATCAGATAAGACTATTTATGATTGTACACAATCTTACGATACTTCATATACAGGAAGTGTTAAATTCAAAAATGAAGATTTTTAGACATGGTTTCTGCGATATATACAGATGAAGTGTATAATGTGGTTACAAATGCATGTAAAAAATACTTAGACATTGGGAAGTAATTGATTGGTGTAATTTTGATGAAAATAATCCTTCAAATAGTACTTATACTTATACTCTCAGGTTATTGTGTTCCAAAATAATAATGCTCCGGAATTTACTGAAAATTGTCAAAATAGAACATTTTGCTCCTATGGTGAATGCGAAGGTCAGATAGAATATATAAAATATGCTACCGATGATTGCACTCCTGATAATGAGTTGCAGTGGAGCTATAAAATTGATTTGGATAATGATGGTAATTGGGATATAGAACCAATACTGACTAATAATGCTTCCGGATTATATGCTAATGGAACTCATAGAATAGCTTGGACTAGAAGATGGCTGTGGCAACCAAAGTAAATGTGAAGAATTATTTACTGTTGAGGATTGCAAAAATCCAACTCCTCTTTGTATCACAGAATTGACTACTGTTATAATGAACAATAATGGTATGGCTACAATTTGCGCTGAAGATTTCAATCTTGGTCAAAATTGTAGCAATTGTAATACAGGTTCTTATGATAATTGTACTCCTAAAGATGAATTGAGATTCTCATTTAGTGAAAATTCTATCGTACCTTGTAGAGATTTTACCTGCGATGATTTATTGAATGGTCAAAATGTGTATATTACTCTTAATGTTTGGGTATGGGATAATAATGATAATAAAGATTATTGTACAGTATATGTTGAAATTCAGGATAATGAAGCTGATCTCTGCGATGATGATAATGGTGTAGGTTCATTGGTTTATGGATTTGTCAAGGATTTGAATGAGAATTCTATGAAGGATGTTGATCTTGAATTGAAATCTTCAGAATTTACATATAATGAATCGACTGAAGAAAATGGAAAATATGTTTTCAATGAAGTTGAGCCTGTAAGTTACAATATAATCTCACTCCTTCATTAAATGATGAATACCTTAGAGGTGTTACTACTCTTGATATCGTATTGATGCAAAAACATTTATTAGGTATCAAATCTTTTGATAAAGGTTATCAATATGTGGTTGCAGATGTCAATAATTCCTGAACTGTCACAGCTTCAGATATTGCTGCAATCCGTAAAGCGATACTTGGAAATGCAAACGATTTTGGAAATAATTCAAAATCATGGTACTTTGTTCATGGTAACAATTCTCTGTATGATAATGAAAATATACTCGATGAAATTACTGATACAAAATCAATTGGATTGAATGATTTTAATACCAATATCGATTGGACAGGAATTAAAATGGGTGATATTAATAATAGTCAAAATTATGTTGTCTCAGGTTTGTGCCTCGTGGTAATAAAGTAGTGAATCTTTTCTACTGACGATATGGATTTCTCAAAAGATGAGGAGGTGGAATTTGAATTTACTCTGGATGAGATAAATGAAGTTGTAGGTGCACAATTTACTTTAGAATTCAATAATGAAAAACTCAAATTTGATCATATTGAAGTAAATAATGAATTGCTTACAAATGATGAATTAGGAATGAGTAATATCAATAAAGGTTTGATAAATGTATCTTGGGTAAAACCTGAAAAAGGATATTTTGAAAATGGAAAATTGTTTACAGTGGTGTTCAAAGCTCTTGCTGATGCAAATGCAAATGAAGTTCTAAGACTCACTAATTTAGGTCTTAAAGCAGAAGCTTATAATGATAAATATGAAATTGAAAATCTTTCATTGAACTTTAGAAATGAAAATACAAGTTACTGAATTGTATCAGAATATTCCTAATCCTTTCAGATATGAAACTACTATTTCATCTGATATGGAGAATTCCGATAATATGACTTTAGAGTTTTTCGATGTTACAGGAAAAGTGTTGAAAAGAATCAATAAATATTTTGATAAAGGATTGAATAGTGTTAAGGTTGAATTTGATGATGATATAAATGGTGTTATTTATTATAGAATGACAACAGGAGAGTTTACTAAAACACTTAAAATGCTGAAAATAAAATAATATAAAATTAATTTCATGACATGTATAAAACAAAAAGGCTGTCCTCCCAGGATAGCCTTTTTGTATATATATGTTATTATATTCTATCTAAATTATTGAGAATTGCCCTAAATGTGAGCATTAAGTGTATATTTTATGGCATTTAAACGTTATATTTGTTATAGACAATTGGTTTTGATTATTGCATTAATTAAAATATTTATAGTGTATTGTCTTCGATTACTGATTATTAGTGATTTTAATTATATGGTAATTGGTTGAATGATAGGTTTATATGTTGCGTGAAATTAAAAATATGTACAGATGAAATTGAATTTTAACAGGGTTTTTATAGCATTTTTATTATTGATAAGTTATAATTTTGGATTTGCTCAAGAATACCTTGAAATGATTGATAAAGGGACGTTTTCTGTTCAAGAAGTACAAAAATAGTGCCGAAAAGTATTTTGAAAATAGAGATAAAGGAAGAGGTTCAGGATATAAACAATTCAAGAGATGGGAATATATGGCATTGAGAATGATGGATGAAAATGGATATTTGCGTCCTGACTCTGAATATATTGAAGAATGGAAGAAATTAAATAGGACAATTAATGAAAATAGCCATGATTTGCCAGACAAAGTGATAATTGGACTGAATTAGGTCCTACATATTACAATAGTACCACAAGTTGGAATCCCGGAGTTGGTAGAATTACAGCTCTATTTGTTGATCCTACCGATGAAAATATTATTGTTGCAGGTGCTGAAAATGGTGGCGTTTGGAAAACTGTAGATGGTGGGGAAAACTGGCAACCATTGCTTGATAATTTCAGCAACCTCGCTGTTGAAAGCTTGACTTACGATCCTAATAATGCAGATACTTATTATTTTGGATCTACTTCTGGCAGGATTTATAAATCAACTGATGCAGGTTTGAGTTGGAATGAAGTTGGGACTGCAGGGGCTTCTTCAGTCAGAAGGTTGCTTATAAATCCCGATAGTTCTAATATTATGTTTGCTTGTTCACAATATTCAGGATTGTACCGTTCTTCGGATTATGGAGATAATTGGTCTTTGGTTTCTAATGAAAGTAATAGCTTTGATGTTGAATTTAATCCCGAAAATCCTGATATCGTTTATGCTTCAGGAAAAACCTTTGAGGTTTCATCTGATGGTGGGAGGACTTTCGCTAATAGAAATGAGAGTGACAACAATCAAATAATCACAATAGTTGCCCCTGAAGAATTAAACTATTCGTTTAATGCTATTGATAATAAATTTAGTCCCGGGCATATTGATAATCCTGAATATCCTGAGGAATTAACAGGTAAATTAGTGCTGTTTGAAGATAAGGATACTACAACTATTACCGGTTGTGGCGAAGCTGAAAATGGCGATAATCTTTTGGGTAATATCGCAGTAGTTTATAGAGGGGATTGTGGATATGTTACCAAAGTTCTCAATGCCCAAAACTATGGGGCAATAGCCGTAATCGTAGTTAATTTACCAAATCTTCCACTGATTTCTATGTCGGGTTCCAATGAAGAAATTCAAATTCCGGCTGTAATGATCTCCGAAGGCGATGGTCAGATTTTAATGGATTTGATGGCAGGAAATGAAATAACAATAAAATTACAAGTCAATGATGATATAGTCGATAGCTCGTTCGATACCTCTGGTCCTAAAGTAATAGGAGTTTCTGCTGACGATCCTGATGTAGTATATGTATTGGAATCTAAAGATGGTATTTTTAATGGATTTTATATATCCTACAATAGAGGTATTAATTTTGTAAAACCTGATCATGAAGGATATAATTATTTGGGTTATAGTTCAGTTGGTGATGATGAAAGTGGACAGGCTCCACGAAATTTGGATATAACTGTCAATCCTAATAATGCTGATGAGGTGCATGTTGGAGGAATTCTGACATGGAGATCGACAGATGGAGGTTATAGCTTCGAAAGTACTTCAAATTGGGTACCTAATACCGCAGCACAAAACAATCTTGGCTATTGTCACGCTGATATCAATAGGGTAGCATTTTTTGGAGATAAATTATTTGCAGTCACTGATGGTGGTATATTTAGGTGTGATAATCCAAATGTCGTCAATAAAAATTATTATACAAATATTACAGATGGAATGGGCATCAGACATTTCTATAAGATTGGCGTTTCTCAAGAAGTTCCAGTTACTGTATCCGGAGGAGCTCAGGATAATGGTACTTCATGGTACAATGAAAGTACAGGCTGGCATGATTGGATAGGTGCGGATGGAATGGAATCATTTGTCGATAAAGATGATTCTAATGTCCTGTTTGGTACTATTCAATATGGTGGAATGTATAAAAAACTTGCTAACGGACAATTGAAATCGATAAATGCTCCTGATGATGGAACCGGTAATTGGGTGACTCCATTTGAACAGGATCCGATAATATCAAATGGGATTTATGTTGGCTTCGAGGCTGTTTATAAAAGTACCAATGCTGGAGTAAGCTGGACTAAAATATCTCAGGATTTCGATGAAAAACTCGATAATTTGAAGATTGCTCCTACTGATAATTCAGTGATGTATGCTTCTTATGGTAGTAATCTCTATTTTACAAACTCAGGTGGTGGTACTTGGTCCAAACTTAAAGGTTTCAGTGGAGAAATCACTTCTATTGCTATTAGTCCTAATGATCCGGGTAAAGTGGCTTTAGCTACTACTTCTACTTCTAAAGTATATGTCTCTGATGATTATGGAAGTACATGGATAGCTTATACAAAAGATTTGCCGGTGTTTCAACCATTGGCTCTGGTATGGGATGATAATGAAAAATGGACTTTATGTCGGAATGAATTATGGAATTTATTATACCAATGATCTCCTTGGATACCTGGAAGCCATTTCGACAAATCTTCCAAATGTAATAGTAAATGAATTGAAATTAATTTTGCAGAAAATAAAATTTATGCCGGTACTTACGGAAGAGGTTTATGGGTGTCACCATTATATAATTATGTCCCGGATGCTGTTGATGATAATGATGAAAATAGTATTTCTGTATATCCTAATCCTGCTTTTAATTATCTATATGTTTCATTGGATAATCCTAATTCAGAAAAATGTAGTATTGAGATTTTTGATGAATCAGGAAGAAGAATCAGAAAGTTTGACTATAACCTTGAAGAAGATTTCTTTATAGATGTTTCCTCATTCACTTCTGGAAGTTATTTTATCAGAATTAATGATGGAGAGAATAAGATTATTAAGAAATTTAATGTGTTAAAATAGTTTTATTCCTACAATTAAATGTAGTTTTATCGTATCTTAGGGGTGTTTATTTTTCGAAATATCGATTGGTATGAAATTTTCCTGAATAAATTTATTTTTATAAAATGTTGTTTTAACTTTGGGTTAATTATATAACGAAAAAAACATTTTCAGGATTGAGAAATTATATTATATATTTATTTCTATTACTTTTTAATCCATACATTCTAAGTTCTCAATGTTACGAGATTACTAATTTGCCTGATACCATAGAAATGTGTCCTTATTCTCAGGTGCAATTTGATCCCGTATTAATAAATAATGAAAATTTAGATCTTTTAAATATCGAATGGGTTCCCGCAACAGGGTTATCAAATCCTTATATAATTAATCCAATAGCAACAGTAGAAGAAAATTCAGTCCTTATAATATTTTAATAGAAGGATTATATCCTGTGGATTTGATAGAAAATGGGAATTTCTCTGATGGGGATACCGGATTTTATACCGAATATGTGGTAGGTTATGGGGGTAATTGGGGTTGTTGTCTCATGAGGGAACATATAGTGTTACCTCTAATCCTAATAATGTTCATACCAATTTTGTTAATATGTATGATCACACAGAAGGCAATAGTTCAGGTCTGATGATGGTAGTTAATGGCGATACACATCCAAATACTATAGTGTGGCAACAAGATATTTCTGTGACTCCGAACAAGTGGTATGATTTTTCAGCTTGGGGAGCTTATAGTTGTTAATAGTACTCCTGCATTACTACAATTTAATATTAATGGTGGTTTACTGGAAACTCCATTTTTATTACCTACTTCTCCCGGGATATGGCAGCAGTTCCATACTAAGTGGTTTAGTGGCAATAGCACTAATGCTACTATTTCTATAGTTGATCAACAAACTGTACCTTCGGGAAATGACTTTGCATTGGATGATATCGAATTCAGGGAAATATGTACAGTGGAAGATTCTGTTTTTTTACTTGTACATAAATTAATTCCTGATGCTGATTTTGTTATTAATCATGGTTGTGAATCCGATACCGTATTTTTTTCCTATGTCAATCAAGGAGATGAATATCCTACAGAATTTCATTGGGAATTTGGTGATGGTTATACTTCTGATGATGAAAATCCAACCCATATTTATGACCACAAGGGAATATATACTGTAGAATTGACAGTTAGTATAGCCGATTGTGATTTTATGCTCACTTTCGAAGTTGATACTGAAGAAGGTTTTGTCCCTTTAGCGGTTTATATGGAGTCTTATGATGAAACTATTTGTTTGGGAGAGTCAGTTTCTGTTACTCCTATTGTTTATGGTAATGGACCATTTACTTATCAATGGGATATCGGAGATGGAGAAATATATATCGATGAAATATTTGAATACACTTTTTTGAAGAGGTGCCTTGACTTACATATTGTAGTAGAAGATGTTTATGGTTGTGAGCAAAGTGAAGATGTAAGCATTTTGGTATTAAGTCAGCCTGAAATTGTTCCAGTCGAAAATCAATTTTTGTGTCATGATGATTCTGTAGAAATAGATTTGTCCTATATTGATGATTATGTGGTATGGAACGATGGACAGAATTTGAAAAAAGGATTTTGTTTAATGAAGGAGAATATAGCTATTATGTGGAAAATAATATTGGGTGCAAAAGTTTTGATACCTTCAATATTTATGAATCCGGACTTCCTGTGACATCTGAATTCAATGGGCATATTTGCAGAGGTGGTGTTTACGATTTTAATGGGATTCAATATAATTCTCCGGGTGTCTATATCGATACCCTATTTTCATTAGGAGGATGCGATTCTATATATTTTAAACTTGATTTAGAATATCCTCCTGATTTTGAAGCTCAAATAACTATGGAGAAAGATACATTGTGTTTAGGTGAATTAGCTGAAATCTATTCTACTTTTAATAATGTGGATTCATTGCAATATTTGTGGTATTTAGGGATTCTTTGATATCTGATTTTGAAAATATTCAGTATTTATTTGCATCAAGTGGTGTTTATAATATCGGACTTGAAGTGGTAGATAAATATTTTTGTTCTGATTTTGATTCTGTCAATGTTTATATTTTTGATAATCCCAAAATTTATAATATTGATGATGTGAAATTATGTTATGGAGATACTCTATCATTAGATATTAATCAATATGTCGATTCGGTACTGTGGTATGATGGGAATACAGATAAAATTAGATTTTTCGATGATGTTGGAGAATATAGCTATACTGTAATTAATGATGTAGGTTGCATAAATTCAGATACTTTTTCTTTAGATTATTTTAGCATTCCTGATACTTTTTATTTTGACAAAAGTATTTGTAAAAACGATGTATTTGATTTTTTTGGAAAGAATTATAGTCAGCCTGGAAGATATATTGATACCATTCGAAGTGTTTATGGATGTGATTCTGCTTATAATGTTTTAGATTTAAATTATTTTCCAGATATATCTGCTGATTTTATAATTGATAATCCTCAATTGTGTTTAGGTGATTCTGTTTTTTTGCATTCACTTTCGAATAATCAGGACTCCTTGAATTTCTTTTGGGATTTTGGGGATAATGAATTTTCGGATAGTAAGGAAGTATTCAGAGGTTATTCAGAGTCTGGAGAATTTGTGATAATATTAAAAGTTCAAGATGTTTTTGGTTGTGTTGATTCATTGCAAAAGTTGGCTTATGTTTCTCCATTTCTGAAATTTTACCTTTAAATGACTATAATGTCTGCTATGGTAATACTGTAGTTGTAGAAATAGAAAAGGGAAATGATATAAATTTATTATGGTTCGATGGAGATGCAAGTTCAGTTAGAAGTTTTGATTCCTCAGGTATTTATTCTTATTCTTTAAGTAATGATGCTGGGTGTGTATCCTATGATACTTTTCAAATCTATGTGTCTGCCAAACCTATAGAAAATACTTACGATATTACATTGTGTGATGGGGAAAAATATGTAATGAATAATACTGAATATTCTGAGGCTGGAATTTTTACTCAGACATTATTAAATTCAAATTATTGTGATTCAGTATATTATTATTTGGACTTGACTTTTTATCCCGATGATCCTATTGAGCTTACAGGTGATTCAGGATTTTGTAAAGGAGATAATGCCAAATTGTTTTTAAATTCAGGTCATTCCAAGTTAAAATTGAATGGCAATGATATTAATTCTCCTTTTTTGATAAATGAAGGGGGTGATTATACACTTTCATGTGTTGATAAATATGGTTGTAATGATACATTGGATTTTAATATTGTAGAATTTCCTGCGCCCCAAATTGATGCTGTTGATATCAATGATGTGTTTTATGAAGAAGGAAAACCATTGGAGGTAAAATATTATGGAGATATTATAAATTATCAATGGTTACCTTCATTTGGACTTGACTGTTATGATTGTCCTTTTCCACTTATTACAGATAAATTTATTGGTAAATATAGTATTATGGTGGAAAATGAATTCGGTTGTACAAGTACTGCTGAAATTAATATAAATTATAAGGAACTTGAAATTTATGTTCCTAATGTGATTGCAAATACTGCCTACAATATAAAAAATCAGTTTTTTTATCTCCAATCCAATGTGGATGTTGATTACTCTTTAATGGTATTTGATAGATGGGGTGAGTTATTGTTTGGTAATAAAAATATCATTTCCAATGATTATGCTGTTGGTTGGAATCCTGGAAATATATACAATCCTGGCGTCTATGTTTGGGTTATACAATATCAATTTGAGGGTAAAATATATACTATCTCAGGTGATGTTACACTTCTATGATTTAATATTTGTACTTTTCTTTATTTTTATTTTTTCTTATTATGAATGCACAATCAGATTGTAGTAATGATTTATTGTGTATTGATTGATTCATATTAAATTTTATTTTATATGATATGATTTTTGAGAAATTTTAGTGTGAAAATATATTGATTTCCTAATATTCTATTGGAAAATTTATGTGCATATTTCAAAATAATCTATGGAAAAATAAAAATAAATAAAATTTAATATAAAAATATTGAAATATATATTACATTTGCAAAATATTATTTTGATGGCTTCGTTTTTGTGTTGTTGATTTTATAAGATATAAAAGTAGTTTTAATACAAATTCGGTCATTAGAAATTATTAAAAAGACTTAAGCGTTTTTTTAGATATTGAATGTGAGTGTGAGATGATTTGGGCGAAACTTTATAATTGAAATTATTATAGAGTTAAAGATTTAGGGATTTTAATATCCCAATTTAAAAGACATATAGTTAATTCATAATACAAATTTGACTTAAAAAAAGATGAGCTGAAAGCAGTATCATCTTTTTTTTTATAGTTTTATTAAATTTATTATTGAAGAAATAGTTTTTATTTTATTGTTTATCTAACAAAATGGGTTAATATTGTGTTTATAGTATTAAAATATAGTATTTTATGGTTAAAATAATCGATTGCCCAAGAGATGCAATCCAAGGATTGAAGACGTTTATTCCCACTGAGAAGAAAATTGAATATTTGAATCTTTTGTTGCAAACTGGTTTTTATGCAATTGATTTCGGGAGTTTTGTGTCTCACAAGAGTATTCCACAATTAGCAGATACATCAGAGGTAGTCGATGCATTAGATATGAGTAATACTCACACCAAATTGTTGGCAATTATCGCTAATTATCGAGGTGCTGTGGATGCTTGTAATCATGAGAATATCACTTATCTTGATATCCTTTTTCTATTTCTGAGACTTTTCAGAAGAGAAATACACATAAATCTATTCATGATTCTTTTGATAGTTTGATAGAAATTCAAAAATTATGCAAAGAAAATAATAAAGAACCAAAGAGTGCATATTTCTATGGCTTTTGGCAATCCTTACAATGATATATATAATTTCTCCTTAGTTAATGAATGGGTTAAAAAAATCTCTGATATTGGGGTTAGTGTTGTAGTGCTTTCAGATACAGTTGGAGTAGGGGAGAGAAATGTTATTCATGAATTATTCGATTTAGTAATAAATGAATTTCCTGAAATAGAATTTGGTGCACATTTGCATTCAAGACCCGATAATTGGTATGAAAAAGTAGAAGCAGCTTACGATTCGGGATGCAGGAGATTCGATGGTGCCTTAAAGGGTTTTGGAGGATGTCCAATGTCTGGGTTAGATTTGGTGGGCAATATTTCTACTGAAAATTTGATCCATTTTATGGAAGAGAAAGGTGAAAAAACAAATATTAAAGCGGATGTGTTAAAAGAAGTGATGAAGGCAACTAATTCATTTTATCCTTTAAGCTAAATAATTTACTTTGATAATCTTAGATAAAAAATCACTTGAGATTCTCTTTAATGAAAATTATGAAATTTTATGCAATGTTGCCAATACTTTTGTAAATGATACAGATTTTGCAGAAGATATTGTTCAGGAAGTATTTGTGAATTTATGGCATAATAAAGAAAAGTTGTTGATAAATTCCAGTTTGAAAAACTATTTGTTTTCTGCAGTTAGAAATAAATCAATTGAAAAATTAAGAAGAAAAAAACTCGAAGATAAATATATTAAATCAGAATTGGAAAAGGCTGATAGTCATATTGATGAAGCTGATGAAAGTGAAAAAAATGAAAAGATTGCTAAAATGATTACCGCTGTTGAAAATCTTCCTGAAAAATGTAAAATGATTTTTAAAATGGCTAAAATGGATGGTATGACATATAAAGAAATCGCTGATGAATTAGATTTATCTGTTAAGACTATTGAAAGTCAAATGCGACGTGCATTTATTTTATTGAAAGAAGCACTTGTAGGAGAATGAAGTATCTGTTTGTAACCATTTTTTCATTTTTTTTGATTAATTCCTATGCTCAAATTTCAGAGGATTATAACGCTCTTATCCATTTTCAAAATAAAAATAATACTGTTGTTTTTATTCTAAATGAAATTGAAAATCAATCCGATATTTCAATTAATTATAGCCCGACCCAAATTAAGTCCAATGAACAATTGCATCTGACATCAGAGTATTACTCTATTAAAGACTTATTGAATTTGATTTCAAATATCGATAATGTCGAATTGGTTTACAATGGAAATAATGTCTATCTAATCAATAAAAATAAAACTAATAATGATGTGTATTTATCAGGTTCGTGAGGGATAAACTCTCCGGTGAACCATTGGCAGGGGCTTTTGTAAGGACAAATTTGAAAAGTACTGCTTCCATTTCCGATGAAAATGGATTTTTTAATATTAAAATGAATGATTTAATAGATACTTTGATTATATCTTATGTAGGATATGCTCCGTTTGTATTGCTTAAGAAGCAATTTGAAAAGGGATTGTATGGCGATATTTATTTGAGCCATTCCTCAATACTTCATTCTGTGATTATCGATGATAGTTTGAGAAAAACAGAGCCTGAAATGATTGATTTCAAAGACGCCTTGATTTCAAATAAGTTAGATAGTAAAATAGGGAAATTTGGTATTGCCGATGCTTTTAATGATTTGCAAGCACTTGCTGGGATTTCTAAAATTAATGATTTTCAAAGTGGTCTTTCTGTCGATGCACTTCCTCCGGGGAATAATCAGTATTTTATTGATGGAATTCAAATTTTTGAACCTAATCATAGCTTTGGACTTTTTTCCGCATTTAGCTCTAATTCTATAAAGTCTGTTTCCCTTTATAAAAATTTTATTCCTGATAAATATAATAATTCTGGTTCAGCTGTCTTTGATTTTCATACTTTAGATGGTAATTATTCCAAAATTGATGCTGAATTTGGAGTTTCAAACTCATTATTTAATTCTCACATATCAGGACCTATTAAAAAATATAAAACTTCCTTTGTATTTGATTTTCGACATAGTTTGATTGATTATTATTTGAATTATCTTATTCCTGGTGATATAGATATTGATTTTAAAAAAATGAAATTTAGTGATATAAATATTAAAATTACTCATAATATTAAAGCTGGAAATAAATTGAGTTTGATTTATTACAATGGATCAGATAATATAAATATTACCAATCAGTATCAAAATAATTGGTCTTCTGACAATTTTTTTAAATGGAATAATCAAGCAATTGGATTAAATTGGAATATTCTTATTAATAATTATATTAACTACAATTTGATTATTTCTAATTCTAAATATAATAATCTTTCCTATACTAATTTTATTTCAGAGACTTATGATTCTCTTCCTACATTTTTAAATGTGTATAGTTCTTCAAGTTTATCTCTGAATTCTATTAAAAATGATTTTAATCTCTATAAAGGGAATGTTAAATACAATTTTGGATTAAATCTTAGCGGACTGTTTATTAATTCCGCACTTGGTGGAATTTCTAATAACTCTTCAGATATTGAACCTGAAATACAAAATACTGATGAAAGTGTGCTCAGAATGCTTAATCTTTACTTTAGAAATTTAATTAAAATAAATCATCGTTGGGAATTTAATTATGGATTTAGCAATATTATTTATGGTTCTAATAAATCCATGAAATATGTATTTAGTCCTTCAGTAAGTTTATTATTCAAGCCATGGAAATATAATTTTATCAATATTGGCTATTCTAATCAGAGTAAAAATTTACATTCTCTTGGTTCATATGCTGTGGGTATTCCCACTATGTTGTGGGCTATTTCAAACGAAAATAAAGGAATACCAAATACTTCCATAAATAATTTTTACGCTTTGTTCATGAGCAAACATCCTGATTTTATTTTCAATTTAGAATTATATTATAAAATCTTAAAAAACAATATTTTCTATAATGGTCTTGTCGATAGTTATAATCCATTTTCGATTGAAGGTATTCAATTTTCTGCGATTGGAAATGATATTGAACTCAGTGAAATGATTTCAATTGGGAATAGTAGAGCTTATGGTGTGAATATTAATTCCACTTTCAATGTAAGGAAGATTGATTTTAAAATAGCATTTTCAATTAACAGGATTTTTGATAAATATCAAGATATGTATGGAAATGAATTTTTCCCTGGTAAATATGATCTTTTGTATTCAACTTTTTTTAACATGGGGTATAAAATTAATAATTGGGACTTAAATCTTTCCTGGAAGTTTCATAGTGGACAGGTTTTTACCATTCCTGATAAGATATATAAAGATTCAAATGGAGATATAATTCTAAGTTACAGTGCTTTGAATAATTATCGAATGGGGAATTATCAAAGTCTTGATTTCTCAGTAAACCGTGTTTTCTATTTTTGGAACTTGCCTTTTTCATTTTCATTTGGACTCTCTAATGCTTATAATCATTTCAATCCTGTATATACTTATATTTATAATAAAAATGATTATTATAGAATCAATGAAGTATCGGGAATGCCGGATTATCCTTTTGTTTCTATATCAGTAGGGTTTTAATATTTTCTTTTTAATTTCATTAAGTATTAACATTCATTATTTTATCTATTATTATTTTATTTAATGTATATTTCAAGAAAATAGATGGGAAATTATTTTAATTACATTATTTGAATAAATAAAAAAAATGAATTACTTTTGCAAATTGTGAGGGACATACGACCAGCTCCTTCTGAACTCCCCCAGGGCAGAAATGCAGCAAGGGTAGGAGGTCGAGCGGTTAGGTATGTTTCCTCATTTTTTTTGCCATCAATTGTGATTTTTATATTATGATGCATATTGATATTATTTCAGTTGTTCCTGAATTGCTCAAAAGCCCTTTTGAACATTCTATAATAAAAAGAGCAATAGATTTTGGTATAGTGAATATCAATATAGTGGATCTTAGAAATTATGCTTTGAATAAATATGGTCAGGTGGATGATTATCAATATGGTGGTGGAGCTGGAATGGTACTTATGGTTGAGCCATTATTTAATGCTATATCTGACCTTAAGAAAATTAAAGTATATGATGAAATAATCTATCTTACTCCGGATGGTGAAAAATTGAATCAATCAATTTCAAATCAACTTTCACTGAAAGGGAACCTCCTTCTTATTTGCGGACATTATAAGGGAATAGATGAAAGGATAAGACAAAATTTAGTTACAAGGGAAATTTCAATTGGTGATTTTGTGTTGTCAGGAGGTGAACTCGCTGCCAATGTCCTTGTGGATAGTATTGTGAGATTGATTCCGGGAGTGATCTCTGATGCCGAATCAGCACTTTATGATTCTTTTCAAGATAATTTACTTGCTCCGCCTGTTTATTCAAGACCTTCTGAATTTAATGGATGGAAAGTTCCTGATGTTTTACTTTCTGGCAATGATGCTAAAATCGAAGAATGGAGATTTGAACAAAGTTTAAAGAGAACCGAAGAAAAAAGACCGGATTTATTGTAAAATATATTTTGATTTATAGTTTTACTATTTTTGAAATCTCATATTTGTAATTATTCAAATTGATATATTTTAATAGGTAAATACCTTTAGCCAGATATGATAAATCTAAATAATTTACCTCTGAAGTCTTATCTGGAACTATTTGTGTTTTAACCAATTTTCCTGAAGTATTGTAGATTTCAATTAGAAATTGTCTTTTGGTATCAACAACCTGATAATTCAATATATCGACAATCGGATTTGGATAAAATATCAATTCATTATCTATATTAGTGATGCTTCTTACAGGGCTGTATTTGTTGTCACCATTAAAGTCAGTCTGTTTTAACCTATAATAACTTGTTCCTGATAATGGTAAATTATCAGTAGAGCTATATGTTTCGTGATTGCTATTATTTCCTTTCCCTTCTATTGTTTGAATTGTCTTCCAATTTATAGCATCTACTCCTCTTTCTATTTCAAAATAATCATTATTTACTTCATTCGCAGTTTCCCACTCCAAATGAACTACTTTGTCAGTTTTTATTACATTCCATTTTAATAAGTCTATGGGTAATAATGCTGCCTGACAATCAGAACCAATAGGGTCACTTACTACTCTGTAATTAAAACTATATGTGCCTGATTCCGGATATCTTTTGTACAAATTTTCCCCTTCAATTTCTATAAAAAAATTGAATATATGTTCATTTGATTCTTCTGAATTAACTAACTCTATGAGATTGTCTTTGAAATTATCAAATTCGATATGTCTTTCGAGGTAATCCACAGTGTTATATAGCTCAGAGCTTATTGTTTTATTGTTGGGTAAAACTAAAATTCCATCACTTGAATCATCCACCAATTTATAATTGCTTATTGTCGTGGTATCTTTATCATCAATGAAATAGGAAATGGAGGTTTTGATATTGTTTATTGTGTTTTTATTATCCCATTCGCAAATCGAGATTTTACTTAATTTTAGTATTTCATCTGCACAAAATCCTGTAGTGAAAATTCCCTCTAAAGTATCGGGAATATAATTCTCAGGTTTTTCATTTATAATATTATATATTGTGTTAATACCATTTATGTCCAATTCTATATCAGAAATGGAAATTCCAGACTTCCCAATAGCTATAGGATAGATATCTGGGATATAATCTGATAAATAATAAGCAGAATATCCATCAGACACCTCTAATTCGATACTATATTTTCCGGATTCTAATTTAAACACAGGAATTTTAAAATAATGTTTTTCGTTTTCATCATTAGTTTTAGTCTCTGAACTTTCCAGAAAATAGTATTTTAATGGATATTCATTGTCACATTTATTTGTCAATGAACTAATAATTAATAAATAATTTAAATCATTTGAATTTTGAGAATTTAAATTTTCTGGTGTCAAATTAAAGCCAATTATTAAAGTGTCGGATTCATTTGGAAAATAATGACTATTGATTTCAAAATTAGAAAACAATCTGTCCTGAGAGTAGATTAATTGTGATAACAATAAGAATATCAATATTTTAATCGATATTTTCACTATTTGATTTTGGTTTTAAAATGTTTGTGGATGTAAAGCTATATAATTTTTATCTGAACTTCAAAAAAAAAGCTATAAATCTAATATTCCTTCAGGTAAATTCATATTTATAGTTTTTTTGTCAAAATCAATTTCTATAATGAACTCTTCTATTAAAGGTAGTAAAATTGATTTGTTATTGTATGTTACTTTAGCCATCAATTGACCTGGAAATTCTTCTAATTCAATTATTTCTAATTTGTTTTTAGTCGTTTCATCGATTATTTGAAAACCGGTAAAATCAGTTTTTTCTTCAGGTGAATAGTCCTTTATATCTTGTTCCCTGATATATAAATTATTTCCATTATATGGTTTTACATCCTCCGGTCCATTGAATTCTTCAAATTTGATATATGCTAATGAATCATCCAATTCCAGTGTTTCAATAAAAAATGGAACTATATTGCCATTGAATTCAATGAAAATTGCCTTTATTTCATCTGCATCATATAAGTAATCATTTTGCAATGAAGCAATCAATTCCCCTTCTCGTTTTGTAGGCTTTAATATTGTTCCTATTTGAATATAATTAAACATTTATTCCTCGTATGAAATTAATTTTTTTTCCAAAATAAACCCTTCTTCAGCTTTTAATTCCCAAGGTGTATCTGTTTCTTCATATTTTTGAGTATTCAGAATAAGCATTTTCTTGTATATCAATCCTATATTTTTGGAATATTTTTCTTCTGAATACCTTCTTTCGATTGAATTTTCAGTATCTGTTTGTATCACTGTAATTACATTATTATATTCTTCATCATCTATTGTAAATGTATTTTCATCATCGATATATCTATAATTCCAGTTTTCATACATTTTTATAGGTTCACCTGCTATATATATAATTGTGTTGTCAGAATCAAAAAACTCATTACCTTCCCAATATATACCAGTTTTAATTGGAAATACCAATTCTATGAATTTTAAATTATCTTCACTTTTTATTATTTTCTTATCTTCTATTATATAGTTGAAAAGACTGGTGTGTTGTAATGAGCCTTCATTGTAGATCTTTTTTTCTACTATATAATTAATATTGTCACTATCATCAGTAAATGAACTAATCACTTTTTCGACTTCAATATTGGATTTGACAGTAATTACCGTTCCTGAATAATCATATATTGTCGAATCCACCTGATATGTCCATTGGCTATTGATTTTTATAGGGAAATATTGTTTGCTGTCATCATCTGTGTTGAATTCTTCAGTTTTATTACTACAAGATAATAATGTAGAAGTGAAAATAAAAGCAAGTAAATAATATACAATCTTCATTATTAGATTTTTAACATTTTGAAATTGTCTTGTTTATTTTATAATTCGCCAATTAGCAATTAATTAAGATAATTTGGAAATATATAGGAATTATTGAACTTTCAGGTTTTCAATTTCTTTTTTCTGCGTTTCTATAATCTCTTCCAATTTTTCAATCCTTTTGTTTAATTGCTTTATTTCTAATTCTTTGAGTTCAATCTCTTTGTTAAACGACTCTTCACCGACATTATTATTACTATTTTCGTTAGTAATCACTTTTGTTGTAGTGCTTTCCGATTTAGAATTTTCAAAAATACTGATTTCTTTAAATTTTTCGAAAGGATTTTGACCATTGTAATAGCTGGCACCAATATATGATAGTGGAGCTGCAAAAATTAAAAAAATTAAAAATTTAGAAAAAGTTGTCATTTTATAATTCTTTCCCATATCAATTCTGTTTTTTAATTAATTTATATACTGTTGATTGATTTGTATTTTAACTTTAAACAAAAAAAGTCATTTAAAAGTGCAAAATAATTATAATACTTTAAAAAATGTTAAATTAACTGTAAAAAAACTTTGTGAAAACAAAAAAATAAACATACCTTTGCAGCTCTTTTGGGTAAAATGGAATATTGTGTCTATTTTATTCAACATAAATGATAGAATTTTAACCAGTTTTAGTATTTGTGAAGTTTATTATTATTATTTGAAAAAATAAAATTGTTTTTAAAAATTATGCCAACAATTAATCAGTTAGTAAGAAAAGGCAGAAAACAAATTGTATCTGTTAGTAAATCAAAAGCCCTTCAGGGTAATCCTCAAAGAAGAGGTGTGTGTACCAGAGTATATACAACAACTCCTAAAAAACCTAATTCAGCATTGAGAAAGGTTACAAAAGTAAGATTGACAAATGGAATAGAAGTGATTGCTTATATTCCGGAGAAGGTCATAATCTTCAAGAGCACTCTATTGTCTTGGTAAGAGGCGGTAGGGTAAAAGATTTACCTGGTGTTAGATATACTATCGTAAGAGGTGCTTTGGATAGCGCAGGTGTTAATGATAGAAAACAATCCAGATCTAAATACGGAACAAAAAGACCTAAATAATTTAAATTATCTATATAATAAATCATGAGAAAAAGGAAACCTAAAAAGAGAGTAATTTTACCAGATCCAAGGTATGGTGATACTATGGTCACACAGTTTGTTAATAACTTAATGTGGGAAGGTAAGAAATCAGTTGCTTACACTATTTTTTATGATGCAATGGATTTGATTGCAGGTAAAACTAGTGAAGATCCACATGAACTCTGGAAAAAAGCTCTGAGCAATGCTACACCTCAAGTAGAAGTAAGAAGTAAAAGAATAGGTGGTGCCACATTTCAGATTCCTACTGAAATTTATCATTCAAGAAAAGTTTCTAATGGAATGAAATGGTTGATAAAATATTCCAGACTTAGAAGTGGTAAAGGCATGGCTGAAAAATTAGCAAACGAACTTATTGCTGCTAGCAAAGGTGAAGGTGCTGCTGTTAAGAAAAAAGAAGATACTCATAGAATGGCTGAAGCTAATAAAGCTTTTGCTCACTTTAAAGCATAAAATATTATTATTAAAATGGCAAGAGATTTAAGTTTAGTTAGAAATATTGGAATCGCAGCACATATCGATGCTGGAAAAACAACAACAACAGAGCGTATATTATATTATACAGGTCTTAGTCATAAAATAGGTGAAGTACATGATGGTGCTGCAACTATGGACTGGATGGAACAAGAACAAGAGAGAGGTATTACTATTACTTCTGCTGCTACAAGAACAAAATGGAAGTGGCACGATAGTGAATTTATAGTCAATATTATAGATACTCCTGGTCACGTTGATTTTACTGTTGAAGTTGAAAGGTCATTGAGGGTTCTTGATGGTACTGTCGCTTTGTTTGACTCCGTTTCAGGTGTTGAACCACAATCAGAAACTGTCTGGAGACAAGCAGATAAGTACAAAGTTCCAAGGATAGCTTTCGTTAATAAAATGGATAGAGTAGGTGCGGATTTCTTTAAAGTAGTTGAAGATATGCGTGCTAAACTTGGAGCTAATGCTATTCCTATTCAGGTGCCTATTGGTGCAGAATACGATTTCAAAGGTGTTGTTGACTTGATAACTAATAAGGCTATCGTTTGGAATGAAGAAGATATGGGTATGACCTATCAGGAAATTGAAATTCCTGCTGATCTTGTTGATGTAGTCGAAGAGTCTAAAACAAAATTACTCGAAGCTATCGCTGAAATAGATGATTCATTATTAGAAAAATATTTTGAAGATCCAGATAGTATTAGCGAGGAAGAAATGATAAATGCAATTAGAGAAGCTACTGTGGGTATGCTGATAACTCCCGTTATGGCTGGTTCTGCATTTAAAAATAAAGGAGTACAGGCTTTATTGGATGCTGTTTGTGCATTTTTGCCTTCTCCACTTGATAAAGGTACAACAGAAGGTATCAATCCTAAAACAGGAGATGTTGCATATAGAAAACCATTGGAAAGTGAGCCTTTTTCCGCTCTAGCTTTTAAAATAGCAACTGACCCTTATGTTGGAAGACTTTCTTTTATCAGGGTATATAGTGGCAAATTAGATGCTGGTTCATATGTTTTAAATACTAGGTCTGAAAAGAAAGAGAGATTGTCTCGTTTATATCAGATGCATTCAAATAAGCAAAATCCAATCGAATTTGTTGAGGCTGGTGATATCGCAGCTGCGGTAGGATTCAAAGATATCAGAACAGGAGATACTCTCTGTGATGAAAAACATCCAATTGTTTATGAATCTATGACATTCCCTGAACCTGTTATTTCTTTGGCAGTTGAACCTAAAAGTCAAAAAGATTTGGATAGACTTGGAATGGCTCTTGCTAAACTTTCTGAGGAAGATCCAACTTTTAGAGTTAAATTTGATGAAAATACTAACCAGACTGTGATAAGTGGTATGGGGGAACTTCACCTTGATATTATTGTAGATAGGTTGAGAAGAGAGTTCAATGTTGAATGTAATCAGGAAATCCTCAAGTAAATTATAAAGAAGCTTTAACTGCAACTATAGATCATACTGAGAAACTTAAAAAACAATCAGGAGTTCCCGGTTTGTTTGCTCAGATTTCTTTTGAAATAGAGCCTGCGGATCAAGAGTTTCTTGATAGCGAACCTTTCAAAGAAGGAAAAGTTAAAATGCAATTTGTTAATGATATATTTGGAGGTAGTATTCCAAAAGAATTAGTACCACCAACAGAAAAAGGATTTGAATCCATGATGAATAATGGTGTTTCTTCAGGTTTTTAGTTTGGATAGCATGAAAGTTAGAATATATGATGGTAGAACACACCCCGTAGATTCTAAACCAATTGCCTTTGAGCTTTGTGCTAAAGAAGGATTCCGTGAAGCCGCTATTAAAGCCAAACCAATAATATTGGAACCTATAATGAAATTGGAAGTTGTTACTCCGG
This sequence comes from Saprospiraceae bacterium, assembly GCA_041392555.1. Classification (GTDB taxonomy): domain Bacteria; phylum Bacteroidota; class Bacteroidia; order Chitinophagales; family Saprospiraceae; genus JADJGA01. Next base: position 90,316 of record JAWKLW010000005.1, on the reverse strand, counting down.
ATGAATATGTAGGTGGTGTAATTGGTGATTTGAACAGAAGAAGAGGAATTCCAAAAGTCAGGATATTGGAGTTGGTGGTGTCGTTATTATTAAAGTTGATGTTCCACTTTCTGAAATGTTCGGATATGTGACTCAACTTAGGACAATCACCTCAGGTAGAGCAAGTAGCACTATGGAATTTTCACATTATTCTGGACTTCCTGATAGCTTAGCAAAAGAAATTGTAGAAAAATCAAAAGGAAATAAAAATAATTAATAAAAAAACTTGTAAATTAAAGAAATAGTTGTACTTTTGCAACTCGTTTCAAAAAGCGATATAAATATAGGTTATGAATCAAAAAATTAGGATAAAACTTCGTTCTTATGACCATAATTTGGTTGATAAATCAACGGAGAAAATTGTGAAAGCTGTCCGTAATAGCGGTGCAGTAGTCATGGGGTCCGATTCGCTGCCAACAAAGAGAGAAGTATTTACAGTGTTAAGATCTCCATATGTCAATAAAAAATCTCGTGAGCAGTTTCAATTGAGAACCCATAAAAGATTGATTGAAATTTATACTCCTACTCCACGAACTGTAGATGCTTTGTCAAAATTAGAACTACCTGTGGAGTGGATATTCAAGTCAAATTAACTTAAAAAAATATTGAAGGTATTTATTGATAAATACTTTATATATATAGTTTATTGTAATAAATATCTACTTTAAAAAATAAAGAGATGAACGGAATTATTGGTAAAAAAGTCGGTATGACTAGTATCTTTGATGATCTAGGAAGAATGGTCGCAGTTACTGTTATACATGTTGAACCAAACATTGTAACTCAAGTTAAAACAAAAGAAACTGATAAGTACAATGCATTGCAATTATCAGCTGGGCAAGCTAAAGAAAAAAATGTTTCCAAACCTTTAATGGGGCATTTTGCAAATGCTAAAGCTGGTGCTCTTAAAAAAACTATCGAATTTAAAAATAGTTCTTTAGATAAAAATTTGGGAGATAAAGTAAGTATTGAAGATTTATTCTCTATTGGAGATAAAGTAAGTGCTACTGGAGTTTCAAAAGGTAAAGGGTTTCAAGGAGTTGTAAAACGTCATGGATTTGCTGGTGTTGGTGATGCTACTCACGGTCAGCATAATAGACTAAGAGCTCCGGTTCAGTTGGAGCATCTTCTTATCCTTCGAAAGTATTTAAAGGAATGAGGATGGCTGGTAAACCGGAGGACAAAAAATTAAAATCAAGAATTTGAAAGTAATTAAGATTTTAACTGAAAAAGATTTGCTTTTGATTAGTGGTTCAATCCCAGGTCATAATGGTTCATTTGTTATAATTGAAAAATAATTGAAATGAAAATTAATGTTGTCGATATAAAAGGAAAAGAATCTGGTAGAACTGTTGACTTACCTGATGAATTGTTTGGAATAGTTCCTAATGAACATTCTGTTTATCTTGCAGTAAAACAGTATTTAGCTAATCAGCGTCAAGGTACTCATAGTAGTAAAACTAAGAGTATGATAAGTGGATCTACTAGGAAATTAAAAAGCAAAAAGGTACTGGTACAGCTGGAGCAGGTTCTATAAAAAATCCTTTGTTTAGAAAAGGAGGTAGAATTTTTGGACCTGAACCAAGAGATTACAGTATAAAACTGAATAAAAAAGTTAAATTTGTTGCTAAGGCTTCAGCTCTTTCAGATAAAGTATTGAATAATAATGTTGTGATTGTTGAAGATTTTACCTTTGATAGCCCTAAGACAAAAGAGTACATAAGTGTTCTTAAAAATTTAGGTGTTGAGTCATCAAAAGTAATTCATTTTATTAGTGATTTAGATAAAAACTTGTATTTATCTTCTCGTAATTTGCCAAATGCAAATATAGAAAAAGTAATAGATATGAATACTTATGAAATAATTAAAGCTAATAAAGTGGTTTTTAGTGAAAGTAGTATTGCTAAGTTGAAAGAATTATATAAATTTTAAGCTATGGGAATAATTATTAAACCTGTAATTACTGAAAAAGCAGAAACATTGACAGAAAAAAGTAATAAATATTGCTTTGTTGTTGAAAAATCAGCTAATAAAGTTGAGATAAAAAAAGAAATTGAAAAATTATACAGTGTTAATGTTACTGATGTTAATACTATTAGAAACTCCAGGAAAAGTAAAGGTTAAAGGAACAAGGTCTGGTTATCAGGTAGGTAAAATACCTTCTTATAAAAAGGCAATTGTTTCAGTTGAAAGTGGAGAGAGGATTGATTTGTATAAAAATGTATAAATAATTTAAAGAATTAAAAATGGCAATTAAAAAGTATAAACTAGTAACTCCGGGCATGCGATTTAGAACCGGAATGGATTATTCTGAGATTACAACTGATAAGCCTGAAAAAAGTTTGATTTCTAAATTAAATAAATCTGGTGGTAGGAACAATGTCGGAAGAATGACTGTACGTCAATTAGGTGGCGGCCATAAAAGAAATTATCGTATTATCGATTTTAAAAGGGATAAAGATGGCATTACAGCAAAAGTTGCATCAATAGAATATGATCCAAATAGGACTGCTTTTATAGCTTTATTGAATTACGCTGATGGTGAAAAAAGATATATTATCGCTCCAAAAAATTTAAAAGTTGGTGATAAAATAGTAAGTGGAAAAGGTGCAAGTCCTGATACTGGAAATGCCTTATTTTTAATTGATATCCCACTTGGAACTTTTATACATGCAATTGAGTTAACTCCAGGTAGAGGTGCTTCTATAGCTAGAAGTGCAGGGACAAATGGAGTACTTGTAGGAAGAGAAGGTAAATATGTTATTGTAAAAATGCCTTCTGGTGAAGTTAGAAGGATTTTGAATACTTGTAAAGCTACAATTGGAGAAACTTCTAATTCTGATCATTTTCTTGTGAAATCTGGTAAAGCTGGTCGTTCACGTTGGTTAGGAAGAAGACCTAGAGTTAGAGGTGTTGCTATGAACCCTGTAGATCACCCAATGGGAGGTGGTGAAGGTAGAGCTTCTGGAGGACATCCTAGATCAAGGACTGGTATCTTTGCTAAAGGTCAAAAAACAAGAAGTCCTCAAAAGAGTTCCAATAAATTGATTATTTCTAAAAGAAAAAAATAAACTGAATGGCTAGATCAATTAAAAAAGGACCATTTGTCTATCATAAATTATTGAAAAGGGTAGATGAAGCTAAAGAATCAAATAAGAAAAGCGTTATTAAAACTTATTCGAGAGCTTCGATGATTATTCCTGATATGGTAGGTTTAACAATTGCTGTACATAATGGGAAAACTTTTGTACCTGTTTTTGTAACTGAAAATATGGTGGGTCATAAATTAGGAGAATTTTCTCCTACCAGAATGTTTAGAGGACATTCCGGAAACAGAAAGAAATAAATTTAAAAATTGAGAAAAATTAATACAATGGAAGCTGTTGCAAAATTGAAAAATTGCCCTATGTCAGCCAGGAAAATGAGAATGGTTGCTGATGCTATTAGAGGTAAATCAGTTGAGGATGCTTTAAATATTTTAAGATTTAATAAAAGAGAAGGTTCTTTTTGGTTAGAGAAATTGTTGATGTCTTCAATTTCTAACTGGGAAAATAAGCTTGATATGGCAAAAAGTGCAGATGAACACGATTTGTATGTGAAAACAATTTTTGTCGATGGAGGTGCTTTTTTAAAGAGATTTAGACCAGCTCCTCATGGTAGAGCTCATAGAATAAGAAAAAGAACTAATCATGTTACTCTTATTGTAGAAAATAGAGTACCTTTTGAAGAAAATAATGTTGAATAATTAAACAATAAATAAGTATTAATGGGACAAAAAACTAGCCCAATTGGCAATAGATTAGGAATCATTAGAGGATGGGATTCCAACTGGTTTGGAGGTAAGGATTTTGCTTCTAAATTGGTTCAAGATGTTGAAATCAGGAATTATATTAGAGCAAGAATTGCTAAAGGTGGAATTTCAAAAATTATTATTGAAAGAACCTTAAAAAGAATTACTGTCACTATTCATACTTCTAGACCTGGAATTATTATAGGTAAAGCTGGTCAAGAAGTCGATAGATTGAGAGAAGAACTTAAAAAAATTAGTGGCAATGACGTTCAAATCAATATTATTGAAATTAGAAAACCTGAAATTGATGCATATATTGTCGGTGAAAATGTTGCTAAGCAAATTGAGTCTAGAATAAATTATAGAAGAGCTATAAAAATGGCAATTCAGTCTTCAATCAGAGCAGGTGCTAAAGGTATAAAAATTAGAATTTCTGGTAGGTTGAATGGAGCTGAGATGGCACGTTCTGAAGAATTTAAAGAAGGAAGAATTCCATTACATACTTTTAGAGCAGATATTGATTTTGCTTTAGTTGAAGCTCATACAATTTATGGTAAAATTGGTATTAAAGTGTGGTTATTTAAAAATGAAGTTTTAGGAAAAAGAGATCTTTCTCCTAATATAGGAACCAAAAAGAAAACTAATACCGGTGGCGGTAGTAGAGAATCAAACAGAGGTGGTCGTCAACGTAGAAATAAAAATAATTAATATAATATTATTTATTAGAATTTAGATTAAAATAGTTTAAAATGTTACAACCGAAAAAAACAAAATATAGAAAGCAGCAGAAAGGTAGGAATAGAGGAATGGCAATGAGAGGTCATAGTGTTGCTTTTGGGAGTTATGGAATGAAAGCAATGGAACATGGTTTTATAACTAGTCGCCAGATAGAAGCTGCAAGGATTGCTTTAACTCGTTATATGAAAAGAGAAGGTAAAGTCTGGATTCGTATTTTTCCTGATAAACCGATTACTTCTAAACCTTTAGAAGTAAGGATGGGTAAAGGAAAGGGAGCACTTGATCATTATATTGCAAGAGTACAACCTGGTAGAATAATGTTTGAAATCGATGGTGTTTCTTTGGAAAGAGCTCAGGAAGCATTACGCTTGGGCGCACAGAAAATGCCTATTAAAACTAAATTTGTAACTAGACCTGATATAGAAAATTAATAAAAATTTGCATTATGGCAACTAAAAAGTTTAATGAATTGCAAAATTTCAGTGATGAGGAATTGATTAATGAATTAAAAGAAACTAAAACTGAATTTGATAGCTTGAAATTTGATCATACTGTTACAGGACTTGAAAATCCACTTCGAATTAGAATGATGAGAAGAGATATTGCAAGACTTAATACAGAAATCAGAAGAAGAGAATTAGTGAATTACACTGAGGAGCAATTAAATAAAAGAGATAAAATTAGATTAAGAAGAAAACTTAAAAATAAATAATTGTTTTTATCATGACTGAAAGAAAAAATAGAAAACAGAGGACTGGCATTGTTGTTAGTAATAAAATGCAGAAAAGTATTACTGTTTTAGTTGAAAGAAGATTAAAACACCCTCTATATGGTAAATTTGTTAAAATGAGTAAGAAATTTATGGCTCATGATGAAAACAACGAAAGTAATATTGGTGATAAAGTTGTTATTATGGAAACCAGACCTTTGAGTAAAAATAAAAGATGGAGGTTGGTTAGAATAGTTGAAAAGGCTAAATAATTTATTTAGATATATTAAAAAGTTAAGTAATGATTCAAACTGAAAGTAGACTTAATGTTGCTGATAATAGCGGTGCGAAAGAAGTTCTTTGTATTAAAGTTCTTGGCGGCACAAGAAGGAGATATGCTTCAATTGGTGATTTAATTGTTGTTACGGTAAAAAGTTCAACACCGACTGGTATAAAAAAAGGTACCGTTACAAAAGCTGTTGTAGTTAGAACTTCAAAAGCTGTAAAGAGAAACGATGGATCATATATTAGATTTGATGATAATGCTGTTGTTTTATTGAATGCAGCTGGAGAGCCTCGTGGTACTCGTATTTTTGGCCCTGTTGCTAGAGAGTTGAGAGAAAAAGATTTTATGAAGATTGTATCTTTAGCTCCTGAAGTTTTATAATGTATAAATTTTTAAAAAATGAATAAAGTTAACAAAATAAAAATTCATATCAAAAAGGGTGACGAAGTAATGGTTACTGAAGGCGATAGTAAAGGAAAAAAAGGAAGAGTTCTTGAAGTATTTCCAAAAAATATCGTGCTATTGTTGAAGGTGTTAATATTGTAAAAAAACATCAAAAAACCTACTAACGATAATCAAGGAGGTATTATTGAAAAAGAAGCACCTGTTCATATTTCTAATATTATGTTGCTGGACCCTAAATCTGGAGAACCAACAAGAATTGGAAGAAAATTAGTTGATGGTAAATTGGTAAGATATTCTATTAAATCAGGAGAAATTATTAAATAATGAGTTATACACCAAGATTAAAAGAAGTATATAAATCCACCATAGTTAATAAAATGATGGAAGAATTTGGTTACGATACAGTAATGCAAGTACCTAAATTGGTTAAAATATCAATAAATCAAGGTTTAGGAGACGCTACTCAGGATAAGAAGATTATAGATGAATCTCTTAAAGAGTTAAGTTCAATTGCTGGTCAAAAAGCTATTTCTGTTAAAGCTAAAAGATCTGTATCTAACTTCAAATTACGTGAAGGTATGCCTATCGCTACTAAGGTTACACTTAGAAGTAATAAAATGTATGAGTTTTTAGATAGACTTATTACAGTTGCCTTACCTCGTGTAAAAGACTTTAGAGGTATAAATGATAAAAGTTTTGATGGTAGGGGAAATTATACTATGGGAATTAAAGAACATATTATTTTTCCTGAAATTGAAATGGATAAAATTACAAGAATTCAGGGTATGGATATTTCTTTTGTAACTACTGCTAAAACTGATAAAGAGGCTTTAGCTTTGTTGAAATATTTTGGAATGCCTTTTAAAAATCAAAGAAATTAATTATTATGGCAAGAAAATCACTTATAGCTAGGGAACAAAAAAGATTGAAACTAGTAGAGCGATATGCTGAAAAAAGAAAAAAGCTGAAAGCTGAAGGAGATTGGGATACATTGGATAAACTCCCAAGAAATTCAAATCCAAATCGTTTACATAATAGATGTGGTCTTACTGGAAGGCCTAAAGGATATATGAGAAGGTTTGGAATATGCAGAGTTAAATTTAGAGAAATGGCTAATGACGGTAAGATTCCTGGTGTCATCAAAGCAAGTTGGTAATATATTAAATTCAAATTATGATAGTTACAGATCCAATAGCAGATTATTTGACAAGAATAAGAAATGCGCAGATTGCAGGACATAGAATGGTTGTAATCCCAAGTTCTAAGGTTAAAAGAAAAATAACTGAAATATTATATGATCAGGGTTTTATAAAAAAATATAAATTTGAAGAAGATGATAAATCTGGTCAAATATATATTGCACTAAAATATAATCCTATTACTAAAGATCCTATAATAAAAAAATTAAAAAGAGTAAGTACTCCTGGATTAAGAAAATATGTTTCTGTTGATGATTTACCTAAAGTTATCAATGGTTATGGAATAGCAATTGTTTCTACATCTAAAGGAATTATGACCGATAAAGAAGCTAGAAAAGAAAATGTTGGCGGTGAGTATTTATGTTATATTTATTAATAAAAAAAATTAGAAGATGTCGAGAATTGGAAAAGCTCCTATAAATTTACCTAATGGTGTATCCATTGAAGTTTCTAAAAGTAATGTTGTTACTGTGAAAGGAGCAAAAGGACAATTAATTCAAGCGGTAGATCCTGATATTAAGGTAAATGTTGAAGATGGGGTTCTTTCTTTGGAAAACTGCAGTTCTATTCGTCACCGTTCTTTTCATGGTCATACAGATCATTAATCAATAATATGGTTATTGGCGTATCTGAAGGATATACTAAAGAACTCGAGTTGGTAGGTGTGGGGTTTCGTAGTTCTAATGTGGGCAATCTTCTTGAATTAAATATTGGTTATTCTCACCCTATATTCTTTTATATTCCTGATGAATTGACTTTGGAGACTTTTGCGAAAAAGGTAAAAACCCTGGTATAAAAATTTCTGGAATTGATAAACAACTTGTTGGACAAGTTGCTGCAAAAATAAAAGCGTTTAGAAAACCAGAACCTTATAAAGGAAAAGGAATAAGATATAAAAACGAAATTATCAGAAGAAAAGTTGGTAAAGCTGCTGGTAAATAATTAAAGTAAAATTTCAATTTGATAAAATGAAAAAGAATAGTAGTCTAAAATCAATTAGGAGAAGTAAAATAAAAATAGGAATTCGTAGAAAAATTTCCGGAACTTCTGATATACCAAGACTTTCTGTTTTTAGAAGTAACAAAGGTATTTATGCTCAAATAATCAATGATTTGAACTCTGGAAACTTTGGCAAGTGCTACTTTTAAAGATAAAGAAATTGATGCAACTGGTACTAAAGCTGAGGTATCGAAAAAAGTTGGATTATTATTGGCTGAGAAAGCTAAAAAATTAAATATTGATTCTTTGTAGTTTTCGATAGAAGTGGATATTTGTAATCATGGAAGTGTTAAGTCTCTTGCTGAGGGAGCTCGTGAGGGAGGATTGAAATTTTAATAAATATTTGAATTTAATATAATGGGAAATTATAATAAGAAAAGAATTAAACCTACTGAAATTAATGAGTTGAAAGAAAAACTTGTTAAATTAAATAGGGTAACTAAAGTTACTAAAGGTGGACGTACTTTTAGCTTTGCAGCTCTTGTTGTGGTTGGTGATGGTAATGGTATAGTTGGTTATGGTTTGGGAAAATCACGTGATGTTACTGAAGCAATTGGTAAAGCCACTGAAGGTGCTAAAAGAATTTAATAAAAGTTCTAGTAATTAAAGGTACTATTCCTCATGAACAAAAAGGTAAATATGGAGGAGGTAGCGTATTAATTAAACCTGCTGCTGAAGGTACTGGTGTTATTGCGGGAGGAGCAATGAGAGCTGTTTTGGAAACTGCTGGTTATCATAATGTGTTAGCAAAATCTCAGGGTTCTTCAAATCCTCATAATGTGATTAAAGCTACTATTGATGCTTTAGAAAATCTCAGAGATCCTCAACAAATTGCAAAAGATAGAGGAATTAGTCTTGAAAAATTATTTAACGGTTAGGAAAATATTTTATAATGGCAATGGTTAGAATTAAACAAGTTAGAAGTTCTATTGGACATCCAAAAAATCAAAAAGATACTCTTATCGCTTTGGGTTTGAGAAAAATTGGGAAATCTGTTGAAAAGGAAGTTAACCCACAAATTCAAGGGATGATTAATAAAGTATCTCATTTAGTAAGTGTTGAAGAAATATAATAAAATTATAAATTATGGAATTACATAATCTTAAACCTGCTCAGGGATCTGTTAAAAAACAAAAGAAAGTAATTGGTAGAGGACAGGGTTCCGGTAAAGGAGGAACTTCTACTGGAGGTCATAAAGGAGCTAAACAAAGAGCTGGTTATAAAAATAAAAGAAATTACGAAGGTGGTCAAACTCCTTTGCAAATGCGTTTGCCTAAGAGAGGTTTTAAAAATCCTTTTAGAACTGAATATGTTGCATTTAACGTTGAAAGATTACAAGAGGTAAGTGAAAAATATAATGTTAAAGAAATAACTCCTGAATTTTTAATATCTGCTAATATTGTTTCCAGTGGTGACTTAATTAAGATTTTAGCTGGTGGAGATATTAATGTTGCTGTTAATGTTGTAGCTCATAAATGCACTGAAACAGCAAAGGTTAAAATTGAACAAGCTGGAGGCTCTGTTTCACTATTATAAATTTATTTAAATGAATGATTTTATAAAAACAATTTCAATATTTGGAAAATTCATGAATTGCGTAAGAGAATTTTATTAACATTCGGTCTTATTGCTATTTATAGGTTTGGTGCTTATGTTGTACTTCCTGGAGTTAAAGCTAGCGTTTTATTAAAAGCTGTGGAAGGAAGAGGAGCTAATGACATTCTAGGTTTACTTAACACTTTTACAGGAGGTGCTTTATTTCAAGCATCTATTTTTGCGTTGGGGATTATGCCTTATATCACCTCTTCAATTATAGTTCAATTGTTGGGGTTTGCGGTACCTTATTTTCAAAGATTACAACAAAAGGAAGGTGAATCTGGAAGAAATAAAATAAATCAAATTACAAGATGGTTGACAGTTATGATTACATTAGTTCAAGGTGGTGGTTATTTGACTACTATTGTTGCAACTGGTGCTATGGATCCTAATGTTAATCCATATATATTCTGGTTAACGAATATGATAATATTATCAACTGGTACTGTTTTTGCTATGTGGCTTGGAGAGAGAATTACTGAAAGAGGAATAGGAAATGGTATATCATTGTTGATTATGGTAGGTATTATTGCAAGGCTACCTCAAGCATTTTTTGGGGAGATATCAGCGCAATTATCTAATGGAAGTCTGATAATATTTGTTCTTGAGTTAGTAGCATTGTTTGCAATTATTGTTTTAAGTGTTTTAATTACTCAAGGTATTCGTAAAATACCAGTGCAATTCGCAAAGAAAATGGTTGGAAAAGGTACAATCAAATACCTGTTAGTGGAGCAAGAGATTATATTCCTGTAAAAGTTAATGCCGCCGGGGGTAATGCCAATAATTTTCGCTCAGGCTATTATGTTTTTAATTAACAGTTATGCAATGGGTTACTAAATCAGGAAATGATGCAAGTACTTTGTTGATGTCTCTTAATAGATGGACTTCTGTTACTTATAATATTATTTTCTTTGTACTTATTGTTGTATTTACTTATATTTATACAGCATTAGTGGTGAACCCAAAGCAGTATTCTGATTATTTAAAAAGAATGAATGCTTTTATTCCTGGAGTAAAACCTGGAAAATCTACAGAAGAATATATTGACTCTATTGTCACAAAAATAACATTGCCGGGATCTGTATTTTTAGGATTTATAAGTATTTTTCCTGCAATAGTTGCTGCATTTGGTGTTAATCATGCATTTGCACTGTTTTTTGGAGGAACATCATTATTGATTTTTAGTGGGTGTTATGTTGGATACAATGCAGCAGGTAGAGAGTCATTTATTGATGAGAAAATATGATGGGTTGATTAAGTCTGGAAAAATGAAAAGTAGAAATTCTGGTGGAATTAATCCAATTGGAGCTGGATATTAATATATTATTTTGAGTAAAGATATTAAAATTAAATCTATAGAAGATATTGAAAAACTAAGAATTAGTAATTTAATAGTTTCTGAAACTTTAGCTCTTGTCGGTTCGATTTTAAAACCTGGTATTACAGGTATAGAATTAGATAGAAAAGCTGAAGAATTTATTAGAGATAATGGTGGAAAGCCATCATTCAAAGGTTATAGTGGTTATCCTGCATCATTGTGTATTTCGATAAATGAAGCGGTTGTTCACGGAATACCTTCTAAATATGAAATAAAAGAAACGGATATTGTTTCTGTCGATTGTGGAGTCTATAAAAATGGTTTTCATGGTGATTCAGCATATACCTTTGCATTAGCAGATGTCAATGAAGTTACTATGAAATTGTTACGAGATACCAATTACAGTTTATATCTTGGAATTGAAAAGGCAGTTGCTGGAAATAGAATTGGTGATATCGGCCCATGCAATTCAGGAATATACTGAAAAGAAATGTGGTTATGGTGTTGTGAGAGATTTGGTAGTATGAGTAGGAAGAGATTTTATGAAAAACCTGAAAGTTCCTAATTTTGGTAAAAAAGGGAAGGAAGTGTTTTAATCGAGGGAATGACAATAGCAATTGAACCTATGATTAATCTTGGTGCAAAAAATGTGGTTATGTTGCGAGATGGTTGGACAATTTTAACTAAAGATAGAAAACCATCAGCTCATTTTGAACATAGTGTTGCTATTGGTAAAGAAAAAGCTACTTTGTTGTCTGATCACACAAAAATTGTGCAAAATGTTAAAAATAATATTAATTTAAAGGAAATTTAAAAAAAGTAGTACTTTTGCACTCCAAAATTTATTATGGCAAAAAAAACTTAATAGAACAGGACGGAATAATAGAAGAAGCATTATCTAATGCTATGTTTAGAGTTCGTTTACAAAACGACCATTTGATTATAGCAACTATTTCTGGTAAAATGAGAATGAATTATATTAGAATTTTGCCAGGTGATAAAGTGAAAGTTGAAATATCTCCTTATGATTTATCACGAGGTAGAATAAATTATAGATATAAATAACATATTGATAAATTATATTAAATATTTTTAGATGAAAGTTAGAGCATCAATAAAGAAAAGGACAGATGACTGTAAGCTTGTAAGGAGAAAGGGAAAGTTATATATTATAAACAAAAAAAATCCTAAATTTAAACAACGTCAAGGTTAAAAATTTGTAATTATGGCAAGAATAACTGGAGTAGATCTTCCAAAGAACAAGCGAGGAGTCATTGGTTTGACTTATATTTATGGAATTGGTAAAAGCAGAGCTAAAGACATATTAGCTAAAGCTGAGATCTCAGAAGAAACTAAAGTTCAAGAATGGACTGACGATAATATTAGAGAAATCGTTAGAATAATTCAAACTGAATATAAAGTTGAAGGGGAACTTAGAAGTGAAGTTCAAATGAATATTAAGCGATTAATGGATATCGCTAGTTATCGTGGACTTAGACACAGAAAAGGCTTACCTGTTAGAGGTCAAAGGACTAGAACTAATGCTCGTACTAGAAAAGGAAGAAAGAAAACGGTAGCGAATAAAAAGAAAGCAACTAAATAATTAATTTTTTAATTCATTTTGAATAATGGCTAAAGTAAAAAAAACCAAAAAAAGCAGAAAAGTTGTTGTTGAACCCAAAGGTAAAGTTTTTGTTCAGGCATCTTTCAATAATGTTATTGTAACATTAACTAATACTAGAGGTCAGGTTGTAGCCTGGTCATCAGCTGGTAAAGCTGGATTTAAAGGGTCTAAAAAGAATACACCTTATGCTGCTCAAATGGCTGCTCAACAAGCCGCACATGATGCTTTTGAAGCAGGAATGAGATCTGCAGAAGTCTATGTTAAAGGACCTGGTGCAGGTCGTGAGGCTGCAATCAGAGAAATTGATAATAATGGAATTAAAGTAACTAAGATTATTGATATTACTCCGGTTCCTCATAATGGATGCAGACCTCCTAAGAAAAGAAGAGTTTAATATTTATAATTATAATTAATATAGAAAATGGCAAGATATACCGGACCTACAACTAGGATAGCAAGAAAATTTGGTGATGCAATATATGGGCCAGACAGATCTTTTGAAAAAAGAAAATATCCTCCAGGTCAACATGGACCTAATAAAAGAAGAGGACAAAAATCTGATTATGCTGTTCAGTTATTGGAAAAGCAAAAAGCTAAATATACTTATGGATTGTTAGAGCGTCAATTCAACAATTTATTTCAAAAAGCAAGCAGAAAAGGTGGTATTACTGGTAATGTACTATTGCAACTTTTAGAATCAAGATTAGATAATGTTGTTTTTAGATTAGGAATAGCACCTACAAGAAGATCTGCTCGTCAATTAGTAAATCATAGACATATTTTAGTTAATGGAGAATTGAATAATATCCCTTCTACTTTATTAAAACCTGGAGATATGGTTACTGTTAAAGGAAGTAGCAGAGAAATTGAAATTGTTAAAACTAATGTACAAGGAAATAATTCTGCTACACAATTTGGGTGGTTAGAATTTAGCCGTGATACTAATTCCGGAAAATTTTTAGCTTATCCGGAGGTAGATAAAATTCCAGAGAAAATAAATGTTCAGCTTATCGTCGAACTTTATTCTAAGTAATTTTGTAAATAATGGTGCTTCAATTTGAAGTTTCATTTTTGGTAAAATAATTTTCAATATAAAATATGAACATTTTAAACTTTCAGAAACCTGATAAAATTAATCTGCGTAAAGCCGATAGTTTTCATGGTTTTTTTGAATTCAAACCTTTAGAACCTGGTTTTGGTCAAACTGTTGGAAATTCTTTGAGAAGAGTATTATTGTCTTCATTGGAAGGTTTTGCTATTTCAGCTATAGAATTGCCGGAGTTGATCATAGATTTTCAACTATAAAGGGTGTCTATGAAGATGTTGTTGATATAATTCTTAATATCAAGCAGATTCGTTTAAAAAGGTTTTAGATGATGATGAAGAAGAAGAAAGTAAAGTTTATTTGACTATTTCTGGTAAAGAATCTTTCGTTGCAGGAGATATTGATAAATTTACAAATGTCTTTAAAGGTTACTAATCCTGATTTTGTAATTTGTAATATGGAACCTTCAGTTAATTTAGAGATTGAATTGACTGTTACTAAAGGTAGAGGATATGTGCCTGGTGATGATTCAAAGGATAAAGCATTGCCGATTGGAACTATTCCTGTGGATGCTATTTATACTCCAATAAAGAAAGTTTCTTATAAGGTATCTAATACTAGGGTTGGTCAAAAGACTGACTATGAAAAATTAGATATGGAAATTCAAACTGATGGTACTATTCATCCTGAAGAAGCTATAAAACAAGCTTCCCGTATTATTATTCAACATTTGATGTTGATAACTGATGAAAATATAACTTTTGATGATCCTGCTAAGAAAGAAGATGAGTTTGTTGATGAACAAGTTTTACATATGCGTAAATTGTTGAAAACTCCGCTTGAAGATTTGGATTTATCTGTTAGAGCTTTTAATTGCTTGAAAGCTTCAAAAGTTGATTCACTTGGAGAATTAGTTCAATTAGAAAGAGTGAATTATTGAAATTTAGAAATTTTGGTAAAAAATCTTTGGTCGAAATTGAAGAGTTATTAGAAAATAATGATCTTACTTTTGGTATGGATCTGGCAAAATTTAAATTAAAAGAGAATTAATATATTAACCGGTTCGAAAATAAGTCCTTTTTCGATATATTTTTAAATGGTATTTACAAAATTGTTTTTTAGGATAGTCATTATTCCAAACAATTAATGTGATACACAAATTCATAATTTTATGAGGCACGGTAAAAAATTTAATCATTTAGGTAGAAAAAAAGGTCATAGAGCGGCCTTATTACAAAAATCTTTCTTTAGCACTTATTGAACATAAAAGAATCAATACTACTTTGGCTAAAGCTAAAGCTCTTAGAGTTTATATAGAACCTATTATTACTAAATCTAAAGATAATACTACTCACTCAAGAAGAACAGTATTTTCATATTTGAATAATAAATATGCTGTTACTGAATTGTTTGATGTTATAGGACCTAAAGTCTTGGACAGACCAGGCGGATATCTAGAGTATTGAGAATGGGTTTCAGAAAAGGTGATGGGGCTGAAATGGCTATGATAGAGCTTGTTGACTTCAATGAAACAATGTTGGCTTCTAAAAAAGCTGCTGAGTCTAAATCTTCATCAAGAAGGAGAAGAGGTAAAAAATCAATGCTGGTGCAGCTGAAGTTGTAAAAAATGATGTTAAAGAGACTTCAACAAAAGTTGAAAGTAAAAAGAAGAAGAATAATATTTTATTATTAGAATATAAAAAAGGATGAGTATATTTTTATTCATCCTTTTTTTTATGCTTTATTTTTGGTATTTTTGATTTTATTTTACTGCGATATTAAAAAATATGAAAATAGAGGAAGTAAATTTTGAAGAGAAGTCTTTAGATCAAGAAGTTGATGAAAGGAAATCAACAATTAATGATAAGGGAGAAATAATATGCTTTCATTGTGGGGATATTTGTCCGGATGATAAAATTAGTATTGGTGATAAATATTTTTGCTGTAATGGTTGTAAAACTGTTTTTGAAATACTTGATAATTCTGATATGTGTCAGTTTTATGATTTGGATGAGAATCCTGGATTTAGCTTAAAGGCAAAGGTTCAAGCTCAATATGGATGGTTGGATGATCCTGAGGTTATAGAAAGATTAGTTGATTTTCGCAATGATGACATTACTAAAGTTACATTCCATTTGCCTCAAATGCATTGCGCAGCCTGTGTTTGGCTGTTAGAAAATTTATATAAATTTAATAAAGGCATTACCGTTTCAAGAGTTAATTTTACTAAGAAGGAAATATTTATTAATTTTGACAATAGTAAAATTACATTAAGAAAGGTTGTAGAATTATTGGACAGCATTGGATATAGTCCTGCTATAAATATGTCTAATTTAAGTGACAATAGTAAAAAAGTAGCTGATAAATCTCTTTATTATAAGTTGGGCTTTCTCGGATTTGCTTTTGGAAATGTTATGCTTTTTACTTTCCCCCAATACCTTGGTTTAGTTAAAGGTTCCGATGATAAGTTTTTTACTTTTTTCAGTTATTTGAATATGTTTATTTCTATTCCTGTATTGTTTTATGGAGGATATGATTATTTACGAAGTGCATGGTTGGGAATTAAAAAGGGAAATTTGAATATCGATGTTCCAATAAGCCTTGGGATGTTATCAATATTTTTGTGGAGTGTTTATGAAACTTTATCCGGACTTGGTCATGGTTATTTTGATAGTTTAGCAGGTTTAGTTTTCTTTTTGATTGTAGGTAAGTGGTTTCAACAAAAAACATATCATGCAATTGAATTCGAAAGAGATTATAAATCGTATTTTCCTATAGCAGTTACCAGAAAACTCAATGGAGAGGAATCTCCAGTAGTAGTTGATAAAATTGAACCGGGAGATACTATTGTCATTAAAAATAATGAGCTTGTTCCTGCAGATGGTGTTTTATTGAAAGGGGATGCAAGTATTGATTACAGTTTTGTTACTGGTGAATCAAATCCAACAATTAAAAAACCAGGAGATAAAATTTTTGCCGGAGGAAAACAAATGGGTGGTACAATGGAATTAACTGTTACTAAAAAAGTTTCCCAAAGCTATCTCACCCAATTGTGGAATGATAGCTCTTTTGATAAAAAGGATAAGAAAATTATGAGTGAATTGGCTGATAGGATAGGGGCTTATTTTACTTATTTTGTTCTTATAATTGCTTTCCTTACTCTTTTTGCCTGGTTGGTAATAGATCCTTCGAAGGCTGTTTTTTCTTTCGCTGCTGTATTGATTGTTGCTTGTCCTTGTGCGGTGGCTTTATCGATTCCATTTACTTTTGGAAATGCTATGCGAGTTTTAGCAAGTAAAGATTTTTACCTTAAAAATACCGGAGTTATTGAATCTATGCAGAATATTGATCGAGTAGTATTTGATAAAACGGGGACAATTACTCACGCTATTTCTGAAAATATTTACTTTGAAGGAAATGAAAAATCAACAGAGATTGATATTATGATAAAATCACTTATATATCATTCTTCACATCCTATTAGCAGGCAGATTTATGAATACTTAGATGGAAATATTCTTGATGTCGATAATTTAAAGGAAATTGTCGGTAAGGGGATTTTTGGGGAAATTGAAGGGCATTCAATTAAGGTTGGAAGTGCTGAATTTGTTCTTGGACAACGAGATATTTCAAATACTAATACTGAAAGTTATGTGTCAATAGATAATAAATATATTGGGAAATTTGTAATTGGAAATAAATACAGAGATGGAGTAGCTGATTTGATAGAGTATTTAAAAGGAAAGTACAAATTGTCTTTGATAAGTGGTGATAATGAATCGGAAAAATCAAATATTCAAAAATTGTTTCCTGAAAATTCAGATTTGCAGTTTAATATGAAACCTAAAGATAAACTCGAATACATAAAACAATGCCAGGATAATAAAGAGAAAGTACTTTTTTTTGGTGATGGACTTAATGATGCAGGAGCTTTGCAACGAAGTAATGTTGGGATCGTGATAACTGAAAATATAAATAATTTTACTCCTGCCAGCGATGCGATTTTTGCAGCTGATAAATTTAGTAAATTAAAAAATTATTTTGATTATATATTGGGAGTGAGAAAATTGGTTTTTACTGCTTATTTTATTGCTTTGATATATAATATTATAGGTTTGAGTTTTGCAGCTTCCGGAACACTTTCTCCTGTTATTGCAGCTATTTTGATGCCTGTTAGTTCTGTTTCAGTTGTTCTGTTCGGAGTATTGAGTAGCACATGGTTGGCAAAATATTACAAGGTGGTATAAATAAAAAAAGCCTCATTAAAAAAATGAGGCTTTAAAATATGTTTTTGTTAAAATATATTTTTATTTAGTAACAACAAATTTCTTTGATAATAATTTATCATTTGTGAAAAGAGTTGCGATATATTCACCTGCTGGTAATGTACCAACTTTGATGTTTTGAACTGATTCTTTTTCATTATACATGTTTCTTACATCTATAATTGCACCATTAACATCGTGGATTACAAGTGTAGCATGATCAACATAATCAGCAAAATTAATATTAACTTTTAATACATCATTTGTTGGGTTTTGATCAAAATTGAATGTTTCTTCATCAAGTAATTGATCTTTTGTAGATACTGAATTTACTTTAAATTCTAAGAACATTGGTTGAATAAATGAACCATAATCGGTAGCACTAACTAATCCAAAAGGAGTATCATCACTATTAACATAAACATATGAATTACATTGATATAACCCATCATAATAATAATAAAATCTTTGATATCCTGCATAATAATTATCTACCTAGCATAGTATCTTGTACCGGAAGGCCATAATGAACCAACAAAATATTTTGAATTTGGTGTTAATGTGATGAATTCATTTTCTTCAGTTTCATCAAGTATAGGTATGATTTGTAGCTCACCTTGAGGAACATCTGATAAGTTTTCATTACCATATCCTTTATATGTTAATTAGATACTAGGGTTACCGTCAACTTCAATACCATCTGCAAAATTAAAATTATATAAATTTTCATCCAAAGTATCTGCTAATTGGAATATAAATACATATGCATTGTAAGACAGATAATCATTGTCTGTGTCATCTGAAACTTGAACACCAACACTTGTTAATCTAACTTCAACATTACTATTTTCAGCCCAATCCCCCATTTTATAATAATTCAGGTTATAGCAATCATATTTAGCACCATCTGAAGAATTTCCTTGGAATGATACACCACCATTAGAACTTAAGTCAGATACTGAATATACAGAGTTATAATAATTATATTCACCTTCTTGACTATCAAATTCTAAAGAACCAACATTAAAGTATTGTTTATGAGTTTTCTTTACTTCACTAGCTTGGTCTTCAGCATATACAGTATAGTTTGCTACATATAGTCCTGTATCTAGATTTGTAGGTAAATAAGAATCGAAGAACAATCTTGTAGTATCTCCATAATTTAAATCAAAATATGTACTATCAGAAAAATATACTTCATCTGTACTAGTATTTTCTAAAACTATTTTACCTAAAACATTTACTAAATCAGTTCCTCCTACATTTTTAATATCAACAACAAAATTGAATGAATCCGTTGGAACCTGACCATCAGGTATGTTGAACCTTTTTGAAGGATACCAAGTACCTAAAATAACAGGGTCTCCAGGAGGTGTGCTAATCAATGTAACGTCATCAATTATCCAAAAATAATAGTTTCTTGGATCTGATGTTGATGGACTAAATACAAATCTGATTTTTACTGAAGATTGATTATCTACAGTAGATGGCATTGGGATCAATAATTGTGAATTAGTTGCAGTAGATTGGTTGTAGCTCAAATCTTCGTTTACTTGTTGAACTTCTTCCCAACTATTACCACCATCAAGTGAATATTCAACAGTAGTAACTGAAGCAAAATTTCTAATGTATTGGTTGAATTTTAACCATACATTATCGTAACCTGCTAAAGAAAACTCTGGTGATTCTAAATATCCAATATGAGGAGCTGGAGCAGGTCCATTACCTGAAACACCGGTTCCACCATTGTCATAATAGTCAGAATCAAATACTGCAGCACCATTATCAATAGATGGTGATGCAATAGCACTTGCATTTGTTCCTCCTGAATAAGCTCCACGGTCAGCTTTACCATCAGCTTCCCAAACCCAGATTGCATTTTCATTTGCAACTCCATCTACAGTACCATGAGTTGTCCAGTCATTTAATCCACCATCGAATTGACTGTTTTTAACTTGTTGTGCATCGTTTTCATCAGGCCAGATAACAGTTTGTGCAAAACTAACTGTTGTCGCAAAAGCAAGAAATAATAAAGTAAATAATAAATGTCTCTTCATAATTTTTGACTTTTAAAATGTTTAATAATAAGTTTATAACTTTAAAAATTGCAAATTGTTCATTACAATATATAAGCAAAAGTATAACTTTATAACGAAAATTGTGTAAAATTTTAACTAAATTAAATAGATTAATTGATTTAAAAAAAGATTATTGAATTAAAGATTTTTTAAATATTTAGTAAGTTTAAGTATTTTAGAGTAATATATATGATTTAAATTTACTATATATAAATTGTGTTTTTTAAGAAATTTTAAAAATTATAAATTTTAGAAGTTTTTAAATGAAAATTATCTTAAAAAATAAACTCAAATTACCATCTAATTAATACGCTTCCCAAGTAAATCCATTTCAAAAGCTGCTAACATAATTAAATCTCCTTTTTGAATTTTATTTTCTTCAAGAGCTTCAAAAAGAGCTATCGGAATTGAAGCAGCAGTAGTATTACCATATTTTTGGATATTGTTGTACATTTGCTCGTCTGTCAACTTTAATATTCTTTGAACAAATTGACTAATTCTAAGGTTTGCTTGATGTGGAATTACCAATTTTACATCTTCAGTTGTGTAACCAGTTGTATTTAATGCTTCGATGATAACTTCAGGAAATTTCTTTACTGCAGTTTTAAATACTGTTTGACCATCCATGAATGGAAAAACCAAAGCATTTTCCAACATTTTTTTAGTTACCAACACAAATCTGTATCCATTAGAGTCTTCATATCCAAATTGTTCTTTATCTTCTGAATGATAACCACCATACATTCCAGGATTGAGAGCAGAAAGGATTTCGGCATTCGAACCATCTGCATGTATGTGAGTGGTAAGGATTCCTTTGTTTTCATCTTCAGTAGGTTGTAGGACTACAAGCTCAAGCCCATCGCCAAAAAGTACACTTATCCCTCTTCCTCTTGTGCTGAAATCAAGCCCTCCGCTATGATACTCTGAACCTACAAGCAATATGTTTTTATATTTCCTAGGTCTTAATAAATTGGTCAGCCAACTTCAAGCCATATATAAATCCTGAACATTGGTTTCTAATATCTAAGGCAGCGATTTCAGTATCTGTAATACCAAGTTCTCTTTGTAATAATACTCCATTCCCAGGAAAAAAATAATCTGGGCTCAATGTGGCAAAGATAATGAAATCGATATCTTTTGGTTCTATTCCTGCATTGGCTATGGCAATTCGGGAAGCCTTTGCAGCCATTACAGAGCCGGTTTCAGTTCCTGGTTTTATAAAATGTCTCTCTTCTATACCCGATCTTTCTCTAATCCACTCATCAGATGTGTCCATGACTTTTTCAAGATCATGATTTGTGACAGTCCAATCAGGGTGTATTTCCCTACTCCTGCTATAATTGTATTGTACATATAATTTTAATTTTGGATAAAAGTAATGCTGAATTCAAGTGACAAATGCAACATTAGATAAAAATATGTCATTGGCAAAATTACGATTAAAAAATTCAATCGGAGTTAGAAAACCTAGTTTTTTCTAGGTCTATTATTCAATATATTTTGAACTGAAATTACATCATTGTCAGTAATATTTTCAAAAGAAGAACCTTTAGGAAAATATTGTCTGATAAGACCATTAGTATTTTCATTAGCACCACGTTCCCAAGAATGATATGGTCGGGCAAAGAAAAATTGAATATTTAGATTTTGAGAGATAGTTTGATGATCAGAAAATTCTTTTCCATTATCAGCAGTAATAGTATGTAATAAATTTTTAAAAGGGTTAAGAGTTTCGATAGTTTGTGATGAGACTGGGATAGCATCTTTAGACACTAATTTACGAATAAAAACCAAGCTTGACACTCTGTCATTCATTGTAAGCAAAAGCTCCTTTGTGATTTTTACCGATAACAGTATCTATCTCAAAATCTCCAAAACGATTTTTTTCATCTACTATTTTTGGTCTCAAAGAGATATCAGTTCTGTTAGGAATAATACCTCTTTTATCTTTTGAAGCACCTCGTTTACGATATTTTCTTCCATTGTGCCTTAGGTGTTTATATAAATTACCTCCTTGTTTTTATCATCCCAAATAAATTTATATATGGTTTCATCTTGAGACACAATGGATATTTTCAACTTTAGCTCTACCTACAATTTGTTCAGGACTATAATCTTGTCTAAGTTTATCAATAACATAAAATTTGACTGATTTAGTAAATTTATGTTTTTTAGGTTTTTCTTTGAGTCTTTTAGTATATTTTTTTGTGCTAAATCAGCTTTGTATTCTCCATTACGTTTGTCACTATTGCGTTTCAATTCTCTACAAACTTTAGATTTGTGTTTGCCAATTGTTTTTGCAATGTCAGTTTGAGAATATTTATTTTGTATCATTACTGAAATTGTATATCTTTGCTCCAAGGTTAAATGTTTATTCATAGCAACTTTTTTTGGACGACAGGGGCTAAGATAATCAAATTCCATCAAAGCAGAGAAGTAGGATTTTTTCCTTCTTCTTTGTTTTGAAAAATTTATTTTATCTCATCTCTCTCTCATCTTTTTGTAAGTTGCATTTGTTTGTTGAATTTGGGAATTATTTAATTGTAAAAATTTAATATTTTTTAATGATTTTTTTCTTAAGAAGATTTTGACAAAATATATTTTATCCCTTCTAAATATTGTTTTATTAACCATTTCAATTTATATCTGTATTAATTCTGATTAATCCATTTGTTATTATTGGATTCAATATCTGCTAATCTATGACTCGGATTAATATCAATATTTTGAATATCAGAGTATTTTATTTCTAATTCAAATTCATAATTCTTATCTACCCAATCCCAACTTGGTAGTACAGTGAAATTATAAGCATCCTGTTTTTTATGTCCAAGCATCATAGTCAGCGGAATGTTAAAATATTTTATAGTTCCATCTTTCAAAGTCACCAAAACATCAATCGGCATTGGAAAATCTCCGTTGTTTTCTAAGGTTATTTTTGTTGTGTTTTTGTTTTTAGGTTCAACATTTGCAATAGAATAATCAATGAAGTATAATCCATCTATAAAGTATTGTAAATACCAATGTAATTCTAAGTCAGAATTTTTTTCCATTACTCTAATAAAATCGTTGGGAGTGGGATGTTTAAATTTCCATTTATTGAAGTAGTCGAGTAATCCCTTATCAAAGTCTTGTTTCCCAATAATATATTCCAATTGCTCCAAAAATACTAATCCTCCGTTGTATGCATTCAAGCTGTAGGCAAGGTTAGTGTCGTATCTGTCTGAATGGGTACTCATTGGCTCAGATATATTCGAATCTTGAAATTTCATAAAATTATTATAATCATTTTCAAAAGGGAAATCAGGGAATTCTCTGTCTAATTCTCCTCTGTTTATTAAGTATTCCATGACCTCGATAGTTGCAAAACTTGTAAATCCCTCATCCATCCATGGATAAAGACTCTCATTGGTTGCTAATTGCATTTGATACCAGCTATGCAAAAATTCGTGAATGGAAATCCCGGTCAGACTATTTATAGACCTTTTGCCGGTAATAAATGTTGCCAATGGATATTCCATGCCACCATCACCTGCTTCGATGAAGCTATATGTTGGGTACTGATATCTTCCATATCTTGAATTCATGAATTTGAAGGCATCTTTCATAATATTTCCCAATTTTGGCCATGATTCTTTTCTTATCCCTTCATTTTGATAGTAAAAATGAAATGTTGTCAAGCTATCTGCCTGAATACTATAATGGACATAATCTTCATCTGCTGCCCAAACAAAATCATGTACATTTTTACTTGTAAAATGCCATTTGGTTTTATCTCCGATAGTTGATTTTTCAAAATAATCGCAACCTGCAGCAACAGTATATTTGCTATCGATATTGATGGTAACATCATAATTTCCCCAAACTCCATAGAATTCTCTGCCGATATAAAAATCGGGGTGATATCCCTGATAGTCGTATTCTACTATTTTAGGATACCACTGAGCCATATTATATTTGATTCCTTCATTGGAATCCATTCCGGCTCTGCGAATTAACTCAGGGATTTGAGTTTTAAATGATAAGTCAAACACTGTGCTGTCACCAGGTGCAAGAGGGGAATCTAATTTAGCTTTAAGTATTGTTTCTATTATTTCAAAATCCAAATTGTTATTATCTTGTTTTAATGAGGAGATTTCTACTTTACCTGAATCTTTTTCTTTCAGCGCTTCAAATTTTTTGTCCATATTCCTTTCGGGATCGACAATAGTCTGGGCTCTTTTGCTCATCATACTCTCTTTTTGAAAAGCATTGTAGTAAAGATGAAAATATATTTTATGCAGAGTATCAGGTGAATTATTGTAATAAACTATTTTTTCTTGTCCTTCAATTTTGTTTTTATCTACTTCACATGTTATTTTATAATCTACTTTTTGCTGCCAATAATCACAATTTTGTGAAAATATAATATTTGAATAAATACTTATAAATATAAAGTATATAAATTTCATGATTTTAAAGTTTTTCGTTTTAAGTTTTTCCCAAAAATATATCTATTGGGATTTACTTTTTTATTTATACTGTATCAGAATTTTTAAATTCATTTGAATTAAGTTTTTTATAAAAATTAGCCTTTGTGATTAATTTCCAATTGTACTTTTTTGAAGCTAAAAATATAAAAAATATACCTGCTATTAAGAATTGGAATGAAAGCAACAATGGATCTACTTCTTTGGTTTTGAATAATGATGCAGTTTGAATTGCAGCTCCTTCATAAGTAAGCATAACTGCTCCAAACATATTGGTAGCAGAATGAACTCCAATTGCCAATTCGATTCTGTCATCGTAAATTATAAGTAATCCCAAAATCAAGCCTGCGACTATGTAATATGACATCATTTTGAAATATCCGTAATTTGAAATTTCCGGATTTCCACTATGCATAAAGGCAAAAATAACAATACTAAAAATAAATCCTATGTAGATATTTTTGGTATTATAACCTATGGATTGGAAAATATATCCTCTTATAAATAATTCTTCAAAAGATGTCTGAAGAGGTAAAATTACCAAAGATATGATTATCAAAAATATAAATTGAAATGTGGGTTTTTGGAAAGTATAGTTGTCAGGATTTATTAAAAATGAAATTACTTCGATTGTTATTAAAATCAAAAACCAAACAGAAGTACTCCAAAAGTATCTTCTCCAGTCGATTCGTTCATTAAATGCAAACAGGCTTTTGAAATTTCTTTTGTGGACAAATGTTATCCCAAGATATAAACCTGCTAAAGCAAATACAAATATTGATAATAGAATTAAAAATCCAATATTTTGATTGATGTTTAAGATTGTAAAATCAGGATTTTTAGAAAACTCATTCAATGCATCTGTTCCAATGCTATTGTCATATTGCATTTTGATCCAGATGATAGAATATAAATTTACATAGCCAAATGCATAACCCATGAATACCAATACAATTGTAGTAATATACTGGATAGGGGAGTTGTCACCTTTTTTGACAGAATTAAAGAACATTTCTTCTATTGTTTTAGAGCTGCAGACTGGTGGTTGAACCCAATACCGGTTACCGGAGGTTTGTCATCGTCAAAGTCTTCCCATTCCGTTAATTCATCGATAAAATTTTCAAAATATCGTAATATATTTATTTCTTTTAATTCATTTGGTCTAACTATTTCCAACATTTTTGGCTGTTTAGGTTCTCCTACACCTTCTATAAATGGGTAGTTGATCCAAATTGAAATTTTACCATTAAATAATTGTTGGAACAAAAGGTTGCCATTACTTCGGATAAGGGGTTTCTCAATATTATCATCTATTTTTTCTGATATTCCACTTTCGACTATCCCCAATGATAATGTAATGGTCTCTAATCCTGCAAATTGATCATGTTCATCAATTTCTGCATCCATACCAGAATTTTCAATGATTTCCTCAAGTGTTTCCATTATAGTGTTTTTGAGGTTGTCATTCCAATCTTTTCTGTATTGTTTGGTGTTATTCAATACTTCATTGTAATGTGATAATTTCTTTTCTAATACTTTATAATCCATTGTGACTATCTTTTGTTATATACAATTAGCAATTATGAACAATTTATTTAAAATTGCCGTAAAATTAAGAAAAAATAGAATCTTATAAAAACTGATTGCGATATAAATTGATAAAAAATGAGTTTCCTTTAGAAGGGATTATATCATATTGCAATGAAAGTTAGATGTATTTTATATGGTTATAAACTTCTTGAATTTAATTTAAGTAAATAATATATTGTGTATGTGGATTTTAATGCGACATTAATTTCAGTTAACATGAAATAAAAGCTGAATTTTATCCTCCTGCTTTTTTTACATCCTTAAAACCTGAAGCTTTCAAGATATTTATAATTTCATCTCTGTTTTGACTTTGAATTATAATTTCAGAATTTTTCACAGAACCTCCCACACCCAATTTGGATTTAATAGTCTTTGATAATTCCTTTAAATCTATATCTTTGTCATCAAATCCAGTAATAAGTGAAACTGGTTTGCCTGCTCTGTGTTTTTTTTCTAGCCATATTCTCAATTTAATATTTGAATAATCTTGAATTGTTGAAGCTTGTTCTTCTTGCTCCAATTCTTCATTTTCATATTCTGAGTTTTCAAAATTAAGTTCTGAAAGTATATCAAAT
Organism: Saprospiraceae bacterium; assembly: GCA_041392555.1. Classification (GTDB taxonomy): domain Bacteria; phylum Bacteroidota; class Bacteroidia; order Chitinophagales; family Saprospiraceae; genus JADJGA01. The sequence continues at coordinate 63,591 of JAWKLW010000005.1, read as the reverse complement.
GGATTATCGCTCATTTCAAAATTATTTAACCAACTCAAAAGAGTATGGAATAGTGTAATATTTTTGGCTTCCTGTCTTTGGGTCTCTGTTTTTCAAGAATACATCGATGTCAGTCGTTTCACTTTCATTTTTTTCAGTACTATCAAAAGTTACAAAAAGTTGGTTGCTTTCTCCAGGTTTAATTCCTTTTCTTGGAAATTCTACAAATGTGCAATCGCATGTAGAAATGAAATCTATATAAATAATTGTATCGGATGAGTTTTTAAAGCCAATGGTGAAATCTATTTTGTCACCTTTTTTTACCTTTCCTAATTGATATAGTTTTTTGTCAAATTCAATTAAGTTTGAACTTGTTTTTATAATATTTGAATCATCTAAAACTACTTTTTCAACATTTACAGGAGAATTGTTGTTATTCTTTTTTGAAATAGAACATGAAGTTGATATGAAAATCAATAGAATAATAAATTTATTCATAATTGTTAGATATTTATTATTTAGATCTGAAAAACGTCGATATTTTTATAAAATTGTGAATATATTTTACATTTTAAGGTAAATATAATAATTTTTCAATGAATTTTATTTGTATATTAATAATATTAAAATATCTTTGCAAACTATTTTAAAAAAGGAGAATTATGCCTAAACAAAAAACACATTCAGGAGCTAAAAAAAGATTTAAAATCACTGGTACAGGAAAGATTAAGCATTTTCATTCCAGTGCATCTCACTTGATGAGGAAAAAATCCAAAAAATCTAAAAGGAATTTGAGGTCAGCAGCAATGTTGGATAAATCTAATTTAGCAAGAGTAAGAAATCTATTGGGATTATAAAAATTATTAATTAACGATGATACAGGATCAAAGAATTCATTAGAATCCCTGTATTTTTAAAATTAGAACTATGCCAAGGTCAGTAAATGCGGTAGCATCAAGAGCAAGGAGAAAAAAAATTCTCAAAGCAGCAAAAGGATATTTTGGTGCTAGGAAAAATGTCTTTACAGTAGCAAAAAATTCTGTTGAAAAAGGATGGGCTTATGCTTATAGAGACAGAAAAAATAAAAAGAGAGCTTTCAGAGCTTTATGGATTGCCAGGATAAATGCAGGTGTTAGAGCTTACGGTATGTCATATAGTAGATTTATGCATGCTTTAAAAACAAATAATATTGAGCTTAACAGGAAGGTACTTGCAGATTTGGCGATGAATGAACCTGAAACTTTTAAAGCTATAGTTGATAAAGTGAAATAAATTTTAAAAACTATCAAAAAATAAAAAAAGCAGGTACAAAAAATACCTGCTTTTTTTATTTAACAATATTTGGCGATATGTATTCAATTTGAAATTATATTTTAGACAAATAAAAATGATTTAAAAATGCAGAATAATATTTTTTTAAATCAATTAAATTAAAATTATATTTGTTTTAGTAAAGAAAGCTTTGGTATTAAATTGTTATAAAATGTGGAATATTAATGTTAATTGTTAATTTTTATTAAAAATTAAGTTTTATCTTTGTGATTAATAGAATTCCCATTTAGTTTTTTTAATTGAAAAAGTATATTTAGTTATATTTTTCTTAGAATTTTTTTAAATTAATTGTAAATGAAATCAAATTTTACACTTTTAAGTATTAACTCGTTTTTTGTTAAAACCAATAAAGGGTTTTATTTTTAATATTTTTGTGGACTGTGATTAGTTGGGTAGGAAATACCAATTTTGTGAGTTCTCTAAATGCACAAGCTCCTTTAATTTCCGGAAAAGTATGGCACGATCTCAATGGTGATGGTTTGAAGGCGGGGAAAATGGAATAGCAGGAGTACAGGTTACTCTATATGACGATAATACAGGAGCTGCTGCTGTTGTTTCAGGACTGACAAATCCTATGAATACTGATGCTAACGGGGATTATTCTTTTGAAGATCTTCCGGTAGGTGGTTATTATCTTGTTTTTAGTAATCCTGGTTATGAAGTTTCTGTTGGAGGTGCTGATTGTGATATTGATGTGAATGAAACTACTTTTTTAACTTATACATTATCTGCAGGACAATCCATAACGAATGTCGATGCAGGATATTTCCTTTTTGGTACAGTAGGAGATTATGTGTGGGTAGATGAAGATGCAGATGGACTACAAAATGATCCTGATGGATTGGATGGGATAGATGTTTCATTGGATGGAACAGATGGACTTGGAAATACAGTGAGTATGTCCACAACTACATCTGGAGGTGGAGCATATCAATTTGATGATGTGCCACCAGGAGCTGCCTATGTGGTAACATTTAGTAATAATCTACCAGATTATAATTATACATATTTTGAAGTTGGAGGAGCTACCAACTAATAATAATAGTGACGCTAATCCAGCAAATGGAGGACAAAGTAGTGCCTTTTCTTTGAATAGTGATGAGACAAATTCTACAATAGATGCTTGGTTACTATCAATTTGGTACAATATCAGGATATACTTGGGAAGATTTAAATGGAAATGGACAACAGGATGATGGAACAGATCTCGATGGAGTAAGTGTTACGCTTTCAGGAACTACCGGAAATGGAACAGCTATAACTCCTGTTAATACAACAACATCAGGTGGAGGTTTATATACTTTTACTGATATCATTCCTGGTACTTATACTGTGCATTTTGATATTCCCGGAGGAATGGATGATATAACATTGCAACATGTTGGAGCAACTACAACCGATAGTGATCCGGATCCAGGAACAGGAGATACTGATGATATCGATATTGTTAGTGGTGATGAAATAGAAAATATAGATGCAGGATTTTTCCAATATATCTCAGTGGGAGATCTTGCTTGGGACGATTTGAATGGAAATGGTATTCAGGATGGTGAACCGGGTTTAGATGGAGTCAATGTAACATTAAATAGATCAGATGGTTCGGAATCATGGAATACAACAACTGCAGGAGGACTTTATTCCTTTAGCTTTCCATCGTTTAAGATAAGACCAGGAGAATTTTACCTGACTTTTGCAGGACCTGCTCAGTATTTCTTTACTGATCAGGATCAGGGTTCGGATGTTGAAGATAGTGACCCTAATGTAAATACTGGAAATACTATAAATTTCACTCTTAATTCAGGTGAATCCACAACGGATTGGGATGCAGGTTTTTATAAACCATTTACAGTTGGAGATTATTGTTGGAGGGATTTGAATACTGATGGTATTCAGGATAGTGGTGAACCTGCTATGGCAGATGTTGCTATTGAATTATTTACCAGTGCTGGAGTTTCTATTGGAACAACTACATCAGACGCTAATGGTAATTATGCATTTGGTAATGATCAAAATATGAAACCTGGTGATTATTATTTGGTATTTACTACCCCGGCTACATTTAATATTACATTGAAAAATGTCGGACCTAATGAAGTGGATAGTGATATAGATGAAGTTTCAGGTTGGACAGATGTTTTGACATTTGAATCAGGAGAAGAAAATAGGAATATAGATGCAGGTTATTATGTTATTCCTCCTACAGATTGTCCTAGTGAAACAGCTGGAGAATGTGAAGAAGCTGATGTGCTTTGTGAATTATTTGAATTAAATGATTTTTGTAAGTCTATGGTTCCTGCCTGGGAACAAGTAACAATCCCTGGTTGTGGAGGTGGATATGCTTTTCACAATCCGTCTTGGTTTGCATTTATTGCAGGATCTACAAATATATCATTAATAATACATGCTAATGGATGTGTGTCCGGAGGTGGAAATATAGGTATTCAATGGGGTATTTATGATGATTGCGATATGGAAAATCCAATTGCTTTACAATGCGATTGTGTATCACCTGGAGATATTCGGTTCAGTTATATAATCTTGAAATTGGATCAACATATTATTTTTTCATAGATGGATGTGCAGGTACTATGTGCACCTATTGGTTGGAGATTTTAGATGGAGGAAGTGCTCCTATTGTGGAAGGTCCTGATGGATACCATGTGATTCTAATTTCCCAACATGCGAGGATATTTGTGTAGGTGCCGATGTTACTTTTTATATTGAAAATGTTCTTTATGCTTCAGGGTATTTATGGAGTATCAATGGTGTAGAAGTTGGCACTACAGAAGATCCTGAATATTCAACAAGTTTCACTGATGCTGGTACTTATACTATTTCTGTATATGGTTATAATGATTGTAATGATGGGGATTTATTTGAATTTGAGATTAATGTCGTAGAATTGCCACCTGAAGATTTAGGATTATTTGAAGTGTGTGAAAATGATTTACAACAGGGCTTTGATCCTGATGATTGGGAAGGAGGTACACTGTTTTCTGCAGGTCAGTATTCAACTACATTAAATGATCAATTTGGATGTACTTATGATCAATTAGTGGAAATTGTAGAAATTCCTTTAACAGGAAGAACAATAGATACTGTTGGATGTGTTGGTACCCCAATGATTATTTTTGATGAAGAATATGTTAGTGATATTTCAAATGAAATAGTAGTGGTGCCAAATCCAAATCCTGATGAATGTGATTTGAGAGATACTATTAATATTAAATTTTTGGAAATTAGAGGATATATAGATGCACAATGTTCAGGTGATCCTACAAAACCTATAAAAATTGTATTTTATCCGGATTACATATCTTCAGTAGTAGGGCAAACAATAGAGGTAAATTGGTATTGGAATGGCTCCCAAATTACTGATGATGACCCATCAACTCCTTATGAAATAAATGTTGCTGATGATGGAGATTATTCAGTGGAATTTGTGCTTGGTGTCCCTTCATACGGTATATATTGTGATTTTACTGAATTTGATGAATTGACAATAGAATTGGCAGAATTTTTACCTGAAGCTCCGGAAGCTAATGCATGGGATACTGAAATTTGTAGCAGCTCGAGTGATAACTGGTATTATAGTATTATTTCCAATAGTTCAGATTATACATATCATTGGATATATCCTGATGATGTTACATCAGCAGTGGTAGATAATAATGGTTTGGGAATTACAATAAATTGGTATGGTTCATCCGGAGGAGATCTCTGTTATTATGCATATAATGAGGAATGTGGTTCTTCAGATACTATATGTACTCCTATAGAAATAACTCCTGGGCCTGATGCATTATTTAGTATAGTTGATACCATTTGCTTAACAGATGTTGCCACAATAGAATATACAGGATCTGGTTCATCAGATGCAACATATACTATGGAACTTTGGTGGAGGTACAGTAGAAAATGGTACGGAGGTGTTGGACTGGTGCATGAGTGTCATGGGCAACTTCAGGAGATAAATAGTTTCGCTTGGAAGTAGTTGAAAATGGATGTAATTCAGGTCTTAATCTTGAATATGTAAATGTTGAACAACCTATAGGAGATGTAAATGTAGATTGTGAGATCTAATTCTACCTCCATAACATTACTATGGAATATTGATGGTGCTGATGATGTAACGGTAGATTTGGTAGATGGTATTACTGGAACACAAAATGGTAATGAGTATGTAGTAACGGGGTTAGCTCCATTAGATTCAGTATCGATTTCATTATATGTTGTTCCGGATAGTTATTGCCCTCCATTTTATTCAGATACAGTAAAATGTTTTGCTAAAGATTGCCCTGAAGTATCAGTAGATTTAAGTCCTTTGGATACTTTTATCTGCTATGATGGGACAAATCAACCATTTGTTATACAAAATTCAGTAAATCCGTTAGGAGCAGGAGTGATTACTTATTCCGGAAATGGAATTGTTGATCCTCAAACAGGATTATTTGATCCTTCGGTTGCAGGTGTTGGTACACATCAGATTAAATTTGAATATTTTGAATTTGAATGTCCTTATACTAAAACTGCTACTATAAGGGTAATTGAAAATCAAAGTCTGATTTTGTGGTAAATAAGGATACTATCTGTATAACTGATGAAGTGAAAGTTACCTATACAGGAAATGCACCTAATGGAGTCCCTACTGGGATTATGATAGCGGTGTAGTGACTTCGGTTCAGGATTGGGAGTTCAGACAGTAAAATGGAATACTATAGGAAAAGAAAATTAAACTCAATGTTGAGAATAATGGATGTATGTCTGAACTTACAGAAATTCCTGTTTTGGTTCAGGATACTCTTGATCCAGTTAAAATAAAATGTGATCCTACTACAAATAATATTAATTTTACTTGGGATTTGGATCCATTAGCATTGGGATATGTAATTTATATCGATGGAATAAAAGTCGATAGTGCTTATGTCAATAATTATTTGCAAGGAGGTTTGACTCCAGGAGATGAAGTGTCGATTAAAGTAGAAGCTATTGATGGTGGTGTATGTGGAAACAGAATAAGTACTAAGACATGTACTGCTGTAGATTGTCCTGATTATCAAATCACAATTGGACAACATCCTGATACTATTTGTTTGAATAGTTCTACTGGTACAATACAATTAGAAGCAAATGTTACTCAGGGAGATGGTACAGGAACATATACATGGAGTGGTGCGGGAGTAAATTCCAGTACAGGTGTATTTGATCCACAGGTGGCTGGAGTAGGGGATCATTTGATAACTATGGATTATGAAGAAATATGCGATACAAGTGCTTCATTTTATATTACAGTGATTCAAGAGCCATTGGCACAGTTTGCAGTGGAAGATGATCATATCTGTGTTACTGATAGTATAGTAATCAATAATCAAAGTGAGGTTCAGGTGGTGCAGTGGAAACATGGAATTATGAGAGTGGAGTAAGAACAGATATTTCCGCTTCCAAATTCTATTTGAGTTTTGCTAAAGCAGGAACTTATGATCTCAGTCTATATATTGATAATGAAGGATGTTATATGGCGGACTGTAAGCAAGCAAGTAATAGTAGATCCTGAATTAGTAGAGCCTGAGCTTTATTGTGATACTACTACAAATTCTATTGTACTTAATTGGAATGATATAGACTGTGCTACAAAGTACAATGTATATGTTGATGGGGTATTACAATCAGCATAGTGCTAATACGAGTTATTCAATGACTAATTTGAGTTCAAATTCTTCATTTGAATTTACAGTAGAAGCTATTTCTGATTGTGCTTGTGGAAATATTTCAGTGACAAAAGGATGTAGTACAGAACCATGTCCATTTGTAGAACTTGCCATCAGTGGATTGCCTGATCAGATATGTAAATCAGATGTTGCTCAAACATTATCTCTAAATGCTGATATTACAGGAACTACTGGAGGTGATGTAGCGTGGTCTGGAACAGGAATTAGTCAAAACGGGCAATTGAATTTAACTAATTTTGAAGCTGGTAATTATGTTTATACTGTCGATTATACACTCGATAATTGCTCATATTCTGTTCAGGATTCAGTCTTGATAACAGATAATCCTTTGATAGTAGCAGAGAGTCATGATCCATTATGTAATGGAGAGAGCAATGGAGAAATAAGTATAAGTCCGGAAAATAATGTTTCATACACGGTTAACGGACAGTCCTCTTCTAGGTCTTTATACTGATCTTGAAGCAGGAACATATTCTATCGTTGCTACTGATGAATATAACTGTAAATCATCTGCTAATGTAGTATTGACTGATCCTAAAGTATTAGATCCACAAATATTTGGTGCAGCAATAGTGCCAGAAAAAATTACTAACAGATATCAATTGACAAATGTTGATAATGTGGAAATAGATCAGATAGTTTGGTACTTAATAAATGAAGGAGTTTTGTGTTCCGGTGATGTATGTGAGGATTATGTGGATGTAGCGCTTACTGCAGACGATACATTGTGTGTTGAAATCACAGATGTGAATAATTGTGTAGCATTGAATTGTATAGCATTGACATATCTGGAAAATGTAGATATCAGTATTCCAAATGTATTTTCTCCGGATGGAGATGGTCAAAATGATATCTTCTATGTGACAGCTGATAATTCTGTTGAATTGATTAAGGAAATGAAGATTTTTGACAGATGGGGAGAAAATGTATTCTCGATTGAAAATGCTAATGTAAATGATATAGGAGATGGTTGGGATGGTGAATATAAAGGTAAAAAATTATCTCCAGGAGTATATGTTTACTATATAGTATTCAAATTGAAGGAAAGAGATGATATGAAAGTTGTTGGAGATATAACAATTGTAAGATAAATTTAAGTCAAATTGATTAATCACCCATGTCTTTTTTAGAGTGGGTGATTTTTATTATGACAATTTTATAATCAAATTATATATTTTTAACCCAATATTTCGTTACTTTCTAAATACTAATTTATCAATTAATTATAAAATCACATCAAATGAAAAATTACTTAATATTAATTATTTTCGCAGTTTTACTTGTATCATGTAATAAAAAAACAACTTCTGCTGTGACTGAAGGTGCAGAAATTGCATATACTGATGTTGCCACTTTAGCCAAAAATAATTTTAAGGGAGATTACAAAATCTTGAACAATAAAAATAATGCTTATGTAGCAATTTATGAAGTTCTTCCTGAAACTAATATTTATGGTAAATCCACAACTAAAATTTTGGTGTATGATGTTAAATCAAAATCTGTTATTTGGGGTAAAAATGCTGAAAATGGAGTTGTTTCCTGGGAAGGAAAATATGAATTGAAAGTAGATTATACTCAGGATACTAAAAAGCTTTCTTTAGTTTATAATCCAAAAACTAAACAAGTTACATATAATCAATAAAATCATCTGTAAGAAATAGTCTTTATAGGATCTATTTTTGATACAATATAGCTTGGAATAATTAAAATAATGATAGTTATCAATAAGGTTCCAAGATTGATCAATAATAGAGCTGTAAAATCAAAATGAATAGGTGCATAGGATAAATAATAATTGGCTTCGTCGAGTTTGATGAAGCCATATTTTTTTTGCAATACACTTATAGTTATTCCAATAAAATCACCAAGAAGTAATCCGAATAATAATATAAATCCGGCATGGTAAAGGAAAATGCTTCTGATTCTTGATGTCTCCATCCCAAGAGCTCTTAATATACCTATCATATTTGTTTGTTCCAGTATCAATATCAATAGAGCAGTAATCATGTTAATAACAGAAACTATGAGCATCAAAACAAGAATTACTTTTTCATTGAGGTTTTGTATTTTTAACCATTCAAATATTGAAGGAAATTTTCTCTGAATAGTCATAGAATATATTTCTGCCGGTAATATTTCTGAATAAATATATTGGTTCAAGAGTTCTGCATTATTTATATCTTCGATAAATACTTCAACTCCCCCAATTTCATTTTTATCCCATGATATTGCTTCTCTAATTAAATCTATATCGACAAAAGATAATTTCTTGTCATATTCCATCAATCCGGTGCTATAAATTCCGGATATTTTAAGTCTTTTTTTAATTTGTTGATTATCAGTAAAAAAATTGATGATTAAATACTTGCCATTATCAAGGTTAAGTCTGTCAGCAGTATATTTAGAAATAAGAATCTCTTCTTTAGCTTTGTCTGAACCAAAATCGGGAATATTTCCTTTTTTTAAATATCCGGAAAGATAATTTCGGAAAAAATCTTCACCAACTCCTTTAGCTACAATCCCCTCATAACCTGATTTTGATAACAATATAGCCGGATAAATGATATATTTCTGAACTCCTTCTATTTTGCATTTTACATCAACCTCTTTGTCATTATCATCGTAATAACTGATAGTATCTATATTCAGAATTTCATCAATATAAGGATCGAAGTCAACAAGAGGAGATAAGCTGATCTCATTCGTGGATTCCATACCTGAAATATCGATATGTCCCCAAAATCCAAAAATCTTTTCTGATATACTTTCCTGGAATCCTCTGATCATGAAAACAGCGAGAATCATAGCAGTAATGCTGATTCCAATAGCGGCAATTGCTATTCTGATTATAGTTCCCGAAATGGAACTTTTTTTACTAAATGCCAGCCTGTTAGCTATGAAAAATGGAAGATTCACAATATATTTTTATTTCAAAAGTAATTAATATAAAGAATATTTTCTAAGTTCTGCCGGTAATTTTCCGTTCATTAATTTTGTTTTTGAGTCAGGTTTTAATCCCAATAACTTTAATGCTTCTAAATTTGCTGAAAATACCCATGCTTCTATTCCTGTACAATCTTTTTTCAGTTTGTCTCCTATATTTTTGTAAAATCCTATAATATCCTCGGTTTGAAGTCTTACGTCGTATGGAGGATTCATTATGATAAATTTGAAATCACTGCAGTTTTTTATTTTAAAAAAGTCGGCTTGTTTAACATCGATATCATTTCCAAAATTTAATATTGTAAGATTTTTTTTCGTTGCAAAAACAGCTTTTCTGTCGATATCAGAACCGAAAAAATGAATTGAAGGTTTTGTGATACTTTCTTTAGCATTATTCAAAATTGATTTCCAAAGTTTATTATCAAAGTCATGCCAAGTCATAAACCCAAAGGATTCTCTGTGTATATTTGGAGCATAATTGGTATTTATCATCATAGCTTCAGTTAAAAGCGTACCAGAGCCACACATAGGATCATAAAAACTATCTTTTTGATTGAAATCAGTATTTAGAAGTATTCCTGCTGCCAAAACTTCATTCAAAGGAGCATACAGATTATCTATTTTATATCCGCGTATATGCAAAGGGTCACCTGAGCTATCTAAAGAAATATCCACATTATTTTGAAAAATTCTAATATTGATCCTAACATCAGGATTATAGACATTTACATTTGGTCTGCGTCCTCTGATTTCAGTGAATTTGTCTGCAATAGCATCTTTTACTTTGTATGCCACATATTTTGAGTGCTTAAAAAATTCAGAATTTACATTAGAATCAATTGCAAAAGTCTGATTTAAACCGATGAAATCAAACCAAGGGATTTTCTTAGCTTTTTCATAAAGTTCATATTCATCATTAGCTGAAAATTGAGCTATATTTATTAATACTTTAATAGCAGACCGCAAATGAAGGTTGGATTTATAGACCAATGAAAGGGCACCTTCATATTCCACTGCTCTCTTTACAATGTTGATATTTTCTCCACCGAGCTCTTTAATTTCGTTAGCGACTGTATTTTCTAATCCTTCAAAGGTTTTAGCTATTATTTGCATTATTTAAAAAGTATTTTTATTTGGATATTATGTTTGGAGTACACCGACATTGAATTCACTTATATTAGCATTATTTGCTGCTTCGAGGCTTCTTGAAATATATGTTCTTGTCTCCAATGGATTTATTATTTCATCAACCCACAATCTTGCTGCTGCATAATAAGGGCTTGTATTGTCGTCATATTTATTTTTTATCTCATCGAAAATGGCTTGTTGTTCCTTTTCGTCAGGAGTTTGTCCTTTTTTCTTCAGTGAGGAGACCTGTATTTGAGTTATTACCTTGGCAGCTTGAGCGCCTCCCATTACTGCTATTTTTGCACTAGGCCAAGCATATATGAATCTTGGGTCATATGCTTTTCCGCACATGGCATAATTTCCTGCACCGTAGGAATTGCCGATTATCACAGTTATTTTTGGTACAGTAGAGTTTGAAACAGCATTTACCATTTTAGCTCCATCTTTTATAATACCTCCATTTTCAGCTCTGGTACCAACCATAAATCCAGTGACATCGTGAAAAAATATCAATGGAATTTTCTTTTGATTACAAGACATGATAAATCTTGCTGCTTTATCAGCGGAATCAGAATATATCACACCACCGAATTGTACTTCTCCTGATTCAGATTTTACTATTTGTCTTTCATTTGCAACTATTCCAACAGCCCAACCATCGATGTTGGCGTATGCAGTGATAATTGTTTTGCCATATCCATCTTTGAAATATGTCAGTTCAGAATTATCTACGATACATTCCAAAAGTTGTTTCATACTGTAAGGCTTAGCTCTATCTTCAGGAAGAATCTCAAGGATTTCTTCGATGTTTCTTTTTGGCAATTCTGGTTTTATTCTTTTTATTCCTGCCTTGGGTTTTTCTCCTAACTTATTAATAATGTTTCTGATAAGATCCAATGCTTCTTGGTCAGATTTTACTTTATAATCCACTATGCCGGAAATATCTGTTTGAGTAGTGGCTCCTCCCAGGGTTTCTATATCCACCTGTTCACCTATTGCTGCTTTAACAAGGTAGGGGCCTGCCAAAAAAATTGAACCTGTGCCTTCTACAATAATGGATTCATCTGACATAATAGGTAAATATGCGCCACCTGCAACGCAACTTCCCATTATGGCAGCTATCTGGTAAATACCTTTTGATGACATTACAGCATTATTTCTGAATATTCTACCAAAATGCTCTTTGTCAGGAAATATTTCATCTTGTAGAGGTAGAAAAACTCCAGCACTATCCACTAAATATATTATAGGGATTTCATTTTCCATAGATATCTCCTGTGCGCGTAAATTTTTCTTTCCGGTTATGGGAAACCATGAACCTGCTTTCACTGTAGCGTCATTGGCTACTATCATGCACTGAACACCATTAACATATCCTAAACCGGTAATTACTCCTCCTGCAGGACATCCTCCATGTTCTTTGTACATTTCGTATCCGGCAAATAAACCTAATTCTAAAAATTCTGTGTTTTTATCTATCAGATATCCAATTCTCTCTCTTGCAGTTAGTTTATTAGCATCATGTTGAACCTGGATTTTATTTTTGCCTCCTCCCAAATATATTTTATCTGCTTTCAAAGAGATTTTATTTATTAGCAATTTGTTTGCATCGATATTTTGTTTCAATTCCAGATTCTTTTCATCCATGATTTATGATTAAAAGTTATGAGGAAGCAAATTTAAGACTTAATGTCCAATTTTAATAGATAAAGTATAAAAACTGATTTTTTTCACCAATATATTTTTTAACTATTATCTTGGTTTTTGAATTGTTTTATTTTATTCTATGTTAAGTGTATTATGAAAATATGGGAAATTATAAACCAAAAATTAAAACTTTAGTTAAACAAATTCTGTAAATACTTAAGAATAATTATTTTTGTAAAAAATATATCATGATAGATATTGAAAGTGAAATTAAATCCTCAAAACAGCAAATTGAATTTTTTGGTCTTGAATTAAAAAAATTATTGGACAAGATAAATTATTCTGATGAAATCGGAATAGCTCAGGATGTTATTAATAGATTGAATGAGCCATATATGTTTGTAATTGTAGGAGAGGTGAAATCCGGGAAAAGTTCATTTATAAATGCTCTTTTGGATACAGGTAAAGAGATATGTAAGGTGGCTCCTTCACCTATGACAGATACTATCCAACAAATTGTTTATGGTGTGCCTGAAAGGGAAGAGTTCGTATCACAATATTTGAAAAAGATATATCAGGATAATTCCATTTTGAAAGAAATAGCAATAGTTGATACCCCTGGAACTAATACCATTATTGCTCATCATCAGGAGATTACTGAGAGATTTATTCCTGTGAGTGATTTGATTATATTTGTTTTTGAAGCAAAAAATCCATATCGTCAATCTGCTTGGGAATTTTTTGATTATGTCAAAGAAGAGTGGAGGAAAAAGGTCATTTTCGTACTACAACAAAAAGATTTAATGGATGAAAGCGACCTTGATATAAATTTTAATGGGGTAAAAGATTATGCAATAAAGAAAGATATCAAATCTCCTATAGTGTTTGCAGTTTCAGCTAAATTAGAGTTGGAAGGAAAGAAAGAGGAAAGTGGATTTATCTCTCTAAGAAATTATATCAGTGATCACATCACTAATGGCAAAGCTGCTTATTTGAAACTTGAAGCTTCAGTGGAAACTCTTGAGAATATCAATGATAAATTAAAAAGCGGAATGGTGCTTCGAAAGCAACAATATGATGCAGATATTGCTTTCAGAAATGAAATAAAAGATATATTGGATAAGCAAGAAAGCAAAACCAATCATCAAACGGAAATTCTTGTAGATAGCTTGCTTTCCAAATACGATACTATAATCAATAAATATAAAAATAAATTGAGCGATAGGCTGGGCTTTTTTACAATTGTCAGCAGTTCATTTTTATCTATATTCAATAAAAATGAAAATTTGCATAATTGGTTGGATGGATTTACAAATGATCTCGAACAAGAATTAAAGTCAGTGGTAGGCAAATCTCTCAATGATGGTATCAAAGATATAGCTGAGAATATACAAATGATGGCAAAATTGGTTGATGCTAAATTACATAATAGTAAAACAATTCTAAAACAAGATGACCATATTTTTAGTGATTTAGCTGATAAACGAGCAAATATACTATCTGAATTAATAGATACTTTTTCGAGATTTTTGCATCATGAAGAAAATTTCTACAATAAGGATCTTCTAACCAAAGATAGTAGTGTCTCTCCGGAATTATTGAAAGGATCAGGACTTGCTGCTATTGGGATTGTCATTGCTGCACTTACTCACGGAGTGATTTTTGATATTACAGGTGGAATTATTACGGCTATAGGAGTTTCTTTTTGCCGGGTGGGGATAGGTTAAAGAAGTAAGATTCTAAATGGATTTATCGAAGAAATGGGTAAGGGAAAAAATAAAATCAGTGATGAGGTCACAGAAAAGATAAAAAAATACGTTAGTAATATTAAGAAGAAAATTGATGATAATTTTATAAAATTAGATTCATTTCTGGAAAATGAAGCTAAGGAAATAGAAATTATTAGTGATAAGCAAAATGAAATAGGAAATCATTTTGAACAAATTAAAAATGAATTAAAATCCAAATATTAATGAAAATAAATAAATATATTTTATTACTAATTTTGATAGTTTTAGGAGGATTAACCTGGTATCTTACCAATAATAAATCTACAAACCAAGATAATTCTTATGATTTTTCATACAGGGAATTCCCAATTGAAAATACAGATGATATTGGAAAAATTATGTTGTATCAGAGAAATGGGACTACGGTGAAATTAGAGAGAGATGGTGATAAATGGAAAGTCAATGATAAATATATTGCAGATAGACTTATGATTAATAATTTATTGAGTGTAATAAAAAACATCAGAATTGATTATGTTCCACCTGATGCTGCAGTAAAAAATATTATCACGAAATGACCTATGGTGGTATCAAGGCTGAGATTTACAATAAAGATGGAGAAATACTAAAATCATATTATGTTGGAGGATCTCCACAGAACAGCATTGGCACATATTTTTTGATGACTGGTGCAGCAAGCCCTTTAGTTATGACTATGCCGGGATTTACTGGAAATCTTAAGGTGAGATTTTCTTATACTCGATGAATGGAGAGATAAAACTATTTATGCAATAGATCCTTCTTCGATCAATGAAGTTAAGATGGATTATCTGATTTCTCCTGATGAATCTTTTGATTTAAAAGAGAAGGTGATGGTTTTGTGGTTTCCAAACTTGGAAAAAATTCTAATTTTGTAAAAATGAATTCTGAAGTTGCTGAAACATATCTCTTAGGATTTAAAGATAAGGGAGCAGAATACATTGAAAACTCTATGGACAATAAAGATGAGGTTCTGAGTCGTGATCCAATTGTGAAATTAGGGTTGATATTGAATAATGGTAAAGAGAAGACTCTGACTTTTTATTTGATTCCACTTTTGGATGAGGAAATTCAAGATCAACTTCAGGGAATAGATAAGTATCTGAACCAAAATATACTCAGGTATATTGCTCAAGATGAAAATGGAGATTTATTCCTTGTGCAATATGAAGTTTTCAAGGATTTGTTTGTGAATTACAAATGGTTTTTGAAAAAATAAACCAATTTATTTTCCTAATTCTTTTAGCTTATCAGCTCCTTGAATGTCAAGAGCTTGACCCAATTTTGATATTTCATCCAAATTTATATTACCGGTGAAACTCATCAAAACGGTTTGACTAGTATTACCTATGAGCATCACTAATTCTTTGACGGTTCTGCCATTGGAACCTGTAGAATAGAATACAACATTGCTACCATGGTCCTTCACAGACATCAATTCTTCATAGTTGGAACTTTTGTATTTTGACTTAGCTAAATTGAAAAAATCATTTGGAGATTTTTCTGTTTTCAGTATATTCAATCCATTTAATTTTGACAATATATCTTTTATCTCTTGGTCATATCCTTCCTTTTCTGAAAGCATTCCAAGCATTTTATCAGAAACTACAACCTGAGTGAAATTAGAATTGTTTGCTTCTTTACTAAAGAACTTATCTATAGAATTTGATTGTGAAAGAGCTGTATTAATTGATGAAATCACAATTAGAATGATAAAATAGAATGTTTTTCTCATAATTGTTTTATTTTTATTTCATTATTACTTTTAAAGTTATAGAGCTAATACCTTATTTAAAAATATCAAGTTTATCTAAATTAATGATATTTTCTTTTATGTTTTTTTCTCCTTTGTTGAAATTCAATGCTAATAAATTCAAAGCCTCTTGTGAAACTTTCATCGCTTCATCAGGATTGGTTATATTTTTAGTCTGATGATTTGAATTAGTATTAAAGATCAAAATTCCGGAAAAAATCAATATAATAATACTTGCTGCAATAGCTATATTTTTTCTAAAATTATGTTTTATTACTTTACTTTGTGCAGGTTTAAATTCTTTATCGAAGCTAATTTGTTTTTCATTTTCAAAAAATAGAAACATTGTTTTTAAATCTTCAAATTCCTGAGAATTATCCTTTTTAAGAAAATTGCGTAATTCACTTTCTTCTTCTAAAGAAGTATCACCATTCCAATATTTTTCAATTAATTTATTAATATCGGTCATTTATTATAATTTTATAATTAATTGATTTTAAATCTATTTTAATAATTATTAATTCAATTTCAACTTTGATTCGATGAGCAATTGTTGCAGAACTTTTCTTGCTCTGAATAAAGTAACTTTAACATTTTGAATATCAGTATCCATTACATCAGCAATTTCCTTATAGCTCATTTCTTCAATTTCTCTTAGTTGAATGACAGTTTTATGATTTTCCGGCATTGAATCTATTAATTTCTTTAAATTTGCTAAAAGGTCATTGTTTTCAAGTTGTTTTTGAGGACTTGTTTCATCACTGCTTTCAGTGTAAATTGCAGTTTCGATACTGTCAGTACTTTTCCTTTTTCGATCTCTGATTTTGTCAATAGCCAGATTTCTTGTTACAGACATACACCATGCTTCTTTATTTTCGATTTTATCAAAATCATCACCCATCTGCCATATTTTAATGGCAAGCTCTTGCATGATATCTTCAGCATCGAATTCGTCATTGGTCATTCTCAATGCGAATCTGTAAAATTTATCCTTATAAGCTAATAAAAAGTCTTCTTTCCCCATAGCTATATGTTTCTGACGCTCTCTAATTGTTCTTTGTTACAAAATATTAATTATTTTTACAATTTTAAAAAATAATTTTGGATAATTCTAAAGAAATACTAAATACTTCCATTGAATTTCTGAAAGGTGTAGGACCTCGAAGAGCTGAATTTTTGCGTAAAGAATTGAATATCTTTACGTTTAAGGACTTATTGTTTTATTTTCCATATAGATATCTAGATAGAACTGTATTTCATAAATCTAATGAAATGACTGATGATAAGACATTGTATCAGATAAAAGCTAAGGTGGATGAAATTGATAAAATAAAAGGAGCAAATAATAAATATAGATTGCATGTAATAGTTAGAGATAATTATGGATTAGTTGAATTGATTTGGTTTCAAGGAGTAAAGTGGGTGGAAAATCAACTTGTAGTAGGGAAAGAATATATTTTTTTCGGTAAGGTAGAAAAAGGAGGGTCTCATAATAAAATGATTCATCCTGATATTGAAGAATTAAATTCAGATAAATCTGATATTTCTAATTTCGGTCATTTATCTCCTCTTTATAATTCAACTGAAAGATTGTCAAAGGCTGGTTTAAATGGAAGAAATCTTTCCAAGATTACTGAAAATCTGCTTGAAAAGGTAAAGCATATTCATTTTGATGATAATATTCCGGATTACATTTTGGAAAAATATAAATTAATAGATTTAGATACCGCTTTAAAATCAATTCATTTTCCCAAAACTGATCAGGAATTGCATGTTGCCAGATTGCGCTTGAAGTTTGATGAACTATTTTTTATGCAATTTAGATTGATTTTCAACAAACTTGTAATCAACCGCAAAGTCAAAGGGATAGTGTTTGATAAAGTAGGAGAAAAATTTAATTACTTTTATAATAATAATTTACAATTTGAATTGACTGGGGCTCAAAAGAGAGTTATAAAAGAAATTCGTCGTGATCTTCAGAGTGGAATCCACATGAATAGATTATTGCAGGGTGATGTTGGAAGCGGGAAAACGATTGTGGCTCTAATGATTATGCTGATAGCTATAGATAATGGATTTCAGGCTTGTTTAATGGCACCTACAGAGATATTAGCTACTCAGCATTATACTTCCATTTCTAACCTTGTGAAAGGCATGAATCTCAATATTGGTTTCATGTCAGGAAGTGTTAAAGGGAAAGCGAGGAAAAATATTTTGTCATCGACTAAATTTGGTGCTATTGATATCCTTATAGGTACTCATGCACTTATAGAGGACACTGTGGAATTCTACAATCTTGGAATTGCAATTATAGATGAACAACACAGGTTTGGAGTTAAACAGAGGGCTGCTATGTGGCGAAAAACAGAGTTGATACCTCCTCATATACTTGTGATGACAGCTACGCCTATACCTCGCACATTGAGTATGACTCTATATGGTGATCTCGATGTGTCAGTGATAGATGAACTTCCTCCGGGAAGAAAGGAAATTCAGACATTGCATTTATTTGATGCCCGAAGGATGAAATTAATATCTTTTATAAAATCTCAGATCAAAGATGGAAGACAGGTTTATGTTGTATATCCTCTAATAGAAGAATCGGAAAAACTTGATTTGATGAATCTTCAAGAAGGATATGAGATGATGCTGCAATACTTTCCGAGACCTGAATATCAAATGAGTATAGTGCATGGTAGGATGGCAACGCAGGATAAGGATTATGAGATGATAAGATTTAAGGAAGGGAAAACCCAAATTCTTGTTAGCACTACCGTCATTGAAGTTGGTGTTGATGTGCCTAATGCTTCAGTCATGGTCATAGAAAATGCAGAAAGATTCGGGCTGTCGCAATTGCATCAATTGAGAGGAAGGGTAGGGAGAGGAAGTGCTAAATCCTATTGTATATTGATGACTAAATATAAATTATCGGCAGAAGCGAAGGAGCGAATTAAAACTATGGTCGGTACCAATAATGGGTTTGAAATAGCTGAAGCTGATTTGAAATTAAGAGGACCCGGTGATATTGAAGGATTGAGACAAAGTGGATTGCTGGATTTGAAAATGAGTAATATTATAGCTGATGAAAAAATAATGGTAAAAATAAGGGATTTATGCATTAATATATTATCAAAAGATCCTAAAATAGAATTACCTGAAAATTTTAAACTAAGAAAATATATAATCGAAAATAAACAGATGTTTAAGGATTGGAGTAGAATTTCATAAAAAAAGCCTGCCCAAAATTCTTTTATCCCGGACAGGCGCTCCCATTTACATAAATCTTTTAACTATATAGAGTTTAATATTGTTTTTATTTCTTCAATTTTTACTTGATCCAAATCAATAAATACAGGGTTCTCCTCATCAATTACTGCATATTTCATACCAAAAAATGGATTATTGTCGGTGTCCTCAGCCAATACTGTGATATTCATAGAGTTGTATGGAAAAATAATATTTTCAGGCAATACAAATAATTTAAGTTCACTGTTCCAATCCATTTCTATATTGATATTTGTATCCGGTACTGATATTTGGACAATAGAATTGTCAACATTAAATTCATCCGGTAATTCAACTTTTATTCCAGAGAATCCGGTATCAAATTCATTGCAAATTCCAATGCATAATGTTCCCTCATTCATGATTGAAATCTTATATCCGGATTGATTTTCTACAGTTTCATTTATTGTAGTTGTCCAGTCAGAATATTCTAAAATATCGGTTTGTAAAGTGGTTTTGTACCATACTGAATTTGATGTTCTGAATAATTTATGATTTTGATTGTAATTGTATGGAATATAAAGTAATACTGGTTTGATTTGTGTTACTGAATTTCCTGATTTATTGAAAAACTGTAAATTTATTATGCTGGCATCGGAGATTATTTGGTTTTCTGAATCATTAAGACTTGATCTGGTGCTGATAAATTGCCCTGCATTATTTAATATTCTCCATTTAACAATTATACTATCTTCAGATGATGAAAAAGAATTTTCAGGAATCAGAATCTTATGGTAATGTGAATCATATATTTCTATTCCTTTACTGTTTTTGAAGATTGAATAATTATAACTCAGGTGAAGTTCAGATAAATAACTCAATGTTGTATTTCTATATGGGTGAAATATTTCATATTCTTCAACACAAGATGTCAAACTTATAACTAAAAATAGTAATATATATAAATATACTTTTCACTTTTCTATGTTTTCAATAGTCAGATATTATTTAGTTAATAAATGTTGCCTGAACAATTAAAATTAATATTTAAAATAATTTTCTGGCACCCAAATGAAAGTCCGTATAAATTATATTTTTGACTTAAAGGATAATCAGATTTTGTTATGGATTTCAAATTAAAAACAAATGCTGGTTCAATGAATAAAACTGAACTACTATTTAAATAGTAATTATATTCTAATCCTGTATATAAAGATAATCCAATTTTATTTTTGAATGTAATATTTTCGGGATCAGTAATATCTACAATATTTCCTGCTGCAAGAAATAAAGTATCCTTTCCTTTTGAAGGAAATATTCATAAGAATACCTGCATTGATTCCAAATTTATGTTTATTATACTTAATATTATATCCTAAGATTATCGGTACATTTATAGTTTTATATCTATTTAACTTTTTAAATTCTTCCTCGCCATATATTTCTTTTATTGTAGTGTCCCTTCTGATGAAATATGTTCCATCATTATTCATAATAGTATCTATTGTGATAATAGTTTGAGTACTTTCTACATTTTTTATAGTGATTTTGAATTTTTCATTTACTTGTGTATAATCAAAACCTGTCTTTATTGAAGCATTCTTGAACATATATCCAAGTCTTATTCCGGTTGAATAGGATAATAATGGACTTTCGGTATTTTGTCGTTGTTTTAGGTATGCTGTGTATTCTCCACTTAATATCTGGTTGGGATATGAAGGTGTAAAATATATTTCAGCGAACCAAAGCTTATTGTCTGTAGGAAAGCAATCGTCTAAAACTTTTTTATGTTTCTTATTTGAATTATACTTTAACTTGTGTTTTAAATTGTTTTTGAGGATTAGTAGGTCAGAGTTGGTGGTTAATTCTGAAAAAGGTATTATATCAATTTTGTTATAAACATATTGACTTCTATTTTGTGACAAATTTAGAATGTTTTTGTCATTTGTTTCTTCAATTATTGTATTATCTGCTATATTATCTTCAGAGTAATTTTCTCTATAATTCAATTTTTCATGATTCTTTGAATTATCAATAATAGTCTCTAAATTATTAATAGTATTATTTTTTGAATATAAATTTTCATTCAGATTTTGTGTATTTGAATTTATTTCTGAATCAACAATGTTATCAATAGATTTTGTGTCATTTGATTGATTTAGCGGAGTGGTAGAAGCAACATAATTTACATTATTATTTTTATTATTATCATTATTAGTTCCTGAGTTAATAAAAATCCAACTTGCTATGCCACCAGAAATAAAAAGTACAGCCAATAAACACCATAATAAAATTCTCCTGTTTTTCTTTTTCTTATCGAGAATAGCTTCAATATTTTCCCAGATTGAATCCGGAACTTCAGATTTATAGTTATAAATAGCGTCGTTATATGATTTCTCTAATTTATTTTTCATGAAAAATCATTTTCATTAAGATTATTTTTCAAAAATAATTTTGCTTTAGCTAACTGTGACCTGGAAGTGCTTTCTTCTATCTTTAGATTTTTTGCAATTTCCTTGTGGCTATATCCTTCTATTACAAATAAATTGAACACAGTTCTGTATCCCACTGGCATTGTTAAAATGTTATTTAATAATTGTTTAGATGTCATTTTTTCTACAATATCTGATTCCGTTTCTTTATACTTATATAATTTATCCAGGTTCTCTATTTCAATAGCTTTATTTTTATTAAGGTGTTTTAAGCACAAATTTACCATGATTTTTCTAATCCATCCTTCAAATGACCCTTGAAATTTATAAGATTTCAAATTTTCAAATACAAAATAAATCCGTCTTGCAATATATCATTAGCATCATCTTCATTCCCTCCAAGATATCTTAAACAGACGGTTTTCATCACACCTGAATATTTATCAAATAATGCTTTCTGACTTGCTCGGTCATGTTTTAAACAGCCTGAAATTATATCTTTATCTGATAATTCCAAATCCAAGTTTCAAGTACCTAGTTAATTGTTAGATATTATTGTTAATAAAAAAGTTGCCTGATATGAAAATTATATTGTTTTTTCAATATCATCTTCTATTATATCTGCATCGTCAATCAATGTGTCTCCGTCGTTATCCTTATCGTCAAATCCTGATATTTTAGTTATTGAATCTGTATTTTTATTGGTTTTTTCTGGTTGAGTTACAGTAACTTTAGCTTCATTTGAGTAGTCTCCTTTTGAAAATTTGTCAGCTTTGTTGAAAAAGTCTTCTTTGTCATTGAGTTCGGAGTCTTTGACATTAAATTCTGTTTCTGCAAAGTCTGATTTTTTTTCTGTCTTATTGGAGAAATCTTTTGCTTTGTCAATGGTTTCATCCATTTTGTCTCCGATATCATCCATTATATCAGTCACTTTATCTTTAATGACATTTCCACCTGAGATTATTTTTTCTCCTATTGCTTCTGAAGCATTACCGAATTTATCCAGCATTTCTTTTCCGGGACCTGCGGCAAACTCTTTAGTTTTATCCATAAATTTTTCTCCAGTATCCAATATTGCATCCGTAGCTTTCTCAGCAAACTCTCCGGATTTTTTTACAAATTCACTATCAGCAATCTTATCAATAATTGAAGTCTTAGTATTGTCCTGCTCTATAACTTTATTAAAAGACTCTGATTTATGGTCTTCATTTACTTCCAATAAGTGATCAGATTTGTCACCTACAATAGGTGTAGTCAAATTTTCGTTTTTATCGGAGTCCTTTTTAGAACCAAATAATATATTTTTAATAACATTTAAAATTCCCATTATTTTTATGATTTTAAATTTTAAATAAATGTAAAATTATTAAATTTAATTTTATATATGATTAAATACGTCAAAATTAATTAAATATTTAAAAAAAAAAATATTTATCAAGATTAACTGTTTTATTTTTTATTAATTTGCAAATTATAATTTGCTTTATTATAAACTCTTAACTTTGGATGATTTATTTTTTGTATTTTTGAAAAAAAAATGATATTGTGTCTGAAATAAGTATTAGAATCAGGGAAATAACAAAGAAGATAGGTGATATTAAAGTTGTTGAAAGTGAACTTTTAAGAGCTGACAATAATCTTAATTCGGTCAATACTCAGATTAGTAATACTCTTACTAAACTGGAAAAACTCCATGTGGAGATAGAGAATTTGCAAGGTTTTTCAATTACAGGATTGATTAAATCTGCTTTTATTGATAAAAAGGCTACATTGGAATTGAAACGCAATGAATACTATAAATTATCTAAAAATTATGATCAATTAAAATCTGAAAAAAGTGCTATAGAGTATGAAGTCGGTATATTGAACAGAAAGATTGATGAATTGAATGTCTTGAATAATGAATTGGATTCATTGATGATAAAGCGAGAAAATGAATTGCTGGATGATTCCGGAGATAAAGGACTTGCTTTGAAAAATGTTCTTAGTGATATAAAAGAAGAGAAATTATTTCAAAATAAATGTAATAATTTACTAGAAATTTCTGATAATATTTTACAAAATCTCACATTGCTCAGTGCCTCTTTGAGAGATATTGAAAGTTCATTAAATTGGAATAGACATAGACATAGAAGGAGTTTTAGTAATAAGGCTATGATTGTTGGCAGGGCAAAAGATTATCTTAGGAATGTACAGATATTGGTAAATAATTATGTTTCAGATCTTAGAAGTATTGGAATTCATATGAATGATCTTGTAATGCCTTCGATTAGATTTGAAAATGATTTCGGGATGTTTTTCGACAATATACTTTCAGATTTTGTTTTAAAACGAGATTTAGCTAATGGCATTGAAAATACAGAATCATTATTTCAAAGTATTAAAAGAGTTAGAAATGAGATTTTGGGTAAGATATCATCGTCAGAAAATAAGATTGACTCATTGATGACAGTAAAGGAAAATATAATTATGGAATAAAAAAAAGCAGTGAATTTTCACTGCTTTTTTATTTATTTACATTACTGTTCATTGTCTTTTTTAGGTGGTCTTCTATTGTCATTATTTCGTGGCTTATAGTTAGAGTTTCTGTCTCCTCCACCTCTTTGATTGTAGTTTTTTCTCTCACCAGATTGATTGTCATCTTTAATATAGTCAGGTTTCGGTAAAAGAGCTTTACGACTCAATCTCATTTTTTTGGATTTTGGATCGATACCGATATATTTTACCTGGAATTTGTCACCTATACTTACAGCCTCTTCCACATTTTCAATTCTTGAATAAGATAACTCTGAAACGTGAATTAAACCACTTCTTTTGCCAAGAAATTCTACAAAAACACCGAAAGGCATTATAGTTTTTACAACTGCATCATATACATCTCCTACTTGAGGAACATATGTGATATTGTTTATGGCTTTCATTGCACTTTCTATATCATCTTTATTAGAGCTGAAAATATGAACAATTCCTTTGTCATCTTCTTCAGTGATAGAGATAGTAGTATTGGTGGTTTTTTGTATTTCCTGAATAACTTTACCTCCTGGTCCGATAACTTCTCCTATCTGACTAGAATCAATAATTACAACAGAAATTCTTGGTGCATGAGGTTTTAAGTCATCTGCAGGTTTTTCTATTGTTTTATTCATTTCATTCAGAATATGTTTCCTTCCCTCATTTGCTTGTTTTAGTGCTTTTTCTAATATCTCGTAAGGTAATCCATCGATTTTGATATCCATTTGACAAGCAACGATACCATTTTGTGTTCCAGTTACTTTGAAGTCCATATCTCCTATGGCATCTTCATCGCCTAAAATATCTGAAAGAACCACAAATTTTTCACCATCAGTGATTAAACCCATTGCTATACCACTAACACCATTTTTCACGGGGACTCCGGCATCCATAAGAGCCATACTACCACTACAAACAGTAGCCATAGATGAACTTCCATTGGATTCCAAAACATCAGAAGTGATTCGGATGGTGTAAGGAAAATCTTCAGGTAATACTTTTCTTAAAGATCTTCCTGCTAGATTACCATGACCTACTTCTCTTCTTCCAGGACCTCTCATAGGCTTAACTTCACCAACAGAAAAACCAGGGAAAGAATAATGAAGCATGAAGTTGTCATAATAACTATCCAGAGCATTATCAACCATTATCTGATCCATTTTTGTACCTAAGGTAAGGATGGATAATACTTGTGTTTCACCTCTTGTAAATACTGCTGAACCATGGCTTGCAGGCAAAGTTTCTACTTCGCTCCAAATATTTCTAATTTGTTCTGGATTTCTACCATCAAGTCTTAAATTTTCATTTAGAATTAAATCCCTGAAAACTTCTTTTTTGAATTTATCAAAATATGTTGATATTAAGCTTTTATTCTCATTATACCATTCTTCACCATTTTTTTCAAGGAAAAATTCTTTTGCCTCAGTTTCAATTTCTTTTAACAAAGATTTTCTTTCATGTTTGCCATAAGCACCTTTAGCTACATCTTTGATTTTACTCTTAAAACCTTCAGCTAAGTCATTTTTTAATTCTTTATTTTCATTTTCTTCAGGGATATCCCTTTTATTCAATGCTTTATCACCTACTAATTGAGCTAATTTCAATTGTGCTTCCACCTGAACTTTAATAGCTTCGTGAGCAAATTTAATAGCTTCTACTATTTCTCCTTCGCTAACTTCATTTGACTCACCTTCTACCATCATGACATTGTCCTTAGAAGCTGCGACAATTAAATCAATAGTAGCATTAGGAAGTTCAGACCGATTAGGGTTAATCACTAGTTCTCCATTTATTTTAGCTACTCTGACTTCAGAGATTGGGCCATTCCATGGAATATCAGAAACAGCAAGAGCAGTAGAAGCAGCTAAAGCAGCTAAAGCATCTGGCACAGTTTCTTTATCTGCATAGACAAAAGTGTTATGAAAACCTGTGTTTCATTCATGTTATTATCAGGAAATAAAGGTCTGATAGCTCTATCTACTAATCTTGAAATAAGTACTTCATAGTCTGAAAGTTTACCTTCTCTTCTAAAGAAACTTCCTGGTATTCTTCCTGCAGCAGAAAATTTTTTCCTGATAATCAACTGACAATGGAAAGAATGATTGAGCTTCATTGGCTTCTCTACTTGAGGTGGCAGTAGCAAGTATAACGACATCTCTGGATTTAAGCATAACAGATCCGTCAGCTTGCTTTGCATATTTTCCTGTTTCCAATGTTATCTCCCTTCCATTTGGTAATGTGAAAGATACGGAAACACCCAAATTATTATTCATTTTGATTTATTTAATTAAAATTTTAATACTGATTTACTGTACATACAATATGTAAACTAAAAACATACCGTTTCAGAAATCATTGAAATCAGATTGTAAATTAAATCAGCCTTTTATTAAAATTGTTGTATTAAAAAATAACTTATAATTATTTTTTACTTTCTCAATCCTAATTTTTCTATTAAAGTTCTGTATTTAACAATATCTTTTTCCATAAGATATTTTAAGAATCTTTTTCTTTTTCCAACTTTTGTTAGAAGGGATCTACGACTTACCTGATCTTTTCTGTTTTCACTTAAATGGTTGGTCAACAGTTTGATTTGTTCTGTCAATAATGCAATTTGACCTTCAACTGAACCAGTATCTTTTCTCTGATTTTCCATATTCTTTGAAGATCTCTTTCTTTTTTTTCAGATCTAAAAATACACTCATTTTTTTATGTTTTACTTATATTAATTACGAAAATTTTCTATAGCGCGGCAAAGGTAAGTTTATTTTTGCAATAATTGTTATTATTATCCTTATTTTTTAAAAAAATGCCCCAATTTAATAATTGAGGCATATATTTTTTATTCGATTATTAATTGACATATCCTTTTTAAAGAGAAAATATAATAATCTTGATTATATCCTGGTCCTACTTGACCATCATCATGAATTTCAGTAGTTTTCAATATGAAATAATCATATAGTTGAGAATTATCTGGTGATGGGGATTTTAGAATAAATAAATCACCTACAGATACTGTAGATTCTGAAACCTGTGTTGATGCATCCATAGCTTCGAGCAGTTTTTCTAATGATGTTACATCATCATAATCGACTGATGAAGGAGGAATGAACATGGTAGTTCCATTTTCTGGCTCTATTGTTTTAGCCCATCCTGTACTACTATTATTGATTCCAAGGTCTTGAACGTCGCCATCGGTATCATCTGATGCTACAGATACGCCTTTTTGTAAATCAACACTTCCATAATAACCTGCAGGACCATCAGCATTATAAACTTTTAAATTGGTAACTTCAAGATTAAATGCAGTCTCAGGATTCAATGATAATAAAAATGAAACACTATCTTTTAATCCACTAACATCTGTTAATACAAATAAATATTCACTTGAACCTGATTCTTGAGCAGTGAAAGTTATTTCTTTAGTAAATGAAGTTACGTCATCTCCTGATAATAAAACAGGATTGGAGTTGACACCATCTTCGATTCTAGCAAGATTTAGTTGACTTCCATCTTCATAAATTGTAAGATTGTTCATGTCAGCATCTCCTTTAGTTCCGTTTAATTTAACAGTTACATATTCACCAGCATCTACTTGAGCATCTCCTGAAATATATGATGATCCACTTCCGAATGAGAGTGTTGGAGGAACACCAGTGTCAGTAGTACAAGATGCAAATGAAATTGCAAAGGCAGCAAGGATTACAAATCCATAGATAAAATTAATTTTTTTCATGTTTTAAATTTTTTTTAAGTAAATAGTTATAATGCAAACGTTTTGTTTGATTAAAAGTTCTTCTATTAAACGTTAAGATTATTTGAAAGTAACGGAATATATAGAAATTAACAAATTATTTAATATTATTAATTTTGTTCTTCATCTTCAACATTTGCAGGTTGTTCCACAGTGTTTTGCTCTGTTCTGATTTCCGTATGTCGTATATCTCCTCCAGTGCTACCAGCATTTTTTGCTAAAAACATAGTGACAAAACTAAAAATTAATACGATATAAGAAAGCCATTTAGAAAATTGTTTTCCTTTCCAACTAGCCCATAATGCAACAACAGATAATAATCCTAAAATATAGGAGAAAATACCAAAAAATTCTGCTGATTCATGATGTTCATGTACTAAACTTTTTTGAAACCAGTCCATAGTATGAGTATAACCTGCAGCTTTCTCTCCTGAAATTATTGCAAAAACAGTTGAAATGGCGCCTAATGCAAAGATAAAATAGGCTGTTCTTTTCATTACTTCAGATTTGAATATAAATCCTGTAATCAAAACTATAACAGCTACCATCGGGAAAATAATTGGGAAATGATTGACAGTGAGATGAATATGTGCGTAATTCATAATCAAAATTTTTTATAGTTAATAAATGAAATTCAAGGGATTATATACTATTAGATTTTTAGTACCAGATCGTTACTTATATGTATGCGACTAAACTTTTTCTATTATCCTGTTTTCACATGCTGTTTCATGATCGTGATCACCAGAGCAACTACATTTTTCACCAGTAGTAGAGCAAGTTTTTTGAACTCTTCGCCTTTGAAAATATACTTTACATTAAAAATAACGAAAGAAAAAACAACAATAACAAAAACTATAAGTAAAGTATAAAAAAATTCTGACATTTTATTTATTTTGCAATTTGAATAATATTTACAAAAATACGTTTTTTAATATATATTATAAATGGAAGAAAAATTAAAAAAATTTACTGAGTTGCTTGCGATAATGGATACATTGAGATCAGAGTGTCCCTGGGACAAAAAACAAGATATTCATTCACTCAGAAATCTGACTATTGAAGAGGTTTACGAATTGGCTGATAGCATATTGAAAGAGGATTGGACTGGAATTGAGGAGGAGTTGGGTGATGTTCTATTGCATATCGTATTTTATTCCAAAATAGGTAGTGAACAGGGGAAATTGGATATAGCTTCAGTTATTGATAAATTGAATAAAAAAATGATAAACAGGCATCCACATATTTATGGAGATGTAAAAGTTTTGGATTCAGATGAAGTTAAGAAAAATTGGGAGCAGATAAAGAAAAAGGAAGGTAAAAAATCTGTTTTAAGTGGTGTGCCTGATGGTTTGCCTGCATTAATAAAGGCTTACAGAATGCAGGAAAAGACAGCTCAGGTCAATTTTGAATGGGAAAATGTGGATCAAGTTTGGGATAAAGTAGAAGAAGAAATTGGAGAATTAAGAGAGGCTATTGATGAAAATCATGATTTTGCTCATATTGACGAAGAATTTGGTGATGTATTGTTTGCATTAGTCAATTATGGAAGATTTATTGGTGTCGATCCTGAAACTGCATTAGAAAAAGTGAATGTAAAATTCAAATCAAGATTTCAGTATATTGAGGAATTTGCTGAAAAACCGTTGAAGGAAATGACTTTAGCAGATATGGATGCACTTTGGAATGAATCAAAACAAAAGCTAAAATAAAGAATTAGTTTTTAGTGACTATTTTGATGAATTATATTTACATTTTGTAAAATTAAATGATATTATATGTTTTCAGGAATTATTGAAAAAATGGGGAAATTAGTAAAGATTGAAAATGAAAATACAAATGTTCATTTTTATCTTTCTGTTGATTTTATTGAGGAGCTTCATATCGATCAAAGTATTTCTCATAATGGTGTTTGTCTCACCGTTGTGGATATAGATGAAACAAAATACAAAGTTACTGCAATAAAGGAAACTCTATTGAAATCTAATCTCGGTGATTTGAAATCAGGAGATATGGTTAATCTTGAAAGGTCAGTAACTGGAGAAATGCGTATGGATGGGCATTTTGTACAAGGGCATGTTGATACTACTGCAGAATGTATATCTGTTCAGGAAGAAAATGGAAGTTGGTATTTTAGGTTTAAACTGGCTGATGATGAAAACAACAATTTGATTGTCAATAAGGGGTCAATATCTATAAATGGTGTTAGCCTTACTCTTGTTGATGTTGTTAAAAATGAGTTTTCAGTTGCAATAATTCCTTATACTTTTGAAAATACTAATTTTAAATTTATCAATCCGGGCTCTAAAGTCAATATTGAATTTGATATTATGGGTAAATATGTAGTTAAATATCTGGAAAGTATAAAATCTGAAATGGTAAACAGATGATTTTTTAGATATTTATTTTTTAGTATATGGAATTGATTTACACCAAAAATATTATAATTGAAGATGAGCATCTCGATTCATTGAATCATGTAAATAATGTACAGTATATAAAATGGATGGAAGAGATGGCTAAAGAGCATTGGGATTTGCTTAAAGTGAATACTGAATATGCAGAAGATTATTGGGTGCTTGTCGATCATCATATTCAATATTTGCGTCAGGTATTTAAAGGGGAAGTTCTTTTAGTCAGGACTTATCCAGAAGAACCAGAAGGAATTCGTCAGCCCAGAAAAGTAGAGTTTTATATTGGCAATGATTTGGTCGTGGATTCAAGGACCAAATGGGTTCTTATTGATAAAAATACCAATAAAATAAAAAGATTACCAAAAGATTGGTTAAACTCATTATTATGATGCATGACGAACTTGGTCATTTCTGATATTATAAAAATACCATTATCAGTACGTTTATAATTTAGAATATCGATAATGGTATTTCTTTTTTTATAGCCTATGTGAAGTTGTTATTTGAATAATTTCTCAGAGAATTCCTTCAGACATCTTCTCCATGTAAGCCATTCATGAGCAGTATTTTGAGATTCGTAGAATACAATATTTTTTACTCCTAAATTTATAAGTCTGTCACGGAAAGATTGAGACCAGTTTCCTTCTTCAGTACCGGTACCCATCCATATCAATTTCATATCTGAATTTATTTTATCTGGATTTTTTAAAAGTCCATTATATAGTTCTGTTATATCTATATCTTCTCTTATTCTTAATGCTCCGCTGAATGCACCAAGATAAGCGAATTTATCCATATTGTTGAATACGATTTCAAAAGTTTGCAGTCCTCCCCATGATAATCCTGCCATTGCACGGTGGTTTCTGTCAGGAATTGTTCTATAAGTATTATCTATCATAGGTATTATTTCTCGGATTATAAGTTCCTGGAACTCTATTTTCCCTTTGCCAGTAGATGTGATAGATTGTGCTGCATTCCAGTCAACAACATTAAAAGGTAGTCCTGAGATGTCACCATTGTCCATCACTACTATCATTGGGACTATTTTTCCTTCTGCTAGTAAATTATCCATAATAAAATTCATTTTACCCTGACTGCTCCATCCTGTTTCATCTTCTGCCCATCCGTGTTGTAAATACAATACAGGATATTTCATTTTGGTATTTTTGTCATAATCCGGAGGAGTATATACGAAACATCTTCTGGTGGTGTTTCTTATTTCAGAATAGTAATAATGAGCCCTGACATCACCATGAGGAACATTGTGAGGTTGATAGAAATCACGGTCAGGTGCTGGGATTTCTATACCACTCAAATCGAGATTAGCTCCAAAATATGAATACACATTAGGGTCAGAAACTCGTGCCCCATCAATCAAAAAGGAATAATAATGAAATCCTTCCACAATAGGCTTAGTGGTCACACTCCACAATCCATTTGTGTCCTTTTCCATTGGGATGTTCTGTCCTACGATATCAACAGAAACTTCCTCAGCTTTAGGTGCCATTATTTCAAATATTACTCTGCCATCATCATATATTCGTGGATAGGTTCTTCCAGGCAGACAGTTTTCAACTTTAGTAGTTCCAGCAGGTAAGTTTTGTGCTATTAGCATACCATTGAATATGAATAATAACAATGTCAGGCTTAAGATTGATTTTGTTTTCATATTGATTTATATTTGGTTAAATGAGAGAATTATTAGTGTAAAAAATACACTCAAAATTAAATAATTAATATCAATATTGGGGGATAATGTAATTTTAAAATACTAGTTAAGAACAAATATAATTAAGATTAAGCTGAAATGTGGTAATTTACGAGGAATTAAGGATTTTAAATTGTTATACTAAAGAGTTTTTTAATTTTTTTTTCATATTATAAATTAGAAGTTAAATAAAAGTTAATCACAAATTTTATTCAGTACTTTATTTAAAATATATTGTCTAAAAAATAAAACAAAAAAATGGTAAATTTTTATAAAATTATGGAGTTGGTATGTCTTTGAAAGAATTGATAAAAAAATCTATCCATTTGTAAAGCCATATTGGGGACTCGTTATAGCTACTTTGATACTCACATTAATAGGTTCATTTCTTGCTCAGGTCAATGCTTTTATTCTCAGGTATTCAGTTGATGAAATTACTCAATTAACAGAAAGCCATAAAACTGTAAATGATGGTGCAAAAATTCTGGCATTTATATCTATTGTTCTGTTATTGAAGGAAGTATTGAATGCTTTTGTTCAATTTGGTCAAAAGTTTTTCGGAGTTAAATTAAGGATATTTATTTCACGTGATTTTTCACAGACTATAGTCGAAAGGATATTGTCATATAAGATGGCATTTTATACTTCAACTGAGAATGACAGTGGTAAACTTGAAACCAGGATAAATCTTGGAGTGTCAAGTCTGACAAATCTCGTTCAAAATTTCTTTATAAATATCCTACCACTGATTGCTAATTCAGTAGTGGCTCTGGTAGTAATATTCAATGCAAATATTTACATAGGAATAGTCAGTCTTTCGATTATCCCTATATATATGTATATAAGTCAATTGCAAGCAAATAAACTTGGGGGATTCAGGAGGAGAATGAGGTCATTTAGAGAAACCCAAAGTAATGGAATCATAAGGCTAATAGATTCTATAATGGTTATCAAATCTTTTGTTAGGGAAGGATTGGAAGCAAAAAGGCATAAGAAGATTCAATATGATATGACTGAAAACCAATTGAAAACAATGAGGTTGGGTTTTATCTTTGATAATGTAAAAGTATTTGTTGAGCAAATAGGAGTAGTGATTATAATTATATTGACATCATATTTTGTGATAAAAGGCACTATGACTATCGGAGCGATTATGTTCTATATTATGTTGTTCAATAATGTTTCTGCTCCTATCAGACAATTACACAGAATATATGATGAGGTAAATGATGCTATGATATATTCGGAAGCATTTTTTGATATTCTTGATTCGGAACATCAGATAGAAACCAGTGGTGATTATATTCCTGAGCAGATTAAAGGTGATTTTGATTTAAAAAACATAGATTTTTATTATCCTAATGGTACTCAGGCATTGAAAAATGTAAGTTTTAAAATCCCTAAAGGTAAGATATCTGCATTGATAGGATTGAGTGGTGCAGGGAAAAGTACTGTTATAAATTTACTTGATAAGTTTTATGAACAACAATCAGGTGAAATACTTTTGGATAATGTTAATCTCAAAGATTACAATACTACTTTTCTTAGAAATAATATCGGACTTGTATTGCAGAGAAACCATATATTCAATGGTAGTATTGCAGAGAATATTAAATATGGCAATCCTGATGCGAGTTTCGAAGATATAGTAGCAGCTGCAAAAAAAGCATATATTCATGATCAGATAGTAGAGTTGCCAATGTCGTATGAATCAGATGCAAAATCACTTTCCGGAGGACAGCAACAGAGAATAGCCATTGCAAGGATGTTTTTAAAAAATCCACCTGTTATTTTTCTTGATGAGCCTACTGCCAGTCTCGATGCAATTGCGACAGAGCAAATAAAAATGAGTCTTGATGCTATTAAAAAAGACAGAACTGTAATCATTGTATCGCATAATTTATCTCAGATAATCGATGCTGAAAATATAATTGTCCTCGACGAAGGAAGAGTGGTGGAACAAGGAACACATAGTGAATTATATGACCATAAATCCGTTTATTTCGATATTTTCAATGCTATGGTCGATAGTCTAAATATCGATAAGATTGCTGGCACCATGAGGTAGGGTAGTGTGGAGAGAAGGTTCTGATTCTCAGAATTCATCTCAAAAATATATAATTTTCAATATCTGAGATTTTCTGAAATATTCAATTCTTCAATCACCATTTTTTGCAAAACTTTCAATTCCTTATTATAATCTGTTTGATTTTCATCATCATATTTTAATTCTGACAAAATTTCAAAAACAAAATTATCTTCTCCTTTTTCATTCCAGTCTTTTTGAAGTTCACGATTTTTATGAGATCCAAAATTTAGCTCGAATTTATGTCTATTCCATTTTGATGGCATATCAATACTATTGTCTATCAGGATTTTGTCATTAGAAATATTTCTAATTTGAAATACTCCCATCGGGAATCTCATTTGTTTATAGTCTTCTTTGAATTTTTTCTTTGATTTCTGTTCCATAGTATTCTCAGATTATTTGTGAATTATATTCTGTTCAGATAAATATAATTGTAAAATGTCATTATTATTATATTTAAGTGCTATTATATATATTTTAAATTAATTTTGGCAGCTATATATAAATTTTTAATATATTTGTGTCAAACTCCAAAAAATGAAAAAATCAATCACAATTATGTTAGTGATCTTATCCTCTGTGGTATTGTATTCACAACGAACAATCAGCCTTGACAGTATAGATATAGTAAGGAAAGGCGATTATATAAAAATTTGCGATAAAGTAACAGATGTTTTTAAACCCGAAGGTGAAAAGAAAAATACTTACATTAACTTCGGAGGACATTATCCTGACCATAAATTTACTGTGGTGATATTTGCTTCAGATTACCCACATTTCACCTATACCCCTGTGGAATATCTCAAAGATAAAAATATCTGTGTCACAGGTATTGTAAGTGTTTATAAAGATAAGCCTGAGATTATTGCTAAAAAGGAACAGCAGATAGAGATAGTAGGTGGGGAAAGTTGATTTTAATACAAAATAGATGTTTTTGGATTATTAAACTATTGATAAAAGGCAATAGCTATTGAATATTAAATTCAGGTATTAATATTTAAGTATCTTTTTGTAAATATTTCCCATTATTTGTGATATCACAATGAATGAAATTCCAATAATTATCCGGTGATTTCTGAAATGATTATCCTGTTGAGTATTGGTGAGGGATATTATCAAAATAATCAGACTTGATATCCATACAAATGCTAAAATAGTTATGACAATTTTTTTCATTTATCTATTGATTTATCAAAAGTAATTTTTCACCATAATATAGTGTAAATATACAAATAGTTAGGCATGGTATCAGCCCAGACACAAAGGCATAAGGAAATCCTACTATAATTATAGTTGTAATCACATAGAGTAAGCAACCTATTCCAAATTTAAATAATCTAACTGTGCTATCCATATTTTGAGTAAAAAATACAATGAAAAAGGGGATGAAAAAACTCAGTAAGAATCCTGCAAATCGTGAATTTAAATTGGCTTCTGAATCTATAGTCATCCAACCAATTATACCGATTATAATAAAATTGATAACTATTAAAAATAAATAATTGAAAACTCTATCAAAGGAAATAATTTTTTTGCTTTCTTTTTTAATAGCAGGTATTTCTATTTCTAAAACATTGCAAATAAGTTCTAAAGTACTTACTCTTGGCATATTTTTATTATTCTCAATTCTTTGGATTGTCCTCAAATTAATATTAGATAATTTTGCAAGTTGTTCTTGAGTTAAATTTTTGGACTTTCGAGCTTGAATTATTAATTCGCTAATTGAATTCATTTTTTTCAAAATTAGTATTTATTTTTCCTTTGTGCAAATTATTATAAAGGCAATTGTACGACATTTTGTTTTGTCGTAAGAAAAGTTTAATTTTTCATGAAATTAAATAGGGAGTTAATTACATTATATTTTTAACATCCAAAACTTCCGGCCATAAATTCGGTAATTCTCCACTAAATCCCATCTCAGGAAGATTATCTATTTTTTTCATTTCTTCATTGGATAAATTGAAGTCAAAAATGTTGAAATTTTCTTCGATTCTATGAAGGTTATTTGATTTAGGAATAACAATAGTATTATGTTGAGCAACCCATCTCAAACATACTTGAGAAATTGATTTATTGTGTATAGTAGCTATTTCTTGCAATATAGGGTTATTGAAAATTCTACCTCTTGCTAATGGCGACCAAGCTTCGACGACAATACCATTTGTTTTACAAAATTCAGATAATTCAGATTGCCAGTAACCGGGGTGAAATTCAATTTGATTTATAGCAGGAATTACATTTGCAGTTTGAAAAAGTGACTCTAAATGTTCTTGCCAAAAATTACTTACTCCAATAGATTTTATTTTTCCCTCAGACTGTAATTCTTCCATTGCCCTCCAGCTTTCTGAATTTGTTTTTTGCCAATTTGAGTAATTTCTTGCATTTGCAGGCCAATGAATCAGATATAGGTCTATATAGTCCATTCCAAGTTTATGTAGAGAAAGTTGAAATGCTTTTTTTGTTTCATTGTAACCCAAATTATCTCTCCATACTTTTGAAGTCAAAATGATTTCTGCCCTGACTATGCCACTTTCTCTCATGGCTATTCCAACTTCTTGTTCATTGTCGTATTTGGCTGCAGTGTCCAGAAGTCTGTAACCCGAAGACAAAGCATGTTTTATAGCTTGAATACCATTTTGATCTTTAGATTTGTAAGTACCAAAACCTATAATAGGTAATTTGTTTCCATCATTTAAAATTATTTCCTTCATTAATATCTTGCTTGTGATATTTATAAAAATATATTGGTTCTCAAATATATAAAATCTTGAATTAAGCACATAGATTTTTCTTATTATATTGTAAATTTATTGAGTCTTAGCATATTTATCCTCTATTTGTTTTCCAATTTTTAGAAAAATATACGCTAAAAGTATCCCCATTAATCCTCCAATGATTATTGTAATAATGAGTTGCCAAATGGATAAAATTTGGGAAATTAATATTTTGTATAAAATCAATATCGATAAAGGTAGATTAATAAAAAGTCCTGTGATGATTCCTGGTGAGTATTTTCTCAAGATTATTGTGGCGAGTAAATGTGGTAAAAATACATTTAGAAATATCATACCGGCAAATCCGGTAATTACGAAATAATAATCTTTTTCAGTATGAAAATAACTTTTTGTATAAATGATAATAAATCCTAAAATAGAAAATAATAACACTGCAATGCCAAATTGTTTTGTTGTCACTGGCTTATGAATATATGAAGGAATTGATTTAGTCCATTTTTCCATTCCTAACACTTCTTCAATGTTATGAAGAGTAAAGGCAAGAGGAAGAAGCATTATCAATGTTTTTAATTCCATATTTTATATCACAGTTTTTTAAATAAATATCAGTTCGTGAATAATTTATCTGCAAGATTAAGCATAATTTCTAATTAATGCTATTGTCCTGGTTAGAAAATCGTGTTAGTGTAAAAAATAGTTGGTATTTATTTGAATAGTGGCAAAGTTTCTATTCATAAAAAAACGAGAACCATAAATGGTCCTCGTTTTCTAATAACATTTAATCTATTAAATTTACTAATTATCTGTAAAACACCATTTTCTTAGTGTCAGTATAATTATCTGTACTTAGTTGATAGTAATAAACTCCAGACGCCAGAATATCCTGGCCTTTAACAGTTATTTTATTATAGCCTAATTTTCCATAAGCTCTTACTTTATAAATTTCTTTTCCTGTCATATCTGAAATTTTCAATTCATATTCTCCATTTTCAGGTAAATCAAATCCAATTGCAGTCTCATTAGAGAATGGATTAGGTTGATTTTGATACAGTGCAAATGAATAATCGACAAAGTCAATATTTACATTTCTTATAGATAATTCCTTACCTGAATAAGCTTCTGCTCTTAATAACCTGTCATTGATATTTAATATATTATTCAAAACTCCATCTGCAGTTGCCTGAGCAGTCAAAATGAATAGTACTTTATCATTTTCTAAAGTAATACCACTTGCATCATCCCAGCTTATCAGTAATTTTCCATCTTTAATATTAGTGTTATCATCATTAATATTTATTGCAACAGGTTTTAGTTGAACATTTTCAAGTCCTGCAATATTGATTGCACACTGGAACCCATAAATATCATTAAAATCACTTGCTAAAAATGGAATTTCTATGCTTTGTCCTTTATAAATTGAACGGTTTTCAACCTTGAATTTTAAAGCATCAGAACTTCTGAATTCTGCTGTTTGATGGCTCTTGTTCATATCTCCTATCTTAATTGCATTGAAGTCTAATTGTGATAATGATTGTCCATCAGATATATCTACTTTTATCTTTGTGGCTTGTTCAGCTTCTTCGTATGCATGTGTAGGATTTTCAAATTCATAATTAGCATTAACACCAATCCAAGAGTTATTTGTAAATCTATCTTCACTACCAAGTATAAGCCTTCTGAGCTGTAAGATATCAGATGAGGATACTTTATTGTTCATATTGACATCACCAGCCATAAGTATATATGGATCAGTAATCTGTTTCAATCCAAGAATATATTTCTGGATAATCACAATATCAATAGTGGTGATACCTTTTGAGAAGTCATCATCAGAACTAGCTTCGATATTATAAACATTAGGATTAACTTCAAAAGCGTAATCTCCATTTTGATCAGTTGTATTGGTATAGGTCTCCTCATCACTGTATGCTTTCACAGACATTTCAGAGAATAAACGACAACATTATTAGGGCATTCCAAGATTGGAGTTCCCGATGTTACTGTAACATCAAAATTGCAGGTTGTTGGATATCCATTACATCCTATAGCGGTATATTCAATCGAATATACTCCTGGTTCAAGTACAGATCCAGGTACTGGGTACAAGGGTTTGATAAACTCCAGGTTCGGTGATATCTACCACATTGATAGTGCCAGTTCCTGCATAATGAGAAATATCCACTACTGATGTTACCCCTTTATATTCTAATTCTTGGTGTAATGGACAAAAATGATGCTAATTTTTAGATGTATGGTCATAATGGACAAAAATGATGCTGTTTTTTTCTTGATTGTTGTTAAAATAAATTTTTATAAATAATTTTATGTATCTGTATAAACGGAACCAAGCTCTGCTGGAGAGCAACTTGTCAGGGATAGTACAGATGACCGACGAAAAAAAGTCAATATATCAGAGCCACCTTTTGTGTGGCTTTTTTAATATTAGGATAGAACCCATTGTTCAGAGATGCAATGATATAGACTTTTTGCAGAGGTCTTTATGCCTTTAAAAACTCATCTATAAATTGTTTTTTTCGTCTTTCACTCATTCCATTATGACATCTCAATTTTTTCTTTAAATCGGAAAAATGACCATCTATGGCATTAGTAGTATTTGGAATTTTCAAATCTATATGATCATACCAGGTGAATAACCATGGGAAGTTCCTTTTTAAACTGTTATATGCACTTCTCAATTTTTTATGTGTGTAGTGAGATTTTCCGTTTTCCTCATTTATTGTCCTTTCATTAAGGAAGGACTTCCATTTATCATGCCATTCCATTAAACACTCTGTAAAGCTTTCTTTATCAGTGTTTTTCATCATATCCATTATTTCCATCAATTCACATGATGCTTCCAGTTTTGGACGCCTTGTCAAATATCTTCTTATTATTGCACTTTGATGAAACTGGCACATTTGTACTGGTATATCTTTAAACATTTGTATTAATCCTTTGCGCCCATCACATACTATTGCAATTATCTCAAATCCCTTGCTTTTCAATTCCTCTATTCCTTGACCATATAATGAATTGGTTTCATATTTTACGTAGTATTTTAACAAGTTCTCTCCACTTATACCATCTTTAAATAACATTACTCCAAAACTCCCTCTCCTCCAATATGTCGTATCCATTAACACGATTACTTTTCGCCTTTGCTTTTCATAATGATTTACTTGTATCTTATCCAAATATCTTTGGATCGTCCTGATTGAACAACTATATTCTTGAGACAATTGTGAATATGTTTGTTTCCCTTCTACATATTTTTTCCATAATTGTTCTTTGATTATTCTTTTGCCTCCTATAAATTGTTTTCCACATGCATAGCATTTGTACCTCTGTTTCCCTTTAATTTTGCCATTTTTCTTGACAATTGTACTATTACAGTAAAAGCATTTTTTTTATTCATAACCTTTCATTTCTGTAAATATCTGTATTTATCGGCTTCTTAAAGGTTTTTAGCATCATTTTTGTCTATTAGGCCTCATTGTAGTATTTTTATTTTTTTCCCCTCCTGTTTTCGTATTTATAATGCAATAAAGTTATCATGACGATAAGATTCAATAAACTGAAATAGACATCTTTCATTATCGGGTTTTTAATAATTAATCCAACATAGAATAATGCTAAAGCTATGGAAGGATATATGTATCTGAGCCCAATTGGTAATTCTTTGAAACTTGATACTATTTTATTAGGTATGATATTTAGTTTTTCTAAAATCAATTAGATATTAAATTATTTTTCAAATGAATGAGTAAAATTAAAAAAAATTAATAACCATAAAAAGTGTATATTATTTTTGTATATTTCACAACAAAAAATATAAATCACAAACAAAACAATCCATAAAGATTAACAGAAACTATATAAATCCAATTTATTCCTATACTTTATTATTCTCCAAAATCTATAAAAAACTTCATTTAGTACATAGGTTTTTCAAGAGTGGATGTAGTTCAATACGTCAGCTAACGGAAATATTCGCTGGGTTCCTGCTAAGTCGGGACAGGCAGTGCCGAATGCTTATATTCCTATTTATTATGCCTTGTTATTTTTTTCATCACTTTATATACGTGTGACCCAATACTTGTGGGATAATCTTTTTGTTCTATGTCTAACTTTTCTGCCTGCGAAATTGCAAAGTCAATATGAGGGAAAAATCTATCAGGCTTGGGGTTTGTTTTATTATAACCATCTGGCAATAAATTCCCAATATAATCATCAATATAACGTTTGTGGTTTGAAATTTTGGTATTGTTTAGTATGTCAATTATTTCTTGCTCTGTTAATGAATCAACATCTTTTATATGTAAAAGAATCCAAAATTCGAAACATGGATTACTAACGGCAACAAACATATTTTTTTGTTTTTTGCATTCTTGGATTATTTCAGGAATATTTTTCCACCTGTCTGTGTCAATAATCATCCATAATTCATCATTGGGTGCAAAATTATATTCATCCCGAGCTTCTCTTTTTAATTTTCTGAAAACATGATTAGGGGCACTATTTGTATCATCCTTTGGTCTTTTTAATAAATGCAAATATATTAGTTTATCATTAAATTGTTCATCAGACATAAAGTCTTCAAAATATATTTGTTCCGTTATATTACCTTCAAAAGCAAGTACTATAATCTTTTCTTTTTCTTCAGTTTTACTTTCTCTGAATATTTCTTGTCTTTCTCGTGGCATATTTTTATTCTTTAGGTAAAACCGTTAATTTATTTCTGTTTCCAATTTTAGGAATAGCTTTAAAACGCCCTAATAGATAATCTTTTCTAATTTGCTTATCAAATCGAATGTTATATTGTTCTAATGAATGTATTTTTGATGCTCCTTCATTATTTTTTACAGTAAACCATACTTCATCTTTTCTCAGTAATTTTTGTGTTAGTAAAGATGATTCATGGCTTGCTAATATTAACTGACTATTAATGTTCTCGCTTTTTTCTAAAAATAAATCCAATAAATCGTAGATAAGGTTTGGATGTAGGCTTCTTTCCATTTCATCTATAATGAAAACATTGCCACCTTTTAATAAATCCATTAATATTGGAATAAAGTCTATAATACGATTAGTGCCATCAGACTCATCACTTGTGTCAAATTTTTCAGGGATATTTATATCTGATACTTTATGTTTTGTCATGAATTTATGATAGGTGATTTCATTATTTTTAGCAGATATAAAATATGTTGTATTTCTATTTGACAGTATAGATGCTCTTAAATTCTCGCTTTTGTGATTTAATATATCTTCTTTTATTTTTTCAAGTATAAATTTGGGAATTTCAACACTTTCATAGTCGATTGGTTCAAGGCAAACTCCTTCAATGCCTGTATCGAAATATTTAAGCAATTCTTCATAAACATTTAAAAGTCTTTCGTCTTCACTTAATTCAAATTTAAGCCCCTCTTTATATTTATCATCAGGAAAAATAATTTTTAAAGCGTTTTGGAACCAATCAATAGTATTTAATAAATCTTCAATATTTGAGACATTCTCTTTTACTTTTCTATTTTTTATCTCACTTAAGAATAATTGATTGTTTGGTGTTCTTTGCTGTGAAATTTAGAAACTGTTTTTCTTCGTTATTTTTATTTAAATTAAACAGATACTCTAAATCAAATATTGATTCCTTGCTGATATCTCTTTCAAATATCTTAATGTCTTTTTTCTTGGTTATTTCAAATAACCATTCTTCTTTTATGATG
Source organism: Saprospiraceae bacterium (assembly GCA_041392555.1). Taxonomy (GTDB): domain Bacteria; phylum Bacteroidota; class Bacteroidia; order Chitinophagales; family Saprospiraceae; genus JADJGA01. Next base: position 20,714 of record JAWKLW010000005.1, on the reverse strand, counting down.
TCATTATTAAAAACAAAACCATATGCATAGTTTTTACCTCGATGTTGAAATTCATATTCTAAACGAGTATCTCTATTTTGAAATTCATTATCTAAACGAAATTTTTGATAATTTATACGTTTCCCTGATAAATTTCCTTCAATAAGCATCAACTTTCCAAAATGCATAGCTTTAATCAAATTTGATTTTCCAGATGCATTCGCTCCAAAAATAACAGAGGTTTTTAAAACAGATATTCCATTAATTGGTTTAGATTTATGTTCTGCCTTCAATGTGCCTCTTCCTGGTATTAAAGAGAATGATTGTCGTTCTTTAAATGACGAAAAATTCTCAACAGTGAATCTGATTAGCATAATTTTATAATATTTTTAATGCAAATGTAGTGAAAAAATAACATTTACGTGCTTTTCTTGGGCGTTTTTTTAATAAGGTACTAACGGGAGTTCACACATAAACTCCAAAAATAAATTCAAAATTAGTAAAAAAGATTATGAGAAGCACTATAAGGTATCATATAATTTGAATAATTCGATTTGTATTATGCTACAAGATACGAAAATTCAATAACATATACAAATTATTATTAATATTTATTTATAGATTTTTGCGCGCTATGACGGATCGTGTATGTGACGTGGCGGGCTTTTACCCGACATGGACATATACACTTTATTGTCATCAGTTTTTATTTTTCAATTCGTTTATGAATTTTAATATCCTGGGGTTCGATTCTCCGTAACTTACTATTCTTGCATCTAAAGGAACATTTTTAAATTTATTTATCACTTTCTCCAATGATTCCAAAATCCAATATTCTTCATTACCAAATGCTCCTCCACCAACTAAAGTTAAATAAACTAAGTTTGAATTATTATCTTCCATGTTTTTCATTGCCGTAAAAAATGTTGCCTCATAAGTGGCTTCTAAGATCAATCTTGCGAATTTTTCCCAATAAATTGAATCAGTTTGACAATATGCAACTGGTAAAGCGGAACAATAAATTTGCGATACTTTTTGCTTATCACCAGATATTGTTACTTCCGTATTCCATTGGATTCCAACCTTTAATTTTCCTTTTAAATTTTCTCTTTGTTCATCAGTTAAACTGGATAACTTTTTATTGATTGTTAAAAGTCCTTCATGGTTGATTAGAGCATATCCATTTTTCATCGACCAAAGATGTAATTGTTCATTTTGAAGTTCTTCTCCAATCAATTCTAAGCAGTCAACTTGATTATTTGCTGTTTGACCTATTTGATTTCCAATTTTTACAAAGTAATTTATAGATTGTTCCAGCACCGCATACAATTGCACAAGCTGGACCTTGTGTATAATCTCTTTCGTATCTGTCAATTCCATGTTCAGGAGTAACAGCTGGCTCAATCATTTCTAAAAGATTGAATTGGGAAGCCGCTTGAAAGAGAGCATTAGTATTGGTTTTTAAAGTATGTAATTGTTGGACATCTCCAACGCACTCACTTATTTCTATTTTTTCTTTGTACACCTCTCGTGGAGAACTATTTTGCCTTAATTCTTCTAATGTTGGAATCTCTAATTTTCCAAAAAAAAATCTTTCATTATTTGCCTTTGAAACAAAAGAATCTCTTTCAATTAGAAGTTTTTCTCTAACATTTTCTGGTGACTTTTCTTCAAATCCTGTTAATTTCTCGAACCACATTTGTTTTCTTTTTCCTAATTGACACACAACGGGAGTTCACGCATAAACTCCAAAAATAAATTCAAAAATAATAAAAAAGATTATGAGCAGCACTATGAGGTATCATATAATTTGATTAATTCGATTTGTATTATGCTACATAATACAAAAATTCAATAACATATACAAATTATTATTAATATTTATTTATAGGTTTTTGCGCACTCTGATGTTTTGACTATGTGCCGTGCCGACGTTTAGGAGGCATGGACATCATAGCCTTAGTTACAGGCTTTTTTTTATATTCCCAAGTTTAAGAAGTCTTTATATTCATTTTCGACGAATTGATTAGGCTTGTAATTCCGCTTTAATATTCCGTCAAAAAGTAAATCGTCAAACATATCAACACCAACACTTGCAGCAGTTCCCGCGATACCCCCGGTTACATCTCCAATTGCTAAACCAACTGAAGTAAATAAAATCCACCTTAAAGTTTTGACTGGAATTTTATCCAACCAACTATTCTCGCTTATCTTTCTTATGTAAGCAGTTAATAATTCAACATTGGGTTCTTCATTTTTCAACCATTCTTTGAATTTTTTCGCTTCTCTCCAAAGTTCCATGAATTCGTCAAATTGTTTTACTCCTGAATCTACAGTAGATTTTAAGTCATAAAATTCTGGTAAAACAAATTCATGAAAATTTCTTATTTGCTTATCTGTTCCAGTTCGCTTATCAATTAATCGTTGTATTCGACTTGCAGGATAAGTTGATATATTTGAGTTGGTTACTAATTCTGAATTATATGCTGTTGAATCATATAAAAGTCCTGAACCTGTACAGATAAGATATGCAGAGTCTTCAATTAACTTTTTATCACAATTGGATTGAATGTCAAAAAATCCATTACTATCTTTTTTTATTTCAATTTCAATTTCATCTCTGCTTACTGTTCCTTTGGACTTGGTAACAATAGAATCTTTAAAATTTTCAGTATCCAAGATTTCACTTGATAATAAATTGTTGTAATCATCCGAATATTTGTGCTCACCTATCAATTTTAATAGGTTCTTTTTTTGATTATTTGATTGAATATTTCTTCCCCATAATTTTTCAGTTGATTCTGTTAAAATTCTCCCTTTATCATGATTTTTGGAAGAAAAAGAACTTATAATATACTTAGTTCCTTCAGGGTTTCCAACACCTAATGCCTGTGAATTCAGATTGATAGATAAATCTCCTTCTTTGATTAATTCTACCATGTTTTCATAACCAATTGTTCTTAGCGCTTCAGGAAAACTTTCTGGGTCAAGAATCAAGTTTGAATGTTGGTAGTAAATTAAAGATTCGGTCAGAAGTCCAACCTGATTAAAAGTATTTATTGCATTTATTGAAAGTTTTGGAAACATTGATATTTTCTTTTTTTAATTGCCTGTAACATCCGTATACACCACCAATCCACTGTCGTTTCTTTACATTACGGCTGCAAGTTAAATTAATTTTTAAATATATGCAATAAACTTAATAAGATTTAGTGTTAATTTCGGTTGTTTTTGTATTTATTTTGTAGAATTATAGCTTGATAAATATTGTTTGTTAAATCCAAATTATGGCTATAATGATAAGGAATTTAGATGCTGAGATATAATAAAAAAAGGGAACTGAACACTTTAGTTGAATCAATTCCCTTTAGCAGCCCGTAGGGGATTCGAACCCCTGCTACCAGGATGAAAACCTGGCGTCCTAACCCCTAGACGAACGGGCCATTTAAAATGGAAATGCAAAGGTAATTTTATTTTTTTAATTTCAAAATATTTATTTCAAAAAAAAATAAAAATTATTTTACGAAATTATATCAGTGTTGATTTGTTGTCAGTTTTGTCGTTTAAAATCTTTATGTTTGAAAAATAAATTTAAAAATCAGTATTGTTTTTGATTATCTAAAAAGATTCTATTTAGTATTCAGATATTATTATAGATCGTTTTTATATCGTATTAAATTGAAAAAAAATTAATTGAATTTATTAACTTTGTGACATGTTGTACATAATACCTACACCCATTGGAAATTTGAAGGATATGACATTCAGATCCGTAGAAATACTATCTGAAGTGGATAAGATTTTGGCTGAAGATACCAGAGTCACTGCCAAACTTTTGAATCATTACAATATAAGCAAACCCGTAATATCATATCACGATCACAACGAACACAAGATTTTGGAAAAGGTCATTCAGGAGTTGAAGTCGGGTTTGAATCTCGCATTGGTTTCAGATGCTGGCACACCTCTGATTTCTGATCCAGGTTATTTGCTTGTTCGTGAATGTTATAAAAACGATATTGAAGTGATAGCATTGCCCGGTGCATCAGCATTGACTACAGCCTTGTCAGCATCAGGAATGCCTACTGATAAATTTCATTTTGAAGGTTTTTTGCCTCATAAAAAGGGGAGGACAAAGCGTTGGGAATTCCTGAAGGAATATCCGGGAACAATTGTGTTTTACGAAAGTCCTTACAGATTAAAAAAATTGATAGCGGAAATAGTCGAAAATATGGATGCTGACACATTGGTGTGTGTAGCAAAGGAAATATCAAAAATATATGAAAAGTATTCATTGAAAACCGCAGGAGAACATTTAGAATATTATGCTGAAAATGAGAATATAAAGGGGGAGTATGTGGTGATTGTCAATAACAATAAAACGTAGATTATGAACAGGATTACAACATTAGATGAGTTTATTTTAAATAAACAAAAGGATTTTCCATTTGCTACAGGTGAATTATCGGGTTTGCTTAGAGATATCGGGGTGGCAGCTAAGATAGTTAACAGGGAAGTAAACAGGGCAGGACTTGTGAATATATTGGGTGTTGAAGGTTCTAAAAATAAAACCGGAGATGAGGTGCAAAAACTCGATATATTTGCTAATACTAAGCTCATTGAATATATGGAAAATAGCGGAGAGTGCAGTGGAATTGCTTCCGAAGAGCTTGAGAATTTTATCAATTTGCCTCATAAGGAAAATAAGGATGCCAAATATGTTTTGGTTGTTGATCCGCTTGATGGATCATCCAATATAGATGTCAATGTTTCCGTAGGAACGATATTCGGTATTTACAGGAGGATATCTGACCATAGTAAGGACTGTGAATTGAAGGATTTTCTTCAGCCGGGAAATAAATTAGCAGCTGCCGGTTACATTCTGTATGGAACCTCTACAATCATGATGTACACTACAGGAAATGGAGTGAATGGATTCACTTTGGATCCATCTTTGGGTGAGTTTTGTCTTTCGCATAAAGATATTAAAATATCTGATACTATCAACTATTACAGTGTAAATCAGGGATATTATCTGCAATTTGATCTCGAAATGAGAAGATATATCGATTTCTGTTCAGATTCCAAAAGGAGTTTGAGATACATAGGAAGTATGGTTTCCGATGTTCACAGAAATATCTTAAAGGGAGGAATATTTTTGTATCCTAATACACGAAATAGTCCGGCGGGCAAACTGAGGATATTGTATGAGTGTAATCCTATGTCGATGATTGTGGAGCAAGCCGGAGGAAAAGCTATCAATACCAATATGGAGAGGATATTGGATATCGAAGTAAAATCACTGCATCAAAGAAGCCCAATAATTTTGGGTTCAAAGCAATTGGTTGAAGAATATGAGGAATTTGTAAAAAAATATAAATACAAATAATAGTATCTCAACTGATTCTTTTATTTAATAACATCATATCGGCAAGTACGATAGCAGTGGCAGCTTCGAGGACAGGAGGCACTCTCAGGGCAATACATGCATCATGTCTGCCTTGGATGCTTAGAGATTTAATTTCATTTTCGGTAAAATTGAATGTGTCCTGAGGTTTTGAAATACTCGATCCAGGTTTTATAGCAACTCTAAAATACAGATTATTTCCATTGCTGATACCACCATTTATCCCTCCGCTATTATTAGTGGCAGTATGACCTGAAGCATCGATAATGTCATCATTGACCTCACTTCCATATCTCTTACTTGATTCGAATCCCAAACCGAATTCTATACCCTTGGTAGCAGGAATGGCAAAAACCATGTGTGAGATATTGGATTCCAGTGAATCAAAGAATGGTTCGCCCAATCCAATAGGGATATTTTCGCAATTGCATTCTACAATTCCTCCTACACTATCCCCACTTTCCATTGCTTTGGAGATAGTATTTTCAAAATCAGTAGAACCACCGATTTCTATTATTTTAGCTTTGATATTTATTGGGTCAATTATTTTCTTTGCAATACTTCCAGCTGCTACCAGTCCCAAAGTTAGCCTTCCGCTAAAATGACCACCCCCGCGGAAATCATTGTAACCATTGAATTTCTTGTTTGCCACAAAATCTGAATGCCCTGGTCGCGGAGAATCTTTAAGGAATTTGTAATCTGAGGATTTTGTATTTTCATTATTGAAAATGATAGTAATAGGACTTCCGGTGGTTTTACCATTGAAAACTCCAGATATTATTTTTGGTAAATCACTTTCTTTTCTCGGGGTAGTTCCTTTAGCACCACTTTTTCTTCTGTCGAGGTCTTGGAGCATATCGCTTTCAGAAAATTCAATACCGGGTGGACATCCATCGATAGTGACTCCTATCGCAACTCCATGAGATTCTCCAAAAATAGATATCCTGAATATTCTACCAAATGTATTCATAAAGAGTAAGAGTTTGTGAGTATTTATTCAAATACCATGCTATAATACCTGTCTATTTGATTTTCTAATGATTCGATACTTATATTCCTGCTTACTCTGATATATTCTCTTCCTTCGAAATATACTAAAATCGTTGGTACTGCGAAAATACTATTTTGTCCAGCTATCTCAGGAGTTTTCACTGTATCGCAATAATATAATGACATAGATGGAAATTTTTCAGTCAACAGTTCTGCAATTTTGGGTTTCAAAACTTTGCATACATTGCATTCTTCATGAGAAAAATAAAATAAAATGCCACTTTCCTCTTCTATTATGCTATTGAACTGATCTAAACTTTCACAATTTTTAATATTTGCCATATTTTAATTAATTTATTTTACAAAAGTGAGAAAAAAATATCTTATTCGATCTGTAATTTAAAAGATTTTTAAATTTTTTATATTTATGAAACCATTTTAGTGAAAATATAGGTATAGTCTTATAAATATAATATTTTTACAAAATGAATAAATCAATCTACAGTTTACTGATAATATTATTTTCATTTGTCAGTGTAAATGCTCAGAATAGTCATTGTGAAAATCTGGATTTTTCAAATGGTGATTTTAAAAATTGGACAGGATATACTTGGGTAAATAGTACTATTTCGCAAGTTCAATCTACTGATCCTGTATTGAGTTATGATATGCAAACCATTATGACAGATCAGTCTGCATATGATTCTAATACTGGAAATAAGCTTAAAGTAATACCTGATGGATTTGAATATTCTGCCCGATTAGGTGATTTGATAAACAATACTTCTGTTGCTACTTTGAGATATAGTCTGCTTATCGATTCCTCCAATGCTCTGATTATCTATAAATTTGCTGTGGTTTTTCTTGACCCAACCAATAATCATGAGGTATGGGAGGAGCCGAGATTCAAAATTACATTATATGATGAAAATGATGAGGAGATAGAGGATTGTTCCAATTATGATGTCTATGCCACTGAAGCATCTCTAAGCGGAAGTTTTGAAACATATCAGCTTTCCAATCAGAGTGACCCGGTGGTGTGGAGAGATTGGACAACAGTGGGTGCTGATTTGAGTGCATATATAGGAAGGACAATAACAATTGAATTTTTAGCAGCCGATTGTACTCACCTGAAGCATTATGGTTATGCTTATTTTGTTGCAACATGCCAACCTCCTGAATTGACAGTGAAATATTGTAGTCAGGATAGCATTGCTGGTTTCTTGATGCATACGGATGGTTTTGAAAATATGAATGGACTGCTTCAGATGGTAGTTTCTCAAGCGATGAAAGGGAAGTGGAAATTGAAAATCCACAATCAAGTGTCAAATATACTTGTAAAATGACTTCAGCCACAGGATGCGATGTGGAGATGAAAACTAATGTGATAAAATATGAGCCTTCAGCATCGTTTGACAGTGAGATGCTCGACTGCCAATCCAATACAGTAAAATTTATTAATTTATCGGTACCAATTATGGAGGACTTGAATATATGTGGGATTTTAATGACGGAAATACATCTTATAGCTCAAATCCTGAATATAGCTTTGAAACTTCAGGCTTGCATAATGTCACTTTAGTCGTGTATAATACACCCTCTAATTGTACTGACACAATAGAAAAAGTTGTAGAATCATTTTCTCCACCATTGGTTGGAGTGGAGGGTGATAGTATATATTGTCCGGGGAGAGGAAGTGGAAATAAATGCTTATGGGGCAGCTATATATGATTGGAGTGATGGCTCTCATGATGATAATATAACAGTAGGTGATCCGGAGGAGATTTTTGGATGGTAGGACATTCTACAGGATGTATTTCAGATACTATATATTTTCTCTGTAAATGAAGATAAATACTGGGATTTTAGTATCGATGGTGCTCTTGAAGCTTGTGCAGGGGATACTGTAGTGTTATCTGCTTAGGTGCATCAACTTATGCCTGGAGTACTGGTGATACCATTTCAAGTATTTATGTGAGTGAAACAGGTAATTATAGTGTAGTGGGGATAAATGAAAATGGTTGTACTAAAGAAGATGAAGTTTCAGTAAATGTATATAAGGTTACTTATTCTGATTTCAACCTTTCGCCAAGAGAAATTAGTCAAGGAAATAGTCTGGTTAGCGCCAATATTTACGAGGAAAATGATGTAGATTATTATTGGGATATGGGTGATGGATATAGTTATACCGGAAATTCAATCACACATAATTACACAAATCTTAACCTGCCTGCAAGGGATATGTAGTAACACTGGTAGCTCAAAATGAATTCGGGTGTTCTGATACTACTTCCAAAATGTTGTCATAATTACTGTTATACCTAATATATTTACTCCTAATGGAGATGGTTACAATGATACTTGGTATGTCAATCTTTCTGATTATTTGTCTTCAAGTGTCAATGCCATGATTTTCGATAGATGGGGTGAATTGATAACTGAAATAAATGATGATAAATACATCTATTGGAATGGTAAGTTTTAAGGGATGCAGTGTCTCCTGGTGTTTATGTCTATATAATAGAATGTACCGATATTGATGGTAATAAGAGAGTTTTCCGGCGATGTAACAGTATTGAAATAGTCGAGTGTTTTAATTCGCTTTATCCTTCAAAACTATTTTTCTGTAATACCATTCAGCTACAAATGAAGTGAGTATGATTAAAAATGAAACCAGTACTCCTGTCTTATTAGTAGAGAATTGAGTTACTAATAACACCACAATAGCAATTTCACATAAAAAGAATCCAATCAAATGTATGGTTTTTTTTGAGTTCATATCTTTACTCAGCCTAAAACCTGCGTAATTTACAAAAGCAAAAATGAGTAAAAAACCTATACTTCCAGCTATGGATATGCTTTCGATATTTAGTAAATTGGTAATGATAAGTGTGGCGATGGATGTTACCAATAAACCTATAGTTGATTCCACAATGTACTTGTAAAGTGAGAAGGCAGTTCTTCATCTTCAGCTATTTCATAGCTTACCTTAGTACTTCCATAAATAGTTGATTAAGCAGAAAATGTTGAAAGGAGAGCTGCAATGGTTATTATGGTAAATCCTGGATTGCCGAGCATTGGTTTGCTGCTTCTGCAAGTACATAATCTTTGGATTTTATAATCTGGTCAAATGATAAAGAGCCGACTGTGACTAATGCTATTACAATATAAAGAATGATGACAAATATCACTGAATAATAATAAGCTCTGGGAATATTTTTTTGAGGATTGACTATATCCGGAGTTGCATTTGCAATCAATTCAAATCCTTCATAAGCCACAAATATCACCATTCCCCCTGCAAATATCATAAGTGGATTTTCCCATGTGGAAGGCATTAATTGTCCGGTATAATCACTTTGTAATAGTCCATATCCTCCTATCATAGTAAATAAAACGAGTATTATTAATTTTTATTATCACTGCAAATGATTCAATGTCACTGACTACCTTTACGCTGAAGTAATTGATAACTGTTGCAATAATTATAATCAATGATGCATAGATGTGGAAATCGGTTTTAGGGTCAACAATCGAATATAAATTGGGAGCATAAGAACCAAAAGCTGAAGAATACAATGACAGCATGATGATATAACTCAACCATAGCAGATTGTTTATTGAACCACTGAATACATTTGTTCCGAATCCTTGGTTTATAAATTTTACTGTGCCTCCCCGTTATTGTATTTCAGAGAAAGGTGAACATAACTGTATGATGTTATCAAAGTGATAATTCCAGCAATCAAAAATGCTACAGGAGCAGCTCCTTTTGCCAGTGTTACAGATAGTCCGAGTACAGCAAATATACCTCCACCTACCATTCCACCTATACCAATGGACATGGCTCCAATAAGTCCAATTTTACCTGTTTTAGCCAATTATAATTTGTTTTTTATGATTAATATTATATGCCAGCAGTAATTGAAAGATGACATATAAGACAAAGATAAGAAATTTAAAATATTAATTAAGGAATAACAATATCATTAATCAATTAAAATAATTTATCAATCTTTTGATTAGATATTCCTTTACCCGTGGTTTGAATGCTCTGATGAATCACTTTGTTGCCTATTCCTGATATGTTTTTAACCCGATGCTTGATTTCAAACTCAGTACTATTGATATTCTTTTGATTCGTATCTTTTCTTTTTTATATCATCAGAGAATTAATATTTGGAGAGTAATTTTTCATATTAGATTCATTTCAAGAAATCAAAATAGTATTTTCTTTAAGTTTTTGATCATTGGTTTCACTATCAATGTGTTTTCAGTAGTATTAATATCGCCAATAATACTAAGTCAATTCCTGCTGAAGCCAAAAATCCTAAACTCAATGAACCGAATAAAGAACCTAACCAAAAAGCCAATGAAAATGAAAGCAACAGAAATATAGAAAAAAAGAATATCAATATGATAAATACAGATACAATGGAAGAGCCTAATTTTACAAGTTTTTCTGTTATCTCCAGTTTGAATAAAACTATGTAAGAATTAATATATTTAATTATCAATTCTGTCATTTCATTATAAAAGTCCTTGAGAGTTCTGTTTTCCATTTTGAAATAGTTTGCAAATTAATAAAATCAACATTTCAATCTATGGATAATAAATTGAAATGTTGATTTGTAATCAGAATAAAAAAATGTCAAAATATTGAAGTTTTACAGTTCTTTTTCAAATTTTTCTTTTTGATAATTTATCTGATCTTCAAGATTTTTGATTTTAGTTTTTAGCTCATCTACATACTTATCTGTTTTATGTAATAATTCTGAAGCTTTGGATTCACCATAATCAACGGCATTATCCTTTATCTCATCAAATTTCTTTTTTAACTTTTTTCTTGTTTTATTTCCTGATTCAGGAGCTAATAATATTCCTACTGCTGCACCGATAAAAATACCTCCTACTAAATTTAAAAATTCATTTTTCTTTGACATTGTTCATGATTTTATTGTGAATAAATTATTTAACATTCATTTCCATTTGTTTCTCAATGGTACTTATATAATGCTATTTAGGGGTAAAAAATTCAATGGAATTCCAAAAATTAGATGAAGGTAATGGATTTTACTACTAAAGTGCTAAAATATTTAATTTATGGAATGAGGATTAAAATATAACAATTAATTCTTATTCACTTTAAAAGTCTCTTTCCCAAGTAGAGTAGGGGAATTTCATAAGCATAATATTATAATATTTTTCGTCACCGGTTACTTCTTTTCCAATCCAATCGGGTAGTATGATTTCTTCGTTTTCATCTTCCAACTCAACTTCAGCTACCACTAAACCATTATTGTAGCCATGAAATTCATCTACTTCAAATGTATGTTCTCTAAAATTGATGAGATATCTGGTTTTTTCTATCATTCCAGGTTCACATATTTGCAAAAGGATTTCGGCATCATCAATACTGATTTCTTTTTCCCACTCCAACCTTGAAGTTCCGGATTTATTACCTATTCCCTTAATTGTCAGGAATGCAATTTCTCCCTGGATTCTTATCCTTACAGACCGTTCCGGAATTGTTGAGATATAACCTTGTTTTATTATTTCAGATGAATGTGAATGACTTTTAAAATCACCTTTTACTAAGAATTTTCTTTCAATTTCCAAAGACATATTTATAGTTATTATTATGTAAAGATAATTTTATTATGAAAATAAAAGTACTTAAAATCAATTTTTGATGAACAAATATATATGAAAATCACTTTTAATATTGAAAAAAAATAATATTTATCCTAAATTGAAAAATTATTTAGCTTTCAAATTAGGTTTAATGTCTTTTAGTAATTTAATCAAATACACCAATATCATGCGCAAAGTTCTCTCCATTCTTATAATTCAATTGATTTTTCAATTTTCAGTTTTCAGTCAGGGAGGAATGTGGCTTCCAAGTGAGTTAAAAGGTCAGACTGAAAAGGATATGAAAAAATTGGGACTTAAGATTAAAGCAGATAAAATATACAATGAAACAGAACCCTCTATCAAAGATGCGATAGTGAAATTTGGAGGAGGATGTACCGGAAGTGTGATTTCAAATCAGGGTTTGATAATAACAAATCATCACTGTGGTTATGGTTCTATTCAGAGGTTGAGTACAGTGGAAAATAATCTGTTACAAAATGGATTTTGGGCAGAGTCTTTTGATGAAGAGTTGCCTGCAAATGGCATGACAGTGACATTTGTGGAGCAGATAATTGATGTAACTGATGAGATATTGTCGGGGGTCAATGATGATATGAGTATGGCTGAATCTCAATCTGTTGTGGATTTGAATATAAATAGAGTAAAGAGCAGGTACACTGAGGATGCATTTCATACCATCGAAATAAAGCCATTTTATTATGGGAATAAATATTATCTATTCAAAAATTTGATTTTCAAAGATATCAGATTAGTAGGAGTGGCTCCGGAAGCTGTGGGAAAATTCGGTGCTGATACCGATAATTGGATGTGGCCAAGACATAATGCAGATTTTTCTATATTTAGAATATATGCCGATAAGAATAACAATCCGGCAGAATATTCTGATGAAAATATACCTTATAAATCCAAATATTATCTTCCAGTTTCAAAAGGCGGATTAGAAGAAAATGATTTTACAATGGTTTTTGGTTTTCCCGAACTACACAAGAGTATTTGCCTGCATTGGGAGTTGACCTGATAGCCAATAAACTCGATCCTGAATTGATAAATATAAGAGAAGTAGCATTGGGTATCATGGATAAATATATGAGGAAAGATGAAGCAACAAAATTGAAATTAGCTTCAAAATTTGCAGGTATTGCCAATTATTGGAAGAAATGGATAGAGAAAACCAGGGTATCAATAATACTGATGCTGTTGAGAAGAAAATGGAATATGAGGAATTATTCAGTGAGAAATTAAAGCAACATCCTGAACTTGAAAGCAAATATGGTAAATTATTGACGGAGTTTTGTTCAGTTTATGGTGATTATAAAGATTATCTGCTTGCAGAAAATAAAATCTATGAGACCTATGTGAGAAATTTGGATTTTGTCAGAATCATGAGTTTGACTTCAAGATTGCAAAAATATATGAAAATAATGGTATTGAAGCATATAATGAATACAAATCAAGGCTGATACCATAATATTTCAGGAATTTATTCTCAAATGGATACTGTGATAGATAAAGATTTTTAAAGCTTTATCAATCCTATATAGAATTCATCTGAGAAGAAAAATTTATTCCTGAACCATTAAATAATTTAAATACTGATGAGGATTTTGATATTTTTACCAATAATGTTTATAGTTCTAAATTTATAAATGTTGATAGTTTGAAAAAAGTATTGGAATCTGATGATGCTAAAAAATGTTTTTGAGCAGCTAAATAATGATGTGGCATATCAATTTGCCAATGAAGTCAATGAATTGAATAATGATAAATAGCTCCTGAATATAATAGATTGGAACAAACAATAGATTCATTGCAGAAGAGATATATGCTGGCTCAACTTGAAGTGTTTCGAAAAGAAAATTCTTCCCTGATGCTAATAGTACTTTGAGGATCGCATGGGCAGGTGAGTATAGCCTCAGATGCGGTATATTATGAACCATTTACTCATCTGGAAGGTGTGATGAAATATTCCCACGGGGATTATGAGTTCGATATTCCTGCTGGTGCTTGAGGTCTATGAAAAGGAGATTTTGGTGAATTTGAAAAGACTGGTTCTGTTGAGCTATTATATCGGTACTAATCATACAACCGGTGGCAATGGCTTGAGTTTTAGATGCCAAAGGAAATTTTGTAGGTATCAATTTCGATAGAGTTTAGGAGGGTACAATGACGATTTGTATTATGACCTTGCAATATGCAGGATATAATGGTAGATGGCAGATATATCCTCTTTATTATCAAGACATTTAGCGATTCGACAGTAACTATTGCAGGAAATGAAATTAGTAAATACTAAGTAAAGGATATTCCTCATATAGAGTTATTGGATATTTATAACTCAATCAGATTTATTGCAAATTATTCATAATTTAGTAAAAGCTGATAATGGTTGTTTACTATTGATGTTCTTTCTAAAGCAAATCATTAACAGTTTACAGGTTAATGTTTCGATAGGAACTTCAACGAAAATGGTGTTCCAATCACTCATGGCACCATTCCAAAGTCCAGGTAATTCGAGAGCTTTTAATTCCTTACCGCTTTTTGATTTGATGGAGATGAAGCCCGTATTTTTATCGACATAATCCTGAAGATTGAATTTATTGCCTTTGTAGTCTCTTACTGCACATACTAAGTCCACAGGGTTGAAATGTGTCGATGTCTTCATGATATCAATATTGTCATTACTTATCTGTGAGCTTTCCAATATCTGCGGAGAATAAGTGCCATCAGCATTGCGAGCTATGAAAGGACCTCCACCTGGCTCACCTACATTTGGAACCATTCCACATACTCTAATGGGACGATTCAATTTGGATGTGAGATATTCGATGAGTTCCTTGCCTTCCAATGAATTGTCTGAAGGAATATTGTTTAATTTCTTTTCGCAAAATTCTGATATTTCTTCTAATTTGTCTTTAGAAATATTTTCATTTTCAAGTTCATTCAAGTATTCAAAAGTCTGTTTTTGTATATCAACGAGAATGCCGGCTATCAGTTTTTTGTATTTTACTGTAGTCTCTTTCAAGGAATCAGGGACAATATTGTCTATGTTTTTAATAAATATTACATCGGCATCGATATCATTGAGATTAGCTATCAGTGCACCATGACCTCCGGGACGGAATAGCAATTCATCATTTTCCCTGAATGGGTTATTATCAGAATCTGCTGCTAAAGTATCGGTCGAAGGTTTTTGTTCTGAAAATCCTATGTTGTAGTTTACTCCATGAGTTTTTTCAAAGTCAGGTTTAGAATCTTCCAGATGTTTTTCAAATAAATTTCGGTGCTCAGATGAAACTGTAAAGTGCAGATTTACCTTATTGGAATTATTTTTTGCATACAAAGCACCTTCCACAAGGTGTTCATGCAAAGGTGTTCTTTTGGCATCGCCATAGTTATGGAATTTTAACAGCCCTTTTGGTAGTGCTCCGTAATTTAATCCTGATTCTGTTAAAAGGTTGGAAACTATAGCTTTGTAATTTTGTTCTTTTTTAATTGATCTATATTTTTACCTTCATTTTTCAGGCATATATTGTTAAGGTCATTGTAAAAAGCAAATTTCTCTATATCATCGAAAAAATTATTTTCAAACTGGGTAGTAGGGGAGTCATTGTCTTTTTCCAGAAATTCAAACAAATCTTTGAACATTCGGCTGGCAGCACCTGATGCAGGTACGAATTTAATAACTGATGCATCGACTCAAGATATTTTTCCCAATCGGCAAGATATTTTTCTATCTCTTGTTCGGTAGGTCTTCAATATACCATTATCAATCGAAGCAGCATCCTTGATCTCCAGATAAGGGAAACCAGTCCTGAAATAATTCAATTGTTCATCTCTTTGTTCTGCCAGAAATACCTCTTTTTTTGAGTGTTATTTCATCATTGGGTTTGAGTTTCATGGTTAGGATGTTTGGTTTAAGTACAATTCGTTATTACTTACAAAGATAATATTTATAGCTCAATATTTTTAATTTTTATGCCTTAAATTGAAATAGGGTGAGCATAAAATAGGGCTAAAATTTGTAATAAATAATAAAATGCATTAATTAAAATTTTGATATAATCCGAATTGATATTGAATTTATGTTAAAATTCAATATTATAGCTAAATATTTCAATGAATTTATGTAAATTTGTTTGAGGGAAAATGAAATTATGTTTTTGAAAATCAAAATCTAATGTTATGATTCGAATTTCAGTATTTTTTATTATCTTGTTAACAACTTTTAGTAGTTGTGTCAAACCTGATCTCGGTACGGTAAATTCAGAAAACTGTGAGATTGCTGTTAATGATTATTTCAACGTAAAATGGACTTCGGCTTTGGATGATCAAATCGGTATCGACAGTATTAAATGGTTTGATTTTGGTGATTATATTGGGATATTAGATATTAATACGAAAAATTTTCAAGTAGTTGAAAAAGAGGATGGTAATCAGATCTATGTAGGTAGTGGATTAATTAATACTTATAGTTCATATTATTTTTATAATAATAAATGTTATGAAAATAGTGGCTCTAAATTACATGAAACTGACCCGGTTTCCGGCATTACATTACCATTAAATTTTGAAGGAGATATAAATAGATTGACATATTACAAAAACAAAGCATTTTTGTGTATTGAAAATGAAAATGGAGACAAATATTCCTATGTGCTTTTTGATTTGGATACTCATGTTAAGGAGGTTTTATGTGAAGAAGAGTATGGAAATAATGAAAATAGACCTTTTATAACTGGCCTCAGCTTATTCTATAATAATAATAAGAATGAATTTTTTCCTTATATTAAAATTAAAAATTCTGAAAACTATAAATATGAATTGTACAGAATACTTCCTGAAACAAAGGAAAAAGTATTAATTGATACTACCTTAATACAGGAATTTTCAAGTTTTATTTTCGGTGAGGATCAGTTGTATTTGAAAAATGGAAGCAAACTGATAAATGTTGATCCATTGACTTTTAAGGAAAATTGGACTATGGATTTAGAAAGCTATTTTTCATTGCAAAGTTATAAATTTTACAATGATGAATTAATTCTAATAGGTTCTGATGAAGTTATAGATGTTGATATTGCTTCAAAAAATATATTATGGTTCCAAAATTATCCAAGCCAGTGTATATACACGGGGCATTCAGGCCTTTTGCCACATTTTACAACACATGAACCCAGAATGCACTACTTTAAAGATTATCTGTTAAGTACCTATGAAGGCACTAATTTTTCATTGCTCGATATAAAATCAGGAGAGTTTTATTGTGAAAATTGCAAGGATAATGAATATATCAATGGATTAAATTACTATTCGGATGGTGATTTTATCTATACTATCACAAAGGATAAGAATTTAGTTAAATATGGTGAGTAGTAAGATTTGGGAATGGGATTTTAGTATAATCTTTATATTTCTTAATTCAATCATCAGTTAAACTTAACCCATTCTTTGAATTCACTTACTTTTGATCTGCTAATAACAGTGTTTAATCCCTCAGTGTGTGGAAATAATTCAAGTTTGAGCTTATAGTTGAAATAATTATTTATGGATTTAATACTGTTTATGGAAATGATAACTTGCCTATTTATCCTGAAGAATTTTGTGGGGTCAAGTGAATCCATGAGATTATCGAGACTTTCATCTATGATATATCGTTTGTCTTCATTGGTTTTGATAAATGTGAGTTTATCCTCAGAATAGAAATATGAGATTTGGGTTATGTTTATTATATGAAATGAGTCGTTTTTATTGATAAGAAAACTGGAACGATAAAATGGTTTTTTGGACTCCATAGAATTCAATAGGGATAATATATCTGTGTTTACTTCTTGATTGATATGTGGGCTTGCAAATTTCTTGTATTTATCAATAGCTCTCTGAAGTTTTGTTTTGTCTATAGGTTTAAGCAAATAATCAATGCTATTGAGGTCAAATGCTCTAAGTGCATATTCATCGTAAGCCGTAGTGAAAATTATTGGACAATTTACTTGTACAGAGTTGAAAATATTGAAGCTCAATCCATCTGAAAGGTGAATGTCTAAGAAAATCAGTTGGGGTGCTTCATTGTTTTTGAACCATGTTATGGAATCTTCTACACTATCGAAAATTGCTAATACTTCTATGTCAGAATCTATTTCGAGGATTAATTTTTCAAGCCTTTGAGCTGCTCTGTTTTCGTCTTCTATTATTAGAACTTTCATTTTTTTCGTTTTTTTACCACTGAGGGCACTAAGATGCACTAAGTTTTTTTGTTTTTTTACCACTAAGAGCACTAAGATGCACTAAGTTTTTTTTTATTTGATAATTCTTAGTGATCCTCCGTGAACTTAGTGGTTTAATTTAAAAATTAAATAGTATTAAAAATATTTAATTTATTTATTCTGGTAAATCAGAAAAATATTGATTAACAAAAGGTATCAAACCCTCTTTTACAATGTTATTTACTTTAAAATTTATTAATAGACCTTTGGGTTTTTTTGATAAATTCATATAAGATATAATTTGAGCAGAATGAATTGGATGAAATGAATCTACAGATTTTAGTTCAACTATTACAAGGTCATTGACTATTATGTCCAGATATAGGTTTTTATCAATTTTTTTATCTTTATATTGTAATTCTACCTTTTTTTGTCTTTTTACTTCAAGTCCTCTTTCAAGTAGTTCTAACGTTAGACATTCTTCATATACACTTTCAAGCAATCCTGGGCCCATTTCTTTATGTACTTCTATTGCACAGGCAACTATTTCATATGCTAAATTATTTATATATGTTTTTGTTATTTTCATTTTTTATTTTTTTTAACCACTAAGGACACTAAGTTACACTAATATTTTCTTTTTTTAACCACTGAGGGCACTAAGTTACACTAAGATTTTTCTTTTTTAACCACTAAGGGCACTAAGATGCACTAAGTTTTTTCTTTTTTTTACCACTGAGAGCACTAAGATACACTAAGATATTTTTAAAATTATTTTATTCCTCCAAAGGTAATTTAACTACGAATTTGTCATTTGTCTCTGATATAATAATTTCTTTTTCTGAAATAAAACTGTATCTATTAATTAAATTTTTTAATCCTTGATGTGTAGAATTTACATTTTGCCTTATTTGCAGATTATTTTCTATCACTATATATTTATTGTCTTCTGTAAGGATATCAATGGTCAATGGTTTGCTATTAGATATTACATTGTGTTTTACAGCGTTTTCTACAAGTGTAAGCACTGCAAGAGCCGGTAGCGTTTTGGAATACATCTCTTCAGCAATATTAATTTTTAACTGAAGGCTGTTTTCATACCTGTATTTTTGTAGCTTTATATATTTTTCTACAATTTCTATTTCCTCTTTCAAAGTTTTATTTCCCATATTTTTATCTTCAAGAGAGTACCTAAGGAATTCAGATAATGTCTGGATATATTCCACTGCGACCTTATTGTCATCAACATAAGTGGTCAATGTATTTAGGCTATTAAACAGAAAATGAGGGTTTATCTGACTTTTCAGGAGATCAAACTCAGCCTTGATTTTTGTTTTTTCAAGTAAAGTTGATTTATTGAAATTTTCTTTCCATTGATAGTAAAAGAACATTGCTTCATGATACATCACTAATCCAAAAACTAATATGAGAACAATGGTAGTGTCATTCAGGAATTCCATGGTGCTCAATTTTTCATTAGTCGTTTTTTCATATACCAATTCACTGAAAAACATCATAACGACTGTAAAAATTACTAATACCGGTACTTCTACTAAGATGTGTTCAAATGGTTTGATATGCCAAGGGTATTTGTTCCACAATTTTATAACTATATATCTGCAAGTCAACCAATTGATGGCAGTTATAATTATTGATACCAAAATTGAAACAAAATGCTCTATGGAAAAAAACTCATACTCTCCCTTGTAAAATACAAATGCAAGCAATATCCCAACCAATGGAATCCCAATATACATACTGAATTCGCCTTTATGTGATTGCTTGATCGGGAAGTTCATTTTATTAAAATTATATAGAGATACGAAATTATTTTTTGCTAAAATAGGAATTAATTTTGATTTCGATAATTATTATTTTATTTTGAAGAATAAAATGGAAATTAGAATATATCTAAAATTGAATTCTGTATAAAATCATTGGGTAAAATCCTGTCTGATAATCATAACTTATACTTTTTGATCTCGTATTGAAAGATTGCGAATAGATATTTTTATTGTCGGTAAAATTTTGAAAGTCTATAGCCCATTCCTGATTTATTTTTTTACTGTTCATTTTGAAACTTATCCTGGCATCCAATCTGAAATAATTGTCAAATTTTTGTGAGTATGCATTTTCCCAATCGTAAACCGTGGCATTCTCTAATATTGATTTTTCGATATCTATAGGTACATATCTCTTTCCTCCTGCATAAACCGATCTCAATGATACTGATATAGAGTTGTATTTGCCTATTTTGAATTCATAACCACCTAGTACATTCCAAACAAAATTGCCATTGAAAGCAGTGTTTCTTAGTATTCCGTCATATCCTGTATATTTTGATTCAAATAAGGATAGGGTAGTGAGGAAATAATATGTTCCATCAAAGAATTTTTCCAATGTTAATTCCACCCCATAATTATATCCTTTGCCCTTATTTTCCAATACAAAACCAAATGGAGGATTGAATGAATCACCATAATTAA
>JAWKLW010000049.1:0-1730 GCA_041392555.1 Saprospiraceae bacterium | reverse complement strand
GTCGAACTTATATGATTCCCTTCTGAATCAAGTTTAAAAAGCCACCCGCTCATGAAACTTGAAATAGAACCAGGCCAGGAGCTTTCCCCAATACCACCTGTTAAAACACAACCTCCGTCTGACGTTGCAATTACTGACCACCCATAATTAGTGATTGTATCATTTTTCCCAAAGTATTTTATCCAGTACGGTTCAAGATTTGAATTTAGTTTAGCAACTGTAAAGTAAAACTTTAGCAACTCATGTTGTGCTACAAAAATTGCAGATGTATCGATCCAATCAATGTTTTGTCTTCCAAATGAAAATTCCTGAATTGCAGTTTCTGTTTCGTCTGCTAAATTAATACCTTTTTCATATTGTATATCCCGATTATAAAAACAGACTCCGAAATTACTGCCTTCATTATACCTGCTTGTTGCCAAATACTTATCATTAAATATTGCTGATAATCCAATTAAGCCATTATTATAATCATGGAAATCTTGACTATATATATAATTAAGAATATTCAGACTATCGTCCAAAAAATATACCATAGAACCCATTAGTACATAACTATTGATTTTTTTATCATAAAAAATAGAAGGATGGGGTACACTCAGCTCTTGCTCCTGATCGTCAGGATTAAATAAAGGATACCACTTTGTTTGTTTTATCTTGCCGTCAGTCGAAATTTTAGCTATAAAAATTTTAAGTTTACTTATAAGATTATCAGGATTATTATTAAAGTAACCTATAGTCATAAATTCATCCTTATTGTGATTATCGCCACTTTGGTACCACATTACATAATTTTGATTTAAAGGTTCTAATCTGACAATTGTATCCGAAATAAAATTTAAATTCTCATCCCAGACAGTTGACAGGAAATATCCTCTTCTATTTCCGGTTTCAGTTGAATGAGCTTCACCTATTATTATAAATCTGTTATTTGCTTCAGAATGATAAATCCAAGTCAGGGCAGTGGATAATGAGTCTATTTTATAAGTTGTTTCTTTCATGAGCTTACCAGAGTTTAGATCAAATATTCTAAGATGACTAATGTTTAAACTTTTAGTAGAATCTACATCAAATGACTCAACAGATACAGTTAAAATACTGTTTTGATTATGTTCAACTCCATGTATAAATATCTCATTATAACCTTCCTTGTCTTGAATATATTCCCATGATTGTCCAAAAGTACTCGAAAATATAAACGTCAAAAAAACAAATAATAAATATTTCATAATCACAAAATTTATACATTATTTCCAAATGTTGTATCATTTATCACAATGGCAACATTAACAATATACAAACGCTCTAAAAAATATTTTATTTCTTTGAATTATCTGACAATCAAACAATTCAATAACATCTTGATAAATTTATATCTATATCAAAGTTATCTCATTGTAAGGCAATTCATCGGGATAATCGGTATTGTAGTTCAACCCACGGCTTTCGTGTCGCATTTGACTGGACTTAGTAACAAGATACCCAATTGTTATCAAGTTTCTTAGTTCACATAATTGCTGAGATAAGACTGTTGATTTATAAAGTTCTTCTGTCTCCTTATAAAGTAAATTTATTCTATTCATAGCCCTATGCAACCTGACATTGTTTCTAACAATACCCACATAACTCCCCATAACTTCCTTAATCTCTTTCAGGCTCTGTGTTATCAATATAAGTTCTTTTGGCTCAGAAGTTCCGGTAGTATCCCAATTTGGCACTTCATCTTTAAT
>JAWKLW010000048.1:0-1904 GCA_041392555.1 Saprospiraceae bacterium | reverse complement strand
TAGATTCCTTGAGGGATATCCTTCATTTCAGAATATAGTGTCCCAATGTTATTATATGTTGTTGATAATAGACCGGCATAAATAACTGAATCCTCGCTAATTAATTCTTCACCAATAGACAATGATTTAAGGTAATATTCTTCTGCTCTTTCATAAAGCTTTTGTTTTTGGTATAAATGTCCTAGATTATTATATACAGTTACCTGCTCGTGTCTTGAGCTTTTCATATCAACATAATTTAAATGATCTAACATTGAAATACATTTCTGTAATGCCAGTTCACTCTCTTCTAAATCACGAACTCTTAAATACAATTCTGCCAAATTGATATAAATTGAAAGTAATTTTATTGTTATAGATGAAGAATACTTATCTTCTAATTTTTTTTCAATAATTGATGCCTTTAACAGATAATCCTTAGCTGAATTATCTATGTTATAATCGAGATACAGCTTACCAATATTATTATAAGCAGTACCCAAGTTAACCAGAAGATTATTGCTTTTTTTAGATAATATTTCGTATTGGCTGATAGACTGCTTATAATAATATTCTGACTGTTCAAATTCATCTAAATTACGATATGTATCTCCCAAATTCAGGTATACTGCTGCAAGTGACCTTGGCACATATTTCTCGATATTTTCACCTTTGCTATAGTCAATAGCATTTTCCAAACACAACAGAGCACTATCTAGTTGATTTACTCGCATATAATAATGCCCCCAATTATTCAACGTACTAACTTTTGATATTTGCAGAATATCAGAATTTTCAAAGGAAAATAATTTTAGGGCTTTCGTTAATGACTCTTTGGAGTTTTTAAAATTATTTAAATCTAAATATAACGTACCTAAATTATTATAGATGTTAATTTCAGTCTCAATATCTGATGACAAGCCGATAGCTTCTTGATACAATATAATTGCTGTTTCATATCTGGCACTTCGATGACAAACCAAGGCATAGTTAAATACAATAATCTTATTATTAGGGAATAATTCGTAAAGTGTTTTATAGATATTTTCACCTTTTTCGAATTCAAAATTAATATCATATAATGCTGCTAAATAAATTAGGGATTCGATTTGCCAATAAGATTCATAAGTATATCCTTCTAAAGTATAAGATGCAATATGCTTATCCTTTTTACTTTTCAACGTTTCAATAAGTTCCTCCTTTTCTAATACTGCAATAGCTTCATTCAAATTCCCAGATTCAAGATGGTTAATTGCATTTTGATAAAACAAGGGTGCATCATCCAAATTTATTCTTGCAAGATGCTCAGATGTTATTTTCGCTCTATCAATTAAATATTCATACTTATTTTGAATTTCTTCTAGTTCCTTTATATATAGCTCTTTATCTAAAATATCTTTCTGAAGCCTTGCAATCTCTTTTTCATAATTTCGTGAAACTGAGGCAATAATAATTTGTTTTTTGATTTCCACTTCATTAAAATAGCTTTCCGTTGTAACTAACATCACCATTAATTGCTCCTTACTTAATTTTGCAACATTAAGCTGATCTTCGTTTGCAATAATGTAACCTTTCTTTAAAATCACGTTATAAAATATTGGATCTCCGTATTGTTTTTGAGAAAAGTGCAATGTAAATAAGCCGTCTCCATCGGAGTCCGTTGGTGCTGCATCCTCAAATATTAGTTGCACTCCTGATAAAGGTTTGTTTCCGCTATTCTGCTCTTTAACAAACCCGTGCTGGACAAGCTGAGAATATGAATCATTCGTTGCAAAAAATAGGAAAATAAAAAAGTACAGAAATGAAGTTTTGAAATTGACGTTCATCTTACAAATCTTATTTAATTAAAATAATTTTGATTTCCTGATCTGCTATAATTGGGAACGTGTAGTCCCAAAGCTTATATCCATCTTTGAAAGCTAGCA
>JAWKLW010000047.1:0-1912 GCA_041392555.1 Saprospiraceae bacterium | reverse complement strand
GATCTGTCACTTCAGTAAGATTCATAAATAAGCTAGGTATTGCTACCAAAACCCCAGCCACTAATGTTGCAAACCAAGGAGTTCTGTATTTTTTATGAATTCGGGAAAAAATACCTGGCAATAATCCATCTCTGCTCATTGCCATCCATATACGAGGTTGCCCCACCTGAAATACTAACAATACTGATGCCATGGCAATCACCGCACCTAATGCTATCAGACCTGACAATTTGTCCATGTGTACTACCTTAAAGGCGTAAGCAAGAGGATCTCCTACACCCAAATCTTTATAGTAAACCATACCTGTCCCGACTTGTACCCCTTGACAAAAAGATAAAAAAAGTGAGTTGATAAACAGATATTTATAGTAAAAAAAGTGTAAATTTGTCGCACTAAGCCAGATTTATGCTATATATAAGAGTCGTTAAAACAGGATCAGGATCCAGAGCAGTACAGGTAGTATATTATATCAATAGAAAGCGAATAATATATAAACATATTGGTTCAGCAAAAACAGATGAACAGATTGAGCAACTAAAAATAGTAGCCCAGGATCTTATTGATAATCATATTCCCCCATTACCAATAATAGAGCCCGTAAAGTTTGACAATTTACTTTATATGGATCAATGTGATTTTTTAGGGGTATATTACTCGTTATTTTACGAAGTAATTACAAAATTGATAATCCAATTTGGATTAGAAAAAATAAAGAATAAACTTCTATTAGATTTGGTTATCATAAGGATATTTGAACCTGCATCAAAATTGCGTTCTATTGAGCTTATAGAAACATATTTTGGTATTAAACATCAAAGGAAAAACTATTATAAATCTACATCAAAGTGGGCAGTATTAAAATCAAAAACAGAAACAGCAATTGTTGATTTTGCCAGGCAAAATTATGGATTCAAATATGATTTATTATTTTATGATGTTACAACTTTGTATTTTGAAACATTTGAAGAAGATGAATTACGAAAAAACGGTTTTTCCAAGGACAATAAATCACAACAGCCGCAGATTTTAATTGGCTTAATGGTGAGTGAAGAAGGTTTTCCTATAAGCTATGAAATATTCAAAGGGAATACATTTGAAGGTCACACGATAATACCTGTTGTACAAAAATTTATTGATAAATATAATGTCAAGGACTTCATAGTCGTTGCCGATGCTGCAATGATTAGTTCTAAAAATATTGAGCTTTTATTACAAAGCAACATAAATTATATTGTAGGAGCAAGATTAGCAAATATCTCTGAAAAAATATTAAATACCATTGATCAAAAAATCATTCGCGAAGATGGTAAAAGTATCAGGATTAAAACAAACAATGGATTTTTGATATGCAGTTACTCATCAGTAAGGTATAGAAAAGATAAATATGAAATGAAAAAGCAAATTCAAAAAGCATTATCCATCATTGAAACCCCTTCAAAAAGTAAAAAAGTAAAATTTATAAAATCTACCGATAGTAAACATATGCTAAATGAAGAATTGATAGAAAAAACTACCAAACTACTGGGAATTAAAGGATATTACACTAATCTTGATGAAAATATTCTTAGCAATACTACAATCATTGAGCGCTATCATGAATTATACAAAGTTGAACATGCTTTTAGAATATCTAAAAATGATTTACAAGCAAGACCTATATATCATTTCAAAGAAGATCCTATACAACTTCATATTTTAATTTGCTTTATTTCCCTTGCAATATCTAAACATATTGAATTAAAAACAAATGTTTCCATAAGAAAATTCGTAACAGAATGTAAAAAAATTACTGATGCCAGACTCCTCAATAAATTATCTAACAAAGAAATTAAAATTAGATCTAAATATAACGATCAAATTTTATCCTTTATCTCTATTTTCAATTTGTCGCACTAATTGGTACAAGTCGGGA
>JAWKLW010000046.1:0-2002 GCA_041392555.1 Saprospiraceae bacterium | reverse complement strand
ACGTGCCATGGAGGTGTTGCAATTAGTTGGATTGGAAAAGAAAATCAACAACAAGCCACACACGCTATCGGGTGGTGAGCAACAACGCATTGCCATTGCACGTGCTTTATTAAACAAACCTAATTTAATTTTAGCCGATGAACCAACAGGAAATTTGGATCCTGAAACGTCGGAAGAAATTATGCAATTATTGATTGCCGTTGCAAAAGAAGAAAAATCGGCTGTTTTGATGGCCACACACGACATGACTATTGTAGAAAAATTCCCTGGTCGTGTTATCAAAGTTGAAGATGGTTTATTGAAAGAAGTAAATTCAATGAATCGCTTCAATCCGTTTGAGACGATGAATTTGTAGAAAGTGATTGGTGATTTTAGGTTGTTGAGGGTGATTTTTTGATATTTCCCTTCATTTTTACTGATTATCGAATAAATTCTAAACATGAAACTCTGCAATCAGATTTGACGATTTTTACAAAATATAATTTGGATTAAATACTAAAACTTGGCATATTTGATTTCGAAAACAAATTATACTGTAATACGACACCCCATGCCAATTCCCTTCACAAAAAAATCTTATTTATAATTAGTAAAATCTAATAGCTGTGTAAAAATAGCTTGCCCGAATCATCACTGTCATTAAGTTCTAAACAAATTTCCTCAGAGGTAAAATGATATTTTTCTCCCTTTTCGTTAATAGGAATATCCGAATCTATCATGGACAAAATGTATTGTAAATCGTATTCTTCGCAGATACTTTTTACCTTGTTCAACAGTCTGATTTTTATACGGTCATCTAGCCCTTCTAATATTCCGTCGTGATAAGCAAATCTAAAAAAGGAACGATTACGATAATGAATCAGTAATGCCAAATCAAAAGCCATACAAAGTAATTTCTTGTACGTCGTTCCTTGCGCTTCCGAAGTAGTTAATAAATCAGTAGGACTTTGATAATCTGCACTATATTCTATATTACCTTGTTTGTTTTGCTGTATTGAAATTAAAGCATTCGTTCCCAGAATATCATAAATGATATTATTGAAAATTCTGTTTATCTCTGCGTGTTCTCTTTTATTTACAGCATCTCTTATTGCTGTAACGGCAGTTTCAACTTGTAAGTGTATTTCTTGAATTTGCTCTTCGATTTCCAAAGATTGGTCAACAGCTCTTATCTTTTCATCAATCCGTGCTATTTCTGCTTCTAATTTAGAAAGCTGTTTTTGATACGTCTTGAATTTTTCATAACTGTCTTTCTCTGTAAGAAAAGCAAGTTTTTCACTTTTTTCCGATTCGAGAGTTTTTAGTTCTTTGTTTACAGAGGCATTCTGTATTTTCAAGTTTTCTAAATTTTCAGTAAGATATTTTCTTCTGTCTTTAGAGATAGCTTCATTGAACTGTATCAAATCAGAAAAATCCTTTTTTAGTTTTTCAGGAAAATACAATTCAGCATCTTTATACAGCTCCTCCAAATTCTGGATATCAATTTCTTGAGATATATTAGACAAAGACTCCTCTATCTTGTTAATTTCATAAGCCAAGCGATAACGCTCAGTATTTAATAGCTGAATTTTATCGTCTAATAGCTCTATCAATTGTTTATTGAGTGTTTTATCCTGCTCAAAAAAATTGAATTTATCAATTGTTTGCAATGCTACTTCTAAATCCTGCTTTTTAATATCAAGCAATCCTGCCAATTTATCCCTGTCTTCAATATTGATTCGGGCCTCTTCTTTCAGAACTTTTATAATACCTTTTTTCTTATCGATATCATCTTCCAATGACAATTTTTTGATTATCAAATTACTGTCATATCCAAGTAATTCAAAAACAAAAGGTTTCCAATCTATATGTTTACCTTTAAATTTATCCAACTTATAGACATCAAGAAAATCTTGTTGTGTTCTTAAAAAATAAGTAATAGATTTTCTATAATCATAGTTAGGAACAACATCAAAGCCTAAATATTCATTTAGTTTTTTACGAGATTTATTGAATGTAAGAT
>JAWKLW010000045.1:0-2551 GCA_041392555.1 Saprospiraceae bacterium | reverse complement strand
GAATATACTGCCTTCGGAGAGACTTTTGCTGACTGGAGGACAGAAACTTACGATACTCCGTATCGGTTCACAGGGAAGGAGCAGGATTCGGAAACAGGGCTGTACTATTATGGGGCTCGGTATTATGACCCGAGATTGGGGAGGTTCTTGAGTGTGGATCCGCTGGCGGAGAAGTATGGAGCTTGGTCGCCTTATGCTTATACTTTTGACAATCCGCTGAAGTTTAATGACCCAGATGGTAGTGCACCTGAAGATTTTGTTTTGTTGATTGCTAAAAATGGAGCAGGAGGACAAGGTCATATGGGAGCTGTAATTCAAGACGGTCAAGGCAATTACTATTATGCTACAATGGGCGCTGCAGAGAATGCAGGATTGAGTAAAATGGCTTCAAATGGTGTACAAGGAGGTATGAATCTTCAAGTGTTGTCAGGAGCTACCTCTATGGAAGAGGCAATATCAATGGCAAAGCAGGATGGTAATAATAGCCCTTATACTGATCAAATTCAATTCTCAACAAATAGTGAAACTGATCAGAAGATATTTGAAAATGTCTCTGAAATGGCAGATAAGATAAATTCAGGTGAAGTCAAGTATAATGTTGGTAGTATGAATTGTACAGATGCAGTTGAACGACCAATTGAAAATGCAACTGGTGCAAAGTTGCCTGACGATATGAGACCAAACAAGAATTTTGAAAAAGTAAAAAATAAGCAAGGAGAAATTCAAACAAACATTAATCTCAGTACAGGGACTCAAAAAATTGATTACGTACCATCCGGGCTAGATAATGTTCCAACTAGTACAAGACCTATTATTACTCCTAATCATGAAAACAATTAGAGATGAAAAGAATATATATAGTAGTAATATTATCAATTGTATTCTTGTCATGCAATTGCAGTAACTATAATTATGCAAAAGCGGTTAAGAAAGATACAGAGAGGATATTTAAAAACAAGAAATCTTTATTGCAATCGTTAGCATTTAAGGGTATAATAGTTGATAAAAATAAGTGTGAAAAATGTAATATTAATAAATTTACCATTAATATTCAGATTGAAGAATTAAACCAAAAAATATCTTTCCAAGCTAAAAAATATCTGCCATATTATTCTTTTGATGATAATGTATTATCTTTATCTGTTAGTCAACAAGTATTCGATAAATTAGAAAAAGGTTATCCAATAAGTAAAATGCATAATTCCAGGTACTTAGAATTTCAAGGAAGTCAATTAGAAATATTGAATAGTAAAGAACTTGTGTGGTTACCATAACGAAATCTGAAAATGGGAAGACTCCAGTTCGGAGTAGGCTGTGCCTACTTCGATGAATAAAGCAAGAGAGCCCCCGCTATTTCAAGGTACTATCTTAAAAACCAAATAAAATTTAGTAATTTTGCATTGCAAAAATGAATTTCATTTTGCTGCCTGGATTGGAGTAGGCTGTGACTACTTCGATGAATATAAAAAAATAGAGCCCTTCCATATCAGAGTAGCTCTTTTGTCTGAACTATGATTTTTAGGATTAAACGATTTATAAGATTTTTAATTTGGGTATAGAAAAATTTGAAATTTTCAATTAACAATCATAAATTTAAAAAAAAATTAAAAGTAATTTTTTATTAGTGAGAAGGCATCCCCATCCAACACATAGAATACACTGCCTTCGGAGAAGCATTTGCCGACTGGAGGACAGAGACTTACGATACACCGTATCGGTTTACCGGTAAGGAGCAGGACAGTGAAACAGGTCTGTATTACTATGGGGCACGGTACTATGACCCGAGATTAGGGAGGTTCTTGAGTGTGGATCCGTTGGCGGAGAAATACGGTGCTTGGTCACCATATGCATATACTTTTGATAATCCGTTGAAATTTAATGACCCGACGGGGATGGGGGCAGAGGATATTATAATTGAAGGAAGACATGATGATAAGAAAGCATATTATGAAAAGCAGACATTAAATGAATTACAAAGTCTTACAAGCCAAAAGCTTTCAATGGACGATAAAGGTAATGTTACTATTATAGAAGGGGTTGGAAATAAAAATGCTTCTGCCGAAGGAACTAAGTTAGTTGCAGACTTGATAAATGATCACAGTAAAACAACTAAAATAACTAATGAAACAAAGTACAGTGGATTAGATAACAGTTTCCTTAAGGACAATGCTCGAACAAGGGCTGAAAATAATGAAAATGTTTCAAATGAAGTTGGAACTAACTCTACTATATATTTCTCACCCGAAGTTAAAGCCACATTTACAGATACTAACTGTGATAAAATTAATGCTCCTGTTAATAGAGTTCTTGCACATGAACTTGGACACGCTGATTTAATGAGAACAGGAACTGAACAAAAAGGAAAAGCTATTGGTGATATACCATATTTAAGAGTTGAACAACAAGTTATTCAGAAAGAAAATAAAATATTTATAAAACAAAGATATGATGGCACAAATGGACCTAATTAAATTATCAATCTTTTTAATGATATTCTCATCGTGTTCAATATCAAAAAATATTGGCCAAGTTAGTACAAATTGGAACAGTG
>JAWKLW010000044.1:0-3121 GCA_041392555.1 Saprospiraceae bacterium | reverse complement strand
TGGAAGTCAGGATATCTGCTTCAGCCAACATACCTTTAAGGTCAGTGGAAATCACTTCTGCACTCACATCACCTTCCACAATATCGCAGATAGCAGCATAATGCTTATAAATATTTTCTTTACCTTTTATCCCCTCTTTTGCCATTAATGAAGGATTGGTGGTTACTCCATCTAATATACCTAAACTTTTTGCTTCCTGAATTTGATCAAGATTAGCAGTATCTATAAAAAATTTCATTTTCGCTGATTTAATTATAAAAGCGTAAAGTTACATAATTTTTAATAAACGATTATGAGATAAAAAATCTATATTTTACTTTTTTCATTAAAAAACTTCAGAACCTGATTGAAATCCCTATTGGCAACATCATATTGTGAATATATGTGTTTTTATAAACTTCATTCAACCCAAACAAAGGTTTAACTCTCAATCCAATATTTTCTGTTATATCTACTCCAAGATTGAGAAAACCGAGATAATTATAATTTTCTGGCTTTAAAAGCCCGCTATGGGCAACCAGAATATCAAAACCAATTCCAGCTCCTAAATAAATATGATGCCCATGGTCCAAAAATAAATTCCACGACAGGGAAACATCGAGATATGACAATTTAGTATCCAAGATATCGATGGTATATTCTCCCAAATAGGACAAATCCGCCTTGAACTCCTTATAAATATTTACAACTACATATTCCGGAGCTATTTCAAAAAAACCTACATTGGAATGGATCTGACCGAAAACCCCTACTCTCGCACTCTGCCTGATATCAGCATATTGTACCACTCCATCGGCTACTTTAGCTCCATTGATAATTTGACTTATGCTACTATTTAATTCCACATCGGGCAATGTAGCAGAATTGAGTTGATAATAGAGGGAAACTCCAAAATATTT
Source organism: Saprospiraceae bacterium (assembly GCA_041392555.1). GTDB lineage: Bacteria > Bacteroidota > Bacteroidia > Chitinophagales > Saprospiraceae > JADJGA01. Next base: position 2,222 of record JAWKLW010000044.1, on the reverse strand, counting down.
TTCCGATTGAGCTGACAAATTAACAGAAAAAAATATAGATATACTCAATAATAAAATTGTTCTCATTCAGGATAATTTATAGAATTAAAATCACCTAACAAGCATTAAGTCTCAGAAGTTTACTTTGTATTTTAATTAAATTTAGATTAAATAAATCATGGTTGAATTTAAACATCGATGAAGCAAAATATGTTATTTATTCCTGAAGTATCAAATTAAAATTAGATGCATAGAAAAATTTTTAAAATTAACAGCAATGTTACCGCTTATGTCCGGAGTAAATAAATTGAATTCACTTAATAAAATAGCACAATCATTTCCCAACACTACCAAAATGCCGGTATTGTTTATCGGGCATGGAAACCCCATGAATGCAATTGAAGAAAATGAATTTGTACAAGGATTCAGAGACATAAGCCAATCCATCCCTAAACCCAAAGCAATAATCTGTATTTCGGCACATTGGGAAACCAAAGGCACTTATATCACAGCCATGGCAAATCCCAAAACAATTCACGATTTCGGAGGATTTCCCAAAGAATTATATGAAGTGCAATACCCTGCGCCCGGTAATCCACAATTGGCTGAAGAAACACAAGATTTATTTAAAATCAATATATTGCAAAAGGATTATGATTGGGGGCTTGATCATGGTGCTTGGAGTGTAATAAAACACATGTATCCCAATGCCGATATTCCTGTTTTGGAATTGAGTCTTGATTATACAAAACCGGCACAATATCACTATGATTTGGCAAGTCAATTATCAGCTCTGCGAAGTAAAGGAGTTTTAATAATAGGTTCCGGCAATATGGTTCACAACCTTAGGAAAGTAGCTTGGGACAAATTATATGGAGCTCCCTATGGCTATGACTGGGCAATAGAAGCTGATGCTAAAATGAAGGGCTTCATATTGAATGATGATCATAAAAACCTTATCAACTTCAGATCTCAAGGAGAAGCTTTCGATCTCGCCATTCCTACTCCAGAACATTACCTGCCACTAATATATACCATAGCATTAAAGAACAAAGCTGATGAAACCTATATATTCAATGACAAACCAGTAGCCGGTTCCATGACTATGACTTCGGTGAAATTTGGTTGATTTTTTTTTTGGAGATAGGTATTCGGTGAAATTTTCTCTTATAGTTTTTCATCTGTCAGAAAAAAGACATATTATTATTTTTTTTCATCAAAATATTTGACATAATTTAGATTCTTCTGTAACCAAAATCTCATAAAGTGCGTTATCAGCAAAAATTTGTAATTATGGAAAGAAAAAACTTCTTAAAAAAAGGACTTATTGGAGTGGGGTCAATTGTTGCCCTGCCAACAGTGATATCATCTTGTACCAAAGACATTGCTGACAATGAATTAGCCACTGATACAACAAGTGAAAATTGCACTGTTTCACCTAAGGAAACAAGTGGACCATATCCTATACTGACACCAGCTCAATTGGTAAAATCCAGTATTATTGGAGATAGATCAGGAGTAGCTCTTTTAATGACATTTACTGTTCAGGATCAAAGTAATGGTTGCAAACCACTTTCTGGAGTATTAGTCGATGTCTGGCATTGCGATAAAGATGGAAATTATTCTCAATATGGAAAAAATAAAAGCGATAACTTTCTGAGAGGGAGACAAACAACTGATTCAAATGGACAAGTTTCATTTATCAGCATATTCCCGGGATGGTACACAGGAAGAGCTCCTCATATTCATATAGAGATACTTGATTCAAGCGAAAAATCATTACTCGTTTCTCAGATTGCATTCCCTGTTGCGACTTATACTGAAGTGTACAATTCTACGGGTTACAATGGAGCACCAGATACTTCAAATTCCCAGGATGATATTTTCGCAGACAGTTTAGATGAAAATATGGCCGACTATATAACTGGAAATATTACTGATGGATATACATTATTGAAAACAATAGTTGTAGAATAGATAAATTAACATATATATCAAACCGGACTTCGTCAGGTCATTCCCACAAAGAATGATCAGATATGAAGTCCTTTATTCCACCATACTACATATCCCATATTTGATTTTCCAAATTATTATAAAATGATATAACTTTCCATCAATACCTCTTATTTAATGTTTTAATAGTCGCCAATCCTTAAATACAACTCAGTACCACACAAAAATAATCTAATTTACTAACAAAAAGTCTTTTACTCCCTTGCATATACTCAAAATTACTCATA
>JAWKLW010000043.1:0-3519 GCA_041392555.1 Saprospiraceae bacterium | reverse complement strand
TCATTGCTGTCCCATTAAAATCTGAAAAAGTTCTTTGAAACATATGAAATTTAGTTAGTTACAGATGTTTTACGAGCGAACGGACTTGAAAGTTTAGTTTTGCAATTAGATTAATCTGATTGCATATGTATCAAGACAAATACGTTTTCGCCCAACTGTCATCGTTTCTGAACCGAAGTAAATTCAATCGTATTGTAGCCAAGTATGATGGAGACAAATATGTGAAGCATTTCACTTGTTGGAATCAACTGCTATCTCTGATGTTTGGACAACTGTCCAACCGAGAAAGCTTGCGAGATTTGATTGTCGCACTTGATGCTCACCATTCCAAATCTTATCATTTGGGATTGGGCAAGAATGTTTCAAAATCATCCCTTGCCAGAGCCAATCAAGATCGTAATTACCACATCTTTGAAGAGTATGCTTACTATCTGGTAAACGAAGCCAGAAAGAAAAGAGTTACTGAAATTTTCAAACTTGATGGTAATGTCTATGCTTTTGATTCTACTACTATTGATCTGTGCCTCTCCGTATTTTGGTGGGCAAAGTTTCGTAAGAAAAAAGGCGGAATCAAAGTACATACATTATATGATGTAGAGACACAGATTCCAGCATTCTTCCATATTACTGAAGCTTCAGTTCATGATTCTACAGCTATGAGGGAAATTCCCTATGAATCAGGATCTTATTATATATTTGACCGTGCGTATAATCACTTCAAAATGCTGTATAAGATACATCAGATAGGTGCTTTCTTTGTGGTCAGAGCAAAGAAGAATCTTCAGTTCAAAATAATCAAGTGGAAACGAAGAATGCCCAATAACGTGCTTTCAGATTTGACGATTGAATTGACTGGTTTTTACCCAAGTCAATACTATCCAGAACGACTTCGATTAGTCAGATATTGGGATGAAGAACAAGAACGTGAGTTCGTTTTCTTAACCAATGCGATGCACATTTCGGCACTTCAAGTTGCTGAACTTTACAAGAACCGCTGGCAAGTCGAGTTGTTCTTCAAATGGTTAAAACAACATCTGAAAATAAAGAAATTTTGGGGAACGACTGAAAATGCCGTTCGAATCCAAATTTATGTCGCAATGTGCACTTATTGTTTAGTCGCAATTATTAAAAAAGATATGCAACTTGACAGAAGCACATATGAAGTTTTGCAAATCTTGAGTATATCATTAACAGATAAAACACATCTTCGAGACTTGTTCGACCGAACTAAATTTCAAAATGTCAAAGAACGATTTAGGCTTAATGAGCCAAATTTGTTTAATTATTAATAAAGTCCCAATTTTAATGGGACACTAATGATTTAGTATATTTCTTAACTTAAGTAATTCAAAATATATATAAACTTAATATTACAACTTGCTTTAATTCAATAATTTTAATTTATTATATCAAAAAAAAATGGCTACAAGTTATCTTATAGCCATTGAAATTTTAACCTATGGTAAATTATTTACTTTATTTCTATAGCAACAGGCCCCTTTTTCATCGCTTCTTCCTTTTTGTTCAATTTTAAGCGAAGTATTCCATCAGCATATGTTGCATCTATATTATTATGATTTACTGTTTCGGGTAGAGTGAATACTCTTTTGAACGAATTGAAATTATATTCCATCCTGATGAAGTTGTCATTTTCATGCTTTTCCTCGTTGTTAGATTTGGAGCTTATAATCAATTGTTTGTCTTCTAATTTTATATCGATATTTTCTTTTTTTATACCCGGTATAGCTAATTCGAGATCATAATTGTCTTCATTTTCAATTATATTTACTGCAGGTTTAGTGTTTTTATTTGCTGCAAAGTTGTTTTCATCGTTTAAAAAATTATTGAATAATTCTTCAAATAAATCTCCAAACATATATTGTGATGGAGCAAATGGTTTAAATTTAACTACTGTCATAATTCTATTTTTATTTAAAGGTTTAGAAATATTAATTTAGCTCTATTGATTTTATAATTTTTTCTTCAATTTTATATGGCAATGAAATCATTAGTATTCCATCGGTATATTCCGCATCTATTTTGTTCGTATCTACCTTTTCTGATAATTTGTATTCACTGCTAAAATTTGAATAATCAAATTCTTTTATGATATATCTGCTTGTATCTTCATTTTCTTGGGAGCCTGTTGAATTGATTTTTAAAATACTGTCTTCAATATTTATTTTAATCATTTCCTTTTTTAATCCTGGAATTGCCATTCTGAGATTAAATCCATTTTCAGTTTTTAAAATATTTATTTTAGGTACACTTTGTCTTCTTGCTGCATTATTGAGTAAATTTTCAAGTTCCATAAGTGGTCTGAAATTATTGATTGCAGGATTCATTTTGTAAGTCATAATCTATTTTTTTTATTTTATTACTAAATAATTTTTTCTCTTACTTAATCAATAAATATGCCTGATGAATATTTATGTAAAAAATTCATTTAATCGATAATAAAACAGACAATATGACATACACGTATGTTGCTTAAGTGACAATATGGCAATTTATTTATTGGTTAACAAATAGCATATTGTCCTTTTATATAGATGGTTGTTATTTGAGGGAGAGATAAGTAGGGTTTAACCTATTAATTATTATATTTTGATGAATATACTTCTTGGAAAACTTGGTACATTTTATCAGCAGAAGTATCCCAATTGAATATCTTTAATCTTTCTTTACCTTTTTCTACCAATGATTTAGTCAGGTTTTTATCATTGATAATTTTTTCCATAGCTGCAGCTATTTCTTCAGGAGAATGTGGATCTACCAATATAGCTGCATCACCTGCAACTTCAGGCATTGAGGATGAATTTGAAGTTACTACAGGAACATTGGCTTCAAAACCTTCCAATATTGGGATGCCAAAACCTTCGAAAAAAGAAACATAGAATAATGCTTCTGAACTTCCTATTATTTTTGGGAGGTCTTCTCTTTTTACTTGTTGAGTAATAATATCGCTTTTGTAAGGAGAGTTATCTAAAGTTATATAAAATTCTTCGGTCTTCCAAGCAGGTCTGCCTATTATAGCTAAAAATATTTCACTACCGGTTTTCTTTTTGAAAATATCAAATCCCTTGATTAGATTTACCAGGTTTTTACGAGGATGAATAGATCCTAAATATGAAAAGTAAGGTTTCCCATTTGTTAAGTTTGTTCTTGTTTCTAATTTTTGTTCTGAAGAAACAGGGTAAAAATGGTTATTGGCAGCATTGTGGATAACTTCAATTTTATCTTTAGTAATATTGTATTTGTCAACTATATCTTGTTTCGTAAATTCAGAAACTGCAACAATTTTTGTAGCTTTTTTGTGATAAATTGGGAAAAAATAATTGTAAAATTTGTTGTCAAAATAATTTTGCATCTTAGGATAATGAATAAATGCTAAATCATGGCTGACAATAATACTTGGAATATCCAGTTTTGAAGGCATATATGTATCTCCGGTAACGAATATATCCGGTTTTATTTTTCTCAATTTATTTTTCAATAAAACCTCTAACCAATATCCCA
>JAWKLW010000042.1:0-4552 GCA_041392555.1 Saprospiraceae bacterium | reverse complement strand
TTCTGCGAAATCTCAATGATAATAAACCTTCAACATAAACCCTTATAAATCAAGTAGAATTTCTGCTTGCATTAACATTACCAAACAATGACCTGATTACTAATTTTTGGTACAGATCCATATTTTTTGATTCATCATCATTTTCATCATGAATTCGTTTTAAAGCAAATTGTTGAATCGTAAGTAATGGCAAAACAATATCATTCCTAATCTCAATCGACGCTTCTCTTTCGGGATAGTTTTCCATCAGTTCAGATTGGTTGGAAAGCAATAATATCATCTTTTTTGATAGCAAATACTCATCATAAATCATATTCCAAAAATCGCCGAATTCTGGATCATTTTTTAAATATGCTGTCAATGGGAAAAACGATTTTTTCATAGCCATAGCAGAATTCTCTATTAGGGTCTTAAAAAATAAAGAATCATTGTATAAACTTACCACTCCTTCCCATTTACCGGAAGTGAAATAATAATTCAGCGCTGTACCAACACCATAAAATCCGGGAACATTTTGTTTGAGCAAACTCCAGGAGCCTACAAATGGAATAGCTCTCAAATCGGAAAAATTCAATTTGCTTGATGAATTCCTTTTTACCGGTCTGCTACCAATATTTGTCTGAGAATAATACTTCAGTGTGCTTATTTTTTCCAGATAAGGCACAAACTTTGGATCTTTTTTCAATTCCAAATATTTTTCATAACTAATATCTGCAAGACCTGATAATATATCCCTGTTTTCATTTGACAAACTAAAATTTGACTCTGAAAATACTGCATTCTCTATACCTGCACTCAATAATTGTTCTAAGTTAAACTGAGCACCATTAATACTTCCATAATGACTGCTAACAGTCTGTCCCTGAACTGTAAGTTGAATTTCATTGTGCTCAATATTCTTTCCCAATGAAGCATAGAATTGATGTGTTCTACCACCTCCTCTGGCAGGAGGTCCTCCTCTGCCATCGAAAAACACCACATTTACACCAAATGCTCTGGACAACATTGTAAGCCTCTCTTTAGCTTCGAATATACTGAGATTTGCCCTTAAGTAACCACCATCCTTAGTGCCATCTGAAAATCCCAGCATAATATATTGCTTATCATTCCTTTCTTTCAAATGATTGCGGTAAATCTCATTTTCATACACTTCCCTCATTATTTCATACGAATTGGCCAAATCATCGATAGTCTCAAATAATGGAAGCCCACATCCACTGTAAGTTTATTATTTTCAAATACATTCTTCAATAATATAAAAACCTGAAATATCGAAGAACTCCCGAGTATTACTGATAACATACCTATGGCAAGCTTTTTCTCCATTTTTCCATTGGATATATTTCATACTCTGCATTGAACCAATAGTATCTTCCAATAATTCATCTCCATCTATTTTTAATGACAATTTATCATCAGCATTCAATAGTATATGCGGCAATAATAGTGGATTAAAACCATTTTTTTCAATATCTATACCATTGGCTTTCACAATATCCTGAAATACTCTTTCTATCACCCTGCTATCTTGCCTGATATCTAAACTTGCAAAATGAAGCCCGAATAAATAAACCTTATTAATTAAATTTTGGACATCATCCAAAAATAATGATTGGTGTTCCTCTATCAGAGTGGGCTTTGATATTCTTCAGTAAATCTCTAATTTCCTGCAATGCAAAAAAGTCTGAATTAGCATCATTAAGGATTGCTTCGAGCATCATGGCGAGTTTTTCCACCTTAGGCTCTACATCTCTGAATGTCAATCTTTTTTAAAGCCATTTTACATCATCTAAGTACTTTCTTACTATCGAATGTTTCTAGTCGTTGAGCAACTGCCATTGTAATTTCCGATGTCACAAATGGATTCCCATCTCTGTCACCTCCAGCCAAAATCCTATCTCAAAAATCTCATTTTGAATAGGTTCATCATAAAATATAGATTCTCTGATATAATTAAAAACATTGCTAATGCTTGTATAAAGAATATTTTCAAGATACCACATAAGGCTAATTGCCTCATCCAAAGGAGTAGGTTTATGGTGCTTGAAAAAAGGAGTTTTCCCCAATTGTGCCAATAAATCCTTAATAAACTTAAAATCATCATCATTAACAGCTTTACTCAAATCAGTAATTATTCCAAGTACATTGTAACCGGATAAAACTGAGTGGGATGAGCCGTGAGCACTATTCTAACTTTTGCCTTATTCAAAAACAATCGCAATTCCTGCATAATACCTATTTCACGCGCTTTCTCTTTGGCATTTCTAACTGTTCCCAGACCATCCATATTATTGAGCTTAGGGAATGCTGATTCTTCTATAGCATCGAATAATACAACCTGCCTTTCAATATATTTAATAAAATCAAAAAGTAAGTCAAAATCTATTTCAACAATTTCTTTATCAAGGTATTTTTTAAAAAAAGAAACTATAATTTGTTCAGGATTTAACCCATTTTATAACCATCCTTACACTCTTTCTGTAATAATGGTAAAAGCACAGATATGTTTTCGATATTTCCAAAGGGCAAAGTAGTGAACAGGCTATTGAAAATATTGTATTTCAATGTTACATATTCATTAAATCTCTCCAATTTAGGCTTCATCATAAAAGGAATATATTTTTATTCGAATTGATAGTAATAAATATTTTAAAACAGTATATTTTATATTTTTGCTGATTGACTATTAAATTACCACCAAAATGATATTTATCAATAATAAAAGCAAATATAAAATGATATAAACAGATATCAAAAAATATTGAATATAGTTATATAATTTGACAATTAATAATGTTTTTTATCATTGACTGTTAATAAATTAAATTTCTTAAAAAAAGGTGTAAATTTGTAGATTATTAAATTAAAACATAAATAATGCAAATAGACAAACATTCAGTAGTTTCGCTACAATATGAGCTAAGAACAGAAGGTTTTGATAGTCCGCTGGTGGAAAAAACAGATGAAGGACATCCATTGGAATTTATCTATGGAATGGGAATGATGATACCAAAGTTTGAAGAAAACCTAAAAGGTCTAAGTGAAAATGATACTTTCCAATTTAAAATTGAAGCAGCAGAAGGTTATGGACTTTCCGATGAGAAAAATATTATTGAACTTCCTAATTCTGTGTTTGAAGTAGATGGAGAAAAAAAGGAAGAATTATTTGTTGTAGGAAAAGTAATTCCTATGCAAGACAATAATGGTCACTTATTTAATGGTACTGTGAAGGAATTGAAAGAAGAAACCATCATTATGGATTTCAACCATCCTATGGCTGATAAAGATTTATATTTTTCCGGAAAATAGAATCAATCAGACAAGCTACTCCTGAAGAGATAGATCATAGTCATTCATGGTCATGGACATCATCATCATTGATACATAAAGCAAAATTTTCCAAGAGGATTATCATTTTATCAATGGTAATCCTCTTGTTTTTTACCAGCTTTTTATTTATCTATTCTATCAAAATTGTATAATACAGATATGAATTTTGTAGCAAAAAAGAAAAATTTATAGCATTATATATAAATTTTTCCAATATTTATTTTGTAAATATAAAAATAATGTATAACTTTGAATTGCAGAAAACTGGGAAACTGCGTTTGGCAAAGTTGTCAGAGAGGGAAGAACAACCAATCTTGTGAATAGTCAATATAGTTAGAACCTTATTGATTCAATGCTGAGTATGATTATAGAAACCACCCAATTACTCATCAACTTCTTCTGACGGCTTTGCTCTTTTTACTAATGGGTTGCTTCTGTTTTCTTCATATTCTTTTCTGTTATTCGCAATATTTACTGCTGAGAAAATAGCATTTAAAAAAGATTCCGGATTAGCAATATTTTTTCCTACAATATCATAAGCGGTTCCATGGTCAGGTGAAGTTCTGATTATAGGAAGTCCACCAGTAAAATTCACTCCATATTCGAAAGCAAGTAATTTGAATGGAATCAAAGCCTGATCATGATACCTTGTCAGTATAACATCATATTTTTTATATTCCATAGTACCCCAAAAACTATCAGGAGGGAAAGGTCCATTTACAAAGATGCCTTCATTTTTAGCTGATTCTATAGCAGGTCTTATAATATCAATTTCTTCTTTCCCCAACACCCCGCCATCTCCGGCATGAGGATTGAGTCCCAGTACAGCAATCAATGGTTTTTCTTTATCAAAATCTCTGATTAATATTTCATTTATTTTACTGATATAGTTAAATATCTTTTCCTTAGTCAATTGTTTTGGAACTTCACTCAATGGAATATGATGAGTCATCAAAGCCACTCTGAGGTCATCATTCAACATAAACATAATAGTGTTTTCTGTCTCAAAATAGCTGGCAAGATAATCTGTATGACCTTTAAATCCAAAACCATACATATCCATAGCAAACTTATTGATAGGAGCTGTAACCAATGCATCAATATTTCCTTCCTTCAGATCATAAAGAGCACTATCAATACTTATTTTGGCATATTTACCACCATCGGCAGTAGCAGTACCAAGATTAATATTCACATTTTCTGTCCAGCAATTCACCAAATT
>JAWKLW010000041.1:0-4583 GCA_041392555.1 Saprospiraceae bacterium | reverse complement strand
ATTTCTCGGGCTGACTTTTGTGTTCGATAATAATTGTTACAAATATCTCTTTATCAGAGTTCTTCATTGGACATTTCAGCACAATATCCGAAAAAGTTTCTTTCAATTCTTCGGATACAAAACTTGAATTTACATGATGGAAATTATCGATATCGATAAAGTTTTTAACATTTTCAGGTAGGAAATTATTCAAAAAATCAATAGCTACCTCTCTGTCAGCCAGAAGAGTTTTGAATATTTTATCGTGGGGATGGTTGATTTCCTTTTTCATGAAGCAAAAATATGAAATAATAATTTGATTTGATAAAATTATTGAAAATTTATTGCTGCCACAAGACATTTTACACTTTCGTAAAAAAGTCAACTATCAATATTATAATCATAAATCCATCGTTATGAAATATATAATAATCACAGCACTGATACTCATGACTTTCAATCCGATATACTCGCAGACATGCTGCACTCAGAGCAATTGCTACATCCGCCTCGACGACATATCCGGCTTCGATACCGGACCATATCAGGCAGAGCTGCAGGACTCGGCGTGCAGTCTGGTGCGGGCATTTCCTGCTGCATATCAGAGTCAGTTCAAGGTATTCGACTTCGGGTTCTACCGTCATTCAGAGCATTTCGAGGGAGAATTTCCGGAGGAATTCGATATGGCTATAGCGCAGGCAGAGCAGGCAAGTCCCTATTATTTGCTATTTGGCAAGCAATGTGATTCAAAAGGAATTTACACCAGGATATGGGTGAAGGTGAAACTGCCGGATGACAGGGCATTCAGCTGCATGGATGAAGCCCAGCTCGAGGGGCTTGCATCGGAACTGACAATGCTGGCAAATTATGATATGATCAATTATACCGAATACTTCAGAAAAGAATGCGATGCCATACATAGGCTCAGGGAATTTGTGATCCAGGAGACTAATTGTTGTGAGATGGGGGAGATGATTGGAGGGAGGGACAGTGATATTGAATTTAAAATAGACATTTTTGAGAAAGGGGTTGTTGATGCAGGTGAAAAAGAGAAAAAATATTTTATTAATTCAGTTCCCAAAATGCCTGAAATTCTTTTTAAAGTCAAAGCAATTAGTAAAATTGCTAATGGAAATTATTCTTATGACCAATTGGTGTGCACGCAACCCTTAAAATTAAAATTAACTTTTGAATATAGCAGAGGTAATCGAAATGATATTCGCACTTTAGTTTTTCAGAATCTTAAAGCTAACAACACATATTATATCAAATGGCATGAAGAAAATCTTGAGTGGAAATGGACTAATGAAATAAGAATTTATGGTCTTAGAAAATTTATTAGAGGTGGCAAAATAACTGGTGAGGTATATTTTCAAAACGATAACACTTTTTCTAATAAATTATGTTCAATCCCTTTTTCAATATTGGGCGAAAATCCTACTATTAGAGATGTTTATGAAGAATGTGATAAAAGTTTTTTTTCAAGATATTGGTTCTTGAAAAAAATTTTAGCAAAAGAATCATTTCATGGTATTAGTGATCCATACGCATTTGCACAGCAGTTCGAAATTTCTAAAGATAAAGGTTTACCAAATAGCAATAATACATTTGATGGTGGTTGGGGGTTAAGTCAGATTACATCACCTAAGCCTGATACTCAAATGCTTTGGGATTGGAAATATAATCTTTGGGGTGCCAGATTGATTCTCGATGACAAAGTAAATATTATCGTTAATAAACTACAGGACGATATTGATGCTATAAATAAATGGAACATAGCTCCTTATCATGAATTTGACCAAGTTGAAAAGCTTGAAATAAATTATGGTGGTTATAAATTGAAGGCAGGACCAAGTTATGCCTTAAGTAGTTCAGAAAACTCCAGTAATACTAAGTTTACTAAAATAATTGAATATTTTAATACCAAGTTGGAAAAAGAGGAGATTTCGCTGTTAGATGCTGCAATTATTAAAGCATATAATTGCACATCAGGATGCGATACGTTTATTTATCATGAATTGGACTCTTTTGGCAAACCAGTATGGAAATATACTGATATAAATGAATATGTTAAAAAAGTACTTGAGGAAAAAATTCCAAAATATTGATATCTTTTAAAACTTTAATAATTGCAAAAATCTGTCTTATGAGAAAAATATTTTATATAATAATGATTTTTATTCCATTTTTGTCAAGATGTCAGGAAAGAGTTGATAAGAGTATAGGAACGAAAGGTGACAATTATCTTTATTTATTGATGTGTGCTTCAAATGATAATTATAGTCAACAGCGACTTGACAAGGAATTTTATGATAAGGATTACTTTAATTCTGATACAAGTTTTTTGAGTATATTGTGGCGTAAAGAAAAGGATATACTTGTCGTAGTTGATACTTTAAATTTTGACTGGAAGCTAAACAATGAAGTAAGTTTGTGCCGCCATTTAGATGAGTTTCAATGGATAATCATTGGAGAAGAAGCAAAATTACAGAGAAAAAACTTTAGCTTAAACGAAGATTATATTGGTCCATTTATTGAGCAAATCATATTACTCGGCATTGGATTACAGCGAGGGTAAACTGATCCTGCGAAAATGGACAGTTTATTTAAACCAATGTTCAGTTATTCGGGATATAGAAAATGTTTTTTAGTAGATTCTAACTTTTATTATGAATATACTCGATGATAAAGATAAAGATTATGGTAATTATGCAATCAACAGGTTTTTTAATAAAGCGTTGACATTGATGAAAATACATTTTTGAATAATCGTTACTTAAAATATGAATCAGGAATATTTAATAGGAATTTGGGTGGATTTGCAATTTCCCATGAAGGAGACTTAGTATTCAGTTTTGAAAGAGGAAAGCCATTTGATAAATTGCCTAAAGTAAATATCGATGTGCCAAATAAGCCAGGTAATAACAAATACAAGTCATTTGGATTTAACTATTACACTCCCGATGGCAGATATTGGATTGGCAGCAGATTTGCAGGTGATCCAGATTTTATAATTCAACAAAACTAAAATATATTTACGACAGAAAAGAAAATAGCTGGGATAGCATCACTTTGCCGGTTGTATGCACTAATATAAATGTATATCAGGATGAATATATGTATGGTACAGCACGAAATGAGAATTTCAAGAATTATTTCGACTCTGTTCAGATATTGATACAGGGTAAGATAAAAAAATATACGACAATGTATGGTAACTATCCCAACCTAAGCATATACACAGGGAAGTTCTTCATATATCACATTCCATCAAAAAAACTTATAGAATACCAAGCCAAAGACAGGGACTGCGAAGTCATCCAAATCCTCGACGACTGGATATACTACCGGGTGTATGACGAACTTAGAAGGATGAAACTCGATACGGAAAATGTAAAATTTGATTATGCAAGCGATGAACTGCTGTACAAGGACAAGGACATTATCCCCAATGTTCATCACATATTTTGGGCTAAAAAGCAACCACTAAAGGTAGAATGGATAACTCCAAAACCGGAGAAGAAAAAGGACATAAAAGTAAAAGTGAGAGACTGATTTTGATCTTGTTTACCATCGTCCAGTAGAAGTCTCTGCTTTCGATGATAATACATTTTGAATCCTTACAGCAGAATATGTTTTTATTTCAATAAACAGTCTTCGACGAACTGCGAAAAGTAAAACTGGATGAAAAATACTGAATATCGACTGGTCAACAGATGAGTTGATCATTAAAAACACGGATATTATACCCTATGTTCATCATATATTTTTCAGCAATACCACCCAGACAAAATGCAGGGAGGTATGGGTTAATAAGCCGGAGAAATGAGCCAGTGTATAATAAAATACTGAACCAAGTTTTTAAGTTTATTGCCTGTCAAATAATAAAAATAGTTAAAATCACTTTCGATGGTTTAGATATCAGAATCACTGTTCAGACCATCATCCTTTCAGGTCATTTTCGATGATCTCACGTACTTTGTCTAAGCTCAACCCTGTGATATCAGCTAAAAAATCGACTGAAAGTCCTTTTTTGTATCCCTTTATAATCACATCTGTGGAATTTTTTTCAATGCCTTCTTCAAAACCTTCTTTTTTCCCTAATTGTTGATATTTTTTAGCAATTACATCATAAGTGGTCATGATTTTATTTTTTATTGGTTTAGGAATTTTATCTAAAAGTTCATGTATTTTGTTGTCGCTGAATTGTGTTGTTTCGAATAAATAAACAACAATAGATTCAAATAAGTTCCAGTATTCGCCTACATTCGATTTGCTTAATACGGTAAGAGATTCAACAAAAATGGTATCGGGATCTCGATTCTTCATTTGAGCGATCAGGGTAGCGAGCAAGAACATATTTTGGATAGTTGTCAGCTGATCTTCATCAAAACGATTGAGATCGATGAAAATAGTGTCAAAAACCGGCACAAAACACTGCAATTCTTTAGGCAGGGATGGAATCAATTCAGCGATGGATTTAAGTTTCCATTTTCTTTTGCCTTGGTAATAAAGAAGAGGGATGATGAGTTCGATTTTCTTTTCGGAATGAAATTGTTTGAAATAGGAACTTGCCAGATAGTACAATATTTGCACTACAGCAT
>JAWKLW010000040.1:0-5034 GCA_041392555.1 Saprospiraceae bacterium | reverse complement strand
CAAGGCCATAAAGAAATGAATGTAATTTGTGATAACTTTTTTTACTTTCTTATATGAATGTCGTGTGGGTGACGTTTATTTGGCGAGAAATATAAAAAAAGCCTCGCATAAATGCAAGGCTCTTTATCTTTGATATTCGTTGTTAATTGAAGTAGGCACAGCCTACGAACTGGGAATACATTTTCTTACTTAATTATCATCTTGTTCTTCTTTTTTAAAAGGACTTTTCGCTTTTCCTGTCAATAAGTCATCCGGATCAAAGTTTTTTAAATATTCATCTAAATCATAAATAATTTCAAAAATTTCAATTTGATTAAATATATGTGATAAGACATGATAATATCCAGCAATTAATCCCTCCTTAAACTCATCTTTATTTTTTTCACTATTTAATTGAATTGCTCTATCGATTATATTTTTCAATGTATCATTTAAAAAATATTTACATGTTGTTCCATTCATTATAATTTATTTAAATCATTCAAAATATCTTTCTGCTCTGAAAAAGTTTTGATTTCAGTTTTCCAATGATTAATTTCATCTGCTTTTCTAGTTTCACTGAAGGTTTTCCAAGAATCTCCATATTTAATCGTAGGATCTTTGATATAAGATTTGTGATCAGCAATTCGCTTTTCTAAAGTTTTAATTGATTTTCCGATATTTGCTTCCGTCTTTAATACATTATTTAGGAAACCACTATTTTTTCCACCGGAGTAAGCCTCCTTAAATGCTGTACTTGCAGTTTTCAGAAACTCTGAACTAAACATACCAGGTGTTTTGGCACATAACACAATTCTGCCCTCACCAGGAATTAAAGAAGCTAAATCCAAAGAGGATGAAAATACATTAAATAAATCTCCTCCTAAAGAAGCATCCTGAACAAGTTCATAAGCAACTGAAACACCTACCTCTGAATTCGGGTCTTCATACACCCCATAATGTACACTTATATTTGCTGCTCTCATTGCTGCACCTATTGGAGTGTTCGAGTATTTTACAATTGTAGCAGCAATATTATTAATTGCAGAACGGATTGTTCCTCCAAAAATAGCTCCAATAGGTGGATCATCAGGCCACATCCCCGTCGGGTCATTAAATTTCATCGGATTATCAAAAGTATAAGCATAAGGTGACCAAGCACCATACTTCTCCGCCAGCGGATCAACACTCAAAAACCTACCCAATCTCGGGTCGTAATACCGTGCCCCATAGTAATAAAGCCCAGTCTCGGAATCCTGCTCCTTACCTGTAAACCGATAAGGAGTGTCGTAAGTCTTCGTCCTCCAGTCGGCAAAAGTCTCTCCGAAGGCAGTGTATTCTATGTGCTGGATGTAGATTCCATCTCCATTGGAGATAATGGTAGAGCTACCCAGATGATCGATATCTTTAATATTAGCTATCAATTAGTTTGATACATTTTAATTGGTAAATTTACAATTTTTCTTTTAAATTTCAAATTTTATGCTGCTTTTTCAATTGCCTCCAGCTTTAGCTGGAGGGCAATAAATAATAAAACATTGTGGGCTTTAGCCTAATGTAAATAATTTGAAATAATTGGGCTTAAGCCCAGCTTTTTTCTTCTTGTCAGCTAAAGCCCAACCCTATTCATATATTTAATCCTATAAATCAGAGTCTATCCGTCATCTAAGGCCATCCACTAAGTCCATCCACTGACGAATGATGGATTTTGACAAAAAAGTCTCACATCACTGCGAGGTTTTCTTTTCTTCTTTTGTTCTTATTATTCATCGAAGTAGGCTGAGCCTACTTCGAACTGAGCTTTTTCTTTTTATACTAATCTAAATAATTCATTTTTTTCAAATATTTCAATAACCAAGATTTAATTCTTTCCTATAATGAAGAATTTCATTTTTAATAATTTCATTTTTTAAATTTAAATTAAGTCCAATATAATTAAATGCCGCACATTCTCCTATGAATTGTAAATTTATATTACCAGAATTGTCATATCCTATTCCAGTAAAGTAATAACAATCAGTTTGCTGTATCAGCCTCAATATTTCTGGAGATTCGAATAAAATTGTTGTGCTTGAAGCAACAGTGTCTATACCAAAAAAATCAATATCATATGAAAGTAAATCTGTTTTTTTTTCGTTTGGTAAACATGACAAATACAACAGATAAATTTCAAATTTTGCATTATCATATTTACTTTCTAGTCCTTTTTTTTCAATTTCCAATGGATAATCCATTTTATCAGAAGAAGAGCAACTTATTAGCACAAAATAACTTATTAAAAATAAACTAAAATAAATTCTCATAATTAAACTAATTTATCTTGGGATACTGAAAAAATGTCCTTTATTATTAAAGAAAACATGCGATTTTGCTGTAGTAAATATACTATATCCACCATTTTTAGGTGCATGGTAGTTATAGTCAAACAAAGAAGGTGCTCCTTCTGCTATATTTCGACTATAGCTATAACCATAAATACCTCCATCTCCTAATAATTTCCTCAAACCTTTACCTTGTGCAGGATGTGTATGAAGGGTTCCAACGCTACCCTCCTTTGAAGGAACCAGTCTTTCTGAAGGAATTTGCCCTGAACTAACTCCTTGTATATTTTCTGGTCCAATTGTTACAACGCCATCACTATTTTTATAAAGAAATGTTGCATGTTCATTCGCAACTTTTACTCCAGTACCTGCGCTATTAATATGCATTGGTCTTCCATCTGCCCTTTGAGCTTCAATATCTCCTTCATTAGAATCAAAGAAATTACTAAATGATTCAACATCATAAGCAGTTCCATAACCTTCTAATGTTTTTCTGTATTCTTTGCTGTTTAATATTTTAGGAGACCTACATGCAATACTTTGACCAAAGCCTATTTCATCATTAATAATTACAGCATCTTTTGAACCATCATTGGTATGAAGAAGTAATTTCCCATTATTATCGTAATAATCAGTTTCCGCTCCCATCCCCGTCGGGTCATTAAATTTCAGCGGATTATCAAATACATAAGCATAAGGTGACCAAGCACCGTACTTCTCTGCCAGCGGATCAACACTCAAAAACCTACCCAATCTCGGGTCGTAATACCGTGCCCCATAGTAATAAAGCCCAGTCTCGGAATCCTGCTCCTTACCTGTAAACCGATAAGGAGTATCGTAAGTCTCTGTCCTCCAGTCGGCAAAAGTCTCTCCGAAGGCAGTATATTCTATGTGCTGGATGGGGATTCCAGCTCCATTGGAGATAATGGTGGAACTACCTAGATGATCCTTTGTGAAGAAATACTGCAATAGCTCAGGATCATCATTATCATTAGTCAAGCCAAGTGGCTGACCGGGAGTAAGTGGTTTTTGACTATTATATGTTATCTCCAATCCAAGTTCCCCACAGTTTTTCCCTATCAATCCCTCCAATATACCTCTTTTGCCATTTGGCAGTCCAAGCCCAAGTGCTGTAGGATCACCTGGACCATAGTCCTTTGGATTTCCTATCTTGGAGACCACACGGTCGGAGCCTGCGAATATGTGCTTGGTGTAGCGTCCGTCATGGCTCACGGTCATATATGGATTGACATATATGGTGTAGCCGGGTTCCATCTGTGGATTGGCTGACAGCTCACTGTTGACGAATACTTTGTGCCATTGCTCCGAGATCTTTAGCACCCTCTCCCCATTGCCATCGTATATGAAGTGGGTGGCTGCATTATCATCGGACAGTGCACACATCAGGTTATCCTCCTGCCATACTATATGTCGCTTTGCCGAAACGTTTTTCTTCGAACCTCCATTATTAATATCCTCGATATCCTGAAGCTCCTGAGTTGTATTCCCATTTTCATCGTAGGTAAATGTATGTGTTGAATTTCTATCCATTGAATTTATTCCGTCTTCACTATCATAACTCTCTTCTATCGTATTTATTTTATTTGTGTTGGGAAAATAATCGTAGTCCATTGTGTAACCGATTGACAATTAATTACAATTAAAATAAAGAGCCTTCTCTGTCAATAGATGGACAAGGCTCTTTCTTGTATAATATGCATTTCAAGTTGCAAACTTGAAATAGCGGATCACTCTGTTTGCGAGAAATTAATACAAAAAATCAAAAAAAATTGACTTCTAAAAATCAAAAATCAACTTAAATCCTGTTCAAAAAAGGGTTAAAAAAATGAAAAAATCTAAAGAAGAAAAAAAGCACAAAAAAATCATCAAAAAAATAGAAAATACTAAAAAAAACACCTAAAAAGAGACAAAAAAACAACACTAAACACCAAAAAACACACCTACCACCAACCAAGACCAAAACATACAAAAAAACCACCCCCCAACTGCCAATAAATCCAATGGGGACGGGGGTTTGAACAAGAGTGAAAGAATAGATAAAATATAACTGTAAAACATTGTAATACAATGAAAAAACGTGCAGAATGTTAGATATTGATAAATTTTTTTATTATTTGCTTTAAATGTCGTTAATGCGACAATTTATTAGACAAAATTGTACAAAGTAGAAGCCTTGTAGAAATACAAGGCTTTTTTACTATGTTGTATCAGTAAGAGCAAAAATGTTGTCAATTAAACTTCATCAAAGAAATCAGGGTGAAGAATTACATTTTTATCTAATTTTTCTAAAAAATGATTTTTATGAGAGAATAAATTTTGATATTCATCACTATTAATACTTGGCTTTATATTTAATATTACAGCCTTTTCCAATTCTAAGGTTTCTCCGCAAAAGCAACAAATAACCTTATTTTTATTCAATTTTCCATCCATAATTTTTAGCAATTCTATTGATTGATTTTTGTGACCAATTTTCCATTGTTGTGATAATTCCTTTTTTACCCTCTACTACTGCATTGTACCTTCCTGAATTTATTTCGTGTAAATAAACAGTTGCTCCATCAGCTTGTGTAAAAGCTCTTCCATATTGCTTTGTTGCATTAATTCCTTCAGCAGTTAATACACCTCCTCGTGTTGCATTAGCACCAGCAACTCTTTCAGCTCCGTGTGCTGTGGTTCTCACAGTACCTTTTGAAGACACATAACCTCCTCC
>JAWKLW010000004.1:0-226945 GCA_041392555.1 Saprospiraceae bacterium | reverse complement strand
TAAATACAATTTAATAGAAAACTACAGAAAAAAGCTAAATACTGACAATACTCTTATTAATATCACTGATTTAGGAGCCGGAAGCAGAAAGATAAAAAAAGATATCCGCAAAGTTTCAGATATTTCCAAAACCTCTGTTTCCAATACAAAAAAATGTAATATAATTAAAAATTTTCTTTCTTTTACAGACAGTGGAAATATCATTGAACTCGGTACTTCATTGGGGATTATGACCAGTTATTTAGCAGAATATACAGAAGCAAATTCAATTTATACTTTTGAAGGAGATCCTAACTTGGCAAAAATTGCAGGAAACACCTTTTCTGACTTAAAAATATCAAATATTAAATTGATTACAGGAAATTTTGATGATACTCTTTTATTGAATGTTTCAAAACTTGACAAAATAAATTTTGCTTTTATCGATGGTAATCACAGAAAAAATTCAACTATTAATTATTTCTCCATTATTAAAAGCAAACTAAATACAAATGCAATCGTAGTAATAGATGATATCCACTGGTCAAAAGAAATGAATGAAGCATGGGAAGCAGTTAAAATAAGTAATGATGTCTCTGCAAGTTTAGATTTATATTATTTTGGCATTTTATTTTTCGACAAAGAATTATCAGGCGATTATAATATATTGATATAGTTGTAATTACTCTTTACTAATACATCTATTTATCATCGATTATTGAGAAAAAAACTGAATTGTAATTACCTGAATTATCTACTACTTTCAATTCATGATTTCCCTTTATAGGGTCAATCATAATTTCATGAGAATTACCCTTTGTTTCCTGAATAAAATCATCGTCCAAAAACCAAAATATTTTCGCATTTGAATTCAATGAATAGGCTTTACATATCAAATTATTCTTTTGACCTTTACTTTCTCTCGGAAGGAATATTTTCATATCATTCTCAGGATAAATAATTTGGATAGTTGAAGATATAGAATCACAAGTGGAAGGAAATGCATACAAACCCTGATAATCAGAATGTTCTTTCATATAAAAATATTCCATATTAGGTGGTAGTAAAAATAAGGTGTCATAATGATCAATATTCTCATTACAATTCTCAGTTATACGATATCCATTTTTTGTGACTGCAATCTTTTTATGATAACTACATGGCGTCAATTTATGTGAGATAAATGGATATTTTTTCTTTTCAACATGATTACATAATTTACCTGCCAGGCACCCCGAATCTTTACAAATAAAAACATCGTTCCCTTTGTATTGAAAAACATCAAACCATGAATTTTCAGGAAGAATATTAAAAATATCAAACATTACCGGAGCTGCTTTCGTAATTCCCGTTAGGTTATATCTACCTTCTCCATTTTGATTACCTACCCATATTCCCACCAGATATTTACTATTAAATCCAATAGCCCAGGCATCCTTATGCCCATAACTTGTACCTGTTTTCCATGCAATTTTATTTTCCCTATCGAATCTTTGCCAAAACTTTTCTTCTCTTGGTCTTTTCAAATCCGACATCACATTTATTAATACATCCATTGATTCTTTACTAAAACCATAAGATTTATCATCATGACTTTTAGTTACTACATCATCAAATGGAAAATTATACCCCATCCTGTTTCTTGCAAAACCTTTATATAATCTACTCATTTCCCAAAGACTGCTCTCCCTCCCCCCAAAATTATACTTAACCCATAATAATCAGCACCTTTATCCAAATATTTTATATCTAACTTTGAAATCTGATTGTAAAAATTGTGCAATCCAACTTTATTCAATACCCGAACTGATGGAACATTCAAAGACTGAATAATAACTTCATCGAAATGAACTGCACCTCGAAATTTCTTATCAAAATTTTCAGGTCTGTAATCGCCAATAGTGGTTGGAATATCAGCTACCAATTCCCTTGGAAGTAAGTATCCATTATCGATTGAAAATGCATACAACAATGGTTTCAAAATACTTCCATAACTCCTCGGAGATTGGATAATATCAACATAATTAAACCCATTTTTCCCGTCTAAAACATTGCCGATATAAGCTAAAACAGAATTCTCCTTAACATCAAGGACTATAGCAGCCATATTTCTGATATCATCAGATTGGTAATTTTGACTTTCGGATTGCACGATTTGATTTACCTGATATTGTATATTGAAATTTATATCAGAATAAAATATGTTTTGATCTGGAAATGATTTTTCAAGAAACTTAAGATAATGATAGGCTTTTTGTTCAATATCAAATGTCCTTTCCGGCAAATCTTCTGATAGATAAATAACCAATTCATCATCTGAAATATAACCTTTATCATGAATTTTATGCAATAAAAAATCTCTTTTCCTTAATAGTTCAGTCCTATTTTTATTGATATTAGCATAACCCGGACCATTTGGCATCACAGCTAAAAGGGCACATTCACTCCATGATAACTGATCTATATTTCTATTAAAATATTTCAAAGATGCAGCTTTTACACCTATCACATTTGACCCAAAAGGTGCAATCTCACACCAAGACTTCAAAATAGATGATTTAGAATGGAACAAACTGTATTTTACAGCACTTAAGGTTTCAATAAATTTATTGAGAATATTTCTACTGACATTTCTGTTTTTCATCCTCATAAGCTGCATAGTAATAGTGCTGCCACCTCTTACTATCCTTCTATTTTTAATATCAATTATGATGGATTTAATAATGGAAACAGGATTAAATCCCGGATGAAAATAAAAATATTCATCTTCATATAGAATTATACTCTTTTGTAATTTTTCAGGAATACCGGAATCCAAGGGAAAACACCATTGTCCTTCATCACTGACAGTTGCAGACAACAAATTCCCATCTATATCATAAAGTGACTTACTAAAATGAGGTGAATATCGAGGAATAGGAATAATAAGCAAAGCAATAATAAAAATTATCCCAATTGAAATTAGCTTTTTATTTTTAAAAAAAGCAATAACTGCTTTTATTTCCACTTCACGCATTTCTCAATATATCATGTAAATAAATTAAAGTAAAAATACAATTTTACATGGTATATTTATTTTTTTATTGAGAATAGTAAAAAAATTATTTGGGGTAACTATAAATTAATATTTCAATAAAACTTAGTCAAATGAACCTATAATTTAAAAAACTTACCCAAATAAATATTTTTTTGGTCATCAATTACTTTAACAATATACATTCCCAGAGGCAAATCAATCATATTAAATTCAATTATGGAACGGATATTTCCTTGGTTAAAAGTCTTTTTATAAATAAGAAAATCCAAACTTGAGTACAATTCAACATTGATATAATTATCCTCTTCAAAATTATTTTCAATAAATAAAGGGCCAAAAGTAGGATTAGGGTACAATGACAATTCCATATTATTTGATATATTCATTATGGACACCACCTTAGAATACGAATATTTCATCAAATTTCTAACTTTATCTAATAGTTTACCATTAACATATTGTACATCTGTAACTGAATAATTTTTCAATTCTTTATTTCAGCATCAACAGATGCTGGTAGCGCAAATTCACCAATGAATCCTCTCCTTTCTAATAAATACATATCGACATCTGGCTTCCATACTTTCAATGACTATAACATCGGTTCAATATTTCATATACATCGATAAATGACAAAAAGCAGAACAATCAAAAGTTATACTTTATTATCTACGCAACCAATATGATTTATGGTTTCAAATGAGGCATATTGTTCAACTCCTAAATTTGGTAATATAAAAATACTTAGTACGTATTTTGTCATTGGCAAACCTGCAATTTCAGGAGAAGTATTGTCGAGGGTGTAATCAATTGCTAATCCAGAATTTTCAGGAACAACAGTAATTACCACCTGATCATTAAGAACATTCTACCGTAATATCTGATATATAAAGGAGTTCATCAATAGAAATTTCCGTTGACATTATTTGAGTGTGAGATATCAGTGGGTTAAAACTAACCCACTGATAATTATCACAATAAATAAATATATTTCCTAACAATCATATTCAGAATTACTTTTTAAAATATTAAAAAATAATATATCATTATTCTTTAACACAACCATTAGCGTCTGTAATTTTCATCAGGTCATAGGTGTGAACTCCAGGAGTAGTAGGATTAGGAGAAACATCGAATGCTGTACCACTTTCAACACTATTGTATGTTGCATTAGGTGAAACGCCATCCTGAGTTATTTCCAATGTAAATGACTAACAGTTCTCACATGATCCAGTGAATGTCAACTGAGCTTGATCACCTTCACATATAGGGTCATTACTTGCAATAGTACCATTAGGTGTAGGTTTCACTGTGATAGTGAAAGTAACAGGAGATTCTGTACACACTTCCGTTCCTTCAGTCAATACCGAGTTACGGTAATAGTTGCTACTTCGTCTGTACATCCAGTATTTGAACCAGTAAAAGCATCTATATTACCTGAACCTGATGCTACCAAACTCAATATTAGTATTATCATTAGTCCAGTTATACACTACACCAGAAGCTACATTACTTGAAAAACTAATAGCTGTTGTGCTTGTTCCATTACAAACTGTTTGATTTGCCACAGCTGTTACAGTGACATCAGGAGTTTTACTGTAATATCAAATGTTTTGGTAGCGCCAGTACATCCATTTGCATTAGATGTTATAGTTATTGTTCTTGTAATTACAGCATTTGTATTATTAGTAGCTGTAAAAGCAGGTACACAAGTAACACCAGTTGCGTCAGCCAATCCTATATCAGCACCACCGCTAATATCAAATGTCACTCCTGTTGGAGTACCTGAAATAGCCTCAGCATCGACTTCTGTATCCACACAATAGGTAGCATTTGAAGGAACTGTAAAATCAGGAGTAGCAAAATTGTAATAGTAACTGATTGACAATCTATAGTATTACAATCTCCCTCTGCCCTTACATAATATGTTTTTGTAATAGTAGCAGTAGTAGCGTTAGCAGGAGATACTGTTATTGATGGTCCTGAACCAATTGATGAACCAGTACCACATCCATCTTCATACCATTGCCAATCTGCACCAGTTCCCCAAAATCCTCCAACAACTGAAAGGTCAGTACTTTCTCCATTACAAATATCGCTATCAGTAGCAGATACACTTGTTGCCTCAGTCGAATTAGCCTTAACAGTGATTGAAGTAGTACTAATCTGCGCACTTAAAAAAAGTGAAGTCATTGAAAACAATAAAATCAATCCTGATTTTAGAAGTAAGTTTGAATTAAATCCCAAATTCAACAAACAAATGCAACTTACAAAAAGATGAGAGAGAGATGAGATAAAATAAATTTTTTCAAAACAAAGAAGAAGGAAAAAAATCCTACTTCTCTGCTTTGATGGAATTTGATTATCTTAGCCCCCTGTCGTCCAAAAAAAAGTTGCTATGAATAAACATTTAACCTTGAGCAAAGATATACAATTTCAGTAATGATACAAAATAAATATTCTCAAACTGACATTGCAAAAACAATTGGCAAACACAAATCTGTATGTTTGTAGAGAATTGAAACGCAATAGTGACAAACGTAATGGAGAATACAAAGCTGATTTAGCACAAAAAAAATATACTAAAAGACTCAAAGAAAAACCTAAAAAACATAAATTTACTAAATCAGTCAAATTTTATGTTATTGATAAACTTAGACAAGATTATAGTCCTGAACAAATTGTAGGTAGAGCTAAAGTTGAAAATATCCATTGTGTCTCAATGAAACCATATATAAATTTATTTGGGATGATAAAAAACAAGGAGGTAATTTATATAAACACCTAAGGCACAATGGAAGAAAATATCGTAAACGAGGTGCTTCAAAAGATAAAAGAGGTATTATTCCTAACAGAACTGATATCTCTTTGAGACCAAAAATAGTAGATGAAAAAATCGTTTTGGAGATTTTGAGATAGATACTGTTATCGGTAAAAATCACAAAGGAGCTTTGCTTACAATGAATGACAGAGTGTCAAGCTTGGTTTTTATTCGTAAATTAGTGTCTAAAGATGCTATCCCAGTCTCATCACAAACTATCGAAACTCTTAACCCTTTTAAAAATTTATTACATACTATTACTGCTGATAATGGAAAAGAATTTTCTGATCATCAAACTATCTCTCAAAATCTAAATATTCAATTTTCTTTGCCCGACCATATCATTCTTGGGAACGTGGTGCTAATGAAAATACTAATGGTCTTATCAGACAATATTTTCCTAAAGGTTCTTCTTTTGAAAATATTACTGACAATGATGTAATTTCAGTTCAAAATATATTGAATAATAGACCTAAAAAACTAGGTTTTCTAACTCCGATTGAATTTTTTAATCGTAATTTTGCCAATGACATATTTTTATCTAATGTTGCATTTGTCACTTGAATTCAGCAATGTTAAATTTCTCATTTTAATAATTTTAAAAAGTAAAAAAATTTTCTATTATGGATTCACACAACCGTTTGAATCCGTTATTTTTGTTAAATTATAAATCGTTGTTGAAGTAGGTGCCGTTATTTGTATTGGCACTCCACTTGTCACATTATTATATGTTATACCATTTATCACTAAACTAAAAGGACCAATCCCGGCACTTGATGTAAAAAGCAATTGTGCTGTTGACTCGCCTTCACAAATTGTTGATCCTGTAAATGTACCATTTGGCTTATTATAATAAACTACTGTTGCTACATTAGAAATATCATTGGCAACAATAGGAATAGTTCCTGGATTTGTATATGATACTGATGCTATTCTTCGATAATAATATGTTCCATTTGTTGATAAAGTTGGAGTATAATTCATACTTGTAGCACCACTTATATTTGTGAAATTAATATTATCTGTACTTATTTGCCATTGGTAGGAAACACTATATCCTGAAGTACTACTAACAGGAGAAGTTGTAAGAGTATTAGTACCGCCAATCTGAGAAGGAGAACTTCCTGAACATACTACCTGAGAAATATTCGAAGTGAGATTATTATTCACTCTTGTCATAGTACCAAAAGAAATTTGATTTTGACCAGCTGATTCATAATATTCCAATAATAATTGGGAATTTCCTGAATGTTCGAATAATATTTTGGAATATGTCGTGGCAGATTGTTGCACCCATTTATTCATTACCAGAGTTCCATCCACAGACAATCTTACTCCATCATCGGCAGTTATTGCGGAAATGATATATGCTCCTTTAGGTCTAACAGATTGATTACAGAATTTGACAGCAAAATATTCTGTGTAAGTATTTATCCTGTTGCTTCCTGCAGAATATGTAGCAAAGCAATTTTGACTTGCACCAAAATTCTCACTAAAAGTTTCACTCTCAGTAAAATACCCAACATAACTTGTAAAAGCATTTGCATTCGAAGGAGCACTTGCGTTAGAATCCATTCTTTTGTACATATGACCTATCCAACTATCAGCCCCACAATCGCTTTGATTATCCTCAGTATTCGATCCTTGGTTAGTAGCTTCAAAAGTTATAGTTTGAGGCCACCAAAAAGAACAACTATAGACCCTTAATATTCCAGTAAATTCAGAAGTATATGAAATAGAAGAACCGCTAGTATATGCTACCTGTGTGTTTGTTGCATCATTGTATAATGTTATTCCACTTCCATTTGAAAATTTATAATTAACTCCCTTAACAACATTTACTGCAATATATTTAGTATATGAAATAGCACCAACATTATTACTTTGATCATTACAAGGTGTTTGTAAAGATCCAACCTGAGAGCCACCGGAACATTGTGCTTGCAATGACATAGATAAACCAAATAGAAATAATAAAAATATCCCTATTCTAATCCATCTTCTTCTAATTCTTCTATTATTCTTTAACCCAATTTTCATTATCTATCTATAAAAGCAATTTCGGTATTTTGACGTTTCGTGACAAACAAGTCACATTTTTATGAAAGAATTATAATAATAATATCCATCATAAAAGACAGAATAAATTCAATTTACCCCCATTTAAATTTATAAATTTTGCTAAAAGTACAATTAAAAGAACAGTAATCAATTCTATTTTAACACCTTAACTCTGCTTGACTTTGACACTGCAAGAATATTTCCATCATACATGTTTTCACAATTGACAGAAGGCAAATAAAAATCACCTTCGAAAACTGCTTTTGCTCTGAATCTGTATGTTTTTGTTTCACCACTTTTAATATCAAAAAATGTATAGACTCTGTCATCTTTAAAATCCTGATATGTATAATCACTTTGATTATTTTTGGTTTCAGAATCATAAATTCTTGGGTTTATCAGTTCCCACCCACTAGGCATCCTGACATTCAAAGCCATATTTGATTGGTTAAGTGTAGATATATTTTTAATATTTACAGAAATAGTTATATCGTCTCCGATTGTGATATTGTCTATACCGGAATTAGATTTTGTAACATTGAAATACACTATATCCATAGATAAATTTTTTGATTGTGGATCAGGGTAAAGGTCCTTTGAAATAAATCTATCAGTCCTTGAAATATAGATTTCACTTTCTCCCTCATTTTGGATAACAATTTCTTTATTGTAATCCTTTGAATTCAATTTCAAAACATTTGGACTTCCGGTTTTTTGTTCAAAACTATTGACTTCACCATTCTTAACTATTTTATATTTAATATTTTTATCAACATTGATATTATTTTTAAAATACTTAGCTACAGCTATAAAGGAATTTGCCTTAGAATATGTTGATAACCAATTATATTTATTCATTAAATCCACCATTCTAAAATAATATTTTTCAGCAGAATCTTTTTTATTTTCAAAATATGACAATACTTCTACTATCCTTGCAAGAGTGCTACTTTCGGACTGAAATGAGAAGAGTATTTCCAATCTGTATTTACGTTGCAGATTTTCTGCTTTCACAATTAAATCTTCTGCCTGACTTGAAAATCCGATTAATCTATAAGCTCCTGCCAAAAACCACCAAGTTAAAGGATTTTTTGATTTATTGGAACTATAAAATCTGTTCATAGCTGATTTTGCAGGTTTTCCACCTTTAGCCATAACAAATAACCTATATGCCTGTAGTACAGATTCTTTTTCATAAACATAATCATTTGACAGACTATTTGCTGCCCAGTTATTTGCCAAATTATTTTGAACTTTAATCCATTTAGATAACAAATCCGAAGATTCCGGAATCAAGTCTTTATCCACCATTTCAATTACAAAATCTCCAGCATACAAATCTGCCCAGGCATCATAATAACCATTTTCCCAATATCTGAAAGTGCCATCATAATTTTGAAAACGTACCAGTTTATTCTTTACTGCCTGGATATTTTCCATTCTTTTCCTATTATTGTCAACATTCAAATTCAAGATTTTATCAAGATATATTTGTGAGAATCCCTTTGAAACTGATTGTTCAAGGCAACCATAAGGATAATCCATAAGGTCATCTTCATATTGTATCAATTCAGGGATTTTCAGACCACTGATTTTAATTGTTGATTTGAAAGCCTCATCATAACCTTTAGGACTTATTGTTAAATTCACTTTGTCTCCTTTGCCAATAGTGTAATTTGTTACATCTCCCGAATAAGAATTAGGGTAATTTACAGCCAATTGAGTTTCTTCATGCATTGATTTATTATCTCCTTGTACCGACATTGAAATATCAATTTTTCCAGGTTTGTTTTTCACTTCAACATATTGATTTATTGTAACATCATCTGAATTTCCAAACTCAACATTTTTTGATTCAGAAAGACCTAAAATATAATCAGAAGGTGATTTCAAGGTCAATTTAGCACTTTGAATTGAATTATCATCTTTAAAAATATTAACAGGAAGGTAGAATTTATCAGTCACATTCAAGCTTCTCGGAAATTGTGATTGTACCATCAATGGATTTTTTACCAATATACTTTTTTCGGTTGATCCAAAATTATTATCATTACAAGCTATTACCATCACCCTAAGCTTACCAATATAATTAGGCACTTCAAAGGAATGTTTATTCTTCCCTTTAGCTTTTAATTTGAAAGGTCCAAAATGTTTTACTACTGAATTAAATCTATTTACTTCAGGAAGCATATCCGACTGGTATGCAGCATCTCCTCCTACGGACAATATTCCTGCATAATCTCCTCTAAAGTAATTTATTAGAAATTTATATATATCCCAGGTCTTAACTAACAATGGAAATTTACCATTGAATTGATTTACAGGATCTGGCGTTCTGAATCCGGTTAGGTTCAATAAGCCTTCATCCACAATAGCAATAGTATATTCCATAGGTCTGCCTTCTGCTTCAGAAACCTCAAATGAGTATTTCTTATTTGATTCTATTTTATCAGGTAAACTGATATTTGCAACCAAATCACTTTCAGCATTGCTTATTTTAACCGGTTTGACACCATACATACGAAGAGGTAGATCATTATTATCCTGCATATATTTTTGCAAAATAGTAACATGAATATATACATTTGGAGTCCATTCCTGATTGGTATTCAATACTATTTTCTCCCCATTGATTTTATGCCAAAACGATTGGATAATCCTATTACCGGATTCTATACTTATAAAAGCTTTCGCACCAATAATTTCAGGCAATGTAAGTTCTATATTTTCTCCACTTTTGTATTCATCTTTATCGGTTTCAAATTCCACGATATATGGTTCTGAGCCTGGAATCCTATCTGTTCCATTGTAAACTGTGAAATAAGTCCTTGAAAAATGCCCTGAATCATTATCTCTGACTGTTAATCTATAAGCACCTTTATCCAAAGAATTATGTTTAAATTCTACTGTACCTGTAGATTTTATAGATTTGGAATTAGATTGAATTCTTTCCCAATAATCATCAGATTTAAATTGATTTTTTGATGATAATCTGTATTTATCTATCCACCATTGCTCAGTATTTTTTTCCAAGACATAAGAGATATTTGTATTTCAACATTTTGGCTACCATTCTGTAATATTGATACAAGAGATATTTTTATATCATCACTGAACAAAGTAATTTTCTCTCCATCCTGACCCTGAATTCCTTTTTATACCAATATAAGATTTGAATGGTGAAATATCAATGTATTTACCTTCCTTATTGATTCCTCCTCCAGGTAAAACCATTTCCGTTTCCAAAGAAAAATGAAGGGCCATCATAAGTTTTAAAGTTAAAATCACATTGAAAATCTGCTTCCCCAGAGTCATTGCTAACCACATCAAAAAGATCTATTTTTATCAATTCATTTTCAGCTCCAAAAAAATCATAATCCTTAAATTTAGAAAAGGCATTTAGATTTCTTCAGGGCTTTTTCAAATGAATGAGATCTTAGCATTTTTCACATTGAATCCTGTAGGTATTTTGAATGCACTGCCTGAAAGTTTGTTTGACAATACAACTCCATTTTTTTCATTTTCGAATAAAAGAAACTTCAGCCACATTAGGTTTAATAGTTTCTACTCTCAATTTTTTTCTGAGTTTATATGTCCCACAAGTCAAAACACAACTGTAACTTCTGTTTGTCATTTATCCCTGTTTTCAAGACAAATCCCATAAATCAATGATTTGTCCACATCGATATGAACATAGTTTTTCACTTAACAGAAGATTTTGCGGATTATAAAAACTCAATTTTGCTGGGATTCCTACCAGGTAGATTGAAAGTCTTTTTATTAATCATCAAATCGAGAAAAATATCTCAGGTCTCCATACATCGCGTTCGCCATAAATCATAAACATACTTTCATTAGCACTTCTATCACCTTCGATATTAAATTCTGACAGACTATTACTTATAGCTTCATCCAACGACATAAAAGTCTTTTTTTCATCCTTGGCAACACTCAAAACTATAGCATCCCGAACATCAGTTTCTAAGCAATTCCGCTACAGTCTGTTTCAGACTCAGCAATTATATCTCCTTGTAGGTCATATAACACCACATCTGCACCATCAATATAATCCAATGACAATAAATCAGCAACAGCCACTGTGTATTCACGTTCAGCTTTTTTGACTATTATTGAAAAATCACTACATATAAAATTTCTCTTTACAGGCTCATTATAGTAATAATAGGAGATATCATGGGTCATTTCTTTTATTCCAATTAACATCTTCGTAATAATAATAATCCTCATAAAAATCGGAATTGAAAGAATAAAAGAAGGAGTAGGAATCAGGAATTTTATCAGATATTTCCCTATTTCTATTACCTTCAGCACAGGCAAGCGAAGTATATTGTGGCAGGAATGAAAGTGAAATCATATATATACTTCCCGGACTTTTCTTTACTTTTTCTCTTTTAAATCGATACCATAATCATCCATTGCTATCCTCTTTACCGTTTAGTGCACCAGCTCATCATAAGCAGGTTTTTACAAACATTCTGATATTGTAATAATCAGCATATTGCAGTGTATTCCATGCAGATAATTGTTTTACATTTTGTTGTTTGTTTAATTTCGTGAATTGTCAATCGTATTTTCTTCAATGACCTTACTTTGATAGGAATGTAGAATTCACCATTTGAAGAGAAAATAATTTCCCTCCATAGCAAACTGAACTTCGGGATTTTCCACTTCTTTAACTACATTAAAAGTGTAATCACCTTCAAGCATTTTTACTTTCGATTTTATTCCTTTGTGTAAAACAATACCTATATTTGACTCAGTTTTATATTTACCGAGATATATCACAATAGTATTTTTATCAATAGTATATTCGGCATTTTTCTTATTGATTGTTATCAATCCTGTCAAATCCTGAAGTTCATCAATTTTTTGCGACATGAATATTTTATATTCTCTATCTGATCTATTGTAATAACTCGATAAAACTGTAAATTCATCAGGATTAAAATGATCTAATATCACTTCTCCTTTTTCACTTGAATTGATATTTTCACCATTGTATACTATATATGATTTTTCAGAATAATTAGATTTATAGACACATTCTACATTAAAATTATTATCGGAATTTCTCACTATTTTTATTTCACTTGCATCAGTATCAAAACAAGATTTTAAATCATCGTCATTTACTTTATCTGCCAATTCCACATTGAGCCATACACTTATACTATTATCGGAATTTATAATAACTCCTTCCTTTTCGACCTTCAGCAATTGCCTGAATGTATGCAAATCATACATCAAATTATTTTAAAGTGCGAAGGAAATATTTTTTAAATTCACAATCACTTTATATTCCTGATTTGATTTAATCTTTGTTTAGGAGTAAACTTTATGATTGTATTATTAGAAAAAGTAACTTCACCTTCAAAAAGCTCGGGTTTTAACTGAACCAAATCAGATAAATCTGTTTTATCAGTTTCCGGGTTCTTTTAACACAAATATCAATGCATCGGAAGCAGAAATCACCCCTTGGGTTGCTGCAGTGAAATACTCTGACAGATCTTGTTGATTATCGGACAGATCAAGCAAACTTGATTCATCTGTACTTTTGCAAGAAAATGAAAAAAAAACTAATTGAAAGTGATAAATAATATATATTTCATGTATTAAAAATTTTTATATCTAATTGATTTAAAATTAATTCCAAAAATATTATGTAAAGTTAATGCAATTTACAATTGAATATGATATCTCATAAAGATATTTTTATTTAAAGCACAAATATTTATTTAAATTGACAATTATATATAAACTTATAAAATGTTTATACTTACAAATAAATTCATATTCACATTTTATTCTAACTTTGCATTTTGAATTAAATACAATAAAATGGATTCTTGGTTCAATACAATGATATGACATTTGTAAAAATGATTGATAAGGATCAAATTCAATCCCGGGTTGAGATGTTATCATCACAAATCAATGAAGATTACAAAGGCGAAGAAGTAGAGATGATTATAGTACTAAAAGGAGCCTTTATTTTTGCTGCTGATCTGGTAAGACATTTCAATTTTGACCATACAATTCACTTTGTACAGTTTTCATCCTATTCAGGCACAGAATCTACAGGGAAAATTTTCGAAAAACTACCTTTGCAAAAAAATGTCGCCAACAAACATGTGTTGATTATTGAAGATATTGTGGATACCGGAAACACACTGAATTATTTTATAGAAAAATTGAATCAACAAAATCCCAAGTCTGTCAATATTGCGTCCCTTTTATTTAAAAAAGATGCATATATTCATAATTTCCCAGTAAAATACGTGGCTTTTGATATCGAAAACAAATTCGTGATAGGTTATGGGCTTGATCTTGATCAAAAATTCAGAAATCTAAAGCATATATATCAACATTCTGATAAATAAAAATAGCTCTTTTTATTTATATTAAAATACAAGAAAAGAGTTAAAAAAGATATTTTTTCTTTACATGTATTTAAATTCACATACATATTATTCTCTACGATATGGAACTATGTCTCCGGAAACACTTGTTGCCAAAATCAAAGAAGCAGGAGGCAAAGAAATTGTATTGACGGATATCAACAATACTTCTACCGCATATAAATTTATAAAATTATGTGAAGAAAATGATATTAAGGCAATACTGGGAATAGAATTCAGGCAGGATAATAAATTATATTACATAGGAATAGCAAAAAACAATGAAGGGTGGAGAGAGTTAACTTCTTTCCTGACCAAACATTCTTTAGAGAAAAATAAATTCCCACTGAGAGCTCCTGAATTTAAAAATTCTTACGTGATATATAAAAGCTTTCCGGAAAAGTTATCTAGCATCAGGGCAAATGAATTTATTGGAATACCCCCTGAAGATATCAATAAAATATATACTTCGGAATTGAAAAACCACATAGACAAATTAGTGGTTTTGGCTTCCATAACATTTCACAATAAAGAGGGATTTTCTTTACATAAATTATTGAGATGCATCGATTTGAACATTATACTTGGAAATTTAAAAAAAGACGATTATGCTCCTATTACAGAAATGATTGTTCCATCAAAAAGATTACATGAAATATTTTCACCATATCCGGAAATCATAAAAAACACTATAAACATAATTGATAGCTGTTCCATTGAGATGAAAAGTTCTCCTGACAACAATAAAAAACACTTTAATGGAAGTAAGGATGAAGATTTTGAAATGTTAAAAAAACTTGCATTCAATGGTTGCTCTAATCGCTTTGGTACTGAAAATAAAGTCGCAATAGAAAGGACTAATTCAGAATTGGAAGTAATACATAAATTAAATTTCGAAGCATATTTTCTCATCACATGGGACATAGTAAGATATGCTAAATCAATAGGTTTTCATCATGTTGGCCGAGGTAGCGGTGCCAATTCAATCGTCGCATACAATCTGGGAATTACAGATGTTGACCCATTAGAACTCGATTTGTATTTCGAAAGATTTATAAACCCACACAGAAGTTCTCCACCTGATTTTGACATCGACTTTTCCTGGGACGAAAGGGATGAAATCACCAGATATATTTTTGATAAATACGGAGTAGAACACACCGCCTTACTTGCTACCTACAATACGTTCAAAGGAAAATCCATCATCAGGGAATTGGGAAAAGTATTTGGACTTCCAAAATCAGATATTGACACCATAGTCGATGAGCCATTTGCTACCGAAAAACATCATGAATTTGCAAAATATATTTTCAAATATGGCAAAATGATGGAAAAAATGCCCAATTATCTTTCTATCCACGCCGGAGGAATTATAATAAGCGAAAACCCTCTGAATTATCACACTGCTCTGAAACTTATGCCCAAAGGTTTTCCGATAACACACTTCGATATGTATGGAGCTGAAGATTTGCAATTTCATAAATATGACATTTTAAGCCAGCGAGGATTGGGACATATCAAAGATTCTGTGTCTCTGATACAAAAAAATAAAGGTATCTCAATAGACATTCATGATATCATTAATATAAAAAATGATGCAAATGTAAAAAAACAACTTGCCTCAGGTGAATGCCTTGGTTGTTTTTACATTGAATCTCCTGCAATGAGAGGATTATTAAAAAAATTACATTGCGACAATTATATCACTTTGGTAGCTGCAAGTTCTATTATCAGACCGGGAGTAGCAAAATCGGGAATGATGAAAGAATACATCAGAAGATTTCACAATCCCGGAAAATTCAAATATCTGCATCCCACATTTCAAAAACATCTTAGTGAGACATTTGGAGTAATGGTTTATCAAGAGGATGTTCTGAAAATAGTGCACCATTTTGCCGGACTTGATCTGGCTGAGGCAGACTTGCTCAGAAGAATTATGACCGGAAAACGCAGAGATTCCGATATCTTTTATAAATTGAAAGAAAAATTCTATTCTAATTGTGAAGCAAGGAATTATAGCAAAGAATTGATCGATACAGTATGGTTTCAAATAGCCAGTTTTAGCGGTTATTCCTTCAGCAAAGCACATTCAGCGAGTTTTGCCGTAGAATCATTCCAAAGTCTGTACTTGAAGACATATTACCCTCTTGAATTTATGGTAGGAGTTATCAACAATTTTGGCGGATTTTATTACACCGAAGTCTATGTTCATGAAGCCAGAATGGCAGGGGCTATCATACATCCACCCTGTATCAATAATAGCCATTACTTGACAGATATCAGAGGCAATGATATCTATCTCGGATTTATCCATTTGAATTCATTAGAAAGTAATACTGCAATAAAAATAATTGAAGAAAGGAAAAAAAATGGAAATTTTACAGGTTTCAAAAACTTCATTGAAAGAATTAATCCAGCCAGAGAACAAATTGAAATTCTTATCCGAATCGGAGCATTTAGATTTTCTAAAAAAAATAAATATGAGCTAATGTGGCAAAAAAACGAGTTGCTCAAAGATGTTGATTTTAAATCCGAAACTCTCACAATATTCCCTGAATATAACGAAAATTTCACACTTCCCAATCTCGAAGAAGGAATATACGATCAGGTATATGATGAAATAGAACTCCTTGGATTTCCTGTTTCGCTTTCACCTTTTGATTTTACTAGTGATAAAGTTAAAGAAGATATTTTTGCCAACGAAATGATTAAGAATATCGGGAAAAATGTAACAATGGTTGGGTACTACATCACCAGAAAATATGTAAAAACAGTGAAAGATGAATTGATGAATTTTGGAACATTCATAGATCGTAAAGGTAAATTTTTCGACACTGTACATTTTCCGAATTCTCTTTTAAAATTTCCTTTTACCGGCAAAGGAGTGTATAAGATAACCGGCAAGATAGTTTCAGAATTTGATTTCCCCTCTCTTGAAGTTATCAGGATGGAAAGAATTCCATATGTAAAAGATGAAAGGTATTGATGATATTGAATAAATCTAATATCAATTAATTTAAAAATTCAATTTAAAATTATAAATTTGTTTTTTATAATACATTTTTCACAATGTAGATTATTTAATTAATAAAACTTATTAGAACTATTATAAAACCTTAATGAAAAAATATTTATCTACTTTATTTCTATTAGTCATACCTACAATATTTATTTATTTTGGATTAAATTTCAATAGAGGAATGTATGGTGGAGACCCTGAGTATGCCTATTTATTGAATGGTCTGTTGATAGATGAAGGCAAATATGTGGGGCATATCGATAATCCTGGCACTCCAGTTCAAATTTATAGCTCTATTATGTTAGCTGTTTCGGATTTTTTCATCGGTGACAAAAATGAATCCATTGAGACAAATGTACTTAAGAACCCTGACCCTTACCTTGAAATCCAAAGAAATGGATTTGTAATTTTGAATGGAATCCTATTTTTTTTAATGGGATTATTGATATTTTACCATTCTGGTATTATTTGGTTAGCACTTATACTTCAATTGTCTCCATTCTTGTCTTCCAATCTAATCGAACATGCTTGGACAAGAACCTCACCAGAACCAATGCTGATATTGGCTACAGGAATTATGATTTTTGCTTTAATCAAATATTATTATAGCCGGACCAAATCATGGAAATATTATCCAATAATTTTTTCATTGATATCCGGATTAGGA
Organism: Saprospiraceae bacterium; assembly: GCA_041392555.1. Lineage (GTDB taxonomy): Bacteria > Bacteroidota > Bacteroidia > Chitinophagales > Saprospiraceae > JADJGA01. Next base: position 208,942 of record JAWKLW010000004.1, on the reverse strand, counting down.
TTAGCAACAAAAGCGACATTCTTCCCCATTGTGCTAATTCCATTATTTATATTTTTCAACAAAAAAGAAATAAAAAAATATTTACTTTGGATTATACCTTCTTTCATTTTTTTCACACTTCCTGCCCTACCTTTATATCCCAATATGGCAGGGTGGTTTTTCAGACTGGCTTTCCACACAGGCACTTACGGACATGGAAAAAGTGGATTGATAGATTTTTCTCAATATGGTACTGACTTTTTCAATATTTTAAAAAACAATATTCAACTCGGTATTTCAATTGGATTATTTTTCGTATTTATTTTCATCGAAATATTAAATGGAAAATTCAAACAAACCTTTAAGCAATCTTTATCATTCAGGTTGTTTTTTTCCATAGGCATAGCCATTTTATCCGGAGTTTTTTTCGTTGCAAAACACTATCATGCAAACCATTATTTAATACCTGTAAATTCAATAATTGGAATTTTTGCCGTAACACTGATTTGGTATCTCAATGAAAAATACAACTTGATTGCATCATTAAAATTCCTTCCTTTAATTTTGACTATGACATTTGTTTTTAGTGCATTTTTAAATATTCCAAGTTTAAAAACTGCAAATTGGGGTTATATAATTACTGATGATGAATATATTGAGGTCAATGACAGACTCAATAATGAATATAAAGATTATACCAAATTTTATTTTTATCCGGTAGCCCTGAATAAATACTCAGCATTGAGATGGGGCAATATTTATTCAAGACAAAAATTCACTCCAGCATTAGAAAAACTTTACCCTGAAGGTCTGTTTTATAATTATCAAAAAGATAAATTTGAATTTTGGGAAACACAATTATTACCAAATGAAATACTTAATTCATATGGTAATAAATTGATATTAACAGGAATGCCATTAAGTTCTGAACAAAAAGATAATTTGAAAACTAATGGAATAATTCTTAATAATATATATGAAGGACGAGTTCAGGCTATTTACACTATAAATGTCAACAAATCTGCTTTTTTTAAACAGAAAAATTTAAATACTCTTCGGACAATATTATTTGATCCCGATTCAATATCGACTGATGAGATGACTATCAGGGATGGTAAATATTCCGTTGCTTCCAATTACCAAATCTCTGAAGATTTTTCTTTTAACAGTAATAAATCCTCGAAACTCTCAGGTGAAAATCAATTTGCTTTTACTTTTGAACTCGATAGCCTTGATAAAAATCAGGAATATATTATTAGTGTCTGGTGCAAAGGAAATAGAAGTGGTAAAACAGTGATAGTTGCTTCTTCATTGAATTCTGATATTTTCTACATAAATTCAAGTGAAATAATAGATAGAGATGATGATGGATGGGAAAAATACAATTAAAACTATCGACTACAGAATCTAACATTGCTGATGGAATCAAGGTATATGTTTGGAATAATAGCACAGATACAGTTTACTTAGATGATTTCGAAATACTTCAGATTCAAATAGGTTATCCTTTTGATTTATATATTGTTAATCATTTATGTCTAAATCAATTAACAATCCACAAGATAAATTCTTTAAAGCTATGATAAAGGATATCGTTATAGAATTCATGAAGGGAATTTCTATTAATGACCTTTCAGATATTACAGGTTTATCTATCAGTAAAGTTAGAGAAATCATTGAAAAAGATTTGAAGTAATTGTTTTAGTTTTATTACTTACTGATTTAATTAATAATATATTAGATATTATTTTAATATCTAATGTATTATTTTTCAATTTATTTTCTGTCTGAATCAAAAATTCCTACTTCTAATAATTACGTGATTCAGACACATTTATCCCGAAGCGAGTTCGGGACGGGCTATTTTACATTCTTTCTTTTACATTTACATTTCATTCCTCCTTCTCCCTCACTCGCCAAAAATCTTCGCCCCAGTTTTTGTAGAGTTTTGATGTTTCAGCAAATTCATAATCAAAGACTTTATATTCAAATTTATGACAAAATTCAAATATATTTTCAGCAACCTTAAATAGTCCGTCCATTGTACTATGAATATAAATTTTATCTTGTGCTTCACCGTATGTGCCAACATATAGATAAAAAGAAGAGCTTAACATTCCAATGTAAAATAATTTGCCATCAAAATATTCCTCTTGATGAAATACAATTCTATCATTAATATCTAACATCTGTAAATACTGTTCATACAATTCATCCAAAGAAATAAACCCATCCCATTGATATTCAGACTCTCCAGATTCAAAATAAAAATTACCAATACCGTCAATTTGATTATCATCATACATAAGCTTATGCAAATAATCATATTAAGCCTTAACTCAAAATTATTACAAAAACTTTTAAAAATGGGAGGTAATAAAACTCCAATTTTTTCAAATCTTCTGTAATCATTTTTTGTAAAATTAGGCTTTAAAAAACAAAATAAAGACGCCATATTTTTTCTTTTAATTTAATTTAATTAAAAAACCCTTGTAAACTTCTTTGAATAATTGCCCACCTACCTGTAATGAGGAATATTTATGTTTTTATGAATTGCTTTTTCAACAGGAACAAGAGTTTTTCCATCTTCCAAATGATGCCATGTATAATCAACACCATCAATTTTAAAAGGTGATTCACTACCGCTGATGTTTGAATTAGGAAATTGCTGCTTTAACCGTTTGGTGGCATCGGTAAAATTTCCACTAGACTTAGTAGTACTTAATCCTCCTGTAGGTCTATATTTAAAATTTCCATTTAATTTTGGGTAATGTGGTGAAAAATCTGGAAAACCAAACCTGTCAAACTCTATCCCATTATGTGAGCCGGGTGGAGTAAATGGATTAGCAGGTTTTTGAAACTTTTGCGGATCATATAAATCATTCACTTTATCCACCAATTCGGATTTTGTTGTTATTGACCCATTTGGTAATGGAAACTCATTCATCTTCAAATGCAGATCTGCATTCATCCGCACCCAATGTGGTCTATCTTTGAGAGCTTTCCACATGTCCAGGTTATCAGCACTCCTGCCAAAAGTCTCAGCCCACTTCTCCATATCCTCCACTCCACTCAGATCATCGAAGAAATCATCGAATAGACCATCGGCTTCAAGAGCATCCAATTTCTTGATGAATCCATCTGATCCATCTGGCAATTTGCCTGTAATATTGGATTGACACCCAAAACCGATTGTGGATGCTATCAATAGAAGAATAAAAAATAAAAAATATTTATTTCTCAAACCAGCTAATTTTTTACTTTACTATATTTTGCCTCAAATATAGCATTTTATTTAACAATTCATCTGATAATAAACATAATAGCTATAAAAATTTAAAATTAATGCGATATTATTCATAATTATTTATATTTGCATTTATGTCTAAATCAATTAACAATCCACACGATAAATTCTTCAAAGCCATGATGGCTGAAAAGGATATCGCCATAGAATTCATGAAGGAATTTCTACCGGTAGAGGTGTCTTCTATTATTGATTTTAATTCTATGGAAGCATATAAAGATGGATTTCTGAATGAGGAATTGAAGGAGATATTTGCCGATTCTGTTTTCAGATTCAATCGCAAGGATGATGAAGACCAAAAGGAAATGTATATTTCTATTTTAGTGGAACACAAGAGTTATCCTGATAAATTTGCTGCAGTTCAGATATTAAGTTATCTTTCAAATGCATATTTGGAACAGATAAAAGCAGGTAACAAGGAACTAATTCCAGTGATTCCAATGCTGTTTTATCACGGCAAAAAAGAATGGAAGTATCGATCAGTTATTGAGTTGATTGACGAATTGCCGGATGAATTATACAAGTATATTCCTGACTTTAAAACAGTGTATATCGATCTCTTTCGCAAATCAGATAAAGAATTGGATAATATTAAAAATGTATTTTTATTGACTGCAGTATATCTGCAAAAGTATCATTCATTGGATGAATTGTTCAAGCAATTAGAGAGAATATCCTCCAGGTTTGATTCCATGATGAAGGTCAAAAGGAACTTTTCATATACCATGATTGTTTATTTGCTTGAAGTGATTAATGTCTCAAAAGAAAAATTATTGATTTTAATAGAAAAATTACCTGTAAATTTTAAAAATGATATTATGTCAACATACGAAATGGCTATAAACGAAGGTATCGAGAAAGGCATCGAAAAAGGTCGAATTGAAGGCATCGAGAAAGGCATCGAGAAAGGCATCGAGAAAGAAAAAATGGAAGTTATCTTAAAAGGATATAAAAAGGGAATTTCTATAAATGACCTTTCAGATATTACAGGTTTATCTATCAGTAAAGTTAAAGAAATCATTGAAAAAGATTTGAAATAATTATCAACATTTGATTGTATAATAATTTATCAAAAATTTCAGTTCAATATCTTCTTTTACTCAAAAGCAATCTGCCGTTCTATTTATTCTCCTTAAAATTGAAGGATGATGTATTTTATTTATCCTTTTTATCCTGAATTTTAACTTTATCGCCTTGTTTTAAATCCTTGGACAAATAAAGCATTTTGAATATTAAAGATATCTAATTCCCAATCAAATTGACATTTTATAGAAATGTTAAATTTAAGCAAATCAGCTTTTAAAATAGAATATTATTTTGATGAAAAGATTGAATTAAATACATTTGTTGATCTATACAAATTTTATAATTAATATTTTACTATTAAGTCATTGATTTATTAGTATTTAAAAGGATTTAATTAAAAAATCTAAAATGAAAAAAAACACTTTAAAACTTAATGAACTGGCATCCACAGCTATTTCCGGCAATGATATTAGTTCCTCCTGTTTGTATGTATCTGCATTGGCTATAATATATTCAGGAAAATATGCCTGGTTAGCACTTTTAATGGTAGGAGTAGTTTTATTTCTATTCCGTAAAATATATGGTGAAGTAGTAGGTGCATTACCTCTCAATGGAGGTGCATACAATGCTCTTCTTAACACCACGAGCAAATCTATGGCATCACTTGCTGCTACATTGACATTATTATCCTATATGGCAACTGCAGTAATATCTGCAAGTGAGGCTGTGCATTATATGTTTATACTTAATAATAGCATTCCAATCATTATAACAACTATAGGATTATTATCCATATTTATGATATTGACAATCATAGGTATTGGAGAATCCTCAAAAGTGGCAATAGGTATATTCCTTTTTCATCTTTTATCACTGATTATTCTTGCATCTTTCACTGGATTTTATCTTTTCAACAATGGATTTGATATCTTCAGGGCTAATGGAGCGCTCCCAATGAAATACGGGAATATTACCACAGCATTATTTTTTGGTTTCTCAGCAGCCATGCTTGGAATAAGTGGTTTTGAAAGTTCTGCTAATTTTGTCGAAGAGCAAAAAAAGGGTGTATTCCCCAAAACATTAAGAAATATGTGGATTGTTGTTACTATTTTCAATCCATTAATGGCATTTTTAGCACTGGCAACTATTCCAATGGGTGAAATTGAAAATAATAGTGAAGCTCTCTTATCATTTATGGGAAAAGTGACAGGTGGAAACTGGCTTTCGATTTTGGTCTCCATCGATGCTGCATTAGTTCTTAGTGGAGCTGTACTTACATCATTTGTTGGAGTTACAGGTTTAATAGAGAGAATGACACTCGACAGAGTATTACCTCCTTTTCTGTTAAAGAAAAACCGAAGAGGAAGTTCATACAGAATTGCAATAGCATTTTTTATTTTATGCGTATCCATATTATTGATTACAAAAGGTGAATTAGGAGCTCTTGCCGGTGTATATACTTTAGCTTTTTTATCCGTGATGGCATTATTCGGAATCGGTAATATATTATTAAAAGTAAAAAGAAAACAATTGCCAAGGCCTGAAAAAAGTTCATGGATATCATTATTGATAGCAATTGCTGCAGTGATTGTAGCTATCATAGGAAATGCTACATTGAATCCGGAATATTTAGCAGTATTTTTTGAATATTTCATACCTACTATTTTATTAGTCATGATAATGCTGAATAGGACTGTTTTATTAAAATTGCTTCTTCAATTGATTGAATATCTATTAAATCCAATTCAAAATCTATTGACAAAATCAGATGTCATTATCAATAAAACAATAGAGCGAATCAATTCCCAGGAGTTTGTATATTTTACTAAAGGTGATAGTGTTTCCACATTGAACAAAGTACTTCTTTATATAAAACAAAATGAACACACAAAACAATTAAAAATAGTACAAGCATTCAAAAATGGTGAAAAAGCTACTGAAAAATTCAAAGCTGACCTTGATGTTATCGATAGAGAATATCCAAATATAAAAATTGAATTTCATGAAATAGAAGGAGAATTTGGTCCTGATTTAATACAAAAACTATCTAAAAAATGGAATATTCCTGTTAATTTCATGTTTATTGCTTCACCCGGAGATAGATTCCCATACAAATTAGAACAATTGGGAGGTGTAAGATTGATTATATAATTGAAGAAAAGATATTATTTTGAAAAGATTGTATTTGATAATTATTGCTTTAGTATTTAGCCTATTTATCTATTTATTTTTCAGACCTGACGACACTGTTGTTTCAAGATTATTTATAAAAATATTTTCTTTGGACTTTTATCATTCATTAAAATATGAAGTACAGAATCTATTCCATTTCAGCAATTTTGTCATTTATTCTCTTCCTGGTGGATTATGGGTCTTTAGCACTGCACTTATAGCAAAGGATATGAAATTCAAATTATGGGGAACAACAATAATGTTGATTTATTTCCCATTAATGTATGCATTAGGATTAGAGTTACTGCAATACTTCCATATTACCGATGGGACTTTCGATATTGACGATATTTTGATTTCATTATTGGCTTGGGTATTAGTTTTTAAATATTATAATACCAATACTTCAAAATGTATATTGAATCCCAGATTAACGACTATGATATTTATTATCAATTTTGCCATCTTATATCTAGCTGATATATGGAAATAATAATAATAATATTTTGAAATTACGGTAATTAATAAAAAATGAATATATTTGTGATTATATAGCACAGTGATGAAAAAAGTAATTTCAGGTTTTTTATTTTTAATTATTTTATTTTACCAACCAGTAAATCTATTTTCACAATTCGATAATGAAAATATATTCCCGGAATCTTCAGGTGATGAATTATTTGAAAAATTAGTGGAAAATTATAAAACATCTACAGTTTTAGACTATTCCCAATGCAGAGATACACTATATAAAAACATATACCGAATCAATGATACTGTCCATTGTGTTTACACTAATTTTGGAGTTTTTTTACCGGATGGTGTTGATCCTTCAACTTATATCTACAATAATGGAACAGCAGAGGGAATAAATGCGGAACACACATATCCTGTGAGCATGGGAGCTGAAACAGGTTTTGCCAAAAGTGATATGCATCACATTTTCCCTACAAAAGTAAATGTCAACTCCGACAGAGGAAGCCTTCCTTTCAATGAAGTCAATGACAATCTTACAGAAAACTGGTATTATAAAGATACTGAAATTCACTATATACCATCTTCAAATAAAGATAGCTATAGTGAATTAGGTCAAGGTTATTTTGAACCACGAGAAGATCATAAGGGCAATGTAGCCAGGGCAATGTTTTACATAAAAACAATGTATAGAGACCAAACAGATGCGACTGATCCCAATTTCTTTGACTCACAGAAAGATACTCTTTGTGCATGGCATTTCAGAGATCCGGTGGATTCCCTTGAATGGACTCGTACATGGCAAATAGCAAAATATCAGGACAATAAACCCAATCCATTCGTATTGGATTGCTCATTGGCTTCGAGAACATTTTGTGATTTCATCTCAAATCAATGTACTACTGTAAGTACCTTTGAGGTTTTCAATGAACAAAATATACAGTCAAAGTTATTTCCAAATCCATCAAATTCTATATTAAATATTAGTTTTATCAATCCTGATTTCAATTATTCTACAATAACGATTTATAATATATTGGGAAATGTAGAAATGCAACAAGAAATCCCATTAAACTACGAAACAATAGCAGAATTAAAATTAGATATAAACAGCTTAATTCCCGGTGTTTATATCCTGAATATACATTCAATTGAAAATAATAAATTATTAAATATCAATAAAAGATTTATTAAGTTATAAATATGGTCTGAAATTTGTATAAATTAACTAAAAAATAGAAATTATGAGCAATACAAAACCAAAAGGTGTAATCGGAATTTTAACAGGTGGTGGAGATGTTCCAGGACTTAATCCTGCTATAAGAGCAGTAACACTCAGAGCTATCGAGATGGCTATAAAGTAATAGGATTGAGAAGAGGATGGAAAGGAATAATGAAATCGTCAGAGAACAATAATTCGACAACGAGTGAAAATTATGTTGAATTATCACAAATCGTAGTAAACAGAGCTGCAAGAACGGGAGGAACTTTCCTACACTCATCGAGAACAAGACACAGCTCTGTTAGGAAAGTAGAAGTCCGGAACATTTAAAAGATACATATAATAAAGACATAAATGATTTGACTCCTGAAGTGTTAAAAAATCTTGAGTGGTTAAATATTGAATATCTGATTGCAATAGGTGGAGATGATACTCTTAGCTACGCAGAACATCTATACAAAAATGGATTCAAAGTCATTGCTATACCAAAAACAATGGATAATGATGTACCAGGTACAGATTACTGTATAGGATTCAGCACCTGCGTTTCCAGAACAATACAAATGGCAAATGACCTTAGAACTTCTGAGGATCTCACGAGAGAATTTTAGTCCTTGAGGTTTTGGAAGATATGCAGGATATACTCATATGTTGCCAACAATGGCTGGTGCCGCCAATAGGTGTATCATTCCTGAATATAAATTTGATGCTGATTTATTAACTCAGATGCTTATCGATGACAGAGACAAGAATCCAAGCAAATATTCCATAGTATTGGTATCTGAGGGAGCACAATTTGCACATAGAAGAAAATGACATTTATGAATGATGAAAAAGACGCTTATGGACATGCCAAATTAGGTGGGATCGGTGATAAAGTTTCTTCGCAATCAAGGATATCTCTCCAAAATACAACAATGGACGAACAGTGAATATTATAAATCAAAAGTTAGGCTATCAGTTGAACTGGAAGTCCGGATGCAATAGACAGCATAGTTCCTATGGCTTTTGGTAATTTAGCTTTGACCTTGTATTGAAAGGATTAATGGAAGATTGGTAGTATTAAAAAATGGTAGATATGACCACATGCCTATCGAAGTAATATCAAAATCAAAAAAATAGTCAATGTCAAAAAGTACTATAATACAGAAAGACTTAGACCTTATTACAATGATTTTGAAATGCTTCCACTATTTATAATGACAAGCGAAGGATAATCTAAGTCAATATACAAGATAAAAAAAGGCTTCATATTATAGATTTAATATAAAGCCTTTTTCATTAAAAGTATTCAAATCATCAATTTGCCATATCTGAAATAAATTTTATCCTCACCAAATGAACATCCTCTTCGCTGATTTCATCATCATCCTGAAACTCTTCAAAAGCTCCATCAAAGAATCAGATTCCATATGAAGGAAATAATCATAAATATCCTCTTCGATACTTTCCTCTATGGTTTCCTTAATATAATAATCAATATTCAATTTAGTTCCAGATGCAACAATAGCATACATCTCATCCAGTAATTCATAAATATTCAAATCGACATTAGATGCTATATCTTCAAGAGGAATTTTCCTATCAATATTCTGAATAATAGCTACTTTAGTTTTTGATTTATTTGCAACTTGCCTTACAAGATAATCTGTTGGCCCTATTTCATTTTCATTAACATATCCCCTTATCAATTTCAAAAAAGGTTGTCCATATCTTTCAACTTTCCTTTACTTACTCTGATATATTCAACATATCCTCCAATTTTATAGGATAAAATGTTGACATATCCTAGGCAGGATCAGAAAAAATAACCTATAAACGCTCCAAGCGATTTTGCCTGATCATAACGCAAATCTTTCAGCATATTGAATAATACCTCATCCAATGCTGAACCGCTTTGCCCTCCCATTGTTACAACATTATCATCGTCATCATCCACTTCAAAATCATAGATTCATAGGAACTTCTATTGAATATGGTTTTTTCAGGAATTCTCGTCCTTCATCTGTCAATTTAATAACCCCATATAATTCAATGTCTTTATAAAGCAAGCTATTCAATAAAGCCTGCCTTATAATACTATGCCAATATTGTTCATGTTTGCTCTCTCCTTTCCCAAATAATGGATGCTCTGTATAACGGAAATCTTTCATTTCTTTAGATTTCTTACCTATGATAAAATCCATAGAGATTTTATCATATTTTTTCATGCAACTCGGAAATAACCTTTAGTATCAATGCAAAATCCTCTTTTGCTTCTACTCTTTCCTTAGGGTTTTTACAATTATCACACATATCATTGCAATTTTCTTCATCAATATATTCTCCAAAATAATGTAATAAAAATTTTCTTCTACATGATCCTGTTTCAGCATAAGCTATTATTTCATCCATTAATTGGACACTAAGTTCTCGCTCTGAAACAGGCTTATCTCTTAGGAATTTTTCCAATTTTAATATATCTGCATGGGAATAAAAAGCTATACATTTAGCTTCCAACCCATCTCTTCCAGCTCTTCCTGTCTCCTGATAATAGTTTTCGATACTTTTAGGAATATCATAGTGGATTACAAATCTCACATCCGGTTTATCAATTCCCATACCAAAAGCTATTGTCGCACACATTACATCTATTTCCTCCATCAGAAAATCATCCTGAATCCTTGTCCTGGTTTTTGAATCAAGACCAGCATGATAAGGTGCTGCTTTTATACCATTTACTTTTAATATTTCTGCCAATTCTTCAGTCGATTTTCTACTCTGAACATAGATTATACCCGAAGATCCTGCCATGGATTTAATAATTTTCACAATGCTATTAATAGCCTGTTCCTTTGATTTCTTAGGCTTAATCTCATAAAATAAATTAAATCTATTGAAAGAAGAAATAAAATAATTAGGACTCCTCATATTCAGATTCTTAATTATATCACTCCTTACTTTTTCAGTGGCTGTGGCCGTCAAGGCTACCAATGGGATATCTTTGTTTATTTGATCTATCATCCCTCTTATCTTCCTGTACTCAGGTCTAAAATCATGCCCCCATTCAGAAATACAATGTGCCTCATCCACAGCGACAAATGATAAATTGACATTTTGAAAAAACTCAATATTCTCTTCTTTAGTCAGTGTCTCCGGAGCTATAAAAAGCATTTTTGTTTTCTGAGTAACAATGCTTTCCTTTACTTCTCTAATCTGAGTCCTGTTCAATGAAGAATTTAAAAAGTGAGCAACAGCATTAGATTTACTATATCCTCTTATCGAATCCACCTGATCCTTCATCAGGGCTATCAATGGTGATACTATAATAGCAGTTCCTTCCATCATCAATGCAGGCAACTGATATGTCAACGATTTTCCACCACCTGTGGGCATAATTACAAAAGTATCTTTCCCTGCCAAAACGCTTTGGACAATATCTTCCTGTAATGGCTTAAAATTAGAAAAACCATAATAGGTATGCAATGCATCATGTAATTGTTTACTACTGTAAGTATTTCTTACTTCTAAACTCATATCTCCTAAACCAATATTTAATAATTATATATTTTATTTAAAATGAAAAAATAATTATCACATAATTAGTGAAACAATTATCATCAAACACCAGAAAAATATTCCCCGTGTTATTATTCAATTGATAAAGGTATAATTTATTTAAAATATATCAGTACATTTTTTTTAACTTTTTTTTAACTTTTTTTTATTTATATCATATCATCACATTTTAGGTTTACTTTTATTGGTTTTTTAGATATATACTGTATTTTTGCATTCTTTGCATTTTTTTATTCAAGATAGCTACTTACATTATGAATGATCAGGATTTGGAATATATTAAATTAGGTAAAAATGTTTTAGACATTGAAATAGAAACATTGATAAAACTAAAAAAAAGTATTGATGAAAATTTTATTAACTGTGTCAATCTGATTTATAACTCTGAAGGTAGAATTGTTGTAACTGGAATTGGCAAAAGTGCTATTATTGGGCAAAAACTGGTTTCCACTTTTAATTCAACAGGGACTCATTCTATTTTCTTACATGCTGCTGATGCAATTCATGGCGATCTTGGAATGCTCAAAAATGAGGATATAATAATATGTATTTCTAAAAGTGGAGAAACAAATGAGATAAAATCACTTGTTACTATTTTAAACAACTTCGGCAACAAAATCATAGCTATTACCAGTAGTCCAAATTCTTTTCTCTCATTGAATTCTGATATTTTACTTCACATACCGGTTGAATATGAAGCTGAGCCTAACAATCTTGCACCAACTGCTTCTTCAATAGCTCAAATGGCTATTGGTGATGCTTTGGCTAGCGCATTATTACAAAAAAAAGGATTTTCAGTTGAACATTTTGCCAAATTTCATCCAGGAGGTGCAATTGGAAAAAAATTATATTTAAAAGTTTCTAACATCTATAAAAGAAATGAAAAACCTCAAGTTCTTCCCGATGCTGATATCAAAACCATAATAATGGAAATGACTACCAAAAGACTTGGCGCCACTGTAGTAGTCGATGAAAATGGGAAACTCATAGGAATAATTACAGATGGTGATTTGAGGAGAATGCTAGAGGCAGATATAAAAATGAAAGATGTAAATGCTGAAATGATAATGTCCAGATCCCCGAAAACAATTTGTGAAAATAATCTGGCTGCTTCAGCTTTAGAGAAAATGAGACTTAATAGCATCACACAATTAGTAGTAACAGATGATTTTGATAATTATTTAGGCATTATTCATATACATGATATTCTGAGGGAAGGAATAAGTTAAAAACTATATATTTTATTTTACTAACAAGTTAATACAATCAATATGTCTTTTGAAATTCAAGGTAAATTACACAAAAAATTTGATACCGAATCAAAAACAGCTACATTTCAGGCTAGAGAATTCGTAATTTTAATAGAAGAAGGTAATTATCCTCAATATATTAAATTCCAATTAACACAGGATAAATGTGACATTGTCGATCAATTTGAAACCGGAAATGAAATCAAAGTATGGTTTGATCTTCGAGGAAGAGAATGGAACGAAAAATATTTTACAAATCTCAATGCCTGGAAGATTGAAAAAGTCAATCAAGACCCAATCAGCGAAAATCCAAAATATGAAGAAAGTGATTTTCCAATTGATTCAGATATGCCTGAAGAGATAAGTGATAATTTTGAAGATGATCTTCCATTTTAATAAGGGAACAAATTCAATTTTAGTTTTTAATCATAAAAAAGTTTTTGGCTAATTTAGTCAATTAGCCAATTAAACAAGATATATACTTTTGTACCTCTCTTATTATGGAAATAAAAAAAGCTTGTTGGAAAATCCCAACAAGCTTTTTTATTTTTTCTAATACTTAGTTATTATTTTTTGTTGGAGTAGTCAACATATTTGTTTTATTTTGAGGAACTCCTTGTTGGTCTTCACCAGGTAAAATATTACCTTTCACAGCAATAATATGAGTATTGTCTGTAGCTTCATTAGTAGTAATAGTAACTTTTTTATTGATAGCTCCAACTCTGTTTGTAGCATATTTAATTTTTATTTCATTACTTTCACCAGGCATGATAGCTTCTCTTGGCCATGTAGGAACTGTACATCCACAATTACCTCTTGCACTTTTAATAATCAATGGTTCGTTTCCTGTATTTGTAAATTTAACAGTTCTAACACCATCAGCATTTTTTTCAATAGTGCCATAATCTACCTCCATTTTATCAAGTTTCATTACAGGTCCTCCATTAGCTGAAGTTGCAGCAGGTGCTGATTCTGATTGAGCAAATGCAAATACTCCTAAAAACCCTACCATCAATATTGACATCAAAATTTTTTTCATTTTAATTTGTTTTAATATTAAGTTAAATAAATAATTACAATCTAATTAACGCCAAAATTATGCCAAAAATTTAATATCACACAATAACACCGTGTTAATGATACGTTAACGTTTATTAATCAGGTCAATACCGCCAAAATTACCTGAACTCATGAACAAAAATACCGCATTTTGAGGATCTAAATCATAAATATATTTTTCGAATTCTACAATTTCATCAAAAACAATCAAATCTTCTCTGTTAAAATCTCTTTTTATCTCTTCCTTATTCAATGAAGGCATTTTTTTCATTTCCAATGTATGAGGATTGAACAGAACCACTGCTTTATCGCAATTATTCATAGTATCTTTATATTGTGGCAAAAAATCCTTATTCAAACTACTAAAGGTATGTAGCTCATAAAATGCATAGAGTTTTTTCGTTTTATATTCTTCTCTGACAGCATTTACTGTCGCCCTAACTTTAGCAGGAGCATGGGCAAAGTCCAAAAATTTTATAGTATCGCTATCACTATATAATAATTGTAGCCTTTTCTCAGCTCCTTCAAAATCTGAAATAGCCTCCCAAAATTTTTCTTCACCAATACCTATACTTTTACATACTAACAAAGCTGCATGTAAATTTGCCTTATTATGTTCTCCGAAAACTTTCAATATAATATTATCCGGAATAATTGCTTTGTCGTATGAAATGAGTTTAATATTCTTTGAATTCTCAGACCTTGAGATTACTTCCTTTATTTTATCATCATCATCGTAATATATCAACTCTCCACCGGACTCAATAGAATCTAAATATTCAACAAATTTACTAATATAGATTTCTTCAGTTGGAAACACATTCATGTGATCCCAATCTATTCCTGTCAAAACCCCAATATTTGCTTTGTAATGAATTATCTTTGGAGTTCTGTCAATGGGTGAAGTCAGATATTCATCACCTTCTATTACTACAATTGGAGCATCTGAAAATCTCACCATCAAATCAAATCCTTTTATAATCCCTCCAACCAAATAATCAAAATCAAAATTAAGTTTTTTTAATACCCACATAATCATTGATGTAGTACTTGTCTTTCCCTGACTTCCTCCAACAACAATTCTTGTTTTATTTTTTGAATGTTCATAAATAAACTCAGGAAATGAAAATAACTTAATTCCCATTTTTTGAGCTGCAAGTAATTCCGGGTTCTCTTGTCTCGCATGCATCCCAAGTATTACATAATCTAAATCAGAAGTTATTTTATCAGGAAACCAACCAATTTTTTCGGGTAATATACCTGCCTTTTCTAATCTGGTTCTGGAAGGTTCATAAATTTCATCATCAGAACCTGTTACAATATTCCCTTCATTGTGCAGTGCGATAGCAATATTATGCATTACAGCTCCACCTATACTTATCAAATGAATCTTTGCCATATATTAATTAATGTAAATAAAATCAAAACTACAATAATAATTGTAAATACGAAAATTTTAATACTTTTTATATTATTTTATTTTATAATATATCAAGTTCAAAATTCCTTTATTATTGTATCACAATATCTGTTTTTATAAAATTTCACAAAATTCAAAATAATAATAATAATAAAACAAAACTTAATAACAATAATATTATATTGTCACTTTTTACGTTAACAATTAATAATTTCAATATAATATTTAATTTTTTTATACATTTGTACAATATCTTTATTCATTGAGAATTATTGTTTAAAAAATATATATATGTCAATTTCAAGATCATTACTGTTTTTTATATTATTTGCTTCATTTTTTAATTTAAATGGTCAGCAAAGATATGAATTAAATCAATATAACGGACTCCCTTTAGATGCTCAAATCAATGATATAAAACTAGGCAAAGATATAAGTTCATATGTTGCTACTGACAAGGGATTATATTACATCCCTTCAGTAACTGTGGAATCTAGGGAAATCATTCCTGACAAATATATTCAGGCTATTTCATCACCTGATAAAGATATATTTTTCTTTGGCGGAAATCAAGTATTTTCAACATCTGATAATCCTGGTACTGTGTATGAAATTGGCGACAAAAGTGTAAACATATCCAGTATATGCAAAACTAATAACAATATTTGGATTGGCACCAATGATGGCATTTATGTCGTAAATGGAAAAACCTATAAAGTTGTAAGACATTATGTCCCCAATAATTCAGATTTAATTTCAAAACAAATAAATTTTATTCATTTTGATCAATATGGTATTTTGTGGGTTGGTACTAAAAATGGACTATTAAGAATAGAAAATGACAACTGGAAACTTTATGAAAAAAACAATTCTTTCGAAGGTATTTATGAAAACAACGAAGGATTGTGGGTATTGAGTGACAAAGAACTATGGAATATTGATAATATTTCAAGAGCTAACAGATGGTATAAATTAAACCTAAAGAAAGATTTAAAAAAAGGTACTGTAAATGACATAGTTGTCGATTCAAGAGGTAGATTAATAATAGCTTCAGACTATTTAGTTAGATTTGACCCATACAATAATGACATTGAAAGGTATGGCAATGACCTTGGCCTTGTCTCTAAAAAATGTACTGCCTTAGCTATCGATAATGAAGACAGGGTATGGATTGGAACCAATGATAGTGGTCTTTTTACCGTTGGATTCAAAGATCATTTACAAGCTAAAAAAGAAAAAACACCTTTAGATATTGTTCTTGTTAGCCAACAACCTACTTGCAATAATGAAAATGATGGAAGTATAAAATTATTAGTAAAAGGTGGCTCAAAAAATATTAATATATTGTGGTCAACAGGAGAATCAGATATAAAAAATCTCGACAACCTGATAGCTGGAGATTATAGTGTAACTGTAATAGACCCTAAGAAAGATACCATCATAAAAAATATTACTCTATCTGAACCACAAGAACTAACAATTGAGTTAAAAAATGTTACTAAAAACCCAACTGACAATAGAAGTTCTGTGGAATTCAACATTTCAGGAGGCACACCTGGATATATTTTAAAAATAGATGGTATATATACTGAAAACCCTGCAAAAAATGTATTCCCTGGACAACACGAAGCACAAGTAACCGATGTCTTTGGTTGCACCACCTTTACTGATTTTGAAGTTGAAGGAGAAACTAATTTTACTAATCTGGATGCAAAAAAAATCACTTTTAAGGGCAAGTTCTCCAAATAGAAAATCTGTATTTTGCTGCTGACTCTGTTGATATAAGCAATTCTTCAAAACCAGTATTAGATGAAATATTCAACTTCCTCAATGAAAATAAAAATATTGTCGTCGAAATAGGTGGACATACCAATAATATTCCTCCTGATGAATACTGCGACAAATTATCAACATTAAGAGCAAAAAACATAGCTGAATATTTGATCAACAGAGGCGTAGAAAAAAACAGAGTGGACTTCAAAGGCTATGGAAAGAGATCTCTATCGCTTCCAACGATACTGCTGATGGAAGAAGGCGAAACCAACGTGTTGAATTAAAGGATACTTAGTATCAGTAATTAAAATTTAATAATGAATATATCGATTAGGAAAACAAATCTACTTTTTATATTTACATTACTATTAGGAATAAATTACACTTATTCGCAAGGAGAATATGATTATGATGATGAATCTGAATATCAAAATTCACCAAGCAGAACATATTTTATGGATATGAATATGTTAGTCTCTATATCAAATATGGATAGTAGGTTTAAGCATACACCAGTAGGATTGGATTTTAATTTTCTATATCAAATAAAAAAATCAAATTCTGTATTCCTCATAGCAGGATTCAAATGGATGGGTTATGGCAGTGGTTATTATACATATTATGATTATGACCCATTCGATGGATACGAATATCAATTTTCACAAAACTTCAACAACAATTTATGGAGTTTCAATATTGGAGGTAGGTATTTTTCAAAGAAAAGTTACTGGATTTTCAATCCTTATGCTGAAGTTGATTTAAGATACAATATTTACTATGGTTTTAAAACTACAAATAATAATGATACAGGTGATATTATTGATTCCAAATTTATGAAATCAAATTCTGCTTTGGGTTACAGTGTTGGAATAGGGACTTTAATTAATATTAGTTCTGAATATTATTTCCCTAATATTTCAATTAACTATCATGGCGGAGATAACATAGGACTTTATTATCGAGATTATTCCAATGATTTTGTCGATGATGTTACAGACAACTATGATTTCGCATATTTCCCTATTTCATTTTTTGAAATCAAATTTGGTATCACCGCAAAATTCTAAAATTTCAATGGAAGATCAACAAGACGAGATATACGGACAGGAATTCACTATTATTGTCGATAAAAATCAAACTCCTCTGCGTATTGACAAGTTTCTACAGAATCGCTTATTCAATGTAACCAGAAATAAAATTCAAAATGCACTTAATAACGGTATTATTTCCGTTAATGATGGCGATGTCAAACCAAATTACAAAATAAGACCTGAAGATGTCATTACAGGTATCATACCTAAAAAAAGAGATATCAATGAAGAGATATTGGCTGAAGATATACCATTAGACATTTTCTATGAAGATGATGATGTAATGATAGTCAACAAACCTACTGGAATGGTGGTACATCCCGGTATATCAAATTACAATGGAACATTGGTAAATGCTCTAAAGTATTATTTTGAAAATAAAGAACTGCCCGTAATGGAAGGAAATGACGATGACAGACCGGGTATAGTTCATCGAATTGATAAAAATACTTCCGGCTTGTTACTGATAGCGAAAAATGAAGATTCTATGAGTAAACTCGCTTCCCAATTTTTCCACCATAGTATTGACAGAGAATATATAGCATTGGTTTGGGGTAACTTCGATGAAAAAAAATTCACTATAGATGTTAATCTGGACAGAGATCCCAACGACAGAAAACTAATGAGAGCATTTGAGGAAACTAATATTGGCAAAAGAGCAGTTACTCATGTAGAAGTATTGGAAGATCTGTATTATGTAAGCCTTATAAAATGCAGATTGGAAACAGGTAGAACTCACCAAATAAGGGTGCATATGAAATATAAAAAACACCCTGTTTTCAATGACGCTGAATATGGAGGCAACAAAATAATGAAAGGTACTGTATATACCAATTATCAAAAATTCGTACAAAACAATTTTGACCTCTTACCAGGACAAGCACTTCATGCTCAAAGCCTGGGATTCATTCACCCACGCACAGGTGAAAAAGTTTATTTTAAAAGTGAATTGCCAGAAAATTTTCAAAAAATTCTTGACAAATGGCGAACTTATGTTGAATTCAGCAAAGAAAAATTAGAGTAATTTGGCATTAAAGTTATTAAAAATCAATACAATTCTCATTTTGTAAATTTAAATATTAAATTTACAACTTTAAAAAATAGGAATTTTATTGATAATTAGTAAATAAATAAACCAATGACCAATAAGGAACTCGATCTGGCATTTGAATTTGTAGAAAACACCTCCCGAAATTTATTTCTAACAGGGAAAGCCGGTACTGGAAAGACTACATTCCTAAGGCATATTAAAGAAAACTCCAATAAAAGACTAATCATAGTTGCTCCCACAGGAGTAGCAGCTATCAATGCTAAAGGCGTGACTATTCATTCCTTTTTCCAGGTTCCTTTCGGCCCAATTATTCCTGGAGACAAGCTATTGCTAAAACAAAATATGCGAAGCAATAAAATCAATATTATAAGATCTCTTGACCTCCTGATAATCGATGAGATAAGCATGGTCAGAGCCGACCTTCTGGATGCTATTGATACAATCCTAAAGAGATATAAAAACAGATACAAGCCCTTCGGTGGCATTCAGGTGATTTTAATAGGAGATGTACAGCAATTACCACCAGTAACAAGACAAAACGAATGGCAACTACTTTCGGATTATTATAAAACTCCATATTTTTTTAGCAGCAAATCTTATTCTGAAGCAAATTTCATAAATATAGAATTAAAAAAAATATATCGTCAGGAAAATGAAGATTTCCTCGAAATTTTAGAAAAGATAAGAAATGATAATGCAGATAATCATTCTTTGGAAAAATTGAACAAAAGATATTTCCCTGATTTTGACCCTGATACCAATGAAGGATTCATAACTCTGACTACTCATAATGACAAAGCAGAATCCATAAACAATTCAAAATTAAGATCACTATATGGTAAATCCAAAACATATAAAGCCAGAGTTCAGGATAATTTCCCTGAATATTCATATCCTGCACCTGATAAATTAGAACTTAAAACCGGTGCACAGGTGATGTTCATTAAAAATGATAGTTCTCCGGAAAAAAGATATTACAATGGAAAAATAGGAACTGTCATTGAATTGCATGAAGATTTTGTAATAGTAAGCGACAGTGAAGATGAAGACAATGAGATAACAGTCAGAACTGAACTTTGGGACAATATACAATATTCGATAAATCCTGACAATAAAGAACTTGTTGAAGAATTGTTGGGTACATTTGAACAAATACCACTAAAACTTGCTTGGGCAATCACTATCCACAAAAGTCAGGGACTCACTTTCGATAAAGTGATTATAGATGCCAAATTTGCATTTGCTCATGGACAAACATATGTTGCACTTAGCAGATGCAGGACTTTGGAAGGGATTATACTGAAATCAAAAATTGATAATTCTGCTATTATTAACGACACAAAAGTACTGGATTTCAATGAAAAAGTTAGGGAAAATACTCCTGATGATTCGGAATTAAATGATTCAAAAAAAGGATTTCAAATAGAATTATTAAATGAATTATTCGATTACAAACCATTAATCCATCCATTGAATAATATCATATCAATATTTGAAAACAATCAGAAAAATCTAAAAGGCAACATTAAAGAAAGTCTAATAGAATTAAAATATTATCTCGACAATGAACTAATACCTGTAAGCGATAAATTTATGAAATATATAGAAATCAGCACTGTAAATTTATTGCCAAATGAAAATCCGGACATAATAAATAGAACTGAAAGGGCAGTAAAGTTTTATAGTGATGAACTCAATAACAAAATCTACACGAAAACAAACTCTTTTAAATACAATACTGACAATAAAGACATAAATAATGACATTGAAAAACATCTAAAAAGAATTGAGGATTTCGTTGACCAGAAAATATTTTGCCTTAAAGGGCTTAATGAAAAATTCAGCCTACAGAAATATATGGAGCTAAGAGCCAAAGCAAGTATAGAAAAAGAGGTAAAAACAAAACATAAAAAACGAAAAGAATTACAGATGGAAACAAACCATCCAGAACTTTTCAAATTACTGAGAAATTTCAGAACCGAACAAAGTAATGAAGAACAAATCGATCAATTTCAGATATTTCCACAATTTGCTATGTACGATATGTGTGACAAACTTCCCATTTCTTTACCTCAATTAAAGGGAATAAATGGAATTGGTAAAATAAGAATTAAAAAATATGGCAAGCAGATAATCAAAATAATACAAGATTATTGCGACAGTAAAAACATCTTTACAACAACAGAAAATGATAAACCAATAGTAGAAAAAACCAAAAAAGGAGAAACCTACCGGATAACTCTCGACATGTACAATTCAGGATTAAAACCGGAAGAAATTGCTAAAGAACGCAATCTCGCACTTTCAACAATCGAATCCCATTTGGCAAAATTCATCCTCACCGGAGAATTATCTATTCATGATTTTATATCACAGGAAAAACTCAATGAATTCGATATTAAAACCAAAGGAATGGATCTGAATATCCTCAATGAGCTAAAAACAAAGTTGGGAAATGATTTCTCTTATGGAGAGCTGAGAATGATAGTGAATCATAAAATTCCAAATAAAACAAAATAACCTTCAACTAAGTAATCGCTGGTTGCTCGAGGGTATAGCTTTGAGATATGCCCTCGATTTAATTTGGCTTTAACTTGAACCTAAGAGGTTGTTCGGTGCGAACCGCTAAGGGCTGGTGGTTGCTCAAGGGTATAGCTTACAGATATGCCCTCGATTTAATTTACCTAACTAACATATACTCTTTTTAAAAACTTTTTTTTATTTTGCACTATATTTACATTTTTTCAAAATGGTATAGTTCGTATGAAATATACAATAAATGAATTATTTATGCAATTTCAAAATAATCAAATTTACCATATTTATAATCAAGGAAATAATAGACAAACTGTATATTTCAGTGACGAAAATTACAAATATTTTTTGTGGAAAATGAGAGCTTATTTATTACCTTTTGGTGATATGATTGCTTATTGTCTAATGCCAAATCATTTTCATTGGTTATTTTATGTAAGACAGACAGAAATTAAAAGAGAAATATTAAGAAGCCATGTAAATTACATTGAAAATATGCGAAGAAAAGATAAATATGGTAGGGA
Source organism: Saprospiraceae bacterium (assembly GCA_041392555.1). Lineage (GTDB taxonomy): Bacteria > Bacteroidota > Bacteroidia > Chitinophagales > Saprospiraceae > JADJGA01. Next base: position 186,501 of record JAWKLW010000004.1, on the reverse strand, counting down.
TGCAAAAATTGTTACAAACGATAATTCTTCTTATATTTCAAAGAGTGAAATGATAAATCTCAATGAGGCTATAGGTATCATTGAGCGAACATATACACAGGCAATTAATAAGGAATTGGATAGATCGGGTAGTTTATTCAGAAAAGAATGTAAAGCAAAAGATGGATGGATTGATGATTTTGTTACTATCGAATATTCAGATATTAAGAGGTACAACAACTTTAAAAAAAGTACTGATTATCTCTATAACTGTTTTAATTATATTCACAATAATCCCGTCTCTGCTAATCTAACTGTCAAAGATATAGATTGGGAATATTCATCGGCTCAGGAATATGCCGGATTGAGGACAGGATTATTGTGCAATATTGAACTGGGGAAAGAATTGATGGGAATTGATTCTATACAAACCTAAGAGGTCGCTCGGAGCGAACCGCTTAGGGCTGGGAATTCGAGGGTATAGCTTACAGATATGCCCTCGATTAAATTTAGCTTTAACTTAAACCTAAGAAATAGCTTAGCATAACTTAAACCTAAGAGGTCGCTCGGAGCGACCGCTTAAGGCTGGTTGCTCGAGGGTATAGCTTTGAGATATGCCCTCGATTAAATTTAGCTTTAACTTAAACCTAAGAAATAGCTTAGCATAACTTAAACCTAAGAGGTCGCTCGGAGCGACCGCTTAGGGCCGCAAGCGAAGCTACCACTTAGGGCTGGTTGCTCGAGGGTATAGCTTCCAGATATGCCCTCGATTTGGTTTAGACCATTTTTCTATTTAAAACTCTTCATTTTTCATTAATATATCATTATTTTCATAACTTTGCATTTTATTAATTTTATTATCATTGATAAGTTATGAGCGAAGAAACTAAATCGTTGAATTTCATTGAACAGATTATAGAAGAAGATCTGAAAAGTGGTAAATATAAAGAGATAGCAACAAGGTTCCCTCCGGAACCTAATGGATATCTTCATATTGGACATGCTAAATCAATAGTCCTAAATTTTGGATTATCCCTCAAATATGGAGGCACTACCAATCTAAGATTCGATGATACCAATCCGGCTGTGGAAGAAGTGGAATATGTAGAATCTATAACGGAAGATATTAAGTGGCTTGGCTTCGATTGGGCAGACAGAGAATATTATGCTTCGGATTATTTCGGACAACTTTACGAATATGCTATCGAGCTTATAAAAAAAGGACTCGCTTATGTCGATGATGCAACTGTCGATGAAATCAGAGAAAACAGAGGTACTCCCACTGTTCCTGGAAAGGAAAGTCCATTCAGAACCAGGTCTATAGAAGAAAATCTGGATATATTCGAAAGGATGAAAAATGGAGAATTCCCTGATGGATCAAAGGTTTTAAGGGCAAAAATAGATATGGCTTCACCTAATATGCATTTCAGAGATCCTATTATGTATAGAATCAAAAGAGCCCATCACCATAGAACGGGTGATAAATGGTTGATATACCCAATGTATGATTTTGCTCACGGACAATCCGATTCTCTCGAAAACATTACTCATTCCATTTGTACCCTGGAGTTCGAAACTCACAGGCCATTGTACAATTGGTTTATAGAAAAATTAAATATTTTTCCATCACGACAAATAGAATTTGCCAGATTGAATCTCAATTATACTATTATGTCCAAAAGAAGATTATTGAAACTTGTTCAGGAAAAATATGTCAGCGGTTGGGACGACCCTAGGATGCCTACCATTTCAGGACTTAGAAGAAGAGGATATACTCCTGAATCTATAAGAAATTTTTGTGAAAGGATAGGAGTAGCTAAAAGAGAAAATATAATCGATGTTTCCCTATTAGAATTTTCCATAAGGGAACATCTCAACAAAGTTGCTCTGAGGAGAATGGCTGTTATAGACCCTATAAAACTCACTATTATAAATTATCCTGAAGGACAAACGGAAACCCTTGAGATTGACAACAATCCTGAGGATGAGAATGCAGGCACAAGAGAAATAACATTTAGCAAAAATCTGTATATAGAATCTGAAGACTTTATGCTCGATGCTCCTAAAAAATATTTCAGACTTACAGTAGGCAGTGCAGTAAGATTAAAAAATGCCTATAAAGTTACATGCGAAGATTATAAAACAGATGAAAATGGAAAGGTAACTGAACTTCTGTGTGTATATCATCCTGATAGCAAAAGTGGTCAAGAAGACACTTCTGGCGTTCCGGTAAAATCTACAATCCACTGGGTGAATGCCGAAGATGCTCTACCTATAGAATTCAGAATCTACGATAGGCTATTCAATGACGAAGCACCTGATGGACATAAAGATAAGGATTTTCTGGAGTTTCTGAATGAAGATTCATTAAAAATATCTAATGGATTTGGAGAAAAATGCCTATCTGACACCACTCTAAATGATAAATTTCAGTTCCTCAGAATGGGATATTTCACCCTCGATAAAGATTCTGATAATGATAAATTGATTTTCAACAGGACTGTAACTCTTAAGGATGCGTGGGCTAAATCTATGAAAAAGTAAAAGCTAATTCATTATTCATAAATAAAAATTGATAATTCGTAATTAAAATAAAAAATATGACACTACTAAAAGGAAAAGTTGCATTGATCACCGGCGCAAGCAGAGGAATAGGAAAAGCTATTGCATTAAAATTTGCTCAAGAAGGTGCAGACATCGCATTTACAGACCTAAGAAAAGATGAATTCATGGAACAAACTGAAAATGAATTAAAATCTTATGGCGGTAAAGTTATTGCCTATGAATCCAATGCTGGTTCATACGAAGCTAGTGAAGCAACTGTAACTCAAATTTTGGAAGATTTCGGAAAAATAGATGTTTTGGTAAATAATGCTGGTATAACACGCGACAATCTTATGATGCGTATGTCTGAGCAAGAATGGGATATGGTCATTAATGTCAATCTAAAATCAGTTTTCAATCTTACAAAACAGGTCATCAGACCAATGATGAAACAAAGATCAGGAAGTATCATCAATATAAGTTCTGTGGTAGGTGTTTTTGGTAATGCAGGACAGGCAAACTACTCAGCTTCAAAAGCAGGCATCATAGGTTTTACAAAATCCATAGCAAAGGAATTAGGCTCGAGAAATATCAGAAGCAATGCCATTGCTCCGGGATTCATAGAGACAGAGATGACTCATGTTTTGCCAGAGGAAGTAAGAAAAGGATTTATGGATGCAATTCCTTTGAAAAGAATGGGTAGCCCAGAAGATGTAGCTAATGCAGCACTGTATCTTGCATCAGATATGTCAACTTATATTTCGGGGCAGGTCCTTAGTGTTTGCGGAGCTTTGAATTCTTAGGAATTTTAGATAACTTAAAAATCAAAAATAATGAGAAAACTCATCGTTATTTTACTTTTCATTTCAACAAGTTTGAGTTCTCAAAATCTCATTGGGACTTTGAATTCGTCTAGTGTATCTAGTTCTGATTCCTATTCTGTTGGAGAAATTTACATTCCTTCTCAATCAGGTTTTTTAAGTGTAGTTTCTTTGGTATTTGGTACTCGAGTTGATATTTATGATCTTGATTCAAATGATGATTATTTTCTTTATCCAAATCCAACAACATCCGAAGCATATATTTTTTCCAAATATAATGCAAACATAAAATTTATTGAAATCATTGATATTAATGGACAATTATTATCTGAAAAATCAGATCTAAGCAAAATAGATTTAAAAGGATTAATTCCCGGTATATATTTTGTGATGCTGAATTCAAGTGACAAATGCAACATTAGATAAAAATATGTCATTGGCAAAATTACGATTAAAAAATTCAATCGGAGTTAGAAAACCTAGTTTTTTTCTAGGTCTATTATTCAATATATTTTGAACTGAAATTACATCATTGTCAGTAATATTTTCAAAAGAAGAACCTTTAGGAAAATATTGTCTGATAAGACCATTGTTATTTTCATTAGCACCACGTTCCCAAGAATGATATGGTCGGGCAAAGAAAAATTGAATATTTAGATTTTGAGAGATAGTTTGATGATCAGAAAATTCTTTTCCATTATCAGCAGTAATAGTATGTAATAAATTTTTAAAAGGGTTAAGAGTTTCGATAGTTTGTGATGAGACTGGGATAGCATCTTTAGACACTAATTTACGAATAAAACCAAGCTTGACACTCTGTCATTCATTGTAAGCAAAGCTCCTTTGTGATTTTTACCGATAACAGTATCTATCTCAAAATCTCCAAAACGATTTTTTTCATCTACTATTTTTGGTCTCAAAGAGATATCAGTTCTGTTAGGAATAATACCTCTTTTATCTTTTGAAGCACCTCGTTTACGATATTTTCTTCCATTGTGCCTTAGGTGTTTATATAAATTACCTCCTTGTTTTTTATCATCCCAAATAAATTTATATATGGTTTTATGTGAGACACAATGGATATTTTCAACTTTAGCTCTACCTACAATTTGTTCAGGACTATAATCTTGTCTAAGTTTATCAATAACATAAAATTTGACTGATTTAGTAAATTTATGTTTTTTAGGTTTTTCTTTGAGTCTTTTAGTATATTTTTTTTGTGCTAAATCAGCTTTGTATTCTCCATTACGTTTGTCACTATTGCGTTTCAATTTCTACAAACTATAGATTTGTGTTTACAATTGTTTTTGCAATGTCAGTTTGAGAATATTTATTTTGTATCATTACTGAAATTGTATATCTTTGCTCCAAGTGCTAAATGTTTATTCATAGCAACTTTTTTTTGACGACAGGGGCTAAGATAATCAAATTCCATCAAAGCAGAGAAGTAGGATTTTTTCCTTCTTCTTTGTTTTGAAAAAATTTATTTTATCTCATCTCTCTCTCATCTTTTGTAAGTTGCATTTGTTTGTTGAATTTGGGGATTATAACAAAGGAAAATCATTTAAACTAATAAAGTATTGATAATGAAAAATTTACTTAAAATCTGCATTTTAATATTTATTTCTATAATTTCAGTTTTAGGACAAATACCAAACTATTTTAGTTTTCAGGGTATTGCACTTGATTATCTATCAAACCCTATATCAGAACAGATGATTGGTGTGGAGGTTAAGATTATTCAAGGAAGCATGGATGGAAATGTACAATATATTGAAACACATAATGTTGAAACAAATGCAAATGGACTCTATTCCTTATCAATTGGGCAAGGCACTCAAAAATTAATTCATTTAGTGATATCAACTGGATAAATATTCCAATGTTTATTTCAATAAGTATTGATCCAAATGGAGGCTCCAATTATGAATTCGTTGGGGCTAATGAATTAATGAGTGTACCTATGCTTTGTATCAGGAACAAGTTATGTTAAACCTAAGATTTTTGTGCGAAAGAATCCAGTTTTGGTTAATTCCGACCTTATATATTACAAAGGAAATGAAACTATCTATAATCCTTCCTTATATTTTTATAGTTGGATACAAGGCGAACCTGATGTATATGTTGATATTATAGGCATCCTCTTTGATATCTATATCAAAACGAATGGAATTGGAGGATTTAGTTTACCGGAAGATTTAATCAATTTATCTTCAACTGATACTATTTGGGAGGTTTGATGATTCCACAAAGTTTCATTTATAATTCTAATCCTAACAACTTTGTGATGGAGGGAATTTATCCTATTAAGTTGATTTTCAGAACAAATGACATAGTATTAGATTCACTCTTTTATAATCTTGAGGTTAAAGCAAACCCTATACTGAATGTATTCCACAATTGCCTATAGGTTTATTTAAAAACTCTAGAATGTGTAAGTGATAGTAATGAAGTAATAGATTTTCCAGTAACAGTTCATGATACTGTTTATGTACAAGAATACAATTCAAATAGCATCAAAATAACTAATATATTTGATGGAAGTATTGAGAATATTTTTAATTATATTAACTCTACTGGTAATTGTGGATATTTTCAATCTAATGATTTTAATTTTTTCAATATTGATAATTATCAAATCTACTTTGACAGAATTGATTTAAAAAACAAAGAATTTCATTATTTATTTGATTTATATAATACTGGAACTGGTTCGCATTATAGTTGCACCTTGAAATATAAAGAATAAACCGCTTTGGATTATAAAATCCATTGCCAAAGAACTCGGATCAAGAAATATCAGAAGCAATGCCATTGCTCCGTGATTCATAGAGACAGAGATGACTCAGGACTTGCCAGAGGAAGTAAGAAAAGGATTTATGGATGCAATTCCTTTGAAAAGAATGGGAAGCCTGAGGATGTTGCCAATGCTGCTCTTTATCTTGCATCAGATTTATCTACTTATATTTCGGGGCAGGTACTTAGCGTTTGCGGAGCTTTGAATTCATAATATTCATGGCATTAGGAAAGTTAGGCAATAGACAAAAATGATGCTAAAACCTTTAAGAAGCCGATAAATACAGATATTTACAGAAATGAAAGGTTATGAATAAAAAAATGCTTTTACTGTAATAGTACAATTGTCAAGAAAAATGGCAAAATTAAAGGAAACAAGGTACAAATGCTATGATAGGAAAACAATTTATAGGAGGCAAAAGAATAATCAAAGAACAATTATGAAAAAAATATGTGAAGGGAAACAAACATATTCACAATTGTCTCAAGAATATAGTTGTTCAATCAGACGATCCAAAGATATTTGGATAAGATACAAGTAAATCATTATGAAAGCAAAGGCGAAAAGTAATCGTGTTAATGGATACGACATATTGGAGGAGAGGGAGTTTGGAGTAATGTTATTTAAAGATGGTATATTGAGAACTTGTTTAAATACTACGTAAAATATGAAACCAATTCATTATATGGTCAAGGAATAGAGGAATTGAAAAGCAAGGGATTTGAGATAATTGCAATAGTATGTGATGGGCGCAAAGGATTAATACAAATGTTTAAAGATATACTAGGTACAAATGTGCCAGTTTCATCAAAGTGCAATAATAAGAAGATATTTGACAAGGCGTCCAAAACTGGAAGCATCATTGAATTGATGGAAATAATGGATATGATGAAAAATACTGATAAAGAAAGCTTTACAGAGTGTTTAATGGAATGGCATGATAAATGGAAGTCCTTCCTTAATGAAAGGACAATAAATGAGGAAAACGGAAAATCTCACTACACACATAAAAATTGAGAAGTGCATATAACAGTTTAAAAAGGAACTTCCTCGGTTATTCACCTGGTATGATCATATAGATTTGAAAATTCCAAATACTACTAATGCCATAGATGGTCATTTTTCCGATTTAAAGAAAAAATTGAGATGTCATAATGGAATGAGTGAAAGACGAAAAAAACAATTTATAGATGAGTTTTTAAAGGCATAAAGACTCTGCAAAAAGTCTATATCATTGCATCTCTGAACAATGGGTTCTATCCTAATATTAAAAAAGCCACACAAAGGTGGCTCTGATATATTGACTTTTTTTCGTCGGTCATCTGTACTATCCCTGACAAGTTGCTCTCCAGCAGAGCTTGGCTCCGTTTATACAGATACATAAAATTATTTATAAAAATTTATTTTAACAACAATCAAGAAAAAAACAGCATCATTTTTGTCCATTATGACCATACATCTAAAAATTAGCATCATTTTTGTCCATTACACCGAAAGTTATTTTGCTTTCCTAATACTTATTTTTACTAATAACACCATTCATTTTATTTTTTTGGATAAATATAACAATTGAATTATAGTTAATATTATTTCCTTTTTCTGTCACCCTTTTCGCAGGCTTTTTATTAGCTCTCTGAAGATATTTTATCAATTCAATAAAGAATATCAAAACTAAAGCACCTCCCACAGATGCTATCAAAGTGCCAAAAAATCCATCAACAATTGGAACTTTTTTATTTTCACTATCCATGTACCGATAAATCCACCTATTACCCCAACTACAATATTTCCAAGAAATCCATATCCATCTCCTCCAAGAATTCTGCTAGCCACATAACCACTTATAGCACCACAAAATACTGTAATTGCTATCGACCAATCCATTGTACTAAATGACCAATCCATATTTTGATTTTTTTGTTTTTTTCTGAACTTACTAAAGACTAAATAAAATAATTTCAATCAACTTTATGATATTCGTTGATTTTAATTAAAATTTAAACACAATAATATAAGCTGAATTCAAGTGACAAATGCAACATTAGATAAAAATATGTCATTGGCAAAATTACGATTAAAAAATTCAATCGGAGTTAGAAAACCTAGTTTTTTCATGTGTCTATTATTCAATATATTTTGAACTGAAATTACATCATTGTCAGTAATATTTTCAAAAGAAGAACCTTTAGGAAAATATTGTCTGATAAGACCATTGGTATTTTCATTAGCACCACGTTCCAAGAATGATATGGTCGGGCAAAGAAAAATTGAATATTTAGATTTTGAGAGATAGTTTGATGATCAGAAAATTCTTTTCCATTATCAGCAGTAATAGTATGTAATAAATTTTTAAAAGGGTTAAGAGTTTCGATAGTTTGTGATGAGACTGGGATAGCATCTTTAGACACTAATTTACGAATAAAACCAAGCTTGACACTCTGTCATTCATTGTAAGCAAAGCTCCTTTGTGATTTTTACCGATAACAGTATCTATCTCAAAATCTCCAAAACGATTTTTTCATCTACTATTTTTGGTCTCAAAGAGATATCGGTTCTGTTAGGAATAATACCTCTTTTATCTTTTGAAGCACCTCGTTTACGATATTTTCTTCCATTGTGCCTTAGGTGTTTATATAAATTACCTCCTTGTTTTTTATCATCCCAAATAAATTTATATATGGTTTCATGTGAGACACAATGGATATTTTCAACTTTAGCTCTACCTACAATTTGTTCAGGACTATAATCTTGTCTAAGTTTATCAATAACATAAAATTTGACTGATTTAGTAAATTTATGTTTTTTAGGTTTTTCTTTGAGTCTTTTAGTATATTTTTTGTGCTAAATCAGCTTGTATTCTCCATTACGTTTGTCACTATTGCGTTTCAATTCTCTACAAACTATAGATTTGTGTTTGCCAATTGTTTTTGCAATGTCAGTTTGAGAATATTTATTTTGTATCATTACTGAAATTGTATATCTTTGTCTCAAGGCTAAATGTTTATTCATAGCAACTTTTTTGACGACAGGGAATGATAATCAAATTCCATCAAAGCAGAGAAGTAGGATTTTTTCCTTCTTCTTTGTTTTGAAAAAATTTATTTTATCTCATCTCTCTCTCATCTTTTGTAAGTTGCATTTGTTTGTTGAATTTGGGTAACTTTAACATAAGAAATTTTAATTAATACCTATTTTTTATATTTTCGTTATTTGATTAAAAATAATTATTGATGAAAATAAAATTTAATGGAGCAAGCAATGTTAATGGTTCATGCCACCTGGTTACCTTAGATAGCGGTTATAAGATTTTGTTGGATTGTGGACTTTTCCAGGGAATGGGAAAAAAAGATGACGAATTAAATAAAGTCTTTGATTTCGACCCTTCTGAAATAGATGTCGTAATCCTTTCACATGCCCATATTGACCATAGCGGAAGACTCCCTAAATTGGTCAAAGATGGATATTCCGGTAAAATTTACAGTACTCACGCCACCAGAAGTCTATGCAATATCATGCTGATGGATAGTGCTAAAATCCAGGAAAGAGATACTCAATATCATAATGAAAAAATCCTTGAAAAGAAAAAAAAGAAAAAAAATAAAGAAAAGCAATATAAACTCCTCGAACCTCTGTACACATCTGAAGATGTACCTCCAGTGATGAAAGAATTCGTAGGTTGTCCTTATGACAAATGGGTGCAAATCGATAATGATATACATGTTCAATTCAAAGACTCAGGTCATATTTTGGGCAGTGCCAGCGTGACATTGAAGATAATTGAAAATGGTAAGGAAAAACTTTTAGGATTTACAGGAGATATCGGAAGACCACATCGACCTATTATAAAAGACCCTGATCCAATGATTCCTGTGGAAGTACTTATCACCGAATCAACATATGGCAATAGAGTTCACGAAACTGACCCTGAACAAGCAGAAAAATTACTTGAAGTTATAAAATATACCTGCATTGAAAAAAAAGGAAAATTAATTATTCCCGCTTTTAGCGTAGAAAGAACACAGGAAATTATCTATATGCTTGACAAAATGGAAACTTCAGGAAAATTACCTGAAAAAATCCCTATTTATGTCGATAGCCCATTGGCAATAAATGCAACTATGGTCTTTGCTTCGCATCCAGAATGTTTTGACAGAGAAATACACGAATACCTTCTATTAGACGACAATCCTTTTGGTTTCAACAACTTACACTATATTAAAACCGTAGAAGGCTCTAAAAAATTGAATGAAATCAAAAAGCCGATGGTTATCATCAGTGCTTCCGGCATGATGAATGCAGGAAGAGTACGACATCATCTTGCTAATAATATAGAAGATGAAAAAAATACTTTTCTCCTCATCAGTTACTGTGGAGCATCTACACCTTGCGCAATGCTGAAATCAGGAATAGAAGAAATAAAACTTTTCGGTCAAAAAAGACGAGTTAGAGCAGAAATATTAACAATGGATTCTTTCTCAGGACATGGTGATAAAAATGAAATGCTCGATTATCTTTCCAATCAAAAAGCTGCTAAACAAATATTTATCGTTCATGGAGATTATGATGTACAATTGGATTTTAAAGCATTAATGGAACAAAATGGTTTTTCTAATATCTATATTCCACAATTCGATGAAGAAGTAAATGTAAATGTATAGATAAAAATAATTATAAAATTTAACTTGGAGTTTAAAAAAAACTTAATTAAATTTGTGCCTATTAACAAAAACATTAAAAAATAACATATGAATTTATTGGTTTGTATAAGTAAAACACCAGACACAACCGCCAAAATCTTATTTAAAAATAATAATACTGAATTCGAAGATAACGGAGTACAGTTTATTATGAATCCTTTTGATGAGTTTTATTCTCTGGTAAGAGCTATTGAATTGAAAGAACAATTCGGTGGAACAGTTACAGTATTGAATGTTGGAGATTCTTCCAATGATGTTATTATCAGAAAAGCTTTGGCAATAGGTGCAGATCAAGCAGTTAGAATAAATGCAGAACCTAAAGATTCGTTTTTTATAGCTACTCAAATTGCTGAATATGCTAAAGATAAAAACTTCGATGTGATATTCTTTGGAAAAGAGACCATAGACTATAATGGTGGAGAAGTACAATCTATGGTAGCTCAAATTCTGAATTACTCATTTGTAAATCTCGCCAGTAAACTGGAAATAAATGGCGATAAAGCATTAATCAACAGAGATATAGAAGGAGGAATTAAAAAAAATTGAATCACGGATTACCATTAGTAGTTTCAGCATCAAAAGAATGGCTGAACAGAGAATTCCGAATATGAAAAGAGATCTGATGGCAAAAAAGAAACCATTGGAAGTAGTTGAACCTATAGATACTGATCAATCCGTAGTTACTGTAAAATATGAATTACCAGTAGGTAAATCAAGTATTAAACTTGTTGACCCAGAAAACATGGAAGAACTTGTAAGATTATTACACGAAGAAGCTAAGGTTATTTAATAAAATCAAAAATAAAACTAAAAATGATAATTCTTTCAATTATAGATAATAGAAAAGCAAATCTAAAAAAATCGATTTTGAACTTGTTTATTACTCCAATCAGGTCACTTCAAAATATTCCGGAAAAAAGTATTGCGTTGGTAATAGGTGATTCCAACGATGCTGAAAATCTTGGTAAATATGGTGCAGAAGAAGTATATTCTGTTGATTATAACGGACAATTTGATAATTTTTTATTTACTGATATTATTACTAACGCAGCTGCCAAACTCAATGCTGATTTTATAGTATTGCCTTATAACAGCACAGGAAAATCATTACTTGGCTCTATAGCAGTGAAAATGAATGCCAGCTCAATATCAGGAGTAATCAATATACCTGAAAAAGAAGACAATGGATATGTTTTCAAAAAGGTACATTTTCAAGTAAAGCATACAGCTATATCAAGACATTAAAAACCAATATAGTTATTACTTTGATGTCGAATAGCATAAATCCGGTTAGATCCGGAAACACAGTAGCTGTAAATAAATTAGACATAAATATTACCGAACCTAAAACTAAAGTCCTGGAAGTAGAAAAGCTGAAGGAAAAGTTCCTCTCACTGAAGCTGAATTAGTAGTATCGGGTGGAAGAGAATGAAAGGACTGAAAACTGGGGAGTATTATTAGATTTAGCAGAAAAACTCGGAGCTTCTACTGCATGTTCTCGTCCTGTTTCTGATGTAGGCTGGAGACCTCATACAGAACATGTGGGGCAAACAGGAATAGTGATAAGACCAAATCTATATATATGTATTGAAATTTCCGGTGCAATCCAACATTTAGCAGGGTCAATAACTCAAAATGCATAGTTGTTATAAATAAAGATCCGGAAGCACCATTTTTCAAAGCTGCTGATTATGGTATTGTCGCTGATTTATTTGAGGTTGTTCCAAAACTAACGGAAGCTATTAAAAATTTAATGCTAATAAATAATTTTCTATTTATAGTTAGTTAAATAATTAAAAATGGAAATTCATAATCTTAGTTCAAAAGAATTAGATGTTTTAAATAAAAAATACCCCTATTCATATTTGCAAACACTTATTCGAAACCAAAAAGATTTCACATTTTCAGGTGATATTTCTATTTCCGAAATATTGGAATTAGCAGATAAAACAGAAAATCCTGGATTAGCATTAGTAAATAGTATTAAAAACATTAACAGCGCTGATGTATCATCAAACAATAAAGGAGCAGATATTCAGACACAAATTGAAGATTCAAACAAATTAAACAATAATATCGCATCGGAAAATTTAGCTAAAATATACCTAAAACAAGGATTAAAAAAAGAAGCTATTGAAATCTATAAGCGAATAAGTTTGTTTAATAATAAAAATAATAGTACATTTGCCAAATTTTAAAATATATTTGTAAAAATACAAGATTATTATGACTACATTCTTATCAATATTGATTGCCTTGGATAGTATAATGCTTATTTTTGTTATTCTGATCCAAAAACCAAAAGGTGGTGGAATAGACAGTACTTTTGGTGGTTTGGGAGCAAACCAAATGCTTGGTGCAGCCAGTCTTGTAAATTTTATTGAAAAATTGACTTGGATTTTGGCAGCTATATTATTCGTATTAGAGTATTGTAACTGCAATTTATGTCGGTTCAGTACGATATGGATGTAACAACTGACATTCCTTGAAATCTACAGAGATAAAAATATAAAAAAATATCTTTTTTTGAAGCTTCGATTATTTCTATCGAAGCTTTTTTGTTTTCATTTCTAACAACTCTCTGTCTTAAAACAACATCAAACAAAACATATGTAACAACAACTCAATATATTTATATTATTATTTTATTTAATATAAATACACCTAATGCTACAAATATAAACACTTTACAAAATTTGGCATAATAATTGCATTATAAATAATTGTAATATATAAAAATCGTAAATGATAATTTATACAATTAAAAATCAAGCAATTATGAAATGTTTTAAATTTAGTCAAAAATGGAAAAAGTACAGAATTCCTGAAGTTTCTAAAAATGAGAACAAAATTTATCAATTATTTTTGATATTTTTTATTTTATTTTTAAGTTCTTCTAAATTTTCTGCACAATCTATCACATTAGGGGACGATATAGCCATTTGCCAAGGGCAAAAACTTTATATGGCTGATCTTGACCCCGTAGTTACAGGAATAAGTGGAGCAGTATTGTGGTCAACAAGTGGTGATGGAGCTTTCAGCCCCACATACACTTACCCCTCTGCTACTTATTACACACCAGGATCTGCAGACATTGCCAATGGGTTCTTCTATCTTACCTTACAGGGGTATAATAATGAATCAGTCAGCAGTGATCAAGTAAAAGTGTTTATTCAGGACGATGAATTATTTGCATGCAATGACAATGTAATTTTCCCATTGAATCTCAATTGTGAATTTCAAGTTACAGTTCCTATGTTGCTGGAAGGAGAAAATGAAGATGAACCTTACAATCTGTATGATATCTCAATCTATGATTCTCAAGGTGAAGTAATATCAGGAAGCATATTGACAGGTGAATATATCGGACAAACTCTCAATTATACTGTTACACATGAATGTGGCTGGAATGCATATAGTGGTACAATAACAGTTAAGGACAATTATCATCCAGTTACAGCATCTTAAAACTGATACAGTAACATGTATGGTTACTACTGAGCCTGAAGTTATTGGATTCCCGATAGATACTAATAAATTCGACATCGATACAATTTATAGTTCCGGAACGAAAAAATATACAGTTCTCGGTTGGGATGCTTGTGGTGAAGTGGAGCTCAGCTATAATGACAGTATATTAAATTATGCTTGTGGTGACAACCTTGAATTCGAAAAAAGAATAATAAGATATTGGACAGCTACTGATGAGAGCAATAACAACAGCAGATGTAGAGATACTATCAGAGTAAAAAGAATTAGTCTCGATAGCGTAATTTGGCCAAGAAGTTGGAATAATTCTGATACTACCGCTCTTGCATGCGATGGTGAATGGCTATTAACAGCATTATCAAATGGATATCCTTCTCCTGAATATACAGGAAAACCTGAAGTATATTATTGCAACCAATTCACATATAATTATACAGATTCAAAATTCCCTGGCTGTGGCAACAATTTTGATATTGTAAGAGATTGGACTGTATATGATTGGTGTAGCAATAAGGCTAAAACCTTCAAACAAGTAATAAAAATAATGGACACTAAACCTGCGGTTATAGAATGCGTATCCGACACTATAACCATGGAGCTGATCCTTATGAATGCAGTTCAGAAAGATATGAATTACCTCTGCCTACTGTAACTGATAACTGTTCTTCAGTAAATCTGTTGATCAATGTTTTCAATGCTCAGACAGGTGTTGAACAAACTGTAGAAAAAGTTGAAAATAAATATTATGTTGAAAACCTTCCTTTGAAATTATACAAAGTAGTAATTACTGTAGTTGATGAATGTGAAAATGTGAGCAAATGCAATTACTATTTCAAAGCTATAGATGATAAAAATCCTTATATGGCTTGCGATCAGCATACAAAAGTAAGTATAGGAACAAATGAGATCGCAAGATTGAATGCAACCAGCGTTGATGATGGTTCATTCGACAACTGTGGTATAGCAACTATGGAAATCAGAAGAATGACCGCAGGATGTGATTCTGTACCTCCTCAATTATGGCTCTATGTAGATTTTTGTTGTGATGAAGCAACAAAAACACTTATGGTGGAAATGAAAGCTACAGATATCAATGGCAATAGCAATTCATGTATGGTAGAAGTTGAAGTTGAAGATAAATTGCCACCTCAGATATCTTGCCCTCCAAATATATTGATAAGCTGTGATTATTTCTATGATCCTGATAATCTTAACAAATATTTTGGAAAAGTGGTAACAGACGAAGTTGAAATCGAAGATATTATAATCAATGATTACTACAATGAAGGATATGTTGGTCAAGATGGTTATTCTTATGACAATTGCAATGTAACTGTAACTTCTACATCAACATTTAACCTCAATAACTGTAATGTAGGTACTATAACAAGAAAATTCACTACAACTGACAATGGAGGAAGAACTGCATTTTGTACTCAAACAATAACTATCCAAAACCCAACTCCATTCAATGAATACGGAACAGATATAATCTGGCCAGCAGATACTACATTCTACGGTTGCTCAAACTTACAAGCAGATACATCATTGAC
The DNA here is from genome assembly GCA_041392555.1 of Saprospiraceae bacterium. Classification (GTDB taxonomy): domain Bacteria; phylum Bacteroidota; class Bacteroidia; order Chitinophagales; family Saprospiraceae; genus JADJGA01. The sequence goes on along the minus strand of JAWKLW010000004.1, from coordinate 170,621 downwards.
AGGAGCACCTATCGTAAATGACAATATGTGTAGTATGGTAGCTATGACTTATGAAGATCAGCTATTCCCGGTTCAAAGTGGAGCTTGTGAAAAAATAATAAGAACATGGACAGTGAGAGATTGGTGTCAAACCAATGATAATTATTGGACATATGAACAATATATAATGCTAATAAATACTACTGCTCCAACATTTACAAGTAATTGTGATGACAGAGATGTATGTGTTTATGGTGAATGCGAAGGATTAGTTGAACTCTCTGCTTCAGCTGTTGATGACTGTACCGATCAGGAAGACCTTGATTGGGTATGGAAATTAGATGTCGATAGAAATGGAACTTATGACCTTTTTGGACAAGGAAATAATTTCTCTAAAACAATGACAGAAGGAACATATACTATATCATGGATAGTTGAAGATAAATGTGGAAACAAAAATGTATGCACTTATGATTTTACAGTCAAAGATTGTAAAAAACCTACTCCGCTATGTATTACAGATTTAACAACTGTGGTTATGAATCAAGCTGGAATGGTTTCCATTACTGCCGATGCATTCGATCATGGAAGTTACGACAACTGTACACCATCTAATTATGGAACATGTGGTTGTCTTTCAGATCTGAAATACTCATTCTCACAAGATGTAAATGACACTGTAATAACATATACATGTGATAGCATCGACAATGGTGTATCACAAACATTTTACCTGAATATGTGGGTAACTGACCTTGCAGGAAATCAGGATTATTGCTCAGTTCAATTGCAAGTACAAGACAATAATGATGTTTGTCCTGACAATGGAAACTTGAGTGCAGGTGGACTGATAACAAGATGGAGCGACAATGAGACAGTTGAAGGATTCCCAATGCTAATGCAAAGCAATAACTCAGAATTCTACCAAGCATTTAACAGTTTAAATAATGGTAGTTATAAATTCTCAAATGTACCTGCCGGATATAATTATTCAATTGAAGGTCAAGACAATGTTGCAACTTGTGCTTCAGGTGTAACAACAGCAGATATAGTAAAAGTACAAAAGCATATTCTTGGTATTTCCAAATTCAATAGTCCATATCAATATATAGCTGCCGATGTCAATAAATCACAATCAGTTTCTGCTTCAGATATTGCAGATATAAGAAAATTGATATTAGGAATAAATACACAATTCCCTAAAAACAAATGTTGGGAATTATCAGATGCCTCTATAACTTTAAATGTAAATGATCCATTTAGTTATTCAAATACATTAGACTATACCAATTTGAATTCAACTGTAACAAATGCTAACTTCAAAGTTATAAAAATTGGTGATATCAATGATAATCATGACTTGAATACAAGTGGATTAGAATTCAGAGATGCTAAAAATGCTATAATCACTTTGAATAACACATTGATGACAGAAAATGAAGAAATAGAAATACCGGTTTATATCAATGATATCGAAGGGTTTGAAGGAATTCAATTCACTATAAAATTCAATAACCAAAATCTTGTTTTCAAAGGTTATAGTGAATCAAGAATAGATCCTGTTGAAAATAACTTCGGATTTACAAAATTAGATGATGGATATATCACATTTAGCTGGAATTCAATGAAGACAATTTCACTTAACAATGAAACACCATTGTTTTACCTGAAATTCAAAACATTAACAAACAGCTATTTAGGTGACAATATAACTATCAATAGCGATATAACTCCAGCATTGGCAGTGATTAACAATGATGAATCTCCTGTGGGCTTCAGAGTATCTGAAACAGAAAATATAGTTGACAAAATGGTAGTTTATCAAAACAATCCAAACCCATTCACGGATGAGACAACAATATCTTTCACTATACCTACAGAAGAAAATGTAAATATTAAAATTACAGATATAACAGGTAAAGTATTATTTGAAAAAACAAATAAATACCAATCAGGTTTCAACCAATTCAGAATCAGTTCTTCAGAATTGAGTGCTAAAGGAGTACTTTTCTATACTCTAAAAGCTAATGATGAGTTGATTACCAAAAAAATGGTAGTAATAGAATAATAAAAATAAAGCAATTGATTTAAAAACATTTTCATAATTCGATTTTAGCTGTTCTGCATCATTTTGCAGAACAGCTTTTATCGTATTATTTTTTCTATACTTTTTATATCAGAATTTAATTTATCAAATATTTCTGTATAAAAATCAGCCATTTCTTTTTTCAGATTTTTGATCTATCATTATTGTAATAATATTTGAAAAAATACTCTATGGTCTTTGATTTTCAAAAAAATATGACTCTCTATTTTTTATATTCCTTGAAAAAACCTATCATTTTATTGTAACTTGAATCAAGTTATTAGAAACAAAATAATAATCCCAAAAAATACTATTTTTATAAATTTCCCTCCTGTCAATATCGCTAAAATGAGTCTCCAAAGCATAAGCAAAATTTTGGGTATTGATGAATTCAGGAATAGATTTCAAGCCAAAATATATGGGGAAAAATGGTTGACTACAAGGCGCCTTTTAACAGAAACCCAAAGAACATTAGCTATTTCTTCAGGAAGATAATTTCTCAATTGAGCTACAAATCCATATTGATTACCTGAAGAGCACACTATAGGAACTTCCTGAAAATGAGGATTTACATCAGGTTCAAAAATAGTATTTTCATCATGTTCAAAATGATCTGCAATGACTTTCATAAGCTTTTCCTTGGTCACTTTAACCTTTGGCTTAAAGGAAAATGGCAAATCTTCTGACAAATTATACCGATACTCAGAAATAAGATTGATAGCAGAAAGTTGGCGCGGTTTATTCCCTTTGGAATCTATAGAATTTTCAGCTGCATAAGCATATTTAAAATTAAAATCCCCATCCTTTTCAGGATTATACCAACCACGCTTAATAGCATAATCGATCACATCCGGACTTCCCAAATAATTCAAAGTATCCCTGAGGTCTATCTCTCCGATAGTATAACAATTGGAAATCACTGCCACATTATCATCAGGACTCTCTGAGCTACCCAATGCCTTCCTTTCACTATTGCCATCAACCATATTTCATTAGGATCACCAATGCAATAAGTTCTTCCAGATGCATTATAGCCAAATTTTTCAACTATTCTGCCTGCTTTTTTTACCGCATCTTTGGCACTAATCGCCTGTTCTGCCATTATCCTTCGAAGCCAGTACCCTACCCCACCATCATCAAAATCATCAATATCTTCACGCGAAGTACATTGATCCGAAGCAATAGTTACTCCATATTCATTCATATAACTATCCGAAAATTGCAACATTGGCATATCTATCCAAATATAAGAATTAGTCCTCGGTATTTGATCGAGTACTACTTTGGTATCAGTCAATATCTTTTCTCCTTCATTATGAAAAAATTCTGGTACTTTGTAAAAATTGAAAACATATTCACCAAAATCATCTTCATTGTGAGCAAGCATCACCGACTCATCACTTGTTGCATTTCTTCCGACTGCAACAGAGAAGCAATCTATTTCATATTGTGATATTCCTTTATTGCTCAACAATATGAAAAAAACAAGTAAAACTTAACATCAGAAATTATTTTCATATGAATTATTATTAATTTTCAAAAAAGTAAAATTAAAAACAATAATTAAAATATATCAATTAGATAAATATTATTATTTTTGTATTGAATAATAATTTTAAAAATTATTAAATCTAAATATATGAAAATCACAAATCCTTTTAAAAGTAAAACCTTCAAAAAAATACTTTTCTCCATTATGATTTTATTTATCTTGATTTTTGGAGGATATACTTATTGGAAGTATTATTTCACATATAGCGAAGGTTATAGAGCAGGATTGCTTCAAAAATTTTCACACAAGGGTACAATTTTCAAAACCTTCGAAGGTGAAATGATATTAAGCAGCGTGGCAAGTAATACTAATGTGGCAATAGCATCTGAAAAATTCCTATTTTCTGTCGATGACAATTACATTGCCCAAAGACTTGACACATTGCAAGGACAAATCATCATAGTTCATTACATCCAAAAAAATGCTGCTCTTCCATGGAGGGGCAATACTGCATATATAGTAGATAGTGTAAAGAAAATAAAAGAATAAACATCAAAACCGATGACTGAAAAATATACATTTATCACAGGAGCAAGTTCAGGAATAGGGAAAGCTTGTGCTTATATGTTGGCTCAAAAAGGGCACAACTTAATACTTATAGCAAGAAGAATAGAGCTATTGGAAGAAATAAAATCTGAATTACTCCAGGAAAATAATATAAAAATATTGACTTTCAAATTGGATGTTAGAAATCTCGCGGAAGTAAATTCATTTTTTGAAAAAATACAAGACCTTTCTATTGATATCCTTATTAACAATGCTGGTCTTGCCTTGGGTAAAAGTTCCATTGAAGACTATGACTGGACTGATTTTGAAACGATGATAGATACCAATGTTAAAGCATTTACCAGAATAGCACAATTGACAATTCCATATATCAAAAAGACTCAAGGACATATAGTCAATATTAGTTCCATCGCAGGAAATGAAGCTTATGAAGGTGGTTCTGTATATTGTGCTACAAAATCTTATGTAAAGATGTTGAGTAAATCTATGAGAATTGATCTTGCAGGAACTGGAGTGAGAGTTACAGATATAGCTCCGGGTGCAGTAGATACTGAATTTTCTTTAGTAAGATTCAAAGGTGATGAGAAAATTTCAAATTCTGTTTATGATGGATATGTGCCTCTTTATGCCAATGATATTGCAGAAGCTATAATATTTGCATTGGATAGGCCAAAGTCAGTAAATATAGAATATATGCTGATTATGCCTACTGCACAGGCAAGTGCAACCCGAGTAGCAAGAAAATAATATTATAAAACCATATTATATCTATTGTAGGATTTTCTGAGTTTCAGTATTGCTCTTTCTTTAATTTGTCGAACTCTTTCGCCGGACAGTTCGAACATTTCTCCAATTTCTTCTAAACTCAATATTTCTGAGCCATTAAGTCCATAGAAAGCTTTTAGAATTTCCTTTTCCCTGGGAGAAAGTATATTCAATTTTAAATCTATATCTTTTATCAATGATTCTTTTATAAGTTGATCATCTGTTTCCTCGATATCTGTATCAACAAAAGTATCCAACAAGGTAAAGTCATCTTCCTCATCACCCAATGGAGAATCAAAAGATATATGTCTATTATTCATATTCATCAACTCACCAACCTGTTCTTCATCTATCTCCAAAAGTTCTGATAATTCTCCAATTGTTGGTTCTCTTTCAAATTCCTGAATGAACGAAGCATACACTTGTTGTAATTTATTAAGGCTGGTAACCTTATTCACAGGAAGTCTCACTATCCTACTATATTCGACTATAGCCTGAAGAATGGATTGTCTTATCCACCACACAGCATAGGAAATAAACTTAAAACCCTTAGTCTCATCAAATCTCTTTGCTGCTTTCATCAATCCCACATTGCCCTCATTTATCAGATCACTCAATGAAAGTCCTTGGTGTTGATATTGTTTTGCCACAGAAACCACAAATCTAAGATTGGATTTAGTCATTTTCTCAAGAGCATCAGCATCTCCATTTCTTATTTTTGTAGCCAACTCGAATTCCTGATCAGGAGTAAGCAAATCTATTTTGGAAATATCACTGAGATATTTTTCAAGTGAGAGGCTTTCTCTATTAGTGATTTTATGTTCAATTTTTAACTGCCGCAAGTGTATTAGTTTTTACTATATAACATTTTATTAATGAAAATAATTTCTAAAAATCAATTATTTTTCAAAAATCATTTCAATAATAAATTCCCTTTAGTAATCTAATGCAATTAAAATGAAATTCGCTGCCAGTACAAATAAAATATTTATGAAATAAAAAATTATTTCAATTTTAACACTACCAATTCCAAGCTTCAAATATGATAACAATTAATTCCTTATCACATTTTATCCGGCATCCCAATTCCCAACAGTTCCATTCCTGATTTCAATACATTGGCAACTTCTTTCGAAAGTGCAAGCCTGAAGTTTTTAGATTCTTCAGTTTCAGCATTCAGCACTCTGACTTCAGCATAAAATTTATGATATTTTTTTGCCAATTCATAGAGATAATTTGCCAATAAAGCAGGTGAATAGTCGTTAGCAGCTTGCTTAATAATATCCGGAAAATCTGACAATAATGTCAACAATGCTTTTTCAAAACCATTGACCTGATTATATTTCCCGAATTCACTGGTATGATTTTTCTCATCATATTTCCTCAATATTGACAATATTCTCACATAAGCATTTTGAATATATGGGCCTGTTTGCCCTTGTAAATCAACACTTTCTTCCGGATTGAAAAGCATTTTCTTTTGAGGATTCACTTTAAGGATAAAATACTTCAATGCAGACATCCCTATCAATCTATATATCTCTTCCTTTGCCTCATCATCCAAACCTGCAATCTCACCTCGTTCCAAAGCTGAATTTTTAGCTTCTTTTATAACTTCCGCAATAAGGTCATCAGCATCTACCACAGTGCCTTCTCTGGATTTCATTTTACCCGATGGCAATTCTACCATTCCATAAGACAAATGATATAATCCATCAGCGTAACTCCTACCGAGTCTTTTCATAATTTCAAATAAAACCTTAAAGTGATAATCCTGCTCATTACCAACCACATATATCATTTTTTCAGCAGCAAAATCCTTGTATCTCAAATCGGCAGTCCCCATATCTTGAGTGATATAAACAGAAGTACCATCACTACGCAATATTATCTTTTTATCCATTGACACATCAGTCAAATCTATCCATACCGAACCATCTTCTTCTCTATAAAAAACCTTATTTTTCAGTCCCTCTTCTACTATATCTTTACCAAGAACATAAGTATTGGATTCAAAATAAGTTTTATCAAAACTAACTCCCAATTTATCGTATGTCTGATCAAATCCAGTAAGAACCCAGGAATTCATCATTTTCCACAAATCCAATGTTTTTTCATCTTTTCTCTCCCAATTTAACAGCATTTCCCTCGACTCAGAACCTAATTTACTATAATTATTGAAATAATCATTCTTGTATTTCTTGAAAAATTCCTCTCTATCCACTATTTCATTCTGAGATTTAAAAATATTATTTGCTTCATTTGACTTTTGCCAATCCTTATATTCTTCATTGAATTTCTTATCAAAAAGCACATAATAATTTCCTACAAAAAGATCTCCTTTGATGTTTTCATTTTCCGGAGTTGCATTGTCACCAAATTTTTCCCATGCAAGCATACTTTTACATATTGCAATACCTCTGTCATTTACTATCTGGGTGGTTTTAACATTATATCCGGCATATTCCAGTATTTTGCTCACTGACCAACCTAAAAGAATATTTCTTATATGCCCGAGATGAAGGGGTTTGTTAGTATTAGGAGATGCAAATTCAACCATAACATTTTGTTCATTTTGGTCCCATTTACCAAAATGTTCAGTTGCGATAATCTTATCTAAAACAGATATCCAAAATGATGAGTAAATTTCGATATTCAAAAACCCTTTTATCACATTATACTCATTGATAAAGTCTAATTTCTCCTTAAGTTTTTCCCCAACTAATTTACCTGTTTCTTCAGGATTTTTTCTAAACAATGAAACCATTGGGAAAATCAAAATTGTATAATCTCCATTAAATTCTTTAGGAGTGGGAGAAATATTTACTTTCGAAGTTTCAAATTCTTTCCCTGTCAACTCAAAAACAATTTCCGAAACTGTTTTTTTTATTATATCTAAACTTGCCATTGAATAATTTTAAAAAAAATGCAAATGTAAAAATAAAAAAATAATTCCACCACTTCACATATCAATCAAGATTTAATTCTATATATGGAAATTCCAATTTGAATAATTCGATGTCATTTATTAATTTATCCCTAAAATCCATATAACCTTGTGATTGTGGATTAAAAGGTCTATGATTATAAGCTTTCTTTAATTTATCGATTCTTGAATTTATCATTATTGATTCCTCATTAAATATCATATCCCCAAGAATATCCCATATATATCTGATAGCTAAATTGTTGGGATGTATCAAATCTTCATTATAAAATCTGTAATCCCGAAGGTCATCTATCATAATTTCAAATGAAGGAAAATAAAATACATCTTGATCAATGACAATATTCTCAATAGCATTTATCAATCTGGCTTTTGATCTCGAATTTTCTATCAATCCCAATCTGGTGTGTCTGACAGGACTTACTGTAAAAATAATCCTTAATTTGGGATTAAACTCTAAAATCTTTTTATAAAAAATACTGAAATAATCAACTACTTCTTCAGAATTAATAACATATGGATCGAACTGATTTAAAGGCACTTTGTGATTATTGGCAACAATCATACCGGTATTTTTCAATTTAAAAGCATTTGAAGTACCAAAAGTCAATAATAAATAATCCGAATTCTTCAAAAAATAATAAGATTCATCTATGATTTTATTTACATTAGAAACAGCACTTTCCAGATTTAAATCGTCGATATCGCTATGAAAATAAAAACTTTTCCATATCTCATCTTTAATAAAAAAATCGTCTTTATCACAGTATTTTTTATCAATAATTATTTCTAGTTGATTGAAAACAGATATAGGATTGTAAGCAATACCAAAAGGATTTAATAGAGTTTTGAAACCATAATAAGCGAAGAGATTACCAATATTTTCGGTAAAGCAAGAGCCCATAAAAAATAATGAATCACGATGAGTGATTGTAAAAGGGTAATTGAATTTTTCTATTTCTGTCCTTAACTTAATTGACATATTAATGGTATTTTTATAAAAATTAAGCTTATTACAAAATTAATACTAATTCAAAATAATCATTCATATTCCAAACTATTTTTCACTTTAATAGTTATATCTATAAATTTTTATATTTAAAAAATGTTAAAATCAATAATAAATATTTTCAAAAAGAAAATGAAAGAAGAAACAAAAAAAACATCACCAATTCTGATATATACAGAACAAACTCCAAATCCTGATTCTCTGAAATTTGTAACAAGCAGGATGCTTTTTGATGGCATTGCAGATTTTTCAAATCAGGAATTAGCAAAAGAGTGGAGTCCATTGGCAACAGATTTATATAATTTCACTTATGTAAATGGTGTTATGATCAATAGAAATTTTGTAACTATCGATAAAGACCCAAATGCTAGTTGGCGGGATATTATGTACGAAATCAAAGATTTCATAAAAACATATTTAACTGAAGACAAGACAATTATCAAAGATGGCTACAAAGAAATGCTTGAAGAAGAATGGCAAAGAAAAAAAGAAAGTGGAGAAATAGATGACATTCAGGAAAGAATAATTGAAATAATAGACAAACAAATAAGACCTTGGATAGAACAGGATGGAGGAGGAATTGAATTTGTGTCATATGATGAAGGTATTCTTGTAGTGAGACTTTATGGAGCTTGTTCTACTTGTTCATCAGCTACCGTCACATTAAAAGCCGGAGTAGAACAGATTCTTAAAAATATGATACCAGATATAAAGGAGGTAGTTCAAGATTTTGGCTATTAAAAAAAATTTTTTTTAAAAATATATTAGTAATATAAAAAATATTATATTTGCAAATTATTTTATCAATTAAAACGAATGTTATGAAAATCAACTCATTTTTAAAATCATTTTTATTTTTAGCTGCTTTCTTTTTATTCAGTGGAATTGCTTTACAAAGCTGTAAAGAAACACCAAAAGAAACATTAGAAAACGTTTCTGACACTGTTAGTGAAACAGCTGAAGAAGTTGGAGACAAAGTTTCTGAAGTTGCTGACACAGTTCAAGCAAAAGTAGAAGGTGCTGCTGAAGATGTAAAAGATGCAGTAGAAAACGCTAAAGAAAATGCTGAAGATGAAGGAACTAAATAATAAATTTAGTTGTCATTTTTAAGTCAAAAAAAAATTAAGCCGTATATTTTATACGGCTTTTATTTTTTAATATTCTCCTATTTTATTAATAATTTTCTATTTTTTTTTAATATTTATCTTATATTACATTATTTTTGCTAATTTTACATTGGTAACTTCGTTATCATTATGTTACTTTAACAAAACATTGAAAATTATGCAAAAAATATTTATTGTAATAATTATTATTTTCCTTAGTAACTTTCTAAATGGACAAGATCAATTCAGATATACTCTATTTGATTATTCGCCCATCTCATTGAATCCCGCCAATGCCGGCAGTTTCGAAGGAACAGTGAGAGTTGGCACACTTCTCAGAGAACAGGACTATGGATTAAAATTCGGACAATATCAATCTCCTATCGTTTATTTAGATGCTCCTATAATAAGAGGATTTAGAAAAATGGACTGGGTGGGTTTTGGTTTTTCATTCCAACACGACCAACAAATTAATGGGACTCAGGTAGTAGATGGATATACTGATCCGACATATTACACAAATCAGACTACAACAACTGTGATTGGAGGTTTAACATACCACCTTTCACTGGATAAAAAAAGAAAAAATATTATAGGTATCGGATTCCAAACTGGCAATTCAAGTGTTTACTTTACCAGCGATGAATGGAGATTAGGTTCTACAATTTTGAATTGGCTTGGAGCAGGAGCTCTTGGATCTTTAGGAACGGAAAGCATTCAGGAAACTCCTTTAAAGGCAGATCCTCAGAGCCTCAACCTTGGCTATTCTGTTGGGATTACCTATACTTCCAATCTTAATAAGACAGATTATTTCAAAACTGGATTTTCTGTTGCCCATATAGGAAAATACCTTCGAAATTCCATTATCAATTCTGGTGGAGGCTCATCATTATATAAGAAATATACTGCATTCGGAATATACAGACAAGAGCTGGATGGAGGATTGATTCTTGAACCACGATTTATTTTTGAATACATGAAGCCCTCATTATTATTTGGAGTTCAAATGCTTACTGGATTAAAACTCACAAAACCAAGTTTGATGACTCTTTATGGAGGTTTAGGATATAATTATCCCAATGGATTGCAAGTATTGTTATCTACAGATATTAAAGACCTGAAAATAGGATTCAGTTTTGACATCAATTTATCAGATAAAATAAATGCAACAGGAGCAAATGGTGCTTTTGAAATAGGTGCATCTTATATCTTGAAAATACGCAGAAAACCTATTCCTGACCCAGTACTTGTTTGTCCTCAATTATAATTTGAAAAATAAAATGATAATTAAAATGAAAAAAATATTTTATATAATAATTTTATCTATTTCAAGTATTTATGTTTTTGCTCACCCACTAACGGATTTAAAATATGAAACAAAGTTAGAAGTTGCAAATGAATGCTTCGATGTCGGCGACTATGTAAATGCTATGGAATACTTTAATCAAGCTAATGATGAACAAGATGAGCTGGCAACTCAACTAAATATAGCTGAGTGCTATTATATGTTGAGAGATTATAAAAATGCTACTAAAAGATTAGATAGATTTATTAAAAAAGATAAAAACAATACATTTCCTGTTGCAAGATTATTATATGGTAAAAGTCTTAAAAGAGATGGAAATTATCAGGAATCATTAAATGTATTGAAAGATTACGCTTTGAATACTGATGATCCTGAACTCAGAAACGAGGCAATCCTTGAGATTAAAGGTCTCGAGATGTTCAAAACAAGCCCTGAAAATGTGGAAATGGAATTTATTCCTTTGGATAAAGATATAAATAAGGGATTTAGTATTTATGGAATCCAAAAAAGATATTCAAATGATTCGATCTACTTCGGCTCATTTAATACAGCAAAAAAAATAACTCTTGATGGGAAAAACAATGAAGTAAAAGAAGATTCAAAGTCTAAAAAGTCTAAATCAAAATCTAAGTCAAATTCAAAATCAAGCTCTAAAAGCAATTCCAATAAATCCAATTCTGCAAGAAATTCTAATAATGACTTAGGTGGAGGAGGACTTGCAGGAGATGGAAAAGGTAATGGCAAGGAGAAAATGCAGCAAGAAGATAATGACGAAAATGATAACTCTTCTGACTCCAAAGAAGCTCAAAATGAAGGAGAAAAAAGTCATGGACAATTATTTTATGCAGTAAGGGATCAAAATGGAGAATATAAAAATCCATTCGCAATGGACAACAGAATCAACAGAGAAGAATATTATTCTGTATATCCAGCATTTTCAACTGATGGCAATAAATTATTTTACACAAGACTTGTAATGGAAGGCACTGTAGTGCTGGAATCTAAAATAATGTATTCTGAATTCAAAAATGGAGACTGGACAGCTCCGGTAGAATTGCCAACAGTAAATGGTGATTTTGAAAGTAAAATGCCGGCTTATGGTGAACTTTTAGGACAACCTGCACTATTTTTTGTTTCTGATATGGAAGGAGGTATAGGTGGTTATGATATATATTATTCCTTAATAAACAAGGATGGAACTCTGCAATTGCCAGTAAACATCGGAAAAGAAATAAACACTGTAGATGATGAAATAACTCCATATTATGTCGATGGAACTTTATATTTCAGTACAAATGGATTACCAAGTCTTGGAGGATTCGATATTTACAAATCCAAATGGAATGGTAAAACATGGTCTAAACCTGAAAATCTTGGAAAAGGTTATAATAGCAATGTAGATGATATAGGATTGAGTCTGACACCGGACGGAAGAAGTGGATTTCTCCTTTCAAATAGAAAGTATGATGGCAAAAAGAAATTAACAAGCGAAACCTGCTGCAATCATGCCTTCAAAATATCCGCGAGAGAACTTGTAATCCAACTACTGGTAAAAGTTACTGATAGCGATAACAATGAATTAGATAATGCTTCTGTCCAATTATTGGACGTTTCAAAGGCTAAACCTAAGTCACCGGAAACAAAATCTAATTTTAGTGGAAATACATTTAATTTCCTTTTGGATAGCGATAAACCATATAGAGCAATAGTTACTAGAGAAGGTTACGACCCTGCTACAATATCTTTCAATACTGCAGGGATATTTGATGATTACACTATTGAAAAAGAAGTACAATTGAAAAAATCTGAACCTGAATATGAGATAGTTAAAACTAATCAAGCTATAAGACTATCTAATATTTACTATGATTATGATGATTATAAAATTCTACCTGAAGCTGAAGATGATCTTGCAAAACTTGCTGAACTGATGGAAAAATATCCTGATATGGTTATCGAACTATCTTCACATACCGATAGCAGAGGTCCTGATTCTTACAACCTGAAACTCTCTCAAAAGAGAGCAGATGCCGCAAAAAAATGGTTGGTTGAAAATGGAATCAGCGCCGATAGAATCAAAGCCATTGGTTATGGAGAAAAATATATTCTCAATAAATGTAAAAATGGTGTGAATTGTACCGACGAAGAACACAGATACAACAGGAGAACAGAATTCAAAATAATTTCTGGACCTACTGAGATTACAATTGAAAAACAAGTATTTAAAAATAAGGAAGAGTAATTATTTTAATTTATTTTCGCTTTTTTTAAATATTTTATTGCCCAAATTCAACAAACAAATGCAACTTACAAAAAGATGAGAGAGAGATGAGATAAAATAAATTTTTTTCAAAACAAAGAAGAAGGAAAAAAATCCTACTTCTCTGCTTTGATGGAATTTGATTATCTTAGCCCCCTGTCGTCCAAAAAAAGTTGCTATGAATAAACATTTAACCTTGGAGCAAAGATATACAATTTCAGTAATGATACAAAATAAATATTCTCAAACTGACATTGCAAAAACAATTGGCAAACACAAATCTATAGTTTGTAGAGAATTGAAACGCAATAGTGACAAACGTAATGGAGAATACAAAGCTGATTTAGCACAAAAAAAATATACTAAAAGACTCAAAGAAAAACCTAAAAAACATAAATTTACTAAATCAGTCAAATTTTATGTTATTGATAAACTTAGACAAGATTATAGTCCTGAACAAATTGTAGGTAGAGCTAAAGTTGAAAATATCCATTGTGTCTCACATGAAACCATATATAAATTTATTTGGGATGATAAAAAACAAGGAGGTAATTTATATAAACACCTAAGGCACAATGGAAGAAAATATCGTAAACGAGGTGCTTCAAAAGATAAAAGAGGTATTATTCCTAACAGAACTGATATCTCTTTGAGACCAAAAATAGTAGATGAAAAAATCGTTTTGGAGATTTTGAGATAGATACTGTTATCGGTAAAAATCACAAAGGAGCTTTGCTTACAATGAATGACAGAGTGTCAAGCTTGGTTTTTATTCGTAAATTAGTGTCTAAAGATGCTATCCCAGTCTCATCACAAACTATCGAAACTCTTAACCCTTTTAAAATTTATTACATACTATTACTGCTGATAATGGAAAAGAATTTTCTGATCATCAAACTATCTCTCAAAATCTAAATATTCAATTTTTCTTTGCCCGACCATATCATTCTTGGGAACGTGGTGCTAATGAAAATACCAATGGTCTTATCAGACAATATTTTCCTAAAGGTTCTTCTTTTGAAAATATTACTGACAATGATGTAATTTCAGTTCAAAATATATTGAATAATAGACCTAGAAAAAAACTAGGTTTTCTAACTCCGATTGAATTTTTTAATCGTAATTTTGCCAATGACATATTTTTATCTAATGTTGCATTTGTCACTTGAATTCAGCTTGAGTTTACTATACAAATTTCAATATTTGAATCTTATTTAATTGATAATTGATGAAATTATTACCAAAAAATATTTTCTTTAATTTTGAATTTGAAAAAATTCTCGATTTAGCTGCTGAAAAGTGTATTGGAATTCCGGCTAAGCTATCTATTAAAAATACCGAACTAAGCACTAATTATGATTATTTAAAAACTGAATTAGAACTCGTAGATGAACTTAAACAATCTCTGTCCAGCGATTCTCCAATAGTAATCAATGAATATACAGATGTAACTGATTATTTTCATAATATAAAAGTTATTGGATTTGTTCTTCCAATAGAAAACATTGTCAAAATACATCAAGTAATTTCATCAGCTATTGAAATACAAAAATATTTCAATTCGGAAACCAAAGATACTTATAAAAACCTTAAACAACTATCTCTCAATATATTAGATTTAAAATTTCTACATAATGAAATTTCAATGATAATTGATGATTCAGGAGAAATTAAATCTGATGCTTCTCCCAGACTTCTCTCGCTTTCAAAAAGCATAGTTTCAAAACAAATAGAAATAGACAGGGTTTTCAATAGAATAGCCATAGATCTGAAAACTCAGGGATTATTGAGTGAAACCATAGAATCATACAGAAACGGAAGAAGAGTGCTGAGTCTTCCAGTAGAAAACAAAAGGAAAATAAGAGGAATAATACACGATGAATCATCGACAGGAAAAACTGTATATATTGAACCTGAAGTGATTATAGACCTTAATAATGACCTTTTTGATCTCGAAATAGAATATAAAAATGAGATTTATATAATACTAAAAGAATTGACAAATAAGATAAGACCTTCATCTGAAGATATTGTCAATAACTTATTCATAATTACCAAATTTGATGAAATTGCAGCAAAAGCGAAAGTTGCATTAATGATGAATGCATCAAAACCCATATTATCTCCTGAACCAATTTTTGATTTCAGAAAGGCATTTCATCCATTACTGTATTTAAAAAATCATCAAAAAAACATTGAAGTAATACCTTTTGACCTATCACCGGACTCTGATGATAGAATTGTAATCATCAGTGGACCCAATGCTGGAGGAAAATCCATAACTCTGAAAGCGGTAGCATTATTTCAAATGATGATACAATCAGGATTTTTGGTTCCTATGAATGAAAATTCTAAAATAGGAATTTTTCACAATATTTTTGCAGATATAGGTGACCAACAATCGGTTGAAGATAGTCTCAGCACCTACAGTTCAAGATTGAAAAACATGAAAGAATTTGCAGAATATGGCGATGATAGAACTTTGGTATTGATAGATGAATTTGGTACAGGTACCGACCCAAAAATAGGAGGAGCTATAGCGGAAGCTGTATTGAATAAATTAAATAAACTGAAAGTATTTGGAATTATCACAACTCACTATACCAATCTTAAATTATATGCATTCAAACACAGAGGAGTAACTAATGCGAGTATGCATTTCGATAAAGAAAAATTAACTCCGACATACAAATTTATATTGGGTAAACCAGGTAGTTCCTTCGCTTTTGAAATGGCTCAAACATCGGGACTGGACAATAAAATCCTAAATTATGCCAGATTCAAAGCAGGCAAAAATATAAAAAGAATAGAAGATATTCTCGTGGAATTGCAAAACAGCAAGACCGATTATGAATTGAAATTAATAGAACTAAAAGAAAAAGAAAGAAATCTCGATAACCTGATTAAGAAAAATAATGATTTCTACAATGAACTGAATTTCAATAAGAAAAAATTAAAATTAGAAAAAAAACAGCAATTAAACTCAGAAATATCAAAATTGAGTCATGAATTGAATAAAAAAATCTATGAACTGGGAAAAGAGAAAAAATTAGAAGAAGCAAAGAAACTTGCAATAGAATTGGAAAACAAAAAGAAAATCATTGCTAAAGATCTAAATTCCATTAAATCCACAATAAATTCACCTGAAAAATCAGATTATCATAAATTGAAAGAAGGCGATTACGTAAAGTTTCAGAATGGAAATATGTTTGGGCAGATTTTAAGAATAAGGAAAAACAAAGCCCTATTACAATCCGATAATTTACAATTTGAAATTCCTCTTGAAGAACTCCAATATTCCAATGCCCCAATCGAAACAAATAAAAAATCCAGTATTAAAACTTCTGTTTCAGGAATGCAAAATTTTGAAGCCAAATTAGATATCCGAGGATATACCAAAGCGGAAGCAATGGAAACTCTTCATTCTTATTTTGATAGTGCATTATTGTCCGGAGCATCATATCTCACTATCCTTCACGGCAAAGGAAACGGAACTCTTCGAAATTTGGTTAAACAAATCGCTAATGAATATAACATAATTGAAGAATTATCACATCCCGATCGTGAACATGGGGGTGATGGAATCACACAGATAAAAACTAAATAAAGTAAATAAAATCTAATCTGATTTTATTCCTCTTCTGACGAATCTTCAGTGATAAGACCTCTGCTATCCAGATAAACAAACCACTTTATCACTTTTTTGATGTCACTTATATGCACTTTTTCAGGATCATGTTCAGGAAGTATTTTAAAAAAATACTCACGCAATTCAGGAGAACTTGAATTCACATCTACTGGTGGCAATTCTGCTTTTTTCTCAAGCATACTATTAAATACCTTACTCAATTCTACAGCATCATCTTCGGTATAAATTGAAACCGTAGCAAGTGGAGTAAACTGATATTGCCTTGTGCTAATAAATTTTGTTACATCATTATCTATATCAGTAATCAATAAGCCATTGGGTCGTGTGCTTGCTAATACAAAAACTCCTGGAAGTCCGCTTACAGCAATATATTTTTCCAAATTCATAAATTATCTTTTTTTTATTAAATGCAAAAATAATACTTTATTTTAATAATCTATTAATTTAAAATCTAATCTCTCACTTTATATCTTTTCCTAATTACCAAAATAAAAAGAAAAACAATAATTAAAAATGGAAACCAACTTGCTAACTCGAACCCTATTCGATATCCAATATTTGTCGTATCTACAGCAATAGAATCAGTAATTAAATAAATCATAAAACCTTAAATTTTGTTAATATTTGTTAAAATACCCCATATTTAAACAAAAATAATTTATTTTTCGTTAAACTATTCTACAATTAAACTATTTTTACGTTTTATAATCTAATGTAAACATCATTTTCTTATTAATTTTAAACATTAAATATTTTTTACATGAAATCAAAATTTACTTTTTTACTACTTTTAGGGTTTATTAGTACATTCTTATTTAGTACTTTAAATGCCCAAGAAGTTGCTCCATTTAAATCAAAATCTCAAAACACACTAAAAACAAATTTAGTTCGTACTGAGTCCAACCCTCACACATATAATTTTGGACCAAGAGGAACTGTTTTTTTTGAAGAGGGATTTGAATCAGGCTCTCTTGAAACAAATGAATGGGTGATTACTGATGCTGATGGCGATGGATATAACTGGTTTGCGGTAAGTAGTACCGATAGATCACATAGCGGAAGTTATTTCGCAGGATCATATTCATGGTACAATGTAGCTCTTACTCCTGATGACTGGATGGCATCAAAAGCTATCGATCTTACTAATGCTTCAGGAACAGTAATTCTTGAATATTGGACAAGGGCTCAGGACCAAACATGGCCTAATGAATTCTATGGTGTTTATGCTAGTACCTCAGGTAATAGTGTTGCTGACTTCACAGGAGAAAATGGAGAAGAATTATTCAGTGAGACATTACAAAAAGGTACTGATGAAGATAATAACCTATATGTTAAAAGAACTATAGATTTAACAAATTATATTGGAAATACAGTGTATATTGCATTCAGACATTACAATTGTACTGACTGGTTCTTGATAAATATCGATGATATTTCTGTTTATGAAAGTTCAACTGTCGATGTTGGTATTACAGGTGTAGTTGCTCCTAGTAACACTAACTCTTGTGGACTAAGCGAAACAGAAGATGTTGCAATTACTTTATTTAACTATGGTGGTGTAGCTGAAACTAATTTCCCTGTTTCATATACTTTCAACGGTGTAACTGTTGTGGATACATTTAAAGAAACATTATTACCTGCTGCTTCAGCAAGTTTTACTTTCAGTCAACCAGCTACATTCAGTGAATTAGGATATTACAATTTCGATTTCAATGTAAATGTTGAAGGAGATGTAGATTCAGATAATAACGATTATTCTTATTCTGTTGCAAATACTGATGCTAATATTAAAGTAGTGGTTTCTTCAGATTCAGATTCAGGTCAATCATGGGAAATTGTATCTTCAGATGGAACAGTAATTGCCACACATGATCAATATCAATGGAATATTACAGAAACAACAAAAGTATGTGTTCTTAATGATGATTGTTATAATTTCTATTGGTATGGAGGAACAGAAAATACAGTAAGTGTATATTACAATGATGTACTTATAAAAACAACAGATGCAACAGGTGATTTTACAGTATATTCTCTTGGTGGTGCTTGTCAACCTGTAGATGCTATCTACCTTGCTCAGTTTTTACCAGAATATGGCATAGTAGGAAGTCAGTATTTAGCTGGTCAATTTATGAATATAGGATCAGAAACTATAACATCTTTTAATGTACAATATGTTGTAAATAACGATAGTAGTGTTGTAGAACCATTCACTAATGTAAATATTGCTCCAGGCGACACATTTACTTTTGTTCATAATACTCCATATAATTTCAGTGCAGTAGGAAAATATGCAGTTGAATTGACAATTTCCGATTTCAATGGTGAATTCACTCCTGTTATCAATACATTATATCAAACATATTATGTATTAAGTTATCAACCTACAGTAAGAGTACTTGGAGAAGAAGCTACAGGAACATGGTGTGGATGGTGTGTAAGAGGACATGTATTTATGGAATATATGGATGAGACTTATCCTAATTCATGGGTAGGAGTAGCTGTGCATAATTCAGATCCTATGACAGTTACAGCTTATGACAATGGTATAGGAAACTACATCGGTGGTTATCCAAGCGGTTTGATAAACAGATATCAATTTGCTGAAGGATATGATGTTGACCCTTATTACTTTGAGGATGCTTACAATATTTTTAAAGATGAAATAGTACCTGCTGGTATCGAAATAACATCTGCTACTTATAATGACACTATAGATGTAGTTAAATTCACAGGGAAGCTACTTTCGCAGGAACTATCGATAAAAATTACAATTTACTTGGTATAGTTACAGAAGATGATGTAACTGGTACTGATAGCGGATATGATCAATACAACTACTATTCAGGTGGCACCTATGGTGATATGGGAGGATATGAAGATTTAGCAAGCCCTGTACCAGCAAGTGATATGGTTTATCAAAATGTTGCAAGAGCTTTAATAGGAACATGGTCAGGAGTTTCTAATGTAGTAGAAAATCCAACTCAGGATAATGGAAAATATTCATATACTTTCTCTTATACAATCCCATCAGATGAAAATCGTCACAACTACAACCTGATAGGTGTAATATTAGACAAATCTTCAGGACAAGTTATAAATTCAGTAAAAGTACCATATTCTCAAATAGTTAGCAATAAAAACGTAATGCCGGAATTGGTAGATTTCACTTTATATCCAAATCCAAGTAGTGATTATATAAATGTTGATTTCAATTTAGATAAAACTGAAACTGTTAGCATTTATATTACAGATATCGCAGGAAGAGTAGTTTACAAAGAATGTACAGACACTCCAATGTCATCATTCAATAAATCAATAAATATCAGTAACCTTAAAAATGGAGTATATTTGATAAATATACAAACTAAAGAAGGTGTTAGCGCTGAGAAATTTGTAAAACAATAATAATAATTGATATTATAAAATAAAAAAGTCCTTCAAAATTGAAGGACTTTTTTTTATTCTAAACTTCCAAGAACTTTTTCCACCTCATCGAGAATTTCACAAGACTCTATCAGTTTTTTCATACTGTTGTGATCTTCATATAATGGTCTGTCCACTTCAAGATAATCAACATATTTCCTTATAACTTCCTTCGCCTTTGCAGTACCATCGCCAAATTTATACTTCTGTTCATCATATTTTTCTCTCAAATCAAGAGCCTGAGCAGCAGCCATAAATTCGATACCTAAAATTCCATAAGCATTTTCTATTATTTGCCAATTTTTTATAGCTGTATTCATACCCATAGAAACAAAATCCTCTTGGTCTGCAGCAGCCGGAATACTCTGAATACTTGCCGGAGTTGACAATATCCTTTGTTCCACTATCTGCATATCTGCAGTGTATTGACTAAGCATAAGACCGGAGAACATACCTGGATTAGGAGTTAAAAATGGAGGTAATCCCACACTCAAAGCAGGATTATTCAGCCTGTTCATTCTCCTTTCTGAAAGTACACATACCATTGTCACTGCAGCTCCTATCATATCCATTGGCAATGCAACAGGAGTTCCCTGAAAATTAGCTCCTGACAATTGTAAATTTTCATCAGGGAAAAATATTGGATTGTCTCCTACTCCATTCAGTTCGGTTTCTACTTGACTTCGTGCCCATTTTACTGCATCATGGGCAGCACCGATAACCTGAGGAGTTGATCTCATGCTATACGCATCCTGAACTTTCACTTTAAGTTTTTTCTCCACCAAATCACCATTTGAAGCGACCTTCCTTATGGAAGCAGCACTTCTCATCGCACCTGCAAATCCTCTCACCTCATGGATTTTATGATTATAAGGACCAAAATTTGCTTTCAGAGCTTCGAGACTCATAGCACATGCTATCTCCGCTTGTTTTAAAAATCTGTTTACATCATATAGAAATAATGCACTCATAGCTGTAAGAACATTACTACCATTTATCACTGCTAAGCCATCCCTGGCTTCCAGTCCTGGTATTTTAATTCCTGCTTTAGCCATAGCATCCTGACCTGTAAGATATTCTCCTTTATAAAAAGCATGTCCTTCACCCATCATCAGCAATGCTATCTGCGACATTGGTGCAAGGTCTCCGGAGGCACCCACAGAACCTTTCTGACAAACATAAGGAGTTACTCCTTTATTGAGCATTTCTATCAGAGTCAGAGTAATTATAGGTCTGCATCCACTATTGCCATTAGCATGAACATTTATCCTACCCAAAATAGCACCACGTACATACTCCTCTTTCATAGCATCCCCCATACCTGCAGCATGATTGTATATCAGGTATTTTTGAAAATCTCTAACTTGCTCATCATTAAGTACCACTTCGGAAAACTCTCCGATTCCGGTATTTATCCCATACATTATTTCTTTGGCTTCAATTTTCTTATCCACCATCAAACGACATTTTTCTATTCTCTTCAATGCATCAGGGTGTAATTCTACTTTCTCACGATTTCTTGCTACTGCTATTACTTGTTCTATAGTTAGGCTTTTGCCAGTTATAATTATTGACATAATAACTTTTTAATTAAAAAAATTGAAAATACATATATAGTCCTAATTAACTTTATATTTCACATCTCCATTTTTAAAGAATTCCACTATCTGTGTTGCTGCAGCTAACCCCGCATTTATATTTGCTTCAGCTGTTTGAGCTCCAGACTTTTTAGGAGTAAAAAACACTCTTTTACTATATTTTTCCATAAAAACATCTGCCAAATCAGGCTTAATATCAGAAACATATTTGATATCAGGTCGTGATTCCATCAATTGTAACAGTCCTTCTTCATCGATAACTTCTTTTCTGGCTGTATTTATCAAACAGGCATTTTGAGGTAATTTATTTAATAATTCAAAATTTATGGATTTTTTTGTTTTCTCTGTTGCGGGAATATGAAGTGAGATAAAATTACAGATGTTGTACAATTCTTCCACATTCTCGATTTCTTTTACACCATATTTATCGAATTCTTCACTATTGACAAATGGATCAAAAGCATAAACTTCCATTCCAAATCCTTTGGCAATTCGAGCAACATTTTTACTCACATAACCAAATGCATGCAAACCTATTTTTTTACCTTTCAATTCACTTCCGGATGTTCCATCAAACTTATTACGAGACATATATACCATAAATCCCATTACTAATTCAGCTACAGCATTAGAATTTTGTCCTGGAGTATTCATTACTACCACTCCTTTTTCACTTGCATAACCCAAATCCACATTATCATATCCTGCTCCTGCTCTGACAACTATCTTGAGATTTTTTGCATTATTTAAAACTTCGGTATCTATTATATCACTTCTGATAATTATAGCATCGACGGTACTAACCGCTTCCAATAATTGCGCCTTTTCCTTATATGATTCAGTTTTATCAATTCAAAATTGTTATCTTTTGCTATTTCTTCAATTCCTGCAACTGCTTCCGCTGCGAAAGGTTTTTCTATGCTAATAATATTTTCATTTTATTTGTTTTGTTAAATTAATGATATTTTTGCTTTAATTCCAATTTTCTTAGGCATAGTATAGAAGTTAAGCATTATTCTTACCTCATTATTCTATTTTAGAAACTAAAATTAAACATTATGACTTACTTTCAAAATCTTTCATAGCATTAACCAATGCCAATACACTTTCTTTAGGAAGAGCATTGTAAGTACTGGCACGGAATCCACCTACTGATCTGTGTCCTTTGATTCTCTACAATATCTCTTTCCGCAGCTAAATCCAAAAACATCTGTTCTTTATCTTTATATTCATTTTTGAGAACGAATGTTATATTCATCATTGATCTGTCATCAGGATCAGGTATATTAGCTTCGAATAAACTATTTCTTTCAATTTCATTATAAAGGATACCAGCTTTTTCGATATTCATTTTGTATATCTCATTAACTCCACCAAGAGCTTTCAACCATTTAAGAGTTTCCACTAAAGCAAATATTGGAAATACTGGAGGAGTGTTAAACATAGAACCTTTACTAATGTGCGTTCTGTAATCAACCATTGTTAGGATTTGTCTTTCAACTTTTCCCAAAATATCTTCTTTTACTATAACCACAGTAACTCCCGCAGGGCCCCAGATTTTTTGAGCACCACCATATATCAAAGCATATTTTGAGACATCAACAGGTCTGGCAAGAAAATCAGACGACATATCAGCAACAAGATTCACACCAAGGTCAAAATCTTCCTTTATCTCGGGCCAAAAATGGTGTTATTGGTAGTGAAATGAAAATAATCCACATCTTTAGGTACTTCATATCCCTTAGGAATATAATTATAGTTTTTATCTGCTGAGGAAGCCAGCTCTATAACTTCACCAAACAATTTAGCTTCTTTCTGAGCATTTTTAGCCCAGTTCCTGTATTCAGATAGGCTGCTTTTGATTGTAGCAAATTATAAGGTACTGTAAAAAACTGTGTACTCGCACCACCTCCTAAAAATAAAACATGATAACCCTCCAGGAATTCCATCAGGAGTTCCTGAATAAATCCTGAGCTTCCTGCATAACTGCATCAAATTGCTTGCTACGATGTGGAACACTCAATAAAGATACTCCTGTTCCTGCAAAATCTTTGATTGCTTCTATTGATTTTTCATATACCACTTCAGGAAGGATGGAAGGTCCTGCATAAAAATTGTGTTTTTTCATTTGTTAATTTTAAGAGTTTTATTAAAAAAATAATATTAAATGAATTTTAATAATTAAACCCAAAATTATGAATTTTAAGGATATAAAAAAGTAATAGGATATATAATTTAGTCATTATAATAATTATAAATAATCATAGATTAAATTTAAAATCGATAACTGATTTTTTGACAAAACAGTTTTAATTAAATAGATAGTGCAGAAACACAATTTTAAAAAACTCACAATTGAAACCAATTTTTACTTTATATTTGCATCTAAATACTAATTATCACTATCAAATCGTAAGTATCTATATGTTAAAGTTTTAAGAATCATATCCTTTGGTATAGTTTTTGTAAATAAATTGTTAATATAAAAGATATTTATTCAATATATTCAATAAAATGCTAAAATCTTTAAAATACATCACCTTTATCCCATACAATATCAGCAACTTAGCTATATTTCCACTATCTATCAATTCGGCTATAAATTATATAACAGTTAAAAATAAACCTGCCGATGGATTTATACTCGCAGAATCTGCCATGAATGCTCCCGGAATGAATTATCCTCCTCAGTTTATGGATGGATCAGGACATTATCAGATGAGAAATGATCAGAATACACAGACAGCAATGGAAGCTATATTTGACCAAGGATTAGACGCAAAATTTTTCAAAACAGATAAAAGATAAATGAAATATTTTATGTATTTAATATTAGTTTTTTGATGCTCGCAGTCGGATGCGAGCATCCAATTATTCCACCTGATCCTACTGATCTTGTTGATACAACGTCAATAATGAATGATACTATTTTTGAGTTGATATGGGAAAGACAGATAGATACCATAGAAGGTACTATGTCTCAAAGTGAAAAACAAATATGGAAAAACCAATTTTTAACCACAGTTCTATTGAAAATGAAGCTACAATTTATTCATTTGATACAAAAACAGGGAATAAGTTGTGGAAGTATCAATATGAAGGAGGATTAAAATACAAAATAGTATATAATAAATTGATAAATGACATTTATATTGGTATAACTAACGACGGAGTATTTGGTTTTGACCTGAATGAAAGAAAGATGAAATGGGAAATTAATCTTCATGATATCAATACCGAATTTGGTTGGGGAATGACAGTTAGAGGAGACTATATTTATATGCCAGTAACATGGAGTTTTGGTGATGTGAATGTAGCAGTGGAAAGGATGCTGAAAATCCATTATCTTATAAGTGAGATGGATGTTGTCTATCAGGATGGTAGCGTTGATAGTCTTATGAATGCATTCTCAGCTCCGGTATTTTGGACTGATCCCGAAACAGGTGCATGACATCATGTATTTTAATAATCAGAACTGGAACTATTCCTTATCTCCTCAGGAAATATCTCAGGACATGAGTAGCGGTTGATGTAGAAACAAAAGAGATTGTGTGGTGTTTAATCTTGGTTTTCTCCTATGTGAAAGTAATGGACAAATTCCTCCTGTTTTATATAGCGATAATATTATCACCGGAGGTGATTGGAGTATCTATAGTTTTAATGCTAAAACCGGAGAGTTAAACTGGAAAACTGAATTTATTGAACATAAGCCATTTCCATTATGGAGTACTGCAAAACATCTTTTACATGAAAATAAAATATATGTAAATAATGCAGGTTTTAACATAAGATGTTTGAATGCTGATACAGGTGAATTGATTTGGCATAATCCAACTGATGCACCAAATTGTACTACAACAATGACATATTATCAGGATATGTTGGTATTTACAAGTTGGGGTTATGGATCTATTATGGTATTGGATGCATTGACAGGAGAAAAAATACATAGGGAGTATTCCCATAATGGTAGTACTTTTAATACAGATGTTATATATGATCAGGAGACAGATATGTTTTTTACTATAGATTATTTATATGCATATGGATTTAAGATACATAAGCCGGAGGAGTGAAGGTAAAGAAAGAAAATTATATTATTTACAAAAAACCTCATAGGTTTCCAATAACCTATGAGGGTTTGTTTCTACAAATAGTTCCCATTTATCAAATATTCCTGAACGTAGTCTATAACTCCACTCTCGAGGCTTACAAACGCATTAAGATATCCTTGCTTACGCAATTTATCCATATCCGCCTGAGTATAATATTGATATTTATCACGAATATCCAGAGGAGTATCGATGAATTCAATATTTGGTTTTTTTTCAAGAGCATAGAATACACTCATTGCGAGATCGAGGAATGTTCTCGCTTTGCCGCTACCAAGATTATAGATTCCGGAAGCAAAATCTCCTTCAATAATATAATCTATAACTTTGAAGATATCTTTGACATAAATAAAATCACGCAATTGTCCACCATCAGTATAATCAGGATTATGAGAGCGAAATAGTTTCATCTTACCGGTCTCTTGAATCTGATTGAATGCATGAAATACTACGGACGCCATCCTTCCTTTGTGGTATTCATTTGGACCGAAGACATTGAAAAATTTCAATCCTACCCACAATGGAGGTTTTATTTCCTGCTCTAATACCCATTTGTCAAATTCATTTTTAGATACACCATAAGGATTTAGCGGCTTCAATGAAGGAATAACAGATTCATCATCAACAAATCCAAAATCTCCATCACCATAGGTTGCTGCACTCGAAGCATATATAAGTGGTATATTATTTTCTACGGCAATACTCCACATTTTCTTGGAATAATTGAGATTGAGATAATCAAATATCTCACTGTTCATCTCTGTAGTATCTGTCCTTGCTCCCAGATGAATGATAAAATCTATTTCTGAAAAATCTATTTCATTTTTATCTAAAAAATCATCTCTGTCAACAAACTTATAAATAATTTTTCTGTCCAGATTTTTTATCTTCTGTACATTATTAAATTTATCGATAACAATTATTTTAGCATTTGGATACTTATTATTCAGATACCCAACAAATCCTGATGCTATAAATCCAGCTGCTCCGGTGACTATGATATTCATAATAAATGATTTTACTATCCCCAAATCAATAAATCGGGAAATTTTTTATTTACGCTTCAAATATTTTCTACTTCAATCAGAACGAGCACTTTAAAAAACATATTGCAGTTTAAAAAACACCACATAACAATTAGTGCTATTCCATGTCATCAATCCTCATAGCTCTCCATAGGAGGGCAAGTACAAAACAGATTTCTATCACCATAAGCATTATCGATTCTGGCTACCATAGGCCAGAATTTATATCTGCTTTTGAGATAAGGTACCGGATAAGCAGCAATTTCTCTGCTATAAGGGAAATCCCAATTATCAGCAGTTACCATTTCAGCTGTATGAGGAGCATTTTTAAGTGGGTTATTTTCCATATCCCATTTGCCATCTATAACATTTTGAATTTCCTCTTTTATCTGATGCATTGCTTCATTAAATCTATCCAATTCGTATTTATTTTCACTTTCAGTAGGTTCTATCATAAAAGTATCATGAACCGGAAAAGAAACTGTAGGTGCATGAAATCCATAATCCATCAATCTCTTAGCTACATCTTCTGCTAAAATATTGTATTGTTTTAGAGTTCTCAGGTCAAGAATCATCTCATGAGCTACAAATCCTCTCGAATTAGTATAAACTATTTTATAATCATCTGAAAGCTTTTTCCTTAGATAATTTGCATTGAGAATAGCTATTTCAGTGGCATTTTTCAATCCTTCTGCTCCCATCAGACTGATATAAGCATGAGGAATAACTAAAATATTGGCACTACCATAAGGTGCTGACGAAACAGCCTTGACATATTTCGATGTTTCATGACAGAAGTAATGTCCAGGAAGATAAGCTGCCAATTTATCATTGGCTAATACTGGTCCTACACCAGGTCCACCTCCTCCGTGAGGGATAGCAAATGTCTTGTGTAAATTCAAATGGCAAATATTCGCTCCTATTATACTGTGGTTTAGTTATTCCTATCTGAGCATCCATATTGGCACCATCCATATAAACTAAACCTCCATTGTCAGGAATAATTTTACAAATTTCTATTATACTTCTCTCAAAAACACCATAGAGTACTTGGATATGTTACCATCAGGCAAGCAAGATTATCCTTATTGGCTTCTGCTTTAGACTTAAGGTCTTCAACATCGATATTACCTCTCTCATCGCTTTTCACGACCAATACTTCCATACCTGCCATAATAGCACTCGCAGGGTTAGTACCATGTGCTGATCCGGAATGAGAGCAATAGTTCTGTTTTCTCCTCCATTATTTTTATGATAAGCTCTGATAGTCACAAGCCCTGTAAATTCACCTTGTGCACCACTATTGGGTTGAAATGTGCAGGATGTGAATCCTGTGATTTCTTTCAGATATCCTGCCAATTCATCTATCATAATCCTATAACCCTCAGCCTGATCTTTTGGTGCAAATGGATGGATATCAGATAATTCACTCCATACTACCGGTGTCATTTCTATAGCAGAATTCAACTTCATAGTATAGAACCGAGTGAAATCATTGAATGGACTAAAGACAAATCTTTATTTTCGAGTCTCTTCATATATCTCATCAATTCTGTCTCACTCTTGTAGATATTAAATATATCGTGAGTCATAAAATCGGATTCCCTAACCAAAGATTCAGGAATAACATCAGTAAATTTTGATGAATCATCTAAACTATCAATATTTTTACCATGCAATTCTCCAAAAGTTTTTGCTATCGACAACAAATCTTTATCACATGTTTCTCATCGACACTTATAGAGACTAATTCATCATCATAAAATATATTTATACCTTTTGATTCCAGATTTGCTTTTAATTCTGATATAGTTGTTTTATCCAATTTAAAAGTAATAGTATCAAAAAATCTTTCATTCAAAGCATTGAAACCCAAAACCGCTAAAGTATTTTTTAATTTGGATGTTTTTTCAAATATTTCTTTAGCAATACATTTCAACCCATCTTTTCCGTGATATATTCCATAAAATCCTGCTATGATAGCCAAAAGTGCCTGAGCAGTACAGATATTGGAAGTTGCCTTTTCTCTCTTTATATGTTGCTCACGAGTTTGCAATGCCATACGATAAGCTTTATTGCCATTTCTATCAACAGAAACTCCAATAATTCTTCCTGGAATTTTTCTTTTAAATTCTTCCTTTGCAGCAAAATATGCTGCATGAGGACCTCCAAATCCTATAGGAACCCCAAATCTTTGAGTACTACCTATAGCTATATTCTGCTCCCATTTCTCCCGGAGGAGTCAATAGTGTCAAACTCAATATATCAGCTATTACTGTGACTAAAATACCTTTATCCTTAGCTTCTTTTATTTTATCTGAAGGGTCATAAACACTACCGTGAGAATCAGGATATTGAATTACCAACCCTATATACTCATCAGAAGGAGTAAATGATTCTATATCACCATATTCTAATGCTATAGCTCTCGCTTCTGCTCTGGTCTCAATTACTTCTTTTGTCTGATGGAAAATATTTTTATCAATGAAGATTTTAGCATTTGGATTTGATTTCAATTTTCTGGATTGAGATTCATACATCATCCATACTGCTTGCAGTTGCAGCCTTCATCCAATAATGATGAATTGACAATAGGCAGTGAAGTAAGATCACTGACCATAGTCTGATAATTGAGTAATGCTTCGAGTCTTCCCTGAGAAATCTCAGCTTGATATGGTGTATATTGTGTGTACCATCCCGGATTTTCAAAAATATTTTTTCTTATCACAGAGGGAAGTACAGTCCCATAATATCCCTGACCTATAAAGTTCTTATATAATTTATTCTTAGAAACCATCTTTTTCAGATGTTCAAGATAGTCTTTTTCAGATTTTGCTTCAGGAAGATTTAGTTGATTTTCATCCCTGATACTATCCGGAACAGTATTGTATAACAAATCTTCAATACTATCAACTCCTATTGTTTCCAACATTGATGAAATCATAGTTTCATCAGGTCCATTATGTCTTTTTTGAAAGATATCCATTGCTTAAAATTTTTGATGGTACAAAATTAATTATTATCTATTTATTTAATATCAAAACATCAATATATTATCGATTTTGATTCGATTTAAATTAATTAATAGATAAAATAAATATCCACAAATTCAAAACAACTCTTGTTTCTATTACACTTTTTGGATCCGAATTAGTTTTTTCTAATTTCAATAAGCTCTTTAACATTCAGCTCTCCGGCATATCCTGTCAATTCTCCATTGCTACCTATCACTCTGTGACAAGGTATTATTATGGAAATAGCGTTAGCACCATTGGCATTGGCTACGGCACGAATTGCCTTTTCATTACCCATAATTTTTGACAATTCCTTATAACTAATAGTTTTTCCATAGGGAATTTGTAAAAGAGACTCCCAAACGGATTTTTGAAAACCACTTCCTGCAAGCATTAAAGGAATAGTGAATTTTTGCCTTTCTCCTGAAAAATATTGACTCAATTGCAATTTTGTTTCTTCTATTATATCATCACTATTTTCATCGTAGTCTGCATTGAAATATTCATTTATTCTTTTATCGATGGTAGTTCTCATTTTTCTGAACCTATAATCGCACAATATCAATTTATTTTTAAAAGAACCTATGATAAATTCGCCATAAGGTGACTTGAGATAATCTATATTTATTCTATTATCCATAAATGTCATTTATTTACCACAGAGCATATCGGACATTTAGTTTCATCATGCCCTCTGGCAGGACAATATTCCCTACCGAAAAAAATCATTTGTAAGTGTAGTTTATTCCAATCTTTTCTGGGAAATATTTTTTTCAAATCCTCTTCAGTTTTCACTACATTTTCACCATCACTGAAGCCCCATCTTTTTGCCAATCTGTGGATATGAGTATCTACTGGAAATGCAGGAATACCAAATGCCTGCGACATAATCACAGAGGCTGTCTTATGCCCCACCCCGGCAATGATTCCAAATCCTCAAAATTATCAGGAACAACACCATCAAATTTATCCAATAAAATTTTTGACAATTCCCAAATAGCTTTTGATTTATTATTGGAAAGCCCTATAGGTTTTATCACTTCTTTAATTTCATCAATAGTGAGTTTTACCATTTTCTGAGGTGTATCGGCAAGATCAAATAAAATCGGTGTAACAGTATTCACCTTTTTATCAGTAGATTGAGCTGATAACAATACAGCGATCAGCAAAGTGTATGCATCGGAATGCTCCAAAGGAATGGGGGTTTCAGGATACAAATGGTCAAGAGTGCTTGTTACAAACTCAATTTTATCTTTTTTTTTCATACCCAAATTTTTGATTTTATTTCATTGCTAAGTAAACATCCATTTATAACAAATGACAATCCTTACATTTTTCATCTTTCGATTCGAATTCCATAGTAGAATGTTGTATATTATGATGAAGTAATACATGCCTGATATTCGATTTCAATCCTCCCAAATCACTTACCTCAATATTATCATCCAATACAAGATGAGCTGTGATAGCATTTTCAGATGAACTCATAGCCCATACGTGTATATGATGAATCTCCATTACTCCTTTAATGTTTCCAATAGATTGTTCTATTTCATCCACATCAACTCCATCTGGAACTGCATCTATAGCGAGAAAAATACTTTGCTTCAATAATCTGAAAGTCATAAGTAATATTATTACACTGATAACTATACTCACAATAGGATCCATAATATATAGATCTGTCTTATAGATTATAAATCCGGAAATCACCACTCCCACGGAAACCAAAGCATCGGCAATAAGATGGATAAATGCAGCTCTGATATTGACATCATTTTGATCGAGCTTCATAAACAGATATCCGGAAAGTGAGTTAATAATAATCCCTATACCTGCTATCCACATTATAGTAGTACCTACAGTACTCACAGGATGAAATAACCTCTCGATACTCTCTTTTAAAATAAAAATCACCGAAGTAAAAAGGAAAATACTATTGAAAACTGATGCCAATATGGTAGTCTTCCTGTACCCATAAGTAAATCTTTTATTTGGTCTTATTTTCGAAAGCCATATTCCAGCATACGCCAATATCAATCCCAAAACATCGAGAAAATTATGCCCGGCATCTGATATCAATGCCATAGAGTCAATCAAAAATCCATAGATCAATTCAATTACTGCAAATCCAATATTCAGCAATATACCAAATAAAAATATCTTTCTTGTAAATGCAGATTTAGAATCTATTGAACTAAAATTATGATTATGATTGTGGTCGTGACTATGCATTTTATGCCTTTGAAATTTTAATAAAAAATAAACAATGACTCAAGTATTTAGTTTTATTATCCTGTAAAAAAATATATCGACATTATTTCACTTGGTTTTTCATTCTTATTTTAAATATAAGTAAGTAATGCAAATCAAGGTTTGAAAATAACAATCAAAACCCTTTATTTTCCCTCATTCCTGAAAGATGATAAATGAATTTTTCACTTTCATCCATACAGAATGTTTATCTGATTCAATTAAAGTGATTTTCATTGCATTTTAGCAGATTCAATATATAAAAACTAATCTAAACATTAGGTTAAAATTATATTTACCAACATCATGTAGCATGAAAAAAATCATTAACCCATAAATAATTTGAAATAAATCTCTTTTTTACCAAATATTTTAAAAAATATAGATATATTTGTCTTCTAACTGACTAAGTCGTTAGATCATTTAATAACTAATCAATAAAAATAAAAAATGGCAAAAGTAGTTGTTTTAGGTGCTGGAATAGCAGGTCACACTACTAGCTCTTACCTTCAATATTACTTGGGTAAGAAACATGAGATCGTAGTAATTTCACCCAATTCCAATTTCCAGCGAGTACCCTCTAATATCTGGGTTGGAGTAGGAAGGATGAAGCCAAAGAGGTAATCTTCCCATTGGCACCGAGATACAAAAATGGGGCATTGATTACAAGCAAGCAAAGGCAATTTCCATCAATCCTGAAGGAGGCAATGGAGAAGACAAGCCCTTTGTAACTATAGAATATGTAAATGATAAGAAAGGTACTAAGGAAAATGTAACTTATGATTTTCTTGTAAATGCCACCGGACCACAACTAAGGTTTGATCTGACAGAAGGTCTGGGACCAGATATGGGAAATACTGTCTCTGTATGTACCTATGGTCATGCTGAACATGCCTGGAAGAAACTTCAGGAATCCATGGAAAAGATGAAAAATGGCCAAAAACAAAAAATAGTAATAGGTGTAGGTCATCCGGGTGCTACATGCCAGGGAGCAGCTTTTGAATATATCCTCAATGTATATTTTGAAATAAAAAGAAAGAATCTTGAAAAATATGCTGATTTGATTTGGTTGACAAATGAATATCAACTTGGGGATTTTGCTATGGGAGGCGCTTATGTTAAATTTGGAGGCTACATAGCTCCAACCAAAGTATTTGCAGAATCTTTCTTAGCAGAACGTGGTATCAACTGGATTAAACAAGCCGGAGTGCATAAAATTGATAAAAATAAAATCCATTATGAAACTTTGGATGGAGAATACCACGAATTAGACTATGATTTTGCTATGCTGATACCGGCATTTTCAGGTCCTGGAATAAAAGCTTTTGGCAAATCAGGAGAAGATGTTTCAGATAAATTATTCAAACCTAATGGATTTACTATCGTGGATGCAGATTATACTGCTAAACCATTTGAAGAATGGAAAGCTGAAGACTGGCCTTCTACTTATCAAAATCCAACTTATCACAATATATTCGCTCCTGGTATAGCTTTCGCCCCTCCTCATACTATATCCAAACCGCAAAAAAGCCCTAACGGCACCTCCATAACTCCGGCTCCGCCAAGAACAGGAATGCCTTCAGGAGTAACAGGTAAGATAGTGGCTCAAAATATCAGAGATTGGATAAAAACCGGTAAACCAGAATTGAAACACAGGGCTTCAATGGCTAAAATGGGAGCAGCATGTATTATCTCCGCAGGTTATGGACTTACAAATGGAATCGCAGCTACCATGACTGTATATCCCATAGTCCCTGACTGGGAAAAATATCCTGAATTCGGTAGAAGCATCAAATATACAATGGGAGAACCAGGACTTGCAGGGCATTGGTTAAAATGGTTCATGCATTATATGTTTCTTCACAAAGCCAAAGGTTATCCATTTTGGTATTTGCTTCCTGAATAGTTTATTTTATAAAAAACAAAAATTATCATTATGCAAAATATAAATTTAGAAAGAAATAAAGCCAGAGGATACAGCGATTTCTCGCAAGCTCCAAGTGCTACTAAAAGAACTCAAATGCTTAGAAAAAATTGGTTTTTTCAAGCATATAGATGGATGGTTCTAAATATTAAAATTCTTAGAATTGTGGCTTTTGGACACTCTTAATTCATAATAATTAATTAAATGAGGGTATTGTGAATAAATAGTACCCTCATTTTTTATTCAATTACAATTTATATTTATTCTCTCTTCAATTTTACAAACTTCATTTAGCTTTCACAATAATTAAAAACTTAAGCAAGACAGGTTTTGTCACTTTCCTCTATAACATTAATTCAAAATTTTCATCTTATTCGATTAAAACATCAGATAAAATTACCCATAAGTTAGATAATCAAAATAAACTCAGTATTATTTTTAATAACCGATTGATTTTCTGAACACAACTAATATTATAAATATTAAAAAATGAGGATTAGAATGCAAAATTCTAATTAAGATTGATACAAAGATGTTATAAAAAAACAAGACCGAAGCTAATTGATAGCTACGGTCTTGCCCATGAACATAAAAATCATTATAAATTAATCCAAAGATTGATTTTCTACCGATGATTCAACAAAATGCTGATATTCCTGAGGAGTCATACCATCATAGACGAAATCAATAGGATTTATATTTTTACTCATTAAACATGACTTCATAGTGACAATGCGGTGCTGTGGAAGCTACCAGTACTTCCTATAAGTCCTATCACCTGACCACGATTCACTTTTTTGTCCTTTTTTTACATTTATTTTAGACATATGCCCGTAGAGAGTTTTATAACCGAACCTATGATCAATCACAAACATGTTTGCCATAACCTGATTTTTTATCCACTACTTCTACCACTACCCCATTTCCAGTAGCCTGAATAGGTGTTCCTTTAGGAGCACTGAAATCAATTCCTTTATGAAATTTTTTGATATGGAATACAGGGTGGTTTCTCCATCCATAACCTGAAAGATATGATATTTTATTATTCAATTTATCTTCCCTCACAGGTTTAATAGAAGGAATAGATGCTAATCTGTCAGCTCTTATCAATGCAAGTTTTTCCAAAGTATCCAATGATTCATTTTGGCAATTCAACCTTGCGTTTCAAAGCATCGACTTTTTGAAGAGATCTTTTGATAAGATTATTTGCACTTGAAAGATCCATAAAACTCTTATATTTTTTTGTACCTCCGATCCCTGAGTTCCAATATGTCTCATCCATAGGATCTATACCGAGAATAACACGATGTACATTAGCGTCTCTTTCCTGAATTCTGTCTATTTCTTGAGTTAGATTTGTTAAATCTAAGGAAATAGCCTCCAAATTATAATTGACATTTTCCAGTTTTTCTTGTAATTTCCTTTCTTTAGGAGTGGAAATATAGTTTGAAAAAACTAATAACATGATAGCAGAAGTAAATATAACAGCAGCGAAAAAACCAAATCCCTTTTGGAATTTGTCTTTCCAACCAATTTTTCTTCTTCGAATGATAATGTCTTAGGGTTATAAAAATATTTTTTTCTTTCCATATTATTTGTTTGAAAACCAACTGTTTGTGGTACTTTTGCAAATCTATTGCACAAATATAGCCCATGGATTGACTTAATAATTACGCAAATATAAATGCTAAATTTATTTTAACAAAGAAAATTTTAATATTAAATAATTTTTTCATATTAAAAAATTCTGTATTTATAAATGATTAGCTTTTTTGTTTAAAATTTTAACTTATTAATATTAAAAATTATTGTAATAAATGAACTCAAAGGAAATCAGAAATGAATTTTTAAAGTTTTTTGAAGAAAAAAACATAAAATTGTTCCATCAGCTCCTCTAGTCAATAAAAATGACCCTACACTAATGTTTGTAAATGCGGGAATGAATCAATTTAAAGACTATTTTCTTGGTAATTCAACCCCTCAATATAAAAGAATAGCTGATACTCAAAAATGCCTTCGGGTTTCCGGGAAACACAATGACCTTGAGGATGTAGGATTGGATTCTTATCACCATACATTATTTGAAATGTTGGGAAACTGGTCATTTGGAGATTATTTCAAAAAAGAAGCTATCGCATGGGCTTGGGAATTATTAGTTGACAGACTTAAAATAGACAAAGACAGAATATATGTCACTATTTTCAAAGGAGATGACCATGACAATATCGACCGAGATAATGAAGCTGCGGAAATATGGGGAAACTTCGTTGACAAAAGCAGAATTCTGGATTTTGGGAAAAAAGATAATTTTTGGGAAATGGGAGAAACAGGTCCTTGTGGTCCATGCTCTGAAATACATGTTGACCTTAGAGATGATGCAGAAAGAGAGAAAGTTTCAGGAGATAACCTTGTAAACAAAGATAACCCTCAGGTTATAGAAATATGGAATCTCGTTTTCATACAATATAATAGAAAAGCTGATGGCTCCCTACAAGAATTACCAGCAAAACATGTGGATACCGGTATGGGATTCGAAAGATTATGTATGGTATTGCAAGATAAAAAAACTAATTATGATACCGATGTTTTTATGCCTTTGATAAAGTTCATTGAAAAAGAGACAAAAATAAAATACACCAATAAATTCGATAAATCATCAATGTCTGATATTGCTATCAGAGTATTGGCAGATCATATAAGGGCTGTAGCTTTTAGTATAGCAGATGGAGAAATGCCAAGCAATACCGGTGCAGGATATGTGATAAGGAGGATTCTGCGTAGAGCAGTGAGATATTATTATTCATTCCTGAATAGGACAGAACCTATTTTATATATGTTAATAGATTTACTCGCTGAGTATTTCGCTGAAGTTTTCCCTGAATTAAAAATGCAAAAAGACTTTGTAACAAATGTTGTTTTCGAAGAAGAAAAATCTTTTCTTTCAACACTTGAACTTGGGTTAAAACGCCTTGAAGCGCTAAATATCGAGGATAATACTATTTCCGGTGAAGATGCTTTCGAATTATATGACACCTACGGTTTCCCTATTGACCTAACTAATCTTATTGCAACTGAAAAAGGTTTTACTGTAGATATTAAAGAATTTGAAAAATGCCTGCAAGGTCAGAAACAAAGATCAAAAAAAGATGCTAAAATAGATCGTGGAGATTGGGTGATAGTAAACGATGGAAATGAAACAAAATTTATGGGATATGATAATCTGGAATTAAATAATATTCGTGTTTTAAAATACAGAAATATCAAAAAGAAAGATACAAATGCTTTCCAAATAGTCTTAGATAAAACACCATTTTATGCCGAAGGTGGAGGACAGGTTGGAGATACCGGAACTTTAAAATTTGGAAATGAAGAAATAAAAGTTTTAAACACTGAAAAAGAAAATGAACTTATCATTCATGTCGTGGAAAAACTACCATCAAATATTGAAGTCGAAGTTAAGGCTAATGTGGATAATGAGAGAAGGCAACTTATAGAAAATAATCACTCTTCAACACACTTG
This sequence comes from Saprospiraceae bacterium, assembly GCA_041392555.1. Lineage (GTDB taxonomy): Bacteria > Bacteroidota > Bacteroidia > Chitinophagales > Saprospiraceae > JADJGA01. Next base: position 132,583 of record JAWKLW010000004.1, on the reverse strand, counting down.
CTACAGGCAGCTTTGCGAAAAGTATTAGGCAATCATGTGCAACAAAGAGGTTCATTAGTGACAGAAAAGAGTCTAAGGTTTGACTTCAGTCATTTTAAAAAGATGACAGATGAAGAAATAGAGGAGGTAGAAAAAATAGTAAACACCAAAATCAGGGAAAATATCATAAAAATAGAAAATAGAAATCTCGATATTGAAGATGCTAAAAAAGCGGGAGCAATGATGATATTTGGAGAAAAATATGGAAAAACTGTAAGAATGATAAATTTTGGCGAAGAATATTCAACTGAACTTTGCGGAGGTTGTCATGTGGAAGCAACAGGTCAAATAGGTATATTTAAGATAATAAGTGAAAGTGCTGTTGCTGCCGGTGTGAGAAGGATAGAAGCAGTGACTTCAGTAGAGGCTGAAAATTATATCAATAATGAATTAAACCTGTTGAAGCAAGTAAAATCCATATTCAAAAATCCTCAAAACCTCATTAAAATTATCGATGACACCATCAATGAGAATAAATCCCTGAAAAAAGAAATCGATGGACTTAAAAGTGATTTTGCTTCTTCACTGAAAGATACTCTTGCTAATGAATATAAAGAAATAAACGGGATTTCACTATTGAATAAAAAACTTGATATCGATGATAGCAAACAAATAAAATCACTATCATTTGAATTGATGGGTCAAAAATCGAATGTAATCATCCTGTTTGGTTTCATTTCCAATGGCAAACCTCAATTGATGCTCTCTATAAGTAAAGATCTCACAGAAAAAGGATTAAATGCCGGTACTATAATACGTGAACTCGCCAAAGAAATAAATGGTGGTGGTGGTGGTCAGAATTTTTTCGCCACTTGCAGGTGGTTCTAAACCAGGGTCTTGATGCTGCATTGAATAAAATAACAAATTATTTTAAATCCCAAATTCAACAAACAAATGCAACTTACAAAAGATGAGAGAGATATGAGATAAAATAAGTTTCAAAACAAAGAAGAAGGAAAAAATCCTACTTCTCTGTTTGATGGAATTTGATTATCTTAGCCCCCGTCGTCCAAAAAGTTGCTATGAATAAACATTTAACCTTGGAGCAAAGATATACAATTTCAGTAATGATACAAAATAAATATTCTCAAACTGACATTGCAAAAACAATTGGCAAACACAAATCTGTAGTTTGTAGAGAATTGAAAACCCGCAAGTGACAAACGTAATGGAGAATACAAAGCTGATTTAGCACAAAAAAAATATACTTAAAAGACTCAAAGAAAAACCTAAAAACATAAATTTACTAAATCAGTCAAATTTTATGTTATTGATAAACTTAGACAAGATTATAGTCCTGAACAAATTGTAGGTAGAGCTAAAGTTGAAAATATCCATTGTGTCTCAAATGAAACCATATATAAATTTATTTGGGATGATAAAAAACAATGAGGTAATTATATAAACACCTAAGGCACAATGGAAGAAAATATCGTAAACGAGGTGCTTCAAAAGATAAAAGAGGTATTATTCCTAACAGAACTGATATCTCTTTGAGACCAAAAATAGTAGATGAAAAAATCGTTTTGGAGATTTTGAGATAGATACTGTTATCGGTAAAATCACAAAGGAGCTTTGCTTACAATGAATGACAGAGTGTCAAGCTTGGTTTTTATTCGTAAATTAGTGTCTAAAGATGCTTCCCAGTCTCATCACAAACTATCGAAACTCTTAACCCTTTTAAAAATTTATTACATACTATTACTGCTGATAATGGAAAAGAATTTTCTGATCATCAAACTATCTCTCAAAATCTAAATATTCAATTTTTCTTGCCCGACCATATCATTCTTGGGAACGTGGTGCTAATGAAAATACCAATGGTCTTATCAGACAATATTTTCCTAAAGGTTCTTCTTTGAAAATATTACTGACAATGATGTAATTTCAGTTCAAAATATATTGAATAATAGACCTAAAAAAATCCGTGTTTTCTAACTCCGATTGAATTTTTTAATCGTAATTTTGCCAATGACATATTTTTATCTAATGTTGCATTTGTCACTTGAATTCAGCAATTAAAAAAATCATAATCATGAAATTATTTAAAAATTCCATTCTAATACTAATTCTATTTGCTTACAACATCTACAATTTGACAGCGCAGGAATTTATAAAAGCATGGGACAGAAACGATGATAAGATATTTAGTAGAACTTATATTCCTTCCAGCAGTAATACCGGAAGCTATGATTTAAAATACTATAGATTTAATTTGGATGCCGATCCAGAATACTCCTTTATCAGTGGAAGTGTGATGCCTAGATTTGTAGCTTTATCAGACTTTAATACTATTTATTTCGATTTCAATTCGATTATGGTAGTTGATTCAGTATTATATCACGGAGAAAAAATGAACAATGAATTTTCAGGACAATATGAACTAAAAATAGACTTAAATAATACGATAACTCAAGGATCTACAGATTCATTAGTAATTTATTACAGTGGAAATCCTTCAAGTTCAGGATTTGGATCATTCGAAACATCAACTTTGAGTTGTGATGATAGCGAGCACATACTTTGGACACTATCCGAACCCTATGGAGCAAGGGACTGGTGGCCTACAAAACAAACACTAAATGATAAAATAGATAGTGTCGACATTTATGTTACCACTCCATTAGGCTACAAAGTAGGAAGCAATGGGATATTGAAAGATATAAAAGAAAATGATAACTCTCTAGTACATCATTGGAAACATATTTATCCTGAAGCAGCATATTTGATAGCAATATCAGTAGCTAATTATTCCGAATATATCGATTGGGTGCCACTGGAAAGTGGGGATTCACTTATGGTATTGGAATATGTTTACCCATGCAACCTGAGTTATGCTAAGGCTTATACCCCTGATATTATACCTACAATGCAATTTTTCATAGAACTTTTTGGAGATTTCCCATTTGAAAAATATGGCCATGCTCAATTTGGTTGGGGTGGTGGAATGGAACATTCTTCGATGACATTTGTCGGTAGCTTTAGCCATAGTTTACTTGCTCATGAATTGGCTCATCAGTGGTTTGGTGATAAAATAACTTGTGGAAGCTGGGAAGATATCTGGCTTAATGAAGGATTTGCAACTTATCTCGAAGGCTTAACTTATGATTTTGACAGAGATCCTGATACTTGGGAATCATGGAAAACAAATAATTTGAATAGATGCTTACAATCTCAGAATGGTTCTGTTTTTGTCGATGACACTTCCACCGTAGGAAGAATATTTTCCGGTAGTTTATCATACTCTAAAGGTGCATTTCTACTACATATGTTAAGATGGAAATTAGGCGATGAAGTATTTTTTAAAGCTATCAGTAATTATATTCACGACCCTGAATTGATATATAATTATGCTAAAACAGTTGATTTAAAAAATCACCTGGAAGCAGAATCCGGAACAGATTTAACAGAATTTTTCAATGATTGGTTTTATGGAAGAGGATATCCAATCTACAATTTTGAATATGATAATGAAGATGATGGAAATGTGGAAATAATAATCAATCAGGAACAAACAGATGCATCAGTTGACTTTTTTGAAATGCCGGTACAAGTTAAACTTATTGGGGCAACCAAAGATACATTAGTAACATTGGACAATTATCAAAATCAACAAGAATTTGTAATAAATGCTGGATTTGAAGTTGAAGATTTAGAATTCGATCCTAATACTTGGTTGTGTGCTAAATTAGGAACTATAACTTCTGTTCCTGAATTGGCAAATGATGATATCGTATTATTCCCTAATCCAGCAAATAATATAGTCTATTTTAAAACAAATGATGATATAGATGTTGCTAAAATTGAACTATTGGATTATAGTGGAAGATCAGTTTGGAAAAGAGATAATTATAAAGATAATTTTATTGAGTTAGGTACCAATATCAATGATGGATTATATCTCATAGTTATAACGACAAACAAAGGTATTTGGAATTCAAAACTTAGTGTAATTAAATAATTGTACTCCTATTTTTCATTAACAATATAAAAAAGGAAAAATTTTAAAAAAAAATTAAAATATTTTTCCCTTATATTTTGTTGAAATTGTGACACATAGATTTTAAAATATCATACCAATAAAATAATTATAAAAATTGGTATGATATTTTCAGTATTAATAACGGCAAAAAATAGTAATATAGTTTAAAATTTTATATGTTTTATAAATTGATAATACAAGGCAATTTTAATTTCCTTAATCGTACAAGTTACGATAAGTTGGTCAATGTTATAAATAATAAAAACGCTGTATATTATAAAAATGAAATAGTATTCAAAGAATTAGAATTTCTCGATGAAGAAAATTCAAAAATAACTGTCTCAAGATATGTAGGCAATCATACTGATAAAGTATGGAAAAATACAGTAAATCTATTTGACAGTTGTGCCCAGTTTGCTGTATCCGGTAGAATTTTGATGTGGAAAATTGAAGAGGGAAAACTTTTAGAATTCAGGGAAATAGAACCAAGTGGTAGCAGGACTGCTGTTTTGGATTTCCTGAGAGCAAAGGAATATATCAGTGAAGGAGGCAAGGAAATGGAAGCATTGGAGCAACTGAGTAAATCATTGGATCATTGCAATAGAAATGCTCTTGCATATGAAAGGAGAGCTTTTGTAAATTTAAAGCTAAAAAATTATACTGAAGCTAAAGAAGATTTTTTAAAAAGCATAAATCTTGATGACACTATTCCCGAGTCCCATCTAGGACTTGGCAGAATGCTAATGTATGAAGAAGATCTTGATAATGCTTACATTCATATCAATTTAGCCATTAAAACATCCATTGCATTACAGTCTCTACATTGGCAGGCAAGAAGAGCAAAAGCTGAATTACATATCAAAAGAGAAGAATGGGCTGAAGCTGAATTCGAATTAAAACTATTGATAAAAAGGAGTTTTGATAAAGACGATCCAAACTACAAACGTAGAAAGCATGACTATTTTATTTATGGAATAGTAAAATACAATCAATATGAATTCAATGACGCTTTGGAATTATTTGAAAAATCAATGAGTATTCCTAAAGGAAAGGAAAAAATAGATGAGAAAGACAAATTCTATTACCTCGGGATGACTAAAAAAAATCTTGGGAAAAGCGGATATATACATGACCTAAACAAATCTGCGGAATTGGGTAATGAAGATGCTATCTATATGATCGAAGAAATTATATAATTACTTTAATCTAAATGTATGCAGGATAAAGCCAAAGCATTCATTAACCTACATATCTCTGTTTTCCTTTTTGGATTTACAGCTATTCTCGGAGATCTCATCAGTATCAATTTCATATCTGTAGTATGGTGGAGATCATTCCTTACTTTTATCATCTTCCTTTTTATAATCCGCATCGGAGTATTATTCAAATCACTTCCCAGGAAAAATATTATACAACAGTTTATCATTGGAATTTTTTTAGGTGTCCATTGGCTGGGATTCTATGGAAGTATAAAAGTCTCCAATCCAACAATGGCTTTAATAGCGCTTTCCAGCTCTTCATTGATGACTGCACTGATAGAACCAATATTAAATAAAAATATAAAGTGGAAAAAAGTAGATATTATTCTTGGTCTTGCTATCGTCCCAGGATTTATTCTTATTTTCTACCATACTAGTTCTATCCAACAAAAAGGACTTTGGATAGGCTTATTAGCAACTTTTCTCGGTGTAATATTCTCAATATTGAATAAAAAATGGTTGGTAATTGGGCAGGAACTAAAACTAACTTTTATTCAGATGACTGCTGTATGGATATTATTAGGAATATTATTCATATTTCCTGTTTTTCACTTTGAGATACCAAAAGGAATAGATTGGTTATACTTTTTTATATTTACCGCTTTCTGTACCGTTTTATCATATTATCTTTATCTGAAAGCTATGAATTTCCTAAATGCTTTTGATGTAAGTCTTGCTTTCAATATGGAACCGATATATGGAATTTTTGTAGCTGCATTCTTACTTCATGACTACAAGGATATATCTGTTTTTGTTTATCTCGGGATGCTTTTTATTTTCACTATAGTTTTTCTGGATACTTATATCAAATTAAAAAAACATTAATCACAATGAATATAGAAAATATCAAGATTGAAAATTATTGTATAGAACATTCCGAAAAAATACCTGATTATCTGATTGATCTGGAAAAAGAAACCAATCTAAAAACCACAATGCCTCAAATGCTCACAGGTAGAATTCAAGGAAGGTTACTCTCATTTCTCAGCAAAATGATAAATCCTAAATCAATATTGGAAATAGGTACTTTCACTGGTTATTCAGCACTTTGTCTGGCAGAAGGATTGCAAGAAAATGGTATTTTGAGAACTTATGAGGTAAATAATGAAAATATCTCACTAATAAAAAAAATTTTTCAACTATCACCATTTAACAAAAATATTGAATTGATAGAAGGAGATGCTCTAAAATTATTGAAAAACAGAAATGAAAAATATGACATTGTCTATATCGATGCAAATAAAAATGATTATCCTGAATACTATAAACTGATAATAGATAAAGTAAATTCAAATGGATTGATACTCATAGACAATGTACTTTGGAGCGGAAAAGTTATTTTCGATGCAGATGACAAAACAGCATCAATATTACGTGATTTTAATATTGCAATAAAAAATGATACCAGAGTAGAAAAAATCATGCTACCTATTAGAGATGGTCTTTCAATAATCAGAAAAAAATAATTTAAAATATTATTCTTCTTTACAATTTATGTGAAGAAAACCACATTATAATTGAAATTTTAAAAAATAATATAAGTTGTATATTTACACTAAAAATATTATAAATGAGAATAACAGTAAAAGTCTTATTAGCATTTTTATTCTTTTCCATTGAAAGTTATGGGCAAAATACATTAAACCAAAATCAACAGAATTTTATATTATCAGCAGCTTATGGTAAAGGAACAGTATTGCCTACAAATCCATTTGTTAAAGGCGAAAATCTGTTGGAAAAACCATTAGATAAATATCAATATATTTCACTTAAAGCATTGTGGCAAAACCCTGGTTATTCTGATTGGCAAAAAATATACAAAGGTCCTTACTATGGATTTGGAATTGGTATAGGTGATTTTTATGATTATGATGAGATAGGTTATCCAATATCATACTATGGAATTTTTGGCATACCTGTAATAAGGTTTAAAACCATAGATTTCTATTCTGAATTCCAATATGGAATGGCGAGCAACTGGAAACATTATGATGCTATTGATAACCCAAAACATCGTCATAGGAGGAGGATTGACAGTACATCTCGATATAGCATTAAAAGTTTTTTTGCACCTAAACCATCATATGGAACTTGGAGCCGGAATGAGTTTTATCCATTTCTCAAATGGAGGATTTGAAAGACCAAACCGTGGATTTAATATTTATTCTCCACAGGTTGAATTCAAATACAGATTAAGGAAGAGACCTGATTACCTGCAAATTCAAATCCGGAAAATTATCCAGATCCAATGATATATTTCTCGATGTTGGGTTATGGAGACCATCAACTCGTTGAGCACGAACTCGATACCAATTATTTTGCCATTGCCGGAATTAGCGCCCTATATTTTAATCAGATATCAAATGCTTTCAGAATTGGAGTTGGCACAGATTTAAACTATTGGATGGGCTTAACAGCTAATCCTGATGGCACTATAGGCACTCGAAATTTTGATAATCTCACCATAGGATTTATTATTCAACCTGAAGCCATAATAGGCAAATTATCACTTGTAGGAGGTTTCGGAATATATGCCAGGCATCTTAACTACGGTAATTTCAAACAAAGTTACCAAAGACTTGGTATAAAATACGAAGTTTACAAAAACCTATCTTTAGGTGTCAATGTAAGAGCAATAAATTTCATGCTGGCAGAATTTATGGAATTCAATCTTGGCTACAGATTCAGATGGATGAAATAAATTGATGTTATTCCAACTCCGGAACCTGAATAAATGCTGCGTCACTTGCAAATTGTGAATACTTCAGTTTTCTTAATATTTCACCAGCAGTAATCAATGAATTATCCCATTTTACCAACCAAATATTTTTATCTATATTTATTGGTTCAATTATTTCAAGTTTATAATTCTTAAATTCTCCTCCAAAAGGAAGGCTTCACTTTCCTTTCAGTTTTACTGCTATCAGTTCTTCACATTGAAAAGTATTGCTAACAATAGCATTATTTTGTTCTGACATCTTACAACCCGGAAATACGGTTGCAATTATAATCCCGAAAATAACAACTCCAATGACAATATTGTAATTATTAGTTTTAAAAAATGAACCATAATATTTTTGATTATTTTCTGATCCAACAACTATAAAATATTCTCCTGACACAAAGTTAGAGACATCCAAAGTATATCCCGTATTTTCTATAATACTTGCATCAACTGAGTAATTATTCAATAGTTCTCCCAGCACGTTATAAACTGAAATATCAGTTTGTCTTACAAAAACATTTTCCGGTATTACAATATTAATAAAACTATTGGCTGGATTAGGATAAATAAGCAATTTGCCATTTGAAATATCAGTAGTCTCTTTTTCATCGATATTTGTAAGATTGTCCACTGATCCAATCTCAACATCATCGAAATAGAATCCATCATCATTTATATATATATCTGAAACCAGCTTGAATCTTATCCATACTTTACCTCCTACATAATCATCGAGAAAAATAAGTTCATTAACCCAATCATTTTGGACTCCGTCATAAATAGGCTGACCTTCATCCTGATAGGTGCTTCCATCGACTGTATAATCACCACACAAAGGAGTAAAATTAACACCATCACTTGATGCCATAACCTGTGCAAAATCCCATGATTTTTCAATACTCCATTTTGCATTAAACTTTAGATATGCAAATTCAGAATTTGACAAGTCAACAGGATTTTTTAATGTAACATAAACATTAGAATTGCTATTATAATTTCCTGATGGGCTATCGGTAATACTATATGGTTCGGAAACATAATCTGATGAGGTTACACCCCAGTTACCTACCGCATTCCAATTTGATAAATCAGAGCAATCGTCATAAAAATAATTTTTGAGATTACCCCCTAAATATATCTTGGTGAAGGTATCAGTTTTTGAAAAATATCCATTATCTATAATCGACACTAGTTTAAATTCTTCTCCTGAAGACACATCATCTCCCAATTGAATAATAAATGGAATTGATTTCTTCTCCATACTTTCAAAGGAAAACGATAAAGAATCTGTTAAAACCTGAACTTTATCTGAGAGACTCTGCAAGCTTAAAGTAACTTCTCCCTCTTTTAAACCAATGTTTTGGAATTCAATATATGTGGTATCTAATTTATTCAAAACTAATTTTTCTCCTGAATTCACATTTACTATATTATCTCTGGTGCAATAAGCAGCCATAATATTTTGATACATACATGTTTTATTATAAGAATCAATTGAAGATTGGGCAGCCAGAAACCATCATCCTGATTACCCACTTCTGATGTAAATGTTATAATAGATTCTTTGGTAATAGTATCTCCGAACATCCAATCATCAGAATCACCATTGGAGGTATAACCCACAGTAGAAGTACCGGTACCAACTAAGAAATTATTATATTTGGTCATGCCATTTCCTATTGCAGTAAAAACATCATTTTTATCTGTTTCAGAATCATTATAACCCCATGGATGAATCAATAAATTGCCATAGGTATGATAATTTACTGCTAATGAAAAAGAGTGATTCTGGCAAAATTTCCTTACAGCTCTTGTCTCTGGTTCTGAAAAAGCAGATTCTCCCCTGTATGTTTCATCCTGAGGATCAGTACTAGACCCAATATCGTCATAACCCCATTGGTAACCATAATTCCTATTTAAATCCACACCATATATCGTACCATTTTTTCTCCATCTGTTTTTTCTCCACTCTCCCCCACCCTGAGGATTTGTAGTATGATTGTAAATATATCCATCAGGATTTACACAAGGAATAAAATACATTTCTACATTATCAACGAGGAATTTTATTTCAGGATCAGTATCATAATTTTCCAATAAATACCATAAATAAAAAATCATTTGTGAGAGGCTCACTGGTTCACGTGCATGATGCAGAGCAGTGTACAATATCTCCGGTTTATCTTCATCTTCATTGGGATTATTAGATACTTTCACCCAATATATCGGATTACCTTCATAAGTCAGTATAGTATCTATTTGTTGCTTTTGTGAAATAATGTTTGGATATTTTGCGACCATGCTATCGAGAACCACCAATAATTCATCGTAAGTAAGATAACCTCCCATAGAACCATAGGTATAATTTTCGGGAGTATCAAAAACCCTTTCATAATCATCGTTATTGCAATTCCCTAAAACAGTTCTGCTTTCAATATTTTTATTATCAACATTTAAATTTTGTTCTACATAATGTTTTTGTACATCATCAATGAGAATTTCATAATTGATACCATGTTTTGAGAGCAACTCCAACTCATTATTTGAAAAATCACTTATTATGAATCTTCCCTTAGCTAAAGTACCATGTTCAACATCTAAACCTAGTGATGCTATATCATTGAGGCTATTATCATACAAAAAAACCTTGGCTCTGGAATACTTAGTTTGAGATTGTGCTGATGAAATATTACTAAAAAACAATAATATAAAAATCGAAAAGACAAAGTATGTAAATTTAGTTCTCATATGAATATTTTTAACAAATTTAGATTTTTTAAAATATCAAGCAAGATATAAACCTGATTTTAACATTTAAAAAATTAATGAACAAAATGGCAAATTAATAAACAAAAAAGCTATTCAAACTATGAATAGCTTTTTTTATATCTAATATATTCCTTAATCCACGAATCTGAGTTTCACATTTTCTCCTATCCAACATCCTGTATTCACTACCTGACCTTCAGAATATTTCCTATAAATCCTTCTTCTTTCTTGGTTTAGAACCTTCAAATTTATTTATTCTGCTATTAGCCTGACCTACTGAATTTGGATCAATAGATTTAGCATAATAGTATTTATCAGTGCAGCGAGAATTGCCAATCTTTGATCCAATCATCACCACAGGACTTTGCAGATTTACTATACATATCTCCTATTAGGATATAAGGTTTTCCCCAATTTGATTTCAATTGAGCTGCTTTCAAGGCATTTGCTCTTGCATTGCTCAACTGATTTAATTCTCCAAATTGGATTGCAGCCAATGCGTAGTAATAATTAGCTTGTTTTTCAGGATCTGTTTCCTGATCCAAAGCCTCCTGATATTTTTTGCTGCTTCGGAATAATTTCCCTCATTAGCCAATCTACTTGCAGCAAGTGCAGGATTTACTCTTCCAGAGAATCTCTCAATGCAGCATTATACTCCTCAGCAAATGTTTTCCATGCATTATCTACCTCAAGTAGGAACTCATCGTTAGGATCACAATTTTGTTTTTTCAGAGTAACCAACATATATTTTACAACTTCACCGTTGTCTTTATTTTTCTCAAAAATAGGTTTAAATTTATTTTTGAAAAATTCACAATCAAAAACATCTTGTTCTGCATCAGCAAGGTCATAATCCATTTTATCCAACCTTGTTTCCAATATGCACTATATGTTTTATCATTTTCGATATTGTATTCTGCTATATTCTGAACTTTTTCAATATATTTACGAGCTTCTTCGTCACTAACTTCTCTCTTTACCATATAAATCAGCAAGAACTACACCAAATGGATCTAAAATAATATATTCGGATTTCTTATCAGATTTATCGATACTTTTCTTTAGAACTTCATATATGTCTTTATAAGGAGAATTGTAAGTATAATACATCTCATAAGCTTTACGTCCCAATACGAACCCTGCTTGTTTTATTCCACAACTATCACCACTACAATTTTTAACATTTATAGCTCCTTGTTCGTAACAATTTGCCATCTGATCATATAGTCCTAAAATTCTGTTCAGAATTTCATTTTTTTCGCAGCATCAGTTTCATTTCCCATTTTCCATAAGTCAGGATTTTCATTCCATCCCAATAGTGATAATCTCTATTTCCATCTGCTATAAGGAGCTAATTTGAAAACCTGTTCCCAATATTCACTGGCAAGTTTATAATCATCTATTTTCAATGCCTGACGATATATGCTATGGGCATTCATAGCATCTTCCTGAAATGGTTTATCAACCCATGATTCACATTGATTAAAGGCAAAATTGATATTTAAAATTATTATTGCAAATCCGATTAATATTTTTTTCATTATATTATCTGTTTTATTAAAAAATTTGAGTCCACAAAATTAATAATATTTCCTTTTAATAAACCAATCTGAATCATTAATTGTTACACTTAATCCAAATTTAACATAATTTTCACGTATAATCATATTTGCTCCTCTTCTTCCAAAACTCAAATCTGCATTGATATTTGCTGATTTTCTTTGATATATGATTGGAAACCCTAAACCTAAGTGTACTCCTTTATCATCCATTTGATTATCTCCTTCAAATCTTGGATCTGTCTTATAGAACAAACTCATACGATAATTGACTTTGTCGAAGTAATCTGTAAATGAATTTTCATTAGGAGTGTATTGTATTCCCAAAGACAATTTATAACTGTTTTTCAACTCTTCATTTGTAAAATTATTGACATATTCATCCCATAAATCAGCTGAATAATCAACTCCAAAAAATCCATTTATTTTTATTATTGTAGTTTATTCCTACTCCATAACTCGAAGGTAAATATCCTGTATTCTTTTCATTATTTTTATATAAAAGTGTGTCTGACAACAGAGCTGTAAATGAATTGGTAACACTTGCATTATACACATCATTAGAAGTATTAAATTTGGTTTTAGAATTACCTCTCAAACCTATTGTTATTTTTTGTGGCTTTGCTTTGTTTTCTTTGACCTCAGATTTATTTAAAGTAATAGTATAGAGAAGTCCAACATCATATATAAAACCACTTACTGACATACCATCATTATAAATATCATTGTAAGGATAATCTAAATCTGCAAAATATATATCTCTTTCATAATTTATCTTACCAAAAAATAACCTACATTGACACCTACAGAAAAGTTTTTATATCTTGCTCCTACTCCGGAAACAAATTTATAAGTTCCACCTGTACCCTCATAATATCTTTCTATTGAACCGATATCATCATTTTCTTCTGTTGATTTTATATTATAACCAACATTGGTAAATGGCTTCAAAGTAAAATTCAAACCGATATCAAATTTTCTTTGCTTTTTTTCCAATAAATCATTAATGGATTTATAAGAGGAAATGCTAAGGAAATATAATCCAGATTGCCACTAAAGACATTATCAGAACTATTTTCGGAACTAAAGGATGAATTTTTAGCATAAAAACCCATATCGAAAATTGTTGTTCCTAAATATCCATAAGAAGTTTGATTGATAATATTTATCTGATTATAGGAATACATAGAATTACCAAGCCCTGTACTCCTAACAAAAGTAAATTCATTGTCTGCGACATCACCAAGACCAAACCTACTATAAGGAGAATTATCCTTAGGCTGGCTATAAGAAAAATACACAAACAGTATTACGAAAATACTCGATAAAGCAATTTTTAATCTATTCATATTTTTTTATAATTTCATTTAATCCTGTCAAGACTAAATCCTGAACTGCAAATATGGGGGTTTTAATATAATTTTCAAAATATTTTGCATCACCACCAGTAAAAACAAGTTTCGAAGATCCATATTTTCTTTTCTACTTCATCTATAAACGAAGAAATTTCCCAAATTGTACCTTTGACTGCACCATTTTGCAAAGCATGTTCTGTATTAGTACTAATAACTGATCCGGATAATTAATATCCACGATAGGCAATTTACTCAGAATCGATGCATTGCTCTGATTCTCGTATAAATACCAGGAGATATATTGCCTCCCAAAAATTCATTTTCACTACTTATAAAATCCATAGTAATGCAAGTTCCTGCATCTATCACTATGCAATTTTCATTGGGAAATAAATAATTTGCACCTACTGCAGCTGCCACTCTATCCATTCCCAATGTTTCCGGAGTATCATAATTTATTTTTATAGGAAGTATGGTATTAAAATCCAAAACAACTACTAGAGAGACTGCTTTTGTGAAATCAAAAATTATTTCGGGAATTTCCTTTTTTACACTTGATATAATCACACTATTGAAATCATCATTAGTATAATCAACAGACAATTCATCGATATCATTATACACTGTTATCAATTTATCATCTTCAAATATACCAAACTTGGTACGGGAATTTCCTATATCAATACAAAGGTTCAATATCCACTGTTTTTTTTAATGTCTAAAATGACGATACCCTGTGAATACCATTGAAACACCATTTTTGTTACAGTAATCTATACTTAAATTATCATTTACCGAACCTCCGGGTTGAATTACAGAAACAATTCCGGCTTCATGTGCGATTTCAATACTATCTGGGAATGGGAAAAAAGCATCGGAAGCCATAACAGCACCATTTGTATCAAAGCCCATTCTCTGAGCTTTGTCGATACTTTGTCTGCAAGCATCCACTCTCGATGTCTGACCATGTCCAATCCCTATCAGCTGGCTATCTTTAACCAAAGCTATAGCATTAGATTTCAAATGCTTAACTATAATATTTGCAAATAATAAATCTTCTTTTACATTTTCTGCCACAACCTCAGTAGTCACCAGGTTAAATTCTTCATGTTCAAAAGTACCTTTATCTTTTTCCTGAACAACGAAACCATTCAAAATATTTTTAAAGGATAATGACTGATGTTTGAAATCTTTTATCTTTAGCAATATCCTGTTTTTCTTTTTTGAAAGTAAAGCTAATGCATCTTCATCGAATTGCGGAGCTATAAGCACTTCATAGAAAATACTATCTATCTCTTTAGCAAGTTTCAGATTTATATTTGAATTGGTAATCAGAATTCCTCCAAATGCCGATACAGGATCACTTTTAAGTGCTTTTGTCCATGCATCAAGACCATTTTCCCCGTAAGCTACTCCACATGGATTTGTATGTTTAAGAATAGCAAAACATGGTTTTCCATTTTTCACATCCTCCAAAAGTTCCACAGCAGCATCGATATCTACCAGATTATTATAGGAAATTTCCTTTCCATTCAATTTATCAAAGACATCTTCCAACTTACCGTAAAAAGCAGCTTTTTGATGAGAATTTTCTCCGTATCTCAATTCACTTTTATATGGAAGTGAAGCTGTAAAATCAGGAAATTCATCATTTGAAAAATATTTATAAATATGTGTATCATAATGAGATGATACAGAAAATGAATATTTTGCAAACCTCTTTCTATCCTCTTCTGTTGTTGTCATTTCACCCTGACTCAATACATCGCAAGCCTCCTTATAATATTCCTGAGAGGGAACAACAAGAACATCTTTAAAATTTTTCGCTGCTGCTCTTATCAAAGAAATACCACCGATATCGATTTTTTCTATTATCTCATCAGCATCATCAGAACTTGCAACTGTTTTTTCAAATGGATACAAATCCACAATCACCATATCGATTGTAGGAATATCATATTGTTCTAATTGGCTCAAATGATCCTCATTTCTAATAGCGAGAATACCCCCGAAAACAGCCGGGTGAAGTGTTTTCACTCTACCATCCAGCATGGAAGGAAATTTTGTGAGATCTTCCACTTTTATAGGATTCAATCCATTAGCAGAAAGAAATTCATAAGTTCCTCCAGTGGAAATCACCTTAGTGTTATTCTTTTTAAATAGTTCGATAAGATCATTTAATCCCGATTTATCGAAAACGGAAATTAGTACAGAATTTATTTTTTTATTCATCATTATGTTGATTTTTGTTTTTGTTCTTTGCTTTTTTACCATTTGTAGCTCTAAAATCCAAAGCTTTTCCCATCTTATAGCATACTCTGCATCGCGGTTCATACTTATCTTTTTCTCCCAACACTATGGTTTCTGTCTCATCTGACAATCTGTATGAGTGGGTAAGATGATTACCACAATGAGGACATATATAGCATGAACTTTGGTAACATATTCTGCGATAGCCATCAATGCAGGCATGGGACAGAATGGTCTTCCTAAAAAATCCATATCCAAGCCGGACTACAATAACCCTCACGCCTGAAAGCGCTAATTTTTCTACTACCTCCGGAAGGTCCATATCAAAAAATTGGGCTTCATCTATCCCTACTACATTGATCTCCTCGGCACCTCCAGAATTTCTTTACTACTCGATACAGCAATTGATTCCAAGCTATTTTCATCATGTGAAGTAACCTTATCCACACTATATCTGGTATCGCGTTGAGGCTTGTATATTATGAGATTTTGATTGGCAAATTGTGTTCTTCGCAGCCTTCGGATTAGCTCCTCTGTTTTACCAGAAAACATTGATCCTGTTATCACTTCAATCCATCCGCTACGATGTCCACCGAAAGTGGTTCTATAAACATTATCAGGTAATTTTATAATAAACCACGAAGATATGAAATTAAAAGTTTTTGACATATTAAAAAAAATAAAAATAAAATCAAATAATCTTTTTATTATAAAGTTTGTTATTTAATTGTCACTTTTAAATGAAAAAACTAATTATGGACTTTAATAGATTTAATAAATATCTGAGAAAAATAAATAATTTTGAAAACTGGGATTCTCCTTCTGAAATTCAATTGAGTAAGATAGAATTGGACCTCATAAAAGAATATGTAAGAAAATTATATGATGCTTTGAACAGCGATGAAAATACTGCCACAACAGTAAAAAATGATACTCCTAAAATTAAAGAAGTAAAAATAGAACCCCAAGTGAAAATAAAATTACTCCTGAACCTAAGACTATAGTTGAAGAACCCAAACAGGAAAAAGAAGAATTAAAACTGTGGAGGAAGAAAAATATGTGGAACCAAAGGTAGTAAAAGAGAAATAAAATCGAAAAACCCTCTGTTGAGATTCTCTGCCACTAAACCATCAAAACCTGTAGGCAATAGTGTTTCATCAGCATTCAATGCTTTATTCGATGATAGCAACTCTACTGAATTATCAGAAAAATTGAGTAAAACCCCTTTAAGTGACTTGTCCAAAGCTTTTGGATTGAATGAAAAGATATTCACTATAAATGAATTATTTGCTGGAGATTTTGCAGATTTTGAAACCACAATCAGTGAGCTGAACTCCATGTCCAATATAAATGATGCTAAAGAATATATTGTAAATAAATTGGTTCCAAAATATAATTGGGATAGCGACGATAAGCTCAAAAAAGTTGAATATTTTATTAAAAGCGTAAAAAGAAGATATCTGTAATTCAAATTACATTATCACTATATGGCAAATAATTATCCCACATTGAAGTCAGCACTGAAACCTGCAGTGTTATTTGTAAGTGTTATGTGGATATCTCATTTGATAAAGGTAATAGGGCATTTCAACTGGAATATTTATGGAATATATCCAAGAGAAGTAGATGGATTATTTGGTATAATTGCTGCTCCATTCTTACATAGTAATTTCCAACATCTTTTTTCTAATTCCATTCCTATGTTTTTTATGATTACTTTGATATATCTCTTTTACAATGGAATAGCCACTCTGAGTATTCTTTCCATATATGTACTCACTGGTATTTCCGTTTGGTTATTCGGCAGGTCAGTATATCATATAGGTGCAAGTGGAGTTGTGTATGGATTGATTTCTTTTGTATTCTGGAGTGGTGTTTTCTGAAGAAATTTCAAATCGGTGGTACTATCATTAGTTATCATAATATTATATAGTGGCTAAATGTAGCAGGCATACTACCCGGTGAAAAAGGAATCAGTTGGGAAAGTCACCTATTGGGAGCTATAGTAGGAGCACTTATTGCATTTTTATTGAGAAAAACTACCGAAACTCATGAATTGGACTATGAATCGAGCTATGACAATAATCCTATTGAAGAAAAATATTTCTTGGACAGAGATACTTTTGACCTCACCAGAAATGAAAGAAACAGATTAGAACCTTAAGATTAAAAAATCTTGATATTCAATTCGTCAATATAGATTTCTGTTTTATTCAGATTCCAAAAATAAATATTCATTTTATCACCTTCAGTTATCAGAGGAAACTTACATATAAAGTTAGTCTCCTGCCATTTCATACTATCTTTTATTATATTATTGATATCATAGGCTTTATAAAACTTATTTTCTCCTTTAGAATCCGAAACTGAAAACACCAGCAATATTGGCTTATCTTCAGTTTTTAAAATATGAGAAGAAACAATCACATAAGGAATTTTTCCATCTACTAATTCCGAATTAAAAGTATAACTCAAGCTATATTCAGAATTTTTATCTATCAGAGAACTGTATTCTCCAGCATAAGAATAATCTGAATTCAAAAGATAATTCTCCCAACCAATCTCTTCACCATATTCGAAACCCGTATGGTATTCTCCATTGGTTTTATATCCAAATTTCGATGCAAATTCTATTATTGACCTATTATAAATGCTGTCAGATAATTCACAAACTGTTATTTTATTATTTGTCCCCAGCACATCTATCCTATTAATAATATCAGGGAAATTATTGTAAATATCAGAAATAAAATAATCATTTTGGAAAACTATATAATCATAATTCCATGACAAAGACCTCCCTATATTTTCTGCACTTGTATTGAGTAATGCATATCCTTTCCTACCCAAAAATGCAAAAGGAATATTTGGTCCACTTGCATCCAGTACCAGTATTTTAGATTCCTTGGATATTCCTAACGAATCGAAATATTCCTCAGATTCACTAAAGCTTTTTATAATATCACAATCTTTATTGTCTCTATAATCATGTCTATTTATTTGAATATTTATAGCGTATATCATCACAGGAAATGCAATTAAAAATATAAGCATCAATTTAGATGTTCTTTCACCAATGGATATATTTTTCAACAATAGCAATAAAAACATAACAACAGGAAGATAAAATGAATCCAGAAAATAATAATCGTGATCCACAAATTGATTCAACATAGCAAATACAAAAATCAATTCGAATAACACCAAAATACTTTCAAATATCCACAATATATTTATTTTACTTATCCTTTGATAATTTTGAATTAAAAATACAGCTATCAGGATAACTATTATTGCATAATGAAAAATTGAAAAATACTCAAGTATCCAATTTTTAAAAATCATACTGATATCATAAAATAACTGATTGAAATCGCGAGGAAATTGTATTTGACCCAAAAACATACTTCCATAGGTTTCCCTCAAATATTCATTGTAGAACCAATATATCAATATGAATAAAAAAGATAAAATAGGAATAAATACTTTTTTTACTTTTATTTCTTTTTTCAATATGTTTTGAAATAAATCAAGAACTACTAAAGACAATAAGACAATCAGGAAACTCAACCTTACCAATACTCCTAGGGTAAGAAATAAAAAAGCAATATTATAATCCTTATTTTTATCGCCGATAAAATATTTCAAATAATAATAAATACCAATGATGGTAAATGTCAAAGCCGGAATTGTAGGCAAAAAACCACCCTGATAATAAATCAAAACAGGGGAACTAAGTGCTAAAGAAATAAAAATATAGGATTTCCATTTGTTATCCAATATCAAGTCAGCAATTTTAAAAAGATAAATACCACCAAAGACAGCATAAATAAGCATCAATAATTTAAATACAATAAATACATCTATAGTAGTAATTTTTGACAATAGTGCTACCAAATATTCTGTTACAGGAAAATCCACTGAAGTGATGGCTTGTTTTTGAGGGACATCGAAATCATCAGGAAATTGTTTATTCAAAACATAAGTCTCAGGCTTAAAAAAATCAAAATCATTGTCGATAAATCCTTGAACCAGAGCATAACGATCATAATTTGCCCAAGCATGAATAGTAAACATCTTCTCATTCAAATATCTGATATTGAATAAAATCACCATCATTGCCACAATGATATAAGATATTCTATTGGATTGTTTCAGACTCACAATTTATTCATTACTGAAAATTATAAAACTTCAAATTTCGGAAAAATTATATTAACGATAATAAAAAAAGCTACTTTTTAATTTCATCTCAATATTTTGGATCTTTATCAAAGCCTTAATAAAGCAATAAATATTGTACTTTAATTAGGTTGATAATTATGCAAAAAAAAATCCTCCAACTTTTATAAATTGGAGGATAAATATGATATTTAAAATATTTGCAGATTTTTTATTTTCCGGCAACCATTTTAAAAGATATTCCTATCTCATCATTTATGAATTTGTCGGCAAGGTCACTGAAGAATTTTTTTGATTTATATTTCAAACCAAAATCTGTTCTATCAAATACGAATTGAGGTGCTGCAACAACAATATTATCACCATCAGGAGTAACCATAACATCAAAAGTCAATTGTTTTGTAACATCTTTGATTGTCATGTTTCCTGTCAATGTATGTGTTGTTCCATCAGTGCTGTTTTCTTTTTTATCGAAAGAAACAAACTCGAATTTTGCTTCAGGATATTTTTCAACATCAAAAAAATCAGGGCTTTTCAAATGTCCTTCTAATTTTTGTTTGTATTCACCTGTCACTGAAACATCATTGATAGTGTTCAAATCGAATACAACACTTCCACCAACAATATTTCCATCTTTCACTACCACATCACCTGATTTGAATGCGACAGTTCCATGATGTTTTCCTGTTGGTTTACTTCCTTCGTAAGCTAATTCACTTGCAGCTACATCTACTTTATAGACATCGCCATCAACGCTTGCAGCAGTTTCTACTGGTGCTTCAGTTGCAACTTCTGTAACCTCTGCTTGTTCTCCTTTTGGAGCATTATTACAAGCCATAAATCCTATAAATAAAAATAAAACTAAAAATCTGTACATAAATTTATTGATTTTAAAATTAACAATTAAAACAAGTAACAATTAAATTTTATTTTTTGTTGCCATTTGAATTAAAAAACTCAATTTATCATCAAAAACCACCTTTACATTATATTGTAATATAATAATTTAACTCAAATATACCATTTTATTTTTTTATCCCACATTTTTATATTTATTAAGGGTAAATCTATTTCATTTCATGCAGTAAGTAGCAATTTAATTTGAATTTGACAGATAAACAATTTCTTTAATTCAATCTCCAAAGTAACTTGAATTACATTTTCTAAGGAACAAAAAATATAACATATGCGTTTGTAATATACCTGTATCGTTTTATCGCGTTATATTGCAGAATATGATGAGGAAAGTCCGGACAACTTAGAGCACCACACCGATTAATAACCGGGGCAATATCGGGAACGTTTATTGTCAGAAAGTGTCACAGAAAATAACCGTCCGTCAGCTGACGGATAAGGGTGAAAATGTGCGGTAAGAGCGCACAATTTTAGCAGGTAACTGCTTGGATGGATAAACCTTGTGGGTTGCAATGCTATGTATATTCCGGTTTGAAAGTTGCTCGCTTGAATTTTTGGAATTTTATTCCAATATACCGGAAGGGGTAAGCAGCAAACATCTTATATTTCAAGCAAATATAAAATGATGAGATAAATGATAAAACATTCCGATTTCGATTTTTTATCGATATCTGAAGGACAGAATCCGGCTTACAGATACAGGTTATTAATAAAAAAAGGCTTGTAATAAATATTACAAGCCTTTTATGTTATATTGAAAATAAATTATTACTAATTATTCAGATATTGTTCATCTGTAAGAGTATTCAAAAATGCTATTATAGCTTCTTTCTCAGATTCAGTAAGATCGATAGGTCCAAGATGGTCCATATTAGGATCCAGATTTGGGGAATTAGCATTTACATGACCGGAATAGAAATCGAGAACTTCTTTCAAAGTTTTATATCTTCCATCGTGCATATAAGGTGCGGTAACTCCAACATTTCTCAGACTTACAGTTTTGAATTTTCCAATATCATAAGTTTCTTTGGTATATCTAGCAAACCCCTCTTCAGGATCAGCATCCAAACCATTATTATGCATTCTGTTATCAGCGAATGGTCCTACTCTATGACAATGGAAACAATCTCCAACCTCGCTCATAAACAATTCAAAACCCATAGCTTCCTGAGGCGTGAATGATACATTTTCATCCTGATAATAATAAGCCTTATCAAATTTTGAATTCAAACTTATATTGCTTCTCAGATACTGAGCAATGGCTTTTGATACCAATTCCTTAGAAATATCAGTAGTTCCAAAAGCATCAAAAAATTCTGAACTATATCCAGCATCTTTTAATTTTACAACCACATCATCCCAATTTTCATGAAATTCCTCTTCACTCTCGACTGTGTGAATAATGGATTCCTCTAGAGAAGTTGATTTACCATCCCATCCGAGATATACATTGAATACTAAATTTGTCAATGACATAGTATTTGTTGTCAAAACTGTGCCGCGAAATCCTTCATCGAAAGTATTATTGCTAGCAAATGCCTTATCAGGATTATGGCATGAAGTGCAAGACAGATTTTGATCTAAAGATAATAATTTCTCATCGAACAATTTTTTACCAAGTTCAACACCTTCGACCGTCATCGGATTATCATCAGGAATATAAATTGGAAAGTCCCTTTCAGGAATCTGTGTTGTAAACTCATAAGGAGTAGGATTGTATTTTTTTGTTGCTTCTTCATTTGAGGCACATGAAAACAAAAATACCGTAAGAATTAAAAAAGAAAATATATTTTTCATAAAGCAGTGAATGTTATTGTTTAAAAATCATAATTATTCAAAATTAGTATAAATTAATGTTTTTTCCAAGAATAAATTAAAAATCAAGCTAAATTAGAAACAGTCTAATTGCCATTTTTCTTAACATATACTTTTCCTACAGAATAAACGCTCTTACCATTAGATTTAAGGATATCCTGGGCTTCCTGATTATCCATAATTCCGCTACCATATTTTTTAAAATCGTAAACTATGTCATTATTAACCCATTTATCGACATCCATTATCAATTCTACCACGAGAGTATCTCCGGCATTTATTGTAGTTGAAGGAAAATCCAATTTGTCAATTTTGATGTAATTCTGATTCCCTTTTGTAGGTCCTGAATGCAATTTGAAAGCAAAAGTATCTTGTCCTGCAGCATAGAAACCTTCATATTTCATATAGTGAAATTGCCCCTGCTCTTGCCATGGCCAGTACATATCTCTGTATTCATTTACATTATTGGGTAAGCTTGGAGTATCCATTGGGGATATGGGCTTATTATAAGTTTCATCTAGTCCGTGCAAAAAAGATATGCCATCGTAGGTATCAGGACTAATCATATCTGAAAGAACCATTTCTGCAGTATAAGCATGCGGCTCATCTGCCTCTCTGTAGTGAAAAGTATCTAATTGGAAATTATTTCCGGAAGTATCATAAAGAACAAATTCCGAAGTAAAGAAGCGCAAAGTAACAATTTTGTAATCATAACCTGCATCTGCATGATACTTGTATTCATCCATTACGAATACATCATCACCCACCTTTTGATTAAAAATCAATTGAAGGCTTGCTTTGGATTTTACGTTTTCAGTTTCAGATTTGGTATCTGATTTGCAGCTAAAAACAGATACTGATAAGAAAATCAGTGAAAAATAATAAAAATTTCTCATAGTAGCGAATTAATTAAAGATTAAAGAATATATATCTTCAACAAATGAAATCATCCAAAATTATACCGAATTTACAATTCTTATAAATTTAGATACAATTTAAATAATATACGCTTCAATCTCAACTATCTTTCACCCAATACAAGATTTATTTTAATATTTTTATTTATTCTTTTTACTGTTATTTCTACCTCCTCGCCAGGGTTATATTTTTTCAATTCATCACTATAACTTCTCAAATTATCTACCTCAACTCCATTCAATGCTGTAATAACATCATCTTTTTGAAGTCCGGCTTTCTGTCCTGGACTACCATCCATTACTGAAGATATTTTGACTCCTTTGCCATTATAGGCAAAATCAGGCACTGCTCCTGTTGAGGCTTTTCTGTTTGACTTACTCTGAGGTTTTGCATCCTGACTTTGAGAATTATTATTTCCAATGAAATCCATAGGATCTTCTCTATCACCGAGATATTCCACAACTTCCCTTACCACAGTAGCTATTTTCAGCATACCTTCGGCATCTATTTTATCTTTAGTGTCACTTGGTCTGTGATAGTTTTCAGTGGCACCAGCAAAAACCTGAATAGCGGGAATTCCAGCTTTGATAAATGACTTTTGATCACTTGCATCGAGATCATTTTCTACTATCTGGCTGAGAAATCCTGTTGTATAGTCTGTCCCCATAAATATGAATTTCCATTCTTTAGCAGTATTTGCATTTAATATCATTATCTTTTTATCGAACAAACTTCCATCAGTATCAAGATTGATATCTGCAAATGGTTTTCCGGAAAATAATTTACCAAAATTATCTACAAAATATTGAGACCCAATCAATCCAGCTTCCTCTCCAGTAAAAGCAACAAATACTATTGTTCTTTTAGGTTTCAGATCAGAACCCAAAATCTTGGCAAGTTCGAGCATCACTGCAACACCAGCTTGCATTATCATCGGCGCCATAATGTATTTTACCCTCATCACCGGCATGTACATCAGGCCATCCTGTTCCAAGATGATCGTAATGAGCTGACACTATCACAGGTTCATTTTTAAGATTTGAATCACTACCCGGAATCATAGCAACAACATTTTTCATATCAATAAATCCCTTCCCTTCAAATGAATGCGTGAATTCCTGATAATAAGAACCTCCAACCGGCATCAATCCATATTCAGAAAATTTATCAGCAATATATTTTGCTGCCTTATCCAACTCTTTTGTACCAAGTCCTCTACCCTTTAAATCTTCTGAAGCTAAAAAATCAATATGCGACATCATCCTGCTTTTAGAATATACAGGTTTCAATTCCCCTAAAGCTTTACTTTTATCTACCAATTCTTTGGAATTATCCGAGCTACTGAACTCAATTTCCATCGGAGAGCCTATAACATTCCACTGACCTTTGAGATTATTTTCCGGCTCATCACCCTGAAATCCGAGATAACTGTATTTGCCATAATGAGGGAGTTTTCTCACCAATCCCGGAATGGATTTTTCATTTTGTACAGACACAAAAACCAATTGCTTATTAAAATCATCAGGATCAAAAGCTGTAATAATAAGGTCATCATTATTTTGTCCTATGTTTATCTTTTCACTATACCCATCAATTTGTTTTTGAAAAATATTTGCAAATTTATTTTCAGCACCAACTATCCATGGGGTTTTATCTTTTGGAAGTGAATTAAATTCATTATCGTAAGCAATAGTAAAATTATCATTATCACTTTTCATCCATTGATTTGCAAACTCAAGATAAATGTTTTTTCTTGAATCATCAGCAGAAGATGGAAGTATAAAGACATTATCTTTAGAGCCAAGAATCTTGGATAAAGCAGGTGGCACCTCTCTATTGTCAACAATTCTAAATACATCATAAAAAGGATCTATATCTAATTTCAAAGGTTTTCCTTCCAATTGAACCGAATAGTTAGTAACTCGTTGATCCAATGGCACATATTTCATTTCCACTCCTTTGTCTGTTGTGATATAAACCGGTAATTCCAATGGAAAAAACATAGATTTTTGTGTTTGAGAAATTTCTAAATCAAGTTGTTTTTTTATTGGATTGAAGTTTACATTCGTCAATTTTATTTCCGGAGCTCCGATATTATTTACCCATAGGTCAAAGAAACTTTTCAACTCTTTATCAGAGACCTTTTCCATAGATTTTCTAATATCATCAAATGAAGCATTTTTGAATTTATTTTGAATATAAAAATCTTTCAATCCGGCAACAAAAGTAGAATCTCCAATCTTTTTTCTCAACATGTGGAAAAACATCAATGACTTACCGTAACCTATAGCTTCACTACTAGCGTCGTGACGGGAATGAAACTTAGAAAGAGGGAAATCATTATTTTCGCCAACATAATCTGCATATTTTTGCAATGTGCTCCTGCGGTATTCTACAGCCTGATTTCTTTGTTCTTTGATAAGATGGTCGGCAAGATAAGCCGTCAGACCTTCACACCAATTTCCGGAATCAAAATCCACATATACACTATTTCCCCACCAGTTGTGAAGTAGCTCATGAGGATATGAAGAGTGCAGGATAAATGGGAATCTGATTATTTTCTCTCCCAACAAAGTAAATGAAGGCATTCCATAACCTGTCTCCCAAAAATTCTCTACAAGTGCAAATTTAGTATAAGGATATTCTCCTATCATCTCATTATACATAGCCATATATTGCTCCGTAACTGAAAGATACTTATTGGCTAATGCATCATCCTTAGTTCTAAGAAATGCCATAGTATGGATTCCATTTTCCAATTCTACATCATACTTAGTAAAATCTGCAGCAATTAAAAATATTTCTTCCTGAGGATCAGAACAATTCCATACTTCTTTATCACCATTTTCACTATATTCTCCTTGCGAAACTGTAAGCCATTTTTCTGTTAATTGAATATTCATTTCAAATGTCACTAAAACATTATTAAATGTTGGTACCCAATAACTACTTCCGGCTAAATATATTCCCATATCACTTATTATGCCCGGAGATTCGCTAAAACCTCTCTGATAATTTTCCATGCTCTGTTCAATTGGCGAATCGATATTACCTTTGTATCTCAATTCAAAAGTAGAACTGTTATCCAAAAAATCGATGGAATAAACATCTATTTTGAGACTGCTATAAGAATCCATATCCATTCCAATATCATTAGCTTGCTGAGCTGATGCTATTTTAGAAACTTTTATATTTTTACTATTATAATAAAGTTTAAGATCGGAATTGAGTTTAAATTCCACTTTATCACTCTTATTCCTATTTACTGTAATTACATCCATCACTTGGATCGATGAAGCTGTTGGGCTTATGGTAACATCCAATTTATGATTTACAATATCGGACTGCGAATAAGATTTATTGCAGGAAAAAAATATCAACAATCCGAACAAAATATATTTATGCATAGTGAATTTTATTTATTAATAAGATTTTGCCATATCCGTAGGAATAACCAAAATAAAGTCTCCCTGATCTGAATAATTGGAGTCAAAATCCAGAGTATCTGCTTCCTGAGTTGAAATTGTCACTATCTTCAATCCGGGTTTGTATTTATTCAAATGCCATATAATTCCACTATGGAGTTTAGAATGGAATTCTCCGTTAAAATGAATAAAAGGAGCTCCTGATTTCAGATTCTCAGAAATAAAATATGCCATCGTAGCATCTTTGATAGCCTGAGCTTTAGCAAAATTCTCCATATTCATATGAGCTCCACCATGTCCCATATCCATTTCCATCATTTCTTTGTACACAGGAACTTCTGAATCAAAAGCAATAGGCAATGGAGCAAAATAACTTTTAGCCTCAGAACTCAATTTATCCAAAATTTCCAGTCCTCCGGAAGAAACCATACTGGCATACCTTCTTGGTACATTGGTAGCCACAAATTTCAGATTATTATCTTTAGAAAATTCCAATAATGGTTTATAATCGGTCTTATAATTATCCCATAATTTTACTTCTTTTTCAAAATTAGATGTTTTATAATCACCGTCAAAATACTCATCCACAATCAATTGATCATCTGCTTCAAACATCTCTGCACCTACAGATATATTCTTATTATTTTCGAACAGCGATTCCAAAACCTGTAATTCCATCCAATGGCATAAAGAATTATTGTGCAGTTCTCCGAAGAAAACCACATCTGCATCTGATAATTCTTTTAACATTTTGGAAAATTTCACTTCTTTTCCCTTTGAATTATACAATTTATACGCTTCCTGAGCATTATTTTTCGGTAAGAACCCTAACATAAACACTACTAAAATTAATGATTGTTTCATTTGTTTAAAATTTTGTAATATAAACAAAGATAACATTCTTTAGGTTTATGCGAAATAAAAACTTCACATAATTAAATTAAATGACACGAACTATACAAGAAGAATATTTCTCTTAATTATTCTCAATTAATTTTTTTAGACCCAGAAATACTCGCAACAAAATCAGGGTTCCCAAATAATTTCCCAATCATCGGAAAAATTTATTATACATTCAGCAGGTGCAAATCCTCCAATATAGCAAATCGAATCACAATTTTCATCGACGATAAATTCAACACCATCATAAGCCATAGCACCTGTATTTAACCAATAATAACACTCACCATCAACTTTTTGCATTTTTACAGTTTCAAAAGGTTGCTTTGAAGACAGGTCAATATAATTCTGAATACACTCTGGAAGTGTACATTCATTATTTTCAGATTTATTGCATGAAAATAACGATGAAAACAAAACAATGCTCAACACAAATTTAAATTTCATAATAGTCCTTTTTTTCAAAGACGAGAATTCATATAGAAAAGTTGGAGTTGGATATCGGGTGTTTGGTAAACATTTCATTAAAATAGAAATTCGATATAAAAAATTTAGTTTTGTAAAGTAAAATAAGCACTAACTTTCTTTTATAAAATCATCTACTTCAATATTTGCTTGCTTTAAAATTGCCCTCAATGTTCCTTCAGGCATATCTCCTGAATGATTAGGAATTGTAATAAATTTTCTTGTATTTTCATTAAACCAGATTTCATGACTTCCAGCTGCCTGTCTATAAAATCCAAATCCGAATATTTTCAAAATTTTAATAATTTGCCTGTATCTAAAACCTGATAGCCTGCCCATTTAAAATCCTATAACTAATGGATAATCAAAACTTTCATGAACAATTTCTAAATTTGTAATTTTTTCTTCCTGAGCTTCAATAAGTTTTTTAGCAATATCCTTAGCAATTTCCAAAGTTTCTGATATTGTACGACCTTGAGCAACAAGTCCTTGAATACTTTCTGAAGTAGCAAGATATACACCTTCGGGCAATTTTTCAATATGAAGATTAATAATTCGTTCCATAAAATTATTGTATTTTTTTAAAAAATTAACTTGTTAATACCTGTTTTATTCTCAAAAATCTATTTTCATTCTTTTATTTAATAAATTATCTATTGGTTCTTGTTATTCGTTATCAGGTGTTTGGTAAACATTTCACTTTTAACTTTTCATCCGTCATCCGTCATTAGACAGACTTAGAGGACGGACAAGCTTTTCACTTTTAACTTTTAACTTTTAACTTTTTGTACCAATCACCAAAAAATTATTTTGCAATTCATTATAGACCTGAATATTTTTGAAACCGGCAATTTCAAGATCTTTAGCCACTTCATCAGTAGATAATCTTATTTGCAATGGAGGACCTCCCACTGTTTCTTCCTTTTTCCAGTCCGAAATAGCTAATTTGCCACCTGGCTTTAACAATCTACAACACTCCTTCATCATATCAGACCTACTTTCCAATTCATGATGCAAATTAATCATCAACACAAAATCTGCGACTCCGGAATCAAGTCCGGTATTGCTTTCCTGCATATAATGAGTGGATATATTATTATATTCCGGAACTACATTCTCTTCTATCCAATTGAGCATAACATCAGAGATATCACAAGATACAACTTGAGCTTCAGGAAACAATCGTGCGAACTGTCTGCTATAAAATGCTGTTCCTGCACCAATATCAACAATATAATGAGGATCGGCAATATTCAATTTTTCAACTATAAATTCTGGTGGGAGTTCAATCAATCTTTGAGGATTATTTAGTTTTTTTTGTTTTTCCGGATTAAATTTTCTTTCCATAAATTTTTATATCAATTACCAAATATAAATAATCAGTAGTTCTATTCGACTAAATATTGATCATTTTTAATTTCCTATTTTTACAAAATAAAGTGGAGCTGCCGGGATTTGAACCCGGGTCCAGTCAAAGCGTCCATAAGTTTTCTACATGCTTATTGCCATATTGAATTTTCGAGTTTGAAATAGGACATGACACGATCCGATCCAAACCTTATCTCCTTTAGTCTCGAAGCAAAATAGGAGCATTTCTCACTTCCAGCCTGCGGGTTTTATGATGCACGTTGCTCTAATATATCAGGCATCAAGAACAAGGTACAAAGGCATTCTAATTCCTTGAATTAGGCTGCCATAGCATAGCTATATTCGCCATGTAAAATTCGGTTGATAGTTGTTTGATAACGGAGATAAACCATCATACTCCGGCATGCTTGCTCATACACTTACTTTCCTGTCGATTCCAATCAGCCCCTTTGAGTGATTCATTGTAAGTAAACATTGCTATTTTAAAAAAAGTTCAATAAAAAATAATTATGCATTAACTTATAGTCTATAAAAAACCTTAATTTCGCAGATTATGTGATTTATTCCCAATAAAAATTATTAAAATGAAAAAAATTTTACTTCTTACTTTATTTTTTATCTCTCAATTTATTTTATCATCTCAAGTACCAGGTGATACTATAACAGTAAAATCATTTAACTACTCATCCACCAACAGAGACACTGTAGTTCAATTCCCTAATGATCCAAACATCACCTTTGAAAAGATAATAATGAAATATAGTATGAGGTGCAAAAATGCCCTTGTTTCTAATTCCTCAGATACCAATTTGGGCTGTGGTGAATGGGATTATTCCTGCAATACTTTCATTGTGGATTCTTCAAAAGTAGAAGAAGTGGAAGCTACTCATCCGGATTATATAATCTCTAATTTTTCCGGGAATGAATTCAATTATACATCAGATACTATTTATGATTACTTCAAATATAATCTTCAAAGTACAGAATTGATTGACATATTCAGTGAAGAAACCTACAAGGTAAACAGTGATAATGTATTCAATTCCAATATCATCAATACTAATAACAATTCCGGCAAAATACAATTACTATACACATCACAACAATTAACAGATGCCGGCATGACAACAGGAGATCTGAATGGCATCATTCTATATGCTGAAAATGAAAGTAGTACTGCAAGATTTATGAAAATAAAAATTGGCAATTACTATTTCTCAACAGGAGAATTAAAATATTCATTGACAAAAAATGTAGAATTGACAGAAGTTTATAATTTTCATTATAACTTTAAAAATGGTGAAAATTTAATTCTATTTAAGGAACCTTACAAATGGGAAGAAGGAACTGATCTGGTAATTGAGATTTCCTTTACAAACTCTACCATTCCTGACAATAATGAAACTTTATTGCAGGTATCAGAAACTGACTTTACAAGCTGTCTGTCATCATACAATAGTTATGCTGCAGATTTTTCTTCTTCAGGCTATGTAAATATCGATACTACTTTACTAAGCAAAATCGATGATGAAATATCAGTTTCAATGTGGGTTTATGGAAATTCCGATGAGATGCCTGCTAATAATTCAATAATATGGGGTTATGACGACAATAGCAGTAAAAGAAACCTGAATGTACATTTGCCTTGGAGCAATGAAAATGTGTATTTCGATTGTGGTTATGAAGACAGTGGTTATGACAGAATTTACAAACAAGCCACTGAATCAGAATATGAGGGAAAGTGGAATAATTGGGTCTTCACTAAAAATGTTGCAAACGGCACTATGAAAATTTACATCAATGGCCAACTTTGGCTTTCAGAAACTGAAAAGACCAAGAATATCAGCATTAGAAATATGATTCTGGGAATGAATGCAAGTTTAGATAACAACTATAAAGGGAAAATCAGCAATCTAACTATATGGAACAAAGAACTCGATGCCGCTACTATCGAAGAATGGCTATATTCTGAACTTTCAGATGAACATCCTTATCATGATGCTCTGATAAAAAATTATAAATTCAATGAAGGTTCAGGACAAAGTATTTATGATGAAGTAAATGGTAATTATTCTCTTGGAGAAAATCTGCAATGGTCATTTAAACGAGGAGAAAATATAGACAGAGAATTTAAAGAGTCTAATTTACAACCCGTTATAACATTCATTCATGGAAATTATGAATTTGAAAATTTAGATATTGTTGAAACTGATTCCATTGCCAGACAACCAAACATTATCACTCAATATGAAATAAAATCCAATGAGGGTACATTCCCAATATCAAATGATGACATAAATGCCATTTCCAAAACATACCTATGGGAATCTACACCTTCAATTATTTATAATGGAGATACAGGTGAAGCTATAGAAGAAATTGAAAATCCTATAGATGGGACAATCACTATTTCCGATCTCACTTACACTAAGAGATTTCCATTTTACACAGAGATAATGTCTTTTGTCACTCCTTATGGTATAGGCCTTGACTTAGGCGAAAATGGACAATCTTGGTATTTCGATGTCACTGATTTCACTCCAATTCTGAATGGAAATAAAAGGATAGTAATGACTATGGGAGGACAAAATCAGGAAGAAAATGGTATCGAATTTCAATTTATTGTTGGAACTCCAAAAAGGAATATTCTTGCATTTGATCAATTGTGGCAAGGATCAACCAGAACCGGAAGTGTAGCTATAGCAAAATTGAATGCTCAATCCGTACTGAAACCAATTAGTATAAAAACTCTTGAAAATGCTGAGACTTTTAAAATCCGTTCTGTAATCACAGGTCATGGATCTCAAGGTGAATTTCAATCTAATGGAGGAATTATAAAACACTATGTGGATATCAATGGACTAACTGCTGTGGATCTTAATCTCAATAAAGACTGTGCTTCCAACCCTATCTTCCCACAGGGTGGTACCTGGGTTTATGATAGACAAGGATGGTGCCCGGGAGAAGCAAGCACTATCAATGAAACCGATATCACTGACTTTTTTGCTCCGGGATCAAGTCCCGAATTTTCATGCTATGCATCATCTCCGTCCTATTCTTCAGGTGATTCCCGATACCTAATTGCACATCAACTAATATCGTATGGACCACTAAATTTCAATACTGATATCAACATAAAAGAGATAGAAAAACCTTCAGATAAAACCCTGTATTCCAGATCCAATCCTATATGTTCTGAACCAGTGATAATCCTTGAAAACACAGGAAGTGAAACTATAAAAAACTTAGAAATAGAATCTGGGATAAATAACAATACTGAAAAACAAACATATTCTTGGTCAGGGTATCTGTATTCCGAGAACGAATTGAGTTTAAATCTGCCTATAGGTGAATTGTGGAAAAATGCCAATTCCAACTCAGTAAATGTTTTCAATGTGAAAGTCACAAAAGTAAATGGAGGAGACGATGATTATACATATAACAATACTATGAAATCAAATTTCTATGTTCCTCTAATAGTGCCTTCAAATTTTGTGGTAGATTTCAAAACCAATAATAATCCCGGTGAAAATATATACAAATTATATGATGAAAATGGTGACATTGTGGATTCACAAACCTTTGAAACTGCTAATAAACTATATACTTTCAACTATAATTTGAGCGGATGCTATAAAATAGTACTTACTGATACAGGACATGACGGAATACAATGGTGGGCAAATTCAAGCCAGGGAATAGGATATTTTAAAATCAAAAAAACAAATAATTTCGTTGTCAAAACATTTGAACCTGATTTTGGAAGCAGAATCGAAGTGGAATTCAATACTGACGACTATGTAGCTACCGATGAAAAAACTGTAGGTGACATTTTACTTTATCCAAATCCTGCAAATACCATTTTCAATATCGAAGCTTACAATATCGACCAATATAGTATTTCATGTAAAAATATTACAGGACAAAATATCAATATTCCAATGTCAAAACATGTAGATTTAATACAATTTGATGGCAGCACATTGGCATCAGGAATATATTTTATAGTTTTGACATCAAAAGACAATACAATAGTGAAAAAAATTGAAATTCTAAATTGATATGAAGCCGTATGTAGATTTTCAAATAAAAGATAAATATGCCGAAATAGAGTTTTTTCACCACGAGCATAATTCCATGAATCTTGAATTGCTCGGGAAATTGAGAAATACTATTATAGAATTAAGTGGCAATAATAATATAAATTCGATAATTCTGAAAAGTCATGGAGACAGAACTTTTTGTGCAGGTGCCAATATCAATGAATTCAAAAACCTCAATGATATAGATCAAAGCAAGGAGTTTTTCTCCGGATTCGGTAATGTGATACTTGCTATGAAACAATCTCCAAAACTGATTATTGGGAGAATACAAGGCAAAGCAGTGGGTGGAGGAGTAGGTCTACTCTCCGCCTGCGACATAGCCTTTGGTACCAATTATTCTTCTATCAGATTGAGTGAATTATCGATTGGAATTGGACCTTTTGTGATAGCTGAAGCTGTGATAAGAAAAATAGGATTGGCTTCATTCAGTGACATGACTTTAAACCCACTGAAATGGAAAGATGCTGAATGGGCAAAAAACCATGGGTTATTTTCAGAAATATATGATTCTATAAATACACTTGATGAAAATCTAAAAGAATATATTGAAGAATTAAGTTCCTATAGCTCTGAAGCCATTACTGAAAACAAAAAATTGCTCTGGCATGGTACTGAAAATTGGAAATCACTTATGGAAGATAGAGCAGAGATAAGCGGCAGGTTGGTGTTGCAAAAAAAAATCTTATAGTTTTTTAAAATTTAATTATCTTTTAAATAAAATCAAAACTAGGTAGTACCAAATCCACCACCATATTCATAATTTCATATTTTCAAATTAATGAATTGACTAAGTCCATTTTAGAAACTCCTTTTGATGAACTAGGTAAACCTGAACCTCTAAAATATGGTTTGGCACCCAAATGGTCAAGAAGAATAAACAAAGAACATAGATATGTCTATATGATTACTGATAATACTTTGTTAATTTATTCTCTGAGAGGTCATTATAAATAAAAAAAATAGGACAGATACAAAATACTGAAAAATTAATGAATACAATAGGAATATAACCCAATCCTATTATTCCAAGTTTCCGTCAAAAGCCGGACAAATCTCCAAACTTCTGACAAATATAATCCTTAATTTTTACAACTTATATATTTCTAACGCCAATTAATATCTGTTTGAAGTTGAATAAATTTGAAAAAAATAGGAAATGTATTTATAAATCAATGATAATTGAACCTAAATTTAGTTATATTGTTTTTATAGTATAGCATAAAATAATCAAGATTAAGGTAAAAACATATTAAGATGAAATCGATAAATATTACGGCATTTACTGAAGATCCGGCAAAAATTGAGGCGATTAAAGATTTTTTAGATACATTAAAAATTAAATTCAATTTATATAATATTGATAATACACCTTATAATACAGATTTTGTAAAAAAAATTTTAAAAGGTGATGAAGATTTATCTCAAGGTATGGGTAGAAAAATAAATATTGAAGATCTTGATAAATTATGGAAATAATAATTTTACCGGAAGCTGATAAAGATCTTCAATTCTGGGTATCTAATGGTAACAAAGCTATATTAAAAAAAATTAATGACTTGACTAAGTCCATTTTAGAAACTCCTTTTGATGGACTAGGTAAACCTGAACCTCTAAAATATGGTTTGGCACCCAAATGGTCAAGAAGAATAAACAAAGAACATAGATATGTCTATATGATTACTGATAATACTTTGTTAATTTATTCTCTGAGAGGTCATTATAAATAAAAAAAATAGGACAGATACAAAATACTGAAAAATTAATGAATACAATAGGAATATAATCCAATCCTACTTTCCGAAGTTTCCGTCAAAAGTCGGACAAAACCCAAACTTCTGACAAATATAATCCTTAATTTCAACAATTTCCTATTTATGTTTAATTTTATATTTTTTGAAATCAAATATATATTGAATCCCGCCAGAAATACCTATTTTATAAATTCTAGTATTCAAATAATCTTCAAGAATTTCGTCTTTGCCTAAAAAAATAGAATAAAATGGCTCGAAATAAGTCGCTAATCTTTTAGTAATTTGATAAGAGCCTCCAATTTTTAATTGAAATGCAAAATTTATTTTTCTATTATGAACAATTGAAATATCATTATAAGGATGTGTTCCTGTTTTATTATTATCAAAAAGAAATTCAACATTTTGCTTTTTAGATATAAATATAACAGGTACAATACCTATTGAAGGGAAAAATGTTATTCTTCTAAATTTCCGAATATTATATCTGAGTTCAACAGGAATTTCAACAGTTAAAATATTAATAAATCTTGATTCACTTATAATTTTATTAGCACCATAATATTCAGGTTGACAACTCCAAAATCCAAAACCTCCGGTTTGTTCAAATTTAATACGATCTAATTGAAGCCCAATTACTATATCAGAATTTCTATTAAAATTTAATCCTAATTTTAATCCCCAATAATATGATTTTCCTTTATTCCATTTAATACTCGATGTAAAATTATCATATGGTTCCTTAAAAAGCATTAAGTCAGCAAGGGAATAATTATATTCAAACAAAATGTATTTTGATGGAATTACAAATTCATTTTTTCTATTGCTATTTTGTGCATTTAAAAAAAATGAAAATAAACAAAATGATAAAATAATTAATATTGACCTCATAATTATAATTTCATATCTAATTTTGATTTAATTTGGGTTTAAATAATTGATTATAAATTATTTAATTGAATATTGAAAAATAAGATAGCATCTATATTTATTACCCATGTTTTCGGATGGTTTGAATGTTGTTTTGCTAAAAGAATATTCAAAACCCGGACTAATACTAAAATTTCGATAATTATAGGAAAGTTCCAATCCATTATAAAATTCACTTTCAAGGTCTGACCAGGTTACAGTTTTATCTTCATAATATGGAGTAGTGACACTCCAATATTTAATTTCAGACTCAGTCCTTTGTTTGAATAGTTTGTAATATGAAATTAAATATTTCAAGGAAAAATTCTTATATAAAACTACTTCAGAACTAATGAAAGTCCTAAATTATTCGTACTTATTTTTGATTTAATTTCACCTGCATCATCCAATTGTATAGGGGTATCTGGTGTCAACTTATCAAAAATATCATATTCATATTTTGAATTAATATAATTAATATACCCATTCAAAGAAAAATATTTTGAAATAGCATAATTTACACCAAATCTGAAATTAAATCCATAATTTCCATGAATCTCATATATTTCTATATCTTTAATTGTTTCCAGAAAAGAGTTGTCTAAAATGGCTGATCCAAAATTCACTCCTGATCCTATTTGAAAAGAAAATCTATTCTGACTAAATAAACTTAATTGGATAGTGCCAAAAATAAAAAGTAGTATTAATTGTTTTTGCATCATAAATTATCTATTTTTTTATCTAAACCAAATCCAGCGCAATCTTGAGTTTCCGACAAAAGCCGGACAAATCCCCAAACTTCTGCCAAATATAATCCATAATTTCAACAATTCAATGATTTTTAATGCCAAATAATTTTAGTCTGAAGTAGATATAAAATTCAAAGAAAAAGGAAATATATTATTCACAATTTAATACAAATCTATCGAATTATTTAATAAGCATTTTCTTTATGACTAATTCATGTTTTGATTCAATTTCTATGAAATATATTCCATGCTGAAAATTTTGGGAGATATTTATTTCTTTTTGATTTGGTTCCACAAAATATTTTTCATTTCCCAAAATATCAAATATTTTTACTTTTTGGATATTATTCTCAGATTTGATAGCGAATTTAGAATTGTTTGGGTTAGGAAATATAGATAATTGGTTTTGATCAAATAAATCAACATTTGAACTTAAATCGCATATTTCAATATCAGAAGAATTTCCAAAGTCACTATCAGCTATTATATAGTAATTGCCTTTGGGCAGATTGGTCACTTCAAGTTTTGAGCCTTCACTAGCAGCAATACAATTAATACCAGAGGCATCAATATCAATTAAAAACAATTTTACATCAGGAGAAATAGATTCAAAATAAATAAGTAATGTATCATTACTATTATCATATTGATATTCAAAATACAATTCACTTCCATACATAGAGGATATATTGCAATCATAATCAACAAATGTATTTTCAATATCTAAACTATAGTTTCCACATTCAAATAAAATACTATTATCTATCACATGATCACCACAATTGAAATGATGATAAATACCATGCTCTTCTTCAAAATAAGCTTCACATTCATTATCATAATTCTTACCATCACAGGCACAAACCTCTTCACCCCAAAAAGGACAAAATTCGGAAATATAAGGTACAAATGAGGCATCGCAATCATCACTATCTGGTTTATCAACATTCAAATCCCAAAGATCAACTTCCTCGTCCAAAAAAAAGTCAAAAGCAACATCGCATTCTATTGTAACATTATAAGTGCCTTCTAAAAGTGGTAAAAAAACAACTTCTTCAGTATATGAGGAAGAAGATTCTTCGCAATCTTCATCATAATCATAATCAACTAATATTGTTATATCATTCAACAAATAATCAATCTCAACATCAACAGAATATGAATCACAATCTCTCAATAAATTGACATCAAATTCTATTGTCACTTCTTCACCCAATGAAATATATGAATATGACATATAAACATCTGTTATTATATCTTGTGATATTAATTTAATACTAAAACATAAAAATGTCAAAACTATAATGAGATTTAATTTATTCATGATATACTTATTTAACTTTTAGGTTTTTTAAACACATTGTACATTTTATCAAATATGTAATATACGTGTTTTATAGTAAAAATAACTCGATTTCTTATATTTTACCGGAAAATATTAGAAATCGAGTTAAAATTACAAACTACAGATTGAATTTCGAATACAAACCTAAATATGCAACTTTTACGTCCTCATTAAAGTTCTTATCAAAAATATATTGAATTCCTCCTGAAAGACCCAAATTTACTTTATTTGAAACAGGGTATTCAATATTTAATCTGGTAAGTGCATTTAAATAAATATACTTTGCACGAATATTGATATTTATCCAAAATCTTTCAGTTAGATTATTAAAACCATTTGTTATCTCTCCAGTAAATCCCACATGTGTATCCTCCCTATTTGTTAAACCAACTCCCAAACCTAATCCAAAATCAATTTTAATTTTTTTATCGATTATTTTATATAACAATTCGTAATTTATATATCTATTCAATCGATATGACATTTTGGGGACGAATTGTACTATACCATAACTATCTAAATTACTGAAATCAATTCCATTAACAACACCTCCTAAAGGATAAGGCCTATCAGTAGTAATATCTACTTCAGTGGAATATCTGGCTGGTAAAGTATCATTTACTAAAATAGAGCCTAATTCGTGACCTGAGTAAAAATTTGAATACAAAAATCCAATACTGACAGAATGAATAAGTTTCTTATTTTCATACTGATATGATACATTTAATCGGTTGCATTGGCTTGCATCACTGCTAAAGGAATTATTTCTATTGAAACACTATTTCTTGAGCTATTTTGAGCTTCAATGTTTGACAACAAATAAAGAAAACAGAAATGAGTAATATATTTTTCATAAATTATAATTTTAAAAGGGAGCTAATAACTCCCTTTTAATAAATTAATTATTGAGTTCTTTCATTACAAGTTAAATCAAAAATAAAATCGTGATAAAACTCCTATATAGGCTACTTTCTCATCTTCTAAAGTTCTTATCAAATATTTTTTGAATTCCTCCTGAAATTCCTAAATTCACATTCTTTGAAATAGGGTACTCTATATTCAATCTAGCCGAAGCATTTAAATAAATATACTTTGCCCGGATATTGATATTGACCCATAATTCATCAGATAATTCATTAAATTCATTTTTAATTGTTCCAACAAATCCAACATAGCTATCTTCCCTGTTTGTCAATCCAATTCCAACTCCTAAACCAAAATTAACTTTCAATTTTCTATCAATTACTTTATATAGTAAATCATAATTGACAAATCTGTTCAATCGAAATGACATTTTTGGAATAAATTGTTTAATACCATAATTGTCTAAATTATTAAAGTCATTTTCATCAACTACACCTCCTAATGGATATGGCCTATTAGTAGTGATGTCAACTTCGGTAGAATATCTGGCAGGTAAAGTATCAGAAACTTTAACTGATCCCAATTGAGTTCCAGGATGAAAATTAGTATAAATAAATCCAATACTAAGAAAATGAACAAATCTATTTTTGTCATGTTGATATGAAACATTTAATCCGGTTGCATTGGCTTGCATCACTGCTAAAGGAATTATTTCTATTGAAACACTATTTCTTGAGCTATTTTGAGCTTCAATGTTTGACAACAAATAAAGCAAAAAAACAGAAATGAGAAATATATTTTTCATAATTAATTATTAAATTTTATCTAACATGTTCCCTGAACCAAAACTCTACTTTCCGAAGTTTCCGTCAAAAGCCGGACAAAACCCAAACTTCTGACAAATATAATTCATAATTTTTACAATTCAATGATTTTTAATGCCAAATAATATAAATTTGAAGTTTTGAAGCCTAACAGGAGGAATTTAAAAATTTATATCCCTAAGTTTTTAATTTTCTATAATTAAATGTTAGTTCGTGAATTCAAATATAGCCAAATACAATATCATATGCAAATCTGAAAACCCTATTCCGGTATCTTCATGCACATCATATAAAATCCATCCCTGAACATACATATATCTTTTTTCTTCATTGAAACCCACTCCTACATAAATCCACCCAGTGCGTTCACAATAATTATGAGTTTTGAATTTGTATTTTAGTTCTCCTGTCCTGTCATCTACTATGAATAACTTATCAGTCCAATAAAATCTATTTTTCAAAATGATTAAAACCAATTGACATAGCTCCATAATCTTGTTGAAATGTTATGTGTCCATCAGTTTTATCCACCATAACTAAATTACCTGTGGATGAAAAAGAATACTATATTATTATCAATTAAAAATAACTCTGAGTTGTGTTGTGCCTGATAATTTAAAAGTGAAGACCATTTTCTCTCCTCCTGTTTTTTTATCAAAACAATAAACACTTAAAACACTTTTAACATACAAATAATTATCATCCACCAGAACTTCATCTGAACTTGCAGCAACCCATCCAATTATTGTGCCATTTATAGTTTCAGTATCTTCAATGTTATCTTTCCAAATAACTGTATCAGTAGTCATATTATAAACATAAAGTATAAGTCTTGTTGATTCAGATCCTGATAACATTTCTTGATCGATCAATGATTGCTAAGATAGTATCGCCAACTTCGTTTAACCAGGAAGTTTTAGGTGGTGTAATATTAGTTGGAAAACTATCTGTTTTAAAAGCTTCAAAAACAATATTCCATTTTTTATTTGGAAGGTCTAATTGCATGAGTTGACTATGATCATTGTCATAAAATTTATCATACCAAACCTGATAAACTTTTCAGAAGTCATTTTTAAATATCTGCTATTGTCTTCATATTTAGTTCTATCCAGAGTCGATTTAAATAAAGTTGTACCAGAAAATATATCTATTGCATATACTTCAAGTGCTGTTGAAACAAATGCTACATCATTGATTATACATAGATGAAATATCTCCAGGTTTTAATATAATCTTCCCATTCCCAAATTACTTTACCTGTCAAGCAGTCAAAAAGCCGTCAACACTTCATTAAATCCGTAACCTTTCCTTTTGATGTTATTACAATTTCTTTATAATAGGTAGTATAAACACTTGTTGTAACTGAATACAAAGTATCATTAAATAGTGCCATGCCATATTAAATCATAAGGTAATTCATTGATAATTGTATCTTTAGTATCACAGAATGGAGGACATTGAGGAGTATCCGGTGGATCTCCAGGGCATCCGGTGAATAGGAAGTAAGAGGCAAGAATGAAAGTAAAATATAACATTGATCTCATATTGTTTATTTAATTTATTTAAAAAGAGGTTGACGCTATCAACCTCTTATAATTTTTCTAATAAAAAATTAATTTTGTGTTAATTTAAATTTCAACTTCCATCATATTTATCAGGGGTAATGCATTGAGTATAGGTAGTTGATTCTCTGAGTATTGAAATAGGACTCCCACAGGAACATGTTACTTCTCTGCAATACATTTTGGACCAGGGTCATAATGCCATGTTCCATATATTACTTGCTCGCAGTTATTGTATTGGAATTCGGTTTCAACACAACATTTGTTCTGAACTATGCATTTATATAATCCAATGTCAGTAATTTCTAATATATCTTCTTTTTCTATAATAGTTGTTCCATCAGGTAAAATCCAAGTATATTTATAAACTTCATCTGAAAATCAACAATCATCTTTAATATACCATTACAACTACTTCTTACCAGAATATTATCCTCTTTAATTTTTTCAATTTTACCTTTTATTGGATTAGTACAATGATTTTCTTCATCGCATTTTTTATAAGCAAAAGCAAATGGAATATAATGCGTTTTGGAATCAATAAGTTCATCAGTTGTTTCAGGATCACAGTCATTTATAAATATATTTTCATAAACAGGTTTGAAAATAACATCCAGTCCTGCCCATTGGCAATTGATTGTAGGATCTAAATTTACATATTTAATTACGCTTGAACTACTAATTTCATCTACAT
The DNA here is from genome assembly GCA_041392555.1 of Saprospiraceae bacterium. Lineage (GTDB taxonomy): Bacteria > Bacteroidota > Bacteroidia > Chitinophagales > Saprospiraceae > JADJGA01. The sequence continues at coordinate 89,859 of JAWKLW010000004.1, read as the reverse complement.
AACTTGTTGGAACCTGAAATTCCTGTTGATATGATAGATTCAAATTTTGATAACTAAATCCAATAGTCACGGTTGAATTCCCTATTAAATTTGGATTATGTTCAACATTTTTAATTTCAAAATTTGATGAAACATATGCATGATCACCACAACATGTATAAGTATCTTGATAAAGAGCAATTTTTTTAGTTTCTTCACATGCATTATAATTAGGGTTATAATTATCCGGTGTACCTTCTGTAAAAATGGAATATGGTTCACCTTTATGAACTATTTGTATATTTCTTATAATTTCTTGTGCAGGATCATCTTCACTAAATAAGCAATTTTTTTCTAAAAAAATACTAATGCTAATATTTGTTTTTCCATTTTTAATCTCATCATTAATATAATCACTAAAATCAATCTTGTAAATTCCATCACCCCAATACCAATTTGATATTTTTTCAATATAACTATTATTTATCCATATATCATAATCAATAATACAGTCAGAATTGCAATCAGTTTTTATTATTTTACAAGTCCAAGAATCACTTATATTAAATTCAGGACAATCAGGAAAAATTATTGCATTATCAGGAAAACTCCACACTACTTTCCAACAATCACCACCAACTTCCAATTTTGCTGGTTCAGTTTTAGCTCCATCATTTAATGTGGGTTGACTATAAGAAATGTTTTTTATAATAAATATTAAGAAAATTACAACATAATACCTTTTCATATCACTATCAATTAAAGTTAACTAATAAAGTTGATTTCAAGCTGAATAATTTTTATGTTAATAAATTGCAAATTACTAATTTTGTGCCAAAGTCTTTGTTTTTTAGTCGATTATTTTCTATTTTTTACCATTTTATTTCTAAAAACCAACTTTTATGAATAACATAGCCGGAAGAATAAAAAAATTAAGAATTAGTAAGGGAATGAATCAGGATGACATTGCATCCAGATTGAATATTTCTCAGTCAGCTTATACCAAAATCGAAAATGGAATCACCAAACTCGATATCGAAAGAATAACAGAATTGAGTAAAATACTTGAAGTTGATATTTCAGAATTATTGTCAAATGAAGAAAACAGAACAAATAATTATAATAACAGTAAACTTACAAATAGTCCGGGTTTTGTAGAAAATTACCACGTAGGCATCAAGGAAGCTTATGAACAAACAATAAAATCTCTGAAAGAAGAAATTTCATTTTTAAGATCCATGCTTAGCAAAAAAAACTAACACTTGCTTATATTCATTTATTAAAATACCATATCCTTATTCGCAATATCATCAGCGTTCTGAGATCACTGACACAGCAGGACTCAAACCATAAGTAAGATTATAAAATGTGGAAGCTACTATACTAAAATTATTTCCCATATCATATCTGAAACCAAATGAATAATCCGAAAACTGTTCGAAATCATTTCTGTACCCGGCATAGATGGTAAATGCATCAAGTGGACTGTACTCCAATGCGAATTTCAACATGTAGTCATAGTCTATATGCTTTTCGATTTCTGTATGTAATTTCAGATTGTCGGATAGCAGGTACGATATCCCTGCTTGCAATATTGTAGGCATATCCACATCACCTACAAAATTCACCGGAAACGGATTGATGAGATTTATACCAAACAGGAGTTTCTCATTTATAAAATACTGCAATCCTACATCAGCATTCACCACAGACTCATTACCATATCCTGTGATGGTAAGATTGTAATAATTGAATCTGGTACCTATAAAAAATGAACTTCCCAATGCTCTGGCATAATTTGCACTCAACTGAAATTCTCCATATTCATTGAAACCGAATTTTTTTATCCCAATTCCAAATACTCCAAACTTATCCAGCCCCTTTGCTATCCCAAAATCCACACTGCTCAACTCTATAGTCTCAAATTGATTTGCCATACCAAATATCATCGATAATCCATCAACTTTTGAAAGTCCTGCTGGATTGGTGTAAATGGAATTTATATCCTGATTGACCGAATTCACAGATGCTATTCCCGTCGATTTGGCTCCATATAACTCTATAACCGACAACTGAGCAAAAGTACCAAAACTCAATAATAAAAGTACCGCAAGCAAAATATATGTTCTTCTCATCCTATTAATTTTAATTGTTTTTTTAATTGTCAATAGATAACTTTGATTATATAAAATAAGCTTCATTATTTTGTTATACCCCTCTATCGAAAGGCAAATCATATTGAACTCAATTGAAATAATTATTTTTCAAATCCAAATATAAATTAAAATTATTATAAAATATATTCTAAAAATCTATTTCTTCATTTTTTTACAATTTCATAAGCGTTTTCAAGTTAAATGCATCTAAATTATTACAAAAAGAGGGAAAAATAATACATTTATATAATCATTTATATTTAACTCGTTTAAAATTTGCAACTTATTTATTAAAAACAATGATAATTAAAATAATAATCTTAATTTTGTCTTTTGAATTAATGGAATTTTATTTAGAAAAATGCATCTTATGAGAAAATTACTTTTACTGTAGTATTTGCAATAACTACTATAGGAATGTTTGCCCAAAGTCCTGTTTACTCCAATGGGCTTACATTTAAAAAATTATTCCTTGATTATTCTTCACAACAGGGAGGATCAATATCAGCATTCAAGGATTACAAACATGGTTTTGAATTTGGAGTATCACATGCTTTTACGAAAATCTATCTCTTTATGTTCCTTGAAAATTCGGAATTGTCAAAGATTCGATAGATGGCACTTATAAGACACTTATGGGGGTAGAAGGAAATTTACAATATCATTTTTACAGTAAGAGCGGAAATATCAATCCATATATTTTGGTGGATTTGGTATTATGAAAATATATAATGGTGACATAGACAAAGTAGCCTGATAGAGTCGGACTCAATTTCAAAGTCACTGACAGATTATATTTCAATATCCAGACAGAATACAGAGTGAGTCTCGATGCCAAAGAAAACAATCTGCATCATGGCATTGGATTTGTATATATGTTGGGTAAAGAAAAAGCTCCGGTTCAAATCGTTACAGCTACCAGCGATGCCGATGGCGATGGAGTTGAAGACGCTATCGACCTTTGTCCGCAAGTTCGTGGATTACCGGAATTGAATGGATGTCCTGACAGCGATGGTGACGGAGTTCCTGATTACAGGGATGCTTGCCCAGATGCTAAAGGTGTAAAAGAACTCAAAGGTTGTCCTGATAGCGATGGCGATGGAGTTGCTGACCTTGAGGATGAATGCCCTAATGTACCGGGAAGTAAATTTAACAAAGGTTGTCCTGATGAAAATCAATTTGCCGATAGAGACAATGATGGAGTAATAGATAGCAAAGACAAATGTCCTGACATTGCAGGTCCTGTGGGTGCTATGGGATGTCCTGACAGAGATGGAGATGGAGTACCTGATGATATTGACCTTTGTCCATCACAACCTGGAAGTGCCGATACCAATGGATGCCCTGACAGCGATAATGACGGAACTCCTGATAATAAAGATAAATGTCCTAATTCATTTGGACCTAAAGTGTACAATGGATGTCCTGACAGTGATGGCGACGGGCTTGATGACTTTAATGACAGATGCCCTAACATGGCAGGTCCTGTTGAAAACAAAGGTTGTCCTGAAATATCTGCCAAAGATAAAGAGACATTGAATGTAGCTATGAGAGCTGTCGAATTCGATGTTGCTAAATCTACACTCAAACCTATATCTTACCAAATATTAAATCAGGTTGTAGAAATATTGAACAGATATCCGGACTACAATGTAGTGATAAGCGGACATACCGACAATACCGGTTCTTCTACTAAGAATCAATTATTGTCCGAACAAAGAGCAAAATCATGCTATGATTATATCAGAAGCCAGGGAATATCTACATTCAGAATGAGCTATGTGGGATATGGAGAATCCCGTCCGATATCTTCCAATGACAATGCTCAGGGAAGAGCTCTGAACAGAAGGGTAGAATTCGAATTAGTACCTTCAAAATAAAAAAATATAACTAATCATATATTAAAGCCGATGATAATCGATCATCGGCTTTTTTTGTTAATTTCTTATTAATAAATGATAGATTTGCAATTCTTAATATTTATATTTGTTCTATTATTGTTTAACCTATTAATTATCTCAACACATCGAAATGAAAAGAACACTAATTTTATTTTTATTTCTCATAGTATCCTCCTCTTCTATATTTGCACAAAAATATAATGATATAAAATTCAAAATCGCTAATTACGACAATGATACATTATTGTTAGCTTATTTCTATGGAGACAAGCAACTGATTAAGGACACTATTTATGCAAAAAAGAAAGGAGAATTTGAATACAAAGCAGATTCACTAATGGATGAGGGTGTTTATATAGCACTTTTTTACCCAAAGAAAGATTATATCCAGTTTTTAGTCAATAATAATGAATCAAAATTCACTCTCAACCTTGATTACAATGATATATCTAAAGTAAAACCTAAGGGTTCGGATGACAATAAACTATTTTTTGAATACTTGGATTATATCTCAGAAAAAAATAATCTCGCAATGAGCCTTAATCAGAAAAAAGATTCATTGACAAAAAATAACCTCGATATCGGTGATATAGATACCAAACTCGAAGACCTCGATAATGAAGTGAATGCTTATCAGATTAAACTTATTGATGAAAACCCGAAATCGCTGACTTCATTGCTTATCAAAGCCAATAGAGATATAAAAGTACCTGAATTTACAGGAACTCAGGATGAAATCAATAAGCAAAAATATCTGTATTATAAGAAACACTATTTCGACAATATCGATTTCAATAACGATGCCACACTTTTCACTCCTTTCATATACAATAAAGTAGATAACTATATCAAAAACTTAACACCACCTATCCCCGACAGTATCAATCAAAGTATAGATTACATATTGGGACTGATGAAACCTCAAAGTGATATATGGCAGTATTTTGTATCAAGTTTCCTCAACAAATATGCCCGATCTATGTATGTAGGCATGGATGCAGTATATGTACACATTGTGGAAAAATATTATGCAAGTGGGATGACACCATGGGTCGATGAAGATAAACTGATACAAATAATCGATAGTGCTCTGAAAATGAAAAATGTACTGATAGGAAATAAAGCTCCAAACCTTGTACTTTATAAGGACGATGGCACTCCTGTAGATTTGTATAGCATAAATTCAGATTATATAGTTCTCGAATTCTGGAAACCCGATTGTGGACACTGCAAAGCAGCAATGCCTGATATCATCAAATTTCAGGAGGACTTCAGAGATAAAGGAGTGAAAGTAATATCAGTATGTACCAAAATGGGAGATAAAATATCAGAATGTTGGGACAAAGTCAAAGAGCTGAATATGGAAAATCTATTTTTAAACTTAGGAGATGAAAAAAATCAATCTAATTTCCACTCTGTTTACAATGTCCAAACCACACCAACTATATTTGTCCTCGATAAAAACAAAGAAATATTAATAAAAAATATTCCGGCAGACAAACTTGGTGAAATCATGCTTGAATTGATGAAAGAACAAGAAGAAAAAAATAACTCAAGTGAATAATATCAATATTAAAATATATTTTCTGTCAATACTATTTGCATCAGTATTTTTATCATCTTGCAAAGACTTCTAAAATTGCAATCAAAGATATAGAAAACACTGTAAATTACATCAAAAGTAATTATGCTCCCGATCACAGAACAGAGATTTTTGATATCGAAGCTACTGAAAAATACAACAGCTGGTAGCCTTCAGGAGAAACCACAAGTTCCGATGCAAAAAATGCCTTGGTGAATAATCTGAAAAATAAAAATATAAATGTAGATGATGAAATCATAGTATTGCCTGATAAGGAAGAAATTTCAGATAGGCAATGGTGTTGTAAGATTATCTGTATGTAATATCCGCACAAAACCTCAGCATTCAGCAGAATTAGCCACTCAGGCTATAATGGGAACTCCGGTGAGGATATTGAAAAAACAAGATGATTGGCTTTTATTCAGACCCGATAGATATATTGGATGGGTCGATAATGCAGGAATCAGTACCATGACTTCTATAGAATATCACAACTGGATGAGTAAGAAAAAACTAATTTCAATCAATAGAGGTGGTTTTATTAGAATATCTGAAAATGATGATTCTCAGATAGTTTCAGACCTCGTACTTGGCAGCATAGTTGCAATAATAAAACACTCCTATGACAACAAACACTGGAAAATTATATTGCCCATGGCAGAGAAGGATATGTGAAAAATCGTGATTTCATTTCTTTCCAGGAATTTCTTACAATGAATAAATCTGCAAGTGAAGAAAAACATCATTAGCACAGCTTATGTCTCTTATGGGAAGTCCCTATCTATGTGGGGAGGGAACATCAGAAAAAGCCATAGATTGCAGTGGGATCTCATCAATTAAGACCATATTTTTCATGAAATGGATCCATAATACCGAGAGATGCTTCAACAAGTTTTGGCAGGAGAAAAACTTTGATGACAATTTATCCCAACTCAATCCTGGCGATTTAATTTTTTTCGGAGATATACCAGAAAGGATAAATCCGAACATATTACCCATAAAATTTTATCTGGAAATGGTGAAATCATTCATGCTTCAGGCGAAGTAAAAATAGAATCATTGAAAAAAACCGATAAAAAATTCAATGAAAAAAGATTCAATTCCATGCTTCAAGCAAGAAGATATCTGAAAGCAAAATCCGATAATGACCTTAAGAGAATTTATGAGGATTTTAATTATTTTGAATAGTATTTTTCATAAAATAAATCAATTGTAAAAATTTATGTTAAACAAGATAAAAATATTAATACCTGCATTTATTTTAATGGTTATTGCAAATGCACTAACGGCACAGAAACAATATCTTACAACCAAAGATTCAGATAAAGAGGCTGTTGAGATTTTTAATAATGCAAAGAAAAAACTCGAAGGTGCAAATTCTATATCTATAGATTTCAAAATGACAATGTACCAGCCTGATATCAACCCAGAAATAATAAATGGATCAGCAAAACAGAAAGGAAATAAATATTATATTTTTGCCGGGGAATCAAAGTTATTTCTGCGATGGAAATTCATTGATATTATATCGCAAAGTTGAGAACACCGCACAGATTAATGATTTAGATGAAAACAACAGAAAAAACATACTACTCCCATCAGGACTATTGAAGCAATATAATGAAAAGAAATACATATCTTGTGATGGAACAAAATACTAAAAATGTAAATATAAACAGCATATTGCTAAAACCTGCAGAAAAAAGATCTGATTATTCTAAGATTCAAATACTAATTGATAATAAATCGATGACACCTACTGAAATAAAATTATTTTACAAGGATGGCTCAAAAACATATTTAAAAATAAATTCATTAACAATGAACCAAATTATTGATAATAACGTTTTTATTTTCAATAAGACGGATCACCCTGGTGTTTCTGTCGAAGACCTGAGGATGAATTGATAATAGACCTAAGACAGTTCTCAGTCTTAACCAACCTGATCGGCTTGAATATAGAACCTCAAGTCGATCTTTTTTTAACCTTTTTTTACACCAATATTCAAAAAACAAGAGCAATATTGCTCTGAAAACATGAAATCTATCAAGTAATTTATCTCGCCCCTTCAGGGCTTTTATCCTATCTGAAATTTACCATGGGCTTCGCCCATTCTCTTTGATATCGCTACTTCGTAGCTACCTTTTTGCGGAATTATTTTGTTGATATTTTTCTCACTATAATCACTAATAATCATTTTCATTATTATTATGAATCACATTTATTGGCCCAATAGACAAAAATGATGCTAAAAACCTTTAAGAAGCCGATAAATACAGATATTTACAGAAATGAAAGGTTATGAATAAAAAAAATGCTTTTACTGTAATAGTACAATTGTCAAGAAAAATGGCAAAAATTAAAGGGAAACAGAGGTACAAATGCTATGATAGTGGAAAAACAATTTATAGATGAGTTTTTTTAAAGGCATAAAGACCCTGGAAAAAAGTCTATATCTCTTGCATCTCTGAACAATGGGTTCTATCCTAATATTAAAAAAGCCACACAAGAGGCTCTGATATATTGACTTTTTTCGTCGGTCATATGTACTATCCCTGACAAGTTGCTCTCCAGCAGAGCTTGTCTGCTTATACAGATACATAAAATTATTTGTAAAATTTATTTTAACAACTATCAAGAAAAAAAACAGCATCATTTTTTGTCCATTATGAACATATATCTAAAATTAGCATCATTTTTGTCCATTACACCCATTTATTCATAAAACAAGAGCAATATTGCCCTGAAAACATAGAACCCATCAAGTAATTTATCTCGCCCCTTCAGCTTTTATCCTCGCTGACATTTACCATAGGGCTTCGCCCACTTATTTGATATCGCTACTTCGTAGCAACCTTTTTTGGGAGATTTATTTTGTTGATATTTTTTTAATTTTGGGATGAAACAATCTATAATTTTCATTCTCTTTACGAATCACATTTATACATAAAACAAGAGTTAAATATTGATTAATACTCATAATCGCTAAAAGTATTTATCTCGCCCCTTCTCTTTATCATCCTATTCGACATTTACCATGGGCTTCGCCCATGCTCTTTGATATCGCTACTTCGTAGCTATCTTTTTGGGAGATTTATTTTGTTGATATTTTTTTCAATTTTGGATAAAACAATCCATAATTTTCATTCTCTTTGCCGAATCACATTTATACATAAAACAAGAGCAATATTGATTAATACTTCATAGGTAATCAAGTAATTTATCTCGCCCCTTCAGGGCTTTTATCCTAGCTGACATTTACCATGGGCTTCGCCCATTCTCCTTGATATCGCTACTTCGTAGCTACCTTTTTGGGAGATTTATTTTGTTGATATTTTTTTCAATTTTGGATGAAACAATCTATAATTTTCATTCTCTTTACGAATCACATTTATACATAAAACTAGGTTAACAAAGCTCTGAAAGAGCGTTATCAACAAGGAAGGGCATCAGCCCTTCATAATCAATGAATAACAATAAAAGCTCTGAAAGAGCGTAATAATTAATAACAATAAATAATAATATGGGCCAATCACTAGTTCAAAATTATATACATATAGTATTTAGTACAAAAAATAGGGAAAAATTAATTTTACCTGAATATGAAGAACAATTATTTAAATATTTAGGTGGAATATGCAAAAATAACGAATGTAATCCTGTACAAGTTGGCGGATATCTTGACCATATACATATATTATGCATATTATCCAAAAAAATAACAGTTAGCCAGCTACTTGAAGATTTAAAATCAAATTCATCTAAATGGATAAAAACACTAGATATTAAAATGAACGGCTTCTATTGGCAAAGAGGATATGGTGTTTTTTCAGTAAGTAAAGACCGAGTAGATACTGTTAAAAGATATATAAAAAACCAAAAAAATCATCATACAAATATTACATTCCAAGATGAATACAAAAAAATTTTAGAAGAATTATCAATTGAATATAACGAATTATATTTATGGGATTAACCAAATTCATTATAACATATCTCGCCCCTTCAGGGCTTTTATCCCCTCTGACATTTACCATGGGCTTCGCCCATGCTCTTTGATATCGCTACTTCGTAGCTACCTTTTTGCGGAATTATTTTGTTGATATTTTTTTCAATTTTGGATTAAACAATCCATAATTTTCATTCTCTTTACGAATCACATTTATACATAAAACAAGAGCAATATTGATTAAAATCATGCAATCAAGTAAATAACATATCTCGCCCCTTCAGGGCTTGTATCCTCTCTGACATTTACCATGGGCTTCACCCATGCTCTTTGATATCGCTACTTCGTAGCTATCTTTTTGGGAGATTTATATTTTTGATATTTTTTTCAATTATGGACCAATTAATAATCATTTTCATTCTTATTATAAATCACATTTATTCGAAAAACAAAAGCAATATTGCTCTGAAAACATGAAATCTATCAAGTATATCAATAGAATTTATTTCGCCATGGATTAAGCCATGGATTCTTCAAAGGCAATCAATTTCTACTTAAAAGAATACTATTGATACTTAAACTTATAGCTCAATAATTTATAATATAGCTTAGAAACCAGAAATTGAGGTGCTTTAAATTCGGGAATTGGAGCTAATTCCACAATATCAAATCCTACAACATTTTTATTTATAAAAACCAATTTCAAGTATTTCATCATTGTGTAATAATACATTCCTCCAGGTTCAGGTGTTCCGGTAGCCGGCATGATAGACGGATCCAATACATCAAGATCGATAGTGATATATACATCATCAGTCATCATATCGATGGATTTTTCCATCCAATCATCATTATTATAAATATTATGTGCAAAAAAGCATTTTGATTTATTCAGATATTTGGTTTCACATATATCCATACTTCTGATTCCAACCTGAATCAGATTTGTATTTTTATTTGCCTCATGCATAGCACAAGCGTGATTGTATGGTGTTCCCAGATAACTCTCCCTCAAATCTGCATGAGCATCCAACTGAAGCACGGTTAAGTTCTTATACCTCTCACCGAAAGCCTTGATAATACCAATACTTACAGAATGTTCTCCTCCAAAAAAAGTAAGAAATTTACCTGAATCCAACAGATTGACGGTGCTTGCATATACTTCGTTGAACATAGCTTCGGCAGAACTATCTTCTTCCACAGGATCAACTATACAAACTCCCTTTTTATAAACCTCAGTATTAGTTTCTATATCATACAACTCCATATTCTCAGCTGCGTCGCTTCCAAAAATGCTTCAAAAACCTTTATCAGCACCTTTACCCCAAGTGCTTGTACCATCATAAGGTATAGACTGAAGTAAAACAGATGCTGTATCAAACTGAGCATATATATCTTCTATTCCTGCAAAGTTTTTCATAATTCTAAATTTAATATTTTTTCTAACAACTATACAGAAAATACAATTACATATATTATCTAAAGTGAAATAATCAATTGTTTAGTATAAAAAAATCGTAATTCAATTTTATTAAAAAATATAACATTAATGTTCTGTATTATAACCCAATATCTTAAACATTTCATTCACTGACTGCTCCTCTCTATAAACATAATCTATAAAATTACCCTTATCATCGCGATCTATAATCACATGTTTCGGAGAAGGGATAAGGCAGCATTTTATACCTCCATATCCACTTATTGAATCCTGATACACCAGTATTGAAAAATCCTTGCTAGATACAGAGCTCCTTATCTTCAGAAGAATACTTAGGCAAAAAGAACTTCCTGATTGAGATTCAGAATATAATAATCGAATGATCACAACTGATACCGCCTATATTGACACGTTGATATTCATTATTCCATTTGTTGATTGGCAACAAAATGAATTTTTCATGTATTGACCAAGCATCAGGAATAGTATTCATAAGATCGTTATTGACTATATACCATGTTTCTGTATCATTTTGTTGTTTTTGTTCTAATACTTCAAAAATTATAGCTCCTGATTCTCCAACAGTATATCTTCCAAATTCAGTATAAATATCCGGTTCTACGATATTTTCCTTCTTACAAGCCTCTTTGATATTAACGATAATCTCATTGATCATATATTCATTCAAATCCAAGATGATTCCTTATAGGGAAACCTCCACCAAGATTGAAAGAATCCAAAGTTTCACAATTCTTTTCAAGTCGATATAGAGATTGAGTGCCTTTGAAACTCACCCCAATAATATAATGTATCTTTAATACCACTATCGACGAAGAAATGCAACATTTTAAATTCTACAACATCATTGCCTCTAACATTTTCTCTGAAGAATGATAACAATTCATTACTTCTATTCCTAGCCTGGAAGTATAATATGCAGATTGAGCTTCTTCATATTAGGCCATCCTTAATCCTATTTTATTTTTCTTAGATTAAGGTTTTTAATTCTGTCAAGTTCTTTTACACTATCAAGAATGATTATGGAGTTTTTGAATCCTGCATCCTGAAGCAACATAATCTTACGCAGATATTCATCAGTTTTATAACCATTATGAATGATTTTCCTGTTTTTATCGATCTTTTTTTCCTGATATAAATTCAATATCAAATCAATATCAAAAGAAGATGAAGTTTCCAAATCTACTTTTTGTTTTAGAGCTTCACCTATCACATGATGGAAGTGATTACACTTAGTACAATAACAATAATTGTAATTACCATTGTAGCCATTATTTTTTATAGCTCTGTTAAATAGATTTTTAGCTTTTTTAATTTGGTCGCTGATTTTTGGAAGGTATATAAACCTAAAAGGGGTGCCGTGTTTTTCTATCAGATACTTGAGGCTTACACCGTGAAATGTCAAATATCCATCTCTGAGATCAAAGCCTTCCTGCGGAAAATAATAACTTTGTTCAATCAAGTCAAAATAAGTATTTCTCATTTATATTTTTAATTGTTAATCATTTACAATATTTAATTTTTCATTTTTGAATTCAATTCAGCAATTTTAACCAAATTTTATAATAACTGTAATTAAATTCAGATATTTTTTAAAAAAAACACATAAATTTATTTTTATAAACGCAATACAATTTTTTTTATTTACCAATAAATAATCTTTACAATTCAGATTACATACTTCTTCTATATTGACCACCAATATCAAATAATGTTTGAGTAATCTCACCCAATGAACAATACTTAGCTACTTCCATTAGTTTGTTGAAAATATTCTCACCATTTATAGCAGCTTCCTGCAAATTTGCCAGCAATATTTTATTTTTATCAGAATTTGTAATTCTAAGATTCTTCAATGTCCTTATCTGAAATTTCTTCTCAGAATCAGTAGATCTGATAACTTCATCAGGAATTACAATCGGAGAACCTGTAGCAGACAAAAAAGTATTTACACCTATAATTGGCAGCTCTCCTGTATTTTTTTGCGTTTCATAATATAGGCTTTCCTCCTGTATTTTACTCCTCTGATATCCTGTTTCCATGGCGCCTAACACTCCTCCTCTATCGGACAATCTATCAAATTCTGCCAATACGGCTTCTTCTACCAGATCTGTAAGTTCCTCAATTATAAATGAACCCTGATTAGGATTTTCATTTTTAGCCAATCCGAGTTCCTTATTTATTATCAATTGTATAGCCAATGCCCTACGCACACTGTCTTCTGTAGGAGTAGTAATGGCTTCATCATAGGCATTGGTATGCAGAGAATTACAATTATCATATATAGCATATAGAGCCTGCAATGTAGTTCTGATATCATTGAATTCAATTTCCTGAGCATGCAGACTTCTTCCTGAAGTTTGGATATGATATTTCAACATTTGAGATCGTTCATTGGCTCCATATTTTAGCTTCATAGCTTTAGCCCATATTCTTCTCGCCACCCTTCCTATCACTGCATATTCTGCATCCATCCCATTAGAAAAGAAAAATGACAAATTAGGTGCAAAATCATTGATATTCATCCCTCTGGCAAGATAATACTCCACGTAAGTAAATCCATTGGACAATGTCAGTGCCAATTGAGTAATAGGATTTGCTCCTGCTTCAGCTATATGATATCCGGATATGGAAACTGAGTAAAAATTTAAAACTCTGTTTTGAATGAAAAACTCTTGAACATCTCCCATCATCTTCAGTGAAAAATCAACACTAAAAATACATGTATTCTGCGCTTGATCTTCTTTGAGAATATCAGCTTGAACAGTTCCTCTGACACTATTCAAAGCTTCTTTTTCAATTGAGAATAGACTTCATTATCCAGCACTTCTTCTCCTGTAATCCCTAATAACAATAACCCCAAACCATCATGGCTTTCAGGAAGTTCTGCATTGTATTTAGGTCTGTTTCCTTCAGGGTATTTTTCCTGAAGTTTTTGCTCTACAATATATTCCATATTATGTTCGACAATGTATTTCTCACATTGCTGATCGATAGCAGCATTCATAAAAAATGCTGTGATAGTAGGAGCAGGTCCATTTATCGTCATCGAAACAGATGTCTTAGGGTCACAGAGATCGAATCCTGAATACAATTTCTTAGCATCATCGAGGCAACAAACATTTACACCGGAATTTCCAATTTTCCCGTATATATCGGGTCTCATATCTGGATCTTCCCCATACAATGTAACTGAATCAAATGCAGTACTCAATCTTTTTGCAGGCATCCCACGTGATATAGTGAAACCTTCTGTTTGTCCTCTCTGGAGTTCCTCTCCGGCAAACATCGAGTGGGATCTTCCCCAGTCCTCTTAAATGGATAAACTCCTGCAGTATATGGAAATTCACCTGGGAAATTTTCTTGCATAATCCACTTCAAAATATCACCCCAATCTCGGTATTTCGGAGTAGCTATCTTAGACACAGGAGTATGAGAAAGTGTAGAATTTTTAGTTATAACCCGGATAGACTTACCTCTTACATTGTAGGAAAATTCATCAGATTCGAATCGTGATTTATTTTCATTCCAATTTAAAATCCTGTCATAATATTCAGGTGTTAATTTCTTTAGAAGATCATCATATTTATGTTTTAAAATATCCCTTGCAACTGAATCGTCTATTATTTCCATTGATTTTGACAATGAATACAATTCAGTAGCAATATTGGACTCATCAATTGTAAATTTATTATAATTTCGGATATTATCAAAATCTCAGATAGATATCGGGTTCTGTGTGGTGGAATTATTACATTATTTTTTCACCAACTATCAAATTCATAACATGTGAATCAAAAACATTTATGGTTTTTTCATTGATAATTTTAATCAGATTGGAATATAATTCCGTAGTACCAAAATCATTGAATTGAGAAGCTATGGTTCCAAATACAGGTAATGTATCATCTTCATTTTCCCATATATTGTGATTTCTTCTATATTGTTTTCTCACATATTTAAGGGCATCTTCAGCTCCTCGCTTATCAAATTTATTTATTGCTATCACATCGGCAAAATCCAGCATATCAATCTTTTCTAACTGCGTAGGTGCTCCATATTCAGGGGTCATCACGTACATAGACAGGTCAGCATAATCGACTATTTCAGAATCTGCCTGCCCTATACCTGAAGATTCAAGAATAACAAGATCGAACCCGGCAATTTTCAATATATTCGAAGCTTCTTTTATATATTTTGACAATGACATTGAAGAACTTCTTGTAGCCATCGAACGCATAAATACATTTTCTGATGTCAGGAAATTCATCCTTATCCTATCACCTAGTAATGCACCTCCACTCTTCTTTCTACTTGGATCAACAGAGATAATACCAATTTTTTTTGAAGGGAAATCTATGGTAAATCTTCTTAGAATTTCATCTACCAAAGAACTCTTCCCTGCCCCTCCGGTTCCAGTGATACCGAGTATTGGGGTTTTATTTCCAGAAGCCTTTGTATTTAATTCATTGATAAGATTGGAATAATTTTCAGGAAAATTCTCTATAGCCGAAATAAATTCACTTATTACCGACCTGTCTCCGGACTCTAAATCTTCCAAGGAAAATTTCAAATGATCTCCAATGGGATAATCGCATTTTTCAACAAGGTCATTGATCATTCCCTGAAGTCCCATTTTCCTACCATCATCGGGACTATAAATTCTGGCAATACCATAATTTTCAAGTTCAGTGATTTCATCAGGCAGAATGGTACCTCCTCCTCCTCCAAATATTTTGATATGTTTTTTGTCCTCAAGTAAATCGTAGATATATTTGAAAAACTCAATATGCCCACCTTGATATGAAGTGATGGCAATTCCCTGCACATCTTCCTCGATCGCTGCCTTGACAATATCATTAGCAGAACGATTATGACCAAGGTGTACTACCTCAACACCTGTTTTCTGAATTAGTCTCCTCATTATATTTATGGCTGCATCGTGCCCATCAAATAATGATGCTGCTGTTAGTATCCTGATTTTGTTTTTTGGTATATAAGCCTCTGTATTTTGCATTTTAAATGGAATTAAATTCAACAAAATGAATTTGCTAATTTACAACATTTAGAGTTATTTAGGTTTTATTTTAGCGATTTTTATATCAAATGTGGTTTTTCAACTACAAGTTAATCCACAGGAAAAATAAAATCAATCTACGGACAGAAAAATATCCTGAAGATCTGCCAACTTCAATTTCATTATTTTAGCTTCCCCTATTTCTTCAAGTGCGATGAAATTGATACTTTGTCCCACCTTCTTTTTATCTCCTGATATAAGTTTTAATATTTTTGATTTGTCAATATCCATTTCAACAGGCAATCCTGCATTTTTCAAGACATTCTTTTATTTCTATAACCTGCTTTGGGGCAATCATTCCAAGTTTTTGAGATATTTCAGAGGCAATGACCATTCCTAAACTGATGGCAAAGCCATGTTTTAGTTTATATATCTTTTCAATAGCGTGACCGAATGTATGCCCAAAATTCAATATGCTTCTGATTCCCTTTTCCTTTTCATCCTGATTTACAATATCAATTTTTACTTTTGCCTGATTTTGAAGAAATTCAGGAATAAGTACAGAACCAGGATTTTTATACTCTTCAATATTATCGTTAAAATTATTGAAAGCAATTTCATCAGTAATCAACATGTGCTTTATAGCTTCAGCCATACCATTGGTATATTCCTCGATGGAAAGTGATTTTAAAAAACTGTGATCTATATAGATAAAATCCGGTTGATTGAAAGTTCCTATCATATTTTTATATTTTTTATGATTTACTCCATTCTTCCCTCCTATAGAAGCATCTATCATAGCCAACAATGTGGTTGGGATAAATCCAAATTGAATCCCTCTCATGTAAACTGAAGCGACAAAACCAGCTATATCGGTAACAACTCCTCCACCAACACCCACCAAAAAACAATTTCTATCAGCTCGATATTCCACCAATTTATCTATAATGTCCAATACAGTGGATATTTCCTTATTTTTCTCACCATTGGCAATTACAATAGTTTTTTTACCATTGAAAAAATACTTATAAAGTTTGTAAACTTTTTTATCAGTCAAGAAAATTGCATCGGTAGGAAATAACAAATCATTATCCCCATTCAAAACCTTTCTGAATTCCACAGAGGACTTATTTTTTTCGCCATTTACAGTATAAAACATAACTTTGATAATTTTTTATAACTTATTAAACACAAAAATATTAAATCTAATTATAGAATGTAACATTTTTGAAATAAGTTCGTAGTAAAGTTTAAGGAATATTATATTTATAACAATTATTATAAAAAATTGTAAAGGATAATAAAAAAGGGATATGAATACAAAAGATTACAATGAATGCGTAGATTTATATTCCGACAATATATACAGATTTGTGCTGAAAAGCGTGAGAGATGAAGAGACAGCAAACGATATTGTACAAGATACATTCATGAGAATGTGGCAACATGTGGAAAAGGTAGATTTAAACAGAGCTAAATCATACCTTTTCAAAATAGCGAATAACCTACTTATAGATTTACACAGAAAGAGCAAATTTGTCTCATCAAATCCGGTAGAAGAAAACTCTCTGTTTTACAATCATGAATATTCCGATTTAAAGGAACATCTTGACAGAGCATTGAATTTACTTCCGGAATCACAAAAGACAGTGTTAATGCTCAGAGATTATGAAGATTACAGTTATGATGAAATAGGGGAAATCACAGGATTGAGTGCATCGCAGGTAAAAGTATATATTTATAGGGCAAGAAAAAAAATGAAAGATATTTTAATAAAAGCAAAAATAGATTTATGATCAATATTCATAATTATGAAATATGGTTTTTGGATTATGCTGAAGGCAATTTGAATGCCGAAGATGAAAAAAAACTAATGTTGTTTTTACAAAATAATCCCCAACTCAAAGAAGAATTCGCTTCTTTTGAATTGATATCTCTTGAAAAAGAAGAAATAAGCTATTCTAAAAAATCAGTTTTAAAACATTCAGACCATAGTGATAAGGAAATGTCTGAATTTGAAACATTAGCAATAGATAAAATTGAAAACAATATTTCAGTTGACAATAATATCAGGTTATTGGAACTACTCTCTGACAAAAAAAATAGTAACGCATATAAAATTCTTAAATTAACAAAATTAAAATCAGATCCTGAGATAAGATTCAAATATAAAAATAAACTTAAGAAAGGTAAAAATCAAATTCTTACATTATTGAAATCTCCATATAGTATTGCAGCAATTTTGATTCTGATAATTTTTGCTCAAATTTTCAATAATTTTCAGTCCAAACCTGAATTAAGTCAAAATATTCAAAATACGGATTTAGTATCCAATTCAGAAAAAGAAATTGTAAATGAAAAATCAATCAAAAATGATATTCAAAATCAGATTGTAACTTCTATCAATAAAAATAATTTAGAAGCCTCATTAAACAATGAAAGAAAAACAGAGTCTAATAAAAAAGAAACAAATTTTGAATTAGAAGAAATTGAAAACTCAACAGTAACAAATAATAATCCAGATACAGATATCGTCCTTGCAGAACAAAATATACCTGCTATTGAGAGATTAAAAACATTGAGTATAAAAAATAATTTTGTAACTGAAGAATTTTCAAATGACTCGAAGTTAATAAGTGAAATGGGAATAAATTCAAATAATATTAAGTCAGAAAAATTGGATAAAAAATCAGTAGACAATATAGTGTTACTTACTCCAAAAGAATTCTTGATAAAAGAAGTAAAAGGGAATCTCAATATAGATGATAAAAAATACAATTCCTTTGATCCTATCACAACATTGATGGCTGTTGCAGAAAAAACTAATTTAGTTGATGCCACTTATATCAATAAAAGAAATAATGATCAGAGGGAAATAACCCTTTCAATAGGTAAATTTGAATTCCAAAGAAAATGGTAAAATTTTTATAATAATTGTAACTATAATTTAATATGTCCGTAAAAGATATAAAATTAATTAATCATCAAAATACAATTATTATGAAAAAAATTACTTTAATATTATTGAGTTTTCTGCTCATACATACGGTTGCATTCAACCAACAAACAGAAGAAGCTCAATCAACAGACACGACCAAATTGAAAATTGGAAATAGAACTATCGTCCTTATTCAAAATGGAGATAACAAAGAGATAAAAATAGAAGATAGTAATAAAACCCCGGACAAGGACTATGATATCATCATCGATGATGAAGGGACTGAAAGTGAAATTGGAGAATCCGACTCCGGGGATTTTCAAGAATCTGATGATTACGAATATGAAGAAGTGGAAACAGGTGATTCAGATAAAATACAGGATAAAGAGATAAAAATACACAAGAAAAAAAATGGGAAATCCATTTATAAAGCGAGAAAATACAGCAGATGGGCAGGATTGAATCTTTCAGTGAATCAACTTGTTGATTATGATTCTTACAATAAATTACAAGGTGCAGAAATTTAGGAAAATAACACATGGAAATCTAAAACATGGAATCTTAACTGTACAATTCAACTTAAGTGTTGTAAAAAATATTTCTTACTGACCACAGGTTTAGGTCTCGAATGGAGAAAGTATTCATTCAAAAACAACTTAGACTTGGTATATGAATTTAACAATCAGATAATTCCCATAATTCCAATTTGGATTATTCAAAAGACATTCTTAGAGCGACTTATATACAAATTCCACTTCTTGCTGAATTCAATACTTCTGCTAAACCTAAAAAAGGATTGTATCTGGGAACAGGACTAATTGGAGGCTTCAAGATAAACTCTAAAATGATTCAGGAATATGAAACAGGAGGGATTAAAGAGTGGGAAAGAAAAATAAATGATGACTTTAATATGAATGACTTTCAATTATTAGGCACTGTAAGACTTGGGATAAACAGAATTACATTCATAGCAAATATGGACTTACTTCCGATCTTTGAAAGCAACAAATTAATAAATTCTAATGATATAGCATCAGTAAATTTCGGAATTCAATTACTTGGATTCTAATAAGATATAACTCTCACAGAGTTTTTTCATATCACATTTTACAAAGCACCTTCATAAAGATGAAAGGTGCTTTGCTTTTTTAATTGTTTCTGATAACTCCTATTAACCAAAATAATATTCCTGCACCAACCAGCCATATAATTCTGGCAATGGTAGAATAAGCTGTAAAGCCAAGGAAACTAAGTAAATCCTCTATCATCCCTCTACGATACCTATGATTATATTAATTAAAATACCATAACTTTTACCCTTAAAAATCTGACCTGTAACCATCTAAGCAAATCCTCCTATAATAATTGTCCAAAGCATTGAAAAAATAATTTAGTTAAATAATTTAATTTATACATTAACTCAACAAAATCCAAAAAATAATGGTTCTCTTTAGAAATATTTATCAGATAATGAAAATAATTTCATATTTTACTTATTTTCTTATCATTAAGTAAACAAATTTATAGATATTTCAAAGGATAGAAGTAAGATTGTTTTTAAGTTTTTTTTCAATAATTAGCATTTCAATACAATATTCATTATTTTTTTTAATTTCTAACTATATATGAATATCAACTTAATTAAAAATAATTAAAAATTTATTTGTACTTTTTTAATAAATTATTATGCTTTTTAAAAATATATTTTTATATCTTTTATTACCAAAAATAAAATAATCGATTTGGTAGCTCGGCTGGTAGAGCAACGGCCCTTTTAAGCCGTGTTTTCTGGGTTCAAGTCCCAGCCAGATCACAAAAGCCTTCAAATTTTGAAGGCTTTTTTATTTATACTTTTTGAAAAAAATTTTATAATTTTATTATTGAATTCGGATGTTACTTCAGTCCAATAATTTTTTATATGTATTGGAACAAAGTCATAAACTTTATGATGTAAGGCCACATATTACCAACTCAATGTACAGCAGAATCACATCCATCACAGTATCAGATTTGTCCCAATTTCTTTGTAGCAGCTTCACAGCTACCACCCATCCGGTACATTTGCCTTTATTTGCTCCATCTACATTTGTGGTATACATCATTCCCTGTTCTAATGATAAAAAAGGCATTTCCATAAGCATTTTTTTATCACATCAAAACAGCAGCTAATACTTGCATAATCCGTATTTTTCATTATAATTTTTTTATTTACAAATGCTAAAACATCATCAATAACGAACTATATTCAGTAATTATATCATCGGTAACCAAATCTAATTGGTTCATATGAAATGTATGAGTGGAGTAACACCATCACCAAGTAAGAATGATGATTTTTTCATCAGTATTTTCAATTTTAACAAAATAATCAACTAATTCATATTCAATTCCCTGCCATATTACTTGCATATCACCACTTGTACATATTTTATGCTTTTCGAGTGAACACCCTAGTTTCTTCTGTGTCCAAATGGTATGCAATTACCATCACCGGACTACAATCACCAATTTATTTTCCCACCACTTTTAGTTGAGATGTATGAATTTTCCGTGGTAGTCCCTGAAAGAATATCCCTCTGGAATAAACTTATACCATGGCAGTTTTGAAAATTGAGTACCAGCAGGAAACTTCAAACCATTTACTTTTTCTGAATTTCCTGCTTTTCAATGTTGAAACATCTTATTTCTCTATTGAATATGGACTTTCTTTGAGCATGAAACCCATAATATTCAAAAATACATAAATGTTATTAATGGAAATACTACAAATAATAATTTTTTATTTTTCATAATAAATAATTTAATATATAAAAATTCAATTTTGCACAATTTTTAAAATTAATTATTAGCAAAAGGGTGGATCAACAATATATCGACGCACCTACTATATTTTGTTTAAAGGAAATGTTTTTTCTGACTGCTGACTGCTGACGCTGATAATATTTTTGCTCCAATCAACATCTTTCTATTAATGATTTTTAACAAAGTTATATTATATTTATTAAAACTCCAAATAATTTAACATTTAAATTTGCATCAATTTAAAATAATAACATATTAGTACCATTATTTCGCAAATATAGTACATTATTCTGTTTACTTTTCCTTATTGGTAGAAATTTTAGTGAAAAACCTAACACCTGCATTTGAAATCAAAAAAAAATAAATACAATTCAAACAATAGCTACTTTGGCACTAAAACTGCTATCATCAATGTTTTAAACTTTATTGATTGAGAAATGATTATGCATAATGATACAAGACAAAATTATTATATAGTTTACAGCGATAAATCATAAAATTGGAATTACCACATTTATTTATTTATGATTGATGGCAATATTTTATTTAAAATTAAAATAAATTTTAATATCTAAAGCAATTGAATTAACTGCAGGATTCAATAATATGAATAAAAAGCTATCATATGATAAATTCAAAAAATAAAGGGATTTTCAGTTTTTTTAATGATTCTATCGATTATCATATTCCCGATAGTCATATTATGGCTATTTATTCCAACAAAATAGAATATAGAATTTTATTTTGACAATATCTATTTATATTATTATCTAGATATATCGATATATTTCTTCATTAAATTCACATTTATTGAAAATACTCTTACCTAAAATAATTTTTACCTTCAGGAATTATCTCAGCAATTTTATATCTGTATACTCTTAACGAATTTGGCTTTTTATCAGGACAATGGTATTTATTATTCATTGGAGAGATTTGCACTGAACAAACGAATTTTTTAGGACATTATATTTTCCGACAATTCATTTTCTTCGGAGTTTACAATATGATTTCAGTATAATTTCACCATTCAGAATGATTATTTCTATTTGGAGGGTTTATAATAAAGGTAAAGAGTGAAAAGTGAAAAACTAAAAACTAAAAACTAAAAAGTGAAAAGTGAAAAACTAAAAGTGAAAAGTAAAAATAGATTTTTGCATAATTAAAAAAAGAATTTATCTTAATTTTTACTAATTTTAACCTTATGCCTGATTACTTATCCCTTTCGACTAACGACTTATGACTAAATAAACATGGAAAAAAACTTTGAATACTTACAGGAACTTAACGAAATCCAACGAAAAGCTGTAGAAAAAACAGATGGTCCTATTATGGTAATCGCAGGTCCAGGCTCCGGAAAAACACGTGTTCTGACTTATAAGATAGCTCATCTTATCAATAAGGGAGTAATGCCTTGGAATATATTGGCATTGACATTTACCAATAAGGCTGCCAATGAGATGAAAGAAAGAATAGAGGCTCAGGTGGGACAAAATGCTTTCAGAGTATGGATGGGAACTTTCCACTCGGTATTCGCCAAAATACTCAGAGTGGAAGCTCACAGACTCGGATACCCCAATGACTTCACCATTTACGATAGTGACGACTCCAAGAATCTCATCAAAGAGATAATATCTTCGATGAAACTCGACCCCAAAATATACAATGCAGGCACCATAAGAGCCAGAATATCAAGATCCAAAAGCAATCTGATCACACCCAAACTATATGCCGCCAATAGTGAACTATTACACTATGATAAAATGGCTAAAATGCCTATGTTGTATCAGATATATCAAAGCTATTACGACAGATGTATTCGTGCTGGTGCCATGGATTTCGATGATCTGCTGTTGCAGATGTTTAGACTCCTGTACACCAATCCCGACAATGTAAAGGAAAAATATCAGTCTCAATTCAAATATGTTCTCGTAGATGAGTTTCAGGATACCAACCAACTCCAATATGAAATAATAAAAATGTTTATCAATTACAATAATAGCCCATACAATATATGCGTGGTTGGTGATGATGCCCAAAGTATATATTCTTTTCGTGGAGCAACTATCGAAAATATATTGAGATTTGAAAATGACTTTGAGAATGTTGCTACCTTCAAACTCGAGCAAAATTACAGATCGACATCATATATAGTTGAAGCTGCTAACCAATTAATTCTGAATAATCAAAAGCAAATACAAAAAAAAATATGGACTAATCAGATTGGAGGAAATAAAATAAGTATCATAAATGCATTGACAGACAGAGAAGAGGGAAGAAAAGTAGGAGATCAGATCTTAGAGCACAAAACTCGATATCATCTTCAAAATAATGAAATAGCCATACTTTATCGTACTAATGCCCAATCGAGAATTTTTGAAGAATATCTCAGAAACCTGAATATACCATACAGAATATATGGTGGAATATCATTTTACCAAAGAAAAGAGGTCAAGGACATACTTGGATATATGCGGTTGACAATAAATCCTAAAGATGATGAAGCATTCAAAAGAATTATAAATTATCCTAAGAGAGGGATTGGAAACAAAGTACTTGAATCCCTTACTCAGTATGCTAATGAAAAAAACATAAGCTTGTATGAAGCCTGTTTCGATGCCGAATTGAGTTCAAGGGCAAGAAGTCTTATCAATGAATTCATAAGATTGATAGAATCCATGAGGGAGAAAAATGAAAAATCTAATGCTTATGAAACAGCCAGATATATTGTAAAATCTTCAAAGATAGTAGATATATTGGAATTGGAAAAAACAATAGAGTCCTTGAGCAGAATAGAAAATATCAATGCTTTGCTAAATGGAGTTCAGGAATTTGTTGAAAATGATGAAGCTATAGATGACCAGTTTGTAGAAATCAGAGATCTTTCAGCATTCATTCAAAACATATCATTATTGACAGACTTTGACAATGGTGATGAAAATGAAAATGATGCTATTACTCTTATGTCAATCCACCTCGCCAAAGGATTGGAATTCGATTCCATATTTGTAGTGGGTATGGAAGAAAATCTATTTCCATCATATCTTTCATTATCAAATCCGGAGGATATCGAAGAAGAAAGGCGACTTTTCTATGTAGCTGTCACCAGAGCAAGAAAATATCTCACTCTCAGTTATTCCAACAACAGATATCAATACGGACAAATGAGATCAAATGAAATGAGCCGTTTTTTGGAGGAATTGCCAGAATCATCAATTGACTCTTACAGTGGAATAAAACAAAAAAACCTCAATCCTACTACTGCTATTCCAAAAGTGCTACCAGGACTTGGTATCAGTGGAAATACAAACAAGAGTATTACTTCTGTAAATAAAAATACGAATAATATAAATATAGCACCATCAGAATTAGCCAAACCATCGGAAATAAATCCTGGCTCCATGATACTTCACTCCAGGTTTGGAGTGGGTAAGGTGATAGCTGTAAGTGGTTCAGATGCAAATAAAATTGCAAAAATAGCATTTGAAGATCTCAATAATGAAGAAAAAAGTATAGTACTGAAATTTGCTAAATTAAAATTACTTTAACACCATATTTACAATAATTTTGAATTCATACCATTTATTTAATAAGTTGTAATTCGATTTATAAATAAAAAAATTTTAACACATGGAAAAAGGCGAAAAAATATTACAGTCCATCCCTCAACTTCTTAATGAATATGCACCAAAAGCCATTGGAGCTATCATAACATTGATAATAGGATTTATCATTATAGGCTGGATTAATAAGTTGGTACAAAAAATGTTTGACAAAAGGAAATTGGATCCAACGATAAAACCATTTCTCGGTTCACTTATAAGTGTAGGCTTGAAGGTCATGTTATTATTGGCAGTGGCAGCAATGTTTGGCATCCAGACAACATCATTTGTAGCAGTATTTGGAGCTTTAGCTTTTTCTATTGGTATGGCTCTTCAGGGAAGTTTAGGGCATTTTGCAAGTGGAGTTCTGATTTTAATTTTCAAACCATTCAAAGTTGGAGACCTGGTAATAATAGGCGATGGTAAAATGGGTGCCGTGGAAAGAATAGAAGTTTTCAATACTATTCTCGCTACATTGGACAACAAAAGGATAATAGTTCCCAATGGGTTAGTAACTGGAAATACCATTACTAATATATCAGGACAGGAAACAGTAGGAGTTGAATTAACTTATGGTATCAGTTATAATGATGATATAGACAAGGCAAAAGAAGTAATTCTCCAAGTAGGCAGTGAATGTCCATATATCCTCGATGATCCAAAACAGGGAGTAGTGGTCGCAGAATTAGGAAACTCATCGGTAAATCTAGCAACCCGACCATTCTGTAAAAGTGAAAATTACTGGAATACAATGTTCTACATGAATGAAAATGTAAAAAAAGCATTTGATAAAAACAATATTTCCATTCCTTTTCCTCAAATGGATGTACACTTCGAAAAAAATTAATATTCAATAAAAAATAAGGTTGGAATTGCTTCAACCTTATTTTTTAAAATTTTACCACAATTTATGAATTTATCATTCGGTAAAATAGAAAAAAATGACAATGTTCATTTAGCTTCGATGATAAGAAAAAGTTTCATTGAATTCGATGCTCCCACCTCAGGTACAGTTTATTCAGATCCCACTACCGATGATTTATTTGCATTATTTCAGCATCCAAAATCGATACTGTTTGTAGTTAGGGACAATGACATTGCCATAGGTTGCTGTGGGATCTATCCTACTCCGGGATTGCCTAAAGGTTGCACAGAACTTGTAAAATTTTACCTTGCCAAAGAATATAGGAATATGAAAATAGGGTTAAGGTTATTTCAAATGAGCATCAATTATGCCAAAGAAGCAGGATACTCGATGATATATCTTGAAAGTTTACCCCATTTTGCTAAAGCTATAGAATTGTACAATAAGGAAGGATTTCAGTCATTGAATGCTCCACTTGTCAATTCCGAACATCCCGGTTGTGATATCTGGATGGTCAAAAAATTATAACTTCAATTGATCAACTTCCTTTTAAAAGAACCATTTAAAACCAGCACTAATAAAAAAATAAAATAATTTTGTATATTGATTCATAGCAATTCATTTTATTAATTATCAAAGAAATAACTTATTTCCAAATTTTTCAATTTTTAGATCAATTTCAACTAAAACAATTAATAGTATTTTAAATAAATCCAAATACTCATAAATAAAATAAAAAGAAGATTTTTGAGTTTTATAATACTATTAACACAGTTATCAAAAAACACTAATTTTATAAGCATAAATTGAGAAAAAGCAAAATGGATTCAGAAAAACAACCGCCTAAAATTATCAAACTGTCAAAACCATCAAATTCTAAAAACAATGATATAGAACAAGCATTGTGGAATAGGCAATCACCTTTGAGTTTTGATACAGCAGCTATGACTATCGAAGATATTGGAAATATACTATGGGCTACTATTGGGATCAACAGAACGGATATAGGAAAGAAAACTGCTCCATCATCATTTAATACTCAGGACATTGAGGTATATTTATTTTCAACTTCAGGAGTGTATATCTACAATCCTGAAAAAGATGAATTGAACCTAATTGCAGAAGGAGATCACAGAAGTTTAGTTGCATACACCCAGGAATTTGTACATGACTCAAAACAATTATTGGTATTCGTTTCAGATCTGGACAAATTTAAAGCAGGCGATATTCAGGCAAAACTAAATTGGGCAAATATTGACTCAGGATTGGCAGCACAAAACACTTTATTGTATTGTTCAGCTAAGGGATATCTGGCAAGACCAAGAGTAAATATGGAAAAAGAAAAAATACAAGAATTATTAAAATTAGAAGATAACAAAGTAATAACTTTAAATATTGCATTATCTTATAATAAAAAATAACAGATTGATTTCATTATAAATCAACTGATATTTTACCAACAAAATCATTATTTATTGGTAAAAAAATTAAAGGTTTATAACAGGTTAAACCATATAGATACTGAAAAGACTACGAAAAATCAAATTAATTATCTATTAAATGTAATTCTATTACCCAACCTGTAACTAAAAATGAACATCAAACTAATTGAAAATAAAATTATCTGATGTTTTATGAATTTAAACATTATATTATCTTTGTGAAATGTTTACAACTGAAGAAATAGCAAAACTGATAGGTGGACGATTGGAAGGTAATCCATCACTGGAAATAAAGACGATAAAAAATATTGAGAAAGCTGATAAAGGTTCTCTCAGTTTCATTGCATCCAAGAATATCTAAAATACCTCCACGAAAGTGAAGCTTCCGTTATCATAATTCCGGAATTTTTGGAAATATCAAAAAACGGTAGTGACAAAACATTGATTATAGTTGATAATGTATTCGAATCTCTTACTAAATTATTGAAAATAGTTGAGAACAAAGGTATCGAAGACAATGGCATTTCTGAACTTGCTGCCGTGAGTAAAAATGCCAAATTATCAGATAATATTTCCATAGGTGCATTTTCATACATTAGCGACAACACTGAAATAGGTGAAAATACAAAAATAGCAACTCAGGTATTTATAGGGAAAAATGTAAAAATTGGTAAGAATGTAAAGTTATATCCAGGAGTAAAAATCTATCACGAATGTATAATAGGTGACGATTGCACCATTCATGCTAATGCAGTGATAGGAAGTGATGGATTCGGGTTCAAAACAGATTCTAAAGGTAAATACCAAAAAGTACCTCACGTAGGTATCGTTATAATAGAAAATGATGTTGAGATAGGAGCTAACACAGTCATTGACAGAGCGACATTTGGAGAGACTATAATCAGAAAAGGAGTCAAAATGGACAATCTAATTCAGGTGGGACACAATGTAGAAATAGGCTCAAATACTGTTATGGCAGCACAAACAGGAATTGCAGGAAGTACTCAGATAGGGGAAAACTGCATGATAGGAGGACAATCAGGATTTGCCCCACATCTTAAAATCGCTAATGGAAGTAAATTTCAGGCTCAAAGTGGTGTAAATAAAAATATAAAAACCGAAAATGGAGCTTTTCAGGGAACTCCAGCAATAGATTTCACCAATCATATGAAGTCAACAGTTGTATTTAAAAACCTTCCTGAAATGCAAAAAAAAATCCTTGATCTTGAAAGGGAAATTATGAAAATAAAACAAGAATTGGATGAATCGAAAAACCATTAAAAACTCTTTTTTCTTTAGAAGGAAACGGTCTGCATACCGGATTACATTCTAAAATAACTTTAAAACCAATGAATGAAACTTCAGGAATTATCTTCCTGAAAAAAGTTGGCAATGAATTTATAGAAATCAAAGCTGATTCCAAAAATGTAACTACTACCACTCGTAGCACTACTATAGGAGTCGATGGCAATGAGATAAAAACAATAGAGCATCTTATGTCAGCTATTTACTCCATTGGTATTGATGATCTATATATCGAAGTGGAAGGAGAAGAAATCCCTATACTTGATGGATCCGGAAAAATATTTTATGAAGAACTCATCAAAGCAGGTATAGAAAATAAAGATTCTGAAAAAGAATATTTTGTAATAGATGAATTACTAGAGTTCAAAGTTCCCGAAACAGGAAGTGAGTTTATAGCTATGCCAAGTGATAAATTTGAGGTTAGCGTTCTCATAGACTTCAACTCTAAACTTATAAATAAACAATTCGCTGAAATGCGTGATATTGGAAATTTCTATGATGAATTTGCACAATGCCGTACTTTTGGATTCTTCAGCGAGATAGAACAGCTTTTGGATCAAGGACTTGTAAAAGGAGGTAGCCTTGAAAATGCCCTTGTAATAGCCGACAAGGAACTCAGTGATGAAGATATCAAAAGATTTGCTGCCAAACTAAACATCAAGGATATCAAACTCGAAGAAAATGGTTTCCTTAGTGCCAGACCTATGAGATTTGAAAATGAACCTGCAAGACATAAATTGCTGGATTTTGTTGGAGATATTTCATTGATAGGAATGCCACTGAAAGGTAAGTTTATTATCAAAAAACCAGGTCATAAGGCAAATTATGAGTTTGGAAAATTCCTCAAACAAATAATTTTAAAACAAAAGAAATTAAAAGGGAGACCTCATTATGATCCAAATCAACCAAGTATTCTCGATATCAACGAGATTGCTGAAATTCTACCTCATAGATATCCATTCTTGCTCGTTGATAAGGTTATAGAAATATCTGATTCACATATCGTAGGCATCAAAAACCTCACTTTCAATGAAATGCTTTTTCAGGGACATTTCCCAAATAATCCTATTTTCCCCGGAGTATTACAGATAGAAGCATTGGCACAAACAGGAGGTCTGTTAGCATTGAGCCTGCAGGAAGAAAAAAATGGATGGGATACTTATTTTCTTAAAATCGACAATGTTAAATTTAAGAATATGGCTATTCCCGGAGACACTTTAGTTATGAAATTAGAATTGATGGATCCTATCCGAAGAGGGATAGTACATATGAAAGGGACAATATTTGTAGGGGATAAATTAATTTCAGAAGGTGAATTAACTGCTCAAATCGTAAAACGAAATAATGGAAACTAATTTCATACATAAAAATGCTAAATTGGGTACCAATGTCAAAGTTGGAATGTTCTCATATATTGATGACAATGTTGAAATAGGTGATAATACTTTTATTTATCCTAATGTAACTATACTTGCAGGCACAAAAATAGGTGCCAATTGTAAAGTATTTCCCGGAGCAGTATTGGGTGCTCAACCTCAGGATATCTCTTATAATAATGAAGACACCATAGCAATTATTGGAGATAACACTACTATTAGAGAATTTGTAACTGTAAACAGAGGTACCAAAGCTTCAGGAAAAACTGTAGTTGGTTCCAATTGCCTGCTGATGGCTTATGTACATGTAGCTCATGATTGTGTAGTCGGAAACAATTGTATTCTCTCTAATGCGGTAAATTTAGCAGGTCATGTTACAGTTGAGGATTGGGTTATCATTGGAGGATTGAATGGTGTTCACCAATTTATAACTATAGGAAAACACTCTATGATAGGTGGAAGTACTGGACTAAGAATGGATGTCCCTCCTTATGTAAAAGTAGCTAAAGCAGAAAATTCTTATGTTGGAGTTAATTCCATAGGTCTTAAAAGAAGAGGATATTCTGATGACGATATTTTAATGATTCACAATATTTACAAAAAATTATTTGTACAACACACTAATATTAGTAAAGCCGTTGAGGATATAAAAGCTAATATTCCAGATTCCATATACAAAGATGAGATTCTTGACTTTGTCGCAAATTCAAAAAGAGGACTGATAAAGGGACTTAGAAAAAAATAAAACATACTTTTTAAATCAGTCAATACTCCATAATAAAACTATAGACTACCTAAAAACTTAATCAGTCATTAATTCAAAGGTAGTTCTCCTGTTTTCCTGATGTTGAAATTCATTGCAGTTTTCACATACACATTTTACTTTAAGATTTTCTTCTCCATAACCTACTGCTTGCAACCTATTGGGATCTATTCCTCTTTCTACAAGAAAATCAACTACAGATTGAGCCCTTTTCTGTGACAATTCAAGATTATAGTCATTATCACCCCTACAATCGGTATGAGAACCAATCTTAACCCTGTATTGTGAATTGGCATTCAAAATATTGTACAACATATTCAAAGTAGGTTTACTATCATCTCTTAGTTCCCATTTATCATAGTCATAATATATATTTTTCAATACAATTTCCTTATTGAGATATATTTTATCAAGCTTTACTTTCAAGTTAATTCTCTGCTTACCAGCAATTTTATCCTTTATCAAAGTATTCACTTCACTGACACTGCTAAGATATTCCTTTTTACCAACAGAGACAGAGTAAACTGTGTCATAATCTATTTTATAAGATATCTTTCCAATAGTATCTGTCAAACCAAGGAATGTATTACCAATCTTAACTGATGCATTTTTTACAGGTTGTTTTCCTATAACTCTGGAATTGGGATCTTCAGAATCTGTATATACATTCTCATAAACATTGACATCCAAATACAATTCATAATCTACATCGTTAAGGATTTCTTCATTCTTCACAAGGGAATTACTATC
Source organism: Saprospiraceae bacterium (assembly GCA_041392555.1). GTDB lineage: Bacteria > Bacteroidota > Bacteroidia > Chitinophagales > Saprospiraceae > JADJGA01. Next base: position 57,972 of record JAWKLW010000004.1, on the reverse strand, counting down.
TGTTTCAGGAATTTTAATATTATATCTATATATATCATCATAGCCTTTCCCCCCTATCCTATTACTGCTAAAATATCCTTCGTTATCTTTTGTTTTGAAATAATAGATATCATCACCACCACTATTTATAGGATAAGGCAAATGCTGAGGAGGACTGAAGAGACCCGATGAATCGATTGTAAAATAATAAATATCATATCCACCCAATCCTGTGATATAATCTGATGAATAATAGAAAGTATCATTATTTACTGTGAGGTAATTTTCATTCCCTTCAGTATTGATTGAATTTGGCAAATGACCGGGAGAAGACCATATATCTTTATCATTTTTTGTAGAAAAATAGATATCGTATCCTCCTTTTCCTTCCGGATCATCAGAAGAAAAAAACAAAATATCTCCATAAATACGAGGCGACACATAATTTATGCCATCTTTTTGAAAGTCAGGTTTCCCATTTTCCAACCATACTCCATTCGAATAGATACCTTCAAATATTCTGCAATAACTGATGTCTTTTTTATCCTCACCACATTGTACATAGTAGCACTCTTTTCCATTTTCAGATATAGTTACTGAGGAGTCATTATAATCTGAGTTGATAGCTTTTGAAAATGGGTTCACAAATTTCATTTCATTCAAATATGCAACATACATTTTGTAAAAATATCTTCCTGTCCAGTTAAATTTATCATTACTATCAAAATATCTGTCTGATGTAAAATACAGGACACCATCTTTTATCTCCGATGCAAATTCGCTATACCGGGTATTCAATTTCAAATTGGTAACTACAATATTTGTATCTTTAACTTCAAATAACCTCTTAGCCTGATTTGCTAATGACAATTCTCTGGAAATAGTTTGATTGGTACCAAAAATGGATTGGGATTTTTGTAGAGTCTGAATAGCATCATCATATTTTTGATTTTTTTTCAATTCCTTTGCTATCTGAATATAAGTATTTTCATCATCTGCAAATCTCAATGAATTATTGAACCAATAAACAGCTGAGTCAGTGGTATTCAAAAATTGAAATGATTTAGCTATCATTTCTGATTTTTCAAATTTATCGGATTTAAGTTTAGATTTTGAATATTCCTTTTCCAATAACTCTATAGCTTTGACAAAATATTTACGTTCAAAGGCTACTTTACCATCTTTGATTTTCATTTCTGTAGAACAACTTAATCCAGCCATTGATGCTACAAAAAAAAGAATATTATTACTTTTAGTCCATTTATTTTCATCAATAATCTATATTTAGAAGAATTGTTTTGCTAATATAATAATTATTTATAATTTTACTTCGATAATATAATTATAAAATTAAAAATTATTAATCTATGAACAATATACTTTTAAAAAATGGTTTGATTGCAGGTATTTTAGCTATCATAATTTCCATAATAGTTTGGATGATAGATCCTACATTCTATTTAAAATCAGGACCATATTTCAGATTAGTAGTGATAGTATTTTTCATGTATAAAACAGCAAAGGAAATACGTGACCTCAATGGTGGATTTATTAATTTGGCAGACCTTTTCAAAGCCACTATTATCACTGCCATAGTAGCGACAATACTTATTTTGGTTTTCAACTACATACATTACAATTTTATAGATACTAATCTTGTTGAAATTCAAAAACAAATAGCATTAGAATCCATTTCTAAAATGACAGAAGCTTTTGGTAATGAAGATATGGTTGAAGAAATAGCTGATAAAATTGACGAACAAGATTTTTCAATGACTTTTGGAAAACTACTCCAGGGTTGGGCTATAAATCTGATATTTTGGGCTATAGTAAGTTTGATAATTTCAGCTGTAATGAAAAAGAAAGACAATTCACAAAATGAATTTGCATAAAATAATAATATAAAAACTTTCTCTTATAAATGGATATTTCAGTTGTAATCCCTTTGTATAATGAAGCAGAATCATTGCCGGAACTAACCCAATGGATTACCCGAGTGATGTCTGAAAATAATTTTAGTTATGAGATTATTTATATCGATGATGGTAGTAATGATGATTCATGGGCTGTCATAACAAAGCTAAAAGAGGATCATAAACAAATAAAAGCGATAAAATTCAGAAGAAATTACGGCAAATCTGCCGGATTGAATGAAGGCTTCAAGCACGCCATAGGAGATGTAGTTATCACTATGGATGCCGATCTCCAGGATAGTCCTGATGAAATACCTGAATTGTATTCTATGATTACTAAAGATGGATATGACCTGGTATCGGGATGGAAAAAAATCAGACATGATCCCTTATCTAAGACTATTCCGACAAAATTATATAATGCTGTTGCTCGTGGTATGAGTGGAATTAAACTCCACGATTTCAATTGTGGATTAAAAGCATACAAAAATCAGGTAGTCAAAAGCATAGAAGTAATAGGTGAGATGCATCGATATATTCCGGTCATCGCAAAATGGGCAGGATATAAAAAAATTGGAGAAAAAGTTGTAGTTCACAGAGCCAGAAAATACGGAGTTACAAAATTTGGACTGGAGAGGTTTATTAATGGACCATTAGACTTATTGTCTATAACTTTTATTTCCAAATTTGGTAAGAGACCAATGCACTTTTTTGGCTCATTAGGAACATTGTTTATAACTATTGGTTTTGTGATACTTTTTTATCTGAGTGTGGACAAATTGCTATACAAAAGTGCCGGAATAGCCACCCGACCATTATTTTTCTTTGGGATACTGACATTTATCGTAGGTACACAGTTGTTTGCTACTGGTTTTTTAGCAGAACTGATACTCAGAACATCAGCTGACAGAAACGTCTATTTGATTGAAGAAGAGATTTGATGATTGTGGGAGTAAAAGTGAGAAACTAAAAACTAAAAGAGAAAAGTGATAATCAATTCCAACTCATTAAATCATTGTAAATCCACAAAATCTGTGGCATCCTTGTCCTAATAAACTGATTTTATCTGATTTATGATTTGAAGGAATATTGGAATATTGGATTATTGAAAATGTTAAAAAAGGTATATATAGGATTATTTATAGTTATTGCAGGAATATTCCTGTTTTATATGTGGGCAATGATTGGTTTTGGTGGAGGGAGATCTATGGAAGGAGAGATTCATTATATTCCTAATGGTTTTACAGGATATATCAACATTGTATTTGATCAGAAAGATGGATTAAAAAAAGAATACCTTAGGGGGAAACGACTATATAGAATTCCTAAATCAGGGGATATTGAAGACACAATTTTCAGAAAATACCGGTTGGATAAAGGATCTCTTCAGTAATTGAGTTTTATTATGTAGATAGTATGAATAATATTACTGATCATCTGAAATATTGGTATGGAAGTGATACCTCATTTATCAATAAAAATTTTGGAGACATTGGAGTATATTATATTGGATATTCTAATATAGGGTTTGGAAGTAGTAATGATCAATTTACTATATTAACTTATCCTAGATACACTTGATTTACAACTTATGAAAAGAAAAAAATTGGCACAATAGATTCTGTATCTCAGTCATTTACAATAGAAAAATTAAAAAATTGGAATAAGTAACAATATCATTTACTTTATATTCTTTTTTTAGGATAATAGCTTAGTACTTAAGAATTTAATTTAAATCAAATCAAGACATCTCAATAACATCATCTCCCCTAAAACATAAAAAGGCACAATATTTATTGCACCTCATAGATTACAAATTCGCGGACGAATCTGCAATATGATAAATCTTTTATAATTTTATCCTAAAGCGTTAACGTGATGATAAAGTTTGCTTTTAAGATTAGCTCCTTTATTTTTATGCCAAATATTCTTTTTAACTAATCTATCAATCATACTTACCACTTTGGGTAAAAATTCTACTGCTTTGTCTTTTTCTTCAATTTCTCTCAAATTAGCAATAGAAGTCCTTGTAGATTTTTTATAATATCTATTAGCTATACGCTTCCTGGCGTTTTGTTTTATTCTTTTTTTAGCAGATTTGTGATGTGCCATATTGTTCCAAAATTAAAATGAGATGCAAAGGTAAAATTAATTAATTAATTACAAACAAAAAAACAGATATTTTTTTCAAAAACTTTGATTTTATTTCTGTTTTCCATTCATCAATACAAAAGAAACACCATAAAAAACAAAATCAGATTCTATTTTTGATGGATTATCATCATATTCCAAATAATCTACAACAGGAGTAATATCTACCTTATTCCATGGAATCCCCACATAAGGCTTTATCTGAAAACCTATGCTCTTGGAAATTTTAAAATTGAATATCAGATGAAATTCACTCGAAAAGTAATTATCAGAAATGACATCAATTTTATTATCGAGATTGCTTTTTTTAGTTTTAATTTTAAAAATATTATAATTAATATCGGTACCAACGCCAAAATAATCATATATAAAATCTCCTCCTAACCCAATAGAATTATAATAAAAATACAATTTTTTTTCAACATTATCCTCTGACAATAATGTGCCCTCTATTCCATATTTATATGCGGTCTGACTTTTCCAAAATGCCCCGAGTTTAATCATACCCATTCTATAGGAAACACCGGCATTGAATCCATTGATATATTTCAAATTCTCCATATTGGTAAGCATCTCCGTACTACCATTATAGTCATCAATAATTTTATTAATATTGTCACTTTTCACATAGCTCAATGTATAACCTATCTCAGTATTGAATTGTGCATTAGAAATATAATGAGTTAAAAATAACAAGAAAATAGACAAGCTAAATTTAGATGCCAGGTTCAAATTGAATGATATTTTTTCAAACATTGTTATATTTACAGTTTAATTTGTCCTACAAATACAATTATAATATATTTTCACATACAAAATTAATACAAATATTAAGATATTCAAATGGAAGACAAAAAACTAATTTATAAAATTGCATTATCACAAATAGAAAAGATAGGTTCTGTATTGGCAAAAAATCTTGTATCCTACTGTGGTGGTGTGGAGGAGGTTTTTTCAAAACAATTGAAAGACTTAATAAAAATACCAGGAATCAACGAAATATTGGCAAAAAGAATACTCAATAAAGAAGTGCTTAAAAAAGCAGAAAAAATAATAACTGAGAATAAAAAAAACAATGTAAATACACTTTTTTATCTAGATGAAAATTATCCTTCAAGATTAAAAAATTACAATGACAGCCCAATTATTTTATACACCAAAGGTACAAACGAGTACAACAACCTGAGAACTATTGCCATCGTTGGAACGAGAGATGCCACAAGTGCAGGAAAATATTATACCGAGAAAATAATAGAAGAACTTTTACCTTACAATGTCACTATAGTAAGTGGTTTAGCTTTTGGTATTGATGCTACTGCCCATAAAACCGCAAGTAAACTCCACATTCCAAATATAGCTATTATGGGAAGTGGAATAAATGTAACTTATCCTGCTGAACATGAAAAAATAAGAAATAACATAGAAAAGAAAGGTGATATCATCTCTGAATTTGAATTGAATAAAAGTCCTGAAAGAGGACATTTCCCTATGCGAAACAGAATAATAGCTCAATTGTCCGACGCAATGCTTGTAGTGGAATCCGGAATAAAAGGCGGTGCAATGATAACAGCAAAACTGGCATTTGACTACAACAAAGATGTTTTTGCTATTCCCGGCAGAATAGATGATCCATATTCAAAAGGTACAAACTGGTTGATAAAAGCCAATATTGCTGCACTTGTAGATTCTGGAAATGACATATCTAAAATGATGAACTGGGATCTGGAAAACGAAACAAAGCCTGTTCAAATGGAACTATTCTCTAACCTCAGTAAAATTGAAGAAATCATATTGGACATAATAAGAAATACTCCAGATAACAACATTCATATTGATAAACTGCACTATGAAAGCCGATTGCCTCTTAGTGAACTTTCTTCTGTATTGCTTGAATTGGAATTTAAATCTTTGATAGAAAATCTACCGGGATCAAGATATGGTATAAAACCAGGCAGGTAATTATATCAGAACACCTCTACCCTGCCTTACTATCTCCGGTTCTTCACCTACACAATCCACTATCGTAGAATGTTCTGCTCCGCCTATTCCTCCATCTATAACGATATCGACTACATTTTTCCATTTTTCATAGATATTTTCAGGATCAGTAGGATACATTTCTTCATCTTCATCAAACAATGGTATAGAACTCGTAATCAATGGAGAACCTAATTCCAACAAAATATCCCGGGCAATAACTGAATCCGGAATTCTGATACCAATTGTTTTCTTGTTGTTCTTAAGCAATTTAGGCAGTGAATTATTAGCTTCCAGAATAAATGTAAATGGTCCCGGAACATTTCTCCTTATCAATTTAAAAATACCATTTGAAAATGGTTTGGCAAAGTCATTAATTTGACTCAAATCTTCAATCAAAAAAGAAAAATTAGCTTTCTTATAGTCAATATTTTTTATCTTTGCTATCCTTTCTATAGCCTTTGAACTCATAATATTACAGCCAAAAGCATACACTGTATCTGTGGGATATATAATTACTCCATCATTTCTAAGAATATCCACAATTTTTTTAAGCAACCTCTTTTCAGGATTCACAGGATGCAATTTTATCAGTTCCATAACTTAAAAATATTAATTTAAAGACAAATTTAACACTATTTTAATTGTTATCCTCAATTGATTTGTCAATGATATTGTAAAATTATGATTTTAACGTATATTTGATTTTTATATAAATAAAATTTTATGAAATCAAATAAGTATCCAAAAGCAGAACAAAACAAGGTAAGTAAAAAAATAAAAGAAGACAAAGATGTCGAGAAAACATTTTTTCAAAAATACTTGCCATACATCATTACTATATCTGTCATTATTTTTATTAATTTCTTATATTTTTGGCCTTCATTATCGGGTAAAACTATTTATCAGGGCGACATTGTAAGTCATAAAGGCATGTCACATGAAGCAGCAGAATATTCCAAAGCTACAGGAGATGTTGCACTTTGGACAAATGCCATGTTTAGTGGTATGCCAACTTATCAGATAATGGCACCTCAAAAACACAATTTTCTAAAATATATTACCAATACATTAAAACTTGGATTCAGCAAACCTATAGGTTATTTCATTTTTAGGAATGTTGAGTTTTTATTTAATGATGCTGATTATTGGTTTTAGTCCCAAAGGTTTCTATTTCTGCTTTCGCATTCACATATTTGACCAATAATATATTTCTCCTTGAAGCTGGACATATGTCAAAAATAAGTGCCATTCATGATTACACCATTGGTTATGGCAGGAGTTATATTGCTTTTGCGAAAAGACTACTTCAAGGGAGGTATAATATTCACAATCGCTATGGGTATGGAACTTTTGTCAAATCACGTTCAAATGACCTATTATTTTGGAATCGTAGTTGCCATTCTTGTAATAGCAGAATATATCGAATACATCAAAAACAAAGACTACAAGGCAATTGCTTATGTGAGTATAATTTTTGTTGTAGGACTATTATTAGTATGGGAAGTCCTTGCATCAAAATTATGGACAACTTATGAATATTCTAAGGAAACAATGAGAGGAACACCTATTTTGAAAACAGAAGGTGAAGCAAAATCAAGCAGCGAAACCAAAGGTCTTGAATGGAATTATGCTATGCAATGGAGCAATAGTACCATGGATTTATTCTCAACATTTATACGAGGAATCGTAGGAGGTGGTAGTTCAGAGCAACCTGTAAAAAACTCCAAATTAGTAAAACTTCTAAAAGGACAACCTGATTCAGCACAGCTAATTTCAGGGAACCATTATACTGGGAGCTTTACCATTTACCAGTCCTCTCCTTATATGGGAGCTTTTATCATATTCTTATTTATATTGGGACTATTGACGGAAAAATCTATTTATAAATGGTGGGCATTGATAGCTTATAGCTTTACTTTTTTACTTTCGATGGGGAAAATTTCGAAACTTTCAATAAATTATTTTATAATTATTTTCCATTATACAACAAATTCAGAACACCAACCCATTCTTGGTCTTGCAGGAATACCTATTGTTTTCCTCGCTTTTTAACTTTAAAAAATATCATAACACAGAAATACGATTCAAAATTAATACTTAGAAATACTTTGATAACTTTAGGTATAACCCGAGGAATTGCTCTGTTTTTACTCTTTTCGGATCATCACTATTCAGCTTCACAAATGAAGGAGATGCAAGGTATCAAAAGAAATACTTCGCAGTAATAGACGACAGAAAATCATTGTTGATATCCGATTCAGTTAGAACACCAGGCTATAGTTTTAATATCTGGTGGACTTATTTGGGCTTTTATAAAAAAATATATCAGTTCGAATATTACAATTTTGTTAGCTGGTCTTATTATATTAATAGACCTCATAACGATAGACCTGCGATATGTCAATTATGACTCTTTTATCACAAAAGAACCTCGATAACACATTTACTCAAAGAGATGTTGACAAACAAATACTTTCCGATCCTGACCCATATTACAGAGTTTTGATTTGTCAGTAAATTCTTTAACTCTTCTATCCCTTCTTACTGGCACAAAAATATTGGAGGTTATCATGTTGCCAAACTTCAAAGATATCAGGATATGATAGACAGATATATTTCAAAAGGTGATATGCAGGTATTGAATATGCTCAATACAAAATATATTATTCAAAAGCAAAATGATAAAGAGACAGTATTTACCAATAAAGATGCCTTTGGAAATGCATGGTTTGTAGATAGTATAAAAATTGTAAACAATGCTAATAATGAAATCGATGAAATAGCTAATACCAATGTAAAAACTACTGCAATAATAAACTCTGAATTTGATCTATATATCAATGGACTGAATCCTAATGCAAATGGTACTATTAAACTCACTTCGTACAATCCTAATAAACTAGAATATGAATATACAAATGATTCTGAAGGATTAGCTGTATTTTCTGAAGTTTGGTATGGAGAAAAAATTCTTGATTGCTGAAATAGATGGAAATCCTGTTGATTTTATCAGAACAGATTATATACTCAGAGCTTTAAAAAACTCCTGCGGGAACACATAAAATAAGTTTTGAATTCAAACCTCAGTCTTACTATATGGGAGAAAAAATATCACTGTTTAGTTCCCTATTAATGATATTGGTTGCTGTTGGATATCTATTCTATCATTATTATTATTCAAAGAAAAGAGAACATGAAACCAATTCTGAAAGTTGATAACATTAGAGACTGGGATCAATTCACTATTGACAATGAGCCTATTAAGTCAATTGATTTAATGGAAAGAGCAAGTAATGTCTTCGTTAACTGGCTTATTGAAAACATCGGTATAATAAATCAAAAAATACTGATAATAGCATCAAAAGGAAATAAAGGAGATGGATTACAGTAGGAAAGAATTTTAACAGATAAAGGATTTGATGTTGAATTCCTGATTGCAGACATACAAATAAAATGTACTCAGGACTTCGAAACCAACCTGAAATTTAGCTGAAAGAAAAGAGACTACTTATTTCCTATCTTCAAAAAGACAGCAAAATACCTTCACTAAAAGGATATGATATTATTATTGATGCTCTTTTTGGTTCCGGATTACAACGACCTATCACAGGATACTGGAGCAATCTGATAGATAAAATTAATAATTCAGGGAAAAATATATATTCTATTGATATCCCTTCCGGACTTTATGCCGATAAGCCTGTTGATGGAAATGCTGTAATTGCAAGCAATACACTTAGTTTTGAAGCTCCAAAATTAGGTATGTTGATTCCAGATAATTCTGAATACATCAGAGATTGGACATATAAAAGTATTGGACTATCTTGTAATTATCTATCGACCATAGAAAAAAATACATATTATATTGAAAAATCTGATATAAAAAAACTAATCAGACAGAGAAAAGATTTGACCACAAAGGTAATTATGGACATTCCTTAATAACAGGTGGTAGCAAAGGAATGATGGGAGCTTCCATACTGGCTTCAAAATCTTGCCTTCGTACAGGAACAGGGCTAGTCACATCATTGATACCTGATGTAGGTTATGATATTATACAAATTTCTTTGCCAGAAGCAATAGTATTGACAGGATATGGAGAATCTTATCTTTCATCAGCCCGGATCTCCTTAAATAAATACTCTTCAATAGGAATAGGAATTGGTATGGGAAATAATGAAAACACCTATGCTTTTTTAAAAGAAGTATTAGAGAAAATAAAAATACCGATGGTATTGGATGCAGATGCATTGAATATTATCAGCGAACATAATGAATTATTGGATAACATTCCTGAATATTCGATTTTAACTCCTCATCCCGGTGAGTTTGCAAGACTTTTTGGGGCATCTATTAATGGATTTGACAGAATAGAACTGCAAAGATCAATGGCAATAAAGTATAAAATCTTTATAGTTTTAAAAGGAAAATATACCTCCACAGCTTGTCCTGACGGCAATATTTTTTTCAATAGTAGCGGAAATGCCGGTATGGTTATAGCCGTGTGGAGATGTTCTAACAGGAATTATCACTTCTTTGCTTGCTCAGGGTTATAGCCAAAAAGATGCATGCCTCATTGGAGTTTATCTTCATGGGTTATCAGGTGAAATAGCTTCTGGAACCTATGGTCTCAATTCATTAATAGCATCAGATATTATAGATAACATTGGCAATGGATTTAAAATCTAATTGGATTATCATAGTATAAAAAAATGAATATTATGAAGAAAATTGTTGTTCTTACCGCGTTTGGAATTAGTGCTGAAAGTGGAATTAAAACATTCAGAGATGCTGACGGACTTTGGGAAGGTCACGACGTTATAGAAAGTTGCATACTCCTCAGGGATGGAAGGAAAACAAAGACTTAGTTTTAGAATTCTATAATATCAGGAGAAAACAATTGACAACAGTGCATCCAAATAAAGGTCATTTAGCATTGACTGAATTAGAAAAAATATAATACTTTGATAATAACACAAAATGTCGATGATCTGCACGAAAGAGCAGGAAGTCAGCACGTGATGCATCTTCATGGGGAATTATTTAAAGTAAGGAGCACAGGTGATCCTGATTTGATATATGACTGGAAAAAAGATCTAAATATTGGTGACAATTGTGAACTGGATACCAACTAAGGCCTCAATTGTCTGGTTTGGCGAAGATGTTCCATGATTCGTTATGCTATCAAAGAAATGATAACAGCCGATATAATGATTATTATAGGAACTTCCCATGCGGGTATATTCTGCAGCGGGACTTGTCTCTGTTCTTCCAAAAGGTAAACCAATATATTATATCGATCCAAGTCCTCATATTTTTACGAATTGAGTAAGTGCAAATCTTCATATAATCAAAGAACCCGCAACTATAGGAGTACAGAGAGTTGTAGATAAACTAATGGAAGAAAAATAAATTATAACAATATCAGCAGTATTACTAATTTTATCCTTATCAAATATTTGAAATCAATGAAATCATTAATTTTTTTATCAATAATATTTTTCACTTTACCAAATATGTTTGCACAAATAGTAACAACAGAATTTGGTCAGATGAGGGTGAAAAAATTGATAATTGTTATAGATTAGCATTCCCTATGCAGAAGCACCTGTCGGTGACCTGCGTTGGAAAGCACCACAAGATCATGAAATATGGACAGATATTTACGAGGCAAAATCATATCCTCCTGCTTGCCCTCAGAAGGAATTTGCACAAAATGACACCAGCTATACTATCAAAGGAAACGAAGATTGCCTTTATCTCAATATATGGTCGCCAGATATCAATACTACATCACTTCCGGTTTTAGTTTTTATTCATGGTGGTGAAATCAACAAGGATCGACATATAACTATTATAGCGGAACAAACATTTATGATGGACAAAATATGGCAATAAGAGGAAATGCAGTTATAGTTACTATACAATATAGATTGGGCCCACTTGGATTTTTAGTTCACCCAGGATTAGAATCAGAAAATAGCAATTCTAAATCGGGAAATTACCTAGTTTTAGACCAAATTTTAGCTCTAAAATGGATAAAAAATAATATAAGCCAATTTGGAGGAGACAACAACAAAGTTATGATTTTTGGAGAAAGTGCAGGGGCAGTCGATGTAGGAAACCTTCTTTGCACAAATGAAGCAGAAGGATTATTCCAAAGAGCCTGTATGGAAAGTGGAATTCCTGTGATAAATTTATATCAAAATGCTAAATTAAATGGTATAAATTATGTCAACGATTATATATTGGAAGGCAGTGATGAAGAGAAAATATCATTTATGAGAAATGTAGATGCTTTGGATCTCGTAAAAGACAACACTTCTCCTTTTGAAAATGGAATTGTACAATCCTCTTGGGGAGCAGTAAAAGATGATGTTATATTCGACGATTATTCCTTTATCTCATTTCAAAATGGAAATTTCAATAAAGTCCCTGTTATAATTGGAAGCAATTCCGACGAAGCAAGTCTTACTGCACCTTTATTAGTGACACCCGCGATGGTGGAAACTTTGATTAATTCGATAGTACCGCAGGAATACAGAACTGAAGCCACTGAACTTTATCCACCAGGAGATAGTAATGAGGAAGCAAGGACTTCCTATATCAACTTACTTACTGACATGCAATTCATAAGTAATGCCAGAAAAACAGCTGAATGTATTGCAGTAAATCAGGATGAACCGGTATGGCGTTATTTCTTTACTTATAAACACTCTATTTCACAATTAGAAAAATTTGGTTCATATCATGGAATGGAGTTGTTTTATGTATTCAATAACTGGGAAAATACAATATTTGGCTCAGGAAATCTATTCAAGGAATCTGATGAATATATTCAGGACAATATGCTAAAATACTGGATAAACTTTGCCAATACAGGGAACCCAAATTCAGATAGCCTTGAATCATGGCCAGAATTCAAAGCAGGAAAAGATTGTTATCTCAATATAAAATACGAATCAGATGGCACTCAATGTGGAATCAGAACTACTGAAACCGATTTTTGGTACAAGGTGAAAAATAATAACTATTGTTCTTTTGATCCAAATTTAATAAATGAATCATCTATAATTTCAAATATAAACTTCATTTATCCCAATCCAGCTGACAATATTATGTACATTAATGAATATTTTTACAATGAAAATACCGAATGTAAGATTTTAGATATCACAGGAAGAATATTATTGTCTTCAAATAATCAATCAATAAATATTAACAGTTTATCACCAGGAATTTATTTTGTGATATTAAAAAATATGGAAGGTACTTTTATCAATAAACTAATCAAAATTTAGCCTTTATGTATTGGAGGTAGTATTTATTTACCAACCCATATATTATTTTTAATTCTGAATCTCCATGGTTTTTCAATGTATTCTTCAGCATAATTTATTCCTACTCTGGGGCTTTCAATAACATCATCAGGAATAATTGAATTATCATATAAGCAAATAGCAGAGTTTTTATCATACAATTCAATACCATTAAGTTTTGTAGTAATCCCCATTGCTTTGGTAAATTTTCCCGGACCATTTGTCATTTCAGGACATTGCTGTCCCATTAAAATCTGAAAAAGTTCTTTGAAACATATGAAATTTAGTTAGTTACAGATGTTTTACGAGCGAACGGACTTGAAAGTTTAGTTTTGCAATTAGATTAATCTGATTGCATATGTATCAAGACAAATACGTTTTCGCCCAACTGTCATCGTTTCTGAACCGAAGTAAATTCAATCGTATTGTAGCCAAGTATGATGGAGACAAATATGTGAAGCATTTCACTTGTTGGAATCAACTGCTATCTCTGATGTTTGGACAACTGTCCAACCGAGAAAGCTTGCGAGATTTGATTGTCGCACTTGATGCTCACCATTCCAAATCTTATCATTTGGGATTGGGCAAGAATGTTTCAAAATCATCCCTTGCCAGAGCCAATCAAGATCGTAATTACCACATCTTTGAAGAGTATGCTTACTATCTGGTAAACGAAGCCAGAAAGAAAAGAGTTACTGAAATTTTCAAACTTGATGGTAATGTCTATGCTTTTGATTCTACTACTATTGATCTGTGCCTCTCCGTATTTTGGTGGGCAAAGTTTCGTAAGAAAAAAGGCGGAATCAAAGTACATACATTATATGATGTAGAGACACAGATTCCAGCATTCTTCCATATTACTGAAGCTTCAGTTCATGATTCTACAGCTATGAGGGAAATTCCCTATGAATCAGGATCTTATTATATATTTGACCGTGCGTATAATCACTTCAAAATGCTGTATAAGATACATCAGATAGGTGCTTTCTTTGTGGTCAGAGCAAAGAAGAATCTTCAGTTCAAAATAATCAAGTGGAAACGAAGAATGCCCAATAACGTGCTTTCAGATTTGACGATTGAATTGACTGGTTTTTACCCAAGTCAATACTATCCAGAACGACTTCGATTAGTCAGATATTGGGATGAAGAACAAGAACGTGAGTTCGTTTTCTTAACCAATGCGATGCACATTTCGGCACTTCAAGTTGCTGAACTTTACAAGAACCGCTGGCAAGTCGAGTTGTTCTTCAAATGGTTAAAACAACATCTGAAAATAAAGAAATTTTGGGGAACGACTGAAAATGCCGTTCGAATCCAAATTTATGTCGCAATGTGCACTTATTGTTTAGTCGCAATTATTAAAAAAGATATGCAACTTGACAGAAGCACATATGAAGTTTTGCAAATCTTGAGTATATCATTAACAGATAAAACACATCTTCGAGACTTGTTCGACCGAACTAAATTTCAAAATGTCAAAGAACGATTTAGGCTTAATGAGCCAAATTTGTTTAATTATTAATAAAGTCCCAATTTTAATGGGACACTAATGATTTCAGGAGTTAAAATATCAAAACCTCGTCTTTGATCATAATATCAATTCCTTCCAATGGCTCAATTGCTCTTATCAGAACAGCATGAGGAATTCCTTCTGTTGCAGTGACTACATTAAACAAATGATGAATGCCATAATTGAGATAAATATATGCAATTCCACCTGATTCAAACATGGTTTTTGTACGATTAGTGAATTTATTTTTGTAAGCATGACTTGCTTTATCTTCAGGGGCCCTTTGTATGCTTCAGTTTCTACAATTATTCCAGTATATAATCCATCAATATTTGAAACCAACACTTTACCCAAAATATCTTTTGCAATAAAGACCACATCAGGATTTTCATAATATGTTTTATCAAGTATTTTCATGTAAAAAATAAAGCCCCAAATCAAAGGAAATGAGGCTTTATATAATATGTTTTTATAAAAATTATTTTCTTGCTCTGAGAAACTACTAGTTTTCTTAACTTTTGGTTTCAAATCAGATGACAAGTCTCTTACTATTGGAACAGCAACAAAAATTGAAGAATATGTTCCGATAAGGATACCTAAGGACATTGCAAAAGCAAAACCCTTGATACTCGATCCACCAAAGAATAATATAACCACTTATAGTAAATAATGTTGTCAATGCAGTGATTGTAGTTCTACTGAAAGTAGTATTTATAGAAGAATTTAAGATTTCATCCACAGGTTTATCTCTGTACAAACCGAGATTTTCACGTATCCTGTCAAATACAATCACAGTATCGTTGATAGAATAACCTATGACGGTAAGTATCGCCGCAATAAATGCCTGATCTCATTTCCACCGACCAAGGAACTATACCTTGTAATAATGAAAAGCGCCCAAGCACAATAAAACTATCGTGGAATAAGGCGATAACACCTCCAAGACTATATTGCCATTTTGTAAAACGAATCATGATATAAACGAATATAGCCAACAAAGCCAGGAATCCGCCAAGAGAATGCACTTTTCGAAATATCATCAGCAATAGTAGCTCCTACCTGAGTTGAACTTGTAATATGTATATTATCAGAAGTATATTCCTTCTTGAATTTTTCATAATCCATATTAGGATATATCTTTTTCAAACCTTCAAACAGCGCTTTGGATACTCTGTCCAGATGCACCTTCAGTAGCATCATTTATCAGATAAGAAGTTACGATATTATATGTATTTTGTGCATCCACAGCTTTCACAATAGGTGCACTTCCAAATTCTTCACCAAGAACTTTTCTAACATCTTTAACATCAACTTTATCAACTCCCAAAAACTCTACATTGTATGAATAACCACCTTTGAAATCCACTCCTAATTCAAATCCACGAGTCATTATAGAGATTCGTTTATTGCTATTAATGTACCTGATATAATATATGCGATTTTTCTTTTGCCAATCCAATTGAAATCCAAATTAGCCAAAGCGTTTTTAGTAGTAGCAGTCCAGAACGAAATATTCTTACCTTTTTTCACTACCCACCAATCGAATATCAATTTACTAACCAATACAGCTGTAAACAATGATAATAAAATACCAATGATAAGTACTACTGCAAAACCTTTTATAGGTCCCAATCCAAAATATGCTAAAATAAATCCAATAAGAAGTGTGGTAACGTTAGCATCAATAATAGCAGAATATGAAAATTTAAATCCATTTTCCAATGCAGTCATTAAAGATTTTCCATCACGCAACTCTTCCTTTATCCTCTCAAATATAATGACGTTAGCATCGACAGCCATACCCATAGTTAGAGCAATACCAGCAAACCCGGTAATGTAAGTATTGTTCCTTTAATGAAGCTAACACACCAAAAATGAAAAAGATATTCAATAATAATGCAATGATGGCTACAATACCAGCTCCCTCCATAATAGAATATCATAAATATCAATACAAGCCCAAAACCTATAAGCATAGAATTAACACTTTTTCGAATATTTTCAGCTCCAAGTGTAGCCCCTACTTGTAGATTCCTTGAATAATTTGAGGTTTAGCAGGCAATTTACCTATTTCCAATATCCTACTGAAATCCGTAGCTGTTTGCATAGTATAATTACCGGTAATTGAAGAGTTACCTCCCAAAATAGGATTCTGAACATTAGGTGCAGATACAACCTCATCATCGAGTACAATAGCTATCTGTCTGTTATTATCATTAGCAGCTTTTGTTGTCATCTCAGCCCATTTCTTAGCTCCTTTCTGATCCATGCTAAGGGACACATCAACTTCTCCTCCTTTCTGTTGATTGATGTTTGGAGTAGCACTTGTTACTACATCTCCTTCCAATGGAGCCCTTTCAGTTCCAGGCTCTTTTTTCAACATATAGAGTTCATAAATATTTGTAAATTTATCATTATCCCTGTCTTTAGTCGGATCTTGTGACCATAAGAAAAATAAATCTTTAGGGAATAATGCTTTTATTTCAGGTTTATTCAACATCTGCATTATAGCATCTTTCTGATTTCCATCAGCAAAACCACATATTGGAGTATTTCCATTCTGAGCAGAAGCCACACTTAATTGCAATTTTGACAATAAAGGTCCAGCCTGAGATTGTGTTGCATCTCTCTGTACAACTTCCATTGTTGAATCAATAACATTACCCAGACTATCTTGAACAGGTTTATATATAGTATCAAAAACAATAGAATCTTCTTTTATTTGTGTTGCTTTATTCATTTCCTGCTCATCTTTCAATTTTGAATCAGCAGCAACGAAAGCATCAATAATACCTGGATCACTCATACGGTACACATTCCAGAATTCAAGTTTAGCACTTGCCTGAAGGAAACTTCTTGCTCTTTCAGGATTATCGATACCAGGTAATTCAACCAAAATAAGATTTCTGTTCTCATCCAGAGAAATATTTGGTTGCAATACCCCTAATTTATCTATCCTTTGCTTAAGCATATTGAAAGTCTGCTTAACAGTCTCATTACTTTTATCTCTAATTATTTTCAATACTTCATCATCAGGAGTAGTAAAATTAATTTCATTTCTAAGTGTTGGGTTATTGATAAATATCTTTGCTAAATTATTGCCATCTGCAACATTTTTCCATTCTTTGGCAAATAATGTTACAAAATCATCCTGAGAGTCAGCAAGATCTTTTTCTGCATTATCCAAAGCTTTTCTAAATCTTGCATCTTTATTTTCATTGGATAATGATAATAAAAACTCTTTTAGATTAACTTGCAACATTACACTCATACCACCTTTGAGGTCAAGTCCAAGTGCTAATTGCGATTTTTTCAGATCACTATATGTATAATTCGCAAGTAATGGAATTTTAAATACTACTTCATTTGACATTGAATCCAGATATCGAATTCTGGCATTTTTTTCAATATCATATGTATCTGATCCTGTTGGAGCTTTTGCTGCTATTTTTTCAGCATATTCATCAGCTTTATTTTCTACTTTCCATGTTGGTATTAGGTAAATGTATTGCAGTAATACAACAAAAACCAACAATATCAAAAACAACTTAACTAATCCTTTAATTTGCATTGTATGTGAATTTATAATTTTTAGGTTTACAAAAATCGGGCGAATATAGTAAATTTCCCTTTTCTAAAATAATTTTATCAATAACTTATTGAAATTTCTTTAATTAAACAATATATATCATCTAAAATTGTCCTTTTATAGACTTATTAAAATGATTTTATAATTTGATAGAAAGATTCAGAATCCAATGAAGCTCCTCCTACAAGGCCTCCATCCACATCAGGTTGACCAAATATTTCTTTTGCATTTGCAGGTTTCACAGAGCCACCATACAGTATAGGAGTATTTTCTGAAACTACTTCTCCAAATTCCTTTTTCAAAAAATCTCTTATAGCCTGGTGCATATCTTGTGCTTGCTCCGGACTGGCTGTCTCTCCTGTCCCGATAGCCCATATAGGTTCATACGCCAAAACTATGTTTTCAAAATCTTCTTTAGAAAAACCACTCAAGCTCTCTTTTAGTTGATTTGTCACATATTCATTCTGATTACCTTGTTTTCTTATTTCCAATGATTCCCCAATGCAAAAAATCACTTTAAGCTCATTTGCAAATGCTGCAATTACTTTCTCTTTCAATAATTCTGGAGTCTCATTATTGTATTCTCTTCTTTCAGAATGCCCTAAAATAACATATGGAACATTCATGGATTTAAGCATATATGGAGATATTTCTCCTGTATATGCTCCTTCATTTTTCTGATGACAATTTTGTGCAGAAATATAAACTTTAGTATTATCCTTCGTTGCTTCCAGGGCTAAATCAAGATATACAAAAGGAACACCTAAAATAACTTCCACATCTGAAGGTACTTCTTTTGAACTTATTTCCTTTGCCAAATTGTAAGCTCCGGATTTATCTTTGTACATTTTCCAATTTCCTGCGGCTATTTTTTTTCTCATTTTATATTGTTATAATTTTCTATGGTAAAATATTAATATCGTTTTAAAATTTATCGTAAGCTCTCCAAAGAATTTGCAAAATTAATAAAGAAATCAATAGATTGGGGGTTTTTAATAGAATCTTTATTCAAAACTTTTGAAATATCCATTCCAAGTAATATTTTTTTTACCGGAGCTTCCATTTTTTTCCCACTAATCGTATAAGGTAAATCATCAACTTCTATTATTTCATCGGGAACATGTCGGGGGCTATATTCAGATCGCAGAGTATTTTTAATTTTAATTTTGAGATTATCATCAAGAATATTTTCAGGTTTCAAAACGACAAACAATGGCATAAAATGGTCTCCATTTGCCAATTCAAGATTTACGATAAGGCTATCTTTTATCTCATCTATCATATCGACAGCTCTATATATTTCTGCTGTTCCTATCCTTACCCCTTGCCTATTGAGAGTAGCATCGCTCCTTCCAAGTATGGTCAATCCTCTCGTTTCACTATTAATTTTTATCCAATCACCATGTTTCCAAATGCCATTATAATACTCAAAATAACTTGAAATATATCTCGCATTATCCTCATCGTTCCAAAAGAAAACAGGCATACAAGGCATGGGTTTTGTGATTACCATCTCACCTACAGCATCATATATTTTATTTCCTGCATCATCATAAGCATATACTGAAGCACCTAATGCCCGACATTGTATCTCTCCTTTATGGACATCCATCATGGGATTTCCTCCTACAAATGCAGTGCAAACATCTGTGCCACCCGACATAGATACAAGCCAAATATCGGATTTCACATTCTCATACACCCATTTGAATCCTTCCGGAGGCAGTGGTGCACCAGTGCTACTCACTGAGCGCAGATTAGAAAGATCGAATTCTGATTTTGGTTTCAATCCTGCCTTCATGCATGCAACAATAAATGGTGCTGAAATACCAAAATGATTAATTCCTGACTTTTCTGAAAATTGCCAAAGTGAATTCAAATTGGGATATCCGGGACTTCCCTCATATAAAACAATTGTTGCCCCTGCCAACATAGATGCCTGAACGAAATTCCACATCATCCAACCTGTAGTGGAAAACCAAAAAAATCTCTCTCCGGGTTTTACATCATTGTGAAATGTCAGATACTTGAGATGTTCCAGCAACATTCCCCCGGTTCCATGGGTAATAGCCTTTGGCAGCCCTGTGGTTCCTGATGAAAATAATATCCAAATCGGATGATTAAATTCCACCCTTGTAAACTCAAGTTTATGACCCGACAATGAAGTACATTGGTCAAAATCATCATATTCAAAAGCTATTTTATTTTCTTCATTAGATCTAAGAAATCTAAATAATACAAGCTTTTCTATAGATGATATTTTGTCAACTATTTCATTTACTGAATTTATCTTATCATAAGATTTTCCATTATACGAATATCCATCAACAGAAATAAATACCTTAGGTTCGATCTGAGCAAATCTGTCCACAATGCTATCAACACCAAAATCAGGACTTGCGCTCGACCATATTGCCCCTAAACTGTTTACAGCAAGAAATGCAATAGTAGCCTCAGGCACATTTGGCAGATATGCTGCTACTCTATCACCGTAACCAACACCAACAGACTTTAAATAATACGCAAATGATGCAACTTTTTCTTCCAGTTCACTCCAACTTAACTCCCTGTAATTTCCAAATTCATCATAAGAGATAATAGCGGGATTTCTTTCATTTTTATTTTTGAAAATATGCTCGGAATAACTCAGTTTAATCCCTTGAAACCATTTAAAATCAGGCATTTTAGTCCCCGAAAGTACTTTTTCAATTTCACCTGAATAATCGACTTCGAAATAATCTACAACCGACAGCCAGAAATCTTCAATTTCATTAACTGACCAATCCCAAAGTTCACTGTAGTTGTCGAACTTTAGATTTTTATTTTGAGATAACCAATTGAGAAAATGATTTAATCTCGAATTTTCAGCAAATCCTATAGAAGGTTTCCATAAAAGCTCAGGTTTCATTTCAATGAGTTTTAATAACCAATTTATGAGAGAAAACTGACTATTTTATACCTAAAAGACCAATAAAGTTAAAAAAAACTTAGATGTTTAAATAAAAAATTACAGGATTAAGAATTACGAGTTTATTCAAAAAAATAATTGTCCTGAATATTATAAAGTTTGACACAGTTATTTTCTAAATTAAATGGAATCTGTGTACAATATAAAAAAACAACTTTCAATTAAAACCTGCTATTATTTTTCAAACATCTAAGAAAAAATAAAAATCATCTAAGATCAAAACATCTCAGTTTCAGCGAAATGGAAGCTTCCTTCTCTAAGTGCATTTTCATCGGAATCAGCACCATGAACAGCATTTTCACCTATGCTTTTTGCATATAATGCTCTGATAGTTCCTGGCTCTGCTTTTGAAGGATCGGTAGCACCAATCAATTTTCTGAAATCCTCTACAGCATTGTCCTTTTCCAATATTGCTGCAACAATTGAGTCCTGACGACATAAATTGCACCAATTCATCATAAAATGGTCTGCCTTTATGTATTTCATAAAATCTGCCTGCCATCTCTACTGACAATTTTGTATATTTCATTGCAACTATTCTGAAACCTCCTTCATTCATTTTATTCAAAATAGCACCGATATGTCCTGCTTTCACAGCATCAGGTTTGATCATCGTAAAAGTTCTGTTTCCACTCATATTTATATCTTTAAATTAATTAATTTTTTAATTGAGATGCAAAGATACGAAGGAAAAATGAAAATCATAAATTAACTAGCTAAGTTTATAATCAAGAATCTAATCCCAAAAGTAATTTTAGCCACAAATTCACGAATTTAAATTATTTTAAATTGTTGATAATCTATAATATATTAAATTAATTATTTCACTAATTTCCGAAAACTGAGTTTTCAGAACATACTCAAACTTAGTAAGTAAAAAAAAAGAAAATCAAACTAAATTCAATATTTTTATTCATTACACTTATTATTTAGTCTATCATTATCACCTTTCTGCACCTTTGAAAAAAAATTAATAATATTTTTCAAATAAAAATCTTACCTAAAACATTGATATTCTATATATATATATATATATATTAAATTATCATATTTGTAAAATACAGTATTTAAGTAGTTTTATGGTATGAAATTTGTTAATATTCAGTTAACAACCCTGAAAATAAGCTGAAAATTAAAAACACAAAAAAAGATATGCTTATGTGCTCGAATACTTAGAAAGGCAGGATAACATGATTGAAATCTCCTTTCGCTTCACGACCGGAGCAGTAAAAATGCTTCAAAACTACAAGTAATTAATTGTTGAATTATTGAATGAAAGATTGATTGAATCAATGCTAAGATGTAAAAATAAGATAATGATAAATTTCTTAATTATTTGAGTAATGTAATTTAAATAATTCAATCATTCAATAACTCATTAACTGAAAAATTTGGGACTACCAAAGTTCTGGAAACAAATACTAAAAAAACATATTTCAAATAAGGAGAGAAAATGCATAGTTTAAGCCACTCTACAAAATTCTCTCCATCTCAACTGATGAGATTACAAAATTAAGGAATTTTGTGGTATTTGAAGTGTGATATAAAAGAATTTTTTTAATTTTATAAAATCAAACACATGAAAAAAATTAAATTTTATATTATATTTCTGTTGTTTTTTCCCTTTTTAGTTTATGCTCAGGAAGGTTCCTGCGGACTTGAAGGAACAGAAGGACAATCACTTGCAATCACAAACTTCAATGGAATAAAATTTTTTGATGAAACTTATGATTGTGACCCAATTACTCTCAAATGCAATTTTGTTATAATAAGACGAGATAATGGTACTGGTAATTTACCTCCTGAAAGTCCTTTTTGGACTGAATGGCAAAATCTGATGAATAATAACTTAGCAAACATAACAGATCCATTAAGCTGTTCCACAGGATATCCTTTGGATTCTAAAGTTAGAGTAAAGTTTGATGTGTACACTATTGATAATACAGCTGCATGGGATTGGTATGCAGAAGCAAATGCTGATAACTGGCCCAGCTCAAAAAGTCCAAATAGCAGGTACATTTGTCCCCGATTTGATGGGACATGGGATGCACTTGAACAAGCAATGGATGAGTTTGAGAATAACCACTTTGGAGATATTAACTTTTTCTTTATTGACAATGGAGAATTGGTAAATCTATTAGAAGAACACATGGCAAACGGTACTGAACCTACTGAAGCTTATGTAGATAGATTTAGAAAATATGTCATTGATAATCCAGGATGCTATGGATGTAGTGGTTTAGCAAGTGGTTGTTCATATTTCCCAAATAGCTTTTATTCAACTGCAAGTGATAACTCCTACGTAATAAGTCACTTTTATTCGCAGTATTTGATAAGAAATTATTTTCATCAAATTTTTTTCCCACCATTTGCAGATGAGCTACCTGAAACAGTATGGGGATGGTTTTGGTTGGATGCTCCAATTATGTTTTTACATGAGATGGGACATAACATAATAAATATGATTCATGACAATTCCTGTAATCAATTGATGTCAACATATTATGAAAGAAGTAATTACATTCCTAAAAACAGGTTAGAGGCTATTCATAGAAATCTATCTACTACTGATCTGCATAATGCAGTTGATTGTAATTTATTAACAGAGAATATTTGTCCCATTCAAGTAATTTCAAATACTACTCTTGACCAACCTATGAGTGTATTTGGTGATTTAATCATTAAATCAGGAGTTACTTTGACAGTTAAATCGGAAGTGTTTCTGTCTGAAGAATCAACTATTGATTTAGAAGCAAACGCTAAGTTAATTGTTGATGGTGGCAAATTAACTTCAGGATGTGGAGAATCATAGGCGAGGCATTAGAGTTACAGGTGGCAACGTTGATTTTGACGTAAAATTCACAAATGGAGCTATAGTTGAAAATGTATCTCAATCTGCAGTTTCTATGTTTCCACCTCTTCCATGGCCTGAAGCAATTTCTTATGGAAATGGTATACTTCAAGCTGATAATACAACATTTAACAATGTAAATAGAATGGTAGAATTTATGTCTTGGTCATCACTTCCTAATCATAGTTTTGTCGAACATTGTACACAAAATGGAGGAAGAATTGGAATTTCAAACTGGAATTGCATAGGTATTGAGGTTAAAGACAATGTTTTTAATGATATTTCCGAGAATAGTATTGTAACAGAAACCGGAACTTTCATAATTGAAGGTAATGAGTTTCATAGTGGACAAAATGATATTTTATTTGCAAACGTTTCGCCAGGATTGCCCTCTAATATTCTTGAAAATCAATTTTATGGAGATGATGCCGGAGTGAGAGCAATTGGGACAACTGTAGGAGCAATTAATATTGAATTAAATCAATTCCAAACCGGTGAGTTTGATATTTTTATGGATGGTGAAAACGAATATATGATTGATAGAAATGATTTTACTTCCGATTTTGGTATAGTTAGCATTAACAATGGTTCTCAATCAAATGATGTTTCCCTGAATGATTTTGAAGGAAATTATGTAGGTGTCATGCCCGTTGGTGATAATAATGGATATATTTTTTATGAGAACTGTTTTAGTACTACTTTTGCTGATGCGTGGATAGATGGAACAGTAAATACGATTATATTAAATCCGGATGATATTTATGCCGCCAATAATTGTTTTACTCACGGAGGAAATTACTATGGTTCTGTATACGATATGACTGGAAATCCAGAACAATTTACATATATAGAACCATTAGATAAAATAGTTGACTGTAGAGATCCTATTCTTGCTCATTCTAATATTTCTTTAGCTTATGCCCCAGCTAATGATAGCCCTTGTGGAATAGCAGGAAGTGGATTTCCTGATCCCCCAACTCATTTTAATCCATGTAAACCTCAAATTTCTATTACAAATCTGATACGTGCAATAAAAACACTTAATTCCAGTATCGAAGAAATTCAAAATGATCCTAATTTAACTGAGGAACAGAAAGAATATTTTATCTCTTTTTACAAAAGATGCCTGAAAAGGGTGTATAGGTGGTTATATGTAGAATACATCAAAGACAAGAGATTTGTTGAAGCAAGACAATTGTTAGACGGAGACAATTCTGATGCAGCTTTTATTGCAATATTTGCATCATATATTTTTGAGAATAAATTTGATGATGCTAAAAATTATCTCTTAAATTTACCAAATGATAGAGAAAAAATGATTGATTTCAAAACAATACAATTGATAAATCTTAAAAGAATAAAATCAGGAAAATATTATGTTTCAAATCCTGAGGAGATAAATATTGTTGAGACAATAGCAAGAAAAACTCATAATTATGCTGGATTTGCAAAAGCATTATATTATCACCTTACCGGAAAGGTTATATCCTCAGAAATACCTGTATTTGAAAACAGGCAAATCAAACCGAGAAATATAGAAAAAACAAAAATTCCAAAAATGTATATTTTCCCAAATCCGGTTTCGGATGAGCTCAATATTAATATTGAGAATGTTGATAATGCAAGACTAATAATTACAGATATCACAGGAAAAGAAATATTTAATAAAGATATTTCAAAGAATCTAATACTAAATACATCACTTTGGAATGCAGGTATTTATTTTGTTTCAATTAAAACAGGACAAAATGAAACTCTCAATGATAAAATTTTGATAATTCACTAAAAAATCAAAGGGCAACGGTATTTTATTCGTTGCCCTTTTTAAATCAACAAATCATGAAATACTTAATTACTTATTTAATATTGACATTTTCAGTTTATTCTGCCTGGTCACAGACTTTTAGCAGATTGATTGATATTGATAACAAACAATACAACTATATTAATGATTTTGAAATTAAAGATGATTCAATTTATATTTTATTACGTCATTGTTTTGGAGTAAATTATAATTGTAATACTTTGATTAAAACAGATCTGTCTGGAAACATTGGAATTGAGATAAATCTTGATACATTTTCATCAATTTCAGTTGGTAATTTAATAGATGTGAAAAAAGATGATGTATTAATAGCAGGAGATTGGATTTTGGAAGGAAATAATATTACTCCCTGTTTGTTAAAAATGGATAAATCATTAAATATAGAAAATCAATATATTTTCAATCCGAAAGAAGGTGAAATCTCATCTATCAATGGTTTGTTATTAGGGGATGAAAATAATTATATTTATGGAAATGTCAAGGACTTAACGACTTATAGATATTACTCAAGAATTATCAATGTAGATACAAATTTTAATATTGTTAGTGACAACAGGTATTCCCGACAATTGTTGAAGAATGATTGTAAAGACCTGCAATTTACCTCTCAAGGTGATTTGATTTATATTAATGAATTTTATGAAAGAGTTGGTTATGGAGAATTCGGATTACAGATAAATAAATTAGATCCAAATTGTGTAAAAACAGATAGTTTGGAAATCAAAAATGATGACGGTAAATTGCCAAACATATTATCAAGTAAATACCGGCGACATATATTTTACAACCGAAGAAGTTTTAGATGATAGATTCATTTCAAGAGGTTTTGGAGCTATAAATAAATACGATTCGCAACTAAAAAATCTGGAATGGAGTTTGCTAATGCCAACTGATTACTACATTGATAACCATAAGTTTAAAATATATGATTTGATGGAAGCAAAAAATGGAGATATTATAGCTTGTGGTACAGTTTGGGAAGAAAGGCCAGGCGGTGCATTTGTTGAAAGTAAGGATAATAAATATGTTGGATTTATTACCCGAATAACAAAGGAAGGTGAATATGTTTGGTTTAGGGAATATAGAGTTCCGGCATTTTCAGAATTATTGACTGATGAAGAATATGGTAAATTTATGTATGGTTCCTTATTGAAAACAATAGAACTGGATGATGGCAGGATAGTTGCAGGTGGAATAGCGTATTATAATTCATACGAAATAATCAATGCCGGAGAAACTGAATCATTTCTATGGTTAATGATTGTTAATGAAAATGGATGTCTGGATGGTGAAGAATGTGAAGAGATAATTGAATTGATTCTGTCATTAATTATAATGAAGATCCGGTTTTTACAATTGGTACAAAATGGACTTACGAATTTTTCCCTTACGATATTAATCCCTTTACCATTGAACATAGTTATGTGACTTATGAAGTTACAGATACATTACAATTTGAAGGAAGACTTGTATATAAAATCGAATCAAACAGGCCAGAAATTGCATCTAATTATATGTATCAGGAAGATGAGAAAATATATTTCTAAAACCTTCAATTAATGATTTTCAATTGACTTATGATTTTAATGCACTGCATTCATATAAAACTAAATATACAAATATATGTGGAAACCCTTCTCCTATTTTTGATGTTGAAGTGATAGTTGATTCAATCTGGTGTTGTCTGTATGCAGAGAATTGGGGTTTGAGGTATGTTCAACAAGTATCGTTCCTATGCTGATTTAACTGAAGATTCTATTAAAAAAAGAAATTATCGAATTTGTAGGATTTAATGAAGGAGGGCTAAAGTTTAATCTTGGGACAGGCTTGTGTGATAATTTTGAAAATGGATTTATTGGAAAAATCAGATGCTTTGAAAAAGGCG
Source organism: Saprospiraceae bacterium (assembly GCA_041392555.1). Lineage (GTDB taxonomy): Bacteria > Bacteroidota > Bacteroidia > Chitinophagales > Saprospiraceae > JADJGA01. The sequence goes on along the minus strand of JAWKLW010000004.1, from coordinate 30,002 downwards.
GAACTGATATTGATGTTAATTTTGATGGGGTATACTCCGGGTTATCGAAAAGCTTGCGATTCTGTTTGGATTGAAATTAAAAATAGTGTTGAAGATCTTATTGTAGCTTATGTTGCAATTTTTCCAAATCCTGCTTCAGAGCATATTTCTATAGTTTTTCCTGAAGATTACCTCGTAGAAAAATGCCAAATATTCGATATCATGGGCAGGCTGATCAAAGATAAAATCAGTAATTTTGAAAATATTGATATTTCAGATTTGAATCAGGGAATGTATTTTATTAAAACAAGGGATAGGAATGAAAAGATTGCGATAGGTAAGTTTGTAGTGGAATAAAGTTTATATGGTCTGAATCAGAATTCACAGGATTTTCAGGATTGCAGAATTCTCACTTTTCAAATTCTGAAATTCCATAAATCTGAAAATTCTGTTTCAGACATATTAAAATCAAGGAAATCCTATAATCTTATAAATCATAGTTCCGAGATATTTTCCTATTTTCTCCCAAGCCAAAATCCAAGCCAACTCCCCACGATTCCCCACTGCACTACAACATCAAGTAATGCTGCCCATGTATCAGCTTCAAACCAGATAGCATTGGTATAATTGACAGTAAGGTAGCCGATGAATCCAACAGCTAAAGCTCCAAGAACCGAATTTTTAAAATCAACAACTGAAAATTTCATCAAGAACCAAATCAACACAAACACTGCAAGTAAATCCACTACCAAGCCCCTTATCATATTCAATCCCATATTGTATTCCATACTTTCATGGTATTGAATCATTGCCCAAGGTCTCCCAACACTTTCTTTCATCTCCAATTCCGCTTCCTCATTAGAAGAACCAGGTGCAGGTAGGGGAATATAATAATTACCTTCATGGAGATTTTCACTCAAGAATTCTATCACTGCATCCTGTTTGTCTGTATATGACATTTCAGAACGATGGATATTCAATAGTCCCCAAGATAAAAATTGTAAGAAAAATAGCAATATTCCTCCTACAATAGTTCCGATTAGAATTTTTTTCATGATAATTAATTTTGAATATTTTATTAATATCACAATATTAATTCAATTTAATAAAACAACAATAAAATCAACCATTTAAATTTACATATATTTGAGAAATTTTATATTAAATACTGTAAAATGAAAAATATTTTTAAAAATCAATTAATCAATCTTATTAATCAGTTAAATTGAATAAATTTGCATTTTAAATGATTTAATAACAAAAATTTATCTAATGAAAAAATACTTCATTTTTTTAATTCTATTGACAAGTATCATTGCATGTAAACGAAATGCCAGCCAAACAAATAATGAATCTGCCAATAATCAAGATAGTACTTCAACATCCGTTGACACATCATCTGTCGAAATAGATTCATTGGCTCCGGTTAAAAATCTAATACCAAAAGAAGGTTTACCACAAGGTGCTAAAATAGTTTATGTCAACATAGATACTCTTCAGGAAAAATATCAATATTTTATTGATGAAAACAAAACAGTTCAATATAGATTAACTCAATTTGAAAATGAGTTAAAAGCTAAAGAAAATGCTATAATTACTGCCGGAAATGCTATGCAGGAAAGATATCAGGAAATTCAATCGAAAGCTCAAACTCTTACTCCAAATGAAATAAAAGCTGCTGAGATGGAATTGCAGGAAAAAGATCAGAAGATCATGAAAATGCAGGAAGATTATCAAAAATACAAAGATGCAAAGCAAGAAGAATTACTAAAAAAACAAGATCAATTGAATCAAAAAATCAGAAAAAGAATAGATACTTTTCTTCAGGAAGTAGCTGAAAATAATGGCTGGGATTATATTCTAACTTATTCTGATATTACAAATCCTGTTTTGTACGGAAGTAAAAAATTCGATGTTACACAACAAATAATAATAGGATTAAACGAAGACTACAAATCTATTAAGAAATAAGTTTTCTGTTACTAATGATAATTATCAGTTATCAATAATTATAATATAGATTATTGATAACTGATAAATTCAAATTTATTAAAAAGGCCAGAAATTATTGTCATTCCAGATATCCTCCTTCAATTCATCATTTAATTCATGAAGCATTTTTTGATGACCTGCTTCCCATTTAGCAAGAATATCGTACAACTCTTTTTCATTGGGATCAGTAGCGGATTCCGCTCTGTCTGAATATAGCTTTACTGCTTTTGTTTCAAAATCAATAGCCGATGATATGGCAGCAGCTTCGAAGCTTGCAGCATTTATTTCTTTTTTGAGTTGCTCTGTCAAAACTTTCATCACCACTTCTTCCTCCGGATTTTCTTTAGGAGCATCAGGTTTCACATAAGAGAAAGTCTTGGTAAAATGAGAAAACTGAGTGGAAAGGAATTTTACATGTTCTTCCTCTTCCTCAGCCATCATTTCAAAAATTTTTTTTGCGGCAGGACTATCAGATTTTTCAGCTACGCTCTTATAAAAAGCTTTACCTCTCATTTCTAATAATATTGCCTCCTTTAAAATATCTTCTGCTGTTCTTGACATAGTATTATTTTTTGTTGCAAATATACAAATTTTATAATAGGTCGAATGAAATAAACTTCGTTTTTAAATTCTAAAAACAGATTTAATTTATTTTTAATATTTCCTTCAATAACTTTTCATCAGCATCCACTGGCAATGTAACTTTCAATTTTGGGTTCTCTGCCATGGCTCTGTTTATAGTAAATACAGATTCTTTATTTCTCGCCCAACTTCTCCTTGCTATTCCATTATTGACATCCCAGTACAACATGCTTTTTAGTCTTCTTTTCACTGCCTTACTTCCATCGAGAACCATTCCAAATCCTCCATTGATAACTTCTCCCCAGCCTACTCCACCACCATTATGAATACTCACCCAGGTAGCTCCTCTAAATGAATCTCCAATTACATTTTGAATGGCCATATCGGCTGTAAATTTACTTCCATCATAGATATTGGAAGTTTCTCTGTACGGACTGTCAGTACCTGAGACATCGTGATGATCCCTACCTAATACTACAGGAGCCGATATTTCCCCATTTTTTATAGCTTTATTGAATGCTTTGGCAATCTCTATTCTTCCCCAAGCATCAGAATATAAAATTCGCGATTTAGAACCGACAATTGGAATATTATCCTCAGCAGCTTCTATCCAGTTTATATTGTCCATTATCTGCCCTTTTACTTCTTCAGGAGATATCTTATATAGTTTATGCATAACTTTAGCAGCTATGCTATCTGTTTTCTTCAAATCTTCCTCTAAACCCGAAGTACATACCCATCTGAAAGGACCAAAACCATAATCAAAAACCATAGGTCCCATTATATCTTCTACATAAGATTTATATCGATAGATTCCCCTTTCTTTATCTTCCCATATATCAGCATCTGCTCTGCCTGCTTCCAGTAAAAATGCATTTCCATAATCCCAAAAATACATTCCCTTATCAACCAATTTATTTATAGCATTTACATGTCTTTGCAGTGATTTACTAACTTCATCCAAGAATAGTGATTTATTTTCTTTTAACAAGCTTTTAGCTTCATCGAAAGAATAACCCACGGGACAATAACCAAGATCATCAATATTGTGCAATGAAGTTTGATCTGAACCCAATTCAACTTTGATTTCAGAATCAGCCAATTTTTCGAGCAAATCAACAATATTTCCGGCATACACAAATGCAGCAGAATTATTTGTTCCCTTATATTTTATAACTTCCGGCAGGAGTTTATCCAAATCATAATAAACGAAATCCTTATCGACATAACCATCCGCTATTCTCTGATTGATGGCAGAGATATCTACTTCTGCTATTATCCCCACAGCTCCGGTTATCAATGCTGCTTTAGTCTGAGCTCCCGACATTCCACCGAGTCCTGAAGTAACAAATAATTTTCCTTTCAAGTCTGAATCTCCAAGATTATTAAGTCTGCCGGCATTCAAAAGTGTAATTGTGGTACCATGAACAATACCCTGAGGTCCTATATACATAAATGAACCTGCTGTCATTTGTCCATAGGATGTTACTCCAAGAGCATTATATTTATTCCAATCTTCCTTTTTGGAATAATTGGGGATCATCATACCATTAGTGACTACCACACGTGGTGCATCTTTATGAGAAGGAAACAATCCCAATGGATGACCGGAATATAATACCAAGGTTTGATCTTCTTCCATCTCAGAAAGATATTTCATCGTAAGCCTATACTGAATCCAATTTTGAAAAACAGCACCATTCCCTCCATAAGTGATCAATTCCTCCGGATATTTGGCAACTTTAGGGTCCAGATTATTCTGTATCATCAGCATTATTGCTGCAGATTGTTTACATTTAGCAGGATAATCACTAATTGGCCTGGCATGCATCTCATATTCAGGCATGAACCTGTACATATAAATTCTTCCATATTTGACCAATTCATCATAGAACTCCGAAGCTAACTCTGAATGCCATTCTTTTGGAAAATACCTCAGTGCATTTTTTACTGCCAATATTTTATCTTCATCAGATAGCACAGAATCGATATTCCTTTTTGGAGCATGACTATAAATATCATTTCTTGATTTAAATTCAGGCAGGTACTTTGGAATACCTTCGCTAACTTGTTCAGAAAAAATTGTTATGTTCATAATATTTCCATTGTTATGAAAGGTAAAATTAAAAAAATAAATGCTTCACAATTAATATTTACATAAAATTAAATCTAATTTATAGCTATAATAAAATCAATAAGCATCAATCAAACAACTTCTTTTCATTAATTATATTTATAATAAATTAGTTGATAAAATTAGATATCCTCGATATAATTTTTATTTTTGCACAAATCATCGATTTATAATAATTGGATTATAACAAGTAATTTATTAATAACAAATACAAATTTAAATTTAAATATGAATTATAAAAACCAGGTAAAATCAGCTGAAGAGGCGGTAAGGATTATCAAGTCAGGAGATAAGGTATTTATTCATTCAGCTGCTGCTGCACCAGCGAGATTGATTCAAGCCATGACAGATAGAGCAGAACAATTGCGCAATGTTGAGATTTTTATGATTCACACAGAGGGACCTGCTCCTTATGCAGACCCAAAGTATGCCGATAGCTTCAAGATCAATGCTTTTTTTGTAGGTCAAAACATCAGAAAACATGTTCAGTCAGGGAGAGCTAATTATATCCCAATTTTCTTAAGTGAAGTACCCGGATTATTCAGAAAAGGCATTGTACCTCTGGATGTTGCATTAGTCACAGTATCTCCTCCAAATTCTAAGGGATTTTGTTCCTTGGGTGTTTCTGTGGACATATCTAATTCTGCTATCGACAATGCTAAATATGTCATAGCTCAAGTAAATCCCAATATGCCCAGCGTACATGGAAATGGCATAATACATGTCAGTAAAATACATGCTTTTATCGAAGTCAATGATCCCATATATGAATTGGAAATCGAAGAACCGGATGAACAAGAATCAGCAATCGGAGAATATATAACTGAATTGGTAGATGATGGCGCTACATTGCAATTGGGAATCGGAGGAGTTCCAAATGCAGTATTAAGGAGCATGAAACATCATAAAAATCTTGGAATACACACTGAAATGCTTAGTGATGGTATTGTAGATTTAGTAGAATCCGGAGTAATAAACGGTCTTAATAAAAAAATTGACAGAGGCAAAATAGTATCAGGATTTGCTTTCGGAACAAAAAAAATATACGATTTCATCAATGACAACCCTTTGGTAAATCTAAGGGATTCAGATTACACTAACGATACAGCTATTATCAGAAAAACCCTAAAGTTACAGCTATTAATAGTGCTATCGAAATTGATATTTTCGGTCAGGTATGTGCAGATACTATTGGGACAAAACAATATTCAGGTGTTGGCGGACAAATGGATTTCATAAGAGGGGCATCTCTTTCAGATGGAGGTAAACCAATTATTGCACTACCATCAATTACTCGTAAAGGTATATCCAGAATAGTACCTATATTGAATCCAGGAGCTTCAGTAGTTACTACAAGAGCACATGTTCATTATATTGTCACAGAATTTGGTGTAGCATATCTGTATGGGAAAAACCTAACAGAAAGGACTAAAGCTATGATCAATATTGCTCATCCATCCAAAAGAGAAGAATTGGAAAAAGCAGCATGGCATATACTCAGAGGTACTAAAACTGCTGAAAATGATAAAAAAGAAAATACTTAAGTAAATTAAAAAATTGTATTTATAAGTTTTTACTCCAAGTTTAAATCACCTAATTATTATTATTTTTTAATGAAATGATGATTTTTAAGTTTTGTTTTGAACAAAACTGCTTATTTTTGCATTCAAGATAATATAAAACACTATAATGATGATCAATATTAAATTTCCGGATGGTAATATCAAACAATACAATGAAGGTATTACCCCACTTGAGATTGCTTTCGATATAAGTGAAGGATTGGCGAGAAATGTCCTCTCAGCTAAAGTGAATGGTAAAGTTCAAGATGCTACCAGACCTCTAAATCAGGATACAGAATTGAGCTTATTGACATGGAAAGATACTGATGGCAAAGCCACATACTGGCATTCATCAGCTCACTTGATGGCTGAGGCTTTAGAAATATTGTACCCGGGAATTAAATTTGGAATTGGACCGGATATCGAAAATGGTTTTTATTATGATGTTGATTTTGGTGATTATAATTTCACTAAAGATGATCTAAAAAAGGTCGAAGATAAAATGCTGGAACTGGCTAAACAGAGGCAACAGTTTATCAGATCTTCAGTTTCAAAGGCTGATGCATTGAAATATTTCACCGACAAAGGTGATGAATACAAAATAGAACTTATTCAGGATCTTAAAGATGGTGAAATCAGCTTCTACAAGTCAGGTGAATTTACAGACTTGTGTAGAGGACCTCATCTTCCTGATACCAAACATATAGGAGCAGTAAAACTTCTAAATATAGCCGGAGCTTACTGGAGAGGAGATGAAAACAGAAAAATGATGACCAGGATTTATGGTATTACTTTCCCAAAGAAAAGTGAACTAAATGAATACCTTCAAATGCTTGAAGAGGCTAAAAAAAGAGATCACAGGAAATTAGGTACTGAACTGGAATTATTTATGTTTTCAGAAAAAGTAGGAGCAGGATTGCCAATTTGGTTACCTAAAGGTACATTATTAAGAAAAAAACTTGAAGAATTTTTGATCAAAGAGCAGGAAAAAGCTGGTTATGTTCAAGTAATAACACCTCATCTTGGGAAAAAAGATCTTTATGTCACTTCAGGTCACTATGCAAAATATGGCAAAGACAGTTTTCAGCCAATTCACACTCCAAGGGAAGGAGAAGAATTTCTGCTTAAACCTATGAATTGTCCTCATCACTGTGAAATATACAATGTAAAACCTCATAGCTATAAAGAATTGCCTATCAGGATTGCAGAATTCGGGACTGTTTATAGATATGAACAAAGCGGTGAATTACATGGTTTGACCAGAGTAAGAGGCTTTACTCAGGATGATGCACATATATTCTGTACCCCGGATCAACTTAAAGATGAATTTTTAAATGTTCTTCATCTTACTCAAAAAGTCCTGAAGAAATTAGGGTTTGATAATTACACCGCACAGATTTCCTTAAGAGACCCTGAAAATACTGAAAAATATATAGGTTCTGATGAAAATTGGGAGAAAGCTGAAAATGCTATTATCCAGGCTACACAGGAAATAGGAATGGAGACTACCACTGTACTCGGTGAAGCCGCTTTCTATGGACCTAAATTGGATTTTATGGTCAAAGACGCCATTGGTAGAAGTTGGCAACTTGGTACTATTCAGGTTGATTATAATCTTCCAGAACGATTTGAATTGGAATATACAGGTTCAGACAATAACAAATATCGTCCTGTAATGATCCACAGAGCTCCTTTTGGAAGTATGGAGAGATTTGTTGGTGTACTCATAGAACACACTGAAGGAAAATTTCCTCTTTGGCTGACACCAGAACAATTTAAAATATTACCAGTTAGTGATTTATATCTTGATTATGCTGAAAAGACATTAAATATATTATCAGCAAACGGACTTAGAGGCTCTATTGATACAAGAACTGAATCCATTGGTCGTAAAATTAGAGATACTGAATTAAATAAAATTCCTTATATGCTTATAGTAGGTGAAAAAGAACAAAATTCAAATACTGTATCTGTAAGAAAACAAGGTGAAGGTGATATCGGCTCTATGGAATATGATGAATTTATTAAGTTTATCAATGATCAAATCTGATACAAAAATTAAAGATATAGATTCATTAAAAGTCGGATTTATTCAATATGATATAAAATGGGAGGATAAAGCTGCCAATTTTGAAAAAATTGAATCTATTTTATCACAGGAATTAAAGCAAGACATAGATATTTTAGTTTTACCTGAAATGTTTACCACAGGCTTTAGTATGAATGTTGATAAATTGGCTGAAACATATAATGAAATAACATATAATTGGCTTTCCAAAATATCTTCACAATGGAATACAGCCGTAGTAGGTAGCGCAATTATAAAAGATAAAAACCATTATAAAAACAGATTACTTTGGTATTCCTCTGAAGGTTTTCATGAATATGATAAAAGGCATCTTATTTCTATTAGTAAAGAAGATAGATTTTTTAAACCAGGCACTCAAAGAAAAATTATTGAATATAAAGGTTGGAATATTTTCCCCTCAATATGTTATGACTTGAGATTCCCATCCTGGTTTACAAATGATGTTGAATATGATATTATATTAAATGTTGCCAATTGGCCAACAATCAGATCAGAGCACTGGAAAGTATTTCTAAAGAGCAGAGCTATTGAAAACCAAAGTTATATTGTTGGAGTAAACAGAATTGGAATTGATGGTAATGGTTTTGATTATTGCGGAAATTCAATGATAATAGATTATAATGGAAATGAAATTATCAATTCCCATAATAGTGAAGGTTTATTTATCTCAGAAATCAAGAAATCTGACCTTATAAAATACCGCAAAAAATATCCCTTTATAAAGGATCAGGATAAAATCAAGTTTTTATAAATACGATTTAATCAAAGAAGTTATTTCAGCAAATTCCTCTGAACTGAGTTTAAGTTTAGGATTTGAGAAATTAAGATCATTTACACCTTCTAATGGTACCAGATGTATATGCGAATGAGGAACTTCAAGCCCGATTACAGCTATTCCCACTTTTCACATGGAAAAGCTTTTTTATAGCTTCAGCAACTCTCTTAGCAAAGACTAAGTATCTTCCCATTTTATTATCATCAATATCAAAAAAATAATCTATCTCCTCCTTTGGAATTACCAATGTATGACCTTTCTTCAAAGGATTAATATCCAAAAAAGCAAAAAACTCATCATCTTCATGAATTTTATAAGCAGGAATTTCACCCGAAACAATTTTAGAAAATATTGTACTCATTTTAAAATAAATTATAGAAAAGAAAATCTAAACAAAGATATCCAATATTTCGAATTCCATTATACCTCCAGGTGTATTGATCTTAGCAATCTCCCCAATTTTTTTCCCTAACAGACCTTTTCCTATAGGCGAATTAATAGAAATCTTTTTTTGTTTCAAGTCAGCTTCAGATTCAGATACTATCTGATAAGTGACCTCCATATTATTTTTTATATTTTTAATCTTCACATTGGTAAGAACAGAAACCTCCGAAGTATTTATAGATTCAGGGTCAATTACTCTAGCGTTTGCCATAATTTTTTCCAACTCATTAATTTTCATTTCTAGCATACCCTGAGCATCTTTGGCAGCATCATATTCAGCATTTTCTGACAAGTCTCCTTTTTCTCTAGCTTCTGCAATTGCTTGAGCAGCTTTTTTCCTACCATCAACTTTCAATTCATCCAATTGTGCTAAAAGTTTGGTATAACCTTCTTTAGACATGTAATTAAATTCAGCCATAACAATGATTTATAATGATTTATAATGATTTATAATGATAAAAAAAAACTTAACGTTTCCGGATTTCATCCGAAAACGTTAAGTAAAAATATAAAAATAAAAATTAAATCTCTATTCTAACACAAAAATTATGTGTTCCCTTAAATCTGTTAGTCGCTCTATATGAATAGTCAAGAGCAAGCTTGTTTTTATTTTTCTTTGACAAAGGTGCATTAAAAGTAAACCCTGCACCAGGACCAGAATAAATATTCTTTTCCTCAACATTTGCAGCTCCTACTTCCAACATATATGAAGCTCTAAGAATTACAAGATCTCTGAAATTGAACTCAGCACCTAAACCTGTTTGGTCCAATGAAAATGCATTGGAAGTATAATTATAAATTCCTCTAAGGTACATTTTACTACCAAAATAAAAATCATAAGAAAATCCCATACTCAAAACCGAAGGCAATTCAAAACCTTCTGCTCTTTGTTGGAATGTCATTTCATAACTTGAAGTACCTTCAGGATTATATCCTCTAAAATTCAATCCTGAACCACCAAATGTCATTGGTGTACCTATATTTCGAAGTGATATTCCCAATTTAAAATTATCTTGTGGACCGGAAACATATTGAACACCTGCATCCAAAGCAGCACCGAAAGCTGAAATATCTGAAGTACCTTCTCCTATCAATCTCAATAATGCTCCTACTGAAATCTTATTGGCATAAGTATATGAATACCCAATTCCTAAATGATAGAATGATGGAGAAAAAGTAGCTCCTGTTCCTTCAGGAACATCTACAGTTGTTATCGGAATATCTCCAAAATCAACAGCTGCAATAGAAAATCCAAGTGCACTACTTTTACCAACTTTCATAGTCAATCCAAGTGCATTAAACTGCAAATCTGAACCTTCATACAATCTTGAATTACTAATTCCCACCATTGCCTTATTCAATCCACGAGAAATCCCAGCAACATTTAATCTCATTGCGTCAACACCATAAACTGAAGAAGTGTTCATCCCATGTAGAGCAGAACTACCTGCCCATGGTAAAAATAATAATTCACTTGCTCCTGCTTCTCCCTGTCTATCCGGATTACCGGCAAAAACAGAATTTGTTGACATTGAAATTATAAATACTATTAATACTATATAAATTTTTCTCATTATAAATTAATTTTAATTATATTATCAATTTATTTTATAAACCTGTTGGGTCAAATTCCCTATTGATTCCAAACCACTTAATAGTCCTTTCGGCTTTTAATCCATCTGCTACTATATGTATCAGGTAAACACCACTGGCAACAGGAATATCCTTATGGTTATTCAAATCCCAAACCAAGTCCGGATAAATCATACCATTTGTTATGGCTGGATTAGTCCTTCCACTTTTTGAATCTCCTGTCTCATCTCTCTTAAACTGTCTAATGAATTTTCCATCTATTGAATAAATGGTAACAGTACATTTTCCAGGTAAATTAGTAATTTTAACCTGTTTTCCAAATTGTGATGTTTCATACTCTGAATATGCATAATATGGATTAGGTACCACATTGACTGCATTCAAAGGATTATCTTTATCCAAAGTAGTATAATCTCCATTAGTTTTACCAATAAAATCAAATTTATAAGTTCCATATCCATTTCTATCTCCTACAATATCACCATCTGAAACTTGATATGGATCATTTACTCTCAATTTTACAACTGCATCATTTGGAATTAATCCATCATGATATGATAATAAAGGACTTACTTCAGTATCTTCAGAATATGACATTATTACACCTGCCCAAGTTATATCCAACATAGCTTTCCTTGTTTTAGGTCACTTGTTGTAGCAAGGTTTTCTCTCAATGATGCACATTCATCGTAAGCAGTCTTAGTAACATATACCATATGTAATCCACCAAATGGGAATTGCATGGATGTAGTACTTCCAAATTGTAAGGCAATGAAATAGCATATTCTGTTCCAGGATTGAACATCATATCTCTACCTGGTCCTTTATCTCCTACAAACATAGTATCTATAGCTTCATTTCCACCATATATTGATGCTTCACCAAAGAATATATTCAATCTCTGTCCTGTTTCAACATCTATAGCATACCCAGGGAACCAACCCATTCCAACACCGTCATCATTAGGATCTTCATCAGGCAATCCATCTCCATCGGTATCATCATTAGTTACAGAATGTGCTTGTCTCAGTTGGAATTGTTTTGCACCTCCTTCTGGTGTCATAATTTCATCAGGCAATTCAGATACTAAATCCTGATAATATGTCTCATCTGAAGTTTCAACAATTACACATCTACTCCATTTACTCTTGTCGGAAGTGAAAACTATATCAACGTTATTCAAATCAGTCAAACATTTAAGACCTTGACAGTTATTTGGATTAGTGATGAACAACTGCATATAATCTCTTGCACTTGGAGATACATAGAAACTATTACTTGGATTAAAATCTGTCAATGCGAAAGGAGCAAAAGGCGCCTCAGATAAGTATTTATCAAAAGCTCTATGTGGATCATATTCATAATCAGACTCATTTGTACCAGTTTTCAAGTAGTTTGTAATATCCCAAGTAATAAGATTTCCATCATCATCATATCTTGATAAACTAATTCCGGAATCATCACCTATTATTTGCAACCACTGTGGTCCAGTGTCATCGCTATATGTTAAACTAGCGCCGATAACACCATTATTATCTTCTTCTTCATTGGCAACATCCAATGCTTGATTTATTGAAATTGTAAATCCTTCTCCTAAAATTACTTGTTCGTATGGAACTTTAAGTTTATTAAGTGAATTCACAACTTTACCTGTAGTTAAATTAGTTAAAGTCCAATATGCAGTAGTATCCAATACATTATCACTCATATCATCATCATATAATCTCAATTCATATTCATATTCCTTGATATCATAAGGATTGAATACTTCTACTTTAAATGGACCATACCCTTCTTCATAAACAATATCTTTAACAAAATTATTTGTCAAAATATCATCCATAGTTTGCTCTGTAAGATTTACAAAATTATCACCAACACCTAAACCTTCAACTCTGGTAATTTCAGGACCTTCGAATGGATCAATATTGAATTTTTCATATTCAATAGGTCTAGGTACTCCTGTATATATTTGAACATTTCTCCTACCAGGGAAATACGGTTCTCTTTGTCCAACTCCAGAAGAAGGATCAAATTCTGACCAATTATTAGTTTCATAAGCTAATACCATAAAATAATATGTCTTATGGTTTATAAGATCCTTACTTTCTTCAGCAAATTGATCTTCAGTAACATTGAAAACATGCTGTAATCCAAGATCTGTTCCTGTAACTTCCAAAGTTGGAGTATAGATTTTTTCACCACTTCCATTAACACTTGGATTTTCCAACACACTCCAATTATACAGAGTTGTGATTCCATTCTTTTTATCTGTTTGGAATATCAATCTTGCTTTAGAATAATCATCGAGTTCTTGAGCTGATACATCTCCATTGTATAACTGAAATACCTGATAACCTTCAAAATTATATTCAATATCATCAGTTTTTGATTTATCAATTTTTATACCAACTTCGTGATAATTTTCATGTTTATTATTTGATGAAATTGAATCATTTGATAATACTAATATAAGTTGTCTATCTAATTCCACAATATCAATATCTGGAGCATCAGGACCATCCTGTAATTCAAAGCAGTTATCGAATAGTGCTTGTGCCAATTCATCAGCAGCCAACAGTTCTTTCAAAGAAGGTCCGGGATAAACCTGATTTGGCACCCAAGGAACTCCAATAATCAATTCATTAACATCTCCAGGTTTCAATACAAATGGACCTGTACCCTGAATTGTCCTACGGTCAGCATTTGGCAAATCTGATTGATACATACTCCATCCATTAATATCATCCGGAGCATCAGGAAATACATATTTCACTGTATCGGTGTTACCACCCAAATTATATCCATCTCCTCCATAAGTAATAGGATAACCATTTTTCCAATATCCTGTAAGATAATAGTAATATTGTTTTGCAGTTTCAGGGTCAGCCATATTGGGATTTGTAGCTCCTGATCCCATAAAATAAATAAATGATGTCATTCCTAATTCTATAGTAGTATCTCCATCAGAATCTATAGCAATAGGCACATAAGTTGTGTCCATTTTTATAAATGTATGCAAAGAATCATCAGAGAATACAGAATCTAATTGAAAATTAAAGTGACCAAGAGGACCTCTAAAATAATCAACTCCAATTATTGGAATTCTATCGCAATAAGTATTAACACCTCTATCACAAGAACATCCATCAGAACCATCCAATGCATCAATATTATAAGCAAACATAAGATTGACAGGAGGAGGTACACAACCGATATAGTCATCTTCATAACATCCTAAATCAGGATCTACCCACCATGCAAAATAGCAATCTTTAATATCAGAAGAAGCTTTATTTATCAATTTATATCTCTGAAATGTCATATCATTGATTTCATCATTAGTAGCCCAAGCAAATGCTTCCACTTGAATCTCCATTTGAATAGGAGTACCCTGTGTTTTTCTGTGAGGTCCACCATTATCATTATACACCCAGAAAAATATTTCATCAGCATATACTCCTTGTGGACATTCTCCTCCGGCAGGAGCTGCAATATGGATTATAGGATAATCACCATCACATGGATCGTAATTGCCATCTTCATTTTGATCATAAAAAGGAGCTAAATCAGTATCTGCCGGTAAATTGAATAAGTATTTTTCATAGAAATATGGATTTCCTTTTGCAGGCCAATACTTTACTCCATCAGGAATAGAATCACAATTCATAGATTCCTGATTAGCAACAGCACTTTCATAAGTTGCAATGTGTTGATCTATATCTGCTCCCATTACAGTAAAGTGCCTATCCCATTTAACACAGGTTTCCTTTTCTTGTAGCACCATTTATATCCAATGGACCAGCATAAAAATCATAAGAACTCTGATGAACGGTAATCAGAAGCAGCAAGTTTTAAATTGTTTGCCTTATCTCTTCCTCCAATCCATACAGCACCAGAGTAAAGTGATGAAGCTTCATCTTCAGAATTTTCTCTGATAGTACCACATACCTACCAGTTGAGTTTTCTGTCCAAACATCACCACCATTTGTTAAAATTGCTCTAACATTATTAATAGTAGTGTACCATTTATCTGTAGGCTGATCACAAGTTTCTCTGAAAGAAATATTAGATTGTACTTCAGTTTTCTTTCTTGTTTTATTTTCTGGGCCTCCCAATAATGTGCATCTGCAGCATTATACATAAAAACCAATATGAGACTTAAAATTATTCCCTTATTTAATATTATTTTCATAATATAATTTTTATCTAATTTAAAAATATTATAACTCAAACTATTACTTTTATAAATTAAAAGTTAATCCTAAATAAATTCTTCTTGGTCTTGAATAATTTCCTGAACTAACAAGATACCAACTATACATATCGTAATAATTCTCTACAGGAAATCCTTGATTTACTATTGTAGCTATCCTGTTTTGACCATATGAACTCAAAAGATAACCATCGTCATCAGGGTCACCGGTATAAGAATAAACATTAACTATATTTTTTGCATTCAACAAATTTTCTACTCTTAAATAAGCATTTGCACTCAGCTTATTAAATATTTTGAATGATTTATCGAGTTTCAAACTCACTTCGAAATACCCAAGTGCTTTCTAGAACCATTTATAGCTCCTATATAACCGAACCACCAAATGCATCAGGTTGTGAAGATTGAGTATATGGTCTTCCTGAAACTGCATTTATTTGTAAATTAGCCCCAGCATTTTGGAATATTTTCTTTCCAAAAAGTACAGGACCATTATAAAGTTTTCCACTAAAATATCTATAATCAACGATTGCTGCTATTCTATGTCTTTCATCAAAGTTTGTAGGATACAAGTTTCTGATAATACCTCTATTTGTCAATCCTGAAGCACTATTAGCATCTGATCCTGTTCCATTGGCAAACTGCAAAGTATATGCAACCTGAAATTCCAAGTTACCACTTCTTCTAAAATCATAGGTAAAAGAAAATCCTTTCACAGTACCATAATCCAAATTACCATAAGAAGTATATCTAGTGCTACAGAAGGAACATAGATATAAGGTCTCAATCTGATCATATCTCTTTGTTCTCTATAATAAGTTTGAATTTTCAAAGCTGAATTATTAGATAATTTTTGTTGAAATCCAACCTCATAATCAATAGTTTTTTCAGGTTTCAAATTTGGATTTGCATAAGTAGAACTACCTGAAGATTCAAATAATAATAATCCATAGGAGTAGCTACAACTTGATCTTGTGAAGGTCTTTGAACTAAAACATCATAGTGAGCAAAGAAACCTAGCATTTTCAGATATTGGGAATGAGAATGCTACCCCTTGGCATAAAAATTAATCTGAGGAGTATAATCTTCAAAAGATATATTTGGATCATAAGATGAACTTTGAATATTTTCTTACAGAATCAACTCTCTTTATAGTAAGGATATACTAAACCACCTTGGAAAATCAAACTACCATCTCAGGTAGTTCCATTAGGAAGATACCACTGATCTCCTTTTCTATATCCAATCACCTCTGAACTCTCTTCACCACTTACATACACTTTATAATCATCATCTACAGATTCAGGTTGTGTATATTTTGGATGATTTGTTTCATCAGC
Organism: Saprospiraceae bacterium; assembly: GCA_041392555.1. Lineage (GTDB taxonomy): Bacteria > Bacteroidota > Bacteroidia > Chitinophagales > Saprospiraceae > JADJGA01. The sequence continues at coordinate 13,296 of JAWKLW010000004.1, read as the reverse complement.
ATAAAATTCTCCAGCACTTTCTATTTCATATAATGAATAAGGGTCTTTCAATACTTTTGTATTCGCATCAAAATAATCAACTCTTGCTCCAATTCTCATAATGATATCTTTGAAAGAAAATCTATCCTGGATATATATTCCACCATAAAGAGGATTGTATGTTGGTGACCAAAAATCTTCTCTTCCTTCTCCATTGAAGAAATCATCAAATTTCACATCAGTATTCAATTTATTTCCAAGATAATCATATCCGTAATAACTCAACAATCTTTTATCGTTCAATTCTTTTCCTGAGAACATATCAAGACTAAGCATATCAGGAGTTACTTCTTGATCAACATTTACATACTCATGCTCATCTTTTCCTAACAACTCTCTAATAGCTTTATAAAATTTTGAATCATCATCTCTATTCAACTTAGTATTATATAAATACCATTCATAACCATCTTGTTCGAATGTTCCTATTATATCAGTTGTATCAACACCAACTATCCATAAATTCCTCCAATTCGTGAGCTAACTCCTACAATTGTCTTGGTCTGATGCTATATCCTCTATTTATTCTCATATCTCCAACTATACCAATTTCTATACTATGTCTTCCAGATTTACTACCATTAGGTAAGAAGTCAAATCCAGTAGAAAGATTAAAAAGAATATCTGTCTTCTTCTGATTTTGAATATCTGTTCAAAACCTGACCAACATTCAAATACATATCATCCCAAAGTCTGTTGTAATTACCATCAACATCACCATTGATCTCATTATATTTTGCTAAAACAGAATTTATTGTTGTACTTGGAACAAATTCATCTTCTATTTCACTATAACCGACAAAATCTTGAAAAACTTCCATTTATATATTTGATTCCTCTACCTTTCCAAACTGAGGTATCAACAGTTGTAACAACTTTTTCATACTCCACATTTTGAGAACCATAATATCCATAATCAAATAGGTTATCTTTATGAGTAAAGTCTTCTGTTTTTGTTTTATATTTTTCGTAAGCAACATTAATTGTATAATAAGCATTTCTGATAAGTGAATTTGACTTATTCTCTCCATCTTCAACTAAATTATCAATCCCTTGTTTTCCTAATTTATGACGAATTCTCAAATTTGCTCTGTATCCATCTTCATAATAATAAGGATTGTTATTATAGTTCAACAAAGCCCAACTTTTGGATGAAAAAGAACTTGAGTTATCATTTGTACTTGGCAAATATCTTTGGTTATTGCTTCTCAATCCACCACTTAATGAAACATCAAGGTTTTTTGTAATTTGAGCATCTATTTTAACATTCACGTCAATAGTTTGAACTGGCTCATTAATAGCTGCTGATACATTTTCAACATCATCTCCATTCAGGAACAAACCTGAAGAAACTTTTGAGCCTTTATAATCAGTGACTGGTTCAGCTTCCAACTCATCTATTACACTTTGTTTTGCATAATAATTAACAACTGCTGATGGATCACTGTCTTTAATGTATTTATACTGTCCTGAAAGTCTGTATCCCAAAACTGATCTACCATCTCTTTTAATTATCGGACCTGATAAATAAGCACTTACCAAATTATATCCATATGGGTCAAGATACTGTGAAGTTTCAACTTCCACTCCACCTGCTGTCCTTTGTGAAGGACCCTTAGTTGTCAATGAAATCAATCCCCCGGTAGCATCACCATATTTAGCTTCAAGACCTCCGGTGATAACCTGCATCTGGTCAATTTCTGAATGAGGAATCAAACTGGCATCATTGACAGGAACTCCATCAATATAATATATAGTTCCTGATGTTCTACCCCCTCTCATACTGATATCACTACCATCGATGGTAGATACCCCAGCAGTTGTTGCAGCAATAGCCTTAACATCTTTTGAAGGTAAACTTTGAATTTTTTCAGCAGTTACTGTTGCTCCTGTAGTTGTATTATCGATATCGATAAGTGGTGCTTTATATTCAGTAATTACCACCTCTTGCATCAATACTCCTTCAAGAGACAATTTAAAATCCAATCTTGTTATTTTACCACCGGCTAAAACAACTTTTGTTTTTCTTTCAGTAGTGTAACCAAACATTTTTGCTTCTACATCATAAGTACCGTTATCCACATTAGAGATAACATAATTACCATCGATGTCTGATTGCGTTCCTGTGATTAAATTTCCATTTTTATAAATTGCAATATAAGCAAAATCCAAAGGGTCTCCACTTTCATTATCTTTAATAGATCCCTCTAAAGTAGCCTGAGCAACTATAAAAACTTTTGACACAAAAAACAAAACTAATAGTGTAAATAATTTCTTCATCTGCATATTATTTAAAAAATAAAATTTAATTTGTATTTATTACCTATAAGCAATAATTTATAATAATAATTTTCGATTTCCAGTTTTTCCCGTAGTCGAAACTTTTTTTCAGAAACACAATATTAAGAAAAATTTAACAATTCAATAAATAAAAAAATAAAAACTTATCAAATCTATAAATTTACTTCTAATCTAAATTCTATAAAAATTGAATTATTTTTTTTATTCAAACCTTCAAAACACCAATTAAAGACGTATATGTCAATTTCCCAATTTTAAATTTAGATTCTTTTGTCCAACCTGCTATATGTGGAGTTGCAACTACATTTTCCATGCTGAGGAGATTTGAGTACATCAACTTTTCATCATCGGTATAAGTTGAAGGATGCTCATTTTCAAAAACATCAATTGCTGCTCCTTTTATCTTTTTTGTGCTTAGGTTTTCTATTAAATCTTCCGTCTTTATCACTTTTCCTCTTGATGTATTTATTACGAAAACATCCTTATTAAAAGATTTGAAAAAATCTGTATTTCCCATATGATATGTTTCTTTCGTCAAAGGAACATGAAAACTTACTATATCACTCTCCTCAAATATTTCTTTTAAATCTGTTTCAATAGTATTACGAAATTCAGATGCAAAACGCTGCTTGTATTTATCATAAGCCAATATTTTTATATCAAAACCGGAGAGTAATTTTGCAAAAGCACTGCCTGTATTTCCAAACCCAATGATTCCAATTGTTTTTCCCTCTAATTCATTACCTCTATTTTTTTCTCTTTCCCAATTAAATTCTTTTACTTCATTGTTAGCAATAACAATATTGTTCATTAATGCAAGCAACATTCCAAGAGCATGCTCTCCTACCGCATTTCTATTACCTTCAGGAGTATTTTTTACTATTATGCCTTTCTCCTTGGCATAATTGAGGTCAACTATTTCCAAACCGGAACCAAGGCGGACAATTACCTTCAATCTCGCACCCAAATCCATCATTTCCTTATCTATTGGAATTTTAGTATTTATAACTATTCCTTCATAATTATTTATTATCTCCTTGACTTCAACAAGAGTAATATCAGGAAAGTAATCCACTTTGAAGCCATCATTGATTAGATTTTCTATCAAAAATTCATGGACATAATCGGTAATTAATATACTGGTAACTTTCAATTTTATTTATTTTGGGCAATGACTAATTTAGTATTAATCCACACATTTAGATATCTATATCCATTATAACCGGACAATGGTCTGAAAACTTATTTTCTGTGTAAAAAGCTACATCTTTAATTTTTTCTTTCAATGAATTTGAAACACTGATATAATCGATTCTCCATCCAAGGTTTTTGTTATATGCACCGGCTCTGTAACTCCACCAGCTAAATTGTTTTTTTTCTGGGTAGATTTTCCTAAAGGCATCTACAAAATTAGAATTATACCAGTCATCAAGCCATTTCCTCTCATCCGGTCTATAGCCGGAAGGGTTATCTTTCCTGTCGGGATTATGAATATCTATCCCTTGATGTACAATATTATAATCTCCTACAACTATCAAATCAGGATTTGAAACCAATAAGTCTTCGATATAATTTTGAAAATTTTGCAAAAATTCCATTTTAAATTCATGCCTGTGTTCACCCATGGTACCAGAAGGTATATAAACATTCACAAAAGTAAAACCATCAAAATCTGTTCTTAAAATCCTACCTTCTTCATCGAATTTTTCAATACCCATACCTGTTTTCACAAAAGAGCTATCAGTATTTGAAAAAGTTGCCACACCACTATATCCTGGTTTTTCTGCAAAACACCAATAATTATTTTTATCAAATAAATCTTTGTTTATTTTATTTAAATCCTTTTCCTGAATTTTGCTTTCCTGGATACCTATGACATCAATATTACTTTCATTTACCCATTGAAAAAAACCTTTTTTTTCAGCTGCCCTAATACCATTTACATTGCAAGTTGCTATTTTCATCTATAATTAAAATTTTATATTATGATATTATTCTACACTATAATTAGGAGCTTCTTTTGTTATAGCAATATCATGGGGATGACTTTCGATTATACCTGCATTGGAAATTTTAACAAATTGAGCATTTTTTAACATTTCTATATTCTTTGCACCCACATAACCCATTCCGGATCGCAGTCCTCCAATGTATTGTATCATCACCTCTGATAAAGTTCCTTTAAAAGGTATTCTGCCCTCAATTCCTTCCGGAACCAATTTCTTTGAATCCTCTTCATTATCTTGGAAATATCTGTCTTTCGAACCTAATTCCATAGCTCCGATGGATCCCATTCCACGATACAATTTGAATTTTCTACCTTTAAAAATTATTGTTTCACCAGGTGCTTCCTCCACACCAGCGAATAATGACCCAGCCATTATAGTTGATGCACCAGCAGCTATAGCTTTTGATATATCTCCTGTGTATCTGATACCTCCATCACCGATAACCGGGACACCTGTTCCTTCCAATGCTTTTGAGGCATCGATAATGGCTGATAATTGTGGAACACCTACTCCTGCTACTATCCTTGTAGTACAGATACTTCCAGGACCTACCCCAACTTTTACTGCATCGACTCCTGCTTCATATAGTGCTTTAGCTCCTGCACCAGTGGCGATATTTCCTCCCACAATATCTATATTATTGAAAGTTTTCTTTATGATTTTTATTGTTTCCAAAACTCCCTTGGAATGACCATGGGCAGTGTCAACGACAATAGCATCAACACCAACAGACACCAATGCTTCAACCCTGTCCAGAGATTCTCTTGAAGCTCCAACAGCTGCACCTACCAATAACCTGCCAAATCTGTCTTTGGCAGAATTAGGATAATTTTTAATCTTTAAAATATCCTTGTAAGTAATCAAACCAACTAATCTAAAGTTATCATCAACAACCGGAAGTTTTTCTATTCTATATTTTTGAAGTATTTTTTTTGCATCTTCCAAATTTGTTCCAACAGGTGCCGTAATCAATTTTTCTTTTGTCATCACATCAACAATAGCCCTGTTATAATCTTCCTGAAATCGAAGGTCTCTATTGGTTAGGATTCCAACTAATTTACCGGATTTATCAACTATTGGAATACCACCAATGGAATGCATTTTCATCATTTCCAACGCTTCACCAATAGTGGAATCCGGCACAAGAGTAACAGGATCTATAATCATTCCACTTTCTGAACGCTTAACTTTTCTAACCTGATCTGCTTGTTCGTCTATGGTCATATTTTTATGGATTATCCCTATACCTCCTTCTTTAGCCATTGCAATAGCTAATCTGAATTCTGTAACGGTATCCATTGCTGCTGAAACAATAGGAATTTTTAATTTTATATTCCTTGTAAAATTTGTTGAAGTATCTACTTCTCTGGGAAGGACTTCAGAAAAAGCAGGTAATAACAAAACGTCATCAAAAGTCAGCTTTTCCTTTTCTATGATTTTATTATTTATATTTTCCATATGCAAAGATAAGGACAATTTTTTATTGACCAATAGAATTTACATTTTAATATATTAATTATATCTAAAAAAATTTTTAAAATCATTAATTCCATAATTTTTAAAATAAGAATATTACCTTTGTTTTATAAATACACAATATGCTCACTCAGGAATATTTTATGAAGGAAGCCTATAAAGAGGCTCAAAAAGCTAAAGAAGAAGGCGAAGTACCGATAGGTGCAGTGATAGTAGCAAACAATATTATTATTGCAAAAGCTCACAATCAAGTTGAGAGGCTGAATGACCCTACAGCCCATGCAGAAATGTTAGCTATAACTTCCGCTACAAACTATCTCGGAAGTAAGTACCTGGAAGAATGTACAATTTATACAACACTAGAACCATGCCTAATGTGTGCAACTGCTCTCAAGTGGGCTAAAATAGGAAAAGTTGTGTATGCAGCTGAAGATCCTACTAATGGTTTTATGAAAATCGGAAAATCAGTTCTGCATCCTAAAACAAAAATGGAATATGGTGTTTTAAATCAGGAATGTCTTACTATTGTTCAGGATTTTTTCAAAGATAAAAGATCTTGATTTTATAATCTGTTAAAATTTATTCTACCCAAATTTCATCAACAAATAGCCAAGAGGGATTCCCAGCACCTACATGCCATGCTGGAATTGAACCAAAATTTATGGCTGTAATCTTTACATACCTGCAATCTATGTTCTTTTTAAGTACATAATCTTGAATAATAGAATCATAATTATCGGAGGCAATTTTATTTTCTATGATTCCACATTCATTGAAATTTATTCCATCATTTGATGATTCTATTAATATCTCTTTAGGCATCCAAATCCAGGAACCTATATCCTGAAGAAATTCTGAATGAACTTCAGAAATACTTGTTTCTTCTCCTAAATCTAAAACTACCTTGACATCAGTATCATAGTATCCTTGCCATTCTCCTAATCTGAAATTATTCTCACCTCTTACATTATCAATCAATGCAAAATCGCCACCACCGGTATATTGAGGACTGTATTTAGTCAATAAATCAATTTTCATTTTTTGAGAAGTACTAATATATTCTGACATTTCAACATGGCTATACCCTGTCTTTTTATTATATGAAGCATATTTAATCAACTTACTATCATTAATCAACAAAGGCTCGGAATATTTTTTCAGTTCATCTTCATTATTCATAATAAAATCAATATTCTCAGATTTTTCTATTTCTGGATTCCATGTTTCCAAAGTGTAATATACTTCATTTCCATCTACAGAATTCAAATCAATAATCACAGAATCTCTGTAAACTCTATTGACCCTCGAAGAATATGGATTTGCTGTTATCAAAAAATCTTCAATACTTGTGACAGGAACATCAGCGTCATCTGTACCCCAATGAATATTAGGTATAGAATCCATATAAAATTCCAAATTCCCACCATTTGTTATTTGATCAAACGTAATATATGATTTAGAATATTTTTCACCATTCATTTTTGCTTTCTGTATATAATAATTATCATCTGATAAACCATTACTTGTAATTACAAACTTTCCCGTTTTCGAGATTGATAATTGCTTTATCAAAATTCGGTGTACCTATTGCAAATTGGTTTTCACCTGGACAAACTTGATAAAAACCGAGTGCACTCAGGACATACCAAGCCGACATTTGACCACAATCCTCATTTCCACTCAGTCCATCCGGAGAATTCTTATATAATTGTGTCATTATTTTATGTGTAATTTCCTGAGTTTTATATGCTTCGTTTATATAGTCATAAAGATAAGCCATGTGATGACTAGGTTCATTTCCATGAGCATATTGACCTATTAACCCTGTGATATCTGCTTGTTGTCTTCCCTTAAGCTTTTGAGATGCATTGAATAATCCATCCAATTTATCTGAAAATTCCTTTTTCCCTCCATGTAGTTTTATCAATCCTGAAATATCTTGCGGAACATAAAATGAATATTGCCAGGAATTAGCTTCTGTAAAATCAAAAGTCACTTCTGCAGGATCAAATGGTTCTTTCCAAGCACCATTATACTTTGGTCTCATAAATCCAGTAGTTGGATCATAAATATTTTTATAAAATTGAGCTCTTTGAATGAACTCTTTATAGCCTGTTTTGTCTTGCAATCCTTGACACATTTGTGAAATACACCAATCATCATAAGCATATTCCAGCGTTTTAGAAACAGATTCATGTTCTTTATTTCCAGGAATATATCCATATTTCCTGTATGCTTTCAATCCCAAATGATTCTTATTAGCACTATTTTTCATAGCTTCAAGAGCCAATTGCAAATTGAAATTTCTAATACCTTTATTATATGCATCAAAAATCACTGGAACTGAATGATATCCTATCATACAATAAGTCTCATTAGAGGATAATTCCCATACTGGCAAAAGTCCTCCTTGTTGATATTCTTTCAAAAAAGTATTGACAAAATCATTGGTTCTCTTCTTATCAATTATGGTCAATAACGGGTGTTCAGCACGATATGTATCCCAAAGTGAAAAAACTGTATAGTAGTCAAAACCAGGATTATCATGCTTTTTAAAATCTCTGCCCAAATAGGATCCATCAACATTATTATAAATATTTGGATTAATGAGACAATGATACAATGCAGTATAAAAAATTGTCATTTTATCATTATCAACAGATGAAACTTCGATTTTTGATAACTCTTTATTCCAAATATCTTTTGCATTATTTCTAATGTCATCAAAATTCAAATTCTCAGTTTCTGCTTTCATATTTTTTGAGGCATCCTCTATAAAAGCTTGGACTCAACGCTACTTTCACCTCCAATTCTTAACATCATCAAAAGAAAATACCATTATTAGGTTTTTTGATTTATTTTTTTTTCTTGTTTTTAACAGGCTTATATTTTGTCATACAATTGATAAGTACTAAATGGTTTTGAGAATTTCATTTCCGAAATATACAATTTGATTTTTTGCCCAATTTTTAGATTTTCATTCCATCAATGCAATTGTATAATCATCTACCACTTCAATTTAGCCAAAACATAATCTCTGTGGTTCAAATCTAACACTATAGAATTATCTTTTTTATTCTTATATTTATACTTGTAAACTCCTACCCTTTGAGTAGAAGTTAATTGAACATCTATATCTCTATTTTCAAGAAAAACTCGATAATATCCAGGATTAGCTACCTCTGAATTATGATTATACATAGAAGCATATCCATAATCTTTAATTTCAAATCTACCCGAAACCGGCATTACCAAAATATCACCATAATCACTAGCTCCTGTGCCATTGAGATGTGTATGCGAAAAACCATAAATCAGTGAATCAGAATAATGATATCCAGAACATCCATCCCAACCATCAAGTCTGGTATCGGGACTTATTGCACCATTCCAAATGGTAAAGTAGCACCTGGATAAGTGTGTCCATGTCCACCTCGTGCCGATGAAAGGGTTGACATATTTTTGTGTAATCCACAGTTTGTGAAATCAAATTTATACTGATAAATAATATAAATAATCCAAAGCATTTTCTCATAATATCACAGTTTTATAATTTTTAAAACTTCAATATTTTTATTTATTTTATTTCTCCTTTATCCTTTTTGCACATCATACAATGAAAAATAATACAAAGAATTTTTCGCTTCATTCAAACTCAATTCTGAATAATCTATTTTAATCAAATAACTTTGTGAGGTATAACATCAAAAAAATTATTTGATAATATAACATTTTTTTTCTTTTCCATAATTAAACTAATACATACATTCTTTTGCTGGTTTACTGCATCTTATATCAAGATATTTAACACCTTCAAGCTCCATTACTTTGATATTTAATCTCGGTTTTTTTTTTTAAAACCAAATTTTATATTATCAGAAAAATTGTATTTGATACTTCATAATTACTTCATTTTATATTCAACATATTGAATTCTATAATAAATTGTTTATTTGAATTTAATATGTTGAAAAGTGTTGAATCACTATCATTTTAAAAACAAAATAGAAAATATCAATGGAAACATTACCTTTAAAATTCTTTTTGAAAATAGTTCTTTCCCATCCAAGTCAAAGATATCAATTTTAAGTATATATTCAAAACTATTTCCTTTATCATTTACTATTGTAAATTTAATTTCATTCTCATCCAATGAAGGAATCAAATATAACGAATCACATTTTCACAAAGTATTGAACAGCTTTGGGATTTTGATAATAATCGATTCTCGACCAGGAAATCCTGGGCCAGGGATCATTGAATTGCCAATAAGACACATGCTCATATTGTAAGGGATTGCACTTCGAGAGCCTCAATGGCAGTTTTCATTCCTTCCTTTTTGCCTGAACCAATTGACTGACATATATATAATCTTCAAAATTTTCAGGTACAGGCCAGTCTCTTTTCATATATTCATCGATGGTCTCAAATCCTTTGGGATGTTTTTGGTGGCATTCTATTTCATCACTTTTTAAATGTAATTTATCTTTTGGCATTACTTGTTCTATAGTTCCAATTGTCGGTAATGACTGGAAACCATATTCACTATTAAACCTACCGACTTTTTCCTTATATTTCTCAAAAGGCTCCATTCCCCACCAAACACCCCAATAATGAATATCTCCGTATTTTAAACTTTCTTCTCTACCCCACCCAAATTTTGGTGAAGATGGCCAATATGGACTATTGGTATCTTCCTTTTTTAGGATTTCAGGAATCAAACTATGAAACAATTTCTCATAATCTTGCCAAATTTTTATACTATCAGAATATGAATAATCATATTGTTTTTGCCAACCCCAATTATTCCATCCCTCTTCTATTTCATTATTACCACACCACAATGCTATCGACGGATGTCCCTTTAATCTTTTTACCTGCTCAGTAACTTCATTTTCTAAATTAGTCAAAAAAAAATCATCACCCGGATACATTGCGCAGGCAAACATAAAATCCTGCCACACCAATAGTCCCAAAGAATCACATAAATCATAAAAAACATCTTTTTCATAAATCCCTCCTCCCCAAACTCTGAGCATATTAATATTACTCCATTTTGCTTTTCCCAACAATTTCCTATATTGATTATCAGTAACCCTGGATGGAAACATATCCTGTGGAACATAATTTGAACCTTTTATGTAAAGTGGTTTATCATTCAATTTAAAATAAAATGATTCACCGATTGAGTCTTTTTCCTCCACAAGTTCGATTGTCCTCAATCCAATTTTTTTATTTTCAGAAAATATAACTTTTTGATTTTTCTTAATCACTATTTCCAAATTATAGAGATATGGTTCACCGAGATCATAAGTCCACCAATAAACAGGATTGTTTATCGCAAATTCAGAATTTATTATGCTTTCTCCTATTGATATAACTTGATTTTTTAATAATAAAATTTCATTACTTTTTGAATCAATAATTTCAATAGAAATATTACAATTTGAATCTGAATCCAATAATATATCCAATGATAATTGAGCATATAATTGATTTAAAGTTTTTTGATTTATTTCAGTATATTTAACATCAATATCATTCCATGCTTTTATAAAAACAGGTTTCCAAATACCACATCCAAGTAGCCTGGGGGCAAAATCCCAACCAAATTGATATTGCGCTTTCCTGACAAAAACACGTTCTCCTTCCGGCAAATTATAACTTAATTCTTTAGCTTTAATTATTGCAATATCTATGGGTGAATGAAAACAATTTCTTAATTTGTTATCACCTGTTTTCAAAATTTGCTTACAATCTATATTCCACTTCGAAACATATTATCAGCCTGTAAAATCAGTTTATCATTTAAAAACATCGGCATAAGTGTCCAGACCTTCAAATATCAATTCAATATGATCATTATCAAACAGTTCATGATTCACTCAAATATTGTTTCATAAACCCAATCCTCTTTCAATCCACAGCACACTATCAGCATAACACCTAAAATAAGGATCTGATCAATCCATTTTTAATCAAATCTGTAAAAATATTGCCTGGAACAGAGGCTTGAAATTTTTGCTTATTTTTGAATTTGTGGAAATACCAATCAGAATCAAATTGGAACAATAGTCTCCTGACCTGATAATTCACACCAACTAAGATATAGTATAAAATAAAATACAATTTTACTCATAAATTATATTTCAATAAAAGTAGTAAATATAAAGTAAATTTAGAAAAAGAATTTATAACAATAATCAATTATTAATAATTTTTATTAGAAATTGCAATTTAGAATTCCCTGGAATTAAAGGGACATATTTTATTAGGGTTGTTGAATCATTAAAATTAAAAAAGAAAGAAGAGGAATAAAATAAAAAAGCCGTTAATAAATAAATTATTAACAGCTTTTTATTGTTTCTTAAAAAAAGGCAGCGACCTACTCTCCCACATATCGCAGTACCATCGGCGCTGAAGGGCTTAACTTCTCTGTTCGGAATGGTAAAAGGTGTTTCCCCTTCGCTAATGCCACCTTAGTTCTTTTATGTCTTTTTGAACATATTTCGGTAAAAGAGCTTCCTCAAGTTTATTAATAATAAGAAGCTTTCGGGTTATTAGTACTACTCGACTCCATACTTCACAGCACTTCCATCTGTAGCCTATCTACGTGGTCATCTTCCACGACCCTCTTGGAATACTCATCTTGAAGTTGGCTTCGCGCTTAGATGCTTTCAGCGCTTATCCCTTCCGTACGTAGCTACCCTGCAATGCTCCTGGCGCCACAACAGGTACACCAGCGGTACGTCCAACACGGTCCTCTCGTACTAATGTCAGATCTCCTCAATATTCCTACGCCCACAACAGATAGAGACCGAACTGTCTCACGACGTTCTGAACCCAGCTCGCGTGCCACTTTAATGGGCGAACAGCCCAACCCTTGGGACCTTCTCCAGCCCCAGGATGTGACGAGCCGACATCGAGGTGCCAAACCTCCCCGTCGATATGAGCTCTTGGGGGAGATCAGCCTGTTATCCCCGGAGTACCTTTTATCCTTTGAGCGATGGCCCTTCCATGCGGAACCACCGGATCACTTAAGCCGACTTTCGTCCCTGATCGATCCGTCGATCTCTCAGTCAAGCACCCTTCTACTTATATGCTCTTCGCATGATTACCGTCCATGCTGAGGGTACCTTTGCAAGCCTCCGTTACTCTTTTGGAGGCGACCACCCCAGTCAAACTACCCACCACACAATGTCTCCCTTTCAGGATTAGTACCTAAGTATAGAAAGGGTGGTATTTCAAGGATGACTCCATAACCACTAGCGTGATCACTTCTTAGTCTCCCACCTATCCTACACATCCTATACCCAGATACAATGTGAAGCTATAGTAAAGGTTCACGGGGTCTTTTCGTCCCGTTGCGGGTAACCGGCATCTTCACCGATACTTCAATTTCACCGAGCTCATGGCTGAGACAGTGCCCAGATCGTTACACCATTCGTGCAGGTCGGAACTTACCCGACAA
>JAWKLW010000039.1:0-5196 GCA_041392555.1 Saprospiraceae bacterium | reverse complement strand
TGGTTTTTACTGTCTTTTACTATTCCTTTGATATTTGTTTTTAAAAATTCTTCTGTTGGATATTCAATATCTTCTATGTTATTGACATCGATATCTTTTCTACAGGAAGAGATTAAAATAAGTAATAAAAATATTCCTAAATAGTTTTTTTTCATAGATTTTTATTTCACTCTTTGATTATTGTTCTCGCCATTTTTTGACAATATTAATAAAATTACAAATAATAGATTAAACTAAATCAAAATACGCTTCACAATTTTAATAAAAATAATGAAAATAAGTTATTTTTTTTCATTTTTGCTTGTTGTTTTGATTATATAACGAATTGTAATATTTTAATTATAAAATTTTTAGGATGAAATTAATAGAATGTGTTCCCAATTTTAGCGAAGGTAGAGATAAATCTATAATTGATAAAATAGCTAATTCCATCAAATCTGTCGATGGTGTCAGTTTGTTGGATGTCGATCCAGGACATGCTACCAACAGGACTGTGATGACATTTGTAGGTAATCCCGATGCAGTTATCCAAGCTGCTTTTTGTGCTATCAAAGCTGCCTCTGAACTAATCGATATGCGAAAACATTCTGGTGAACATCCGAGAATGGGAGCTACTGATGTATGTCCTCTAATTCCTATCTCAGGTATAACAATCGAAGAAACAATAGAATATGCCAATAAACTTGCAGAAAAGGTTGGTTCTGAATTATCAATTCCTGTTTATATGTACGAATTTTCAGCTAAGTCCGAAGACAGAAAGAATCTTGCAACTATCAGGGCAGGGGAGTATGAAGGTTTTGAGTCTAAAATGGAAAGTGATGAATGGAAACCTGATTTTGGACCTGATAAATTCAATGTGAAATCAGGAGCTTCGGTGATTGGGGTTCGGGATTTTTTAGTAGCCTATAATGTTAATCTCAATACCACTTCAGTGAAAAAAGCTAATGAAGTAGCTTTTGATATCAGAGAAAATGGAAGAGCTAAAAAAGAGGATGGTAAAATTGTGAAAGATGAAAATGGAGATATAGTTAGAATTCCTGGTACTCTTAAAAGTGTAAAGGCAATTGGCTGGTACATAGAAGAATATAAATTGGCTCAGGTTTCAATGAATCTTACTGATATTAACGAAACTCCACTTCATATAGCTTTTGATGAAGTAGTGGATAAAGCAAATGAATTGGGGCTTAGAGTTACCGGAAGTGAGCTGATAGGATTGGTGCCTAAAAAAGTTCTTGTGGATGCAGGAAAATATTTTTTGAGAAAACAACAACGTTCCGTTGGTATTCCTGAAGAAGATATTATAGATATTGCTGTGAAAACTCTTGGATTGGGTGAATTGAAACCTTTTGATTTTAAAAAGAAGATAATAGAGTATTTGATTGAAGATAAACATGAAAATAAACTTATAGACCTCACTGTAAAAGGATTTGTGGATGAAACTTCGAGAGAAAGTATGTCCAAAGGTGGTGGAAGTGTAGCTGCTTATGCAGGTGCTATCGAACTACTTTGGGTACTATGGTGGCTAATCTCTCGGCCGCAAATCAGGATGGGAATATAGATGGGAAGAGTTTTCTGTGTGGGCAGCTAAAGGGCAACATTTGAAAGATGAACTTTTGAAACTCATTGATGAGGATACTGATGCTTTCAATAAAATAATCGATGCTCAGAATGTCTAAAGCTAATATCGAAGATAGAAGAGCTCGTAGAAGAGCTGTGAAATCTGCAACTAAAAATGCTATTAGAGTGCCTTTTAAAGTGATGAAAACATCTTATCAGATACTCGAACTTTTGGAGAAAATGATCAACGATGAAATCTAATTCCATAACTGATGCAGCCGTTGGGGTTTTAGCAGTGAAAACTTCTGTTGAAGGGGCATATCTCAATGTGAGGATAAATTGTAAGAGTTTCGATGATGAAAAATTTGTTTCCGATATGCTGTTGAAATCAGGCGAAATACTGGAAAAACTAATGATATTTCTGGAATTTATTGAAAAAAGCTATTTAACTCTTTGATTTAATATCTAATAATTATTTTCTCTCGGTATTTAGTTTGTTATTAGATGCTGTTTTTGGTTTTATAATTTAAAATATTGTAATTATTAATCCATGAGTTATACTAATTTTAAATTATTAAAATACAGAGTTTCAATTGTCGTTATAAATTCTGAATTGTAAATTTGGTATTAATGCAGATATTTTTTTTTAGCTTTAGGTTTAATGGTGTTTATGATTTCATTGAATTCTCAAAATACAATTGAGGATAATGAAAAGGAATTAGCAAAACTAAATGATTATTTTGTCAATGCTGATAGCTATAATCACAGAAAAAGCTCTTACTAAATTTGGAAATTATTTGAAAAAACACTCAATATTCCTGATTCTTATGATTATGCATTTGATTCAATGAAATGGTTGTCAAAACAAGTGTCTCCGGATTCAAGTTTTAGGGTTTTTACTGGCAATTAAGCAATGATTCATACTCCAAAAGTGATTTTTTATGGATATGTGCAGACAAAAGATAATCTTTAAACTTAAAGATAATAAATCCCAAAATACTGATATAAATTATGGAAGAATATGATAATGAAAATTGGTTGGGACAGATGTACTACGATATTGAAAAAATAGAACAAAATCAGGGAATAATTATTTGTTGTTCGGTTTTAAATTTTTTAGATAATGGTATGAAAATGAAAATTGTAGAACCAATTGTATTTGAAAAAGATAGAGTAAATTTCGGAGATGATATTTTTGAAGATGACAATAAAAATCTTTTTAAATATCGTGTTATCAATATTACAAGCTTCAAAACAGCCTCTACTTTGGCATATAATCCTGATTTGAATATGATTATCTATGATAATACTATCACACCATACCTGAAAACAGAGAACCCGGAGCAAAATGTTGGTCGTGGCTGATGGCTCATATCACAGTTTATCAATTGAAAAGAAGATAAATGGTATTATATTGACAAAGTATTTGAACAAATATATGATGAGCTCGCAAATGCCTAAAACTGAAACTGATGAAAAATAATAACCACCTATGATTCGTCAATATTTGACATAATCACTTTAATATATCAGAGTTAAATCTCCTGATTTTATTATTGGATTCATTTTTATCACTTTGCTCTACTCTTCAATTATTTCGCATCGCCGAACAATTTGGATATGGTGATAATTTCATTAGCATATTTTTCGCCAATATATATTTCCATTCTGTGTCCCATATTGAATACTTCATACATCTCTTTTATGTCGTAGTCACTGTTTTCCATCACCAATTTGAATAATTGAGGTATTTCGAAAAGGGAATCTTTGATTATCCTCCTGCCTTGAACAATTTCATCACCTTTGTTTGTGCTCCTCCGGTACAGTGAATTACCCCTTTTATCTGATTTTTATAGTGTAGGAATATCTCTTTCAATATAGGTAGATAAGTTCTGGTTGGAGACAACATGAATTTACCCAAATCTATGGATTCTCCATCTATTTGAACTTTATCTGTTAGCAGATGATTGCCTGAATATATGTAGTTTGTGTCTGTTTCAGGAGCATAGCTTTCAGGATATTTTTCTGTGTAAACTGAAGATAAAATATCGTGACGCAATGAAGTGAGACCATTGCTTCCGATGCCAGAATTATACCTTGTTTCATAATTAGCTTTACCAAAAGAACTAAGCCCTACTATTACATTGCCTGGTTGGATATCATTTATTATAAGGTCATCTTTTTTCATTTTTGTAAATGCAGTAATACCTACATCCACAGTTCTGACAATATCTCCTACATCAGCAGTTTCACCACCTGATAGGTGTATATTGATACCGGATTTTTTCATCTTCTTGATAAAACTTTGTGTTCCATTTATCAATTCTGAAATTACTTCCTGTGGTATCAGATGTTTGTTCCTGCCTATTGTCGATGAAAGTATAATATTGTCAACACAACCTATGCATGCGAGGTCATCTACATTCATTACGATAGCGTCCTGAACAATATCTTCCCAAACAGACATATCCCCTGTCTCCTTCCAATAGATATAAGCAAGAGATGTTTTAGATCCCGCAGTGTCAGCGTGCATAATATTAGCATATTTGTCGTTGCCTCCGGTAAGGTCGGGGAGTATTTTGCAAAATGAGTTTTCAAATAGCCCTTTCGAAAGCTTTGATATTGACTTATGTACCTCCTTTTTAGATGCCGAAACGCCTCTTTTGTCATATTTTTTCACAATGATAAATTTTTATTTATTTGTCAAAATTAACTACAAAATTATTAATTTGAGCTAAAAATGAATTATTTTCGTAGTTTTAATGTTAAAATTAACATAAAATATTTGTTTTATAAAATGTTTTAATACCTTTATATTGAAAAATTATAAATTATGAAGTTGAGTGTCAATTTATTTATTCTTTCTTTTGTAATATTATTTTCCTGCAAATCGCAAGAACCTAAGTTTGAAGATTATTCAGGTAAATATATTTCAATAGGCAAAGGAGGAGGTTTTTCAGGTTTGTATTCAGGGTTTTACTTGTTTGAAGATGGTAGAGTCTTCTCTTTCAATACTCTAAATAATGAAAAACTATATATAGGTAAATTGGAAGAAAATACTGCAAAACAATTTTTTGTTAATTATAATTTTCTGGAGTTGAAAGATAAAAATGTAAATTCTCCGGGAAATATGAATTATTTTATTGAATACAAAGATGGCAAGGAGGTTTTTAAGTCTTTGTGGTCCATGGAAAATAAAGATGAACAATTGTCTTTGTATTATAAAACATTGCTTGGACAATTGAGCAAATTATAAGGAAATAACTAATTATTAATAAATTAATTATTGTGATATGAAAAATAGGTTTTACCATTTTATTTTAATGCAACTATTTGTTATAGTGGGTGTTACATTGAATGCCCAAAATCCAACATTTAAAAATGTAAATGGACTTGATAATTCTCAAATGATTTTTTCTGAGGATATTAAAGATCTGAAAAATTTGAGTGGATGGTATCCCGGAAATGATATTTCAGGTGGAAATAGTTTTCATATCTCTAAAATTGAAAATTCTAAAATTGTTGAAGGATTAGAAAATGTGGAAATTATCCCTGTAGCAGTTTCAGGAAGAGAACTTCCTGTTGGATTATATATCAATAATAATTTGATAAATACTGAGGAAACTGATATTGAAAAAC
>JAWKLW010000038.1:0-7839 GCA_041392555.1 Saprospiraceae bacterium | reverse complement strand
ATCGTGCAATCCCCTCCATTCTGTTTTCCAAAAAATATCTCACATTTACTGCAATCTTCATATATTATTTTTTACTGAAATCAATAGTATGAGCAATTTCCATCAATTGCTGTAAATACTCTTTTTTGTCATCCCCTGGTCCAAATAGGAATCCGAAGAAAAAAATGTTATCATCATTAAGAGGAGTATCTAAAACTATTAAAATATATGGTCCTCCCATAAAGTCTTTTGTCATTTCC
Source organism: Saprospiraceae bacterium (assembly GCA_041392555.1). Classification (GTDB taxonomy): domain Bacteria; phylum Bacteroidota; class Bacteroidia; order Chitinophagales; family Saprospiraceae; genus JADJGA01. The sequence goes on along the minus strand of JAWKLW010000038.1, from coordinate 7,600 downwards.
CATATTCCTCTGTATTCTTTTGCAGGTATATTATTGATATTATCATCGAAATTAAGTATAGGAGCATCCTTAGAATTAGCTACTAAAACAGAACCAGGTTGGCTTGCAGTAACATTGGAACCCAATCTGTTAACTAATTTTACAACATCAAAACTTCCATTATTGATATAATCTTTCATTTTGATTTTCCCTGTCATGAAATTGATTATTGATTTTTTTGAGTCTCTTCTATACCAAGCAAATGCATCATCTTTTGAAAATAATGCCTGATTGAAATCATTGGGAATCTTTATATTATATCCGAAGGTATCAAAAATTTCAGTTGCTGAATTTTTGTTTTCACCAATGAAATATGTGGCTGTATATATCTGAGGTCTGTCATTTTCATAGACTTTTTTGCTTATTTTTTCAAAATTTGCTACGAAGTTGCTAATCAATGAATCGTTCCCTTGACCAATCAAATATATTACCAATTGTTTCCTTGCCCATTTATCTTTTCCGTAAACTATCGATATGTTCTCAGTTTCTATTTTGTCAAATCTTTGTTTCCCTATATCTTTCCTGAACATTTTGTATGTTCCTGAGCTGGTATCTTTAGTGTCAACCAATATCAGGTAAGTCCTCAATTGTCTTCTAAGTTGTTCAGCTTCTATTTGTTCATATGTAAAATGCCTTAAATTGAAAAGAGGTTCCGGATTTGGAGTAATGGGAAATGGAGATTCCAGGTAATATCTTAAAGTGTCACCAAGATATGAATTCCAAGCGCTTTCGCTGCAAATGACATTAATATTGTTGGTTTTATCAATTGCTAAAGGTTTGTTGATTTCTGAATTTGGATTAGACTGACAGGATACTATCAGTAATAATGAGAAAAGTACAAATATTTGAGATAAAATTTTCATAATGCAAAATTATTATTTATTGGTTAATGGACAAAGAATATTATACATTTGTTTACCTACTATATGATGCTTGAATCAATAGTATAGTTGTATTTTATATCAATACTTAAAAATTCATTACACAATATATAGTACATGATTTTATTAAAGTTCATTCAATGAAAATAATTCTAATGCATTTTTAGTTGTTGTGTTCTCAATAATTTTTATATCGATATTTTTTAATTCTGCTATTTTGTTAGCAATAATTGGAATATAAGAGCTTTCATTTCTTTTACCTCTATAAGGTGTTGGAGGAAGAAAAGGTGAATCAGTTTCTAAAACCATATAATCAATGGGAAAATGTTCTATAACCGGTGGTAAAATGCTGTTTTTGTATGTTACTACCCCACCAATGCCCATCATAAAACCTAATTCTATAACTTTTCTTGCTTGATTTATATCTCCTATGAAACAATGAAATATTCCTTTAATCTTATCATTGTTTCTGTTTTTTAAAATATCAATAGTCAAATCCATTGATTCTCTGGTGTGTATAACTATGGGTAAATTATTGTCAATAGCTAAATCTATTTGAATTTCAAAAGCTTCTATCTGTTCATTTTTGAAACTTTTATCCCAGTATAAATCAATACCGACTTCTCCAATTGCAATGAATTTATTTGTATCGAAGTATGATTTCAATAGATCTATTTCATCAATAAAATCACTTTTAACTGAACCAGGATGCAATCCGAGCATCGAATGAAATATATGTGGATATCTGCTTTCAAGAAGTAACATATCTTCAATGGATTCTTTGTCGATATTGGGTAAAAATATCTTTTGAACATTTGAATTTATTGCATTACTAACCACAATATCGATATCGTCTTTGAAATTTTCAAGATATAAATGTGAATGTGTATCTATAAACATAATGAAAAAAATAATAAAATGCAAATATAATAAAAAGTAGAAAATAGGTTCAAAAAGTCAACCGATTGCATTTGTTGAATTACAATTATTTATGTATTATTTTTATTAATATTCAAAAAATTTAACTAAATGTATAAAAAAATTAGGAAAAGCTCTCAAAATTTACAATTTTTGCGTTCTGTTAAAAGAAGAGGAGAGTTGGCCGAGCGGTCGAAGGCGCACGCCTGGAAAGTGTGTATACTCCAAAAGGGTATCAAGGGTTCGAATCCCTTACTCTCCGCATTAATATGAATTTAAAGTTAAAAATGAAGTTTTTTATAAAAAAATTGTTGATAATTTAAATTTTGTTTTTACCTTTAATTTTCAAAATTAAAAACGTTAAAATATTTCATTAAAAGAAAACAAAAAATTATGCGAAAGTTAATTGTATTTTTAGGGGTTTTTGTCATGACAACATTTTTTAATGCTATTAATTTGATGGCAGCAGATAATGTTAATGCATTCCAAATGTTGAAAGAGAAATTTATCCAGGGAGACTGGAGATTCATGAGTCTTGTATTAGTTGTATTGATATTGGGTTTGGCATTTAGTATAGAGAGAATTATAACTTTAAACTTAGCCTCAGTTAATGTTAATAAACTAATGAAAAAAGTTGATGATAAATTGGCTGAAGGAGATGTTGAAGGAGCTCAGGAAGTTTGTAAAGCAACTCCTGGACCAGCAGCAGCTGTTATATTTGAAGGCTTAAAAAATGCTAAATATGGACCTGAATCAGTTGAGAAATCAATTGCATCTTTTGGTTCAGTTCAAATGGCATTATTAGAAAAAGGACTTGTTTGGATTTCATTATTTATTGCTATTGCACCTATGTTGGGATTTCTTGGTACAGTTATAGGTATGATTCAGGCTTTTGATACTATTGAGACAGTCGGTGATATTTCTCCTACAGTTGTTGCTGGTGGTATTAAAGTGGCTTTGCTTACTACTGTATTTGGTCTTATTGTTGCTATTATTCTACAAATATTCTATAATTATATAGTGACCAAAATGGACAATATAGTTTTAAGTATGGAAGAAGCTTCAATTAGTTTCTTAGATATACTTATTGAAAGAGGAATTTTTAAATAATAATAGAAAAATCAAATTATGGTTTCATTATATAAATTTTTAATCAAATACGGTACTGTGTTTGCTTTGGGTTTGGGAGGACTAATTATTATATGGTTTTTAGTTTCCGTAAACCTTGGTCTTAGCGGTATGGGATTTGATGTAGGAACAGACTTGGTGGAAAAAAGTAAAACAACAGATATTTCATTTTTTAATTCAACTATGTATATTACATTCTTTTTGATAATATTAGCTGTAGTTATTTGGTTGTTTTTTGGTGCTGTTGGCTTAATTACTAATTTAAAAGGTTCATACAAGTTTTTAATTACAGTAGGTGTTTTAGTATTGCTTTATATTATTTTTTATAGCACTTCTTCAGTTGATCATTCAAGTAAATTATATGAATATGTATCAAAACCTGAATTTTATGTTACTGAAAGTGTGTTAAAAAATCTCTCAGCTGCTATTAAAACTACATTTGCACTATTTATTATTTCAATTGTTACTCTTGTAGTTAGTGAAATTTTAGGATTTTTTAAATAATTTATTATGGCAAAGAAAAGTGGAAAAGAAAAGGTAAGTAATGAGATCAATGCAGGGTCTATGGCCGATATTGCTTTTTTGTTATTGATTTTTTTCTTGGTAACTACAACTATGGATCAGGATAAAGGTCTTCTTGTAAAATTACCACCTTATGTCGAAAATACAGAACAGATTGATGTAAAAATCAATAAAAGAAATTTATTTACCGTCCTTGTTAATGCCAATGATCAGTTGTTGGTTAGAGGAGAGGTAACTGATGTTAATGCATTGAGAGATAAGGCAAAAGAATTTATTTTGAATCCTAATAATGCTGAAGATATGGCTATATCTCCATCTAAAGCGATTATTTCGCTGAAAAATGATAGAGGTACTCATTATGATAAATATATAGCTGTGTATAATGAATTGAAATCAGCATATACTGAGCTTAGAGATGAAACAGCTATGAGAAAATTTAATAAACATATGGATGATTTACCAAGTGCAAAACAAGATACAATCAAAAATATGATTCCTATGATTCTCTCTGAGGCTGAATCTACAAATTTTGGAGAAGAAAGAAAATAAACAATAAAAAATTATTATTATGCCAACATTTCAAAAGAAAAGAGGTAAAACTTCACCTGCTATTTCTACAGCGTCATTACCTGATATTATATTTATGTTGTTGTTTTTCTTCATGACTGTTACCGTTATGAGAAATAGTGAACTTAAAGTTACCGTTAAGATACCTGAAGCAACTGAATTGACAAAATTGGAAAAGAAGTCTTTAGTTAATTTTATTTATATTGGTGTACCTAATGCACAATGGCAAGCAACTAGAGGAACAAGTCCACAAATTCAATTGGGTGATAAATTTGCTACTGTTGCTGATATACCATTGTTTTTAGAACAACATAAAATTAAAGTTCCGGAAAATCAAAGGGCTGCTATCATTACTTCGTTGAAAATAGATAAAGATATGACTATGGGTATTGTTAGTGATGTTAAGTTTGAGTTGAGGAAATACAATCAGCTGAAAGTAAATTATTCTGCTAGAATGAGAGCTGGTGATAAATTTAAATAGTTTTATTATATCTTAAATATATAAAAAAAGACGCAATTTATTTAATTGCGTCTTTTTTTGTTTATATCATTATTTATTTACAAATTCTTTTATCCATTCTGTAGTAACTGATTTTGGCCTTTCTAACGCCAATCCCAAAGCCCTTGACCATGTGGATGCTGCAAGTACTCCCAATGCCCTTGATACACCAAACATCACTGTGTAATAATCATAATCTTTGAATCCGTAATGTACCAATAATGCTCCAGAATGTGCATCAACATTTGGCCATGGATTTTTTACTTTTCCAAGTCCTTCAAGAATAACAGGAACATGTTTGTAAAGCTGCCAGATTATATTTATAAGATTTGAGTTTTTAATATTTCTTTCTGCAAATCTTTGTTGAGCTGTAAATCTTGGATCAGGTATTCTTAATACTGCGTGTCCATAACCTGGTATTACTCTTCCTGAATTCAAAGTATTATTAATGTATTCAATCACTTGTTCATCTGAAGGTGTGTCTGTACCTAATTCATCAATCATCTCGAATACCCATTTTATCACTTCCTGATTAGCTAATCCATGCAATGGACCTGCTAAAGCATTGATACCTGCTGATAGTGAAAAATAAACATCGCTTAAAGTAGAGTTAACCAAATGAGTTGTGTGTGCAGAAGCATTGCCTCCCTCATGATCTGAGTGTATTGTCAAATATAACCTCATAAGTTCTAAGAAATCTTTTGAGTCATTGCCTAACATGTGGGCATAATTGGCACCCCAGTCCAATGTCGGGTCAGATTCTATCTGTTTTCCGCCATTGTATTTTTTATTATAGATATATGCCGCTAAATGAGGTAGTGTGGCTATCAGATTCATTGAATCTTCATAGGTAGCATCCCAATACTCAGATTTATGCATTCCTTCTGAATATCTTTTAGCAAAAATACCATTATTTCTCAATGCGAGAATTCCTATGCTCAACATAGTCATTGGGTGAGAATCTTCCGGTATTTGATCTATGACATCTTTTACATATTGTGGAAAATTTGCTCTCTTATTCCATTCTGCTGAAAGCCATTTAACATCTTCCTCTGTAGGTAGTTCACCTGTCAAAATCAACCAAAATAGACCCTCTGGTAATGGTTCATTTCCTCCTACTGCTGTAGGTAGTTTTTCTCTTAATTCTGGTATAGAATATCCTCTGAATCTAATACCTTCATTTGGATCTAATGCGGATGTCTCATAAGTCATTGCCTTAAGACCTCTCATACCTCCGTATAGTTTTGCAACTGTACTAGTATCTACTACTTTGTCACCATGTTCTTTTAGAATTGCTCTAATTTCGCCTCCTAATAAATCAGCTTTTTCTTTAAATATTTGCTTTAGTTTATCCATAATACATTTATTTATTTGTTATTAATATTTTCACAATCTCAAATTTATATTACTTGTTTGTTATTATACGTAACATTTATATTTTAAATTATTATTTAGAAGCTTTCTTTTTATTATTTTATAAATTTCGGTTTTTTTCTTCTATTTTTATTTAATTTATAATAAAATTCTTCAATTATTATTTTATTTAATACATAAATCGGATATTTGATTTTTATTAATTTTGAAGATGATTAATTTTAAAAAAATTACATTAAAAAATGGGCTGAGATTTATTTATAATATCGATAAATCCACACCACTTGTAGCATTCAATATTATGTATAATGTTGGGAGCAAAAATGAAAAAACTGATAAAACAGGGCTTGCTCATTTTTTTGAACACCTTATGTTTTCAGGGACTCCAGATATTGATGATTTTGATTATTATACTCAGATATGCGGTGGTGATAATAATGCTTTTACCAATAATGATAATACAGATTTCTATCTTACTCTTCCAGCAGAAAATCTGGAAATGGCTTTCTGTTTGGAGGCTGATAGGATGAATAATTTATCTATAACAAAACAAAAATTTTCAACTGAAAAGAAAGTTGTTATTGAGGAATTTAAAGAGACGACACTCAATGTGCCATACGGAGAAATGTGGCATGTTTTATCTGAAATGAGTTATACAAAACACCCTTATATGTGGCCTACTATTGGGAAAAATATTCAGGATATTGAGAAGATGAATTTGGAGGATGTTATGGAGTTTTATTCTGATTTTTATGTACCTGAAAATGCAATAATAGCAGTAAGTGGTAATTTTGACGAAGAAACTATTTTGGGATATTTGGAAAAATGGTTTGGTAATATTCAAAAGAAATCTTCAAATAACGTCGATCTTGATATTGAACCAAAACAAGACTCATTCAAACAAAAAACCATTGTCTCTGATGTTCCATCTAATGCTATTTACCTTGCTTTCCATGTGGATGGAAGGAATGGAAAAAATTATTATATTCAAGATCTTATAAGTGATATTCTCGGGCGAGGCAGATCAGCAAGGTTGTATCAGAATTTAGTTAAAAAAAATCAATTGTTTACTGAAATTCATGCTTATATGACTGGTACAAATGATCCGGGTCTTTTAATAATTGAAGGCTTGGTAAATGATGGTATATATATTGCAAAAGCTGAAAATGCGTTGTTTTCAGAATTGGAAAAACTAAAAACTGAGTTGATTAGTGATGAAGAACTAACAAAATTGAAAAATAAAATGATAAATCAATTGGCTTTTGAAGAACTAAATATACTCTATAAAGCTATGAATTTATGCCAATTCGAATCTATAGGAAATATTGATATGATAAATAGCCAAATGGAATATTATCAGGATGTCAATCAAGAGCAGATAAAAAAAGAATCAAATGAGCTTTTTAAACTTACAAATTGCAGTAAATTGATTTATAAAAAAGAGAAGTAATTAATTGTTTAATTTGAAATTATAAATATGTATAGAACTCATAATTGTGGTGAATTAAGATTGAATGATATTGATAAAGAGGTGACTCTAAGTGGTTGGGTACAATCCAGTCGTGATTTTGGAGGCTTAACTTTTATTGATTTACGTGATAGATATGGTGTTACTCAGCTTGTATTTTCTATGGATGATGATAATGTACTTTGCGAAAATGCGAGAAAATTA
>JAWKLW010000037.1:0-9674 GCA_041392555.1 Saprospiraceae bacterium | reverse complement strand
AACTCGAGTATCCAAATAAAGCATCAACAATCAAATTGCTGGCTCCTGGTACAATCCTGAAATCCAAACCACCACCGGTGTTTGACCATGAAATATCAGAAACAGAAGGATTTAAATATTTGTCGGTAAAATTGAAGCCAAAAGCATTGATTTTACTTCCTCCTCCAAGATCCAATGATAATTTACCATAGAGATCCTGAAATTGGAATGGCATATTCAAACTGTCATTTTCATTTACCCAAGGATAAAGAACAGGAGCAGTTTTGTCAATTAAAGATTTTTTTGCAGTAATTAAAAAAGAAGCATTAAATGGATTGTTTTCCTTCATTTTGATAAGTGGTCCCTCGATTAATGCTTTAGCTAAAAATGGATTAGCTGATACTTTTCCTTTTACTTCCTTTTTATTACCATCTTTTGTTTTGATATTCACAATAGCAGAAATTCTTCCACCATATTCGGCATTGAATCCTCCTGTCAATACATCGACATTTTGTATAGCTTCTGTTTCGAATACCGAAAATGATCCTATAAAGTGAAAAGGATTGATGATAGTCAAACCATCCAATGTTATCTTATTTTGAACCGGAGAACCTCCCCTTATATAAATCTGTCCACCTTGGTCTCCTGTGGATATAATTCCCGGCATAACCTGAAGATATTGGACTATATCCGCTTCACCACCAATAGCAGGAAGAGCCTTAAGTTGCTTCTGAGAAATTTGAATTTTAGAAATTTGTGTCTCCGTTGTCCTTTGTTGCTTTTTTGCAGAAATATCTATAGATTGTAACTTGACACCTTCTGTTTTCAGTAAGATTTTTTCATATATAGATTTTCCTGCTTTTAGATCGAAGGTTTTTTCGTATGTAAGATATCCTATATAGCTTATTTTTATTGTGTGAACTCCCGGTTCCAGGTTATTGAAAGTGAAAAAACCTTGTAAATCGGAATTTGCGGTTGCCTTTCCTTCATCTAAAATGACATTGGCATAAATAATTTCCTCTCCTGTTTCATCATCATATATATTACCTCTTATCGAAGATTGCTGAGCGGTAATACTCCCAATAATTATGAATGTAACTAAAATAAAATTTATAATTTTCATATTATATTTAATATCATTTATATTGCAAAATTAACAGTTTAATCGAGATCTTCCCATATCTTCACTGCATTATTATCAAAACTGTGTAATAATGAATCATAAAACTCCTTAATTTGGGATGTTTTCATGCTTTTATATTAGAATCATTTCTTTTACTATATAAAATATAGAACCAGTCATCTCTTTGGACTTCCCCAAGGCATGTAGAGTTTAATAGCTCGTAGTCATTATGTGCTAAAGAAGGTATATAAAAAAATGAATTTTACGTTTCTTTGTTTCTGTTGTTCTATTTCATTGTAGAACCATATTTCATAGGGTGGGGCAGTTGGCTCACTCTCTCTGTGATAATCTCAGAAGGTCTTCCATATTTCAAAAATATATATCCTCTGTCTGTTTCAAATCCATATCCTACCTGGGAACGGAATTCATTATCGACATATCTTGCATAATTCATATATTCCTTATATGACCTTTCTGCTGAAATTGTTTTGTTTTGTTCCCAAAATCTCCATAAAAAGTATTTACCTGCATCGATATTTTTTTCTGTTATTATTCCATTTAGTTCTTGTGAAATACTACCTGTAACCAAAGGTAAAATTGCCTTCAATGAATACATCAAACTATCATCGCTGATATCCTGGACAAAAGAGTTTTCAAAGTCATTTGCTTTGTTTCTCGAATCTTCTATGGAAAATAATGTTGGATTAGATCTTAAAAATACGACTTGTTTTAATATTTTATTTGATGAATCTCCTCTTATAATTTTCAATGTATATGTTCCGGATTCCAGTGCAGAGATATTCATAGTGGTAAGCACAGGTTGAAGGCTTGTTTCCTTAAGTGCTATTTCTTTAGTTAGAATTGTCTGTTGAGTACTGTTTTCAATTTCAATGTTCAAGTTTTTTAATTCAGGAGCTTTATCTTCGTTGTAAATTTCAAAGTAAATACCTAATTTTTCTACTTTATATGGAAGAAAATTATATAATACTGATTCCATATAATATCCATTTTTGACAAATGGGTTTGAATTATCATCACTTTTAGATATTGATGCCAACAATTGAATATCTGAAATGCAAAATGAGTCTGATAAATCAACATTTACATCGTAAGTTGAATTAAATGTATTGGTGCTGTCATGTATATCAACAGCTGATACTTTCAGTAAATATTTTCCATTTTCGATTTTGAATCTTCTTAAACTTATAAAATCAGAAATAGTATTGGTATTTGGACTATTTAACTGAAATTTTTCATAATTGTAGATCTCACAATTTTTTTCTAATATCAGTGTTATATCTACTCCTGCTTCAAGCAGAGAATCCTGATTGTGGTAAAAATTTACTGTGCTACCTATAACTTGTAGATAAATCTCAAGATATTTAGTGTCTTGATATTGAAAAGCAGCTTTATTGACACTTATATCAATGGAATATGAAAGTGTGGATTGGGATAAAAAAATTATAAAAAAAAATAGATTTAAAAAAAAGAGTTTAATTTTTTTCATTTGATGTTTTTACCATTGTTAATTGAAAGTGATAATTTTGAATATTGAATTCAAAAATTGATTTTTCATTTTCATTATTAGTAACGGTAATTTGCGTTAATATGTTATCGGGAGATACTATATTTTTATCGGTAGAATATGAAGTTTTTAATTCTGAACCCATTATGTTGGTCTGTAATGAATCCCCATTCCAGAATTTGAAATAGAAGTTTTTTTCAGTATGGATGTTTGTCTGCCATTTCTCGTCGCAGTTAAAATTTGCCATTCTCCTTGTAGTTTTTGATTGAAATTTATCTGATGAACAAGAAGAAAAGATAATTCCTATAAAACAAAACTAAAAACAGGTGATTTGATTTCATAAATTATGAGATAGTACAATAAATAATAATAAGAGAGAGCTAACCAAAAGGAAAGCCTTTAAAAAAATAAATCTTTTATTAGACTGTTTATTTGTGGTATTCTTAATACCTGACCACAGGATAAATTTTATCCGGATCTGTAAGCATTGGTTTGTTTGCTTCAAAATAACATTATATTTCATTGCATTACCATAATGAGCTTTTGCAATTTTAGATAATGAGTCTCCACTTTTTTACTTTAGAAACTGCTTCAGGTTCAGGAGTTACCACTGAAATATTATCTGTAACTAGAAGTTACACCTTGTACATTACCTAAAGCTAAAATAACTTTTCTCTTACATCTTGAGAATCAACTTCACCTGTTACTTTAACATTGTTCTGTCTAAATCAACATCAAAATCTCTAATTGGTAATTCAAGACTCATTAATGATGTTTTTAATGTAATAATTTTATCAACTTTTGAAGATCTAATCATTTTTCTTCAGCTGTAGTTTTAGTTAATTTAGATCCTGCATTTTTTAAAAATGAAAATAATCCTATAAATTTAATTTTTATTTATTAACAATACGATATCAACTTACTAATAATATCAGAAAAATAAAGTTCAACTAAATATAACTTATTAGTCAAAACCGAAAATGTGTTCTTCCACCACAAGCTGTCTTAGCAAAATATCCTATTCTCAATCCAATCTCAAATACTAATTGTGCTGATACTGGTGTGTTTGTTCATAAGGTTGTATCCCGCTGATGTAATTGGCACTAAATGCTTACCTGTATTCGATATTAAATCATTGAATCCATACTCGCCCTAACCCAAGCGTACCTGTAAAGGTTTTTCTTCCAAATACATACCAACTGAATCCTAATATTGCAGAAGGATATTTGATTGATAATGATTCTTTTGTAATTACATCATTATTAGCAAAATCATTAAGTTAGTTCAGTGAATTTTATCTGAGTTCGCTGCAATTTATTGTTCTGTACATTCTGTATAAGACATATAAGTCATATGATTTCCATCTGATATCCTCATCCAATGTAGTAGTGTTAAGGTTTTTGTATGACTGATGACCCGTAATTGCACATCAAATCAAATGTGATACCATGGATGTAACCAAAATTGAAACTGAATTTGCTCCAGCACCATATCCTGTATTTATTTTCTAACAAAGTTACCATCATTGATAAAATTCTTATTATATAAAAAAGTTGGGACTTATTGCACCTTGATTTCTGCATCAAACCATATTTCCTGAGCATTTAGATTTATATAACCTAAAAAAATATCAGTACTACAAAATAAAATCTTTCATCTCACTATTTTTATTATTTAAAACGGTAAAATTATACGAAAATTAATATCACAAAAATTATCTTATTTTTTTTGTTATTTTATCATATTTTCCATTTTAATTTATTCTTTTTTCAAGAACCAGATATAAAATGGTGATAAAAAGAGTTCCTGTAATGTCTAAAAATAACATCTTCGAGGAAATGTTGAGATAGATACATTCTTGAAAAGGCTAAAAATGCCATTGCAAAATATATAATATTCAGTGATTTTTGCTTTGTCATTAAAACTATAAGTGTAAATACGCTGCAAAAGCCGGTGAGAGTGTCCTGATGGAAAACTATTGTAACCCCCAACAACATATACGATCCATTCCGAGGAACTTAAAATCTTTTGTGAGTTCCTTTGAAAATATGTCAAATGTCAAAATTAAAGATAGATTTAAGTAAATGAGATGTTAGAGGGGTTAATATCCCTATCATAGATGCTAAATACCTTTTTGTATTTTTTGCAATAAATAAATAATTATGAAAATTATAAATGGATAAAAGTCTCCTAACAATGTTAAATATAAGAAAATTTGATCCCAAAAAGGAGTTCTGTTTTTATCAATCGATAAAATAGCATCTCCTTTATCTGAAAAAAAAAAACAAATATCAACCCAATTAAAATAAATGAGATTACAAGATCAAAATAATAAAATTTCTCAGAATATTGTGAAATGTATTTATCAAATCAATTTTTTTGAATTATTGATAATTGTTGTTATTAGGTTTGTAAAGTTTCCAAATTTAGAATCTTTGTTATTTTAATAGTAAGAAAAATACTTACCGGGTAAGCACTATTACCAGCTTTATGCATTGATATAAGAATTGAAATGATTGCTTTTACTGAATTTATTTACCACTTATGCTCAATAATAGGGAAAACCAAACAGAATCGCTACCAATACGAACACCATAGCCTCCTTTCCTGATAATAGAACTAGTTAAAAGTTCCTATAAACAAAAATACAATACATATCATTTGCCCATGAATATTGTTGGTTTAATCCATAAGCCAGTAATTCCTAATATCCCTTGTATCTGTTGATATTCGAAATAGTATTTGTGATTTTTGTTTTACTGAAATCCACAGCTTCAACAGTTGATTGGATAAGATCATATCTCCTTGATGAATCAATTGTCTCAGCAAAATAGAGCCTCTTAATCTTTTTTGTAGGATTTGGTCATAAGTGTTAGAATAAGTTCTATTCATCTGAGCTCTATCTAAATTATTCCTTCTTAATTTGCGGATATCATCATTCTTTGAATTATATTTATTTTCCGATGCAAAATATCAACTATAAATTGCATCTATTTTTTTTTCTGCTTTCAATTTTATTTAAATGTATCAATTTGAACCATTAACTGTATGGAATTCATTACGTCGCGCCTTTAGAAAAAACTTCCGAATTGTAGTTTATAGAATTCCGAGAGGTTTTAAAAGATTTTTCAAGAGTATCAAAAATGAGTTCTAAAAGGATGCGTTTCCGATCTGGAACTTTTAAACATTGACTTTTTCTGTTCTACATATTGGTATCCATCTATTAATACTTTTGAGGATGAAATGTACATCATCAAATGCTTGTGTGTGATTCTCACCATATGATCAGCAGTTACAATATTATAGTTTTCTTCTTTTTGTTTTTATAATTATAGATTTTAATGCCTACTATTGATTTTCGATCTTTTCCTTTTTTTTTATTTACTTTGAAGGAAAACTATCAAAGTCTTTATTGAATATTTTTTCCTGGATATAGAGTTGTTTTTTTCCTTTTAATGGGAAGGGCAAAAGTTTCTAAAAAGACATAAAGTAGGCTTTAGGTTTAGGTAGTTTGAAACGTAATAGAAAAACTAAAAGTCATAAAATGCAATTAAAAATCCTTAATAATAATAAACGAAAAAAAGGAAATGCCTGATGATTTATAAGCTTGATAACTCTATATTTTTCAGCTAAATTCTATACCATTACTGATGAAATCAAAATAGTAATGGGAACTGCCATTGGAATTATGGTTATACTATAATAGAATAATAATTTGAAAAAATCGAACAGATTTAGACCACGACCTGCGAAATGCCACGCTTTCCACATAAATTGCAGAACGAGTACAAATTCAGCAATAAGAAATGAGATTATATATGGGCTTGGCAAGCCTCTTTATAATATATTTGTCCAGAATTTTCTACTAAATGAAAATGTTTTATGTTAAAATATAATCGCTAAAGTTGCTACCATTACTGCTTTGCGATAGTATGCATTCTTTTCAGTTTCATCAAAAACTATTGATGTATCAGATCTGGCAACACATCTTCAAGCATTTCCAATCCATCTAAACCAAATTTTTTATAAATCTCTTCACCCACTTTAGTTTTTTCTGTTATGGAAGGCTGGTAGGCAATGACAGAATTTGTGTTTTTATTGCCTGTTAATTCCATTACTTTCGTAGAATTTATCTGATACTTTAAGCAAATTAATTCTTTCCTTATACTTCAGCTGGTTATAAACCCAAACATCGGTTATGTTGAAGTCGCAGCCTTTACCTCTTCTTCCACTGATCCAGTCAAAGTGATTTTAGCGTCAGTTTCAATTAGCGATAATTATGACAAATATCTACACTCCTGTTTCGGGCCACAGAAACTTTGTGAGCACATATTCTGGACATCCATACCTAATTTTGCTCAATATCAATAATGAGTTCCCATATTGTATCTGGCATCGCCTAAATATGCAAATTTAATATCTTTGTATTTTTTGCCTGAGTATTCTTTCATTGTAAGTGCATCTGCCAATACTTGGGTAGGGTGGTATTCATTTGTAAGTCCATTCCATACAGGAACTCCTGCATAAATTCCCAAAGTTTCTACTATTTCCTGTCCGAAACCTCTGTATTCGATTCCATCATACATCGCTCCAAGCACTCTAGCTGTATCTTCCATCGATTCCTTATGTCCTATCTGACTTCCTGAAGGACCGAGGTAGGTTGTGTTAGCCCCCTGATCGAATGCAGCAATTTCAAATGCACATCTCGTTCGAGTACTTGTTTTTTCAAAAATCAAAGCAATATTTTTGCCTTTTAAAAACTGTTTTTCTTTATCGAGATATTTCATTGACTTAAGATTCTCTGATAACCAAAGGAAATATTTTATCTCTTTGGGAGAAAAATCTAAAAGTTTTAGAAAATTTCTGTCTTTTAGGCTTTTAGCTACAGATTTTCTGTTTTTTCTTTTCATAATTTATATATTTTTTCAATAGTTTAATGTTATTTTACTTCCATATTTTTTGTCTTCAAGTTTATTAGCTTCGGTTATAATGCTTTTTTCTCCTCCTGAAAGTACAAAATCTATGGCAGCTCTAATCTTTGGTCCCATACTCCCTTCACCAAATTGTCCTTCATCGAGATATTTTTGTGCGTCATGAGCATCTAAAAATTCTAATATTTGTTGCTCCGGAGTTCCATAGTTCGCATATATATAAGGTACATCTGTTAATATATATAATTCATCGGCTTTTATATTTTGAGCTAATAGTGATGAAGCCATATCTTTGTCAATCACTGCTTCGATCCCAACTAATAAACCAGCATCATTCACGTAAACCGGTACACCTCCACCTCCGACTGCTATAATTATAACGCCATCTTCAGAAAGTTTTGATATGGATTTTGTATTAAGAATTTCGATAGGTCTTGGTGAAGGCACCACTCTTTGAAATTTTCCTTTTTCTTTAGGAGTTTCTTTAAACTGCCATTTTTTAAGCTTAGATAAATTTTCAGCTTCTTCCTTTGTGTAAACTTTACCAACTCTTTTTTTACTATCCTTGAATGCCGGATCATTTTTATCTACAATTACTTGAGTTACTATAGTCAATACATCTCTTTTAATATTATTTTCTTTTAAAATATTTCTTAAAACTCTTTCAATAAGATAACCAATTCCTCCTTAAGAATCAGCAACACAAATATCCAAAGGCATCGGCTTGATTCCATATAATTGTTCTCCGGCATCATTTCTCATATTGATATTGCCAACCTGTGGACCATTTCCATGAGTCAAAACTAAATTATAACCTTCCTTTATGAGAAACAATAAATTGTTTATAGTTTCCTTTACATTGTTTTCCTGTTCAGAAATAAATCCATTTTGATTATTTCGTGTAATTGCATTCCCTCCCAGGGCAACGACAGCCAATTTTTTCATATATGATAAGTAGGTTTATTAGCTTATTAAACAGTTAAATTACAAATATACTAATCGCCTATAATTTTCAACGTATTAATTAAATAAATTATTAAGTGTATTTGTTTAATTATCACACATTGTATATATATGCTATATTTATTTTATTTAATAACATTAAAAAACATATTAAAAAATTATGCAATATGTAAAATTACTTTTAAATTTGCATCAAATATAATTCATTGGATAATGAAAATGGTCTCAAACAAGAAAAAACAAAAGCTAAAAATCGTGGAGCTTTCAAAATGACAAATGAAAAGTTGACTAAGATTTTTGGTATAGCTATAATACTTTTCAGTGCATATTTATTAATAGCTTTTACTTCGTATTTTATTTCCTGGAAAGAAGATCAGGATAAGATATTGAAATTTTCCACAAATATATTATTTGATAATTCAATAACAGTAAAAAACTGGTTAGGAAGGCTTGGTGCATTGGTTTCAAATGCATTTATTTATTGGGGATTTGGAGTTGCTTCTATATTGTTTGTAGCTGTTTTTTTCAAGTTGGGTTTGGTTGTTTTATTCAAAAAAAGTAAAGAGAAATTTTATATTTTCTTTACTCAAATTATATATATTGTGTCATTTATATCTGTTACATTGTCATTTATATTCAAAAATAGTGAATTCAGTTGGGGTGGGGCATTTGGTAGTTCAGTAAATATATGGTTGGTAAATTTTCTTGGAAATATAGGCATGTTTTTATTGCTATTGTTTTTGGTTGTAACAGTTTTGGTTTGGTATTTTAATCCAAAATTTGAATCAATGCACTTTTCGCTTGGAGATATGAATCTTAAATTTCCAGTGGTATTTTTTAAAAATGGAGTTGATGTAAAATCTATATTTAGAAAATCCTTTGACTCAAGAGAAGAGTCTGATACAGATTTTGACGAAGTATCAAATAAAATTAATGAAGAAGAACATAAAAATGGAGTTATTGATTTAGATTTTGAAAATAAAGACAAAGCAAATAACGAAATTCAAAATAATGAGCTTGATTCTAAATTAGATATGGAGATTGAAAATGAATCTGAGTTAGATGCTGAAAGTGAAAAGATGATTTTGGAAGGGAATAATAATCAGGTGAATTCAGATTTAATCCCTAAAGATGATTTTGATACGATAAAGGT
>JAWKLW010000036.1:0-10074 GCA_041392555.1 Saprospiraceae bacterium | reverse complement strand
TCTTAATGTTTGTGTATCTGTTAATAGTATTAGAAAACATAATTTATTTTACATTTCTGGTATTTAAGTTTTTTGCAGTTTTTATTGTATATACATTATAAAAGTGTAAAAATAATGGCTTTGAGTTGCTGTGAATATTGAATTTTGAATATGAAAAATACAATATTTGAATATTGTGAAAATCCAAAATTATTAGATATCTATTCAAATGATAATTGCAATTGTTAAAAACGAAAAATATATTGAATAATGGGGTTTTATTAGAATAAAATAGCGATATTATGTCTATGAAAAATATAATGCATTTATATAAATAAAAATAATAAAAAAAATATGTTAAATTATTTGGTGGTTTAGTTTTATAATAATAACTTTGTTGATAATGTTATTGTAGCTTCATATTTAATATGTTATGAGTATATTACCAACATACGACAGATATCATACGACAGATATCATACGACAGATATATTTAAGTTTTATAGGATTTTAAAATTAATGGATTATGGTGTGCATTGGCTTCCTGCTGATCCACCATTTTGTTAAGCTTTGTGTTTTGTAATGAATCAATAATTGTTAACTTGTTATCTATTAAAACATATGAAACAAATAATACTTTTTTTAATAATGTTGTTATATCATGTTGCAACTTGTCAGGAAGGAACTATCGATATAGAGTTTGTTGAAGCTACGCCTATTTGGGTTCATACCATTGAAGATACTACTTTCGTGCCTGAGCAGGGACAACCTTATTGGACAAAATATTCTTCGCTTTGGGTAAACAATATGAAAAGAAATAATGATTATCTTTATATTCTATCCAATAGTGAAGAAGGCGGAGCAATTTTAGATAATTGGGGTTTTGTTCTGGATAAAATCGATATTCGAACGGGAGAATTAATATGGAAACATCAAAATACTAAATATATAGGAGGAGAACAGGATTACTATAATGAAATAAATATCCGCAATGATGGAAATTTAGAATTAGTAGGAGTGGAACGTTATGGTACAGAGAGTAATTATTGTTTTAGCTGTGGTGCCTATTTTTCTAATTCCATTAGGAAAGTTATAGATGCAAACGATGGTAAACTGTTAAAATCTTATCATGCTGAAGATAGTATTTGTAGTTCACATATACCATCTGGTTATTTTAAACATTTCCCATTGATCGAAGATTCATTATATTTAAATGCTTATACTATTGGTGAAGATACAGGAGAAATAAGTTTCCCATTGTATGATTATGGATCCACTTTTCACTTATTAGATAAGAATCTGGATAAGATTCAAACATCAAGAATTTTATTTGAGTTTGATACACTTGGGCCCATTTTCAATAGACCAACCAACTTTTATGCAAAGGGTTAACAAAAATACAATTGTGAGTTTGGCATATAAAGATAGATATGATACATGGTATGAGAATAAAGGAATGCAAATGATGTGGACAGATATATCGGACCCGAGGGATATACATATAAAAAAAATTGTAGAATTTAAAGATATAGTACCAAATACAATGGAAAGTTTTGTGTTGCAAAGGTTTTCATCAATAAATAATACTATTTACCTTGGACACAGATATCCAAATTTTGATATTGAGGAATTCTGTGCCTATATACTATGGTTGGATTCTTATAGGTAACATAAAGACATTTATAGATTTACCCCAATATGGTGATCATCTATATCAATTTACAGAAATGATATATGCCAATGATAAATTTGCATATTTGCGAGCAGCCCCCTCAATAACAGGGAGGTATGGCGGAGATATTATAAGAATAGAGGATGGTGTTGATACTCTGCAATATATATCGTCGTTAACATGTAAAAATGAAGGAGAACAATTCGATATGCTTGTAAATGCTTTTTATGAAGATGGATATATAATATTTGGAGGATGGGCTAAAATAGATGGGGTTAAATCAGACCAATCAAATAAATTTTATTGTTTTAAGGCAGAAGATTTGGGGATTACATTTCCAACAAGTGATGTAACGGAGAATACCATAAAGAAAACTTTAAAAATATCTCCAAACCCGACCACTTCATTTTTTACTGTTTATAGCGAAGAAACAGGTCATAAAAATGTTGAAATAATTGATAAGTTGGGTAGGTTAATAATGAAGAAAAGCATTGAAGGATGCTGCGAAAACCCGATAGATATTTCATCATTAAGCTCAGGGATGTATATCGTTAGATTAGTTGATGAGAGAGGTGCAATTTTGGGAATAGGTAAGGTTGTTAAATTATGATAAATAGGGGAATAATTTTACCATTCCATTGTTTGTTATCAAATATTATAACTTTGTTTTTTTTTCAATAGGTTAATTTATTTTATACGAATCAAGGGTTGAAAATATAATGAGCAAAATCCTTTATTTTTCCTCATTTTAGAAGGATGGTAAAGGATTTTTTTACTAATTCCAGAAAACAGGTTCAACCCTTGATTCGATTATTTTATTAAAAATACAGTGAATAATTTTGCATTAATGTGAAATAATTAGTGTGTTATAATAGGATTTATTGGAAATAGTATTTTTAATCAATATTCTGTAGGCTCCATCTACAAATCTCTGATTTTCATTGTTAAGTGATATAAAATTCTCTTTTTTATATTTGGTTGAATTTTTATATACCAATGTACCATTCAAATTGAAAATATAAATTTCCAAATTATCATCGACATTAGCTTCTTCAATATTGAAATTAAAATAGGTATTTGTAGGATTAGGGAAAATTTGAAGATTGTCCGAATATTCATCAGCAAAGTTTATACTTTTTATATCAGAATAATCAAAGGAATTGTCTGAGTTAATTGCCTTTATCCTATAATATGCATCGAATTTAATTGATTCACTACTTATATTTCTGTCAAAATATTCATAACTGTTCAATGATTCTTTATTGTTTTTTGATTCGATTGTGTCCAGTGGTTTCCATTGTTTGTTTGATATTTGTCTTTCAATAATATATTTTTTAATTAAATGATTTTCTGATATAGTCCAATTTAATAGTGCTGTAGAATTGTCAATTTTATTTAATTCAAATTTTATAAATTCTATTGGTAATGCTATCTGTTGTGTCGTTTCAGCATAGGAATTGTTGCCATTGTAATATGAATCACCATAGAATTTTTCTGAATAATCTGTAATATCACCATCAGGGTCACAATTACAGTCCCCATTTATTACAGAAAGATACCAATACGATTGGTAATTGTTTCCTCCATTGTCTCCGGTAAGATCATTTATTTGAATAAGAGAATTAGAAATATTAGAATTTGAAAATGAAATAGACAGGATTGGATTGTCAATATTTTGTGTCCATGTTGTGGTAGTACTTGAACCATTATCAGAACCTAAAATATCCCAATAAGTCCTGCCATTCAGTGCATAAGGTGTTAAGATTTCCCATGAAAGATTGGTGATATAGTTTTGATCAATATTTAAATCTGGTAATGTTTCTCCTTGTTCAGGATTTGAGATACTGATAGAAAATTGAATATTCAAAAATGTAGTAGTAATGTCGGTATTCGGTTTAGCGTAAGCTGTGATTTGATAATCTCCTGTTTTTACGATTGTACCTTGAGTTAATACTTGTCCATTTAAGTTTATGAACAAATATATAAATGCTAATGTCAGTATTGTTTTTTTCATATTCTTTGAATTAATATATTATAATTGTTCAAAAATTACATTATTCTTATCTCCTTCTAAAATAGTATTCAGCAGAAAATTATTATCATTATTAGTCCCTAAATATCTCACAGTACCATTCATATTTAAATCACCGTCATTGTAAACATTATTTAATACACTATTTTTATTTCCATTTAATATTGTGTTCAATAAATAATTATTATCATTTGATGGTCCTAAATATCTGATATTTACATTGTTGTTAGTATTTCCCCCTATCATTCCCCATATTCCCGATGACAATTCTTTCATAGAATTAGTACCATAAGTCAAAGATGGAGAGGTGGTAAAATCAAAATTAGAATTATTGTTCAGATTGATTGATGCGTTTGTTCTGATTCCCAGATGATTTCTGTGTCTTATAGCAATGTATCCCGATGTAGGAGAGTCCTTAAATCTTGGTGTTGAAATACCATCAGATTCCACTATGAAACCATTATTCATTATAAATTTACTATAGGTTTTTAAAATGGTTGAAGGGTCATTATCATCCCTGATTTCTATTTTTATCCAGTCAGTAATACCAGTTGGAATAGCTGAAACAACATCTCCTGTGCCATATGGAGAAGTCAAAGGAATTAAATTCAATGTATTTAGAGTTGTCGACATATCAGTGCCATTGAAAGCTGATTGTAAAAATGCTTTGAGGGAAAGAAGTTTTCCGTAAAAATTCATACCGGTAATTGCTGAATTATTGTTTATTTCTATTGAAATATTATTGTTGATATTATCAGCTGAACTATTATAGAAATTCCATTCTGTAGTGTATGCTGCACCTGTCAATTTTGATTCATTACCTACTATATCACCATCTACATACTGGCATGTTAATTGTGCAATTGGATTGGTTATATTGGTAACTTCGCAATTCCAATATCTTGCCAGATATGAATCAGCATCGGAATATATCGATGGATGTTGAGTATTTTTGGTATTGATTGATATTTTTGAATTACTATTAAATGTCCCACTTTGGATATTAGCATTTACCGGCACATAATTATTAATATCGCCTATTGGGAAAAAATAATTTCCGATTATATCTACATTTTTTATTACTATTCCGTTGCTATCTGCCTGTATGTAATGGTCAGAATCATAATTGCTAATTGTTGTATTTAAGTCTAATATTATATCATTTTGTCCAATTATTAGTTTATTTACATTTGAAGTGTTGAAATTTAAATTATTTGAAATTTCCATATCATCTATTAATTTTAAATCAACTCCATTGTCTTTTTTTAGACTTAATATCCCAAAATTATCGCCTCCTGATTTTATATAGCTGACATCACTTGATGTGAATTCTATGGTTGAGTTGTCATCTGCATTGATCACAGCGACATCTTCTGAATAAAAATCTTGAGTTATATTTATTAATGATCCTGATTCTAAATTTATAGTACCTGAATTATTAGTAAAATTACCATCAATGTTTAGTGTTGCTCCGGTACGTAAATAGATTGTAGCTCCATCATTTGTTAGTTGTGCATTTAATGAGATAGTGCAAATGGTGAAGATTATTGATAAGAATATTTTATTTTTCATTTTAGTATTTTTTTTTGTTATCAATAAATTTATTCGACTATATTCAATGTTCCTCTGATGTCCAAAATAGCTCCTGAATTAGTAGTTATTATTCTAGCATTTCCTTCTAAACCTGTATCGATTATAGCATCATTTGAAGATGGATTTATAATCACTTTATCAACTATTGTTGGAACTTTCCTGACATCCCAATTCGTTGGAACAAACCAATCAGTTGATGTTACCCCTGTCCAAGTTATTTCATCTTTTATAATTACTGTATAGTCTTCTGCTTCTCCATAATTGCCGTCAGAGCATCCATCTTCACCTGTACCCCATGAAGAACGTACTCTTAAAATATGATTGCCAAGATTGGTATTAGCTGGAATTGTGATTTGTGTTGATGTGTTTGAGTTTCCGGCACAATATAAATCTGAGATTAGTTTTTCCGAAGATTCAAATTCTAAATTATCATTCCAATCTATCCATAGGCTTACATATTCAGGATTGTAGGACATCGTTATACCAACATCATAAGAGAAGTCAGTTATCAGATTAGTATTCATTGAAGTGAAATTGGAATAGTGTGAATCTCCATTGTTCTGATTATCTATTGTATTTAGGCTGAATCCTTTAATATATGTACCCACATTTGAATTAGTAAATGATGGAATGCAATAAGTTGACGCACTATTCGGGTTGTCTGTGCTTACGCAAATATTATATTCAGTGGATGCTCCGGAACCATTATAATCAAAAATCCTAAAATAATAGGTAGTACTGGACTCTAAATTTGTAACTGTAGCAGAATTTCCGGAGCCATTATATATCACTTGTTCTCCTCCTTGATAACTGGAGTTTGCTACAGGATCCGTTCCATCTACCGGCAATGTAAATGAGTTAATATTGTTTATTTTTACTATTCTTGATTCACTTATACCATTTGTCCAAGATAGTGAGATTTGATCAGTGGTAATATCTGAAAACTGGATTGAATTTGATTGTGTCAAATCAGGTGGAGGCGTAGTATATACAACATCATCTCCATAAGAAATTGAGTAATCATTTCTGGCATAAGCTCTGAAATAATATGTGGTTTGTGGCATTAAATTACTCAATTCTGTCGAAAATGAGCCTATTCCAGTTCCTATTTGTAATTTTCCACTATTAATGCTATATGTTGGATTTGGTGATGTATTCCATACCAAACCTCTATTGTTGACTTGTAATCCATTGTCAGATAATACATTACCTCCAATTGTTATTGAGTTGCAGTTTTCATTTGTTATTGCTGTCGTTGTAACTATAGGTTCTTGTGAGTTTGTGGTGAAAATTTCATTTTGTCCATATTCTATTGTGTAACTATTGATAGCATAAGCCCTTACATAATATTGTGTATTTGGTGATAAATTTGTTAAGTTGCTTGTAAATTGGCCAGTACCGGAACCATTTTCTGTATATCCCCAATTTTTGTCCAATGTTGGATTCTCTCTGATATCCCATACAATTCCTCGAACTGTGATTGGTGAATCACCTTGATTTGTTATGTTACCTCCACTTTGAGCAGTAGAAATATCTATATTGCTAACTGTATTTGTTGATAATTCCGGTTTGTTAATAAATATTATACCATAATCTTCAGCTTGACCATAAGTAGGGTCATAACAAGGTCCTGATATTGCATTTAAGTCGCAAATGATTCTCATTCTCAGTAATTCATTAATATTAGGAGAAATAGGTGTTGTGAAATTTATTACTTGAATTCCTGAAACCTTTGTTGGGGCTGTATAAACATTTTCACCTGTATCATCAAAATCTCCATCATTATTATAATCTATATATACATTCCAATATTCTAAATATCCACTTCCTAATTGAACTGTTAGGTCATATGAAGTATTTGTTTGCAGATCTGTGGAATAGGAATTTATAAAATTCATATATCCCTCAGGGTAATTAGGGTTATCTTGGTATGCTTGTCCTGAATAATTATCGATAGTGTTTAAAGCTACATGTAGGATTCCCATTCCATAAGCTCCAAGATGTTGAGTAGCCGGTGTACATGGAGGTGGAGTCTCTTCATAAATATGGATGTATGATGTAATGGTTTTAGTGTCAGAAGAATTTGAGTTGCTTGCAGTAAGAGAGACTGTATATGTACCCGTATTGGTAAAAGATATTTGAGGGTTTTGTGAATTGACTCCTGTTCCATTTTCAAAAGAATAGTTTGCAGGGGTAATAGACCAAACCCAATTGTCTGGATTACTTGATGAGAGGTCTTCTAAGTTGATAGTTGCATTAACAAGTGCAATTGTTTTATCTGCTCTGAAATTGGCTGTTAATACAGTGTTACCATCATCATAAAGAGATGATTCCCATAGTCCTCTGCCATAGGTGCCAGCCCTTAACCTGCTTTCAGTATTGCCATAATAAATGTCCATTTCCCTAACATCTACTATTGGGAGATTTGCATCGAATGCTACCCAATCAGACATTGAAGCATCTTTAAAATAAACTCCTGTTTTTGTACCAGCATAGATTGATTCATTGCCATATTTGTCTAATTTAAGACAATTTAAATTGGTTCCAGATGGTAATGTTCCTGTAATGTTAGTCCAAGTATTTCCTTTATCTTCAGATCTGTATATTTTTTCGCTTTGAATTAAAAATACTATCTCTGGATCTGTAGGGTCACATTTTATGTCATCTATATTGGAGCTTGAGTTTGGCAGAGAAGAAGATAAATCTAACCAATCTGGAGAAGTATCGTTTACATTATCGGATCTGAATAATGTATTGTCCGATCTTACAATATACATAACATTTGGATTTGCCAATGATTGGTCAAGATAACTAAGGTTCTTGTTATTTACACCTCCCAGGTTATCTGATATTTTTTGAAAAGTTGGAGGTGATGATTTTACATTAATTGTCCTCCATACATTTTTATAACCTAAAAATAATGTATTTGGGTCTATTACATCTAATGCATAAGGAGTTACCCAGGCGCCACTTTCATCGATACCATTAGTCCCTTCATCTGCAATTACTGTCCAGTTACTAAATCCCTAACCTGATGATCTTTTTATAGTGCTGATGTAAGTAGTATAAACATAGTTTGGATCAGAATAATCGAAAAGTGATTCCATTCCATCACCTCCAGCAACTGTTGAGAATATATTGCCATCGTAGATGGAAGAACCATTGTCCTGGTATCCATTTATTACCAAATCTTTTTCATAAGCTGCCTGTCCTATTCTATATGTTTGCCCAATCCTTAATCCTCCGCTAATATTTATAAATGTATCGAAATAGTCATCTGAATAATGAAGTCCTCCGTCATGACCTTCATATATCCTGCTGTTTAATGGGTTGAGAGCTACCACGTGTTGGTCAGTATGCACATCACTTATCCAATTTGCTTTTTTGCAAAACTAACACCGCCATCATCGCTTCGATGTATGCATACAGAACCTACCAATATCTGATCAGAATTTGCAGGGTTTACTATCATACACAAATCATAGCTTGCCTGACTGGAATTATCTCCATCGTTATATCCTAATATGTTTAAATGATTTTCAGGAGTGATTCTTGTGAAATTTAAACCCAAGTCTGTAGATTTAAAGATTCCTTGGAATAATTGAGAGCCACCTGTCAAAAGACAAAAAACAGCATCTGGTTCATCTGCACTTACTCCTAATACCATTCTGCTACAAGATACTAAACCTGAACTTATTAGTGACCACGTGTCACCGTTATCAGTTGATCTGTAAAATGAACCGTTTGCCGTAGCATAGACATAATTGGAATTTGATGGATGAAAAATTATGTCCTTATAGTTGTTATTATTAGAAGATTTTAATGTCCAGTTATTTCCATAATCTATAGTTTTGTAAATTCCATTGCTGGTAGCTGCTATTATTATTGCACTATTCGAGGGATTCATTATCATTTTCCCAACAGTTCTGTTTCCCATTCCTGTGTTGGATTGAGTCCAGTTTGTACCACCATCAGTTGATTTGAAAACACCAAGTCCGGGTGCTGCACTTGCATCGCGGTCACCAGAGCCTATATACATTGTGTTTGGTGTATTTGGATCTATCAAAATACTCGATACTCCTAATGTTGGCATTTGATCAGTATTGGAAGTATATGTAATCCCTCCATCTTCTGTTTTCCACAAACCTCCTGAAGGGGCACCTATCCAAAAAATATCTTGATTTGTAGGATCAAATGCTATTGCATTTACTCTTCCTGTTCCTGTCTCCTGACCTGTATTGTTATATGGGAATTCAAATGGGCCTAATTCATGCCAGTTACCTGCATTTGTTGCAGAGCCTCTATTGTCTATTTCCTTTTTATATCTTTCGTATGATTTATAAACTTTATCAGGATATAATGTGCCATCTTCTTCGAAATCTCCCTTATATTGCCATGCCCATCTTTCAAAAACCTTCCACATAGTTCCTCTTTCTTTCTTATGATTTTCAAAGTATAAATCATAAGCCTTTTTTACCTCAAAATAATTGGGGTTTTCTTTTTGCATTAATTCAAACCAATGTGGATTTGTTCTTAATTCTATATCTGAGTATTTAGAATTTTGAGCTTCAACCGTCAATATACAACATATGTATATGACAATTAAGAATAAAAATTTAATTTTCATTTTGTTGGTTTTTTGGAGTTTTCAAAAATGTTATCTGTAAAACAAATATATTAAATATTATCGAAAATTCCTACCGGAAATGAAATTTTATTAATTATTTTTTAAAAAAAATATTATTTGTAAAAATGTTAAATAATGATTTAGTATCATTGCTGTCCCATTAAAATCTGA
>JAWKLW010000035.1:0-11187 GCA_041392555.1 Saprospiraceae bacterium | reverse complement strand
ATAAACGAAGGTCAAAAATTCAGCGATATAGTGACAGGAAGATTCAGAAATATGATAGCAGAATGGGAAAAAGGCAATCTGGATGCTGCAATTGAGAATGGAGAATCAGGAAATCAGCTCAAAACAAGATTAGAAGATTTCATTCAATATCTTTGCCAAACTGAGGAGAAATTAATTCTAATAAATTCTCACGGTAGAAGTATGAAAATGATGCTCACCTTGATGACAAAAGCTCCATTTTCAGAAATGGACAATTTTCACCATCACAATACCGGGTTATACATATTAAACTGTGAAGACGGGAACTTCACAATCGAAACAGCAAATGACATCACTCACCTCGAAGTAGAATAAATTAAGAATCAATACATTAACAGATAAGTCTATTAAACACTACCCGCTCTGAAACCTATACTTTTATGTTCATGTATAGTTTTTTCTTCACTTATAGCTTTTTCTATATCAGCACCAAGTACTACGGAAATATCTATATTCTTCCTTTCATCCTGATTCATTTTCGCTATTCTGATATTTTGATTTTCTATTATTTCTGAAACAATATTTCTCACTTTCCTGCCATTAGCGAAGTATTTTTCCTTTCTTTTAAGAAGATTTAAGAAATACTCCATTAAAATAGTTTCTCCTTGATTTTCAAGTTTAAGTTGATGTTGAACAAACATGGAGTTAGCAATCTCCAATAATTCAGTAGCACTATAATCATCAAATTTCAATATTTTATCGAATCTTGATTTTAATCCAGGATTCATATTCAGAAACTTGTCCATATTTTCAGGATATCCTGCAACAAAAACAAAGAACTCCCCTCTTTTATCCTCCATTTTTTTCAATAAAGTCTCCACTGCTTCACCTCCGAAATCATTCATATTATTGCCATTGAGAAGAGAATAAGCCTCATCGATAAACAAGACTCCACCCATAGCTTCATCTATTTTCTCTGAGGTTTTCAATGCAGTTTGCCCCACATATCCTGCCACAAGACCATGTCTATCAGTCTCAACCATATGCCCTCTTTCCAATATACCAAGAGCCTTATAAATTTTAGTCAATATTCTGGCAACAGTAGTTTTTCCCGTACCGGGATTTCCTATAAAAACAGTATGAAGGTAAAACGAATTAAGGACATTCTTACCAGATTCAAGATGATACCGCACAATGCCGACTGTTTCCATAATCTCTTGTTTCACTTTCTCCATGCCTATCAATTGATTGAGCTCATCAAATGCATCTTGCAATGCTTTTTCATCGATAGGGATTTTAGGTAAAACTTTGACTCTATTGATTTCAATTTTTTCCACATCACACAATTCTACAAGGCTTAATTGTTCGTGTGTGAGGATAGAATAATCATCATGTTCCATTATCCTTAATGCAAGATTTATTTTAGCTTTTTCTATCAAACTATAAACAAATCTGGCATTCCCAAAACTTCGGTCTCTATCCCTGTAAGCTTTGATTATCAATTCATCAATTTTATTTTTCGCTTCATCACTTAATTCGATTTCATTTTTTTGTGCTGCTATGATGGCAATATCTGAAAGTTCATTTGGAAGATAATCGGGAAAATTAAAAAACAATTTGAATCTAGATTTCAACCCGGGATTTGAATTTATAAAATATTCCATTTCTTTGGGATATCCAGCAGCAATCACCAGCAGATCGCCATCTCCATCCGACATTTCCTTTACTAATATCTCTATTACTTCCCTTCCAAAATCTTTACTATCACTATTTTCTCTTGACAATGAATAAGCCTCATCTATAAATAGCACACCACCTTTTGCCTTTTCTATAGCCTCCTTTACCTTAGGTGCAGTTTGTCCGATATACTCTCCCACCAAATCCACTCTGTCAGCACTATGCACATGACCTTTTGAGAGAATTCCCATTTTCTTATATATCATCCCCATCATTTCTGCAACAGTAGTTTTTCCCGTACCCGGATTGCCTTCAAAAACCATGTGGAAAAAATGTTCATTTTCTTCTTTAAATCCCTTCTCTTTTCTCAGGTTTATAAACTGAATATATTTTGCATGATTTCTGATTTGAGTTTTTATCTCCTGCAATCCCACCAAATTATTCAATGATTCTAATAATTGATCAAGAGTAGAATTATCATCTTCAATCTGATTTTCGATAAAATCGGAATCAATATCCTCTGGAAAATAAACTTCAGGCTCACCTTCTATAAATTCTTCAGCTACATCAAAATTTATTGTAGCAAGGTGCTTTTCCAGCATTGATATTTCTACAGAATATATACCCTGATACCACGAACCAGGCATTTTTGTTCCCCATCCGAGTGTTATTTGTATTTTATCATCTGTATCCAATACTTTAACAACTTTAGAAGCAACACCTTTCAGTTCTTTGGATTCGGAATAAAAATAAAGGAATAACTCCGTCCACCAACTTCTGTTCCCTGAAACCTTATTCTGCAATTCAAGAACTACATAAATAAATCTTGTTTTTTTACTATCGAATGTATGAAAATATACCGGATCTGAATCGTAAACACCTGCTTCATCACCTTCTGATAAATTAAGGTCATTTATACTGATTATATTTTCAAGATTTTTATCTAATTCTTCTATATAAAAATTTTTTGTACCTATTGATTCTCCATTTATCCTGGCTTCCCAATAATAATCTCCTTTTTTCCAATATCTCGACTTAATAGCATTTCCCCACCCTTCTCTGAGAATATATACATCCTGATCTCTGACTATTTCTCTGTCAAATTTCAAATCACACATCAATTGATCTAAACCTTCTTGCTTTTTATAACATATTATTTGAAATTGTGCATTCCAGTTTTCCTGACCAAACATATAATTATAGAGAGCAACTTCAAAATATAAATAATCAACATCTTTGGATAAAAATACCGATCGATATTTCTTCCTTTCATATGCCATCCATTCAGGTGAAGTATATGTATTTAGGCTCTTTAATTTGAATTTTTGCATTTAGATCTAATTTAACAACTATCTTAACAAAATTTAAATTAAATAAGTTTGTTAAATTTATTTATTCTTAATTATTTAAAAATATAATATAATTCTTACATTTGTTAATAAAATAAAATAATATGTGTTTAGCAATTCCAGGAAAAATAATGAGCATAGACGACAAATTGGATGATTTGTTTCGTATAGGTAAAGTATCTTTCGATGGTATCATTAAAGATGTCAATCTGGTCATGGTGCCCGAAGCAAATATTGGAGATTATGTAATGGTTCATGTAGGTTCTGCCATAAGCGTTGTAGATGAAGAGGAAGCTAACAATACTCTTGACATTTTGCGGCAAATGAATGAATTATATGATCTTGAGATAGATGAGGATGGTGATTAGAATACATATTCACAATAGTTCAGTTTAATTATAATTGAAAATAAGTTTACATTTTATTATCTGAAAAGAGATGTATTAATTTCCAATTCAAAGTATTTATCCTTAAATATGCTATCTGAGGTGAAATCTAATGTAGTTATATGAGAAAATATAGCAATTATGAATATAATTTTGATTTAATCGAAAGCGAAATAAAACCTCAGACTGATATTATCATTATTATTCCTTCTTATTATGAAAAAGATATACTATCCACTCTTGAATCACTATTAGAATGTGATTATTATAAATGCAATGTCGAAGTAATAATAGTTATCAATCAAAGTAAAGAAAGCCCTGACAATGTTTCCTCTTTTCACCATCAGCAGTTTTCTGATTTATTGCTATGGAGCGAGAGAAACAACAATCCTAAAATCTCTTTCTTTCCCATAATTATCACAGATATACCTCCAAAACATGCAGGAGTAGGTATTGCAAGAAAAACAGGAATGGATGAAGCCTATAAAAGGTTTTCTAAAATAAACAATCTCAATGGTCTTATTGTATCACTGGATGCTGACACTATAGTATCAAAAAATTATTTACAAACCATTGAAATAGAATACAATACTGATAATATTACAAAAGCCTTCAGTATCTATTTTGAACATTTGATAAATAACAAATTACCTCACAAATCAGCTATTATTGACTATGAATTGCACTTACGATATTACATAAATATGCAGAGGCTTTACAATCTCCCATTTGCATTTTACACTATAGGTAGTGCTATGGCAGTAAGAGCTTTTGCCTATGGAGAATCTTTTGGCATGAATAAAAGACAAGCAGGAGAAGATTTTTATTTTTTACATAAATTTATAAAAACCTGGTATTTTAAAGAAATAAATAATACCGCAGTCTATCCTTCTCACGCATATCGGACAGAGTACCTTTTGGCACAGGAAAATCTGTCGATAAAATTGATAAAGAAGATACTGAATTAAAAACCTATAACTACAATTCATTTATAAAACTTGATTCTTTAATTTCAAATCTTGATAAATTTTACCAACAACCTAATTCGATTTATGACATAATTTCTCCTGAGATTATTCCTTTTTTTAAAAAACATGATACTGAAAGTAAGATCATAGAATTCAAAGCAAATACAAAAGAAATAACACAATTCACTAAAAGATTTTATCAATGGTTTGATGCATTTATGCTTATGAAATACCTGCATCACATGAGAGACCATCAGTACCCAAATATTCCAGTAACAAGTGGTATAGATTATCTTTTTGATCAATTGAATATAATAAAACAAAGTGACAACTTCAGTTCATTGATGGAATTGAGGCAAATTGACAAACTTAGGGATTATAAAATTAAATACTAAAAAATAATTTTCCAACAAAAAAAAATCCTGCTTGATTCAAGCAGGATTTTTAATTTCACTTAAGGAAATTATTATTTTATCTCAGCATGAGCTTCATTATACATATAATGGATAGCATCGAAAAGGTCTTGATCAGTACAATCAGGACAAGTTCCTCTTGCAACCATAGCAGTTCCAGGTTTTCCATTCAATGCACTATGCATCAAAGAATCGATACCTAAATCAGCTCTTTTTTGCCAATCTTCCAATTTATATTTTGAAGGATCTAAAGCAGGAGCATTACTAACTCCCATCAAATGGCAAGTCATACAAACTTTAGCATAAACAGCTTTACCGTTTTCAAGGTCAAATTTTTGTGTTTTCCAATCTACAGCAGCTGTTGCAGTTTCAGTAGCAGGAGCAGCAGCTTCTTCTGTTTTAGTTTCAGTTGTTTCTGCTTTTTTACCACCGCATGACATTATAACGAAAGAAAATGCAAATAAAACAAAGGCATAAAAAATTGTTTTTTTCATTTTATTGATTTTAAGATTAAGAAATTTAATGTTATCAAATATTTTTGCAAATTTATAATTTTGTATTTGCAAAACGCAAAATAAATGATAAAAAAATATAAAATGTTATAGAATTTACTGCTTTGGTCAATCCAATTCTGAAAATTTTACATTTCCATAATTAATATAAATTCTAAAATACAAAATATTACACAATTATATTTTAAAATTAACATAGTAAGCATTAACTTTAGCCTGAAAATATAGAATTATTTAAAACTAAAACATTTATTATGATTAATTTAATAAATTGGGCTCAAGCGGATACCTGGATGATATTTACTTTGGTAGTTTTATTATTAATTCCCATCGTCATAGGTACATGGATGTTTATTATGGTGAAAAACTCCAAAAAAAATAATAACATCTAATTGAACAATTTTTCATCGTAGTTTACTATTTGGTGTTATCTTTGTGAAATGTTAGATACAATTGGCCAAATAGATCATGAATTATTCGCTTATATCAATCATGGTATATCGAATGAGTTTTTTGATAGCATCACTGTTTTTGTAAGGGAAAAAATAGTGTGGCTTCTTTTGTATCTATTCTTAATAAGCTTTTTTATTTTCAATTTTAGTAAAAAAGGAATTTTAATAATATTATTTGCATTCCTAACTGCAGGATCAAGTGACTATATAAGTGCATCAATAATAAAACCCTACGTGGAAAGATTGAGACCTTGCAATGATGTGAATAACAATCCCGATATCGTAATCAGAGTTGGTTGTGGACATGGATACAGTTTTCCAAGCAGCCATGCTTCAAATCATTTTGCTATTGCTACTTTTTTCTTTCTTGCATTTGGAGGAATAGTCAAAAAAAGATATTCTTCAATTTTATTTCTATGGGCACTACTAATCTCTCTATCACAAGTATATGTGGGTGTTCATTACCCAAGCGATATCTTTGTAGGATCACTATTAGGGATATCTATCGGTATAATCCTGTATTATCTGGAAGAAAAAACAGCAAGTAAAATATTCAAAAAAGTATAACTCAAATGAAAAAAATTGTATTTACCGGACCTGAATCTACAGGAAAAACGGAGACTGCATTTAAAATAAGTGAGAGAATGGGTTATTGTTATGCTCCAGAATATGCAGTAGAATACCTTGAACAAACGAGTGGAGAATATAATTTTGAAGATTTATATAAAATCGGAATTGGACAATTGAAAACTGAAGACGCTATAATCAATAATTGTAAATCTGATTTTTTCATTTGCGATACTGATTTAATCACCATTAAGATATGGTCCAAAGTAAGGTTTAATAAAGTTGACAAACGCTTATTATCGATGATAAGAAACAGATATTATGACCATTATATTCTATGCTATCCTGATATAGAATGGGAATATGCCAAATTCAGAGAAAATCCTGATGATAGAGATTATTTATTTAAAATATATAAAAATCAACTCAAATATTACAAAAAAAACTTTTCAATTTTGAGAGGAAGTGGCGAAGAAAGAATAAAAAATGCAGAGAATATTATTTCATCACTCTAAATGATTATCAATTGTAATACATAAGATTACAACCTCGCATCTCACTCTCGTCAGTTCTTCCTAATACCTCAAAATCAATATCATTAAATTTCCTGCCCAGATCTTCAGTGGAAATAAAGCTACATGAATCAATATTTGCAAGGTCTATAATATTTACTTTGCCTGTAGTTCCATTTTCAAGAAATAAATATGGATCAGTAATATCAGAAATCAGAATTTTCATCGATGGAGGAGTTTTAAAAACACCATCACCCAAACTATATGCCTGGGAAAGCAATTCTGTCATACCATACTCAGAATATATTTGTCTTGCATGAGTTTTTTTCAATAACATATCATGTAACTGAACACGAGGAATTTCCGGTCCCCTACCCTTCATACCTCCTGTTTCAGTGATTTCTACTTTGGTTTGAATATTATAATTTTCAAAAAAACTTAGCAAAGCAAATGTCACCCCGAATATCATTATTTTTTTACTTCCGGAATATGATTCTATATCTCTTTTTAAATTGACAATATCAAAATTATAAAAATTGCCACATCCGGATTTTTTTATAAAATGTTCAACCATAAATATCAATGAAGAATTTGGCCTATCCAAATATGATGGCAACAAAGCAAAATAACAATAGTCGCTTACATCAGTGAAAATAGAATTGAAGCAAATCTCAGTATTTTTTAAATAAAATTCCACATCCTTAATGTAATGCTTCGAAGGATAGACTCCTGTAGTACTGCTGCTTTCAAATATTTGCTCTTCTTTCCACCCTTTAGTTTTTATGATATTCGTTTTAAAAAAAGAAACTGGCATAAAAGGAAAATCATAAACATTGGAAATATTATTGATATTGAATCCCAGAAAATCTATAAATCTATTATAAACATCATTGTTTTTATATTGGAATTTGAATACATCAAATGCAAATTCCATAAAATTAAAATTTTGTCATTAATATTTTCTAAATAATATCTTTTAATATCTTTATCCGTCATTTCCTTTCAAAATAAAAAACAAAATTACTATATTTATAAAATAATTTATCAACAAAAGAATAAAATTCAAAAACAGTCGTTTACTTTTATCTAAAATAAATATGAAAATCAGACTTTTAATATCATTTTTTTCAATACTACTATTTCTTCAAAGCTGCACCGAAAGTCCTAATTTCCCTATTGAACCGGTGCTAACATTTACAGGACTTAGCAAAAATACAATTGATCAGGGTAGTTTGAATTCCGATTCTCTTTATATATATCTACATTTTACTGATGGGGATGGAGATATAGGATTAGAAACAGAAGATAGTATTCAAAACCTCTTTTTAATTGATTCAAGGACAGGGTTTCAATCCGATGCTTTTAAGATTCCACTTGTACAAACTGCAGGAACCGGAAATGGAATTAGTGGAGATATAGAATTAAAGATTTATACCACCTGCTGTATATTTGCCAACAATATTCCTCCTTGCTCTGTAATAGAAGGAATTGATTATGACACTCTGTATTATAAAATTTATCTTATTGACAATGCCGGACACAGTAGTGATACAATTGATACAACTCCTATTTTGATTCATTGCAATTAATTAAATAAACTATAGAATTTATCCTTATGGAAATTAAAGAAAGTGAATTGGTACTAACTGAAGACAAAAGAATATATCATCTGGGATTGCATCCCGAACAATTAGGTGACTATATCATAACAGTGGGTGATCCTCAAAGAGTTGAAAAAGTGAGTCAACATTTTGATACAATAAATTATATAAATCAAAAAAGGGAATTTCTTACGCATACCGGGACTTTAGGAAAAAAATCAATATCGGTTATTGGTACAGGTATTGGCCCCGACAATATTGATATATTATTGAATGAGATAGATGCTTTAAAAAATATTGACCTCAACACAAGAGAAATCAAAAAGGAGAAATCAAAATTGAAGATAATAAGATTAGGAACTTCAGGCTCATTGAATCCTGAAATACCTACCGATACCATTGTAGCGTCCCAATGTGGATTAGGATTTGACGGATTACTAAACTTCTATGATTATAATCCTGAAGAGTATCAAATTTCGGCAATGGAAATACTCCAAAAGGAAGTACCGGAACTTTTCACAGTATGCAAACCATATATTTTCAAGGGAAGTAAGTTTCTTTTAGACAATCTGGGAGATGATATTATAAAAGGGATCACATTAACTGCAGGAGGATTTTACGGACCACAAGGCAGGATGTTAAGGCTTAATGAAAAGATGCGATATATTATAGAGAAAATAAGTCTTTTGGACTTCAATGGAACCAAAATCACTAATTTCGAAATGGAAACATCTGCTATATATGGACTTTCCCATCTTCTGGGCATGAAGCTCTTTCTTTTAATGCCATCATAGCCAATAGACCATTGAAAACTTTAGTAAAAATCCATACAAAACAATTGAAAATATGATTAAAATCATCATTGACAGAATAGATACTCTTGAGTAATTTATTTTCAATGTATGTAATATAATACTATTAACCTTCTACTAAAAGTAATAAACTAAAAAGCATGACCCTCCTCTGGTGGATTGAAAACCGATACCTATAAGCAATACTAAAAGTAAAAGCCAAATTTCCGTATTACCCTTAGCTTTTAGTAGCTAACTCGATTCCCAGTATTGAGCACAGAACACCCATCGGTTACTCCTTCAGCAACTTTCCTGTTTTCAATACTTCATTTTCAGTTCCCAATAGCCTGACTATATACAATCCGGACTTAGTGTGGATATATCTATTTTATTCCTTGTTCTATTGTATTCTTTTTCTTGCATAATTACCCTTCCCAATTGATCCATTATTTCCATTTTTACATGTTTCTTTTCCATCATAATCGATTGTGAAATATGTTTTGGCAGGATTGGGATAGAGCAGTAGTTTTAGTCTCTTCAGATACTTCTTGTGAGCTGAGGTAGTGATACCTAAACTCTCCGGATCAAGCCTGATATAAACTACAGCTCTCCCTAATCCAAAGTATGATTCATCCTCCAAGTCAGAATTTGTATCCATGGTCTTGAATAGCAAATCTCCATTTGGCATATACATTAGATCAACTGGATACAAGCGGTGTTTATCTCCCTTTAAATATAGTCTTTTTACTATTTTATAATTGCCATTCCCATCCGATTTGAAAAATCCAATGTACTCTCGTGATTCCTCATCGCTTGCTGAAAATAAGCCCATATCATACCCGGTTCGTCTCTTGATTTCACAACATATCCATAATTCTGACAACAATAGGGGTACTTTATAGGAGATCCATCTTCATTATACAAAGTTATTTCCTCTATCAGGTCTGCATTTTTGTCGAACATAGCATAGGTGATATTGAGGGTGGTATCATACGATTGGTGTGGATCTCTATCTTCTCCGGCAATTATGAAATAATCCTTGTCGATATAAGAAAAATTATAACTATAACAATGTTTGATTTCTTCTGCTATACTTTTCTCATATTCCAAATTGAAATCCCTGTCATATACCGTATAGAATAATTTTAAAGTATCAGGTTGATCCCAATAATAATACCTGTTTGAAATATAGTCCAATTTTTTAAATTTATCATCATCAGTCAGATATGTTTTTCTAAATACAGAATACAAATCATAATCATAATCAATATATGCTGTATCGATAATATGGCTTTCTGCATCCAGATAATAATTCTTGTATTTGTTTGCGAATTGATAAATGTATTGATATCCATTTCCATAAGGATAAAGATAACTCTTTAATACTGCGCTAAATCCAGAAAAATATGGTGGTATCATTTTCATAGCCAATGAGTCATCTTCACTTATCATCACCCTATCTTCCAGTTCCCCGGTTTCTTTGTTGTATTTCCGAACTGAAAGCAAGGAATTTATCCAACCGTCTTGAGAATTGGGGTATCGTCCATCCCTTCTATGTCCAATCAATTCATACTGACCTGCATCATTGATAAAAGCTCTCTCGGGATACTCCTCTCTCGATTCTGTCCTTAGGTCGTACAGATTGGTCCACTTCACCTCGCCTGTTTGCATATCAATGCATTGAATAAATGCTCCTTTACATTTATCTGCAAAACCATTCATCATCTCGGTCAGAATAATACTGCTATCAAAATACACGGGATGTACACAATAATCCGCTATGCTAATAAAATGTGAAAACCCATTGTAAAATATAGAATCATCAGTATAAGGATTTATTTCTTTGAATTTTCCTATTATCGTGGAATCGATAACTACATGCTGCCATACAGGCTTATAATCTTCAAATTCGAATGCTTCATATACACTTTCAGTCTGGGAGTACGATATTTGGACAAACAATATAAAAACAATAAAAAA
>JAWKLW010000034.1:0-11495 GCA_041392555.1 Saprospiraceae bacterium | reverse complement strand
AAAAATACAGAGGGTAAAGAAATAGCTCGTGCCAGTACAATCAAAGAATTTGAAGGATTGATAAGAAAGGTGGATGATTCTACTATAATGTATCATGCTGTCAGAGATGATTTTTCTCATTGGTTAATGGCACGAAGTGAAATCCAACTTGCAAAGGTACTCTTACCAAAAAAACATGATGAATTCCAAACAGCTAAGGATATTCGTGAGTTTTTATTGCGGACTATTCAGCAATATAAGGATGAGAAAACTCATGGAAACATTGTGAGTATTGATAAAATTCATTGGGATATCGAAGGTAATATTATTTCTCTGTCCAACGGTTCATTTGGTGGAAAAGGTAGAGGATTGTCATTTGCCAATTCATTGTTTTATCAGTATAGCCTGGAAAATAAGTATAAAGATATGAAATTGAAAATTCCAAAAACCGCTGTTATCGGTATCAAGGAATTTGAAGAATTTGTTTCTAAAATTGATTTTGATTTGAATAATGTCCCATGCTATGATGATATCAAAAATCAATTTTTGAATACTGATTTCAATATCTCTCTTGATGTGAAATTGGCTAAATTGTTGAGTTATTTCGATAAACCACTTGCTGTAAGGAGTTCAGGTTCATTTGAAGATAGTATTTCCCAACCATTTTCCGGTATTTTCGAAACTTATATTATTCCTAATAATAATAAAGACAATGCCGTAAGGTTGAAGCAATTGCAGCAGGCTATAAAGCTTGTCTATGCTTCGGTATTCTCCAATAAATCTAAAAATTATGCTAAAGCCTTGGATTTGAGAATTGGAGAAGAGAAAATGGCTGTAGTGATTCAAGAATTAGTGGGGTTTGAAAAAGATGGCTTGTTCTTCCCTCATCTAAGTGGTGTAGCCCAGTCATATAATTTTTATCCTTTTGCCAATATGAAGGCTGAAGACGGCTACGCTGTTACTGCTTTTGGGTTAGGTCTGTATGTCGTAAATGGTGAAAATGCATTTAGATTCTCACCCAAAAATCCTCATATAAATGCACTTTCCCTTGAAGATCAGGTTAAATATACTCAACATTATTTTTATGCATTAGATATGACAAAAAATGATTTTAACCTTCTGGAAGGATCTATGGCAACAATAAAAAAGGTTGAAATATCTGATTTTGGAAGTGATTCTATACTTACTCATTGTGTGTCAAAATACGATTTTAATAACAGAATGCTATATCCGGGTATAAGTAAAAATGGTCAGATTGTGGTAAATTTCGCTTCTATTTTGAAAAATGAATATTTACCTCTTTCTAAGGCTCTGACTTTTTTACTGAAAATATTTGAAAAATCTTTTGGAAGCCCTATTGAAATTGAATTTGCTGTGGATATCACTGAACCATCAACATTTTACCTTCTCCAAGTGAAACCATTGTTTAAAGCTATTAATAATTATACTATTGATATTGACTCTATCGATAAGAATAAATGCATATTATTTAGTGAAAAAATGATGGGTAATGGTGTTTTGGATGATCTAAACCATATAGTTTTTGTGAAACCTGGAGCATTTGATAAAACAAACACTGAAAAAATGGCTATGGAACTTGAAGCAATTAATGATGAAATGATCAAAAAAGAATTTAAATATATTTTGATTGGTCCTGGTAGATGGGGGACTAAAGACAGGTTCTTAGGTGTTCCTGTTAGTTGGCCTCAGATCAGTAATGCTAAGGTCATAATCGAAACAGATTTGGAAGGATTTCCTTTAGATGCTTCTTATGGTTCACATTTTTTCCATAATCTTACTACTTTGAATGTTGCTTATTTCTCTGTTGTAAAAGAAGATGATAGTTATATTAATTTTGGATTTGATTATGCAGGGCAAAATGATTAAATCAACAAATTATTCTATGTAGTAGAATATCAAAAATAATTTGAAGTTGTGAGAATGGATGGAAAACAGAGAATTGCAATTGTGGAATTAGTTGATAAATAATATTTTTATTATTAATTAAAATAATGAGATTATGAGAGCACTGGTTTTAACCGAGAAAGGAGCAGATTTGCGATTGCATGATTTTGATCTTGATAAGAACGAAGATAAAGTAAAAGTAAAAATGGATTTTTGTTCTTTGAATCATAGAGATTTGTGGATTGTTAAAGGGATGTATGCATGTCTGAAATATCCGATCATCCTTGGTTCTGATGGGGTGGGAGAATACGATGGTAGAAAAGTGATTATAAATCCATCTCATTATTGGGGAGAAAGTGAAGATTTTCAGAGTGATAAGTATCAAATATTAGGATTGCCTGAACATGGTACTATGGCAGAATATTGTATGGTTTCGGAAAGTGATTTGTTTCCAGTTCCTGCTCATTTAGATCTACATGAAGCAGCAGCATTGCCTTTAGCTGGATTGACGGCATACAGAGCATTATTCTCAAGAGGGAAAGCTAAAAAAGGGAAGAATATTCTTATTTCTGGTGTCGGTGGTGGGGTTGCATTGTTTGCTTTACAATTTGCTGTGGCTGCTGGTTTAAATGTTTTTGTCACATCTGGAAGTGAAATCAAAGTGGAAAAAGCCAAGAATTTGGGAGCTATTGATGGAGTTAATTATAATAATCCTGACAATTTAAAGAAACTTGCATCGGAGTATGGTGGTTTTGATATTGTAATTGATGGTGCAGGTGGAGATAATTTTAATTTATTTCCTTTAGTAATGAATAAAGGAGGGAGAATTGTTCTTTATGGAGGTACTAAAGGGAAATTGCAAAATATTTCTCCTCAACTCATTTTTTGGAAACAATTGAATATTTTAGGAACTACAATGGGGTCAGAATTGGATTTTAAAAATATGTTGGAATTTGTCGATGAAAATAAAATTATCCCTATAGTAGATTCTGTATTTGATTTTGAGGATTTTGATAAAGCTTTTAGTAAAATGGAGGCAGGAGATCAGTTTGGTAAAATTGTATTGAAGATATGATATAAAAAGAAGTCTTTATAACATAAAAAAAAGGAAGAAACAATTATTTCTTCCTTTTTTTTATATGTTTTAATCGACCGATTATTTTGCTTCTTGTTCTGCCTTAGCGGCTGCTAATTTATCTCTGTAAATCTTTGCTTCATCTAATTTATCCTGACGTGCAGAGATTTCACTCAAAGCTTGTAATACTCCAAGGTCTTTTTCATTGATGTTATATGCTTTTTCAAAATATGGTTTTGCAGTAGTAAATAATTCAAGCATTTGTTTTTTCAAATCATTATATTTTTTTGTTCCTGCAGATGAAAAATCATTGGCATATTTATTTATTTCCTGAGTGTAATTAGCTGCATGATTGTAATAAAGTGCTCCGATAGAATAAGTAGCATCAAAGTTATTAGGTTCTATTTCCAATGCTTTATTGAAATATGTCAAAGCATCATTAAAATATTCTTTTTGAGCTGTTGAATCACCATTTTCATAAGCTTTGGTATTCAATTGATCATAGACACTTCCCAATGTTGTATAAACAGTTACATTTTTAGGATCAAGCTCAATAGCTGTTTTTAATTTATCTATGAGTTCATTGAGTTTTCCTTTTTTAATGTAATAGTTGATTTCAGCATAAAGTAATCCTGTGTCATTTGAGAATTTATTTCTTCCGGTTTCTAAATACTTCATTGCCTCTGTTTCATTGTTTTGATCTGCATATATGTTGAAAAGTGCTTCATAAACAAAAGGTTGGTCAGTATCGTTATCAGCCAATGCTTTGAAATACTTTAAAGCATCATTTTTATTTTCTCCATAATAAGCAGAATATCCTGTGTACAGGTTTTGTTCGCTCATTGTAGCAGGATCAGATAATCTGCTGTCTTTTTCTTCGCCATTTTGTTTGAATAAATCATAAGCTTCAAAAGTCCTCTTGAAATTTTGATATGAAGCGCTATAATTTCCATCCTGAAAATCATAAGCAGCGATATTAT
The DNA here is from genome assembly GCA_041392555.1 of Saprospiraceae bacterium. GTDB lineage: Bacteria > Bacteroidota > Bacteroidia > Chitinophagales > Saprospiraceae > JADJGA01. The sequence continues at coordinate 7,556 of JAWKLW010000034.1, read as the reverse complement.
TCAGATGATTTTCTGTTTCTTGCATCAATTTAAGGACTTCAGTTATTTGTTTTGGCTTTTCTAATACAGTGGATGCTTTTTTCAAAGCTTCAAAAGCTGTGATAGCAGCATCAGGATTTTTTATAACATATTTAGGATCCAAAATTTTGCTTTTAACATCAGCATTTGCAATTTCATTATATATTTTACCTTTTGTCAGCCATGCTTTCCAATTTGATTGTGCATCAGGTAACTCTAATGCCTGATCTATTAGTTTTGATGCTTCTACCAAGTCATTGGCATTTTCATTTTGATCAAAATAAAAACTTGTAAGTAATTTATTTGATTTTTTAAGAAGGTCTTTTGAGTCTTGGGCATTAATCATTGTGCCTGTTAGAATTATACTCAATAAAATGAAGATGATTTTTTTCATATTTAAAACTTATAAATTATAAAATATTGTTTAATTATAAATAAAACGAATTATTTGCGTACAAAGTTAATTAATAAAATGTTAATAAAAACACTATTCTTCTTCATTTTAAAGCTCTTTATTATCATTAAAAATAAGAGCAATATCTGCTATTGTGTCCTGAGAATCAAGATTTATAACTCTTACTCCTTGAGTAGCTCGTCCCATTACTCTGATTGAACTAATAGGAGTTCTGATTATTACTCCGGCTTTTGTTGTTATCATTAGGCTATCATATTCTGAGACAGACATTATAGCTACCAAAGATCCTGTTTTTTCAGTCAATTGTAAAGTTTTTACCCCTTTTCCTCCTCTATTGGTCAATCTGTAATCATCAATGGAAGATCGTTTTCCCATACCATTTTCAGAAATTACGAGGATGGTCTTATCCATATCTTCTTGCTTCAATGCTATTGATCCGATTACTTTAGTGTTTTTTCCTAAGCTCATCGCTTTTACTCCTGCTGTATTTCTTCCCATTTGTCTTACTGTCGATTCATTGAATCTTATTGCATAACCTTTGTTGTTTGCTATAATCATCTCAGTATCTCCATCTGTTAATTTTACATTTAATAACTGGTCATCGTCATTTATAGCTATTGCGATTATTCCATTACTTCTTGGATTTGCAAATGCTTTTAATGGAGTTTTCTTTATTTTTCCATTAGCTGTTGTGAAAATGAGATTGTGAGAGTCGAGAATTTCATCATCTTTTAAATCCTTAATAGGAATATATGCTCTGATTTTATCATCTATAGATAGGTTTAGCATATTTCTTATTACTCTTCCAGTACTTGCCTTAGAACCTTCTGGTAATTCAAAAACTCTTATCCAGTGGCATATACCTTTTTCTGTAAATAATAATAGGTAATCATGGTTTTTGGCGACAAACATGTGTTCTATCTCATCAGTATCTCGTGTTTTAGCTCCGATTGAGCCCTTGCCACCTCTGCCTTGAGACCTGTATTCATCAACCAATGTTCTTTTTATATATCCTAAATGTGAAATTGTTACTACAACTTTTCTGTTTGGAATAAGATCTTCAATATTTATTTCTCCTTCAGAAAATGCAATTTGAGTTCTTCTCTCATCTCCATATTTTTCTTTAACCTCAGTAAGTTCTTCTTTTATTATATCTTTCTGCAATTGTTCGCTAGCAAGTATAGATTTTAAATAGGCCCTATGGTTTTTAAGAGTTCTTCTTCGTACTCTTCTTTGTTTCAATAATTTCAAGATTTACTAATTTCTGAAGTCTCATGTCCAAAATTGCTTTGACTTGCGTTTCAGATAATTTAAATCGTTCTGAAATCTTTACTCCTTCTTTGTACAGTTTCAGAACTTCTGATTGTGTGTATGACTTCGTCGATATTATCTAATGCTATCAGCAGCCCTTCCAGGATATGAGCCAGCACCTTCAGCCTTTTTTAAATCCGTATTGTGTCCTTCTTACTATTACCTCGATTCTGAATTTTATAAATTCTTTGATGAGTTCAAACATATTTAATTGTCAGGTCTGCCATCGACTAAAACAGTATTATTGTTGACGAAACAAGAAGTCTGTAATTGTGTATAGCTGGAATAATTGACTTAAAACCTACCTGTGAGATTATCTTTTTTACGACATCAACAACTAATGCAATCCTTCACCTCTCTTTTCGTCGTGACATTTTGATATTCCTTTTAGTATTCCATCATTGACGAGTTCTGCTATTTTAGCAACTAATGATGCTTTGTTACTTGGAATGGTACTTCTGTGATAACTATTTTTCTCTACCATGTTCAGCTTCTTCGATTTCTGTTTTTGCACGAACTACGATTCTTCCTTTTCGGTTCCAAATAATCTTTTATTCCTGATGTACCATAAATAAGCCCCAGTAGGAAAATCAGGCGCTTTAATAAATTGAGATAATTCATCAAATGTGATATCATTGTCAATTGTTGCAATAATTCCATCACTCAGTCATATTATGTGGCAACATGTTTGTAGCCATACCAACAACGATACCTAGAAGCTCATTAACTATTAAATTTGGTATTCTCGATGGCATTACTTTAGGTTACTCGAGACTATCATCGAAGTTCACGATTGGAAATCAGCAGTGTCTTTTATGTCTGATGTTATCTTCGGCGGTTTTAGTCAACCTGGCTTCGGTGTGCCTCATAGCAGCAGAATATCTCCATTCAACAGTCCAAGTACCCGACCTTCACCAAGGATATCTCAAGAGCCATGGTTGTGCCATTCTTGCCATAGCATCATATACTGAACTATCACCATGGGGGGTGATATTTACCTAAAACTTCTCCGACTATTCTCGCAGATTTCTTATATGGTCTGTTGTGCATAACCCCCAATTCATACATTCCATAAAAAGCTGCACGCCTATACTGGATTTTCAAACCATCCTGACATCAGGAAGAGGCTCTGGCTAATTACAGACATAGAATAATCTATATATACCTCTTCATTTGATCATCGATTTTTTACCGAGATTATTCTGTCTTTAGATTCCATATTTTTGAATAAATTTTTAAACTGCAAGGTACAATTTTTTTGGTAATCTCAATCTTAATTTATTAAATCAATTGTTAATATATTTTACAAGAATTAATATTTTATTTATTTATGTATGTAGATTTACAAAGTAATTATTTAATTCGTTTTACTTTATTTTTCAAAACGTTAAAAAGTCAATATATTATTGAACAATCATATTCTTTTTATAGTGCAGGTAAATTATTTTTTTGTTTATTTATTAGCTAAATTAGTTGACAACGATATTTGATTCAAAGTCAAGATTGAGAATTTATGAGACTTTTAGGTTTTAAACTAATATTAAAATGTCTTAATATATAACTGGTGTTTTAATACCATTATTATCAATAAATATATTTGAAATTAATCATTTTAACAAAAAAATACTAACTATGAAAAATTTTATTTTATTTATAGCAATGATGTTTTTAGTATCATGTACTTCTGTTCAAAAAATGATTGAAAAAGGAAAATATGATCAGGCTTTGAATTATGTGTGTCAATAAAATTAGCAGGGAAAAGAATAGAAAGATAAATATGTCAAATCTCTTGAAACGCATTCTCTAAAAGTAAATCAAGATGATCTTCAAAGAATTGATTTTCTAAAGTTGCAGAAAGATGGAAATTAATAGGGCGAAGTGTATGATATTGTAAACGATGTCGATGATAGACAAAATAAGAATTGAACATTATTGCCTTTGGTTAGCAAGGATGGATATGAGCCAAAATTGGAATTGTTAATATTGAACCAGCTCAATTCAGTCTTCAAAAGGGAGCAGCTGAATATGTCTATCTTGAATCTAAAAGAATTTGTTAAAGGATGCTAAGAAAGGAGATAAAAATTCAGCTATAATGGCTTATGAAAAATTGAATTCAATTTCAAAATATTTTAAATCTTATAAAGACGTAGAAGGATTGAAAAATGATGCTTATTTATTGGGGCAAAATAAAGTATTAATATCAATTGTAAATAATTCAAATGGTTTTTGCTCGGAGTTTTACGATAAAGTCATGGATATTAACACACTGATGACTTAAATCAAAAATGGGTATAAATTTTATAGTGGAGATCAGATATGACCCTGATAGTGACTATTATATGGTTTTGGATATAAATAATATAGCTGTTAGTCCGGAAAGGAAAAGAAAAGGAATATGAAATCCAAAATGATTGAAGAAAAAAAATGAGAAAAAAGATAATTCTGACAATGATCTAAAAAACTCGGATGTGAAAAAAGAAAAAAGTTTATGCTAAAGTTACTGGTTTTCAAGAAATAAGTCAGTAGTTAGTAGTAAACTTAGAATAGTAGATCAAATCACAAATAAAATTAAAACTGCTGAAAATGTGAATGTTGAATCTGTTCGAATCTTTTTCAACAAGGTTTAGCGGGGATAAAGAGCATTGAGCGATAGAGTGAGCTTGCATTTAAATGGTAAACTGGAGCCATTTCCTACAAATGGTAGATGCTCAATATGTGTTACCGATTTGAAAAATATCTTGTTTGATATGTTGAAAAAATCTCTCTGATTGATTTTTTGAAAAAATAAATTTTACCCTATTTAGACATAATCAAAATTAACTAATAAAATTTAATTAAATATATAAATTAATGAAATAGGTTTGTATGGTTTTTGTTTTAATTAAGTAAGTGTTTGAATAGTAGGTATATGAGTATTAAATAAATTTGTTATAAGTAATAAATAAATATATGATTATGTATTATTTTTTTGCTTAACACTATAAAAATACCTTTGGAGAAAATTTTATTCTCATTTCAAACTCGTATTTTGTATAATAAAACTCAAAAACCAGAAAGTGTCAGATGAATAAGAAATTCCTCATTAAGTATATATTAAGAATTTACTTTTTTCCTTTTTAATATTATTATTTTTTAAAAACGAAATATATTGTGTTGAAAACATAAAAAAATGCTCAATTCATTGTCACAAATAACTGTTAGTACTTGGTTGGATTATATTGATGATGGAATAAAAAACTATGAAGCATAGAAGTAACAGGAATTACTTTGCAGTTATACAATGAATATAATAACCTTATAGCTGCTAGGTATTTCTGATGGTTACAGGACTACATTTCTAATTTACAAAATGGAATTTACAGGGGTTAAATTTATGGAAATTTGCAAGTTGGTGTTTACTAAACAGAATGTTGGAAAATGATGAAGAATCTGATTCAGATGTTGATTTGACTGGATATTCTGATTATTTAACTGTAAATAGTCCTTCAGATGATTATACAATTACTTGTGGTTATAGAGGTAATTTACAGGTTTTTTGGGTAATAATTTGAATGTTTGTAAGGGCGAATCTATAGTATTGAATGCAAATACTTATTTTGTGCAAGATCCTTTTACTGAATGGGACAATGGGATTTAGGGAATCTAAAAAGAATAATTACTGTCCCAACCTAGAGTACTACTGTTATAAGAGTAACAGTTACTGATGATTGAGGTTTTAAAACTGAGGGAAATCACTGTAAAGGTAAAAAATAGTGTGGAAGAAGTATTCGATGCTCTTGATTAAGATTTAATTAAATTACTAATTCAAATATGATTAATTGTATCATCAGATCAGGATAAAAGGAACAAGTAGTTATTCTACAGATGTTTTAGGGGATATAGAAAAGCCCTTTTGGTGATTTTGTCAGTGGTGTCAATCCTGCTTCTTTAATAATAGATTATAATACTGGAACATATTCAGATAATAGCCCAGTGTAGGAACAACTATACTCAGGATTGGAATAAAGTGCGAATAGAGCAAATCGCCGTTTAGTATGTCTGGTTTTGAGTATTTTTAAAGTGAATATATTGATCAGGGGGAGTTGTTTTGAAGAGATTACTGTTATTGATAATGGTGATATAGCTTATACAGAAATTAGTATGCCAGGATTAGGTAGTTCAGTTCTTTTTGATGAAGATGTTAACTTTAAAGATCTTGAAGGTTTTGATAATTTGAATTTATCTCATATCAAAAGCTTAAATTTTGAATTATATACCGAAGATAATTCCATTGATTTTATTATTGGAGGGATAGGTTTATGTAAATTTACAGATTGTTTTGTCAATGGAGATCCTAATAATGTTGAGATTTGTTATGGAGATACTGTAAATATAGGAGCTAATCTTGAGTGTAGTAGTAATGTCACTTTCTTTTGGGATCAGGGTTTAGGTTTAGGTGCTTTTCATGATGTTCATCCAACTGAAACCACTATATATAATGTATCAGTTACAGATGCTTATGGATGTGTTTCTATTGATACAGTGAGGGTAAATGTTTTAGATAAACCCGAATTGACTCTTCCTTCTCAAGTAAGTGTTTGTAGTCTTGATTCTGTGGAAATCACAGCAAATGTTACCGGTGGAACACAGCCTTATAAGTATTTTTGGAGTACCGGAGATACTACAAAAACAATTAAAATATCTCCTCAGGTTAGCACAGAAATAAGTTTATATGTTGAAGATAAAAATTTGTGTCAAGGAGCTGAACAAAAAGTATTCATCGAAGTATTACCGAAACCTAAAGTTTCAGTAGTTACTACCACTGCAGATTGTACTGAAAGTAATGGTTCTGCTATAGCATCAGCTTCAGGAGGAACATCTCCATATACTTTTACTTGGAATAATGGTTTTGTAGGCTCAGATTTGATAAATATTCCTTCAGGAAATTATGTTGTAACTGTTTCCGATGCAAATGGTTGCATGGATGAAGCATCAGCATTCGTCGATGAGAAAAACTGTGGTTTGATAGGTGATTTCGTTTGGGAAGATTTAAATTATAATGGACAGCAAGATGTAAATGAACCTGGAATTTCAAATGTAATGGTTTCTCTTTTAGATGAATCCCAGGTGCCTTTGGATACTATTTTTACTGATGTTTATGGTTATTATTATTTTAATGGATTAGGTGAAGGTGATTATTATGTTAGATTTTATACTCCAAACAATTATAATTTAACATTGAAAAATATCGGTTCTGATATCACTGATAGTGATGCTAATACTTCATTTGGACTTTCTGATTTGATTCAGTTGGAAAAATATGAAAAAGATAGCACTATTGATGCAGGATACTTTTTATATGCCAGTATAGGTGATACTGTTTGGGTGGATACAAATGGTAATGGAATTCAGGATGTAAATGAACCGGGAATGGAAAATTTAGAGGTTCATTTATTGGATTGTGATGGAAATTTTATCAGTTCAACATTTACTGATAATAATGGAAAATATATTTTTGAAAACCTTGTTCCAGGTAATTATAAAATTAAGTTTATTCTGAATGGACAATATAAATTTACATTAGCTAATCAGGGAAACAACGTAGCGTTGGATAGTGATGCTGATTTGTTGACTGGAATTTCAGGTTGTGAAGAATTGTTGAGCGGAGAGAGTAATACCACTTATGATGCCGGTGTTTATTTGCCTGCATCAATAGGAAATTTTGTTTGGGAAGATCTGAATGCTAATGGAATTCAGGATTCTGGTGAACCCGGAGTTGCAGGAGTAGGAGTGATACTGAGTAATTGTGATTTAACTCCTATAGATACTGTAT
>JAWKLW010000033.1:0-18586 GCA_041392555.1 Saprospiraceae bacterium | reverse complement strand
CTTTTTGGAATAACTGTTGTTTTTCATATACAACTTTTCCTGTAGTATCAAATATTTTAATCTTAACCTGATCTGATTCAGGCAAATTGAATCCAATCATTGTTTTATCACTAAATGGATTCGGAGTATTCTGGAACACTTCAAATTTGGTATTAATATCAGTATTATCAAATCTCAATCCAATATCCTTGGTTTCTATTCCATCTTGATTTTCAGTATACATTTCAGCTTTTGTCAAATATGAACCAAGTCTAAAGCTATTATTCAAGAAACCATTGGATTTCACATCAAATAAAATATTTAATAATGTGCTATTTTTCGAAAAGTCCTTTGAAGCATTCAAATCATAAGAAACCGTAATAATTCCTTCATCCAATCTACCTAAATAGGCATTTTTTTCATTTAAAAGAATTCCTTCATTTCCAAATCCTTTGAAAACCAATTTTTCAGGATCGAAAACTATAGTAAATTGAGTTCCTACAAAATTAATATCAGACTCTGTATTTAATTCAACATTTAATTCCTGTCCTGTAAAGAACTCGAGGTTTTTAGCCAATAAATCTACTTCCTCAGAATTTCTAACTACCATTCCCTGAGCTAAAGGTTCAGCACTAAAATTGACGTCACCAACCTTTACTCCTATAAAATTCTGATCGACATTTTCTGATAAATTACCGATTACGATATCCTTATCAGCATTATATAATTCTGAAATGTTATCTGTTTCAACTTTAGAATCAAACATTCTCCAAGATGAATTTGAAGAAAATTTATCCAATTCTCCCAAAATCAATTTTCTGAGTTCCAATATATCAGAGGCTGAAACCGAGTTTGATTTATTGATATCCGCAGCAATATATTTAAACGGATTATCAAATTTCTTTATTCCAAGCAGATGTTTTTGAATCAATACAATATCAAGTGTTGACAATCCATTCAGATAATCATTTTCCTTAGAAGCACTTAATTTATAATTGAAATTATCAGCAAGATTTTCAAATTTATACTCACCATCCATACTTGACAAATATGACATTTTGAATTCTGAGTTTTCATTTGTAAGATCTATCTGAACATCCTCAATAGTGTTATCATTAGGCATTTTTACCAATCCTGATATATTGTAGAATGAAGTATCGTGAGGCGGTACATAATCAGGACATACATCAGAATTATCCTGAAGAACTATATAAGTATTACAAAAATCTTTGTTTCCTGCTTCATCAAAAACCCACATTTCCAGGCTGATAGTATCTAATTTACCATTTTCTATATCATCGCAAGTCAATGTCTTCTGAGTATCATAAACATTGGAGCTAAAAGCAAATCTCAAGTCAGTCATACATCCACAAGCACCATAATTACTTGGTGTACAATCATCAAAACTATTGACATTAAAATCAGCTGCATTGATAGTCACTTCACCAGTTTCTGACAATAGAACTGTTACCAGACCTTCTATACACTGTGGTGTAGGTTGCTTAGTATCTTCAATAATTAACTTTGTGAACATTGTCCAATATTTCCACAATTATCTTCAGCTGTCCAAGTCACTGTATATTTACCTTCAGAAAGATTAGCATCAAAATTTTGTGCATCACCAGAATAAAGGACTGTATTATCACTGAATAGCTTTATTTCATAATGATATTGAAGATCATTTGATTCAGTACAATTATCAGAAGCAGAAGCATCGAAACTTACATTATATTCGCAGTCTCATAGTGATACAGTATTTGAAGGTGTACAACCTGGAAGTAAACACAGGTTTAGTATTATCATTAACTATGATATTCTGCACATATTCCCAGTAACCACCAGAATTGGTAGTACTTGAATATTGGCACCCAATCAATAATCCTCCAGCTTTCTCATTATTTTATAGCACATTGCCATCGATATGTTCAAATACTAAATCATCATAATCAACAGCTACCATACTACATATATCATCATTAGTTATATTTAACAACCATATCCTGAAGGCAAATTATCAGGAAGTATAGATTCGTCCAAACAACCAGTTGTAGTGTAATCTTTGAAATATGTACTCGAAGTAGGAGCATATTTATAGTAATCTTTTACCAAAATAGTCTGAGTACAAGTAGCAGAACCATTTCCTGCACTATCATAAGCTTTGAAATATCTTTTAATAGTACCTGTTCCACAATTACTTATACTTATATATGGTGTGAGTTCGACAATGCTAACATCACAATTATCAGTAGCATATCCATCAGTTCCAAAATATACATTATTACCACCATGTTCTGGGTCATTAATATATTTTTTTCAACTTCTGATTGAGATGATCTTACTGTACCGAAAACAGATAAATCACTATAATCAGAATTTACAGCTAACTTCTCCATCAGTAGGACATTTTACAATGGTAGGAACTGTCTGATCCAATACATTTACAAATCCCATACAACTTGAAGAATATCCATGTTCATCTGTTACTTGAAGTTCTACTGCTACCAGGACCATTTGCCACATCATAACAACAAAAATCAATTCCTTCCTGCCATAATGTATCACTTGGATTACAAGTACTTGACATACGTCTCACTTTGAAACTTACTGAAGTACAATTATCATAAGAACCATCATCGAAAGTTATTTTACCCAAATGAGCAAAACCGTCTTCATTTAAAGTGATATTGGTATGTTGATCACACACTGCCTGTGGAGCTTGATTATCTATAACTTTTATGAAAAATTATTTTTTCTATAGTATTTCCGCATGCATCTTCAACTATATATTTTACTCGAGCAAGTCCACTTGGTACATCTTGTAAAATATATTTTCCATTTACTAATGGAACAGAAGAATAAGGATAAGTATCTTCAGGAAAATCACCATTTGCATCTGCAAGCTGGTATTTCACTTTATAAGTAGTATTGCTACAATCTGAAATATAAGGTACTGGCAATGTCACATCACTACCACATGTATAATTTTCATCCTCTACAAATAATGTATCATTGGTAAGTCCTGAAATACTTACATAAGGACTTTTGGAATCCATAATAGCAATAATCTGCAGGGTATCAAATGATTCACTTGTACACATATCCATTACTAACCAGTGACGAAGAACTTTATAAGAACTACCTTCATCTCCACACAAATTCAGTTTTTTATCCGAATATGTTATCATTATATTCCCGCAATTAGGTCCATAAGGTTCTCCTGTATAACTTGGATCAGGATACCCGTTTTTATCCACCGGATAATTGGTACATGCCTGAATAAATGCATGATTCAAAGGAAGACCATCCCAATTTTGAGGATAAGATATCTCATCAAGTCCAGTACGAGTGGTTTTGATTGTATCCACGCAGGAATTAAAATTGCCTGACTGATCATATACCAACCAAGTTCTGTAAACAGTCGAAGTAAAATCAGTACCACAATCCTCTTCAATCACATCATCATAATATTTTAAATTCACATCACTACATCCATTAGATCCTGTAGCGATATAAGCATAAGGATTGCTTGTAGTATATATGTTGGTATAATAACGCAAAGGGAAACCATTTTGCAAGTCCTGAGGATCCAAGCTAACTGAACATTTAACTGTATCCGATTGGCACTTTAATTCTGGAACTGTCTTATCAAAAACAGTCATTGAAGACCAACAGCTATTGCCTGTGCAACTCTGAATTACAGTTACCATATAACTATTGCCTACCATATCTGAAGTCAGAATATTCGGTGTTATTAAATTTCCATCTGAATCCTGAATTTCCAATTCATAGGAACTTTCATCATATGCCATTCCTTCCAAAAACATATCAGCTGTTAATTCTCCTCCGCAATTTGCATCCAATGATATAAAAATTTCATTATTGCAAGCAAGGGTAATTGTTTTTTCTATAACAACATCCAGTGTCTTTTCTACTTCACAAGCTTCAGGACTGGATTCTACAAGTGTAAGATTATTACTTTGATATGCACTATAATCATCCCATTCCACAGTTACAGAATGTGAATTAGGGGAAGTCGTAATAACTCCACCATGATCCAAAGTCCATAAATATGTATTTCCTGCAACATAAGGGGTAGAATAATCACTTACCTGACCTGGACATACAAATGCATCTCCTGTAATTTCGGTATGTGGATAACTGCACCCGGATGATTCTACTTCTAAAGTATCAGTACCATTGGTAACTTTCAACCAAAAGCCTTTACCATCAATATGTATCCCGGAAAGTTCAAATACTTCATTTCCAATATTTGAAAATTGCACACCTGATGGACCTGTAATAAATTCATCAGGCAAAGCAGGTGGTGCCGGACTTGGATAAACATAAAAATCTGTCAGTGAATCTTCAGCAATATACCAAGGACCTGAACCTCCATCGGTTATCCTTAATAATGCAGAGAATTGCCCATCATATAAGCAACTCGAATTATTGAGACAGACACATTCATCCACTATTTCAAGTGTTTGTGCATTTAGTCCGAACAAAGTAAACATTGTTAAACTAAAGGTTATTATCGGTTTATATAAAACCTTAAAAACCTTTTCATCAATTCTTTGTAATGGTTTTCTCATTATTAAAATTTTTTATCAAATACTATAATAAAATAGTGATAGCATGAGCATCATAATAAATACTATGATCCCACTTAATCACATATATTGTTCCAATAAGCGTACCAAATTTAATTTGATATTAAGCTTATTTATAATGTGTTATCACATTACAAAAACATTTAATCTATTTGTATTTGATAATTATAAAAAAACTACATTTATTGAAGAAGGAAAAATTTTACATTTTTTTTAAAAAAAATTCTTGGACTATGGTAAATCTGTATTTTTTTACTAAAAATGAAAAAAAATTTAGTTTTTAGCAGCATTTTTTTTTAATTTACGTTATGATTTTAATGAATTAACAATATGGAGTATTCTTTACACAGTGAATTTCACGAGGATCATGTAATTGAAGCCATTATAAATAAAGAAAGATGGGCTCAAAAACACCTTTATGAAGAGTATTATGGTGTACTGATGCCTATTTGCCAGAGATATGCCGAAAACGATCAAGAAGCAGAAGATATACTCCATGAAAGTTTTATTAAGATTTTTAACAATATTGAAAATTACGAGACAAATACTTCATTGAAGAGCTGGATGTCAAAAATAGTTGTTAATACAGCCATTGATAATTATCGAAAAAACTTTAAGAAAAAAACTGTTTCATTAGATCATACATATAATATCAAAGGTGATGAGATAAGTGTTTTACAAAAAATGACAATAGATGATATCATAGCCGCGATTCAAAAACTGACCGATATATACAGAACAATTTTCAATATGTATGTTATAGAAGGTTATTCTCATAAAGAAATTGCAAATATTTTGAAAATAAGTGAAAGTACTTCAAGAAGTAATTTAGTAAAAGCAAGAAAAAAATTAAAGCAGATTTTAGCAGCAAATGAAAAAATTTATGTCAGAAAATAGTTTTGATAAATATATAAAAGAAAAAATCAGTAGTTGGATTAAATCATATAATCCAGATTCTTGGGAAAGATTGAAGTCCAAACTAAACACAATGGACAATGATGATGCTATTTTTGATAGCATCATCGCTGATAAATTCAAAGAGGCTTCCCACTCAGTTCCTCCTGGTGCATTTATTAAATTTGAAAATCATATTTCTTCTATTCCGAACAATACTAATATTGAAAATCCCAATTATTTACTTTTTGAACGAGCTATTGCATCCATAATATTATTACTTTATTTTATAGTTCCTCTCACCAAAGAAATAAATTCAAATAATACCTCGCAAAATCTAATATCAACCGATATAGCTTTAAATCAACAAATAAAATCATCAGAAAAAATATTGATCTGAAAAATACTTATTCGAGTGAAACCTCATCAACAATCAAAGAGATAATTAATTCTCCAAATATACAATATGATAAAAGTACCATAAATACTACTAACTCTAATAAGTCAAGTTTTGACAATGAAAATAAAATAAACAAAAACACATTAGATTCCAATCATAATGATTCTAAGCCTATAAATACAAATTCAATAAATAGGCAAATTATCAATAAATCAATTCAAAGAATCGAAAATATACCATTATTATCATATACTGATGATTTAAATTTAAATAAATCTATTATAATCAATACTTCAAACCCTGAAATAGAAAAATTAAAAATTCCTTTAAATTCATTTTTATTGGGATTTTTCATTGAGCCGGGAATCAATTTCATTAAAACTCCAAATGATTTAATTTTCAATATTCCGCATATTCTCAAGTAAAGTTATTCTGGAGCATAGGGAGCAGAAGTATCTTTTTTGTATAAAGCTACACACGAGTTTAGTATAGGAGTAGGATATTCTTCCATTTCCTATCAACCTAAGAAAGTGATAGAATATGCTGACAATAAATCATTTTGGTTAGATGATATTCATTATGATCAAATCAATTTACCTATTACATATAAGTATCATATCAAGAAAAATAAATTCAGTATTTATCCTACAATCGGTTGTGAAATGAATCTAACAATAAACAACAAATACTCATTTTTAGAAAATTCAAATCAGGAAACCACTACTTTGCCAATTGATAAAATCATAGGCAATTCAGAATATAGTGCATCACTTTACGCTAAAAAAGAATACTATGAAGGAGTGGCTGATGGAGGAAATACATCTGATAATATTTCATTAAATGCATTAGTAGGTTTCGGAGTTTCAAAAAATCTGAATAAAGATTTCATACTCTACATAGAGCCTTATTATCAATACACATTCTTCAATAATAAATTTGGACCTAACCATGATAAGATTAATTCTCTGAAATTTAAAATAGGAATTCAAAAGTTTTTAAATAGATAATTTTTATTTTTACCCTTTAGCAATATCTTTGCATTTTAGAAATCAAACTCAAATAAAATGAAACCGACATTAGTTGTGCTCGCTGCCGGTATGGGAAGCAGATACGGGGGATTAAAACAAATGGATGCTTTTGGTCCTAATGGTGAAACCATTTTGGATTATTCTGTTTATGATGCTATAGAATCAGGATTTGGCAAAGTAGTATTTATTGTCAGAGAATCTTTTTTACAAGATTTCAAATCATTTTTTTCAGATAAATTTGATGATAAAATCGAAGTTGCTTTTGTAACGCAGGAACTCTCAAAAATTCCTTCAGGATTCGGTCCCTATGATAGACAAAAACCCTGGGGAACTGCTCATGCTGTACAAATGGCTGTTGAAGCAGCAAATGAACCATTCTTGGTAATTAATGCTGATGATTTCTATGGCAGAGATGCATATAAAGTAGCCTATGATTATTTTCAAAAACATACAATATCTAAATCTGATGTTAAAGATATTTTTTTTGTAATGGGTTATAAATTGAAAAATACCTTATCAGACCATGGTTCTGTTAATAGAGGTGTATGTGAATTAGATAAAGATGGAAATCTGATCGATATCAAAGAATGCAGAATGATTTCTAAGTCCGATGATGGAACTATATCATATAACGATAATGGAGTAAATATAGAACTTGATAATGAAGCTCTTGTATCTATGAACATGTGGGGTTTTTATCCTGAATATTTCAGTCATTTCGACAAAAACTTCAAAATATTTTTAGAAGAAGAAGGATCCAATCCAACATCAGAATATTATATCCCTGTACTCATTGATCTTCTTATCAAAAACAATGAAGCAGAAGTACGAGTATTGAGCTCTGATAGCGAGTGGTTTGGAGTAACTTACAAGGAAGATAAACCTTTTGTAATGGAAAAATTGGAAAACCTAATCGAATCCGGAGTTTATCCTAAAAAACTGTGGTAATCAAAACACCTCAATCCTTTTTAGAAAATCTTCAATACTCGCATATATCAGGTGTGATTCATATAATTTACCTGGCTCAATCCACTTGACATCAAAAATCATTTCTTTTTCCTGTGGAACAAGTTTCACCTGATTAGATTTCATATAATACCAATGAGATATTTTCAAACTCCTCCCATTTTTATTTTTAAAAATATGGTATGTTTTCCCTGCTTTCTTTCCCAATTCCAATTGCTTCAATCCGGTTTCTTCCATTACTTCTCTAACAGCAGCTTGCTTTTTTGTTTCACCAGAATTCAATCCCCCTTTTGGCAAATCCCAAAATCCCTTCCTGAATATAGTTAATAATTTATCTTTATCATTAAATACTATGCCACCTGCAGCAATAAGTGGTTTTGCTACTTTTTTCACATCTTCAAATATACTGTCAGAGTCATCATCATATAAAACAATGGCATCCAAATTGGTTCCCTTTTCCAAAAGGTCAAAATAATGAATCAAAAACTTAGTTTTCCCATGATATTTGGTCTAATAAAATGTTAGGTCTTGATTTAAATATATAAATTTCATGAGTCGAAATTAAAAATTATTGGAATTTGATTTATATATATTTTGTACATTTGTATTTAAAATTTTTTAAATATGGATTTAACAAATCAAATAGCTCAAAAGCTTTTGCAAATTAACGCAATTCAAATCAACATTCAAAATCTTTTTGTATGGGCTTCAGGCATAAAATCTCCTATTTATTGTGACAATAGAATAGCATTGTCATACCCTGAGGTAAGAAACCTAATCTTGGAAGGCTTCATAAATGCTTCTAATAACATTGATAATTATGATGTTATAGCAGGAGTTGCTACTGCAGGAATCCCTTGGGGAGCCTTGTTGGCTGACAAATTAAACAAGCCTTTTATTTATATCAGATCTCAATCTAAAGATCATGGAAAAAAGAATAAAATAGAAGGAGAATTAAAAAAAGGTAGTAAAGTACTGGTAATTGAAGACCTAATATCAACTGGAGGCAGCAGCATAAAAGCTGTGGAATCAATAAGAGAATTAGATTGTGAAGTAATAGCAGTTTTGGCAATTTTTCAATATAATTTGCATCAAGCAAAAATAAATTTCGAAAAAATTAACTGTAATTTTAAAACTTTAAGTAATTTTGATGTTCTGATTTTTTGAAGCAAAAAATCAAAATTTAATTTCATCCCTGGAATATGACCATATCTCAAAATGGAAAAATGATCCTGAAAATTGGTTTAAGAACAAAAATATAATATAACATGAAATTACACTCTGAAGATTTTCTTTTCAATTATTTAAATAATGCAGCTCCATCAGGCTTTGAAGTAAATGGACAAAAAATTTGGTTAAATCAGATAAAACCATTTGTTGACGAATGGGACAGTGACAATTATGGTACTGTTTATGGCATTATCAATCCCGGAAAAAAATTCAAAGTACTTATTGAAGCCCATGCTGATGAAATAGGTTGGAGAGTCAATTATATCAATGATAAAGGCTTGATCTATGTAATAAGAAATGGTGGCTCAGATCACATTATTGCTCCTTCCAAAAGAGTATTTATACATACCGATGATGGAAAGCAAGTAAAAGGTGTTTTCGGTTGGCCTGCTATTCATACCAGAAATCACAAAGACAATAACAAACATCCTGAAACTGATAATATATTTATAGATATAGGAGCAAGCTCAAAAGAAGATGTCCTCAAAACTGGAGTCGATGTTGGCAATCCTATAACATTTGTCGATAATTTGGAAAAATTAAATGATAATTATATAGTCGGCAGAGCATTAGACAATAGAATTGGTGGATTTTGCATAGCGGAAGTAGCGAGAAAAATCAAAGAAAATAATATTCAGTTACCTTATACATTATATATTGTAAATTCTGTTCAGGAAGAAGTCGGTTTGCGAGGAGCTCAGATGATTACTGAAACTATAAAACCCAATGCAGCAATTGTTACTGATGTTAGTCATGACACTACTACACCTATGATTGAAAAAACAATTCGATGGGGAAGTAGAATGCGGTAAAGGACCGGAAATAACTTTTGCTCCTTCTATACATAACAAAATGCTAAATCTGGTTTTGAATGCTGCTAAGGATAATAACATATCCATTCAAAGAAGTGCATCAGGCAGAAGTACGGGCACAGATACAGATATGTTTGCATATAGTAATGGAGGTATAACCTTCTGTTTTGATTTCATTACCATTGAGATATATGCACACCACTTGTAGAAATGGCTCATATTGATGACATTAACAATGTTATCGAATTGATATACCAATCTTTATTACAACTAAACCCTGAAATGAATTTTAAATTTGTATAAAATATAAAACAATAAAATGTCAACATATAGCAAAGCGAAAAGAATAACAACTCATGTTTTGAAATCTATGAAGGCAAACAATGAAAAAATTGCTATGCTCACTGCTTATGATTATTCTTTAGCCAAATTAGTTGATGGTGCAGGCATCGATGTCATATTAGTTGGGGATAGCGCCTCAAATGTCATGGCAGGTCACGAGACCACATTGCCAATCACACTGGACCAAATGATTTATCATGCCCAATCAGTAATTAGAGCAGTTGATAGAGCACTTGTGGTAGTTGACCTTCCTTTTGGAACTTATCAGGGAGATTCAAAAAATGCCCTGAAATCAGCTATAAGGATAATGAAAGAATCCGGAGCTCATGCCATAAAAGTAGAAGGAGGCAGTGAAATCAAAGTATCTGTAGAGAGAATATTGTCTGCCGGAATTCCAGTGTTAGGACATCTGGGACTAACTCCACAATCTATCTACAAATTTGGAACTTACTCTGTACGAGCTGAAGAAGAAGATGAAGCAAAGAAACTATATGATGATGCTCTCTTGTTGGAAAGTCTGGGTTGCTTTGCAGTAGTGCTTGAAAAAATTCCTGCAGATTTGGGCAAAAAAGTAAGTGAAGCTCTTACAATTCCTACAATTGGAATCGGTGCGGGGAAATATACCGATGGACAAGTGCTTGTTCTTCACGATATGCTGGGTATTACTAAAAACTTTAACCCAAGATTTCTAAGGCGGTATCTCGATCTTTCAACTTCTATCAACGATGCTGTTGAAAATTATATCTCAGATGTCAGATCCAATGAATTTCCAAATGACAATGAACAATATTGATGAAATTCTCAATAGACACATCACATCATCATCTTTTATGGAAAATAATTAACCCAAAAAATCCTTCAGTGGATTCTTACTTATATGGAACTATTCACTTGCGAGACAAAAAGGTATATTTCCTTATAGATAAAATCAAAGAATTAATAAAAGATAGTGATGTTTTCATTGCTGAATACAATATTGAAGAGGGAGATGATATGCAGATTTTAGAATATATGCAATTCCCTGATAATAAGACACTATATGATTTCATTGCGAAAAAAAAAGTTGCAAAAATCAGAAATTCACTGAAAAAAGCATTTAAAATAGATATTGAAAACCTAAAAACTTTCAAACCTATTGCTATAGAAAACATCATTACTGAGTCTATTTTCAACAATGATTTCAGCTTTCCAATGGATATAGAATTATGGAATTTTGCTAAAGAAAATAATATTTTAGCATGTGGAGCAGAATCTAATTCATCACAACTTCATATTCTAAGAAATTTGAATCTCAAGACTCAACTCAAATCTTTAATTGAAATCAGTGAAAATACTTCCAAGTATAAACATAAAATTGATAAACTTATAAATTATTATATTTCACAGGATATTGCAAAACTTTACAAGAGTTCAATAAAAACATTGGGAAGTTCTAAAAAACTTTTGGCATACGACAGAAATGAAAGAATAGCTAATACTATAGAAAAATATTCTAATGACAAAAAAGTATTTACGGCAGTTGGAGCAGGTCATTTATATGGAAAATATGGACTCTTGAAATTATTAAAGGAAAAAGGATTTTCAATAAAAGGAATGTTATGACATTATGAATATTACTTTAATTATTAAATATCATATAGTAATCTATATACCATTGGCATTCTTTTTGCACTAACAATAAATCTGAAATGATATTATGAAAATATTATTTAATGACATCTTTCTAAATCACGATACCGGTAATCATCCGGAGAATAAGGATAGATTCAATGAGTTTCCTTCTCTAAAATCTACCAAAATAATGAATGGACAACAATATATAGGACTTGTCCATAATGGTCAATATATAAATGATGTTGAAGAAAAATGCAGGTTTACCAACACTTATCAGTTATGAGACATTCACTGTGAGTACAGAAAAGTTTCAAAACTGCCAGTTATGCTATTGTCGGTGCAGCTATTCAGGCATTGAAAATGGAGATTTTGCACTCATAAAGACCTCGGACACATCATGCCTTCAGAGGAAGAAGCCTGAGTTTGCATTTTCAACAATATAGCTATTGCAGCACAATACCTGGCAGATCAAAGGCAAAAAAGTTATGATTCTCGATATTGACGGACATTTTGGTGATGGAACTGGCAGATATATTTTACGTTTAATAAAGTACTTTTTTAGTCTATACATCAGCATCCCGGATATCCTGAAAATGGGCTTTTTACCAATATAGGTTCGGTGAAGGATTGGGATATAATATTAATGTGGAATTACCTCCTGGTTCAGGAGATGAAATATAGATGCCATCAATACTTTTACCGGCTGTAAAACAATTTAACCCTGATTATTGATGGCTCTTACAGGTTTCGACGCTCATAAATCTGATATGATGTTGGATCTCAGGATATCGATAGATACATATTATTATAAAATAGGAAAGATACTAAGCGAAAATTTTAAAAATATTTTTGCAGTGTTAGAAGGAGGATATAACCCCAAAATTATTTATGAGGGTAAAGAATTTTATTGCTGGAATAAATGGTGACAAAATTAAATTTTCTGAGAGGAAACAGCGAGTCAGATATGAATATCTTGCAGGTATGAGACTAAATTGAATAGTCAAATCGTTAATCTAGAAAAATACTGGAATTTCACTAAAACTTAAAATAACATAATAATGATGAAAAAAGAACTGGATCTACATTGGCGACAGCGGCAAGATACAAATCTCGCCCTGGCATGGAGTAGAAATAGGCAAAGATGCACCTGAAGTAATCACCGTTTTCATAGAAATGGTACTACTGATACTGAAATATGAGGTGAATAAAAACGGATTTACCTCACGATTGACAAGACCTCAAAAGTTATTGATATTTGCCATACTCTGGTTTTATCCTAAGACATATTGTGGTTGCGAAGTTGCCTCAGTAAGCAAATCTGTGCGGCAGAGAAGAGATTGTAGGTGATGGCGACCCACTTCAGTATCTGTATTTTGACAGAAAAAGAAATATCTCATGGTGACATCTTACTCCAAGCGAAACCTATAGGAGGATTCAGAATGCTCGATATAAATGAAGCCGACGATAAAATTATTGCTGTCTTGAAAGATGATGCTGTTTATGGTAGTTACAATGACACATTTCCGATGCTCCTAAAGCTGTAATGAAAGGATTGAGGCACTATTTCCTTACTTACAAAGATATGCGGGAGTAAAGAAAGTAGATGTGAAATCCATGAACTTTATGACAAAAAAATGGCTGTGAATATCATTGCAAGAGCTACTGAAGATTATAAATCATATATCAATAAGATTCTTTTCGAATAGTCAGCCTTGTTTTTATTTCTTTATGGTATTTAATCTGAATATTTCCATCTCTGAAAATATTAAATCACATATTCCTTATATTCAATTAGGGATTATAATTGGCGTTATAATCAATTCAACCACATCTGATAGTACTATGGAATGAAATGGAATCAAAAATCCAGTTCTTAAAAGGAATTTTACCTCGACAAATACATTAAAGAAACGAAATTGCAACCAACGAATAGCATATAAACTACTTGGAAAAGATTTATTAATAGGTATGGAAGCCTTCAGCTTGACTTTGTGCAGAAGAATTATGAGGGATATCCCTATGTAAAAGTCAGTGCTCTGGTCGATATTATCAATATTGTTTCTATTCAAAGCGGTTTTTCCATTGGAGCTTTTGACTTTGAAAAAATCCAAGGTGATATAGAATTAGATGTAGGCAAACAAGATGATTTTTTCGAAGCTATCGGTAGAGGTGTTTTGAATATCGATGGATTACCGCTTCTTAAAGATAGCTATGGGCCTATCGGAACACCTACAAGTGACAATATACGTACTAAACTCGATGATAATACAAAAAAAATCATAATCATAATTTATAATTTTGCCGCTTCCAATAATATCAATATTGCCATTGAAACAAGTATTTATTTATTATCAACTTATGCTAATTTACAAAACTATAACATTGAAATAATTGATTGACTCAAATGTAAAATATAAAATCATGTCAAAAAAAACAATCTTAATTCTGGTACTTCCATTATTCCTGTTAGTATATAATTCCTGCAAGGAAACCACACCCAATGATACCACCAAAATAGAAACCAGTGTTGATAACGGCACCAATGATGAAATAATAAATAGTACAGCCACCGATTCATTGGGAAGAACAATTACCATGATTTTCAATAATTCCCAAGATAATGTAACAGTTATTTTTGAGGGCGATACAGTGCTCCTTACAAGTCAAAAACCTGCGTCAGGAATCTGGTACAAAAATGAAAATTTTGAATTAAGAGGAAAAGGAAAAGAAACAGTATTTTCAAAAGATGGAAACGTGATATTCAAAAATAATTTGAATTTGCTGTAATATTGCTCCCGTAAATTTTATTCAGGTATAATTTTAACTTTGTCTTTTCAGGTAGCTGTTTTTTTCAAAAAAACTGTTCCATTTAAAGTTAAAACACCCATTATTGCTTCACTTATTATATTTGAGCTCATCTTTGATTGTCCCTCTACCCTATCAATAAATACCTCTAGGAACTTCTTTCGTCTGAAACCACATTAGACCCAGGCAGCAAATTTCATTTCAATTTGAAATGCATATCCAACAATTAATTTGTGCAGATCCAAAGACTCTAAAACGTTTCTTTTGTAGCAAACGAAACCTGCTGTGGGGTCTTTAACATTCATGAAAGTGATCATCCTTACATATAGTGATGCTCCATAAGACAATAATTTCCTGTCCGAACCCCAATTTCTCACACCACCACCTCTTATATATCTTGAACCTATAGCAACATCATAAATATCATTTTCGCATGCTTTTACCAATCTTACAAGGTCTTTAGGATTATGGCTAAAATCTGCATCCATTTCACATATATAATCATAGCCCTTTTCAATGCAATATTTGAATCCTGTGATATATGCCGTCCCTAATCCCAATTTTCCAGTCCTCTCTATCAAATGAATCTGAGGATAGTTTTTCTGCATATCTTTTATAATTTCTCCTGTACCATCAGGAGAACCATCATCCACAAATAATATATCAAATGATTCCTTAAGCCCGATTACAGCCATAGCTATCTTCCGGGCATTTTCTTTTTCATTGTATGTCGGTATTATTACTATTCGCTTATTCAATGTTATTTTATTTTTTGCGAATTTACTTTTATTTTTTCAATTTGAATTGATAAAATCTAAGGATTTTTCATAAATTATATTTTTTATAACTTTTCCCCTATGATTTTTAATAGTTTATAATACTAACTTCAATTTAAGTCATGTATTTACGACCTATATTGACATTGGATTAAAATAAATCAATATGAAGAATATAATGATTCAAGTTATGTAAAAACTTGGAAAATTGATGAAAAACAATATAGAGATTTGAAAAATATTCTCCATATCAAAGCCTTCCAAATTCATCAGAAAAATTGTGCAATTATAACCTTCTAAGCATTAAATACCATAAATCCACATAAAAAAATGACGACATTCTTGCACCATTTTTATAATATGGAGTCCTGCAATTTTCCATACATTATAAAAATCATTAATATATTATATCAATGTGATGATAAATTGAAATTAAAGCTGTATATTAGCGTTAAATTCTACAAACGTAAATAATTATAAAAATGGAAAATCTTATCTATAAATTCATGCAACAAATGGAAGAGGCTATGATCTTAGCTGAAAATTCCAAAATTCAAAATTTCCAGGCAAATAAAGTATTCATTACCGGAATGGGGGGATCGGGAATTGCCGGAAAATTTTCTGCTGAAATAATGCAAAAATATGGCAATATTCCGGTTTTTGTTTCCAACACTTACGACATCCCTTCGTGGATAGATGAACAAACACTTTGCTTGGTTTCTTCTTATTCCGGAAATACAGAGGAAACATTGAGTTGCTTTGAAAAACTTCTGAATACTAATGCTAAAATAATAGCTATAACCTCAGGAGGCAAACTTTTGCAAGAAGCAAAACGACTAAATATCGAGAATTTAGTTGTCCCCGGAGATTGGCCTGCTCCTCGTGCATGCATAGGTTATTCTTTGATCTACCAATTATTTATATTATTCAAACTCAACCTTTTAAATTTAGAACTCCCAAGAGAAATAAGCTTATCTATTGACTTCCTTCTGAAAAATTGTGGAGAAATACAATCAGAAGCAAAAAAAATAGCAACACTTTTGGGTAATAAAACTCCTTTGATATATTCTGATCAGACATTTGAACCTCTTGCTGTAAGATTCAGACAACAGATAAATGAAAATAGTAAAATGCTCGCTTTTAGCTCAGTTTTCCCTGAAATGAATCACAATGAAATAGCTGCCTGGGTCAATGATTACAGTTCTTTTTCATGCATTTTCATCAAATCTGATTTGTACTCTCCGCAAGTATTGAAAAGGATGGAAGTGAGCAAAGAAATAATGATAAAACACACTGATACTATTATAGATATAAATTCCAAAGGGTACACTTTTCTTCAGCAATTATTCTATCTTATACACCTAACAGATTGGATATCATTTTATATGGCTGAACAAAACGATGTAGATGCTATGGATATATCTAATATTGATTTTCTGAAATCGAGGCTTCAGAAGTAATTATGGCAAGAAATAAAATATACTTTATTTCAGACCTCCACCTTGGTGTAGATACCAAGATACCAAGTGATGAAAGAGAATTATTGGTATTCGATTGGTTGAATGAGATTGAAGATTCTGCAGAAGAAATTTATCTTTTGGGAGATATTTTTGATTATTGGTTCGAATATTCAGAGGTAGTTCCCAAAGGTTTTATTTTACTTCTTGGAAAATTAAAAGAGTTAAGACTAAAAAATATTCCTATTTATTTCTTTACAGGAAATCATGATATGTGGGTATTTGACTATTTCAATGATTTTCTCGACATCCCCACTTTCAGAAAGGAAATAATAAAAACGATAAAAGGAAAAAAATTCTATTTAGCTCATGGTGATACTGGAAAAGTTAATTTCATGATAATTTTATTAAAAATTTATTCGCAAATAAATTCCTGGCAATGGTGCTTTGCAAGAATACACCCAAATACAGGGATAAAAATAATGAAATTCTTTAGTGTTTTGAGTAGAAATTCACATAGTGAATATGAAAAAATATTTGTACCGGAAAAAGAAATATTACTGAATTTCGCTCAGTCTTATATAGAGACTGATCCTGAAATTGACTATTTCGTCTTTGGACACAGACATATCCCAAAACAAATATTATTGAAAAATAAAAAATCTCAGTTTATCAATCTCGGTGATTGGGTAGAACACTTTACTTACGGTGTATTTGATGGGGAAAACTTTGAATTAAAAACATTCAAAAAATAGATACTTTACCTCATGAATCATTTATCATCAAAAATATTTTTTATATCTCTTTCACTAATTTTTCCAATAATTTTATTGTTTCCATCATGTAAATCAACTAATTCAGTTCCACACACATATACTACAACTAACAATGTTATAAATTTTGAAATAGATAAATTAGCCAATCGCTATATCATCTATGAAAATGGTGATATTGTAAAGTATTTTTCAGATGAGAATAATAAATATACTTGCAATTTTTCCAATTTAGGAATCTTAACCTCGATAGATGTCACAAACCCACAAAAAATACTATTGTTCTATATCGATTTTCAGGAAATCATCATTGTGGATAACACTCTGTCCGAAATAAGCAGAATAAAATTACACAGCAATATGTACATCACAGCCATTGGAATGTCAAACGATGGAAACATCTGGCTTTATGATTCCATTTCACACAAAATTATACTAATTGACAATAAAAACAACATCATCGATGAAAGTCAACCTATGGATTCTCCTTTTCCAATGCACATATCTGAAAATAAGATATATGAAAGAGAAAATAATCTGTATATTTTCGATAACAAATTAGGAATCATAAAATACAGTAATATCCTGGATTTTGATTCAAAATATGATGTGATTAATGTACAACACCCAAGCTTTGAAAATGATAAAATCTGGTATTTTGACAATACAAAAAACCAGATTTTATCTTTCAACTTTATTTTAAGAGAATCTCAACTAATTTACGATTTGAATAAAATAAACCCAAATCCCAAATCTGCCAAAATCTCAGGCAATATTATTTATTACCTCGAAGGTAATATCATAAAACAAATTGAACTATAATACAATAGCTATTATTCCAAAGTTGTTCCGGAATGAGTAGTATTAGATATTTTTTCAATTTCCTGTTCTATAAAATAT
>JAWKLW010000032.1:0-19343 GCA_041392555.1 Saprospiraceae bacterium | reverse complement strand
ATATCACATGAATTCTCCATATTTTGAAATAGATAAATTACAGAAAAAAGTTAAACAACAAAATGAGAATCTTGAATATTTATATGAACGAGATATATCAATTGAAATTATGAAACACCAGAATCAAATACTTCTAGAAAGAATTGAATCATTAGAAAAAAGTAATCAAAAATTATTAATAAGAAATCGAGAATTGTCACAAAAGATTAATAAAACTTAGTCAGTAAATAAATGAGAATATTATCTCTAATATAAATAGTAATTGGAATCTTCACTTGATGATATTTTGAATTTTCTTAGTCGTTCATTTATTGGAATGAATGAAAGTTGCTTCGCTGGAATAAGTTTAATAAGATTCTCAATAAAGTCTTCTTCTATACTAAAAGGTATCAAAACTGTTTTCACAGCATCTTTGAATAGAGATATATAGTGTTCAATGTCAATTTGATATCCTTTTGAATTGGGAACCAAATCCCAGGGTAAAACTCTTGGATTGCCTTTTATATAAATAAATTTTATTTTTGAACCAGCACGAATATCTACACCGGCTGATTTGAGTTGAATGCCTGCTTTTGCCACATGAGATGGCATAATATAATCTTCTATATTTTTACTTAAGCGCTGGGTAATAATCAAATCTTCAATAGGTATTTGGCCTTGCTTGATTTTTTCAACTTGTTTCATGATGAAATTAAATATTTGTGGAAATGTCTCTCTTATACAAGAAAGATCTTTTGCTTCAGCAAGCATTTCTATAATTTTTATTTGCGAATTTTTTACAAAAGGTGGTTTATCACCTCTCCGACATTGAATCCCTCTTGCTTTAATATCGCCATTTTGAAATACACCAAAATAAGAATTTGGCACAACATATCTACTATTAACTTTTGATGGCAAGAATACAACCCATTTATAAATACATTCAAGACTAATTGGTAGACCTGTTTCTTTTTTAACTTTAATGAGAAGAGAATCGATTATCTCATCTGTTATAGGTTCTTCTCTTTTGACAAAGATACTATCGATGTAGATATGAAGTACATCAAAGCCTTGTTCTTCAAATATATCCTTTGTTTGAATGAGTGCAATTCTGCCCCATTTATTTATTTGTTCAAAAATATTTGGAGATGATAGAGGGGCATTTTTGAAGCCTGTATATCCAAAACTCACAACTAGTAACCATTTTAGTGCATCCGATCTGTTTTTATATACTTCTTGAAGTTCTTGATTGAATTTTACTTTGGCTTTTATAATATAATCTTCTTTCAAGTAATGGCTTAACGCTCTAGAATTACCCCATTGACGCATTATTTTTTCCTATTGTTTCAGGAGAGATTTTTGAATACCATGATTGAAGGAAACATACTGTCAAAGTCCGCAGAGATAATATTTTCATGGACTCCTTGAAGTGGTTGAAAAATCAATCCCCCACGATCTGCTTCAAAATTTTTCAGCATCTCTCCAAATCTCTGGCTTTTGTTTACGATATGGGATACATGTACCTGCTTTTAATGCCTCTATGATTTCTAAAGACGCTATGCCTCTTCCAGGGGTAGATCTAGAGACTTCTTGCAAAGACATACCTGAAATTCTCGCAATTTCAAAGACTATTTCTATTTCTAAATCTGTATAAAAACTCATATTTTTACGATCAATATGATGTCTGCCAAATAATAAGGATTGTTGTTTTCTGTGAATTACTCGACCATAAGATTCTATAGAACTTGCATTTATAAATTTCACACCTAAAGATGAATCTCTACTAAAAATATTCTTTAAATAATGTCTATTTAATTGCTTTATAAGAAAAGGAAAAATAATATTATCTCCATAATCAGACAGAATAATGTCTGGATCATACTCCTTAATTACATTATAAATTTTATGAAAGGCTTTATCTTCATTAGCTAGATTAATATTAATTTGCTGTTTTTCATATTCTAGAATTATTGGTTTATGTTGATGTGACACTTTTGGATTAAATTTAGATTTGATATTTAAAGTTCTTAACGATGGAATGTTATATTCTAAATCCCACCTATCATTATTACTTTCAATAGACTTGATAATTTTTGTTTCTTCATCATAAGCAAAGGTTAAATGACAAAAAATAAAAAGGTTGTGAAATGCAGAATAATGTAATAGTAGTGGGTGGCTTATATCATATAGTTCTAATCCTGGGTTATGACTCAACACTGATTTGGCTATATTTTTACTTAAGGCGTGGCTAAAAGTTGTAACAGCTAGAAAATCTTTTGATTCTCCATCAAATGGATGGGTTTTTTCTTTTTTAGAAAGAACAACATAAGAAGACCATTTTTTTTTAGGTAAATCCACGCATTACGTAAATTTTCATTTGTGCTATAAATATAAAAAGTAATTGGAAGTTGATGAAAGTATTTTATTCGTCTTCCATCTTGTTCGATTATCCAAAAAACATTTACCCCCTTATGTTTACTTTCATATAAATCCAAGAGAATACCAGACGATTCTTTAAACATTCTATTTTATTCCTCTTGAAAATTTTTAAAAATCACTTCAAGCTTAATCAATCTTTCTTCTATTGATTCATATAAATTCAATAGTTCATCAATCTTATCTAACAATCGATATGAGCCTTTTTCCTGTTCCAGTGATATAGCCAAAAGCATAATCTCTAATGGATAAAAATGAGCAGCTTCACTTGCAGAAGGGAGATGTTTTCTAGCATGTGCCATGATATTATCGAAAGCTTCTTTATCTTGTAGGCGTAAAATATTACGATATGAATTAAGCTTTGATTCGATACTATTAAAAAGGTCTGTTTGTGTTGATAAACTTCTTCCCATAATTTACCTCTAGAACAATTTAAATTGATATGAAGATTTATTTTCTTCTTTTAATTTGGGGGTTGATATTATTGTTTGAAAATTTGAAGATATTACTTGCAAATCTTTATATAACCACTCAAGGCCTTTAAATTTATCTAACTTGCATCCAACAATAATAGGTCTATTTTGAGATGAAGTGATAAGAATTTTCTTAATCTCATTGTATTGTTCATGTTTTTCTATTTCAGTTACACCTTCATCTGTGAAAGGAATAAGAAAGTTGGGAATTACAATAGGAGCATTTTTATCAGCAGATTCAATAACCATAGAAATTTGATAAATGCTAATGGGACGGCAGTAATGAATATTTTTAAACTGATCAATAATAGTTTCTTCTATAGAGCGTAATACTTCAGCATAAAGATATAGATTTGTTCTTGATTTTGTTTCAACAATATAAATATCATCAAATAGGCTATATTGAAGGATTAGCCTATCAATAATATTTGATAATTCAATTTTATCTTCACTTATGAGTGTAGTAATTCCAGTTTTAGGTTTTTCTATACCAGGAAGTAATAATAATTCATTCATACGTTAAAAATAGCACAAATGTTCTTATTTTTCAAAAAAATAAGAATTTTGTAAAGTTATGAAAAAAGAATTTGAAAATTAATCGTTTTTTCTTTTACTATGTGATTATTTGAAAAATATCCTCCTGTATAATTATTAGTTGTTTTAAGTATTTGAAAGTCTTGGCTGGTAAATTATATTTAAACAACTATTATTTGATAAAGGGAAAAAAAGATACAAAGTATAGTAATTTTCTATACTGGAATAATTTAAGATAATCAGTTTTATTTTAATCTAAACTTCTTTGAATTTAAATCTTTTTAAGATTATTTGTTGCATTAAAAATATACATTTTAAGGCATTATCAAAATTAATTTGAAAAGAGCCAGACAATTCATCTGGCTCTTTTCTAATTAATTTTGATATTATTATTTAGCGTATTTCAATTAATACCGCTCTTACTATGCGGCGTTGTTGGTAATTGCCAGTTATGGAATTATATCCCTCGCAAGTGACCAATGTAACCCAATCATACTCTTCAGATTTCATTACTACATCAATATTATTAACATTAACTGTTGTGTTCTCACGTACTTCGTATACATACGTTTGATTCCAAGCTTCAATTTGAATCTTGTCTCCATAATTGAGGGTTTTTAAATTTGCAAAGGGACCAGGTTGGTTTAATGAGCTCCAAACATGGCCAGTAATGACAGTATTCCCCTGTTTAGTGGGGAAAGCGGATCCCGAAAGATAACCGGCGTTATTCCCTAGCCAAGTAACATCCCAGCTATTGCCACTTTGTGAAACACCAACTATGGGCATATCAATCTCTAGTGTAGGAATCTTCAACATCATATCAGTTCCTGTATACATTTTCTTAGCAGGCTGACCAGGAAGATTAGTAATCTGATTTGGTGCAAAACCAGTGTCAGGAACAATTGCTGGAGCTGTTGAGGTTGCTAATTCGATGGTAGCTAAATAAATTTCATAATCACCATCTTCATCGCTTTCCTAAATTACGTAATTTTCATTAACCTGAGGAACCATGTCAAATGCCGTATTATTGGAGAGCTGTGTAGTTGTTCTGCTACTAATATCATATAAATAGATTTCATAATCTCCATCTGCTCTACCTCTCCAAACCACAAAATCTCCATCGATCTGAGCTGCGTCGTCTTGTGCAGTGTTGTTTGAAACTTGAGTAGTCGTACCGTTGCTGATTTGGTATAGATAAATTTCCCTGTCTCCATCAGCTTCTCCATACCATACTATATAATCCCCATTAATTTGAGCACTTCCATCAAATCCCACATTGTTTGATATATTAGTGGTACTGCCACTGCTAATCTGCTACAAGTAGATATCTCTGTCTCCAGTGGGATATCCTTCATAGACGATATAATCACCATACACTTGGGGATTATAATCATTCGTTGTATTATTGGAAATCTGAGTGGTTGTGCCACTACTAATCTGATACAAGTAGATATCTCTGTTTCCAGTTGGATATCCTTCATAGACGATATAATCTCCGTAGATTTGAGGATTTCGATCATATGCTGTGTTGTTGGATACTTGAGTGGTTATGCCGCTACTAATCTGGTATAGATAGATTTCATAATCCCCATCAGCATCCCCATCCCAAACTATATAATTTCCATATATTTGAGGGATATGGTCTTCTGCAGTATTATTGGAAATCTGAGTGGTTGTGCCACTATTAATCTGGTATAGATAAATCTCATAATCCCCATCGGCAGTTCCCTGCCAAACAATATAATTACCATCAATTTGGGGATATACGTCAACTGCACTATTGTTCGAAATTTGAGTGGTAATACCATTACTAATCTGATAAAGTTAGATATCATAGTCTCCATCGGCAAGGCTCTCCCAAACAATGGAATCACCATCTATCTGTGGATCAAGGTCGGTGACCGAGTTGTCGGAAACTTGTGTGGTAGTCACAATATATTTGGTTGCGGCGATGCTTAGCAATACACCTAAAAGGATAAGGGACAATATCTTCTTTGATATTCGTTTCATTTTTTGTTCTCCTCCTATGGGTGATAATATTCTTTCTTGGATGAGGGATAAATTAAAATAGCTTCTTTTTTGCCTAAAAAAAATTATATTCATTCCTATTAAGAATATTATCATTTTTAACATAGTCATTATAGCAGAAAATAGTGAGTAATATAAATTTATCAAATAATTATTTTTTTATGAATCAAATGTAAAAAAGAACACAAGCTTTAGAATTTTTTTGTTTGGCTAGATTTAAGACTTAGCACATACATATTATACTTAATAAGTGGGATATATGTTATACTATAATATGACATAATCGGTAATAAAAGGAGAAATTATGATTGAAAAAGTATTTAGATTAAGCCATGAAAAAACAAAAACAATTGAAAAAATCGTGATGGATGACAATATTCATTATCTCCATATGATATTTAATCAAGACGAAGGCCTTCCTATTCATTTCTCTAACTCGAATGTTTACATGACTGTAATAGATGGGATTCTTTCTATTGGATTGAATGATGAAGAAGTCAGAAAATATTCAAAAAACACCCTACTAAAAATTCCAGAAAACACAAAAATGAATGTAAAAAATTTAAACAATGAAGCATTAGAGCTTATTGTTGTCAAAGCTCCTGCTCCTAAAAAATAACTATAAGTAAAGGAAAAGTATATGAGCATGTTTTGTTATCAATGTCAAGAAACAGCAAAAGGGGTTGGTTGCCAAATTGTAGGTGTGTGTGGCAAAAATGAAACAGTTGCAAAATTACAAGATTTATTAGTTTATGTAGCAAAAGGTATTTCAGAAGTGGTGGTAAAAGGAGGCTTCAAAATTGAAGATCTACCGATTATCAATCATAACTTGCTAAAAAGCTTATTTATAACAATAACAAATGCAAATTTTGATGAAATAGCAATTGAAAACCAAATTCGAAAAATGGTGAATTTACGGAATACATTACGAGATCGTGTGGAAGATGCAAAATGGAGCGATGCCGCTCTGTTTGAAGTAACAGATCAAAAATCAATGTTATTAAAGGCTAGTAATATTGGTGTTTTGGCAACTGAAAATGACGATGTGAGATCACTTCGTGAATTGACAATATATGGAATAAAGGGAATGTCCGCATATGGACACCATGCATTAAATTTAGGATTTGAGGATTTAGCTATTTATCAATTTATTTATGAAGCCTTAGTGGCGACGATGGATAATTCTCTTACTGTGGATGAGTTGGTAAGACTTGTTTTGCAAACTGGAGAATATGGTGTTACTGCGATGGCGTTGCTTGATAAAGCAAACACGTCGCATTATGGAAATCCTGAAATGACTGAAGTAAATATAGGTGTGCGTAATAATCCAGCAATCTTGATTTCTGGTCACGATTTATCCGATCTAGAGCAATTACTTGAACAGACACAAGGCAGTGGAGTAGACGTTTATACTCACAGTGAAATGCTACCCGCCCATTATTATCCTAAATTCAAAAAATATGATAATTTTGTAGGGAATTATGGTAATTCTTGGTGGAAACAAATCACTGAATTTAAGACATTTAATGGACCAATTCTTTTTACAACAAATTGTATCGTTCCTCCTAAAAATGAAGAAATAAGGGATCGAATTTTTACATCTGGTGCAGCAGGCTATCCAGGCTGTGTTCATGTTGAAGCAGATGAAACTGGAAAAAAGGATTTTTCAGAGATTATTGCTTTGGCGAAAACAACAAAACCACCTGAGGAAATTGAATCGGGTTCAATTGTTGGAGGTTTTGCTCATGCTCAAGTATTGGCGCTTGCGGACAAAGTAGTAGATGCGGTTAATAGTGGTGCAATTAAGAAATTCTTTGTTATGGCTGGTTGTGACGGCCGCTTCAAAGATCGAAATTATTACACAGAATTTGCAGAAAAGTTACCGTCTGATACCGTGATTCTTACGGCTGGGTGTGCAAAATATCGATATAATAAGTTACCATTAGGTGATATTGGTGGAATCCCTCGAGTTTTGGATGCTGGGCAATGTAATGATTCCTATTCATTAGCTATGATTGCGCTAAAATTGAAAGAGGTGTTTGGTTTGGAGGATATTAATCAACTCCCCATAGTTTATAATATTGCTTGGTATGAACAAAAAGCGGTTATTGTGCTGTTAGCATTACTATACTTAGGAGTGAAAGATATTCATTTAGGTCCAACTCTCCCTGCATTTTTATCACCAAATGTTTTAGACGTCTTAGTTGAAAAGTTTGGATTATCTGGGATTGGAACAGTTGAAGAAGATATGGAACTATTTCTTGCATAAAAAATCCAAATAAAAATACAGTGTCTCTTTATTAAGTAGAGTTAAAAAGCCAAGAATTTTTTTCTTGGCTTTTTACAATTATTATTTTTAGAGTTTTTATAAAATAAATTTATTTTTTGTAAGATAATAATCTTTGCTGACCTTCTAATGCCCTTTTTTCAGTTAAATTTTGAGAAACTTCTAGGGTTCCTAAGTAATTTCCTTCTTTATCTCGAAGAGCAAAATATTCAATGTGAATAAACTTATCTCCTAATTGAATCCAGAAGGGGGCATGAGATTCTTTTCCTGATTTTAAAATCGTTTTAGAAATTTGTTCTACAATATGAACTGATTGTGG
Source organism: Saprospiraceae bacterium (assembly GCA_041392555.1). Classification (GTDB taxonomy): domain Bacteria; phylum Bacteroidota; class Bacteroidia; order Chitinophagales; family Saprospiraceae; genus JADJGA01. The sequence continues at coordinate 11,287 of JAWKLW010000032.1, read as the reverse complement.
CGGATGGCACATTGAAACATCTCTTATTTAATATTGATCGATTACGATCAAAAATTCGTTCTTTCCCTTGGGAGAAATATTTTACCTTATCATTATGATCTACAAACGTAATATCAATCGGTAATGAATTTAGTAGAGCTTCGAGTTGTATTGCCGTAAATTGACCACTAGATAAATTGATGTACCCATCATTAGTTGTATTAAAATTATTTCCATAATCCTCTGGGATTTCTGAAGGTTGCCAACCATCTTCAGGGTCAATCAAACAATAACCTATTTCAAGGGATTGTTGAAGAACTTCATACCATTCTATATCTTTAAGGGTCTCTTGCGCCATGGGAAAAAGAATATTTGTTTCTTTTGCAATCATGTCAATAATAGAATTGGATGCTTTTTGGAAAGTATTTTCAATTAATGCATTGATATCTCTGATAGAGTTTGTTTCAATTTCATTTAGGGTAGAAATAGCAGTTTTTAATAATTGTCGAGTTTCATCATGTTTGCCCCATAATACTTTTGGTGGTCCGGTAATACCAGATTTTTCAAGATATGGGAATAAAAGATATTCAAGGCGACGATAATGTTTATCCACATCCATTAATTGATTAAAATAAGTTTTGAAAAGAATGATATCTTCATAAGTAATAATAGTAAAATTTGCTTGTTTATATAATTCTGCTAGCTTTTTTACAACTAAAGTTAGTGCTTGATTTTCTTGCTTCAAGATTTCGAGAGGATGCCTTTGGTCTGGTTTTCTTTGCAAACCACTTAGATCAAGAATATTATCTTCAACAATTTGATGATGGAGATCACAAAGTTCAATAATTTCTGATTCAGGATATCCCTCAGCGATTAATTCCTGCTCAACGTCTACTACTTCCTGATATGGTATTGATTGCATTAAAGATGAAATACTTTTTTTTACAATTTCTACATCTATGCCATTATGAAGTTGAAGAATATGTTCTTTAAGTATTTTTTTTCGTTCCTCTGTGTTATTAATTAATTCGCTCATAAAATGCTCCTTTTCGTAGAAACTATTTATATTTATTATGCCATTATCTACCTTTTTGGTCAATATTGTGAAATTATCACTTTTGAACTAAATTAAACTCTTGTTTTTGATATTCTTAATCTTAAAACATAATATTGAATTATTAAAATGATTTATAGGAAAAGTAAATAAATATGAAGCCTATTTAATCAAGATTGTTGTTAGTTGAGAATAGATTAAGCAACTATAATATAAAAAATCTTTTTATTACAGCTCTATAGAAAATATTGGATTATTTTTAAATTTATAAATTAGAAAAGAAATGATTTATGAAAATATCCATTAATATTTTAGTTGATTTTTACCATTATTTTTTGCATTATATAATTTCTGATCTGCTCTATTAAAAACATTGGAAAAAATATCTCCATCAGTAACTTCTGTTAGACCAATACTACATGTATATACAATTTTAGAATTGTTATTTTTTGAATTCTCAATAAATTTGATTTCGCTAATTATTCTCTCACAAATTAAAATGCCTTCTTCTAAAGTTGTATGAGGGAAGAAAAGTGCAAATTCTTCTCCTCCTATTCTGCTACATACATCAGTATTTCTAATTTTTGATTTTAAGATTTTTGAGAAATGTTTAAGTAATTCATCACCAATTTCGTGGCCATAATGATTATTAATACTTTTAAAATTATCCAAATCAATAATAGCTAAACAAAAAATTTCATCATATCGTTCAAAACGGTTAAATTGTTTTTTAATATCCGAATAAAATCTGCGTCGGTTGATTAACCCAGTTAAATAATCTGTTTCAGCCTGTTCATTAAGTTGTTTATTTAGTATTTGAATTTTGTTTTGTAAATTTTTTTGTTCAGTTATATCTATTGCTAATCCTGTCCAAATGATAGATTGATCATCTGCCATAATTGGACTTGCAGAGAATTTTAGCCAACAATTTTTGTGTAGAAAATAATTTAAATTCTCCTTCCCATTCAAAAAGGCTGAGATTTTTAGCAGAGGCATGAAGTTTAGAATTTAGCTTTTTTAATATCTTCCAGGAGGAATAAAATTTAAGGCTAATTCAGCGTTTTGTCTAATTAATTCAACATCTATACCTAATTCAGACAAAAAAGAACTATTACCTCCTAAGAATTCAAACCCTCAATTACCATTTTTATCCAATCTAAATCTAAAAACTAATCCCGGTAGATTATTTGAATTAATTAATTCATTATTTTCCTTTTTAAATTTCGATTAACACAACTTTGTAATTATAATAAATAAGCATTAATATAAAAAGGGTAAAGAAACTCCGGGTAAGAAATTAAGTTATAAATCAGAATTTTAATAATTGTTTTTTCTTGTCCTTTAATATTTACATGAAGTAAATTTCTCTCCATAAAAAAAATTATTTACTTGGGTTTAAAAAAACCAAAAGTAGATTTAAATTAAAATATTATTAATAATTAATCATTATATATGAACAAATAATTAATTAACTATATTTTTGGATATACTGGTTTCAAAAATGCGCCTTTATCCTCTCCAAATATTTTTGAACAAATTAATAATTGGGGAAGAATCGCTTTAATTGATACTAAAAATGTTTTTGAAGAAGCTGGATATACAGTGATTCATACGTATATAGATAGTATTTTTGCAAAAAGTGAAAATAGAATAAACAAAGAATCAATTGATTCTCTTTTATATCAGGTTGAAATGAGAACAGGGTTACCAATAAGCCTTGACTGTATATATAAATGGGTAGCTTTTTTACCTTCTAAAATGAACAAAAAATATAGTGTGCCTAACTCATATTTTGGTGTATTTGAAGATGGGACAATTAAAACTCGAGGTATCGAGTGTCGAAGAGGGGATAAACCACCATATGTAAAAGAGGGACAATTGATGATAATTGAGATTCTATCGAAAATGGAAAATTTGTCAGATCTAAATACCTTTTTGCCTGAAGTTTATAAATATGTGATGAATCATGTAAGAAGAATAAAATATGATAAAGTATCAAATGAAGAACTAATCATTACACAAAGACTAAGTAAAAATTTAGAAGATTATAAAATTCCATCCCATGCAGCTAAAGCAGGAATTCAACTAAAAAATAATGATGTTGATATTAGAGCTGGCTCAAAAGTACAATTCATTTATGTGAAAGGTAAACCAAGAGTTTTAGCTTGGGATTTAGTACATAAAACGAAGAATTATCAAATTGATAAAGAGTATTATATTTACTTATTTGAAAATGCAGTTAAAACAGTTTTAGAACCTTTTGGTGTTGAAGAATATTTTATTAGTAATCTTATTAATTTAGATCCGATGAAACAATTATCTTTTATTGAAAAAGATTTAGGTATAAGAAGGTTTTCAAATATAACAAATAAAAATTATGAGCAATTAAATGATTTAAATAATTCTTTTATAAACTTATGATTTTTTCATTTGTAGAAAAAATTTTTATGGCTTGATAATTAATGCGTTCTCAAGGATTTAGTGCAACGAAATGAGAGGTAAAATCATTCGAATGCAGAAATATCAAAGACTAACAAAAGAAGAAAGAGAAGAAATAAGTAGAGAGCTATCACAAGGAAAAACGATCCAAGAAATAGAAGAAAAACTAGGAAGACATCGAATAACAATTTGTAGAGAGGTACAAAGAAATCAAGGGAAAACAGGATATCGAGCGTTTACAGCCAGCAAGAAATCAAAAGAGAAAGCGAGCTCTCGAAGAAAGGGAAAAAGCAAACTAAACAAAACAAGGAATTGTTGAAATATGTAAAAAAGAAGTTAAGGCAGAAATGGTCACCACAAGAGATATCAAAACGACTAAAAATTGAGTATGCTGAAGATGTGGATATGCAAATTTAACATGAATCAATATTTCAATACATCTATTTGTTGCCAAAGTGACAATTAAAGCAAACATAGATCAAAGCACTTAGTCAAGAGCATAAATATCGTCGAACACATAAAAAAGGGGAGAAAACAGAAGAAAAAGGTGGAAAAATCACCAATATGCTTTCACTTGAAGAGCGTCCAGCAGAGGTAGTAGATCGAACAGTGCCTGGTCACTGGGAAGGAGACTTGATCTTAGGGAAATCTAAACGAAGTGCGTTAGGAACCTTGGTGGAACGCACAACACGTTATACGATCTTAGTCCCATTAGGAACTCAAAATGATGCCATATCTGTTAGAAAAGCTAGTGCTGATGCTTTTAAGAATGTTCCAGAATACCTGAAAAGGTTTTTTACTTATGATCAAGGGAAAGAAATGAGTGAACATTAGCAATTTACGATTGACACCAATATGAAGGTCTATTTTGCTCATCCTGCTTCTCCATCGGAAAGAGGTACGAATGAAAACACTAAAGGACGAAACTGTCAGGAAAAGTGTGTCTTCTAGTATACAAAAAGTAAAGGAAAGAAGATGAGTTTAGTAGAGGGATTGCCAAATATTTATCAACCCGTACTGGTTATAAGTGGAGATTCTGATAATTTTGTTCCATTTGAAGATAGTAAAAATTTATAAGTTGTAATACCAAATGCGCAAATTTTAGTACTTAAAGATTGCGTACATTTGCCACAGGAAGAGTGTCCTATTGAATTGATTTTTGCAATAAAAAAATTCATAGAGCAATTAAGACCTTAAAATATATATTTTAACCAATGATAATGTACGTTATCACTGGGAAAGCAATTATTTTTGTGAATTTACAGAAAATATTTTACACTAGCCTTTTTAATACTATCAGGATAGAAGAATTCCTATACTGTCAATACTAAACAGATTTCTACCGACTTGTGAATCATTATCACGTTCTAAAAAAAGCACCACCTAAGTAATATTTTCGCATATCATAGGTATAAATGATAAAACATTGATTTACAAAAAAAGTAATTATTCAGAAGTTAATAATAATGAAGATTTATGGCAGAATTTGAATAATACTACTTTTTAATTCTTGAATTTACAGAAAAATTGTTGCACAATCGAATTTGGATCCAAAAGAATATATCTAATTGTATTGGATATAGATTCTCCCACTATAAGTTAAACCTTCAAGGCAGCCTTTTTGCAGAGCTGAAAATTCTATATTTAATAAATTTGAACATAATAAATTAATATCATCAATTTGATACTTGAATATTGTATTATTCAATATCTCATAATCAGATATGATCTTACTGAGCTGATTATGAGCAGAGTTATTTAAACCAATTAAAGCGAGAATTGTTTTTTTCTTGAATTTAAATTCGTATAGATTATTTCTGTCAATTTGATTGAATTTTTCAAAAACTTGAAAATGAATTCCATGTAAATAATTATTTATTGTAGTTGTTACTTGTTTATGGTTTAAATAATCACATATTAGGTGGATATTAACTCCTAATGATAACCATCGATTTGCTGCATAATGTCGGAAGGCGTGATTAATAGTTGGATAATTAATTAAATGTTCTTCGCCATTATTTTCTAGAAAAAGAAATTCCTCTTCAGATTCTGTGATTTTTGGAACTTGAATTTCTAGAAAATCAAAAATTTGAGTTAAAACTTTATTGTGCTTTATTAAATAGAATATTTTTGGATCAAATAAGGGAGTATTCTTATCAATTTTAATTTTATTCTCGAATAAAAATTGTTTTCTTTCATTTAAATACTCAATTAATTCTGATAATAAAGTTCTATCTAAATTTGATTGAATAGGGGCAGAAGTAAAGGCATTTCTCTTTTTATTCGCAGGGCATGTAATAATAACTCTTCCAAATTCTCTAAGATCAGTTTCGAAAGAATCTAATTTTATTTCTGTAGCTGATTGAACACGAAATGCAAACAATAATTCAGTGATTACAACATAATATGAAAGCCGGCAAAAGATCATCATTTTCTCCCCATTTTTTTCAATATTCCTAAAATGTTTTCTATATCATTATTTGTAAGCATATATGTGTTTCTTGAAATGATACGGAAATTATAAAGATCTGATTTAGGGATAACTTTATCAATTATATTAATGGATTTCATGAATGATTGATAACTAAGAAAGTGTGATACTAGAGAATTATGTGTCGAAATTTGATAAGATCGTTTATCACAGGTCGCAAGCACATTTTCTGCATGTTAAATCAAAAACATATCGATCTGGATGATCATTCATGAGCTTTTGAATGGTTCTAACATACCCTAAAAGGGTTTCTTTCTTCATTTTTCGATTCTTTTTTAGAATATCACTCAACCATTGTGATGTTGTACTATATAAGAAACTGTTCGATATCCCAGTACCAAAATCTCCATTATATAAAGCCTCTTTATTATTAGCCCATTCAGTAAACGGGATATTTACTATTCTTTCTTTCTTAACTGCTAAATTATGAAGTTCCTTTCGCAAGTTGAATGGCTTTTTCTCAACATAGTAAGTGTTAATTAAATCTTTAATTTCTGAAAGAAAAGGATCGTAATTAATTCTTGAGTCTTCAGGATATTCTTCATAATCATAAATAATTTTTGGTGGCTTTTTGCTTTTCGTAGCTCTTTGTTTTGATGGCTGTAGGCTATTTAGGAATGTTTTTGTATTTTCTGAATTTGCGATTGCTGTGATATTTTCTTTTGAAATTTTATTCTTTAAATTATGAAAATCTTCCAATTGACTTAATGGAGCTGGATTGTATTTATATTGTCTTAGAAGATGGGAAAACCATTCATCTCCAAAATATGGATAAAAGTGTGAGCCTATTACGGTATTAAATAATTCCAGACTAATTGTTTTAACTCCTAATGCTTTATTACATATACGGTTTACAAATGCATAATAACTAGATGAGAATTTCTTCTTGGTGGTGTTTTTTCCATGGATATAATCCACTAATAATTTATTTGGAATAATCCCTAATCTATTTGGTCCACCAGGAGCAACACTATATTTTCGAAGGAGTTGGATATAAACTGATTTGCCTAAAAACTGAGTCAGCTTATCTACAGGAATAAATTGAGGGGTTGAAAAATGAGCCAAACGAAAAAATCCGGATTCGAGGAAATTGAGATCGATCGCTTGAGTTTTATATAAGGATTCCAAATCTTTTTTTGCGATGGCAATCGAAAAAAATTGCAAAGAGAAAATAAAGGCATTATAGGTATTTTCTAATTGAGTACTTTGTTTAGATTGATCTGATAAGAGATCATTATTTAAAGCATTTAAAAAATTTTGGCAAATTTTCTCATATGGATCAGCAGGCAGATCAAGTAATAGATGGGTATTCATCTTCGCAGGAAGATATCGAATAAATTTAGTATTATTCATAGAGCAAATAATCCTTAATTATCTTATTAGTGATCTGGTTATATTTTTGTATTATTTCATCAGAAAGAAATGCATAAGTAAAATCGTATATTTGATTCTTATAATGCCCAAAGAGATAATTTATTGTTCGTTCTTCACATCCTAAAAGATAAAAATCAGAATGACATCGATGTCTAAAAGCATAACAATCAAATTCTACAGCTTTAGAATCCTGTGAATATATATCTTTGATAATGAACTCAAAGATTGATTCTACTAAGGATAGTTTTATTTCAAATGGCAGCCCATTTTTCATCATACATCCAAAATAACTGATTGGGCTTCTCTTTTTTAAATTTTAATAAGGATTTAAGTTCATTATACAGTAGGTCATGAAGTGGTATTAATCTTGCGTTTTCCTCTGCCTTTCCATTAACTAATAAGGTTGGTTTTTCCAATGATAACCATGATCGCTGTAATCTAGTAATTTCAAAAGGTCGAAGACCATTAAGGATAAATAAATGAAAGATTGCTTTGACCACCTTTATGTTTCGGTTTTGGTAGCCAGGTTTTGTTTGAATCATTGGAATCTCAAGCGCTCTTGAAGAGGATAAATAAGAAGTAATTTCTTTGCAATATCTAGGTTCCAGCGCCCTCCAAGAACCCATTCGAATGGCTGGCATATTTTTGATTATTGTTGAATCAATATGTGGTTGATAGTCTGACAATAAATAATTTGATCTAATTGCATTGAACCATCTTTGTGAAGCTAGAAAATAATTATTAGCAAGAATTTTTAACGAGATTGAAGTATATCGAATACAAATTTCATGAGGGATTCGATGTCTTTCACTTATTAGGTAAGCATCCACTAAACCTAATCCAAAATATTTCATGTAGGCATCAAATGTTCGATAAATATTTTCATAAAGATATCTTTCAATATTTAATTCTGAAAAAAGTTGTTTTTGAGGGTCATTAAATTTTGAATTATCTAATTGATTGGTAAATCCATCTTGACCTTTCCAAATAAAAAGGTAGGAAGAATCTATATTATTATATTTTTTAAAATTGTCATATTTTTTAATCATTTCAATTAAGAAAGGGGGAAGAGGAATACCAGCAATGAAGTGAGCATTGTTGTAAAAAGGTAACAGGTCATTCCATGTTTCAAAATTTTCTTTATTTTTCAAATATTCATTTTTTTCTTTATTTTCATAATCTCTTATAGTTGGGCTAAATAAGTGTTTTGGTTTGTAATAAATTACTTGATCATCGATATCTAATAATGGGTAATTATCAATATCTGTTTTCAGTTTTTTATTTGAATTGGTTTGGCTAACATATTTAATAGAAGAAAGGAAAGTTGGAGATCGTCTAAGAAAAAGCATCATATAAAACATCAAGCGAAACGATTGTTGATCTAAGTCTGTACTATTTTTGAGTTTATTAAAATATTGGTGTAATTTATGAAGTTGATTAATTTTTAATACTTCATATCGGTCAATCGAAGGAATATTATCTTTTAATGAAAGATAATGATTTTTCTTTTCTAGATTACTTTCATCATCATCTGTAATATCAGTTTCTTGATCAGTATCAATATCAAGTGATTCATTATCTGTTTTATTATGATCTTCTTTATCTGTCTTTATATCGTCTCGCACATTTTGATTATATTTTTTTATATAAGGATCAATAACTGGTAAATAATCTTCTATGAGATCTGATGCTGATCGAATATATGTTTTTTGTTCTTTTTTTGTAGAACTATCTCGTTTAGAGATATCAGATAATGAATACTTGTTTGTCCAAACAAAATAAACGATACTTGAATATCGATCAACAGTACTTATTTCAATATAAGGATTTAATGAATTTTTCTTTTTTTGAGAAATTTTATTTTTAATAAAGTAAGCAAATTTTTCTACAGAGGTGTCTATAAGAAATGAATTATTTATGATTGTTGAACATCCTGCATTCAAAGCAGTAAAAACTTGACCAATTTTTTCATCAAAATTTTCATCGGAAATGTTAATAACATTTTTTTGATTATAAATTTGAATAATTCTTTGATGTAGAGTTAAATAATGTTTTTTATAAAAAAAGGTATCTTTATTGGTATCAAAAAATTTTGCTAATTTATTTTCTGTTGGTTCTTTTGAATTTTTAAAGGGGGCTAGCTTTTCTAATATTTGTTTCTCAATAAAAATTTTTTTAGTAAACCACTCAACTTTTGATTTATTTAGAGTTTTTAGGTTTTTTTCTGTTTGTCTAATTAATTCGTTAAGAAAAATAGAGAACGGGATATAATCCGTTTGGATTTTCATGGATACTATAACAATCAATTAATTCAGATAATACTTCATATTCTTCATTTTTCTTATCCCCAATAATAGACCTAATCAAATCTTCTTTGTCTTTTGGTGAGATAATCTTATTGTCAGGTTTAAATTCTTTTTGAATATAACGATTTCCCATTTATTCATTATAAAGGAAAATTCAGGCGTTGGAAAATTTTTCAGTTAATTATTTCAAGAAGCACTTTCTTTGATACCATTATTGTAATAAAACATATGTTTCAAGAAAGGAAGTTCTATGAATTTACGAAAAGAAGATCAAGAACTAGTAGATTTGGTGATTACATCATTGGTGAGTAAACATACAAAACGAGCTTATATGAGAGCTTATCGTGATTTTTTCGAATATTGGTATGCTAAAGGTAAACCAATCATGAATAAAAAATTTTTATTGGTTTACAAGCTTTATTTAGAAAATGAAGGTATTGAAGAATCGAGTATGAATCAGCGTTTTTGTGCATTAAGGAAATTAGCAAATGAAGCTGTTGATCTTGAAATTTGGAATGAAAAAGTAATGGTAGATTTTTCTCGTGTAAAAAATATTCCACAAAGGGGAAAGAAAACTGGTACTTGGTTAAGTAAAGAGGAGGTTGAACTTCTATTATCGAAACCAGATTTTAAACATCTCAGAGGAAAGCGCGATCAAGCAATTCTTTCAATTTTAATTGGTTGTGGCTTAAGAAGATCTGAATTAATTACCTTGAAAATTGATCAAATTCAAAAAAGGGATAATTTTTGGGTGATTGGGAATTTATTGGGAAAAAGAAATAAAACAAGAACCGTAACTGTTCCAAATTGGGTAATGCTATCTATAAAACAGTATTTAAATAACATCGAAAAAACTTCTGGATTGTTATTCACTAGAGTTTATGGTTTTGATCATTTAACAAATGATGCTTTATCAGGGAATGCAATCTGGGAGATCGTAAAAAAGTATGGGAATGCTTGTGATTTAGATATTGCCCCTCATGATTTAAGAAGAACATATGCAAAGTTATCTTATAAGTTTGGAGCGAAGCTTGACCAAATTCAATTGAATTTAGGCCATCAATCTTTACAAACTACAGAAGTTTATTTAGGGATAGATCTAGATATTTCAGATAGTCCAGGAAATTATTTGGATATCCAACTTTCACCAAATATGTAAAGTATTATGGTTTTTTATTAGGCAAAATCAATCTATAATAAAATAAAGAGAGGATTAAAGATGTATAAATATCAAAATACGGAATCAATTGAGAAGAAATTGAAAGATATAAAAAAGCTGATAAACGAGATCACATTCACAAGATTTAATTCAAATCAACATCAAGAGCTTGATAAATATGCAAAAATCAAATCAATTCATTTTTCAACCGCAATTGAAAAAAATCGTCTTAATATTTTTGAAGTAAATGAGATTATTGAAACTGGTGAAAGTCGCACAAAATTTGTGAAAGATATCATCGAAGTAAAAGGTTATGAAAAAGCATTTGATCATATGATGGCGTTAGTAGAATCTAAAAAATTAATTAATGAGCTTGATATTTGTAATTTACACGCAATGGTTTTGACGAGGGATTTAAAAAAGAAAGTAAAGTATCGTGAAGGTCAAAATGCAATCTATTCTAATGGCTCAATTATTTATATGCC
>JAWKLW010000031.1:0-21074 GCA_041392555.1 Saprospiraceae bacterium | reverse complement strand
CTTTTTCAGATTTTAATGGGACAGCAATGGCCTAAAGCAAAAAATAAACCTATTTTTATATAAATTGTTTAATTATACAAAATATAAATAAATTGAATATGAATGGATCATGCCCTATAGAATATAAAAATATTGATGCTAACTTGGTAAAAATTAATGCAATAATAATTTTCTCATTAATTGCCACATTTGTATTAACTCAAAATCCAATAGTTATTTGGGTAGTTTTATTTGATTTTTCTATACGAGTATTTTTTGGTGTAAAATATAGTCCATTTTGTTTTCTTATAAAAAAAGGACTTAAAGTCACAGGAATAAAACCCGAATTGATAAATGCAGGACCTAAGTCTTTTGCAGCTAAAATAGGACTTATACTATCAGCTTTTTTAGCGTTATCAATATTATTTGGATTGTCGTATGTTTCCATGATTATTTCCATCATTTTTTTGGTAGCATCAGGATTAGAAGCATTTTTCAATGTGTGTTTAGCCTGCATTATATATCCCTATTACAAACGATTTTTCTCCTAACTACATCAAATCACCTGTAGCTATTGTTGCAAATGATATACTGATACCTTCTATATCCTGCAATGCAAAATAACATGCCAGAAGAGTACTACCTGTGGTGAGCACATCATCAACTACAAGTACATGTTTCCCTATAAAAATATCAGGATTGGAAACGACAAAAGCATTTTTTACATTTTTCATCCTGCTTACATTATCCAGTTTCGTCTGTGTCTGAGTATTTTTTACGCGTATTAAGTTATCACAACTCACATCACATTCCAATATATTACCAATACCTTTCGCAAACATATAAGATTGATTATAACCTCTTTTCATTTCTTTTTTTGGATGCAAAGGAACAGGAACCACAACATCAATTTCGCCAAATTTATTCCCTGCTGACATACTCTTAGCAAAGATCTCACCTAAAATAACACCATATTGTGGTCTGTCATGATATTTCAGTTTTTTTATTATATCCTGAATTGCTCCAGTTTTTATAAAGTTTAGTAATGCAGCACCATGAACCAATTTTGCCTTACCTTCAAAGTGCTTTAAAAAATCATTTTCAGAATCATTTATCTGATGAGCAAAAGGCAATGAAGTATAACATTCAAAACAGAAAGCATTTTCAACAGTAATCAATCTTTCATTACAAGCTATACATATATCCGGATACAACAAATGAGATAAAGCTCCCAATTGCCTGGTAATAAAATCATTTATATTACTTAATTGTATATTCATATCACAAAAATGATAAAAAATTTTGGATAAAAATAATAAAAAACGCTTGTCTGGGGACGACAAGCGTTAAAAAAACAAAACGAAAAACCAACTTTTACTATAAACTCTGCTTTAACTTAACAACAATATTTTTACTTTTATTGTTCCTTATGACCTTAATATTTAACACATCACCGATATTTGCTAAATTTAACACTTTAAATAGGTCTTCAAATTTTTCTATATTCGTATCATCAACTTGAGTTATGATATCTCCCGGGAGTATCCCTCCTGATTCAGCAGAACTACCACTTTCAACCTCAACCACATACAATCCTTTATCAACATCCAAATCATAAGCTTCTTTAGCATCTTTATCGATAGTTGCTGCACTAATTCCCAATGAAGGTTTTACATCTAAATTACCTCCCTTTTCTATAATTTTATCTACAACTTTTTTCATCAAATTGGATGGTATAGCAAATGAATATCCGGCATAACTACCTGTTGGAGATGCAATAGCAGAAGTTATACCCAATAATTTTCCTTCAGCATCCAATAATGCTCCACCACTGTTACCGGGATTTACAACAGCATCAGTTTGAATAAATTCTTCCAAAGCTCTGTTATCTGAAATGATATTTATATCCCGACCTTTAGCACTTATTATTCCTGCAGTGACTGAAGATGTAAGAAAATCAAAGGGATTAATGAGGTTAATAAATTCATTGACCAATTTTAGAATCGTCTGAATTTGCCAATTCCAAAGTTGGTAATCCTGTTTCTTCAATTTTTATGAATCTGCTAAATCAGATGGATCATACTCAATTTTTGTAGCCTTATATTCTCTGTCATCAGAAAGTGTAACAACAATATCATCAGCAAAATCCACAACATGGTTATTTGTGATAATATAACCATCAGAAGTATAAATAACTCCAGAGCCTCCTCCACTTATTCCTCTATATCTTTGACCATATCCCAAATCAAAAAATCTCCTCCGAAACCCCAAATCCACCATTCTTGCCTTTGATTTTTCAATCTGTTTTTAACTTGTTGCTCACTTTCAGCAGTTTTGATATGAACCACTTTGCAGCTTTACCTTTTTCAGCTGCTTCAGTAAAATTAAATGATATTTCTTAACTGTACTATTACTGACCAATTTTGGCGTAAAGATTCACTTTCAATAGAATCAACTTTATTTTCATACAACATTTTGTATCCCAACAAAGTAATTGAAGCACCTAAAAATCCTGATAATAAAATAGCAATAAAAAACTTTTATCTTTCATAACTAATTTTTATACAAAACGATTTAAAATTAATTTGAGAGTTAAACACATTAATTTTAACAAAATTTTAACTGTTAGTTCTAATCTAATTGATCAAGCATCTCATTTATCCTGTACATCTCATCCAGTAAATCGTCCTTAAAAACTCTAATCTCTGGAATCACCCTGACTTGATTGCGTATCATTTTCACCAAATCATATATTTTAACGAACTTAAATTTTCTTCATCTGATCCATAATAGTATCTTTATTTTCCGTATTAAATATACTCAGATAAACTTTGGCAACTCTGAGATCAGGACTCAAAATAACATTTGTAACCGATACCAAAGCATCGCCAAAAATATATGAACCTTTATCTAAAAGGACTGTACTAAAACTTCTTTTATAATTTCTCCAACCTGTTTTTGTCTTTTTTCTCTGCCATTGTAATCTGATTTTATAAATAAAAAATGAGGTTGCCACCAATAGACAACCTCATTTAAAGTATTAAAGTTCAAAAATTATCTAACTAATGTCACATCACCTGCCACAAAATCTTCTTCATCATCGCTCCATGTAAATTCTACTAAATAAACATAGACTCCAGGTGTTGCTTTTTTACCTTTATATGTACCAATCCCAGTAGTGATTATAACGATCTTCAAAACTGTAATCAGCATCTTCCCATATCAATTCACCCCATCTATCAAAAACTTGAATTTTTCTGATATGTTTCAAAGTTTTTACCATCCTTAACAAAGAATTGGTCATTTTGTCCGATCGAACCTGGAGTAAAGATATTAGGGGGATATCAATTACTTTTGTAAGTTCAGTATTAATAATCTGACAAGCACTACCTTAAAAACACTGATTTCATCTTCTACTTCAAGACAGTACTCTTTTTTCACTTACAACTAAATAACTATCAGTAGCACCTTCAATAACTTCACCATCTTTATACCAGGTGTAAGTAAGCTGACCTGTATTAATTCTACCAGTTACTGTTGATTTGATCGTATCTGATTCGCCATTGCTCAACAATGTTTTACTTTTCAAAGTAACAATAATCTGTTTCGATATCAACTACTATCTCATCCCCTGAGCAGGACATCCATTGTCAGTTTCAACCTGTACAACGTATGTCCTGGAATTGGAAACTGATAAAGTTGATGTTGTTGACAATACTTTGTAGCATTATCTTTAAGTGTCCATTTAAAATTATTGGTACTACTTGTAGCTGACAGTAATTGGTTTATTCAACATATTTCCAAGTCATCTTCAGCAACCACAGTTGGCAATGGATCTATTACCACAGTTACTTGTAGATGATTTTGACAAACAAGTGTCCACTATTATTATCTATAGAATATACAAATGTATAAGTTCCTGCCTTTGGTTAATAGTATTGAAAGTTCCATTGACTGCATCAAAAGCACTACCTGTACTTGGATTAACTGAAGTTTCAATCCATACTCCATTGTTATCCGTATTTTCTAAATGACTAAATAAGTCAATTAAATGATGCTCCTTCACAAACCGTACTTGGTGTTGGAGTACCAGTAGTGGCAGCATCCCAACCACAACAGTAGTAGTTGCAGTATCTACACAATAGTTCACGTCATATTTGCCAACTGATATTGAATAACATAAGTAGCCAGCAGGCATATCAATAGGATCGAAATAGTTACCAGATATTGATTTGAAAAATTCACTAACAACAACAACAACACTCCATGTTCCGCTTGGGGTTGGAGTAATAGTATTTCCTTCAAAATTCACTCACATGCGTTGCTAAATTTACTGGAGAAACCATCTCCATTACACACAAATCAGAAATATCAGAAATATACCACCTTCACAAGTACATTCTACCACACTTACATATAAAGTGTCTATATCATCCAAACAAGGATCATGTGCTGTATTAGATGTAAATTCAAATTGATAAATATTACCTACCGGAACGTTACTAAAGTCAACATTAGACCAATTAGTATTGTGTGTCACACCACTTCCACCAATATCTTTCCAACTTCCTGAAGTTTCACTATTAGTATTAAAATATGAAGTGAAACCAAAACTCTGCTTAGCCAAAAGTTGAATTTATCACAACCATTACCATTGCTTCAGTGATATCAACCATAGACTATAATACCTGTTTATGGTTTTTGTAACGTCTCCACTACATCCTGTTGCAGTTTCAACATATAATGTAACTTGTTCACTTGATTTTCCTATTGTCATGGTAAATCACATGTGGAAGTTGTACTCAATGTTTATTATCAGAATTTGTCCATTTATATTTTGCATATGTTCTACACAAGTTAAAACTATCATATCCTGATCACATAAATCTTCCACTCCAGTGAAATCTGGTGTTAACTGATCTCGTTTCTCACGACTAAAGTTGATGTCAAACTCCGAACATCCAATACCATTGAATACTTCAACCTTGAATACTCCAGATTCTGAAACCAATATTGAATCAGCACCATCATAAGTAAAGTTAAATGTACATCATCTTTGTACCATACATAATCACTGAAAGTACCAGGTACTCAACCAAACTGCATCATCAGCACAAATCTCAACCAAATCATCTAATTTGGAATCAATCGTGGATAGACATTTACATAAATACTATCTACACCTTGACAATTATCTTCATCTGTAACAGTAACACTGTACCATCCTTTTCCAACATTATATAAAGTATCATTTATAGATCCATTATTCCATTTGTATGAAACAAATCCCAGAGGAGCTGAAATGGTTGTTGCTTCTCCATAACATAAATCTATATATCCTTATCAGTGATATTTTAGGTTCAAGTTTAGGTTTTCTGACTATTGTAAATGTAGCGTCACCTGAACAATTTCCATCACTTCTACATATAAATAATATTTTACCATCACTTGTTAACTGTATTCGTCCATTAGTTCCGTGCACTTTCTGCTCCTGCAGAATTATTATATTTCCATACAAATTCTTGTAAAGTCACCTCCACTTGCCCATATTTTAGCAGTAGGCCTTCAAAACATAATAGTTTATCACCTAATGCCACAGGAGATAATTCAGAATCTTCATTTCCTATTATTAATGCTTCGTATTGTGCATCCGATACTATTAGTAACTAAGAATATAATCTCCCGCTTGATTTATTGTTACCATCGAAGTATTTGAAATAGGTGCTAAACCTGTACTTCCATACCAAGTATAACTTGCATATCCGGCTGGAGCTGTATATGTTTGACTGAATCCTGTACAGAATGAAATAGTATTCGGCAAATTAGGTACTTCAGCAGTAAACACTTCAACTGTAAATTCCCCAGAAAGTTGTACATCCACTGAATTAACAGCTGAAACTTGATAAGTAGTTGTTTGTGTTGGTGTAACTGTAATTGTTTGTGTAGTTGCATTATTTCCATTACTACCCCATTGGTATGATTCAAAATCACCTACAACAGTCAAAGTAGTTGAATTACCAGCACAAATCTGATTTTCTCCATCTATTGTCAAATTAGAAATCTCATTTGCTAATAACACATCAAACTCTATAATCGTATCACAACCAAAATTGTCATAAATCTCTACAGAGTTATACAGCAATTCCTGATCAACATAATATGATGTTTCAAGATTCCATTCATACTTTGTAACATTCCAACATATCTACCATATCGCTCTAATAATACCATTTACTTCATCAAATACCAATTAACATCTACCCCGTTCCGTCCTTCACATATATACGCAGGATTAGATTCAAATGCAAATTAAATGGTGGTCTAATCATAACATTAACACATGTATCATGTTGATACATTACTCCATCATCATGTTCTCACAAACAATCAGGCATAATTCATATTCTCCAGGATCAACACACCATCATAATCATCTTCAGTAATCAAATATGTCTCACTAGTAATTACCACACTAATTCCAGTTACCAATACTAAGTATATAAAATCAGATAAGATCATCACCAAAGAATTCAGGAACAAATTCCTTCTCTTCTCAGCATAGAGTATCTCCTTGTAATCTAAATCTTACATCATCATATATATTGAATTGGACTTCACCTGTATTACTACATCCAAGTTCGTCTGTTACTGTTATTGAAAACGTATGCAATCCAACTCCATAAGATTGATCGATAACTATAGAATTTCCTGTACCAGTATGAGATGAAAGATCATCTTCCCATTGATATTGTAAATTACCAGGATAACCACATTCAGCATCAAATCCTAATTCATAAGGTAAATCTCCAAAACATGATCCATAAACTTCCTGTTCTATCAATCTTGGTAATGGATATACAAATGCTTCAATAGTATCTATTTTTCCTGTACAAATAAATCCAGGGATTATCACCTGAGCATAATATGTTACCGTTTGAGCATCACAAATGTCAGGATCATTTATAGACAAAATATCATCGATATATCCACCTCCAATGAATGTATGTTCCATTTCACCATCCACATTTGGATTATCTTCATAAGTAATTTCAATAGATTCTGGACTTCCATCATCAGTTTCCACATAAAGATTCAATTGTCCATCAGTACATATAGCCTGTTCATCCGCTTCAATTCCAGGAGGGAACGTACATTCTACTTCCCAATCCGGTCCAAATTGTTTTTTATCCAAACGGCAAGGGGATGCATCTTCCCAACATCCGGCTCCGTCATCTGAAAAACATAAGAAAGAAACTCTAAGATCATTATATTGATTACATTCATTCTCATCTTCAAAATCCTTCACTTTGATAGTGAAATCCCAACTAACGCTTGAAGTTTTACTACCTATACCCCAGTGATTACGAGGGTCGCAAGAACCATTTATACATGTGGAATTACTACCATCAGAAATCCAAAAATAACCGTTAGGTAATACATCACCATCTCCCATACCAGTCTCAGTACATAATGTAAGATCATCATCGCATTCTGTATGAAGTATGTGAAGTATGCCATCTTCATCTCTGTATGTACATAAGTGAGGGAAAGTTCTGTGCAATGTTGCCTCACAGGCAGTTCCTTCTTCGTGCAATTCACCTTGACCTCCATAAGGTCCTGAACCTGTTGGCAAATAAGCTCCCCAGTCAAAATCAAGGACATCCCATCCTGGTCCAAAATCAGGAACAAACCCTAAGAACCAGTCAACCTGCGATCCCTCTGCATTATAGAAGAAATCCAAATGTATTGAAACTTCCTCTCCAGGACAGAAAGGACTCCTTCCAATGCTCATTTTCTTGCAGTAACATACATATGAGTATTTGGGTCATTTTCATCACAACCTTCTTCTGCACCTATACATGTAAGTACATCTATTCTAAAGATATGCACATAATGTAAAAATTAGGATCATCTATTGGAGGATCTGAAGGGTCTGCTGAAATAGCTATATAATATGTTGTAATAGTTCCATTAAAATCTGATTGAATAGCAGGTGGTAGCATTATCAAAATTACATGTAGCCCCTTCATTATTGACAATTGGTGTTAAATTTCCACATTCACCGTAATAAACTGTCCATACAGGATTCCAACCACCTGCAGGAGTTACAGAAGTTACTAATTGGGATGGGATATCATCTGTTTCTATCTCAATCCAAACTGTAGGAGAAGAAGCGAATTGAGTACATCCTACAGGAGCTGTTTCATCAGGACAAGCTAAATCAAGACAATAGTCTCTACATTCAGTATAACATTTTCATAATTTGGGTCAGTAACTAAAGTCATTACTGACCATTTGCTTCAGCTTCTTCATACGTCAATCCTGCAGTACTGTCGCAGGTTGGTGTAGTCTCATCAATAGATATATTAAAAGTGCCACAATTACTTTCAGAAGAAGCCACTTTCACAAATAATATATCTCCCGCTTCAAGACATGGAGCTATTCTTATAGTAGTAGGTAGGTCATCACAAGTGTAATCTATCAGATTTGAAGAACTAAACGCTAATGAACATCCGGGCAATTTGAAGTTATCCACTATAAACTTCAACAGTAGTATTACCAACTATAGATCCGAAGAAACATTTATTTCAACTCCTCTGAATTAGGATCCATTTCATATGTGTACCAAACTGCATCTTCCTGAGTAGCAGATGGCCCACAACCAAAATTTTGAACATCCAAGTTGGTGAGTCATTATATCCCACAGCACAACAAGTAGTACCTGAATGTGAACCTCCGCCTGAAAGGTCTATCGGAGGATTATTAGATGTATTACAAGGAGAGTCATTTTCAGGTGGCACCTGAATATTAACTGTTATATCGTATTCACCTCTACACCAGCTGGGTCTGATACAACGAAATACAAATAAGCATCCTGATAAGAAGAAACATCTATAGGATTATCAAAACTTGCACCATCAGAACCTCGATGTTGCACATACTCCCAAGCTACAATTTAAATCACAATCATCCAATACACCCAAAACAGGATCTGCAAAAGTTGAATTTGAAATTTCAAACTCAATAAACTGTGCACCTGTAGGAATATACACCTGATACCATACTGCAGGTCTCCGACTAAAATCACAACCACCTATTGTAAAGTTATCAGGACAAGCATCGGTATTACATCCGGTGAACCTAATTTCTTCACAATATGTATTATTCATATCGAGTTCCAAAGCCGTGTACAAAAAATCATTATCATTGCAACCTGTAGATCTCTATCTAATATGCTTGCAGAAATATCAAAATCTCCACTGTTAGCATCTGAAGATGAAAGTGCAAACTGATATAATCCTCTGGTTCAAACAAGTAAATGAAAAAATACTGGTTGAGGACTTGATAAACAATTAGCTGCTGTATGTATTACCTGAACAGAAATCTTCATCAACAGCAGAAATTCCACCGACAATTGTACCACCAATACCATTTGTACTGGCAGGAATTATTCTTATAGCAAAACCATAGGCTTTACCATCATCAGGGCACTCTCAATATAATAGAACACCTGATTTGTTTGATCATCAGAATCACAGTCAGGAAATACTACATCGCCAACTGAGCATGCATTCGTTTCTCCAACTAATGTTGTTCCATTTTCTAGCTCAAAATTACTATTTGTATCCAACATCACAAGGATCATCATTTTCAGGGCCCCGATGATATATTTGTACCTGCATCTCATAATTTCCTCCATTATCTCCCTGATGAACCGAGCAGCTATCAAATATGTAGTGTTAGGATCGACAGTACCAACAACATAAGATCCTAATCCTGTCTGACAACTACCAATAGCATAGGAGGACAATCATTTTCAAAAGCAGCTACAAATAAATCACCATCACCATCATAAGATAAAAACTGAATATTCAAATTTGAACCAGGATTAGCATCAGATGGTGCAGTAATTTCGTACCAAACGACTTCCTCAGAATCAAAATCACATCCAGTCATCGTAAAAAACCTCAAAACATGCATCGATATTTGTCTCTTGAGCATCGACATCGACCCATTGACAAAGCTGTGAGTTATCATAAGAAATCACCTCAGGATTATCACAGTTATCATTTCCAGGTCTTGTAACAACATCCTCAGATACAGTAATATCGTAACCTAAAATTACCTGCATCATCAGTTGTTGCCACTAATATATAATATGTAACACCTGCTTCAATACATGGTATTGTCATTGAACCATCACCATCACAATCATCCATTACCAATGTTCCTCCAGTACAACTCAAATCATCTTCGATAACATCGATATAAAATGGTCCACCTGCAGTATTACCTGAGATATCTATATTTAAGTTTGCTCCATCATTAATTGTTGTGAGTATTCATAATACAATGTTTTACCATTTGTACTAGCACTGTACCACTACACATTGAGAAATCAGTTGTAGAACAACTGTTATCATCACTATAAGCAGAACCTTCTGACAATACTACTGGAGTAAATCCTCCATCACAAGGGTCATCATTGACTAATGTTTCATTGACATTCATATCAAATGAAAAAGCTCCACCTACATCAGAACCAAAAGCTATATGATATGTAGTACCTCCGATAATATCGTATGCAGTACCGGTTGTTACACAACCTGAACCAGCAGCAGCTGCTGTAATACTACTACAATCATCGGTGAATAAACCAAGGTAAGAACTTGTAGCCACACCATTGATATCTGTTATATTTTGAAAAGTAACTGTTCCGTCATTTACAGGAGTAAATGAATACCAAACAACAGGATCTGTGTCAAAAGAACAAGTACCGGAAGTAAAACTTTCAGAACAAGCATCGGTATTATCAACTGAGACAGTAAAAAATTCACACACTGTGTTTATCGCTATATCTTCAGCATCATCACATTCATCATTAGTAACATTATTTGGTGTTGCTGTAACTGTAATGTTAAAATTACCTTCGCTACCATCTGTACTTGCGATTACAAATATTAGTTCATCACCATCCTTGACACATTCCAAAGTTTCATTTATGGTCGAAGTTTGATCACAATAAGTTGCCTCCTCTGTACCACCACATCCTAAAAGCACTTCAACTGAAATACTCGATGCATCACCAGTAGTTGCAGGATTAAAACTAACTGTTAAATCAATATCAGCATTTGATCCGGTATTATTAGTATAAGAATAATATACCTGATGTGATGTTGAAGAAACTTCAGAACAAAAATCTATTTCTCCCAATGCACATGCATTTGTTCCTGACACAGTTGAACCACTTGACAGCACTTCTGCATCGGCACATAAATCATTAGCTACAGGATCTGTGGTAGTACTAATAGTCAAATCAAAAGAACCTGCATCACCACTTTCTGAAGCCACTGCTATATAATACTCTTGACCAGCATCGAGAAGTACACAATTACCAGCTGTAGCGGTAGAAACTCCGGTGACAATATCACCATAAATGCAATTATCAATCAGAGTACAATTATCAGCCCATCCGAGATTATAAGTACCTGTAGCAGTACCTCCATTGGCATTTATTGTAAAAACATAATGCCCGTAGTATTTACTGTAAAAGCATAAAACCCTGTAACCGGATTAGAAAAAGTTGTAGTAACATTACCTTCATCAACATATCCTGTAAGATCACAATTAGCTGTATGAGGAAACGATGTTATAGGATTCATAAATATCGTCGGACAATCATCTGTCCACTTGCCCAAAAGCAGAAAGAGAAAATAATGTCAAAATAGCAAAGAGTATAAAATTTTTCATTTTATAGAATTTTAATTATTACAATAAAGTAAATGGGAGCATAAAAAATGCTGTATCGATATTAATATTGGGAGCAACATCATTTAAAATTATCAGATACGCTGCAAAAGTAAAGATTAAATATCAATTAAGCAAACATTAACATAAAAAATAACATAGTAAATTAATATAATTTTATTAACCACAGATCACTCAAATTTTTTATATTCTGTAAATACAGCATTTATAATATTAAATATTGCAAACAACAAATTAAAACAGGACTTTCAAAATATTATTTTGCTAAAAATTCAAATGACTTAAAAACTAAAAACCACAACTTTTCTTATTTATACTTAATATAGATTTCATATATTATGTGTAAAAATTCATACAAACATATTGATAGATTAAAAAAAACAGTTAGAATTGTTGAGAAATTCAATTTTGCTAAAAAACAAATTATATTTTCTTTTTAGCAAAATTTATCTAAAACGTTGTATATAATTTTGGCTAAATACTTGATTTTATTAATAAAATTTTGTAGATTTGCCTTGAAATTACATTAAATCAGAAGAAATATGGTAAACAAACTTGACAACATCGATTTAAAGATTTTAAAAGCTTTGCAGGAAAATAGCAAAATCACAAATCTTGAGCTTTCAAAAAGCATTGGGCTATCACCAGCGCCAACATTGGAAAGAGTGAAAAAACTTGAAAAAACAGGAGTCATCAACAGTTACCATGCAAAATTGAACCATGAACAAATGGGTTTGCATGTCAGGACTTTTGTTTTAGTAAATCTATTATGGAAAAAACCAAATGCACTGGAAAACTTCATTGAAAAAATCAACAGTATCGATGAAGTTGTGGAAGCTTACATTGTAACAGGGGATTCTGATCTGCTTTTGAAAATCATCACTGCGGACATCCCAACATACGAAAGACTGATGTTCAACACTTTATCTCAAATCGAAGAAGTAGAAAGGATAAAAACCTTAATGACACTTTCTAATGTAAAGGAAAGTACAATTTTGCCTTTCAGCTATGACTAAAAGATAAATTTCAAATGATTTAGGATGATTTTTCTCCTATGAAATAATCATCCTTTTCTTTAAATAACACATTGAAAGTAGTAAGACTTCCATATATTCTTGTAATATATTGTTGTAGGTTTATTTTTTCCTCTTCATTCAGATTACTGCTATTGACTCTTTGTTCCATCACACGCAATCTATCTCGTACCATCACTATTTTATGAAAAAATACATCTATTGGTATTTCTTTGGATTGCAAATCATCACTTCCGGGTTTAAGTATCAACAATCCCCCATCCCATTTACTACCAAGAGAAACTACTTCAGAAATATCACTCCATTTAGTAAGAATCTTGATTAATGATTTTTCAATCTTATCAAAAGATGAAATTTCATTTTCGGGAATAGCTTCTATTATATCCCATGTTTTATAATGCTTACCAACAACTTTCAATCCATGTTGAATAAACACAACATTGTATGCTGCAACATCAATACCCACAATAACTCCTGGTCCATAAGCAGGATGATTTACCCTACTACCAACACCCAATAAATCAGTATCTTCCATGTTAATTTAGTATTAAAATTATCAATTATTTTCTTTGAAATCAATAGCCTTATAGACACTAAAGAAGTAATCTTTTATATTTTTTTCAGGCAAATTATCACTTAGAAAAACAGCAAAAATCATATCCGGATTTATTTCCCAATATAATCTTCTCAAATCCATATTAAAAGCAGAATTTTCACTTATCATATCAAATCTGCTATATTTAATAGAATTATCTTCATCAGGCAAAGATTTTTCTCCTTCTTCCCGTTTTGTATCAAGATAGAGGTCTGCCCAACCATCAAGTTCATCAGGTAGTGGATTAGTTTGGATCAATATCATCAATCCTCGCAACTGTGTTCCATCATCCCACTTTATATTACAAGAACGGGAATATTCAGAGCTATACTGATCTGATTTTATAGTGATGGATTCTACCGGAATATTAAAAATACCGGATAATTTTTCCTTAGACACCAATTCACAAGGATCCGGAATAGGTTGATAATTACTACTTACCATTCCAACTTCTTCGATTGTATCTTTTTTTTGTACCAATTCACTTTTATTCGCATCATTATTCTTACACGAAACCAAGGCAAATAAAAATGTTATAAAAACATAAACTATTAAACGATTCATTGTTTTAAGATTATTAGTTGGTTAATATTGATATTTTATCAATTTCAAATCATTTACACATATTCTAATAACTCACAATACAGTATTATTACTATTGGAAATAAAATTTAAACTTTTAACTTCCTATTGAAAATGCTCCGTAATATTTTCGCTTTCGAATATATTTTTTCAATAAAGTTTAATTAAATCCTACTATATCAACACATTAAACATTCCAATACATAATAACATAAACAAAGGTACAAAAAAGCTCTTTTGAAAAAAATTTTTTCTATTAAAATTCATTTTTTAATATACTAAACACCTTTTCACTTGGCAAGCCCATTACATTAGTATAAGACCCTTCGATATATTCCACTCCTATCAACCCAATCCATTCCTTAATGGCATATGCACCGGCTTTATCCAAAATATTATAATTATTGATATAAAATTCCAATTCGCTTTCATTCAAATTTTTAAACTTCACATTAGTTTCTTCGGAAAAACACATTGCCTTTTTATAATTACCGATACACACACCAGTAATCACAGAATGGACTTTACCACTCAATTTTCTTAATGATTCTTTCCCTTCGAGCAAATTTGCCGGTTTTCCTAATATCTCTCCTTCGCAAATCACGACTGTATCAGCTGTAATAAGTACAAATTCTTGAGTTTCATCAATCATTTTTACTGCAAAATCAAATTTCTTTTTTGCTAAAAATTCAGCTACTTCACCAACCGGAATCTCAGGAGAAAATTCTTCATCAACATCAATTTTCAGAATCGAAAAATCAAAATTCAATTCCTTCATTAATGCTTTTCTACGAGGAGAATTTGATGCTAAAATTATATTCATTTTCAATAATTAAAAATATAAATAAACAATACAAACAAACCCAGAAACATCAAAACTTTGATATATGTGCTAACATTATGAAAATCAAGTTTATTTTTAGACTTATATAATTTTATCATAATTATACACAATGGTATAAATAATAGCACAAAATCTAAAATCCCAAATAAATAATTATTTAAATAAATTTCCCTACCGACTACAACAGACAAAACAAATGCGGTTATCAATAAGTAAAATTGAATAATCATCTTTGATTTTGATATCCCGATTACTACAGGCATCGTATTAGCATTAACAAATCTATCTCCTTCCAAATCTTCAATATCTTTTACAATTTCTCTGGACATGCTCACGATAAATGAGAAAATGATATATACTATAAATATGGATACAATGAAATTAAAATCTGATAAAGACAAAAATTTCAGTCGAGACAAACCATCTTTTTCTACAAATAATAATATAGCGATAACAGCCGAACTAAAAGCTGAAACAAGGATATTCCCTATTAAAAAGCTTTTCTTTAATTTAGCTGAATAAAAATATAACAAGGCAACTGCAAATCCATAAATTGTCAAATATGGCAATCTATCAATTTTGAAGGCAATAAAAAATGAAATAATGAAACCCAATATTATAAAAGTATAATAATAAATCCAGGCATTTTTAACGGAAATATGTTTTCCTACTATGATTTTAGGTTTATTAATTTCATCAATTTCAACATCGTAAATATCATTAATAACATATCCTGCTCCTGTTATTATCAATGTATCTAACACAAACAAAGCAAAATTAAAATGATTTAATAAAGGTGTGATTCCAAATTTTTCAAAATAAGGAAGCAAAAGCCCAAAATACATCAGGCATTGGATTAATGCTACAATTATCAGGTTTGGAATCCTAAGAATTCTAACATATTTCATAAAATTAGATTTACAACCATTTGTTTTGAGAAAGCAAAATTTTCTCAACAATTTCCCTTACTGCAGCATTTCCACCACCATTTTCAGTAATAAAATCGCAAATATCAATTACGAAATGACTGGCATCGGCAGGACAAACAGACAACGACACAGATTCCAATAACTCAATATCCAACATATCGTCACCCATGTACATACTTTCTTCAGCTTTAAATCCAAATTCTTCACAAATTTCATTGAATTTAGCCAATTTTTTAGAAACCCCAAGATAGATATGTTTTACTCCCAATTTATCAAATCTTATCCTTACACTTTCACTCTCACCACCTGATATCATTATCACATTAAAACCTTCCTTAACAGCTTTTCTTATCGCATAACCATCTTTACTATTCATTGTTCTTAGTAAATCTCCATCGGGAGTAATAAAAACACTTCCATCAGTAAAAACACCATCAATATCAAAAATCAGGTTTTTTATGTGTTTCATTTTTTCAAAAACTGTCATGATAACAATAAATTTTCAGTATGAATAAATAGTCAATTTGTAAAATTATAAACCTGATTATATCATTTGCCTTTAAATATTTCTCTGGAAATTACGAGTTTTTGAATCTCAGTAGTTCCTTCTCCAATGGTCAGAAGCTTAGAATCTCTATAAAATTTTTCAACCGGATAATCTTTTATATAACCATAGCCTCCAAAAATCTGAATAGCATCAGTACTTATTTCAACAGAAATCTCAGAAGCATAATATTTTGCCATAGCTGCGATTTTAGTATGATAAGCACCACTATCTTTAAGAAAAGCTGCTTGTCTAGTAATTAGTTCTGCATTTTCTATTTTAGTTGCCATTTCTGCTATTTTGAAAGCAATAGCTTGAAAGTCTTTAATCTTTTTTCCGAACTGTTCCCTTACTCCAACATATTCCACAGCAGCATCATAGGCTCCTTTGGCTATTCCGATTCCAAGGGAAGCAATGCTAATCCTGCCACCATCGAGGATTTTCATCGCCTGGATAAATCCTTCTCCTTCTTGTCCAAGCATTTGACTTTTGTGAACCCTGCAATTATCAAAAATAAGTTGAGCAGTTTCAGATGAACGCATTCCCAATTTATTTTCTTTATTACCAGCAGAAAATCCCGGTGTCCTTTTTCAACCACAAAAGCACTAATACCTCTACTATCGCCAAGATCACCTGTTCTGGTGAGAACCACAGCAACATTACCTGAGATAGCATGAGTAATGAAAGTTTTAATACCATTTATAATATAATAATCACCATCTTTTTCAGCCGTACACCTCATTTGCAGAGAATCACTTCCTGTATTAGGTTCTGTCAATCCCCAGGCACCAATCCACTCTCCTGAAGCGAGGAGTGGAAGATATTTATTTTGTTCTTCGTTTCCAAATTGTAATATATGATTAGTGCAAAGAGAATTATGTGCAGCCACCTCAAGCCAACAGAACCACAAACCTCTGATATCTCAACCAAAATAGATATATACTCCTGATATTTCAAACCTGATCCACCATATTGTTCAGGCACAAGAACTCCCATAAAGCTCCTGAGTCTCCTAATTTTCGCAATGTATCAATTGGGAAAATCTGATTTTCATCCCAATACATAACATTTGGCTTAATATATTGTAATGCAGTATCTTTTGCACTTTGTTCTATATTTTCAAATTATCATCTTTCAAAAACCTATACTCATTTTATCAATTTTTTTGTAAAATTAAGAAAATATAATTGGTCAATTCCATTATATGGCTTTTTTTTAATTTTAAATTAAAAACTTAAAGTAGATTAAATTATTAATTAATCCCAAAAAACAATATATTTATTAATTAAAAACAAAAACACAAATAATTATAAAACACATTGATCAAGAATAATATTAACAATTTTTAATACGTTTGATAATTAAAATAAACAAAAATCATGGATTTATTAAAAAAATATGCATCTCTGCTCGTCAATTATTGTGTAGAATTAAAGGAAAAAGATAATTATATTTAAAACCACAACATTAGCAGAGCCATTGGTAAAAGAAATTTACAAAGAAGCCATAAATATTGGGTGCTAATGTAGAATTCAATATGGAAATCAGTGACCAGAACAGTATATTGGTAACAATGGCAGGAACACCAATTAAAACATGTATCTCCATTTTTCAGTAAGGCAATGAATGATTTTGATGCTTACATATTCATCAAAGCACCATTTAATTTAAGTGAAGATAAAAACCTTAATAAAGCAAACAATAAAATAAGGACTGAAGCTTTAGCACCAGTAAACAAAGTATATTTCAAAAGGTCGGCAACAAGAGATTTAAAAGAAATTATTGTTTGTATCCTACCTATGCATCAGCTCAAGAAGCAGGCATGTCCTACGAAGATTATCAGGATTTTGTATTCAATGCTTGCAGATTGTATGATGATGATCCGGCTCAGAGCTGGAGAAATGTAGGTAGCTTTCAGCAACATATCGTTGACAGGCTCAATAAATCCAAAAAATTCATTTATAAAGTCCAGATTTTGAAATCTCTTTCCAAACAGAAGGTAGAGTGTGGATAAATTCCGATGGAAAAACCAATATGCCTTCAGGAGAAGTATATACATCACCGGTAGAAAACAGTGTGGAAGGAAAAATATTTTTTTCATACCCTGCAATATATGGCGGAATGGAAGTAGAAGGGGTGACACTATGGGTCAAGGATGGAGAAATATACAAATGGGATGCTCTCAAAGGCAAAAAATACCTTGATAGTGTTTTTGAATTAGATGGTGCACGAAGATTTGGAGAAGCTGCTATCGGTACCAATGAAATGATAAATAAAATAACTAAAAACATACTCTTTGATGAAAAAATGGGTGGAGCCATCCACATGGCTATTGGACAATCATATATTCAGGCTGGTGGAAAAAACGAATCCCCTATCCATTGGGATATGATTACAGATATGCAAAATGGAGGCGAAATATATGCTGACAATGACTTGATATACAGAGATGGTAAATTTTTATTTTAATAAATTTCAAAATTTTACAACTTTTTTAATATTAGAGCGTTTATCTTTTCTGACTAAAATTTAAAAATAAAAATTCATAAAAATATAGAGAAAATTTACATTTTTATTATTTTTGAAATACAGATAGGTACAAATTAAAAAAAAACTAATATAATTTTGTTAATTTATCATTAAGACATATCTTTGCATAATAATTTATTATTATAGAGTTTCTTATTGAAAATAACTGGTACCAAATCGAATTAAAATCGAATCCTATGAACAAGATGATTGTATTATATAATGCGATTTTTTATATGGTTTTTACCATTTTCTTACCATTTAACAATAACGTTTATGGTGAGACTATAGGTAATGGCACCCCAGATATAGAAATAGATAATTTAAATTCACACTTTGATAAATTGAGTAACTTTATTGATACTAAATATACTTCAGAAGTTGGGAAATATGTCGATTATTACTCAAGCAAATCAAGTATAACTTCAGAATTTCTTGGAAAATTACCATTATATTTTCCTACTATTGAAGAAAAAATTAATGAACAGAATCTACCTGATGAATTAAAAATTCTTGCAATTGTGGAATCACATCTCAAATTCAATGCATATTCACATGCTGGAGCAGCAGGTATTTGGCAGTTTATAAGTGGCACTGCAAAAGAATATGACTTAAAAGTATCTAAAATATATGATGAAGATTTATGATTGAAGAATCTACTTCTGCTGCATTAAAACACTTGAATGATTTATACCAAAAATTCAATAACTGGACACTTGCTTTGGCAGCATATAATTGTGGTGCAGGAAATGTCAACAAAGCTATATCAAAATCAGGTGGAAGTACAGATTTTTGGACATTGATGAAATACCTTCCAAGTGAAACAAGAAACTATGTACCAAAATTCATAGCCATCAGTTATATTTTGGATCACTACAATGAATTCGGAATAAAACCAATTCCATTAGATGAGGAATACTATGATATTGCCCAGGCAATAGTATATAAACACATGGATTTCACTTACATATCTAAAATAACAGGAGTTTCATTAGAAGTAATACGAAATCTAAATTATGCATTCAGGAAGGACTATATTCCTGCTAATCCACAGGGTTACAAATTGGTACTACCAAAATATGCATTGTTCGAACTTTTGAATAATGAAGGCTATGAACAGATAGAATTCGATAAAGAATTGAATGAAAATTATAAAACATTTATTGTTAATTATTTCCCAAGAGATATAGCTTCTTATATGTTGGAGAATGGCATACATTATAATATTGTAAATGCCATCAAAAACTACAAACCGGATTATATTACAAGCATTGAAGAAAGAGACCCGATAGGCAGCCCTTCTATTGAAAGCAAAGCATACATACCAAGAGATGAAGATGAAGAAGGCGTAGTATATTATACATTGAAAAATGGAGAATCCCTGTATGATGTATCTAAAAAATTTGACAATATTTCTATTACAGACATATTGAGATGGAATGGGTATAGTATAAATAAATTACCAAAATCCGGAACTACCATCAAGTTATTTCAATAAATATATTTACTAAGTAAGTTTATTTATTTCTGGAAATGATATATTCAGAAAGATCCAACATTGATCTTCTGGCTTCATTGTCGGGGAAAGATGTTAAAATTGCATTAGCTTTCTCTTTATAAGTTTCCATTTTTGCAATGGTATATTCAATTCCACCTTTCGTTTTAATTAAGTCTATTAATTCTTTGACTTTTTCAGAATCTTCATTATGATTTTTCACAATATTAATCATAAATCTCCTTTCTTTCTTATCAGAATTTTGAAGTGCATAAATTAGAGGAAGAGTCATTTTCTTTTCTTTGATATCGATACCTCTAGGTTTTCCTATTTCCTCATCACCATAATCGAACAAATCGTCTTTCATCTGAAATGCAATCCCAATATACTCCCCATACAAACGCATTTTCTCAATAATCTCAGTATCCTGAGTCACCGAAGAAGCCCCCATCGCACAAGTAGAACTTATAAGTGAAGCTGTTTTCTGTTTGATAATATCGAAATACACCTCCTCAGTAATATCCAATTTACGGGCTTTTTGAATTTGCAACAATTCCCCTTCGCTCATCATTTTAACAGCTGAAGACATAATCTTCAAAAATCCAACACTATCCTGCTCTATTGAGACTAACAAACCTTTAGCCAACAGATAATCCCCTACTAAAACTGCAATTTTATTTTTCCAAAGGGCATTAATACTAAAATAACTCCTGCGCTCTTTTGCATCATCTACTACATCATCATGCACCAATGAAGCAGTATGCAACAATTCAA
>JAWKLW010000030.1:0-21971 GCA_041392555.1 Saprospiraceae bacterium | reverse complement strand
TTTGGGATTTTCACAATATTCAAATATTGTATTTTTCATGTTCAAAATTCACATAGTTTGTTGGTGTTTTGAACCAAAATATACTAATTTTCAATATAATTATATTTCTGAAATTTCATCCCCATGATGAATAACCTAATTTCATTTATTATTAACGTGAAGAATAAGGAGGGTTAAACATAATACGAATTTTATAGGGACAAAATATTCCAAAATTATAAAACTCAAAAAAATATTAGCCTGAGTCATTCAAAACAATCTTTTTCGGTAACTGCCTTGGTTTTATCTAAAAAGTCTTTTTCATTTCTCTGCTCAGGATAAAAACAGCCTTCCTTTGATTTAAATATTACAGCATCAGGACCACATTGTATTGCACAAGCAGAACCTTCAACTTTATAATGTAATGAAGAACCATCTTTTTGGAAACCCCAAAATAAAATTTCATATTTAAATCCACCTACATACTTCCTTTCATAATCATGTAATAAATTTAAATTTCCATTCCATCCAAAGTCTTCAATATTTTCAACATTGTTGATTAATTCACCATCCAAAATATACAAAATGGTATCTTTCTCCATGTTGTATATCGTCATAGTCCCAAAGCCTTTGACACTACCACCAAAATAAGGCCTAAACCTGTCATTTACACCATCTTCATTTGGTGTAAAAACATTGGGAATATAAATATACCCTTCATCGATAATATTGTATTCTACAGGCTCTGCACCGCAGCAGGATTCATAAATTTTTGAACTACGTGAATCAATATCAGTTTCATCTGAATTATTTTTTTCACATCCTCCTGAGAGTAGGAGTATCAAAATTAAATTTAAAATAGTACTCATAGCATTTTTCATTTTTAATATTTTTAAATTTTATTAATTCAATTTTACAATTTTTGCAATACTTGTATTTTTATTCTCTGTTACTACAATAAAATAAACACCGGAAAGAAAATCCGAAATGTCAAATTCACCTGATCCATAGGGTTGTTTTAAAATCATACTGCCTTTTTCAGAAAAAATATACACACTTGCATTTGATGACAAATCTTTTTTTTCAATATAAAAATATCCACTGGTAGGATTGGGAAAAACTACAAAAGAATTTAGATTATCAATATTTCTTTGTTCAATTTCAACAATTTCTAAATCTTCTATAATTTGTTTTACAACTGTTTCATTTCCAATCATAGGTGAAGTAATACATTGATATCTTTCTATCCTATTTCCGGCATTATCATAATCATAATTTATACCACAGGATTGGGAATTTACCACTATCTGCATACTTAAAATTGCAACAAGTATAATAAATATTTTTTTCATTTTTTAACTAATTTGATTAACTAAATTATTCATATATAATAGTATGTTCTTTTAACTCTTTTGTTCTTATCCTATATTCCTTCTCATACAAATTGTCTTTACAAACTTTTTCATATCCATATTTATCAATTGTATCTTTTTTAAAAATATATAGATAGACACTGTCCGTCACCCAACCATATGATCCAATACCGAACGAATCACTAGGATTGACATAAAAAGGGTTTTTTATATAATTCCCATTAAATAAATCATAGTATTTTGAATCAACATTACATGGATTCTTAGTTTCATTATCAATTCCATATACAAAAATAGTATCAACTGATCTATTAATCACTAATACAGTATCACGAAGTGGATCACATGAAAGTAATATTAAAACAAAAAATACTAAATAATTAAATAACCTAAATAACTATTCATCCTTAAATATTTATTTCCTGCTTTTGTGAACATTTTTTCATACCATTTTTTATCTTTGTACCACCCTTTTGTGCTATCTGGTTTAGAAATATTTACTAAAGGATGATAATTAAATACTACATTAACACTATCATGATATGTTTTATAAGTCATATATGTATCAATTTCATTTATTAAAATTGTTGAATCATTTAATATTAACCCATCTTTGTACTTATATCTTCTACAAATTTCATTATCATTTCCTTTCAAAATACTGTATTACAATTTGGTTATTACTTATAGAATATTCACCCCACCCTTCTTTGTAAAGAGAAGGATATTCTTGTAAGAAATGTTGAATTTTCTTATTTAATACATATGCATTAGTATTGTAACTACCATCATCATATAAAAAAATGAAAGTATAGAATCTTCAGTTATAAAAACACCATCTGTTTTTATATGATATTTCATATTCAAATCACTTATTGGTTGCTTGTACACATCAAAGTGTTTAACACAATTTAAACATGAAAAACATTTATTAAAAAAATCAATAAAATTATTTTTAATATTAAGTCCATTTGTTATAAATTAACCTTTAAGGAACCCATTTATTAATACTATCAGGTTTTGGGCAAAATTGTTGAAAATAAAATGTGTCATTTGCACTTTCCATTTTTTTGCTATAATTATCAAAAATTTTATTTATTAAAAAACAAGTATCATTTAAAATAATTCCTGATCTTATCACTGTCTTTAGTCCACCTCCGCTACTTGGCATCCATATTTCAAAATCAATTTTATTATTGTTCTCGCAATAACTTCCCCAGCCCGGTTTACTATCATTAAAAAAACTTAAACCATATTGATCTATAATATTTTTTAATTTAATGAATACTATACTATCAGATGCATAGTAACTCCCTCCATATAAAACAACACCATTCGAATAAAAAAAATATGTTGATTTATGTGCACAACCATCATAAACTTCCTTCTCATGTACTAAATAATAACCGGAAAGTTTAAAAGGAGGATTGTCCCTATTTTTAGCAGGTATTATAACCAAGTCATCATCTTTTAATAACAGACAACCTGCAATTAAAAGTACAATGTTCAATATCATAATTTTTTTTACCATTCCCATAATGAATACGGATTAATTGAAAAAATACCGCTATAAGGCCTGTCAGGGAAACGCATATAAAGTCTCTCAAAATGTTTTGATTTTCCTCCAGTAAGAATATCATGTGCCAACCTGTTTTGAATAACGTGACGAATTGATTCTGAATTCCAACCGATTCTTATATTTCCATATCCTATATATGCTGCTCCTAATCTGTAATCATTTGCATTTACTCCATCATATGTGTTTATTCCATTAATTTCAGAAAATGATCTATTTCTAGGTGGACCAGGGTCCCCTGTAAAAAGATTAAAGCCAGCAGACCATAATCTCCCATAAGAAAATCTCATTGCAGCTGTACGCCATCTATCACCATTATCTCCAATTTGTAAATGACTTGTCAATATATATTGAAAGTCATTCTCATAGTGCAGTTTAAACTTACCCGAACCAAGACCTATTGTTGCAGTAGATTGAGAAAAATAGCCTGATTTGTAAGACATAGTAGAAACTGAAGCATAAAAATGTTTACTCTCATATGATATTCCACCTCCATAATGTTGATTGATACCCGTACATTCTGTTACATAATTTGAACCATAGGTAAAACCATAAGATGCTCCAATATTAAAGTCACCTAAATCATATGATCCTGACAAATTTAATCCTACTCCATTTCCTGTAGAACTGAAATAAAAAGAAGGTCCAATACTAAAAGTAAAATCCCCAATATTTATTTGGTAAAGTAGGGAAGATAAGAACTACCTATTGAACCAATAACTGAAGTTACACCAAATATAATCGGTGCATTCATCCCAACGTTAATCCTTTGATAGCACCTTCACCAAATATTGAGCCTTGATGAGGAGAAGTTCCTTTATTTTTTAGTAATATTTGAAATTGCATTGCAAGAAATTAATACCTACCTCTAACCCTGTTGCAGCAATTATTGGATTCCCCACTTCGTGGGAATATCACCAATGGGTTGTCAATATCAACTATATCTATTTACCCCTTAGGTATCTTGCATAAAAATTATCAGCACTCAGCATCACACCGCCAACTCTGGATCTTCATTCTTACTTTACATTCATATTTTATCAGTCAAATCAGATAGATGTTATCAGGATGTATAACCTCTGTATTAATTGATGTTGGGGCATATTATAAGTCCAGTCATTTGGATTCTATTTCTGCCCCATCATCAATTTTGCTCATGAACATATTTGTTGAATCAATGACCTTCAATATATACCAGATGATCAGTACGCCGACGTGCATAATAATGTGTCTGTACTCACCAATGTCCTTTTAACAATTGCAACTAAATTATCACCTGCTGCTATATAATGGAGATAAAAAGGGGAAGTACCATAGATCATCACTTTTTCGTATCCATCGAAATATAATTTCGATTGTACTTCAAAATTATTCTGTTTCAATACAGATTTTATTCTTTGCTCATTTGGCCCATAAGAATATTCAAGGTCGTATATACCTTCACTTATAGTATTTGGTTGTAGGAAAGAACTATAGGATATATTTTGAATATTTGTTGAAATATTGTTTTGGGAATTTGTTACATTTGACAATGCATTTATTTTACTTGAATTGTAGGTATATGTACCTGCATCGGTTTTATATCCGATATTTCCATTAAGAATTAAAATTCACATATATAGAATTCAAACCGGACCATAGGAATAATACAATCGATTCAGGTTGTCATAATAAAAATTTTCAGTTTTATTTTCCAGCACATCTTTTCTATAAGTTAGGTTTCCTGTCCTGATAATTCATGACATGTCCTAATCCTGATTTCTGAAGTCGTAAAATCTTGTCGGAATACCATAATAATAATCAATAGTCGAGGTTTTATTATTGCCAAGTTTAAAACTTATTATTTCTCCCAAAGCCATTCGTCGATAAATTTGTAAACAATGTAACAGTTTCAGTTGAATTTTTAATTTTATCCAAATAGCCATTATAGAGATCATAAAAATACTTTAAACCAAATCCGGAACTGACATTTGTAAGAACACCATATTTATTATAATCATAATTATCAGTATAGTTTAGTATGTATATTTGTCAGTTTTGTGTCCAGAAATCCAAAATTATCATAAGTATATTGTACTGTTACACCTGAAATTGAAGTGATTTTCTTGATTTGATTAGTTGATGCTCCATAACCAAGCTGGAAAATACTCATAACTAGTAGTTTCCCTTCCAGGTAATACTTTACTCGTCATTCTACCCAATACATCATAATAAATATTTGAAGTTTGACCATTCGCATTAGTTTGAGTAACTAACTGATTGTAATTATTATAGACATAATTGGTAGTTCCTGCATTAACATCAATTAATTTTGTTTGCCTGGCATATTCGTCATATTCCAGTAGATATCCATTGATTTCCAGGATATGTATTTTTAAATTATTATTACTGTAATATTGATAATATAGAGATCTCATTATCTGTTTGGTCATTTTCTGCCATCAATAATATTTGAAGTTTGTTTTCCGGAAGGATCTGTAACAGTTGAAATCAGTTCACCATTATTAAAAGTATAACTGAAATTTGTAGTTTTCGAGCATTGCTTTGTGATAAAATTCTATTATAATCATCGTATTGTGTAGTAAATAAGATATTTTCACCGCTAATATATGATGATGAGTGAGTATTTAATAAATTTTTAATGTTATAAGTATCCTCTTCAATTATTGTATTCGAGTTAAATCCTTCTGTTTCCTGACTCTACCTAAGCCATCATACCATGTTTCTATATCGGGTTTTGCAGGATGACTGATTTTGGAAAGATATACTATCAGTCCGGTTCTAGTGATAATTCATTGGAATTAAATATAGAATATTTGGCAGTGTTGAAATTGGTTTCCGCTGTTCTACAAAACCATCGTAAACATAACTTTCTAAAAAGCCCATCGATATCTGTTTTTGTCAAAGTGTTCCCATTTTGGATCGTATGTAAGAGTTGTTATTTGATTAAGTGGGTTTTTAAATGATTCTACATATCTACCTTTACTATCAAACGTATTATAATAAATCTTGGTAGGCACCCCATCTGAGTATATAGTGTACTGATTATTATTTCCAAGAGTGCTGTAATAAAAATATGTTCTAATGTTTTTTGCAAGTCCATAAAAATCAGTTTTTTTTATAAACTTGTCCTAAAGTATTGTATTCTATTTTAGTTTGTTGAGAATAAGAAGATTCACCACTTCTGGTACTTGTTTGGGTG
Source organism: Saprospiraceae bacterium (assembly GCA_041392555.1). Classification (GTDB taxonomy): domain Bacteria; phylum Bacteroidota; class Bacteroidia; order Chitinophagales; family Saprospiraceae; genus JADJGA01. The sequence goes on along the minus strand of JAWKLW010000030.1, from coordinate 15,841 downwards.
ATAAGTGTAGGCTTTGCTGGTATGGGAGTACCATATTGTCCATAAGTTACTTCAGTTACCTGAGTTTCAATATTATTTATATTTTTAGTGATTTTTGTTTGGTTTCCATAACTATCATATATAAAGGAAGTAGAGAAATTCTGTCCTTCAAAAAATTTATTTTCAGTAATACTATTTACTCTGAACCAACATTTATTAATTCCAAGATTAATAAACTCGTTATTCAATGTACTGGTATTTATTAAATAGCTATTGGATGTTTTGTATGTATTAGTTTGATAAGGTATAACCTGATAAGACCAAGAATGTGATTTTATAGCCTGAGTCTTAAAACCCAACGTTAAATCATCATTTGAAATTTCCTTTATCCCCAAAAATCCTTTACCCTGTAAATGCAATTTTGCTTCAGAATATGAATATCTGTTTGTAAAATATCCTCCAATTCCATTTTGCCTTTTAAATTCATAAACAAGATTAATGGGTGACTGAATATTAATCAACGCCGGATAATTGATGTAATTGCCTTTTGAATAAAAATTATTATCAGTTTCAGTCATTCTTTTATACGACCATTCAGTGATATAATTAAATCCGTCTTTAATTTTATGTAAATATAATTCTTTACCTAATTTTTTATAGTACAATATATTTAATTCCATCGAATGTTTTATTTAATATTTCCGATCTTCCATCTCCATTAAGATCAAAATTAAAAATATAATTTGGATCAGTTCCTAATTTCGTCATTTAATTGATGCTGAATGTGATAAAATTCTGTACCCTTTGAACCGGCTAATATCTTGTTTAGAATATAATGTATATTGTGAATACCAATAATTCAACAATGACCAATATCAGATCTACCATCTCCATTATAATCATTTAACATAATTTGATCTCCATAATAATACTGATTTACATCAGGAGTCTGATTAAAATAGTATGAGTTTCGTCAAAATATTTTCCCGTATTTATCGCTTTGTACCATTGGGCATTATTGTCAGTAGTACTTGTTCGATGTAATATATCTGTCTTACCATCTCCATTAAAATCACCAAAATATAACAGATGCCATTTAGTTGGGAGATCCACCAAAGTAAAGTCTCTTAAAATGACTTGCATCTTCCATTGTCATTATCTCACAATTCCCATCTTTGATCAACATGATGTCATCTTTTCCATCACCATCAAAATCAAAGACATACAACTTGTCACACGATGGCCATTGTGTTTCAGTAAAAAATGATGTTCCGAAATATAAATCAAATTATCAAAATATATTTTGCTCCATATAATAAAGATGTTGATAGTTGCCTGAATTGTCTCCAAACATTGTTAAAATATCAGATCTATCTCCGTTAAAATCTCCTGTCAGGTAGTAATTTCCTGAAGAATGTACTTTTCTTTGATAACTTGAGGGTACAACTATAATTGGACTACTATAAGTGGTGCCACTTGTAGGGCTAACATAAACCCTAACTTCTTCCATTTGTCAGCTACTTCGATACCGTCGTTTTGTAAAAATTGCTCATTATTTCCATCACCATTATAATCGCCTCCATGATTTGTATGATTAGCTCCAACAGAAGGTTGAAATGCTATATAATTTGACGGTAAACTAACAGTTTGATAAGGGTAAAAGATAGTGTTGGTCGTGGAAGGGTCTTTTTTATATGCTGTAAAAGATGTATGATAAATAATATCCCCAACTACATTTCTTGTTAATGTAATAAGATCAGGAGTATCCATCACCATTAATATCCGATGGAAAAAAATCAACTGGTTGGCCTTGAAACGCACTGGTCGTATTTGAAAGATATTCTAAGGCAAATCACCATACTTGAAAATTGTCGAATTGAATTGAGAGCCATCACAACCTATTTCTTTAATTTCTTTTAAAAACGAATTAATATTATCATAAGGCATAATATAATTCATAATTTTTTACTAATTGATTTTCAGCTTTTACTTCTATTTTATTTAACAATTGGTTATTTAATATTTTCGAACCTGCAATATAAATTTCATTATTGTCATATCTAGTATTATAGTAAAATTTTATCAAATTGTAAGGGTTTAGCCCTGTATTTGAGTTTCCTGTGTATTTAATTTCATTTATTAAATATTGATTTGAAGGCTGATAATAGGTATATTCTATATAATTTCCATCTTGATATTTTATTTTACTCAAATACTGGAGTTATGACAATTGAATTATTACTATTATATAATCTTGAATCCCATGTATGTCCATATTCAAATTCAACTCCTTGTTTGAAACGACCTTAAATAACTCCAGGACCCTCCTCCTATATTTCCAAATGAATAAATAGTCCGAAAAAATCCGTCATTTCCTTTACATAAGATGCACCATTGCTGCCATAAGTTCCTTTATTGTAAAAGTCGAATATCAATTGCAAATTTGTCTTCATTATTTAATTGAATGAGTTGAACAGTATAATCAAAATATTTGACTAAACCAACTCTTTACGTCCGGACAATCCACCAATTGACCATCCTTGTCCTAAAAAACCATTTCCACCTAATGAATTATATACTAAAGAAAGCAGAGAAGGAATTATATCGTTTGTTCCTGGAGAGTGCACAATAGGAATGTTATATATTGATGCACCTTCAGAAACCCCACCTTCACCTGCAAGTAGTACCAACAGTTAAATTTATATTTATTTCTCTAGAACTAAATGTAGTTTCAGTCAGTAAATTGCTATAATTTATTTGAGCAATGGAGCCATCGCAATAAATAGAAAAAATAATATTTGAAATGTAATAAATTTAATTTCTGCATATAAACTTAGACAATGATTTCATAATATAAGGTTTATTTTATATACAAAACTAAATAATAATACCGCCAAAAAATGGCATTATAAAATTATTTCTTTTAAATTAATTCAATTATAGTTTCTTTTGAATTTGAATCAGCGATTTTTAATTTAAAAATTTAATTCTTCATTTGAATTAAAAGTATGTTTTTCTATATTTATTATATTTAATGTCTAATCCTAAATCGCGTAAATCATTTTAAAAGTCGGAAGAGATTTCTTTTTGAAATATTTAATTTTTCAGCAAATTCACTTGGAGTACCAGTTGCTTTTAATTTTATAAGATATTGTACTCTCTTTAATTCATTTGATTTTTAATAAGTCCATTTAAGATTAAATTTAATTATATTTAGAAACAACTCCTATAATAAGTTAACAATCATTGATTCATTACAAAACACAAAGCTTACAAAATGGTGGATCAGAAAGAAGCCAATAGTACACCATAATCCATTAATTTTAAAATCCTATAAAACTTAAATATATCTGTCGTATGATATCTGTCGTATGATATCTGTCGTATGATATCTGTCGTATGTTGGTAATATACTCATAACATATTAAATATGAAGCTACAATAACATTATCAACAAAGTTATTATTATAAAACTAAACCACCAAATAATTTAACATATTTTATTTTTTATTTATATAAATGCATTATATTTTTCATAGACATAATATCGCTATTTTATTCTAATAAAACCCCATTATTCAATATATTTTTTCGTTTTTAACAATTGCAATTATCATTTGAATAGATATCTAATAATTTTGGATTTTCACAATATTCAAATATTGTATTTTTTTTCATATTCAAAATTCAATATTCAGCAACTCAAAACCCCATTATTTTACTTTATAATGTATATACAATAAAAACTGCAAAAAACTTAAATACCAGAAATGTAAAATAAATTATGTTTTCTAATACTATTAACAGATACACAAACATTAAGACAAATAAAATTTTATCATTTTAATATCTGTATATATGCTTATTATACATATAAACATAATAATATTTCAAATCAACTTTACGAACAAAGCAGCAAACTAAGTATTTCACGTAGATTAAAATCAGAAATTCAACTATTGTGTATATTAATATAATGATATTTACTTTTGAAGACCATTATTTAATAAAAAAAAGAAGCAACACCTATGAAAAAATTTACTTAGTCATTTTATTTGGCATCACATGTCAGATGGCAGCATTTTCTAAAGAATTATCTGCCGGAATGGATTTATACAACTTGTACATATGGAGAGGATTAGACTTAGGAGGAGGGGGGCTCCATCTATTCAACCATGGATAGCATATACATTTGGCAGCGAAAAACACAATTTTGAAATAGGTTCTTGGGGAGCATATTCAATAACTAGCCTGTAAATCAAATTTGATTTGAATATTTCATATACTTACGATGATTTGATTACTCTGACATTGACAGATTATTTTTTCCCGGGATTGAATACTGGAGACAAAGACAAGTATTTCGAATATGGAAGCGATGAGACAGGTCATGTATTTGAAGGAATAATTCAATATAATGGTACTGAAAAAATACCAGTATCACTGCTTTTTGCAATGAATATATATGGAAATGATGCAAGGAAAAGTGATGGTTCATTGTTTTATTCAAAATATTTAGAATTAGGTTACACAAAAACGATAAGTGATAGTGAAATAAATCCTTTCTTAGGTTTAAGCCTTGATAATCCGGATGAAACAAAAGGAGAAAGTTCATACTACCTGAATGAAAAACCAGGAATAATAAACTTAGGAATGGCATTATCAAAATCAGTTAAAATAACAGAGAGCTTTGCATTACCATTACATTTTTCTATAATCACCAATCCAGACCTCAACAAGGTATATTTAGTAGGTGGTTTTTCATTAAGTCTATAATATCATATTTTTAATAATCTCAAAATTCAATATTATGTTTAACACAATGTTTTTAAATATCGAAGCAATAGATACAGGATCTACAGGATTCATGCTACTTGCAACAAGTTTAGTAATGCTTATGACTCCAGGATTGGCATTTTTCTATGGAGGATTAGCAACAAAGAGAAATATCCTCGGTATAATGATTCAAAGTTTTGTGTCATTAGGTTGGACAACAATATTATGGGTTGTATTTGGATATTCATTATGTTTTAGTGGAGGAGAAGGAGCAATTATCGGAAATTTGGACAAATTCTTTTTATCAGGATTATCAATAGATGCAGTATGGGCAGGCAATGGAAAGATTCCTGAAGTGGTATTTTTCGCATATCAAATGATGTTTGCTATTATAACACCTGCACTTATCACAGGAGCATTTGTGAACAGGGTAACATTTAAATCATACTTTATATTTTTAACACTTTGGCAAATATTAGTTTATTATCCATTTGTACATATGATATGGGGAGGTGGATTATTAGCACAATGGGGAGTTTTAGACTTTGCCGGAGGTATAGTAGTACATGCTACAGCAGGATTTGCAGCCTTGGCTTCGGTACTATATGTTGGAGCCAGAGTTGACAAGAATTCTACTCCAAATAGCATCCCATTAGTAGCTATAGGTAGCGGTTTATTGTGGTTTGGATGGTATGGATTCAATGCAGGAAGTGAATGTCAGGTAGATAAAATAACAGGACTTGCCTTCCTTAACACAGATATAGCAGCTTCATTTGCAACGATTACATGGTTAGTAATTGAGTGGTCCAAAGAAAGAAAACCAAAACTGGTAGGACTTCTCACTGGTTCTATTGCAGGACTTGCAACAATCACTCCATGTGCCGGATTCATTCCATTGTGGGCTTCACCAATAGTAGGAATTGTAGCAGGTATGATGTGTTACTATGCAGTACAATTCAAAAACAAAATGAAATGGGACGACGCACTCGATGTTTGGGGAGTTCACGGTATAGGAGGTGTATTGGGAACTATCCTATTAGGAATTTTTGCTTCAAAAATGATCAACACATCAGGAGCTGATGGATTGATATATGGTGGTACATCATTTTTCTTCAAACAAGTGATAGCAGTAGTAGCAGCATCAGCCTATGCATTTATATTTACTTATCTGATGCTTATAATCATAAATAAAATTACACCTGTTAAAGTAAGTGCAGAAGAAGAAAAAATGGGACTTGATACATCATTACATGGTGAAAAAGCTTACGACGAAGGCGTATTATAAATTTTTTATTATTCTTAAATCAACAAATAAAATAAATAATCAACTATTTATTTTATTTGTATTAGCAAAGATGTAGTTGCTTCTAATTAATTTTCTAACAATTGTGTCTTTGCTATTTTTTTTCAATTTTCACATCCATTTACTACTAAAATTAAATATAATTCAATCACTTAATTTTTAATTTAATATCTTTCTATTATAGAATTGATATTGTTTACACATAAGACTATCGCAAAAAATATTTATTGAAACATTTTTTTGTAATTTTGTCAAAATAGATTACAACAACATGTTCAAAATCTCCATATTAAAGAAATTAATGTTTCTTTATTTTATAGTTGGGCTTTCTTCTCTGTCTATAATTGGATTCTATTCCTATTTCAAAGCCAAAAAAGCTTTAATCTCCCGATCTTTTGAACAATTGAATACAGTAAGGTCAATTAAGCAGTTTGAAATAGAAAAATATTTCGCTGAACATCAGACAGCAAACAATGAAAATTCCATCAATTATTTTGAAATCAATAAAATACTACAAGATACAGTCAGTAAAAAAGGATTATGCAATTATGAAAGTATCTATTTGTTCAATGAAAATTTAGGCAGAGATTACAAAACAAATAGCTCACAGGATAACTACAATGCAGATATAATAAAATCTCAATGTGTATTGGAGGCAATCAACAATGATAGTGAAAATGCAATATGCAAGGATTGCAACAATGAAAAAACTTTGTGTTCATTCAAAAGATTGAACATAGATGGAAAAAATTTGATATTAGTGGCATCATTAAGTTTTAAAAAAGCTATGATCCCTATTATCAATCTACGCAATGACCTCCTCTTTGTGTCTTTTATAATCACAATTTTGATATTTTCCATAGCTCAGGTATTAAGTAATGACATATTGACTCCAATAATGGAATTAATAAAAGTTTCGAAAGAAATAGGAAAAGGGAACTTAAATTCAAAAGTAAATATCAACTCGAAAAATGAATTCAAAGAACTGGAATCCACATTCAATCAAATGGCTGATGATATTGAGAAAAACACAATAGAATTAGTACATGAAAAGGAAAAGAGGATAACAGCTCTGTATGACGGACAAGAGTTCGAAAGACAAAGGATTTCGCGTGATCTTCATGATGGACTCGCCCAACATCTTATAGGTATAAAAATGACTTTTGAAAACCTTATTGATAAAAATATTATAATTGAAAACAAGGAAGTAAGCTCATTAAAATCTCAAATTTCAAACTCAATTGAGGAATTGCGTAAAATATCCTATGATCTTGCACCTTCCAATATCACTGACTTCAATCTGGCAGGAGCAATAGAAAATATGTGTATTCAAATCCAAAAATCCAATAAATTGATTATAGAATTTTCATCATTTGGAGATTTTTCAGGACTTGACAAACGAAGTAAAACATATCTCTACAGAATAGTCCAAGAAGCATTGAACAATACCATAAAACACGCAAGGGCTACAAAAGTGGATATACAACTAACTGAAACCAAAGAACTATATTTTTTAATTATTGAAGACAATGGAATCGGTTTCGACTTAAACAACAACGATATAGGTTTGGGTCATGGCTTATTCAATATCAAGGAAAGGAGCATTTTATTAAATGGAACATTTGATATCGAAACATATCCTGATGGAGGAACAACACTAAGGATAAAATTAAGTAAAAAGAAAAATGATGAATAAAATACGAGTATTTCTGGTAGATGATCATCAGATCATTCTGGATGGAGTAAAAAATATGATAAGCGATGAAAACGATATCGAATTTATCGGTTCAGACTCACATTCTAAAACAGCATTGGAAAAAATCAAACAACTAAAACCTGATATTGTGATAAGCGATATCTCTATGCCTGTGATGACCGGAATGGAACTTACTGAAACAATAAAAAAATACCTACCGGACACCAACATACTCATATTGTCAATGTACACAACTGATGATTGCATCTTCAATGCTATTAAAGCAGGTGCAAAAGGCATTCTTCCTAAGCAAGATACCAATAAAACTATGCTAGTAGAAGCTATCAGAAAAATACATGATGGTGGAGAATATTACTCTCCAAGTATTTCTAAAAGAATAATGAATTCATTTATATCAAATGTAAAAAAAGGAGGCGTACCGGAATCTTGTAAGGAATTTTCATTGACAAACAGAGAAAAAGAAATTCTTAAACTCTATGTCGAGGGCTATTCCAATAAAGAAGTAGCAGAAAAATTAAATATTAGTATAAGGACTGTAGAAACTCATAAGAATAATATAATGCAAAAATTTCACTTTAAAAGTACTGTGGAAATGGTAAAGTATGCCTTAAAAAATAATCTCGTGGTTATTTAATATCACTATTCAAACTTTACCACTGATATTCTTATATTTTCGATTTCATTTAAGAGTAGTCCTTCTTATTTTTATCCATCCTCATCAGAATCATAATAGGAAACATAAAAATAAACATCAATATAAAGAAAAGTATCTCAAACCATATTTTACTATTCGGAGCTGGCTTCCCTTTAAATCTACTAAATATAGCATCCCAGGTATTTCCGGTCAGATTACCAAAATATATCATCCTAATAAACATATAGATATCCTTTGAAGTCTTTAATCCATAAAATTCCTTAAATCCATTTGTCATTTCAGCATCAGGATTTCTATTGGTTTCAGCAAAATGTTGAGTATATAATAAAGCCGGAATTTCAAAATCAGAGGCATCAGCATGAAACTGTAGATTTATCATATTTTTAACCTCACTTTCACTTATCCCGCTTTTTACAGCTTGCTTTGCATGAAACCATTCACAATAAACACAGCCATTTACTGCAGTGCATACTGTCATTATTTTTTCAATAAATGCTTTACTTATCTTTTCATTTTTTGATGCTTTAGCTATGCTAATAAAATGAGACATTAAAAAATACAAATCACTAAAAAAACTACCAGCAGTAAATATTTTCCTATCAAATTGTTTATTCATTCTATTTTTCTTGACAATTTATACATAATTTTTGCAATACCTTCAATCCGCCTTCCAATTGTTCTAACTCCAATTCCGATAATTCTTGTAATGCTTCTGAAGCATAATTTTCCATTCTTATATTGATTCTACGTACGACTTCTTCGCCCTCACCGGTCAGAGTTAAATATATTTTTCTTCTGTCTCGTGAATCATTTTCCCTTGAAATATAATTGAGTAAAACCAATTTATCTGTCGAAGCTGTCATTTGTGGTTTTGTGATATTCAACTCATCAACCACTTCAGTAATATTAGACCTTTGCTTTTCATACAATACTTTTAATATTGCCAAATGGTGAGGAGATATATCAAAATTCATTTCTTTCAAAATAGAAATTATAATATTCTGATTCATATTCCTGCACATTTTAACAGGAATATCCAATAATAGTCTCATTAAATTTGAATTTCCCATATACTCTGTTTATATTTAAAATAAAAACAATGCATTAATTTAATTGTTCACTCTATGAACATTGTACTGTGCTATATAAATAAAACTTCACATAATTTGCGAAATTAAATATATTATGACTTTTGAAGATTTAGGATATTTTGACGAGTTAGATAATTATATCCTCGAAAATGGATTTGATTCATATCAAATTGGAAGAATAATAGCAGAACATAAGGAGAGATATATTGTAAAAACCCCTACTGATGAATATAATGCTGAGATATTGGGAAGCATTAGATATACTGCCAACAGCAGATCTGATTTCCCTGCAGTAGGAGATTGGGTTGCCATCACTGAATTTGATGATAACAGAGCCATTATTCACAACATACTTTTGAGGAAATCCATAATAGAACGGCAAGCAATAGGAAAAAAAGGAGAAAAGCAAATTATAGGCACCAATATAGATTTTGCTTTCATAGTACAAGCTATAGACCGCGATTTCAGTATCAATAGGATAGAAAGATATATTACAATATGCACAAATTCAAATGTAGAACCCATAATTATTTTGAGCAAAATTGATTTAATCGATAAAAATGAACTTGAAATAATTTCAGATAAGATTGAACAAAGAATCAATAATTACCCAATTATAAAATTGAGTAATGAAACAAAACAAGGACTTGAAGATCTGAAAAAATTAATTTTTTATGGAAAAACTTATTGTTTATTAGGATCTTCTGGAGTGGGGAAATCTTCACTTTTAAATGTTTTGTCAGGTCAGCAGATAATGAAAACTGATTCTATCAGCTCAAGTACCAATAGAGGTAAACATATAACTACTCACAGAGAATTATTTATAATTGAAAATGGAGGAATTATTATCGATAATCCAGGTATGAGAGAAGTTGGTATTACAGATTCAGAAAAGGGATTGGAAACAACTTATGAACACATATATGAACTTGCAAAAAAATGTAAATTCAAAGATTGCTCACATACCAATGAATCATCTTGCGCCGTGCTAAATGCTCTGGAAAATGGAGAATTAGATCCTGCTACATATGAAAATTACTTGAAACTTCAGAGAGAAAAAGAATACTATGAATCAACCGTAATTGAAAAAAGGAAAAAAGACAGAGATTTCGGTAAAATGATGAAAAATTTTAAGAAATCTAAAAACAAAAATAATCTCTATTAAATCTCTAATTGCACTTTTTAATCTACTAATTTTTTCTCAATTCTCTTATCAGGAATCAGCCACATCAAAGCCACAAAAATAAAGAAAGCTCCTGATATCCAAACATTAACCCATGAAAAACCAATTCCCAAAATGTATAATACCGGGGAAAGTTTACCTTTTACATCTTTTCCTACAGCATGTTTCAATACAGAATCTGCTCCTTGTGATTTAATAATCTGATTTTGAAGTATAAAATATGCTATTGCAGACATAAGCAGTATCACACCATAAGCAGCCATAGGTTTTTGAGCAAAATTATTTTCTCCCATCCATCCTGTTACAAATGGAATCAAAGAAAGCCAGAAAAGAAGGTGCAAATTAGCCCAAAGAATACTTCCATTTACTTTTTTTACCACAAACATCATATGATGGTGATTATTCCAATATATCCCAATATAAATAAAACTCAAAACATAACTCAAAAAAACAGGAATCAAAGGCACTAAATCATGAAATTCATGACCATGAGGAACTTTTATTTCCAAAACCATAATAGTGATGATAATAGCTAAAACACCATCGCTAAAAGCTTCCATTCGAGATTTATTCATGTTTATTTTTTTTATTTATTAAAGAAATTGAGGCGAAAATAATATTCTTTCACGAGATTAAAAATTTTTTTAATCACTTTTAAATCAAATGATTTATTACATCTGTGATTTTATTTACACTTATTATGTTGATATTGTATTTACTTTGAATGGAATCTTTAAAGTTATTATTGGAAACAAAGATAGAATTAAAACCCAAACGATCCGCTTCTTTTATTCTTGATTCTATGTTTTTCACTGGTCTGATTTCACCCGTGAGACTTATTTCTCCACAAAAACAATAATCCTTCGGTATAGCGATATCATTCAAAGAAGAAACCAAAGATGCAATTATCGACAAATCAATAGCGGTATCTACTATTTTCAATCCACCAGCAATATTTAGAAAAACATCCTTTTGTCCAAAAAACAAACCAGCTCTTTTTTCCAAAATAGCCAATATCATATTTAACCTCCTGAGATCAAAACCGGTTGTAGATCTTTGAGGTGTTCCATAAATTGCAGCAGATACCAATGCTTGCGTTTCAATCAACATAGGTCTCAAACCCTCGATTGTAGCAGCCACCGCACTACCTGAAAAGATTTCTTTGTTTTGAGAAAGCAATAATTCCGATGGATTATCAACAGGTACCAATCCTGATGTTGCCATCCTGTAAATCCCTATCTCTTCGGTACTTCCATATCTGTTTTTCAACGTTCGCAATACTCTGTAATCATAGTTTCGTTCTCCCTCAAATTGTATCACCACATCCACGATATGTTCCAAAAGTTTAGGTCCGGCAAGATCTCCGGTCTTAGTAATATGCCCAACTATAAATATAGGAATCCGAGTCTCCTTTGCGAACCTCAATAATTCATTTGTACATTCTCTGATCTGAACCAGACTTCCGGCACCACTTTCCACATATGGCAAGAAACAAGTCTGAATAGAATCGATAATCATCAAATCAGGTATCATTTTTTTCGATTCACTTAGAATGGAATTAAGATTATTTTCTGCCAGTACAAATACATCATTTGACTTTGAAGGTATTCTATCAGAACGCAATTTTATCTGTTCTTCACTTTCTTCTCCAGATACATAAAGTACTTTCTTTTTAATCTGTAATGCCGACTGCAACAATAGAGTTGACTTTCCAATTCCTGGCTGCCCACCAATCAGAATCAGTGACCCGGGGACAATTCCCCCACCAAGCACACGATTAAATTCATTATCACCAGCACTTATCCTAATTGTTTTGCCGGTCTGAATCTCTGAAATCAATTTGGGAAATGATTTACCTGAACTTTTATCTTCATTCCAAGACAAGGCCCCTCTTTTCTCTAAATTTATCATTTTCTTTCTCCTTTTCTTCAAATGAATTCCAGGGCCTCGCAACTAAAACATTTGCCTTCCCATTTTGGAGAAACATACCCACAATTTTTACATATAAATTCTTTTTTTACAACAGCCATAAACTTGGTAATAATTATTTTTTTTTCAAAGATAATAGATTAAACTAAAATAAGTATTGAAAACATCAAAACTACTCCCATATTTTTGATTATTAATTATCAATTGAAAAGATATTTTTAAATTATGCTTGAAGAATTTAATAAAATTTTGATATTTGCGTTTCTAATTTTTTATAGACAAAATAAAATTAAAAAAAAATGAAAAGATTACTATTTTTAAATATAATTATGGGAATTACATTTAGTGTTTATTCTCAGACAAGTGGAACTTTGACCATAACCACCACTACTGAAGATGCAGGTGGTAATTTCAAACCTAAAAATATCATGGCAATTTGGATTGGTGATAATGACAATAATTTCACCAAAACACTAATGGCTTATGCTGATAAAAGAATCCAATACCTATATACATGGAAAGATATAACATCTGCTGCAGGTAGTCAATATAACAGAGTAGATGCTATCACAGGAGCTACAAGGTCTAGTCATGGTGAGAGAATCTGCACTTGGAATGGAACTGATGTAGATGGGACATTAGTTCCCGATGGCACATACACTATCAATATGGAATTGACTGATAAACATGAACAAGGCAACTATAGCACTTTCACTTTTGAAAAAGGACCAAATGAACAAACTTTAACTCCAAGTGATGTACCAAGTTTCACAAATATAACAATTCATTGGCAACCTGAAGTTAGTAAAACTATTGATAATTTTGATTACAACTCAATCAGTGTTTTCCCTAACCCAACAAAATCAAACATTTATATTTCAACTAAAAATGATATTGTCTCTATCAGATTGTTTTCCATGAATGGTAAACTTCTAAAAGAAACTAAAACCAATAACATCAATTTAACAGATTTAAATTCAGGTATTTATTTATTGAAAATCACAACAAATGAAGGAGAATTTGTAAAAAAAGTTATTAAAGATTAAAAATCAATATCCAAAATAATACACACCATATCCAAAAATAAGGGCTATTATTATTTTTATTCCTTTGATAAGTAAAAATGCCCTTTTGGATTCACCCAATAGAGGAAGCATACCATGTCCATCCTGGGATATACTGTTTGCCAATAAAATACTAAATGGAATAGCACCCTGAGCAAATAAATTTACAAATACCAAATGTGGACCTGATTGAGGTATTACGCCTATTAAAATCGCAATCAACATAAAATACAATGGATTTTCATTGACAAACGCATTGATATCAACATATTTCAAAATCACGCTAACAACAATTAAAGAAGCAAATGTCCAAATGAATATTTTTGGAATATGCACTTTGATAATATGTTCCCATATATGTTCAGTTATAAAATGGCGTGGCACACTCAATATAATTATAAAACCAATAATTGAAAGACCGATGATAGTAGGAATTTTCCATCCTTCATGAATATTGGAAAATAATAAAAATAAAGTTATCAAAACAGCTAATAATACTACAACAGCAATTCTTTTTGAAGATGGATGAAGTAAATTATATTTGAATTCTGAATGATTTTGCTTATTGCAATTATCATGATTATGTACTGGCAGGTCATTTTCTTTAAATTCTTTTGAAAAAACACCCGGAGAAATAAACTTATCCAATAAATATCCTGATATCAGTCCTATTACACCTAAAATAGAAAATAATATCAATGCTTGAACAGGAAATTTAGCTAGCATCACAAAAGATTCATCACCCGAGGTTGCCACCATTGTAGCCATCAATGCTCCTACTGATACCAAATTATGAGAAAACAATGCCACAATAGTATATGAACCCAGGCAACCAGGCATCATCCCCAAAATTGCAGCAAAAATATATTGTTGCCATTTTTTACCGGTAAAATATTTTTTCCATACTCCATTTGTAAAAACATTTACAAATTCAAGTATCAGCATAATTACAAATACTATACCCGTAATTGTGAGGCTTTCTTTAAGTGAAACTAATATTATTTTCAATAAATCCATAGAAAGATAATGTTATCATAATAAACCATTTTATCATTATGAAGTTCATGTTATTCAAATAAATTTATTTCATATAAAGTCTGTTTTCACAATATATATGGTAATTAAAATTGGTTATACAAAAGTTTATATCCTGTCATGACTTTGAAAAATAAATATGTCATCATATCTTTTTCATTTTTCCAGCATCCATAGTACCCACCATAAGTATTCTGTTCATTTTCTTCAACTTTGATGCATTTATTTTTATCATCTTCGATAATGGATTTCAGTTCGGCTGCCACATAAGGATCGTCGATTATAAAAACCAATTCAGTATTGATATTTGCAGATCTTGGATCCATATTATAAGATCCTATCAGAGCCATTCTGTCATCAATCACAGCTGATTTGACATGTAAATAATCAGGACCGAGATATTCAAAAAGTGCAATATTCAAACTATTTAATTTCATTTTTTGGTTGTCATAAGCAGCTGCTATAGGCATCACATCAGTACTGCAAATAGAATTGGTAATAAATTCTATTTGAACATCATTCAGAGATAAATAATTGAGTAATTTATATAAATTGTCAGTTGGCAGTAAATAAGGAGTTTCAATTATTAGTTCTCTCTTCACTTTAAATATAAGATTCAAAAGAGAAGTACTTAGATATTCAGGATTAAAATTATCATTTTCAGAATCATATGAACTAAGGAAAGAAGCTTTATTAAAATACAACCCCTTAATAAGTGGCAGAAAATCAGTATTTATATCCAACAAATATTTATTATAATATTCATCGAGTAATTTATCTCCAAGTACTTTATTTTCACTTTTCTTATACGCACGTTTACCTGTCGATTTGTAAGTATATGTTATATCAGCCACATATTTACTATCCCACAATTGTAAAAAATATTTCCTTACATTCTCTGTCAAACTTTTTGAATAAAAATATAGATCTCTATCATAAAAATTTCTGTCGTCAAGACCAAAATATGAATTTTCAATATTTCTTCCTCCTGCAATGAAAGCTATGCCATCACAGATAATTAGTTTGTCATGCATTCTCATGTTATAATTCTGCAAAGCGCTGATAAACTTAGAAACACTTATCTTGCTCTTGGGTACAGCTACTTTAGG
>JAWKLW010000003.1:5000-232551 GCA_041392555.1 Saprospiraceae bacterium | reverse complement strand
TTCCTAATATCAATCCACCGAATAATGATACAAAGTCCGGTTCCAAGAGTTTTTCTTCTTTATTACCCAATATTTTTTCTGCTTGCTGGATGGACCATTTATTACCCACTACTGCTATTTTATCACCGAAGAATAAAGCTAAATTTGGGTGAGCTAATAATGATTTACCACCTCTGAAAACTCTGGTAACTTTGAGGTCATATCTATTGAATAAGTCTAAATCACTTAGAGTCTTATGAACAGCTTTTCTTTTTGTTACAATGAGTGTTTTAGCTTGTATTTCTGTTTCTCTTTCCACTAATTTATCTGAAGATACTCTTCCAAGGAATTCAGTTACTTTATCCAGATCATCTTTTAACCCCACTATCACAACGACATCGAGATATTCCAGAATAGTCTCAGCTGAAGGTGATAATACTTGAGATGAACCTGAGTGTTTAATTCTTGAAAATATAATTTTATCCTTACCGAATTTTTCTACCACATCGCTTATTTTCATTCCTACTGCATCTTCTTTAGTGATACGGGCTTTCATAACTGTTGGAAATTTTTCCTGTGATTTGGTTTCCATATAGAATTCCTCACTTTCTTTTTCCACATCTATTCTAAATATATATTTTGCCAATATTATGGAACCTATCACCCCCATCACTCCAAAAGGATATGTGATGGCATAAGCTATGGCTGGGTCTATGAAAGTACGATCAGGAAATTTGCTTTTGAATTCGCTCAATACTGAAGTAGCAGCTCCAAGTCCGGGAGTATTGGTAACAGCTCCCGACATCATTCCCACTACATTTTCCATCGATTGACCTGTTACAAGGAATATTATCAATGCTACTATACCTCCCATCAAAGCAGTAAATACAGCCAACATATTATATTTTAATCCATATTTCCTCAATGATGAGAAAAAATGTAATCCCACCTGAATACCTATACCATAGACAAATAATATAAGACCGAAATCACGTAAAAAATCTAATGTTTTGATATCAATAGTATAGCCGTAATGACCGAGAAATAAGCCGGTGAACATAACGGCTGATAATCCAAAAGATATTCTCTTGAATTTTAAATTACCTAAAAATATCCCTAATGCTATTGTAAACATTACAATAATCAGAGATTCAGTAATTCCTGGATTTTGTGTAGGGCTAAGAAGCTCTATTATAGTATTGAGCATAATATTCTTCAAATTAAAAATGCAAAGCTAATATTTAATTTTATATTTGATTGTTTGTTAGTTTGTAAAAAATTTATTCAATATTATTATAAATATTATTAATTTTATAAATATAATTCAATAAATACTTTAATATGTGTTATTCAGTGGTAGAGACAAGTGATAATTCCAAAACAATTTATGATGAAAGGTTTAAAACAAATTTTCATTCAATTAATGGTGCATTTCAGGAAAGTAAACACATTTTTATAGAAAGTGCAATGGGATATTATATCGATAAACAAATGAAAGATAATATTAAAATTCTGGAATTTGGATTTGGTACAGGCTTGAATATGCTTCTTACTTTGGATTATGCAATCAGGCACAATATTTCCATCGAATATCATTCTATCGAAAAATTTATTTTGAATAAGGAAATCATTGAAAAATTATCCTATTGTGAAACACTCAATTTAAATCAGTTTGAAGGTTTTTATTTCAATATTTTTAATGATTTTACAAATGTTAATAAATACGATGAAAGTTTTATTTTCAAAGGATATTTAACAGATTTTATAGAATTCAGTACAAATGAAAAGTATGATTTGATATATTTTGATGCATTTGGTCCAACTGAACATCCAGAAGTTTGGCAAAAACCTTTTTTAAACATTATTCCTAAATTAATGACTGAAAATGGTATTTTGACAACTTTTAGTGTCAAAGGATCATTCAGAAGAGATTTGAAGTCATTAGGTCTGGATGTTGAAAAGATTCCGGGACCTTTGGGGAAAAGAGAGATAACAAGGGCAATAAAAAAAAGTGGATGAAAGCTAATAAGCTGACATCCACTGATAAAGGTGATCGATTTTTTAATAATTGATTATAATATTAACTAATTTACCATTACCACCATTATTGTTTCAATTGTTTCCTCAATTGTTTCCATTATTATTACCCTTGCCTCCTTTTTTACCATTACCACCATTTTTACCTATTCCTGTACTATCGCAAACACCAGTTCCATTATATAGAGTGCTATCATTTAGGCAAACACCTGTTCCATTACCTTTTTTACCATTACCTCCTTTGAATCCATTGCCTGCATTAGTGCCATTTCCTGTGCATATTGTACTGTCATTAACGCATACACCAGTACCATTGCCACCTTTTTTTCCTGAATTGGTATTGTTGCCACATCTTTCTGAGTCAGAATTAATGATAGCTTCAAGTTCTTCTTGAGTAATATATTGTGCTGTATATTCACCACCTTCAGATATTACCAAAGGATAAAATGCTCTCATATGATTTCTTGAACCACAAGTAAGATTGCTGAATATATCTAAGATCGCAGGGTTTTCTGTTTGCAGACTATAGTCTTCCAAATCTTTGATATCGACATCTTCTATAGTAGCTCCTACTTTGTATGCTTCTAATAATGAAACATCCCCGGCAGCTATAAGAGCATCATATAATTCTTTGATATGAGCATTGGTGAATTCTCCTTCCTCAGCTAAAGCAGGGTCTTCGATTTCATAATAATCCAATAGGCAAAGGATTTTTTCCATATGTCTTTGTTCGCTTTTTGAAATATTTTGAAATACTTGAGCATTGTATTTATTAAAAAAATAGATATATACATCTCTTGCGAGTTTTTCTTCTTCTCTCATATATTTTAGCAATTCAGCTTCTTCAGTAGTGATAGTTTCTGAAGGATTGTAAAGTACACAATCAGTATTAGGGCTTGTTCTTGTATCCAATAGAGTAGCATCATCCAAAGAGGTATTTGTAAGTTCTGTTTTTTCACAACTCAAAGTTATTGTAGTTATAGAAAACATTGCAAAAGCAACAAAAAGGATTGACATTAAATTTTTCATAACAATTATTTTTTAGGTTTGAAAATATTTTTTTTAATTTATAACCTGATTACGATGCTAGAAAATTTATCTTTCACTTTTCATTAAAAATAGGAGAAAAAAAATCATTTTTTTCTCTTATGTAAGTAAAATGAATAAATATTAAGGTTGTAAACTAAATATAGGGTACAAATAGAAGCTTTACCCTCGAGCAGCCACCAGCCCTAAGCGGTCGCTTCGAGCCCTAAGCGGTCGCTTCGAGCCCTAAGCGGTCGCTTCGAGCGACCTCTTAGGTTTAAGTTAAACCAACAACCAGCAATCAGAGTAGTGCCTCCCTTAAGGAATTAAAGGGCAGCTAGGGAAAAAGCCACAACAACCTCCTATACCTAAGCGGTTGCTCCGGGCTACCTCTTACTCTTAGGTTTAAGTTAGGTTTACTATATTTTTATTTCAAATCAGATTCGATGATCTCTTTTACTTTAACAACAGATAAACCTGTAATATCAGCTAGGTCATTGATGGAAATACCTTTCTTATATCCTTTAAGAATAATATCCAATTTATTTTTTTCAATACCTTTTTCAATACCTTCCTTTCTGCCTCTTTCGATACCTTCTTGAATAGCCATTTCATAAATAGTCATAAATTCAGATTTTAGTTTTTTAGGAATTTCTTCAATAAATTTTGTAAATTCTTGTTTTTCAAATTTAGAAATTTCGTAAAAATAAACAATAATTGCACTCTCAAAGTTCCTTCTTCTGATTTTTTCTATTGCAAATCTTTCAATAACCCTACTTACACGAAGCGGTAATTCATTGGGGAAATCAGAAAAACGCTGCACTGTAAGAGCAGAGCTCAAAAAAACATTTTCAATATTCAATAATTCATTATCATCTATCCTTACCAAATCTATAAACACAGATTTGAAATCGGGAATGTATTTTATCAAATCAGGATTAATATCCGAAAATAAATGAGGCAAAGATTTGAATTCCCATTTTTCCTTGCCATGATAAAATAGAACAGGAATCACGGGATGTAGAATTTTATCATTTTTGAGCTGTGATTGATATGCATTCACCAGATATTGAAGCATTTGTAAAACAACAAATTTATCGGGATAACTCTTGTGCTCAATCAAAACAGAAAGATAAAAATGATTATCAGAATGGGATTTGAGATTACATTTAAAAATAGCATCAGAAAATACCTCATTGAGATTATCATCTAGAAAACTTGAGTTTTCCACAGAAATAGTATCCAAATCAATCAACTCAATAACATCTTTGGGAAGAAACTGACGCAAAAAATCAATAGCAACATCTTTCTCAGCCATCATGGCTTTGAAGAATTTATCGTGCGGATTGTTAATTTTTTTCGACATAAAAGCAAAGATAAGATAAAAACTAAAAACTAAAAGTGAAAAACTAAAAATCTAAAATTAGCTCACTTTCTGAATATCAAACACTAAATACTCATTTTTGATTTTTGAATCTTGATTTTTGATTTTTAATTGCCTCCCCAACCTCCCAGCCTCCTCCACCAATTGCATTGGGGACAAGGTAAAGGAGGAGCAACCTCCCACAAGGAGAAACCAGCACCCCAGAAACGAGGAATCAGAGCAGAGCCTCCATTTAGGGATTAATAGGGCATCGTTGGGAAAATGCCACAACAACCTCCCATCCCTAAGCAGTCGCTTCGAGCCCTAAGAGGTCGCTTAAAGCGACCTCTTAGGTTTAGTTAGGAAATCCCAAGCTAAATCGAGGGCATATCTCAAAGCTATACCCTCGAGCTCCGATCCCTAAGAGGTCGCTTAAAGCGACCTCTTAGGTTTAGTTACATTGCTTTTACTTCTCTCTCTCCACCAAATACTGCCCCGTATAAGATTCCTTACATTTTTTAAGGTCTTCAACTCTGCCTTGAAAAACAAGATTTCCACCTTTAATTCCTGCTTCTGGTCCAAGGTCTATAACCCAGTCAGCTGCATTTATTACATCGAGATTGTGTTCTATGACTATGATAGTATGTCCCATTTCCACCAGTGCGTTGAAGGATTTCAGTAGTTTTGAAATATCATAATAATGCAATCCGGTTGTAGGTTCATCAAAGACAAAAAGAATATGTCCTGAATCATCTTTTTTTGATAAAAATGAAGCGAGTTTTACTCTTTGTGCTTCTCCACCGGATATGGAATTAGAAGATTGTCCGAGTTTTATGTATGATAGGCCGACATCGTTGAGGGCTTGTATTCTTTTTGTTATTTCCTTGTGGTCATTGAAAAAAATAAGAGCTTCTTCTATGGTCATATCAAGGACTTCATAGATATTTTTGCCTCTGTAAGTCACTTCTAGTACATCTTTTTTATATCTTTTGCCCCCACATTCATCGCATTCAAGCTTGATGTCAGAGAGAAACTGCATTTCCACATTTATTTCACCTTCCCCTTTGCAAGTTTCACATCTCCCACCTTCGGTATTAAATGAAAAATGACCTGGCGTAAATCCTTTTATTTTTGATAATTTTTCATTAGCAAACAATTTTCTTATGTAATCAAAAGCTTTAACATAAGTCACAGGATTGGATCTTGAAGATTTACCTATTGGTTTTTGATCTACAAATTCCAATCCATCTATTAGTTTATAATCTCCTTCCATATTGATTGGTTTTTCGCTTTTATTGCCAAACCAACCTTCCAATCCTGGAATTATTATTTCCTTTACCAAAGTAGATTTGCCACTACCGGAAACACCTGATATCACTGTTAGTGCATTAATGGGTATTTTGATATCTATACCTTTAAGGTTATTTTTTCTTGCGTTTTTGAAATGTATATTTCCAAAAATTTTTCTTCTTTCCTCTGGTGTTTCTAATTTGGTTTTGCCGGTAAAATAAGATGCTGTGAGATTATTTTCAGACTGTTTGATAAAGTCATTGAAAGGTCCTGAATATACTATCACTCCTCCATGAATACCTGCCATAGGTCCAATTTTTTTACATTCTGTTACGAATTTTCTTATGGAAACATTTGTTTTAATTCAATATGTTTAGATATTGCAAGGGAAATAAAGCAAATTAAAATATGAAGTTGTATAGGATCTTCTTTGAATGATATATAGGTCTTGTGTGGTCTTCAAATCATTTTTAGATATTCTAAAAGATGTTCAACTTTGTATAATTCATGATAGCGCTCTATGATTGTAGTAATGCTAAGGATATTTTCATCAAGATTAGTGTAATATCCTTTAATTCCCCAGTAGTTTACGTTTTTTCATCAATTCTTCATTTAGCATATGTTTACTATCGGTAGATTTTATAAATTTTACTTTTTTACTTTTTGAAGGGGTTTCAATGATGGATAATGCTTTTTGAATTTGCTTTTCATTTCATATTTATCTTTTCTATACCTTACTGATGAGTAACTGCATATCAAAAATCCATTGTTTGTTTTAATCCTGATACTTTTACCATTCTCGCGAATGATTTTTTGATCAATGGTATTTAATATTTTTTCAGAGATATTTGCTAATCTTGCTCCATAATATAATTTATGTTGCTTTGTAATAAAAGCTCAATATTTTTAGAACTAATCATTGCAGCATCGGCAACGACTATGAAGTCCTTGACATTATATTTATCAATAAATTTTTGTACAACAGGGTATTATCGTGTGACGCTTCAAATGTATTCCTTTGAATATTTCATAGCTTATAGGAAAACCTTCTTCACCACCATTAAGCCAATTAAAAATCTGCGGCTGTTGTGATTTATTGTCCTGAAACCGTTTTTTCGTAATTCATCTTCTTCAACAGCCAAATACAAAGTTGTAACATCATAAAATAATAAATCATATTTGAATCCATAATTTTGCCTGGCAAAATCAACAATTGCTGTTTGTTTTTGATTTTAATACTGCCCACTTTGATGTAGATTTATAATGCCTTTGATGTTTAATACCAAAATATGTTTAAAAGCCTCAATGAACGCAATTTTGATGCAGGTTCAAATATCCTTATGATAACCAAATCTAATAGAAGTTTATTCTTTTTTTATTTTTTCTAATCCAAATTGATTATCAATTTTGTAATTACTTCGTAAAATAACGAGTAATATACCCCTAAAAATCACATTGATCCATATAAAGTAAATTGTCAAACTTTACGGGCTCTATTATTGGTAATGGGGGAGTCACTATGATTATCAATAAGATCCCAGCTAATATTTTTAGTTGCTCAATCTGTTCATCTGTTTTATTAACCAATATGTTTATATATTATTCGCTTTCTATTGATATAAATATACTACCTGTACTGCTCTAGATCCTGATCCTGTTTTAACGACTTTATATATAGCATAAATCTGCTTAGTGCGACAAATTTACACTTTTTTTACTATAAATATCTGTTTATCAACTCACTTTTTTTATCTTTTTTGTCAAGGGGTACAAGTCGGGACAGGTATGGTTTACTATAAAGATTTGGGTGTAGGAGGACCTTCTTGCTTACGCCTTTAAGGTAGTACACATGGACAAATTGTCAGGTCTGATAGCATTAGGTGCGGTGATTGCTATGGCATCAGTATTGTTAGTATTTCAGGTGGGGCAACCTCGTATATGGATGGCAATGAGCAGAGATGGATTATTGCCAGGTATTTTTTCCCTGAATTCATAAAAAATACAGAACTCCTTGCTTGCAACACAAAGGGCTGGGGTTTTGGTAGCAATACTCTGAGCTTTATTTATGAATCTTACTGAAGTGACAGATCTGACAAGTATAGGGACTCTTTTGCATTTATCTTGGTGAGTGGAGGAGCTGATACTTGATAGAGACAAAGATACACACGGGAGTTTCAGAGTACCATTCTTTTCAGGCAATAGTGAGATATCTTCCCATATTGTGGATTATTACTTTAATATTGCTTTTATCTTCTACAGAAATGAAACATTGTCTTGGTTCAATAAAATGGATATTGCAAATTGGGATATTTTCAAACATCAAATACCACTAATATTATTCTGATAATTACAATAGGCTGAGTTATTATACTGATCAAAAATGATTTTTCATTGATTCCAGTCCTGATTGATTACAAATATGTATCTTACATCGCAATTGGGAATAACTAACTGGCTTTGGTTTTTAACATGGTTGCTAAATCGGTTTTGCAATATATTTTGGATTTAGCAGGAGACATAGCAGGTTGGAAAGTGGGAGTAAAATAGGTAATAGGTAATAAATGGATTTATCCATTTTCCTATATTAATTTTATTTCTTTATTTAATATTACCCCTAAGTATTAAATTGATATAAAGAGATTGATATTACTGTAAATCAAATAATTTTATACAAAATCTATTTCTTTTGGTCCGGTACCTAGATAATCTTTGATATAATCACCGTCCTTGCAATATTTTACAAGATCATTATTGATGAAATCCTGTACTTTATCGGCTATTTCACCAGGATACAGAAGATGTACATTTGGTCCCGCATCCAGACTGAAATACACAGGTAATTTGGTGGAGTTTCTAAAACTCTCTACCATTTGAATTATTTTCAGGGTATTGGGTTCTAATAAAATATAAGCTGGTTCTGAGCTGAGCATCATGCTGTGCAGAGTCAGAGCTTCATTTTCAAGTATTTCTCCAAATTTTTCATAATCCCCGGATTGTAATGCGCGAAGTAAAAAATAGAGTCTTTTATTTACCTGTTTTATTCTTCCATCTTTGAATTGGTGTTGGCTCATGATTTTATGTCCATCACTAGAAGAGATACTTTTAGCTTTTTTGCTTACAATCAGAATATCATCATGATAGTTTTGAAAATTTGGATGCAGAATATGTTGTAATGGAATTCCATATTCATCACTACTTTCGGGTATTTCTTCCATTTTTCCCCACAGAGCTATTTTAGGAAATATTGATCGGCATGCACTACCACTTCCCAATCTTGCAACATATGATGATCTTTTTGTGAAGTGATCATAATCGAGATTAACTTCAAAAAGATTTCTTTCTATTGAATTCAAGCACAATGCCAGGCTACTCATACTGGAAGCAGAGGAAGCAATACCTGAAGAATGTGGAAATGAATTGTCGCTGAATATCTCAAAATGCAATTGTGTAAGGAAAGGAAAAATCTCCAACAGTGAATTTAAATATGAAGTTATTCTCCTGGCAAATTCAGGTTTTTGCTTTCCTTCAAAATAAAAATCAAAGGAAATTTTATTATCATCTTTTTTTTTCGAACTGTATTCTATTATAGTTTGTGTATATGCCTGACTTAGAGTGAAACTAATCGAAGGATTGATAGGGATTTGATTTTTATATTTCCCCCAATATTTTACCAAAGCTATATTTGAAGGACTTTTCCAGCCAACTTTACCTTGTACATTGTGATTTTTATCTAATATCAATTCCCCATTTATATTTTTCATGATTCAGATTAGTTTGTTGTTAAATAGTGTTTTTCAATTTTGCTTTTAATATATTATTGTGAAGTGCGAATATAGTTAAAATAAAATGAAAAATAATTATTTATCCAATAATTTTGCATTCAGTGTTGATGAATCGATATTATCGAATTTAAAATCCTGAAGAACAGTGTCCAATACTTTGTCATTGCCTCGAATGTAGCCTTCCTTCAGGTCATAATCATAAAATTTCCCAAACTGATTCCAATAGAAAGCTACGAAACCATTTCTCATTCTTTTTACAAGGTCATAGAATGGTTCTCCTGTTTCTTTTTCTATCATTTTGATCATGATTTTTCCCTGTGTTTTTGACAATCCTTTTAATTGTATTTTGAAATTTGCTTCTAATTGCTTATATGTTTTGTCAATATATTTTTTTCTTTGTTTGGGTTTCATATCCTTTGTCCTTTCCTCGATAGTATTCAGAATATTGATTGCATCCTTGGCATAGGGATAAGCTTTAGCAGCATAATATTTATATTTTCTGTACAATTTTAATTCATCAGAAGTAAAGCTTCTCATGGAACTTATGCTTACAGTATCGAGGTTTGCAACGATTATAGTATCATTGCCCATAATCATAGTATTGTATATTTTTCCATTGAATACAGTTTTTCCATATTTAACATCATCATTTTGAGCAGATGATTTTATTGAAATTAGAGAAATGATAAATATAGAAATATAAAAAATTACTTTGTACATATTTATTTTTTGAAAGGAACGTTTTAAAAAATATACTATTATATTGATCAATAGAATTTATTTTTGTTTAATTACATAAACAATTAAACTGAAAATCATAATTTTGCCATTTTAAATTTATTTCTCTATATGTTTATACAAATCAGAAAATCAAAAATACATAAAGCTACAGTTACCGATGCGAATCTGAACTATGAAGGAAGTGTCACAATTGATGAAGAATTGATGTTGGCTTCCAATATCATAGCTGGAGAAAGAGTGCAGATAGTCAATAATAATAATGGTGAAAGAATAGAGACTTATGTTATTAAAGGAGCCAAAGGTAGTGGTACTATATGTCTTAATGGAGCAGCAGCTAGAAGAGCAGAAATTGGCGATGTGGTGATAATTATTTCTTATGCTTGGTTAGAATCTGAAGAAGCCAAGAGTTTTATTCCGGTAACTGTTCATGTTGACAAGCATAATTCAATAAAAAAAATAGATGAAAAAAGCCTTCTTTAAGAATATTCTAAAGATTATAATATTTTTTGGTACCGGAATTGCAATTTTAGGATATGTTTACTATAAACAAAATATAGCGTATCATGAAGATTGTATCCAAAAGGGAATAGCAGGTGCAGATTGCAATCTGATAGGGAAGGTATATTCTGATTTTCTAAATTCCAATATTTTTATCTTATTTCTTGTGATATTGGTTTTTATGCTTAGCAATGTGTCAAGAGCTATGCGATGGCAGATGATGATGAAATCGATTGGTATGAAAACTCATTTTTTTACTGCATTTCATTCTGTAGTTCTGGGGTATTTTGTAAATCTCGGGATTCCCAGGGCAGGAGAATTTGCGCGTGCTATTGCTATTTCTAAGAAAGAAAATCTCAATTTTAGTAAAGTGATGGGTACTATTATCTTGGATAGATTGCTGGATGTGATAAGTTTGGGAATAGTGTTTGTAATAACTATTATTGTTTCTTCAGGGAAATTGATACAATTTTTAAAAGAGAACAATAATATTTCTTCTAAAATCAATAATCTGATTTCTAATCCATTTGTATGGATAATAATAGCAGTATTTTTTGCTGTGATAGTTTATATTTTTACCAGTAAGAAATTCAGAACTACAAGAATCGGAGCCAAAATTTATAATTTCATCACAGAATTATTGGAAGGATTAAAGAGTATTAAGTCTATAAAAAATCCGGGTATATTTATTTTCCATTCTATATTTATATGGGTAATGTATTTTATGATGAATTATGTTGGGTTTATGGCTTTTGCACCAACAGCTAAATTAGGTTTTGATGCAGCCCTGACAGTTTTCACCTTCGGAAGTATGGGTATAGTTATACCTTCACCAGGTGGTATGGGAACATATCATTTCCTCGTCATAGAAGCATTGAAATTATATGGTGTAAATGGTAGTGATGGATTTTCTTTTGCAAATATCATATTTTTCACTGTTCAGATTTTTGGAAATATACTATTTGGAATTATAGCATTGATATCATTGAATATGAAACCAAAAGATTTGGAAAATGAACTACAAAAACAAAATATTTAAAGAGGGTAATTTCCAGGATTATTTAACCATTATTGATGACTGGAAGCGTGAAAAAAATAAAATTGTATTCACCAATGGTTGTTTTGATTTGCTGCATTCCGGGCATATTATGTACCTCAATGAAGCTAAAAAAAATGGAGATAAATTGGTTATTGGGCTCAATAGTGACGAATCGGTAAGGCGACTGAAAGGTGAAAACAGACCTATAAAAGGAGAGGATTGCAGAGCAGATATTTTGGCATTTATGGGAGAAATAGATATGGTGGTTATTTTTGATGAGGATACTCCCCTTGATTTGATTACAAAAATAGTCCCCGATGTATTAGTAAAGGGAGGAGATTGGGAGATAGAAAATATTGTTGGGGCAAATGTCGTTATAGAAAATGGTGGAACTGTAAAATCATTAAATTTCTTAGATGGACATTCCACTACCAATATTGTTAATAAAGTATTGAACCAAAATTAAAGCATTATTATTTTTACGAAGTGAAAATTAAAGAGATAACAGATTATTTAGAACAATTAGCACCTTTGGGTCTTCAGGAATCCTATGACAATAGTGGTTTACTCATAGGTGACAAATATGCAGAATGCAGTGGAGCGCTGATATCTCTTGATGTCACAGAGGATGTTGTTGATGAATGTATAGAGCAAAAATGTAATCTGATCATTGCTCATCATCCACTTATTTTCAAAGGATTAAAAAGAATAGTCATTGATAATTATGTAGGCAGGACAGTGGCAAAAGCTATTAAAAATGATATTGCTGTTTATGCTATTCATACCAATCTTGATAATGTTTTTTTGGAAGGTGTTAGCGCACAACTAGCTAGAAGGTTGAATTTGGAATTGGTGGAAGTGCTAAAACCGATGGGAATCGATAAGAAAGAATTCGGAGCTGGAGTGATTGCAAACACTATCAAACCTTATTCCGAAATGGATTTCCTGATATATATGAAGGAGATTCTTGGGCTGAAATCCATAAAATATACATCTTTATTAGATAAGGAAATCAATAGAGTAGCAATTTGCGGTGGTTCAGGAAGTTTTTTAATCAACGAAGCGATACAATCAGAATCTGATATTTTTATCAGTGCTGATTTTAAATATCATGATTTTTTTGATGCTAATGGAAAAATCATACTGGCAGATATAGGTCATTATGAAAGTGAAATATACACTATTAATTTAATTTTTGATAAATTAAAAAATAATTTTACTAACTTTGCGCTCCATTTGACATCAATAATAACAAACCCAATAAATTATTTATAAAATTATGGCTAACAATCCGGTACAAACAGTAGAAGAAAAATTGTTAAACTTATATCAACTTCAGTATGTAACAACACAACTGGATGAGATTATTAAGTTACAAGGTGAACTTCCGATGGAAGTAAGAGATATGGAAGATGATATCGAAGGAATGGAGAAAAGAAAAGCAAAATATCTCAATCAATTGGCTGATCAGGAAGATGAAATTCAAAATTATAATAACAATATTGTTGAATCTAATAAACTTATGGAAAAATATAAGGTTCAACTAGATAATGTTAAAAATAACAGGGAATATGAAGCACTTACAAAGGAAATAGATTATCAGTCTTTGGAAGTTAAACTCAGTGAAAAGAAAATCAGAGAGACCGAAGAAAAAAATGTTAAGGTTAAGGAAATGCTCGAAGGTATAGATGATATCATCGCAGATAAAAAAAATCATCTTGAAAAGAAAAAGGAAGAGTTGGAAGATATTATTCAGAAAACTGAAAAGAAAGTAGAGTCATTGAACAGGAAAATTGGCAGAACCAGTAAATTGGTTGATGAAAGATTACTTAAGGCTTTTGATGCATTGAGAAGTAGATATAGCAATGGACTTGCTATTGTCACAGTCAATAGAAATGCTTGTGGAGGATGTTATAATGCAGTTCCACCTCAATTGCAAATTGAAATATCACAGAAAAAAGATATTATTGCATGCGAAAATTGTGGTAGGGTTTTGATAGCTGATGATCTTGCAACCCAAGTGGATAAAAAGGAAAGAGTTTCTGATATTGAGGAATTTCCACGTAGAAAAATTAAAAGAACTCTTGAATTTGATTAATTATAGTTTTTTGTGAAAATATCATTTTTAAAGATATCAAGAAGAATATTGTTTTTTTCAATATTCTTTTTCTTTTTTAATTCTCTGGTATTTGCTAATGCTCAGAATACTTTTTATATCTCAGAAGGAATCAAACGGTCTTATACGGAAATTACCAATCTAAGACTCAATAAAGCCCAAGCTATTCTCGATGAACTTAAAAAGACGGAACCTGAGAATATGATGATTTATCATATTGAAAACTATATTGATTTCTATCGTATTTTTATCAATGAAAATTATAATGAGTATTTAAAACTTGAGGAAAATAGTAAAAAAAGGTTAAAGAAAATTGAGTCAGGAAATAAAAATTCACCATACTATAGATTTTCACAAGCAGAAATAAAATTACAGTGGGCACTTGTAAGGTTAAAGTTTGAGGAGTATTTCACTGCAGTGGGAGAAATTAAAAATGCTTATGACCTTCTTACAGAAAATGAAAAACTATTTCCCGATTTTTATCTCAATAAAAAAAGTTTAAGTGCAATTCATGCTATGGTAGGTACTTTACCGGATTCTTACAAGTCACTTTTAAGTTTTTTAGGTGGAATGAATGGCTCTATAAAAATGGGATCGAAAGAGATAGCAGAGACAATATTGAAATGTGAAAAGGATAATTGTATGTTTCGCGATGAATCTTATGCAATAGCTTCATTTATAGCCTTATTCCTTGAAAATAATCAGGTAAAAGCCTGGGATCTTATTTCCAAAGCTGATCTCGATATTAAAAATAGTCCTCTTGCTTGTTTTGTAAAATCTAATATCGCGAGCAAAACCGGTAGAAATGATGAAGCAATAGAGATTTTATTGCACAGACCAAATTCTAAAGACAGACTTCAATTCTATTATCTGGATTATATGTTAGGCAGAAGCAAATTGAACAGATTGGATGCGGATTCTGACCTATATCTTAAGATGTTTATCAATAATTTCAATGGTGTAAATTATATTAAAGATGCCTATTTGAAACTTGCATGGCATGAACTGGTTATCGACAATAATATTTCATTGTATAAAAAATATATTGCCAAAACTATTGATTCCGGTCATTCACTTGTAGATGAGGATAAATCTGCATTGATAGAAGCAAAAAATAAATCTTTACCTAATATTGTTTTATTGAAATCACGATTGCTTTTTGATGGAGCATATTATTTAAAGGCTTATAATTTGCTGGAATTGAATAAGAAAGAATTTATCCAGGACGACAGTAAGGATTTCCTAGAATACAATTACCGTATGGGAAGGATAATGCAGATGATGAATAAAAATTCTGAAGCACTCAGAAGGTTTAAAATCACAATCGATACCAATAAAAAATATGATTCGTATTTTGCTTGTAATTCTGCTTTGCAATCAGGAATAATATTTGAAAATATGTCAGACAAAAAAAATGCTAAAAAATACTATAACTTGTGTTTGGATATTTCCCCAAGTGAATATAAATCGAGTTTGCATCAGAAAGCAAAGGCTGGTTTGTTGAGAATTAAGTGATTTTTATTTTAAATTCAGTTAATGGAATTTTTTAATTTATTTATCGGATGATATGCATTTTAGATATTAATTTATTTATTAGTGTTTGAAATTATTAAATTATTGATTTACTTTGTAGCTGAAAACACTATTGTGCTCAGTCAAAGTGTTAATATTAGATAAAAAATAAAAGGGAAATTATGCAGATAGACTTAAAAGAGGTATTTTCATTTGACAATTCTTATGATGAAAAAAGCGTAAATGCACTGCTCAAAGCTATTACCGATGCTCACATAGATGAGTTCGATTATTTGAAATTCAAAGCTTCAGTCCAAAATCTGGAGAATCTCGATATGGATGAGAGAACAAGCATAAAATCTACTTTCACTACTGCTCAGACTCTGGGGATTACTAAGGAATTTATCATTAAGACTATTGATCATTATATTGGAGTTGTGAATAAGGAAAAAAGAAATTTTTCAGAGGCACTTCAGAAAACTCTGGATAATTCGATAAATAAAAAACTTAGTGAATCAGAAACTCTAAAAGAAAATCTTAAAAAACTACAACAGAAAATAGAAGAATATCAGGAGGCAATAAAACAGGGAACTGTAAAACTTCAAAATGTCGATGCCGAAATAGAGGAAATTAAATCTAAAATAGAATCTACAAAAAATGATTTTCTTAAAGTAATTACTCACTTGGAAGATACTATTAATACTGATAAAGATAAAATTGAAAAAATTATTTAATTTATTTAAAAGCAAATTCAAATGATAGACAATAACTTACCAAATAAAAAACCAAAATCATTTTGGAACAGACCAGAAGGAATTTTAGGTGCTATTATTCTTTTTTCACTTATAGTAGGAGGAGGCTATTTGTTAGTGAATAATCTTGCTGCCATCACAGCTTTCATGGGCAATATCTTGGGACTTGCAGTGACAATTTTGGCTTTGGGTGTATTATTATATATTGCTATTGATCCTAAAATGAGAAATTTTCTCAGTTATGTGTATCAAAGTGCAATGAGAAAAATCACAAGTATTTTTGTTACTATAGACCCCATCGGTATTCTGAAAAATTATATCGATGATATGGAAAAAAATATTTCAAACCTCGATAATCAAATTAGTAATCTGATGGGACAAATCAGGAAAATAACTACTTTGTATCAAAAAAATGATGAGGAAATCCAAAAAAATCTTGCTATGGCAAGAAAAGCCAAAGAGCTGGGAGATGAAAAACAAATGTTGCTTACTTCGAGAAAAGCTGCCAGACTCCAGGATGTAAATGAAAAATACAGCACCTTGTTGAAAAAAATGGATATCTTAAAAAGATTATTGAAAAAGATGTATGATAATTCTGAAATTCTACTCGAAGATACCAAAGATCAGGTAAAAGTGAAAGAGGAAGAAAGAAAGGCAATCAGAACATCTCATTCTGCCATGAAATCTGCTATGAATGTGCTGAGAGGAGATAAAGATAAACGAGTTATGTTCGATCAAGCAGTGGAATACATCGCTGATGATATAGCTGATAAAGTAGGAGAAATGGAAAGAATGATGGAATTATCTTCAAGCTTTATGGAGTCTATAGATCTTGAGAATGCCCATTTTGAAGAAAAAGGATTGGAAATGCTGGAAAATTTTGAAAAGAAAAGTACATTGCTTATGCTTGAATCTCCAAAAGCTAAAAAGGATGAATTGTCCCTCGATAGCATTTTTGATAAAGAGAAAGTAGAAAACAAAACTCAGGATGGTGCTTCTTCCGGTTATGAAGAATTCTTCAAGTAAAAGTTATTATAAAGAGATTTTGTAAATTGGAAATCTTTAACCTTTTATTGTAAATCCAAATCCATATAGAATAATGAAAATGTATTATATGGATTTGGAATTTATTTTTATATAAATGATTATTTATCAATCTCAATTTATTATTCTAAGTTAAGAATACATTTAGTTTTACTAAAAGTTATAGATTATTGCATATGATTTATTAATATTGTAGTTGATTAATATTTTTTTCATATTTGTAAAGTATTTCACCCATGCTTCCAGTTAAACTTACCTTGCAAGGAATTAATTCCTATCAAAAATCTCAAGTGATTGATTTTCAGAATTTAATTGATAATCAGATTTTTGGTATTTTCGGAGAAGTAGGTAGTGGAAAATCCACAATTCCTGAGGCTATATCGTATGCACTGTACGGGAAAACAGAAAGATTAGGCAGAAATGATGGCATATCCTACAATATGATGAATCTTAGGTCCGATACTTTACTCATTGATTTTGAATTCAAAACTCAAAATGAGAGTCATTACAGATTTGTTGTTAAAGGTAAGAGAAATTCAAAAAACTTCGAAGATGTTTCATTTGAAAAATTGAAATATGAAAAAGTTGGAATTGAATGGTTTCCAAATGAAAAACTGGATGCTGAGGAACTTTTAGGACTCAATTATGACAACTTCAAAAGGACTATTATTATCCCTCAAAATAAATTTATGGAATTCATACAATTGGGTGATTCTGATAGGACTAAAATGCTAAAAGAAATATTTAATCTCAATAAATTTGATCTTTATGCCAAAACACGTGAATTAGAAATAGAATCTTCCCAGAAATTAGCTAATCTCAATGGTCAATTAGAGAGCCTTATTCTGTTTGATGTTGAACAATTGAAACAAAAAAATCTGATTTAACAATTAATCTGGAGTCAAGAGAAATCAAGGAAAAAGAACTCAATACGGCATCCATGGAATTTCAGGAAATGAATAATCTGAAAATTCTTCATGATGAAATTAATGAGGCTAAAAATATGTTCGAAAACCTGAAATCGAAAAAAAATGATATTGATAAATTGACTGAGGATTTAAATAAATATAAAACATGCCTCTATAATTTCAAATCTTTAATTGATAATAAAAATAGTTTAAATGCTAAACTCATAGCTGATGAAAAACAACAATCAATTTTCAGCACTGAATTGTCCAAACTCCAAATTATCCATAAGGAATTAAATTCTAAATTTGTAGAAATTGAAAAAGATTATAAAAATATTGAAGTACAAAAAGATGAAACTGATGATTTAAAAAAGATATTGGGAATATTAAAATTGGATAAAAGTATATCCGAAATTCAATATAAATTGGATAAAAATATCGAGTTCAAGACTGAAGCCGAAAATAAATTTAATACCATAAATTCTAAATTGGATGATATAAAATCAAATATTAAAACTCTTGAAAAAAATCTTCCTGATTTAAAATTGCTATCAAAAATCAAAGAATGGTTTTTAATAAAGCAACAGATAAAAGATAGTATTGGAGAGTTGGAAAGTAATTTGAAACAAAGGAAAGATAAAATAGTCCAGATTGAAAGAGAAAAAGTAAATATATCTTGCAATAAATCTATGAGTGATTTGAATTTAGATTTTTCATTAAATATTGTTGAACTTATAAGTGATTTAAAATATAAAAATGATTGGTATCAGAAAAATGTTAAAAAACTGATAAGTGAAAGAGAATCTTTAAATTTGAAATTCAAATTAAAAGAATTTTCTGAATCACTCGAAGATGGTATGCCTTGTCCGGTTTGTGGTGCATTGTCTCATCCTGATCCGCTAAAAATAGAAAATGTAAATCTGCAATTAGAAAAATTGAATGGCAGAATTGTAAATGGTGAAAGGCTGGTAGATGAAATCAATAGCTGTGTTGAAGTATTACAGGGTTTAAATTCGAGATTGACAAATGAACAAAGCAATATTTCTGAGATTGAAAATAAATTACTTGAAAAGAAAAATCAATTAATCAAACATAATGACCTGTTTAAATGGGATGATTTCGATAGCCATAATCCTGAATCTGTGGATGTGGAATTGAGTAAAGCAGATTTGATTTCAAAACAGATTAAAACTTTCAAATCTGAAGAAGAAAAAACTTCCACGCTCAAAGAATCATTATCGAAAAGTTTCGATGTATTGAAACAGGAAAATCTTGATTTGAATTTGCATTTTAAAACTAATATTGCGGAAAAAAATCTATTGTTGAGTCAGTTGTCTGTTCTGAAATATGAGGACTTTGTAACTAAGGATAATTTCTTTGTAGAGGAATATTTGAAAAATAAATTACTTTTTATCGATGATTTGATAAAAAATCACAATACTCTGGAAAAAGATATCAAGGAAAAGGAAAAACAGATTACTCTCAATCAAATCAAATTGGATTCTGTTCTCAAAAAGATTGAAGAATATAAGTTGGATATCAATGATAATTCAAAGGAAATAGAGATAAAATTGATAAAATTCGGATTTGCAAATGAAGATGAAGTAAAAAAGATCCTTTCTCAGGATATTGATATTGAAAATTCTGAAAAAACGATTAAAGAGTACGAATTAAATTTCTATAATGCTACAAATCAGATTGAAAAGCTAAAAATAAAAATTGGTGCCAGAGTTTTTGATGAAAAAAATTACTATGTTTTAAAAGAAAAAATAGAAAATTTGAATACCTCACTTGATGATATCCAAATGAAAATTGGAGCATTGTCGAATGAGATTAAAGATTGGGAAGAAAAAATCATCACAAAGAAAAGACTTACCAAAGAAATTAATAAATTGGAACTTAGGATTTCAGATATCAAAACACTGCTTTCTATGTTCAAAGGAAATGGATTTGTGAATTTTGTGTCAAAAATAAAACTTAGAGAACTTGTAAATTATGCCAATTCACGATTCAATAAACTTACCAGGGGCAGATTAAGCCTTCAATTGAATGCTAATAATTCTTTTGAGATAATAGATTATTTAAATGATGGTAAAAAGAGAAATATAAAATCATTGTCCGGTGGGCAATTGTTTCAGGCATCTTTGTCATTGGCTCTTGCATTGGCTGGAATTGTACAGTCTCAAAATAAAAACAAGCAGAATTTTTTCTTCCTCGATGAGGGTTTTGGTACTCAGGATGAACAATCATTGAACCTAGTTTTTGAAGCTATAAGTTCATTGAGACAAGAAAATAGAGTTGTAGGATTAATTTCTCATGTCGCTGAAATGAAAGAAAATATTTACGCATATCTCGATATCAGGAATGATGAGTCTGTAGGAAGTTTGATAACCGCCAGCTGGGAAAAATAAATTTGGGAAGAAAAAATTACGGATGTTGGTTTTCTTTAGATTCCATAACTCCGTAACCAAACAATGCAAAATCATATTTCACAGGATCTTCAGGATCATATAATCTGAGATTATCAGTCAATTCTTCCACTGCTTGCCAGTCTCTTTGTTTCCTTTCCAAAAGTCCAAGCATCTTGCCAATTCTTTCCACATGAACATCGATGGGAATCATTAAATCAGCAGGTTTTATTTTATTCCAAATACCAAAATCTACTCCCTTGTCATCATTTCGTACCATCCATCTCAGGAACATATTTATTCGTTTGCAGGTAGATTTTCTTTTGGGTGTAGGAATATGTTTTTTCGTTCGTTGCAAGGAGTTTTCATTGTCGAAAAAGTAATCGTGAAAATTTTCAAGTGAAGTCCTGATATTTATATTTTCAGGATTCTGACCTACCGTGAATGCTTCCTCGAGAGAATCATGATCCTTGTAATAGTATTGGAGAAACTCTATGAAATATAATGCATCCACAGGTTGAAATGTCCTATGTTTGAAATCAGTAAATTTTAATCTCTCATGCTCCATGTGGTTCATAATAAAATCATAAGGAGAATCATCCATGAGTTCTATTATTCTGTTTGCATTTTTTATTATCATCGATCTCCGTCCCCATGCTATCACTGAAGTCAGAAATCCTGCTATCTCTATATCCTGTTTTTTCGAAAACCTATGGGGAATGGATATAGGGTCATCAATGATAAAATCAGGATTATTATACTTGTTATAGTAAAAATCCAATATTTCTTTGGTAGAATTATTTATAGGCATTAAGGCAAATAATTTAATTAATTCATTTGGAATTTATCAATCCACAGGTTGAAATTTTGCAGTAAAATGCCTTAAAAACTCAGGTTCATAAGTTATTTTTAGTCCTTTTGCTTTATCTTTTATTTTTATTAATTCTTCAAATACCTCGATAACATAGTCAATATGACTTTGAGTATAAACCCTTCTTGGAATTGCTAGTCTTACCAATTCCATCTTTGCAGGTAGGAAATTACCGTTTTTATCTTTTGTACCGAACATGACAGAACCAATTTCAACAGCTCTAATTCCTCCTAATTTATATAATTCTATTACTAATGCCTGCCCTGGAAATTGATGTACTGGAATATTGGGATAAAATGCTTTGGCATCGATATAAACTGCATGACCTCCAATAGGTGATATTACTGAAACTCCGAGTTTTTGTAATTTTTCTCCGAGATAAGTTGTGCTCCTGATTCTGTAATTTAAGTAATCGTCTTCAAAAACTTCTTTCAATCCGATAGCTATTGCTTCCATATCTCTTCCTGATAATCCTCCATAAGTGGCAAAACCCTCAGTAATTATCAATGTTGTCAATAATTTATTATACAGAAAATCTTCTTTTAGAGCAAGAAATCCACCCATATTCACAAGAGCATCTTTTTTAGCACTCATCACTGTACCATCGGCATAAGAAAACATAGTTTGAGCTATTTCTTTGTAAGTCATATCTTTGCATTGGCTCTCTCTATGTTTAACAAAATATGCATTTTCAGCTATTCTACATGAATCTATCACAAACAATATTCCATTTTCTTTGCATATAGCTGATATATCTTTTACATTTTGTAAACTTACCGGTTGTCCTCCACCGGAATTATTTGTAACAGTGATAATAACAGCAGCTATATTTTCTTTACCATTTTCTTTTATCAATTCCTTCAGTTTTTCTGTGTCCATATTGCCTTTGAAAGGGTGGTCAAATTCAGGAATCAGTGCTTCGGGAATCGGAATATCTATAGCAGTTGCACCGGAATATTCTATATTGGCTCTTGTAGTATCAAAATGTGTATTACTGATAAAAATTTTACCTTCGCCTCCTAAATTTCCATATAGCAAATGTTCTGCAGCTCTACCCTGATGAGTAGGGATTATAAATTCATAGCCGGTGAGGTCTTGTATGGTATCTTTCATTTTGTACCAGCTTTGAGCACCGGCATAACTTTCATCACCTTTTAATATTCCTGCCCACTGATCAGCACTCATTGCAGAGGTGCCACTATCGGTTAGAAGGTCTATAATTACATCTTCAGCTTTTAAAAGAAATGGATTATAAAAAGCATTTTTTATCAATTCAACCCTTTCTTCCTCAGTGGTCATCTTAATTTTTTCAATAGTTTTTATCCTAAAAGGTTCTATTATTATTTTATGATTCATCGTATATAACTTTTAATAAATAAGTCGTGAAAATATGAAAAATATTTTAATGTATTACAAAAATGTCGATATTTGATTTAATCTAGAAATAATTTAAATAAAAAAATATCTTGTAAAAGTTTTAGAATAAGCAATAGAATGATTAATTTCGCCAACTAATTAATATTGATAACCAAAAAAAACTTTAAATATGAAACTAGTATTAAAATCCTTGATTTTCATAGTTGCGGGTTCTCTATTGATGACATCTTGTGTATCTTCAAAAAAATATAAGAACCTATTGTCTGAAAAAGAATCATTGACACAAAGTTATGAAAAACAATTAACAGATTTAAAAAAGAATTTTAGTGAAAAAGAATCTGATTTGAATGGTAAAATTTCTAATTTGAATTCAGAACTTTCTACAAGTAATTCAGAAATGTTGAAATACAAAAACCTTTCTGAAGAGAAAGCAAAAGCATTGACAAAATTGGAAGCTGATATTAAAGAAGCTTTTAAAGGTATTGATAATCCGGATTTGAAAATTATTCAGAAATATGACAAATTGTATATTTCACTACCTAACAAAATTTTGTACAAAAAAGGTGATGACAAAATCAGTAAAAGCGGCGAAGAAGTGCTTAATGTTTTGAGCCCTATCTTCAAAGAAAATCAAAGTATGGATATTTTAATTGAAGGACATACTGATTCTGATCCTGTTGCAAGAACAAAATATAAATTCAAAGACAACTGGGGTCTTAGTTCAGCTAGATCTCTTAATGCTTTAAGATATTTGATTAAACAAGGTGTTAATCCAAAACAACTTTCTGCTTCAGGAAGAGCTGATATGGATACAACTGGTGAAATTATGGAAGGAAAAGACTCTCAAGCTTATGAAAGAAGAATTGAGTTTGTTGTTACTCCTGATGTACATAAATTATATTCAATTAGTGAAACATTGAAATAATTCATTAATTAATGAACTAATAAAAAAGCAGTCAATTTTTTGACTGCTTTTTTTATTCACTTATGTAGTAATCACCTCTATCTAAAATCACTTCCTTTGGTTTGCTTCTGGCATTG
The DNA here is from genome assembly GCA_041392555.1 of Saprospiraceae bacterium. Lineage (GTDB taxonomy): Bacteria > Bacteroidota > Bacteroidia > Chitinophagales > Saprospiraceae > JADJGA01. The sequence goes on along the minus strand of JAWKLW010000003.1, from coordinate 208,767 downwards.
TATTCCATTGACATGCTGTAACTATATGCACCTGCAGATTTTATTAAAATAATATCACCCATTGTCACTTCATTTATTTCTCTGTCGTAAGCAAAAGTATCTTCTTCACATAATTGACCCACGATATCATATTTTTCCATCTTACCTTTAGGATTGCTAATGTTTTCAATCTCATGATATGCTTCATAATACATTGGTCTGATAAGATGGTTGAATCCGGAGTTTATGCCGACAAATTTTTGACATGCCCTTGTTTTACAATATTTGCTTTAGTTACAAGATATCCACTATTGGCAACTAAATATTTGCCGGGTTCTATTTTGATTTCAAGGTCAGTATTTATTTTGTCAATTTCCTTTTTAATAAATGACGCATAAGTATCCAAATCAAATTCTTTGTCATTTTTATGATATTTTACCTTCAATCCTCCTCCTATATCTATATATCTCAGGTGTTTAAATAGGGGAATATAACTGAATTGACTTTTTGTCGATTCAATTAATTTGTCAGTATTATTGATGTTAGAACCCGAATGAATGTGTAAACCTATTATCTTAAATTTATATTTTTCTTCGAGTTGGATTACTTTATCTAAAAAGATATCGGGAATACCAAATTTGGAATTTTGATGTGAAGTTATTACTTTTTGATTTCCTTCTATTTCTATTCCTGGATTTATTCTTATACCGATTTCTTTTCCACTTAATTGATCTCCAAAAACTCTTAGATACTCAATAGCTCCAAAATGAACAATTACATTCTCAGTCATTACATTTTCTATTTCTTCTATTGAAACACAACTTGGGGTATAAATAATATCTTCGGGTTTGAAACCACAATCAAGTGCTATTTTGACCTCTCCAATAGAAGCAGCATCTATTCCACCTCCCAACTCCAGAATTGTCTTCAACACCTGAACATTGGAATTTGCCTTCATTGCATAGTGAATTTTATGATTCAATATAGAAAAACTATTTTCCAATTTAGAAAATTGATTTCTAATATGTTGCAAGTCATAAATAAAAAATGGAGAATTGATATTTTTCTCAATTTCAATAAATAATTTTGGGTCAATTTCCGAAGTCATAATAAAATTTTTGCAAAAATAATTAAATATTAAAAATTTAAAGCAATTCAAAAAAATATGAGTGTTAAAAATTATGAAAATTATTAATAATAAATTAACTTTACAATATATTCTGTGGATTGTATTTAATATTTATAAAATCAAATATATTAATTGATAATTATTTGATGATTATGATTGTATAACAAGGGATTTCCTATGAATTCTTTACTTTCATGATTATTTTTTTTCCAGGGATAAGTTGTTATTTGAATGGTAATAAGATTAACTAGATGGAATGAGCCAAATATATTTTTATTTAATATTATTTGAAAATTATTTTGTGGCATTATGCAGATTGTAAAATAAAGTTCTTGTGATATTATATGTAAATTTTATTATTTTTTTTATAATTTATATATAAGACATAGCGGGCTTGAGAAAAAATAGGAACATTTATAAATTAACGCAATATGAAAAAACTTCTACTTATTTTTTGTTTTACAATATTTGCTAAATTAAGCTATTCTCAATTTGTTGAAGGTATTGTTACTGACAATGCGGGAGAGCCTATGATCGGAGTGAATATTGTAAATTTGACTACGGATGAAAATACCATATCAAATATTGATGGTAAATTTAAAATAGCTGCTAAAAAATCAGATAAGTTATCCTTTACTTATATTGGATACGAAACGTTGGAGAAGACTGTGGATTCAGATTATATGAAGGCAGTCATGAGTGATAAAGCAACTGCTCTGGAAGAAATTGTTGTTGTGGGTTATGGTACTAAAAAGGCTGGTTCTATTACAGGTTCGGTAACTCAGGTGAAATCTGATGATATAGTAAAAACTCCTGCACAATCTGCTATCCAGGCTATTCAAGGAAAGGCTGCTGGTGTCAATATTGTTACTAATGATGAACCTGGAGCTCAACCTACTATTTTGATCAGAGGTTTGGGTACGGTATTGAGTGGTTATGAACCATTATATGTTATCGATGGAGTCGAAGCTAATAGTATGAATGGTCTCAGTGCCAATGATATAGAAACAATAGATATTCTTAAGGATGCTTCTTCACTAGCTATCTATGGACAAAAAGGTTCAAATGGGGTAGTACTTATTACAACCAAAAAAGGAAAAAAAGGTGAGATAAAATTAAGTTTTGATAGCTATTATGGTGTCAAAACTGTTCAAAAGAAAGTAAAAATGGCAGATTCCAGAAGATTTGCTTTTTACAATAATGTAGCTCGTGGATCAGACTTGTTTCTTCAGGAAGGACAACCTTACAATACTGATTGGTTCGATGAGATAACAAGTCTGGGTAGTGTTTTCAATAATTCTTTCAATATTACCGGAGGTAGTGAATATGTCGATTTTAATTTTGGTGTTTCCAAATATATTGAAAATGGAATTTTAAATGGAACCAAATACGACAGAACCAATATTATTTCAAAAAATAATTATAAATTATTCAATAATAAATTGAAAATATCACAATTTATAAATATTTCTTCTTCTACAAATACTCCTAAACCACTTTCTGCTTTTACAAGTGCATATAAGCAATCACCTATAATTCCTGTAAAAAATGAATTGGGAAGATATGCTATTCCTATTGTTACCAGCGATGGGGTGTTTGGATTGACAGGTGTTGAAAAATTCAATAACGTCTCTAATCCGGTTGCCGATCTTTATTATGCTGATGATCATGAAAAAACTTTCGAACTCTTCGGTTCTTTAGGAGCTGAAGTTAATATTTTGAAGTGCTTGAAATTTAATACAAGTTTTGGTGCAGATTTTGAATGGGACAAAGGATATTCTTATAGAGCTCTTGAGGAAATTTGGTTATATCAAAATCCTTCGGAAACTGCAGAAGATTATACTTCTCCGGAAAAAGTAAATTCTTTGAGCCAATACAGAACTGATATATATAATTGGAATTGGGATAATTTCTTTACATTTCATAAAACTTATGGTATTCACGATGTTACAGCAGTGGTGGGTATGTCCAGATCTACTACCAATAACTGGGAATATCTTGGTGGAACCAGATATAATGTTCCTCTTCAGGATAATTATTGGTACCTCGATTTTTCAACCAATAATGATTTAATAGATCCGGGTTCTACTATTTCAAATTCACATGGAACTCCGGTGGTAAATCTTGCATATTTTGGTAGATTGGAATACGAATATTCTGATAAATATCTGTTATCTACTTCGATTAGAAGAGAAGGAATCAGCACTTTCCAGGAGGATAACAGATTTGCAGTTTTTCCTGCTGTTTCACTTGGATGGGTATTGTCAAATGAAGATTTTTTTGATAAAATTAAATCTTTTGACTATTTGAAACTTAGAGGTGGATATGGAATTGTAGGAAATGGAAGAGGCACACCTTCAGTAAATACTGTATTGTTCCAAAGTGGAGAGAATTATCCTTTTGGTTATGATCAGGTGATAAATGCCGGTTCTGCTATTCCTTACCAAATTGATCCTAATTTGATAGGAAGAAATGAAAGAAATAGATTTTGGTATAGATTATAAATTATTTAATTATAGATTATCCGGAACTTTGGATCTCTATCATAGAGTTACTGATAATATTATCTTACCAGTGAGCTATCCTGGTGTTTTATCTCCTGGTGATGTATATGTAAATGCTGGAAAGGTTACAAATAAAGGTATTGAACTTTCATTGACCTGGAGAAGTAGCGAACACAAAAGATTTCAATACTCTGTTGGTGGTAATTTTTCGTATAATGACAATAAATTATCAAAGTTTATAACACATTTTTCCAAGATTTGACAGGAGGTAGTTTGGAAATGGACAGATTACTAAAAAAGTAATCGTAGGTGAATCTTTGGAAGTTTTTGGGTTTATGAAACAGAAGGTTTTGATGAGGATGGTAAATTTATCTATTCAGAAGAAAGAATTATCGCGTTCTTACCTTCAAAATATACTTTAGCCTTAATTTTGATGCAAAATATAAGAATTTTGATTTTTCGATTCAAACTTATGGTGTTGCTGGAAATAAAGTATATAATGGTAAGAAAGCACAGAGATTTGGAGGTGAAAATGTAGAATATGCGCTATTGAATACAGCTGATTACTGGTCTTCTACAAATGCTGATGCTATAAATCCTAAACCTTTTAATGATGTTCCTGTAGCTTCTACATATTACATTGAAGATGGTTCCTATTTGAGAATCAATAATGTGACTATAGGATATACATTGCCTAAATTTTACAATAAAATTCAAAATATCAGAATATATTTAACAGCTTTGAATCCTTATGTTTTAACTAAATATAGTGGATATTCTCCTGAAATTTCAGGTTCACCACTTGGAAGTGCCGGAATAGAATTGGATGCATATCCTACAAATAAAACATTTTTGATAGGAGTGAATTTTGGATTTTAAATATAAAATGCTATTTGTAAAATATTAAAATAGATAAAAATGAAAAACTTAATAAATATATATTTTTATTACTCATTTCAATCATTATTTTTTCTTGTGAAAATGATCTGAATGTAGCTCCAAAGTGATGCTCAGACTGAGGTTGATTTCTCAATGAACCTGAAAATGCCATTCAATTGGTAAATGGAGTATATAATCATATGCTCGATTGGAGTATGTATTCATTTTCATGGATAGGAATGACCAGCATCACTTCCGATGATGCTGATAAAGGATCTACTCCCGGAGATACTGGATCTGATAAGCATCTATTAGATGCACTTGATTTTAGAACAAATTTATCATCTGCAGCAAATGTATGGTATGGAAGATATACTGGAATATATAGAGCTAATACTGCTATATATTATCTCGAACAATTGAGCCTTGATGAGGAACTGAAAAATAGATTAATAGGGGAAATGGAATTTCTGAGATCATTTTTCTACTTCGACCTCGTAAGATGTTTCGGTGGAGTTCCTTTAGTAGTAGAAAAAATAGATATCAATGATCTAGAGAAAGTAAATAATACTGTATATGTAAGAAAATCAAAAGAAGAAGTATATGCTCAGATCGAAACAGATTTAAAATCAGCTATGAATAGATTACCTGCTACTTATACAGGTGATGATGTGGGTAGGGCAACAAGTATGGCTGCTAAAGCGTTATTGAGCAAAGTGTATATGTATGAAGAAAATTGGCAGGAAGCATATAATTACAGTTCAGAAGTCATAAATTCAGGTCTTTTTGATCTTATGGAAAATTATATTGATGTTTGGAAAGAAATAGGAGAAAATGGTACAGAATCTATTTTTGAAGTTCAGGCTACATTGAATAATGGCTTACAACAATATTGTGATGTTCAAAGTGGTAGAGGTACTCCCGATTATGGTTGGGGCTTTAATACCCCTTCAGAGACTTTGGCTAATTCATACGAAGAAGGTGATAAGAGAAGAGAAGCAACAATTATTTTCGTTCCTTCTACCCTTTGGGATGGATTCTATGCTCCTGAAACATGGAATAATGACAGATATAATTTAAAGGCTTATCAGAGTAGAACAGCTGAAACTTGGGATGGAAATAAATCTGTTACTGCCAAAAATCTTAGATTATTGAAATATAGCGATATACTTTTGATAAATGCAGAATCTGCTTTTCATTTAGGAAAAACTGATGAATCATTGAAATGGATAAATAAAATCAGAACCAGAGCCGGACTTCCAGAAAGAACTTCTCTTACATTGGAGAATATTTGGGATGAAAGACATTGGGAAATGGCTATGGAACACGATAGATGGTTTGACCTTATAAGAACAGGTCAGGCTTATGAGAAAATGGCTGCAGATGGTAAGAACTTTATTGTTGGTACTCATGAATTATTTCCTATTCCAGAAGAAGAAATAATTCAGAGTGGTGGCAGACTTACTCAAAATCCAGGTTATTAATTTACATAATATTATATTTTTTTAAACAATTAAATTTTTTAAAACATGAAAACAATTAAATTTTTCCTCTACTTTTTAGTAATGGCATTTACTCTATCATTTGTTTCCAGTTGTGGAGATGATGAAGAAGATTTACCAGCAATCGGTGGTTACAATAATGCTGATGAAGTAGGAGCTTCAAGTCTATTGGCATACTGGCCTATGGATGGTAATGGTACTGAAAGTATTTCAAATACACCTTCAAGTTCTTCAACAGGAGTTAGCTTTGTTGATGGTGGAGTAAAAGGTAAAGCTGCAAGTTTTGCTGAAGGTTATCTTGCATATCCTTCTATTGCTGCATTGACAAGCATGAGTGATGCTACAGTAAGTATGTGGATAAAAATTTCGAATAATGGAAGTACTCCTTCTATGTTTTTTCAAATGACAAGAGAAGATAGCGAAACTGCTTATGCATGGGCAGGAAATATCAATGTGATGGCAGAAACAGGTTGGCGCGCTGCAACTAATGACTCAGTAACTGTAAAAGGTTATGTTCAAATTAAAAAAGATGATGGTGGTGTTAATGGTCAAGATATCATTAATTCTATCAATCCTAATGCTGCAGCTTTAGAAGCTGGTTCTTTTGCAGCTCCTAATAAAATAGGTGGAACAGGAGAATGGGCTCATTTAGTATGGACATGGGATAGCACAAAAGGTGCTCATTATCTTTATGTGAATGGAGTTAAAATCTCTGATCCAAGATGGGAAGTTAGAAATGGTGGAGATCCTCTAGCATTGAATTTCTTTACTCCTACTACTCCTCTTATCGGAACATTCGGTTCTGTTATAAAAGGAACTCCTGATAGCTGGCAAAAATCTCTTACAGGTGAAATAGATGAATTGAGAGTATGGAATAAAACTCTTTCTTCAGCTGATATTAATTCTCTTTATGAATTAGAAAAAGCCGGAAGATAATTTCTTTTAAAGATTCAATTAAGGGGAGGTGATTCTCCCCTTTTTTTTAAATATATGGTAATGAAAATGATATATAGTTTACTTTTATTTACTCTTTTTTTTTCTTGCAATAAGGATGTTGATAATACAGAACTTATTGTTGAGAACTATTCGATAAATGAATCTAATAGCAAAAGTTTAAAAGGATGCGATCTCAATCCTGTAATTAAAATTGATTTTTCAACTAAAATAGATGCCCAATCTGCTCAGGATATTCCAAAAGTATATGGGGGCAATGGTTTAATAGATATTGATATTTCGCTTGAAAATGATGATAGTACAATTGTCATTAAACCTATTAATAATCTAAACTATCTGACATATCATCTGCTATATATCGACACTTTTTTGAAAGCACAAAATGGCAATTATCTAAATTCAAAATTTAAGTCTAATTTTACTACAAAATTGGATTCTACAGATAAATATTCCCAAATATCTGATGATGAACTCCTGGAATTGATTCAAAGACAAACTTTTAAATATTTTTGGGATTTTAGTCATCCTGATTCAGGTCTTGCAAGAGAAAGAAATACTTCAGGTGATATTGTTACTTCCGGTGGTTCAGGTTTCGGTATTATGTCCATAATAGTAGGAGTTGACAGGGGTTTCATTTCGAGAGAAGAAGGACTGAACAGGCTCCTAAAAATTACGGATTTTTTAAAAAATAAAGCTGATAGATTTCATGGTGCATTTTCACATTGGTTGAATGGAAGTACCGGAAAAGTTGTACCCTTCAGTACCAAAGATGATGGTGGAGATATTGTAGAAACCTCATATCTTTTGGCAGGTCTCCTTAGTGCTAGACAATATTTCGATGGTAGTTCTGACAATGAGGTGAATTTGAGAAATATGATAAATAATATTTGGAATTCAGTAGAATGGAATTGGTACACAAAAAATGACGAAAAGGTATTATACTGGCATTGGTCTCCTGATTATGAATGGGCTATGAATCACCAACTAAAAGGTTGGAATGAGGCACTTATAACATATATACTTGCAGCTTCCTCACCTGATTATGCTATTGACAAAGATGTATATGATCAAGGATGGGCTTCCAATGGTTCTATAAAAAATGGAAATACATTCTATGGCTATACTTTGCCACTTGGTTCGGATTATGGCGGACCATTATTTTTTGAACAATATACTTTTTTGGGTATTGACCCACATGAATTGAGCGATAATTATGCTGATTACTGGACTCAGGTAGTCAATCACAGTTTGATTAATTATGAATATTGTAAAGCTAATCCTAAAAATTATTATGGTTATAGTGATATTTGCTGGGGACTTACCGCCAGTGATTCCAATGATGGGTATAGTGCTCACAGCCCTACAAATGATTTGGGAGTAATCACACCTACTGCTGCATTGTCTTCTATGGCATTTAGTCCGGAAGAATCTATGGCGGCACTCAGATTTTTTTATTATACTCTCGGTGATAAATTATTTAAAGAATATGGCTTTATCGATGCATTCAATTTGAATGAATTGTGGTTTGCTAATTCATTTCTTGCCATAGATCAGGGACCTATTATAGTTATGATTGAAAATTACAGATCGGGATTAATATGGAATCTTTTGATGAATGATCCGGATGTGAAGGCAGGAATGCAGAAACTTGAGTTTCATTCCGGGAAATATGGCTTTTGATCTATGTAATTATTTTAGCATCAAAATTTGATAATTCAAAAAATGTTTGCCTTATTGGTAATAAAAAAAAGGGCTATCAGCAATGCCAATAGCCCAAACCATATAACCTTTAATTAAAACTATTTATGAATATTGGTAACTATATTTTAGTTACTCTGATATCTATTCTTCTGTTTTGTGCTTTACATTCAGGAGTATCATTAGCAGGACAAACAGGATATTGTTCTCCATAACCTTCTGTTTCCATTCTGTTTGCTGGAACTCCAAGTTTTTGTAGTTCATATTTTGCAGCAACAGCTCTTGACTCTGAAAGTTTTTGATTCATAGCTTCATCACCATCTGAATCTGTATAACCTCCCAATTTTATGCTTACATTTGGATATGCTTTCATTATAGCAGCTATATTTTTAAGTTGAACTTCTGAATCTGCTGTTAATGTGGATTTTCCTGTTTCGAAATATAATCTATCCATAGTGAACCAAGTATTTTTTAGAGATTCTTCATCATGATTTCCAGTTTTGATAAATTCTACTAATTTATTTTCAATGCTATTTTCTCCTACTTTTAACTCAACATTACCTGGCAACATTATAGAAATTTCTTTTCCTAAATCAGAAATCCAGTTTCCTGCAGCATCTACTGTTCCTTTGATTCCATCGACTGCATTGCTAACTCCTTCGCTTACATTATCAGCTACATCTGTTACAGTGGTTTTTACTGAATCTACCATAGTATTTAAGCTGTTGTTGATTTTGTTGTTATTGTCGCAACCTCTGAGGAAGTACCACAATAAAGCCAATAATAACAATAAAAGTAACCAAGGCCAGAATCTTCCGAATCCTGCTTTTTCTTTCTTTGTACTTAATTCATTATTTACTTGTCCTAATGAATTGGAAAAATTAAAATTTGTAAGACTTGACAAGCCTGCAGGAATCAATGATTTCACAAAAGAACCCTGACCACCTAACAAATTCATAAGTCCACTCAAACCTAAGTTTTGACTTTTTACTTGTTTTCCTATCAGATTCATGATGAATGGAGCAGCCATGCTGAAAAGTGAAGTTACACTGCTTGACTTAATGTTGTTTTTGGAAGATATCCAGTCAACAATAGAACCAATTTTGTCTCCAAATAGCATTTTAATAACGGGAGCGCCTAAACTTGTTATTTTTGACAATCCACTTTCACCACCTGATAATAATCCAGAAACATTGCTTAAAATATCAGTGTCGAAAGAATTTCCTTTTAGTAAATCCATAATACTGCTTGCTCCTGATTCAGTGCCTGCTTTGCTTACCAAAGAACCTAAAACTGTGGGAGCTATACTTTCCAATGCACTTTTTGTGTTTTGTTCACTTTCGCCTAAAATGCCTGAAGCAGATTTTGTTAGCTCACCTAAAATTTGATTTTTGAATAAATCTAAAATGTTTATTGCCATTTTTTAGTTTTTTTTGATTAATAATTTTGAATACTTACAACATTATTACGTAGGAATTTATGAAAGTCACATTTCTACTATTTTTTTTTAATTAAATTATTAATTGCATTATTTATTGATAAAAAAATAAAAACTTATAACATATTTTTATCATCAGTGTTAATTATATTATGATAATATTATAATTATGAGTTTTATATTGAGGTTGATAAGGATTAAATACAGAATACTTTCTGTGATTTTTCCGGGGTGGGCAGCTAATAGTGCTTTTAAATTGTTCCAAAAACCACATAATTTTAAAATAAGGGAAAGAGAGAAAGATTTTTTAGCGATTTCTGAAATTTATAAAATTGAAAATTCCCCCGAAGATCTTATTTTTTATAGGAAAGGCAATCATGATGGGGAAAGAGTATTGATGATTCATGGATGGGATTCCAATCCTGGATCTATGTCGGGAATTGCTGAAAAATTGGTTGAGAATGGTTTTAATGTCTTTGCTTTCAATGTTCCGGCACATGGTATTAGTAAGGTGGAATCTACTAATATGCTTGAGGTTTCAGATTTGTTGGTTACTGCAGTAAAAAAGTTGAGTGAAAATGGGAAAATAAATGCTGTAACCCACTCTTTTGGTTCCGGTGCTATAAGTTTTGCATTAGAGAAATCTGATATTGAGCTAAATAAAATGGTATTTGTTACTACACCGGATAAAATATCTGATATTTTTTATGATTTTGCTTCTAAAATAGATCTTTCTGAAAAATCTTATAAAAAATTATTGGAAATGACGAGTATAAAATTTAATAGGTCGATGGATGATCTTGCTATTTCAAATCTGCTAAGTAATGCGAAATACAATAAATTGCTATTAATTCACGATAAAAATGATAAAATTCTACCATTTAAAAATTCAATTTCAATAAAGGAAAAAAATAAAAATGTTGAGATTTTTCAAACGAAGGATACTGGACATTATAGAATATTATGGGATGAAAATGTAATTGAAAAAGTAAATGAATTCATGAAAAATTAAAATCTATCCTAATGAAAAAATATATTGTCTATTTGTTTTTGTTATTGTCGGTGATAAGTTGTAAAACAGCACAAAAAAATAATAAATCTGGAAATTATTCAGGTTTGGATGATAAGGCAATAATTCAAAATATTGAAAAAAATAATCTTGATTTTGAATATGCAAATATAAAAGCTGAAGCGGAAACTGAATTTAATGGCATGGATTTGAATTTAGATACTGAAATAAGGATGAAATCAAATGAATATATTTGGGCAGTGGCAAAAAAATTCGGTATTGAAGGAGCAAGGATATTGATGAGACCTGATTCAGTATTTGTACTTGACAGGATTAATGGAGCATATTATTCTTATGATTTAAATGAAGTTTTGCAAGGGTATGGAATTGAATTGAATTTTGTTGAATTTCAGAATTTCCTGATAGGTAATAATATTACTGATAATGTAAAAATAGATAAAATCACTATTGATGATAATATATTGAAAGTAAATGCTGATAATCATAAATATATTATAGACTATGATATAAATGACCAATTGTTTGTTATTTTTGCAAAATATAGTAATTCTGAAAATTCCGCCATTTCTCAAAAAAATGATGATTTTCAATTAGTAAATGAAAAATGGCTTCCTTTTAAAAGAAATATTGAATTTTCAGACACTACAGTAGGAACCCAAAAATTGAATTTAGTTATAAAATCAGTAGAAATTGACAATAAAAAGGCAATAAAATTTGATATACCTGACCATTATGTTAAAAAGCAAGATTAGCCCTGTTTTTATATTGTTGTTATTAAGCATTTTGACTTATTCCCAATCCAGAGTAGAATTAGAAAAGGAAAGGTTGAAGATTATTGACAAAATTGAATTTACAAAAGGTATTCTCAAAAGGAATGAATCTGATAAAGAAAAAACTGTGGAATATCTAAATGCAATTCAAATACAAATAGAAAATAGAAAAAGAAATCAAAAAAACATTGAAAGTCAATTAAATGCAATAAATAAGGAGGTCACTCTGAAACAATATTCCCTTGATTCAGTAGTAGATACTAAAAGGAAAATCAATAATGCCTTAAGTGAAATAATCAGAGCTAATTATATACACAATTTAAGTCAAAATAAATTTTTATATCTTTTTTCAGCTCAGAGTTGGGATGATTTTTTAAATCGAAAAAGATATTTGAAACAATTCAATTATTTCGCAAAAAATAAACTCTTAGACTTTCTTATAGTGAATCAGAAATAAATAAATTGATAGTTGAAATAGAAAAAAATAAAGAGGATTTGAATATACTTTCAGAAGAGGAAGATAAAAACATTGAGAATCTTCAGATTGAAGTAAATTTGCAATCAGAAGTGTTGAAATCCTTAAAAAATAGTGAAGATAGGATTAGGAAATCTCTCAGCGATCAGCAAAAAATGAGAGAAAATCTGAATAAAAGTATTGAAGATATTATTTTCAATAAATTGGGTCAACCAAAAGAGGATAATACTAATAGCTATATCCCTTCCAGTAGTTTTGAGAGCATGAAACACAGATTATTGAATCCGGTAAAACATGGTATCATTATTTCAAAATTTGGCAGGCATCCGCATCCGACTTTATCCGGAGTTTTTATCAATAACAAAGGTGTCGATATTCAGGCTCAACCCAATGCATCGGTGCAAGCGGTTTTTGATGGTGAAGTAGTAGGTCTGATGTTTATATCGGATACAATTGGATGGCAATAATAAAACATGGAGATTATTATACAGTATATTCAAAAATGGAAAATGTGACTATTTCAAAGGGAGATAAAGTCAAAAATGGTCAGGAGATTGGAATTTTGGGAGGCAATGGAGAATTTCATTTTGAAGTATGGAAAAATAAAACAGTTCTCGATCCTGAGAATTGGTTGAATAATTGAAATATTGTGTTTAAGGGAAACTTATAGGATAAATTTATGATAGAAAAAGAAAAAGAAATTTAAATTACATAATGATATTGAAAAAGCTGTTCTTATCGGAGTCAATATCAATTCTCCGGAAGAAACTGTTCAGGCATATCTCAGATGAATTGGAGTTTTTAGCAGAGACTGCAGGTGCTGAAACAGTAAAAGTATTTACTCAAAAATTGGACAAACCCGATTCAAAATATTTTGTAGGAAAAGGTAAACTGGAAGAGATTAAGGAATATATTGATTATAGGGAAGATATTGACATGGTTATTTTTGATGATGACCTAACAGGTAAACAAACTTCTCTGCTGGAACAATTCCTTGGGCTTAAAATTATAGACCGAAGTACACTAATCCTTGATATCTTTGCTAAAAGAGCTCAAAAAGCAGAAGCTAAAACCCAGGTTGAACTTGCCCAATTGCAGTATTTATTGCCAAGGCTTAGAGGTTTGTGGACTCACCTCGAACGACAAAGAGGGGGAATTGGAATGAGAGGACCGGGAGAACAGGAAATAGAAACTGACAGACGTATAATTAAAGACAAAATTAGAAAACTGAAGGAATCTCTTGAAAAAATAGAAAAACAGGAACAAACACAGAGAAAAAGAAGAGATGAATTGATAAGAGTGGCACTCGTCGGATATACTAATGTCGGGAAGTCCACTATTATGAAATTGCTCACTAAATCAGATGTTTTTGTTGAAAATAAACTCTTTGCTACCCTTGATACTACTGTCAGGAAAATGGTTATCAATAACATGCCTTTTTTGCTTTCAGATACTGTAGGGTTTATCAGAAAATTACCTCACCATCTTATAGAAAGTTTCAAATCCACATTGGCGGAAACTAATGAAAGTGATATTTTACTACATGTGATAGATATTTCTCATCCGCAATTTGAAGATCAAATAAATACTGTCAATAACCTTTTGAATGAATTAAAAGCATCAGACAAAACAATCATTTATGTTTTCAATAAAATTGATGTTTTTATGAAAAATACTTATGATGAATTACTCGAGCCTGAAATCAAACAAGAGTTATTCGATAAGTATGTTGAAAATTTAAAAAACACTTATGGGAAAAATGTGGTTTTGGTTTCAGCAATTACAAATGAAAATATTGAATCTTTAAAATCTATCATTCAGGATGAAGTTGAAAAAAAATATAAAATCAGATATCCTTATAGAGTTAAAAACTGGTGATTTAGTTTTAAAATATCTTTAAATTTATTATATTAAAAAAATATTTAATATATTTGCATTTCCATACAGTAAGCATTAAATAAATTGAATAATTTTTTAATAATATAAAGATGTTACGTTTTTATAGTTTGGTGTTTATTGTGTTGTTCAGCAATATGTTATATTCGCAAAATTCAGAATTTGGGATAGGTGTTGGACAGAGTAAATATTATGGAGATTTAAGCAGTTCAGGAGATTTTAAAAACACAATTCATCCTGCATTCCAATTGTACTATAATTATTATTTCAATAAGTATTTGATTACCAGAATTTCATTGGCACATGGTAAGATATCTGGCGATGATAAATACTCAACTCAGCAATGGCAACAGGAAAGGAATTTAAGTTTTGAATCCTCAATTATTGAAGGTAGCATAGTAGCTCAATTACATGTTTTGGGAAGTGATAAATTCATAAGTCCTTTTTTTTATGGTGGCTTCAATGTCTTTCATTTTAATCCCAAAACGCTATACAAAGGTGAATGGGTTTATCTTCAACCTTTGGGAACTGAAGGGCAGGGGTCAGAATTGCATCCTGAAAAAATAAAATATTCACTTTACGATGTGAGTATGGTTATGGGTGCGGGGATAAAGATTAGAATCAATAGCAGGTTTTCATTGTCTTTTGAATTGGGGTGGAGAAAGTGTTCTACTGACTATATCGATGATATCAGTACAAATTACGTTAATTATGCTGAGATAAAAAGGACAAATGGAACTTTGGCTGCGGAATTGTCTGATAGAACACCTGAATATTTAGGCATTGAAAATCCATTGACACGAGAAACAGGAGCCATAAGAGGAAATCCTGATAATAAGGATTATTATGTCATGTCTTTTACTAATTTTGTTTATAAATTTAATAGTGATAAAACAATAAAATTGAGTAAAAAAGTTAAATGTCCAAGATTTTAATCTCCAATGCTGTTGGTATATTAAATCAATATTGGGGTTTTGATACATTTTATAGCGAACAGGAAAAAATAATCCTTTCTATTTTGGAAGGGAATAATACTATTTGTCTGATGCCTACCGGAGGTGGAAAATCCTTGTGTTTTCAGGTTCCTGCTCTTTATTTCGATGGTGTATGCATAGTTGTTTCTCCATTATTGGCACTTATCGATGATCAGGTTTTTAGATTAAAATCTCACAGCATTCCGGCTGAAGGACTTCATTCGGGAATGTCACAAAAGGAACAGAATAAAGTGATCTCAAGAATATTGGACAAAGAGCTGAAGTTGCTATATATCAGCCCCGAAAGATTGCAATCTGACAAATTCAGAGACATATTAAAGAATATAGAAATTAGTTTTGTGGCTGTTGATGAATCACATTGCATTTCGCAGTGGGGATATGATTTCAGACCCGAGTACAGAATGATACACAATATTAAAAATATATTTCCTGATATTCAAATGGCAGCATTTACTGCTTCGGCAAATAAGCAAGTATTGAACGATATCAGAGAATATCTGGATATAGGCTCGCACAATTTATTTAGAAGTAGTTTCCTGAAATCTAATATTATTTTCAGTATAATAAAGTCGGGAAATAAAATGAAAATATTGCTAAAACTTCTCGATGAATTTTCAGGAAGTGGCATCATATACATGCGAAGTAGATTGGGTACAGAGAAAATCAGTGAGAAACTGAATAATGCCGGTTATATCAGTAGATTTTATCATGCAGGTCTATCTTCAAAGGAAAGACAGCAAATTCAAACAGATTGGCTCCGAGATGAATTTGATATTATAGTGAGCACTACTGCTTTTGGGATGGGTATAGACAAACCTAATGTGCGTTTTGTTATTCATTTTGATTTGCCTACAAGTATGGAAGAATATTATCAGGAGGCAGGAAGAGCCGGTAGAGATAAGCTACAAAGCCATGCTGTGATTATATACAATGAAAGAGATATTGTTTCCATGAAATCACGGGATTTGGATAATTTCCCAACTTATGCTGAATTGAAACAAACACTGCTCAATTTGATTAAATATATCGATAAAAATATGGAAATATCTTTAGATTTTTTCGATATCGATGATTTTACCTCTGTTAATAATATTGGTAAGTTAAAGACATATAATGCTATAATTGAATTGGAAAGATATGGGATTGTTGATTTGAATATCAATCCGAAGGAAAGGGAAAGCACAATTAAAGTGATTAAAATTATCGATTCAAATTTGAAAAATGAATTTTCTGATAAGGAAATAGAGGTATTGGACTTTTTAATATTGAATTATAATAACATCACTATTTCAAATATTCGTTTTACTGAAAAATCGTTAAGTGATCATCTCAATTTATCTGATGACGAGATATTTTCAATTTTAAATTCACTAAAAAATAAGAAGATTATTGAATATGAAAGGAGAAATATTGCTCTTCAATTGATTGTCAATAAAAGTAAAGTCAATTCAATAAGTAAAAATGAATTGGAATTCCGAAGAAAAAGAATAGAAAATAATATCAATGTTGTTTCAAATTACCTTGATCTGAGTGAATGTAGGCAAAAATATATTTTGAAATATTTTGATGAAAATCTGCAAAATAATTGCTATAGTTGTGATATTTGCAATGGAGTATATGAGAGGAATATCAGTAAGGATATAAAATCGAATTTTGAAAGGAAATATAATCAAATTGAAATTGGAGAGTTAATTGAACTTGAAGAGCTTATTTATCTCGATAGTTATATCAATAGATTTAAGTATCTGTCAATGTTGAAAAAATATATCACAGAGGGCAAATTTGAAGTATTCGGTGATAAGTTCAAAAAAAATTATTGAAATGAATCCTAATAAACTTAAGATAGTTTTTTGTATTACCAATGATCCTGTTACCGATAGGAGAATGAACAGAATATGTTCAGCAGTTGCTGAGTTTGGCCATGAAGTTGAACTTATAGGAGTCGATAGAAGCAGAAAAATTGATCAATTGCCTACAGATTTCAAAATTACTAAGATCAAACCATTATTTAAAAAATCATTTCTTTTCTATGCCGAATATAATTTGCGACTGTTTTTTATTTTACTATTCAGGAAAATGGATATTGTGAGTTCAGCAGATATAGATACAGTATTGGCATGTAAAACTGTTTCTACCCTTAGAAATAAAAAAATTGTATTTGATGCTCACGAATATTTTTCTGAAGTGCCAGAGCTAAAAGGTAAAAAAATAAAAAAGGGAATATGGAAATCGATAGAGTCCTGTTGTTTGCCGGCTATAAATTCAAACTATACTGTTTCTGAGAGTCTTGCTGATATATATAATACAATCTCCGGTAAAATTTACAAGGTAATCAGGAATGTGCCTTCTATGGCAGAATTTGAAGATTTTAAAAACAAAAGTTACGAAAACAATGAAATCAAATTGTTATCTTATGTGGGAGCACTTAATGAAGGTAGAGGAATAGAACAGATGATATATGCATTGAGTAAATTACCTAATCGTTTTAAATTACAAATTATTGGTGGAGGTCCACTGGAAGAGAAAATCGATGAAATAATAAAACAATTACATATTGAAGACAGGATTTATTTGAAAGGATGGGTTAGTCCTCAGGATATCCCGGGACTTTTGAAAGGTTCTTTTTTGGGATTCAATATATTGATGGATGATTCTATAAATTATCAGGTTTCACTTGCTAATAAAATTTTTGATTATATCCATTTAGGTATTCCTTGTATCTCAACTGATTTCAAAGAGTATCAAAAAATAAATCAAAAGTTTGATTGCCTATACCTTATAAATAATAATGAAGCAGATTCTATATCAAATTTTATAAAAAATATTGAAGAAGATAAAGAAGAATATTATCGAAAAAAAGTTAATTGTGCTGATGCTGCAGAAATTTTAAATTGGGAAAGTGAAAAAATTAAACTTAAAGAGATTTATTTTTTATAAATTAGCATTTTGATTTGAAAAACTTCTGAAAAATAAATAAAGATGAAAAAACTTGCAGTTGGAATAGATATTGGTGGTACAAATACAGTATTTGGATTAGTTGATAATGAAGGATACTGCTTTGCTGAATCTTCTGTGAAAACAGGAGCATATCCGGATATCAATGAATATGTAAATGTGGTTTCGAATGGAATTAGAGAACTATTACAATCATTGAAAGATTGTGAATTGATAGGAATTGGCATAGGTGCTCCGAATGGAAATTACTACAAAGGTACTATTGAATTTGCTCCCAACTTGAAATGGAAAGGAATTGTTCCATTAGCAGAGTTATTTCATGAAGAACTAAATCTTCCGGTTATATTGACAAATGATGCCAATGCAGCTGCCTACGGAGAGATGGTATATGGCAATGCCAAAGGAATGAAAGATTTTATGGTTGTCACTCTTGGTACAGGGGTAGGTAGTGGTTTGGTCGTAAATGGAGAGATGGTATATGGGCATGATGGATTTGCTGGTGAAGTTGGGCATACCACAGTATTTCCGGGAGGAAGAATGTGTGGCTGTGGACGAAAAGGTTGTCTTGAAGCATATTGTTCAGCGGGAGGAATTGTAGATACTTATTTCGAAATACTCGATTCGAAAGGAATAGAACACGGTGAAAAAAATGAAGATATCAATCCAAAAACTATCTATGATCTTGCTAAATCAGGTGATGAGTCAGCATTAGAGACATATAATAAAACAGGAGAGATACTCGGCATGGCATTGACAAACAGTGTAGCCCATTTGAGTCCCGAAGCAATATTTTTATTTGGAGGAATTACAAATTCTGGACCTATGATTTTTGACCCAATTTACAAGAGCTTCGAAGAAAATCTATTGCCAATATATAAAAATAAAATAAAAATTGCTCCATCCGGAGTTAAAGCTAATGAAGCAGCAATACTTGGTGCAGCTTCTTTGATTTGGAAACAAGAATTGAAGAGTTAAAAAAGAGAAATATTACTTGAGATTCAAATAGTACTGATACAATTAAAATTGTAGTGATATCGAAGTTGGATTTTAATTTTAAGTATTTGTAAATTAATTTATATCATTCTTTTGTTTAAAAAAAAACTAAATATGATTTATACTTATTTGTAATTTGTACTTTTATGAAGATTGTAATATAAATTTAGAATTCTTTAAATCTATTATTATGAAATCAATTATCGTACTCATTTCTTTTTTCCTATTAGGAATTTTATTCTCCGGCTGCGAAAAAGACCCGTACGCAGATGCTAAAGAAAACCACCGCTTCTTCCGATGCAAAGTAAATGGTAAGGAATGGCATAATGAAAGCTATGATTGGTTTTATGGAGATGATTCAGCAATGGAGTATTATTTGGCTCCTGATTCTATAGAAAGCAGTGGAAGATTTATAATTAAAATGAATTATTATCCTAATGAAAATACTTTAGAAAGTCTGGTGGTACACATTGACAGGAATCTTAAAGTTGGAGAAAATCGTATCAGTAAGTATTTGAAAAATGAAATTACAAATGATAGTTTTGCTAAATCAACATTTAATATATTTAAGCCTGAATATAAATTTTATTATCCAGACGAAACTTATAAAAACCAAGTTAATATAATTGATATTGATAGCACAAATCGAATAATAAAAGGAACATTTGAATTTAGGGCGATAACAGAGGATGGAAGGGATACAGTTTTGGTAACAGACGGAGAATTTGATTGGAAGCCAAATTGGTATATTTATTAAATTGGGAATGATTAATTACGAATTGTCAATTACGAATGGTTAATTACGAATGGTTAATTACGAATTACGAATGGAGAATTATGAATTACGAATGATTAATTACGAATTACGAATTACGAATGAAGATTTATGAATTACGAATGAAGAATTACGAATGATTAATTACGAATGAATAGATATGATATAACTCAATTAAAAACAATAATATAATACAAGAAAAGAGTTTTGATTTTGCAGTTAAGATTGTGGAATTATATAAATATCTGGTATATGAAAAGAAAGAATATGTATTATCAAAACAGATATTGAGAAGTGGTACTTCTATTGGGGCGAATGTGGAAGAAGCTATTGGAGGCCAGAGCAATAAGGATTTTGTTCATAAAATTTCGATAGCATACAAGGAAGCTCGGGAAACTCATTATTGGATAAGACTTCTGATAAAAACCAGATTTATAGATGAAAAAATAAAACTTATTGATGATTTAGAAGAAATATTAAGAATTCTTGGAAGTATTCAAAAAACCCTAAAAGAAAAAATTTTAAATTCGTAATTAAAAAATATTCAATTATGAAAAAGCTACAGATATTTTTAATGACATTTTTGATAGTACTACTTTCTTCCTGCACCAAGCACCCTGAGACCTATGTAACAGGGAAGGTTGTTGAATATGGCACATTCACTCCGATACCTGATGCTAAATTGTCGATAATAGCCGGGAACAGCAATGGCTTTCTTGAGCCCGACACGGAATGGTGGCTTGATACCATCAGAACCGATGCCAACGGGAAATACAGCTTCGGTACCGATGAAGATGCAGATTATTTCTACATAGGAAGTGCCGCTAAAGAAGGATTCTATCCTCTTACCAGCCCTGAGTTTTTCTTCTACAAAGGCAACAGAGAAAGCTTTGAGATAGTACTCTATCCTTATGCATGGCTGGAGATTGAGGCTATTGATGTGGATAGTATTGAAGGGGGATATTTAAGATTTAGGGGAACTAATTTCAGTCCCATTGAACCATTAGATGATTATTTTCGTGAGATTATCAATGTAAGAGGAAATAAGTATATATATATTTACATAAAAACTTTAGAATTTGAACCAATATATACTGATTCAATCTATGTTTCTGCACAGGATACTGCATTTTATCAAATTTTGTATTAACCATAATTAACTGATTTATCAAAATACACACTCAAGTTTTTAGCCAAATTACTGTAATTCATTAAATAATTTAATACATTTATCGCAAGTGTATGCTAAAAACTTTTTATCATGAAAACAAAGATTGGATTTTCGTTATTGGATAAGACTTCTGATAAAATCCGGATTTATAGATGATAAAATGAAACTTATTGAAGATTTAGAAGAAATATTAAGAATTCTTGGAAGTATTCAAAAAACCCTAAAAGAAAAAATTCGTAATTCGTAATTTTAAATTTTAAATTTTTAAATTAAAATTCGTAATTAATAAATATTTTTACATCCGTCAGCAGACAGACAAGTTTTTGAATTTAGAGTTTTTGATTTCACATTAAATATTATTTTTCATATATGTTAAAATGATATATATATATATATAGAATATCAATGTTAAAATTTGTTAATGGACAATATTTTGGCACGATTATTGTTATAATTAAAGTACTAATCCCAAAAATAAGCTCATTTTTTTTTAATTTCTAAATCAAGTGATATGAAATCAATTATCGTACTCATTTCTTTTTTCCTATTAGGAATTTTATTCTCCGGCTGCGAAAAAGACCCGTATGCAGATGCCAAAGAAAACCACCGCTTCTTCCGGTGCAAAGTAAATGGTAAGGAATGGCATAATGAAGGATATGGGTTTTATGGAGATGATTCAGCTATTCAATATTTTGATAGACCTTATGATACTCTTCATAATGGAGGATTTATCGTTGATATGAATTATCGTCCAAATGAAAATATTCTTGAAAGTTTAAATTTTGCTGTCTCGAAAAATTTAATTGAAGGGGAAAACTTAGCGAATTATTACCAATTTGGCATTTTTAGTCCATCCTTTAAACTTTATAAAACAGATGAGTCATACAGTAATTCTTTATTCATTGAAGAAATTGACAGTATGAGTAGGATTATTACTGGAACATTTGAATTCAGAGCAATCACTAAAGATGGACAAGATACTGTATTGGTTACGGATGGAGAATTTGATTGGAAGCCATATTGGTATATATATTAAATTACGAATGGTCAATTACGAATTACGAATGAAGAATTACGAATTACGATAAAATAAGATTCTGAAATCCTGTGAATTTTGAAAATTCTGATTCAGACAAAAAAAATAAATTCAAAAAATATGAAAACACTAAAAATTATTATTTATGTATTTATCGTCCTGATTTTATCCGGTTGTTATAGTCAAACGTATTATTCAAATTTAGGATCCAATGTGCCTTTATTGAAAGAGAAGAATGATTTTCAATGTTATAGTTCTGTTGGTAACTCATCTGGAAAAATCAATGAGTATTATGGTGGTATAGCATACTCTATGATTGATCAATTTGCAATTTCAGGAAATTATATTTATAGCTATAATCATGATGAAGAGGTTTTTGGTCAAAGTGGAAATTATTATGATATAGCTGCTGGTTATTACAATTCATTTGGTTCACTTTGGAAGATAGAAAAACCCTTTATTTATGATATTTATCTTGGCTATGGAAAAGATTATCAACATCATATCTATTACTCAAGATTAGATATTATTGATTCTAAATTGAAAATGAATAAGTTATTTGTACAATCTTCATTAGGATTTTCTACTAAGTTAATTGACATTGCTTTCGCAGGTAGAATATCACGATTATCATATTGCTCTGTGGAGCCCAATATGGTAAGTGGAGATGATTTGGAAAAATTATTGCAAATATCTTCGCAGAAAAATTTTTATAGATTTGAACCAAGTTTTACATTTCAAATAGGATGGAAACATATTAAATTTCGAGAACAATTATTCATTTCTTATTCCAATAAACCTGAAATAATCGAAGATATGATGGGTATTAATTTTGGATTCATTTATTTATTAAGTAATAGATTTAAAAACTAATTTTTTTATTATAAATTCAAAAAATATGAAAACACTAAAAATTATCACAGCCCTATTCTTCGTAAGCGTGTTATTAAATTCCTGCGAAAAAGACCCGTACGCAGAAGACAAAGAAAACCACACTTTCTTCCGATGCAAAGTAAATGGTAAGGAATGGCATAATGAAGGCTATGGGTTTTATGGCGATCTCTCAACAATCTCTTATAATTCATATACTTTTCATAATATAGAAAGTCGGGGGGCATTCGCTGCTAGTATTACTTACCGACCAAATGAGTCAATTCATGAACATTTATCTATTTCAAAATTTAGCAATTTAAAAATAGAAAATAACAGCATTGAAAATACGACAAGTCCTATTTTTTTTGATTATACAAATGATAATTTTGATGAATATTATTTAGATACATTATATCATAGCAATTTATATATAATAGATATAGATTCAATAATTGAATTAATAAAAGGAGAATTTGAATTTCGAGGTATAACTAAAGATGGACTAAAAACTATAAATATTACGGATGGAGAATTTGATTGGAAGGTGTATTGGTATAAATGATAATCAAATACGAATTACGAATGAAAAAAATCGTAATCCGTAATTTAAAATTTGTAATTAATAAATATTTTTTTTAACAAGGAATGAAGACCGATCTTTAAAACCGCAAAATCCTAAAAATCGGTTTCCTTCATCCCACAAAACTTGTAACATGATAACAAGAAAGTTCTTTTTTTGTTTAACCATTGTATGGTTAATGATGAATGCAGGAATTATTTCTGCACAATCGAATCCTGACAGGGATATTGAAACACAGTATAGGGATGCTTTTAGCACCCTCGACATGTCGGAACTAAACACGGGAATACTATATGACATGGTCCCTGAATATGTTCCACTGTATGTTTTGAACGGGCAGGCTTTGCCCGATAGTATTGCGATGGATGGTAAATCTTTTACCCTAGCTTATGGTATGATCAATTATGCTCATCTCGACAGAAGCATTATGCCACCCAATGATTCTTTTATCAATATGGTAAACCGGTGGCAAGACTTTGATGAAGTAATTCTCGGAGCATTGTACTTCAGGTACGATAAGTTCAGGGATGATATTATTGAGCGAAATCTCATAGTTGCCGATACTGTAAATAAAACTATTACCAGAGGCAGCAACAGGGGCATAAGTCCTTATAAGGAAGATACTTTATTTTCTTTTACCTGTATGAAGAATAACTCCAATTCACTCCATCAGGTATTCAAACTTTCCGAAGAAGCATTCTATACCAATATTCCTTCCGGCTTTCAAAGTACTGAAATAGATTTTGGAGATGGAAATGGATATGTTCCTGTGTCAGTTGGCAATAATATTGTGGTTGATTATCGCACTTATGGCAAATACTATATCAAAATGCGATTGCAACTTGAATCGGGTAAATATCTATATGCTCATAGCTTTATTAATATTGAAGAGAAAGTATCCAATATTGTAAATAGGGATTACAATGCACCAGTATTAGTTCATACAAACGACAATGTTGAGGTATGGGCTTTTATCAATGACAATTGTGGCAATGATAAGATAAAAAAACCATTGATACTTATAGATGGTTTCGATGTCAATGATGATTATGATGAAGAACAAATAAACACAATATTAAAAGAAGCTAATTCGTCACAAAGTTTAACAGAAATTCTAAACCCTGATGACTATGATATATTCTTTTTCAACCTTATAGATCCAACTATCGATATATTTGACAATGGAGCTTATGTCAGGGAAGCCATAGAGTGGGTCAATGAGCAAAAGGCACTGGCAGGAAGCAATGAGAAAGATGTTGTAGTAGGGTTCAGTATGGGTGGATTGCTTGGAAAAATAGCATTGCGGACGATGGAACTGGACGGAGTCGATCATGAGACAGAGATGTATTTTACTTATGACAGCCCGTTAAAAGGGGCTAATATACCGATGGCTATGCAATGCCTATTAGACCACATTGCAAATTATCATATGCTTGAAGTTCCAATATATGATTGGAGCGAAGCTATTAAAAAAAATGTAGATAATTTGAATTCACCTGCTGCAAGACAAATGTTATACTATCATTATTCAAATGCTAATTGGGTAACAGAAAATCCAATTACAGATTCAAAATATACAGAAGCATCGGCATTAAAAGTGACTCATGATCAGTTTTATCAACAATTTGAATCATTGGGACAATTAAATATTCCTCAGATTGCTATTTCCAATGGAGGAATCATAGATGGAGATGAATCTACTGTAGGGCAAGGGTTTTTACCAGATGAGGTTATATTGGATCATTTTATGCTTTGGGATGACGTAATAAATGGTACCAATTTTTGGGAAGATTTAGGGACATATATTATTGATGTGTTAGGATTTACATCTGGGATTTATTTTGTTGCTGACTTTAAAGGCAATTCTTTGCCTCGAGGAGATGGTACAGTTTATAGCGGCTATTTAACAATACATTTTCTTCATATAGGAGGTATTGGTGATATGGATATAAGGAAAGTGAAAAATGCAAAACCGTATGATAGTTGTCCAGGAGGATCACGTCCTCTTAATTTTGATAAAGTTCCTTTACAATGGAGTGCTACTGCTCACTGTTTTATTCCTACTATAAGTTCTTTAGGAATTGATGATATTAATAATAATATAGATCCATATTACTATGGAGATTTTGAAAATCCATCCAATGTTTTACCCAATACTTATTGCGCAGCATATATTGGGTCAAATTCCATAAAATCAACTTATGAAGATTTTCCTAATTATTCAAATATCAATGAAAAACACATATTTGTTAGTGAAGATGCAAAAGGATTTATAAAGAGCTATTTAACTTCTACTGATTATTTATTTGATGGTATTTCAGGCTTAGGAAATGTTTTGGAAAATAGAACATACAATTTTGGGAGTCCTGAAGTTGACGGATATCTGGGTGCATTCAAGATGAGCAATATCATTGACTTTGACCTTGATATCAATAATAATGGTAAGCTTTGGATAAACAGGGAAGGCAAACTTGCATTTTCGGATTTACCTCCTAATAGGGTAAATACTAATCCTCATGAATATCGCACTATTATCAGGGGGCAGAATGTCAAACATTTCCTGTATATGTAAATGTCAATTTAACAGGAGAAATAAAAGTTGGTGATAAATCAATAGAAAACAAAGGGATTTTGGAGATATGGGATGATGCTACTTTGAATATAAATGCAGGTG
This sequence comes from Saprospiraceae bacterium, assembly GCA_041392555.1. Classification (GTDB taxonomy): domain Bacteria; phylum Bacteroidota; class Bacteroidia; order Chitinophagales; family Saprospiraceae; genus JADJGA01. The sequence continues at coordinate 182,461 of JAWKLW010000003.1, read as the reverse complement.
GACTTTTAAAAGTAGAAGACCAGTCTGAAATAATAGTTAAGACCGGAGGCAGATTGTACATAAACAATTTAGCAGCTTTAGAAATGCTTGGAGATTCGAAGCTAGTTGTAGAACGAGGTGGTGAACTTATTGTCCAAAACGGGGCAAACCTGAAACTCGAAAAAGCAATAACAGACGATGAATTAGGATCTAAGATCCAGATATTTGGAAAACTTATAGCAGATGGTGGTTTGCTGGATGTAAGTCAGGGTTTGGGATATATCGTATTGGAAGAAGGAGCAACATTTCTTAATACAAATACACTAACAATGAATTGGGTTGGGCATGGAAAGGAAGAAACTGCTTTTATAGTGAGAATTCCTATTTCAACAAATCTGAATACTACTTTTGATAATGCTAATATACAAATGGAAAGAAATATTAATGTTAAACCTGCGTCTTTACCAAAAGAAGTTTTGGTGAATAATTCAATACTGCATCCTGCATTTTTATACAATAAACCTGAACCAATAAAACTCGAATGTAAAGAAGGTGGGAATATCATTATTAAAGACAGTGAATTTTTCAGGATTATGTTTGATGCTGATAACTTTTCACAAATTTCTATGGAGAATACAATATCTACTTCACGTGATCTTCAAGCAAATATGAAGATAAGTAATACAGGTTTTCTGTCATTGAAAAATACAGAAGTATATAATGAATTTATTCCTGCATTAATTTTACCAGACGGATCTATATATGAAAGGATAGGTCTTGATTTAAATCACGTAAAGTACAGTATTTTAGAATCAACAAATATTGAGCATAAAATAACAATCGGTGATAATCCTGAAACATCGGGAATAATAAATAGGAATGATAATATTTCACCAAAGGTGATATCAAAAGCAATAAGAATAGAAAATTCTTCGGTTTTATTTATGAAAAATACATTGATAAAGCAAGCAGGATTTGGAGTTTATTCATCGGGGGCTGTAAGTGTGATAATGGACCAATCGACTATTAGAGATTGTTTCAAGGAAGGAATTGAAATGACAGGAACAAATGATGCTGGTCTTGTAAGAATGACTTGTTCAAATCTAATATATAATGCAGTAGGAATTGCAGGTATAGATATTACTTTGGACATTGATGCTTTTGTTTTGTCTCAGACATTAGATGGTAATGTGAGATCAAATACTTTTAAAACAGAAAAGAATTTGCAATATTTTCAAATATGTTATCAGAAAAAACAACCGGACCCAATAGTTTATGCAAGAGGGAATATCTGGAATTATCCAATTAGTGCATATTTTCAATTAGAACAATCTGGAGATGAAGAACGTGTGATCCTAAATATGATTTGGAAGTTGTCATTGATCCTGTTTTCAATTCTGTTCATGTACCATCATGTACAGAATATCAGAAAGAAGATTGTTTTTCACCTATTGTACCAGATTTTCCTATGGCATCAAATGTTTGGATAGATTCAGTGGAATATAATCATTATTGCTTTGATCAAAATACATGTACCGGAGTTAATATTCACAGCACTTTTTGGAAAGCAATGAATTGTCTTTATAATGATGAACCGGATGTCTCTATTTTGGACAATGTATTTGCCACATTGACTCCTTTATCATATGAATATCAGACATATGACGCACAGTTTTATGAAGCATATTGCAGACATTTATTGGAAGTTGCAAATGCATTTGCAGGTGGAAAGGGAGAATATGAAAATAAAAGTGTGACAATTGATATAGAACAAATATGTGATGAAGGATATCAAGGAACAATAGATATTGTATATTTGATTGATGCATCTTCAAGTGTAGATTCTGATGAATTTGAAGATATGAAAAACAGTATTATAACATCACTAAATGATTTAAGTTCAACGGATTCTATCAGGTATGCCATTATTCAATTTTCAGGAACAGAACAATTTGAAGTTACAATTCCATTCACAACAGATAAGTCCTTTGTTTCAAGGTTAAGTAGGGCTTTTAGTGGAGGAACAGATGTTTATAATGCTTTTGAAAATCTTAAAACATATTTAAATGGAATAGGAAACATAAGTCAAAACTTGAAAATAGTTCTTTTTACTGATGCAGAATTCTATCAGTTTTATCCATCTCAAAGTAGTGATTACACTCCATATAATGATATAAAATCTGAACCATATAATGCAGAAATATCAGTAATAAGATACACTTAAAGTAATAATGATGATTTATCAAATTTAAAAGCAGCTACAGTAGCTTCAAAAGGAGGAAGTTATATGGGAGATACAGAATATAATCCAAGAGATCCATATGGATATGAACCACCAAGGAAATTTCATTATTCAGATTTTTATATAGAAATTCCTGGATTAAAAGAAGAAATTTTAAATTGTGATAGTTTGGTATTAAATTTACCTGAAATATGTGATGGAAGTGATATAGAATGGCATTCGAATAATGGCGGTTATATTTTTGGGGATTCAATTAATGTTACTTCTATAAAAACAAATGGACTGGGAATCTATAGTGTTACAGTAAAATGTGGAAGTGGATGTTTATTTTATGATGAATTTAATCCTGAAAAAGAAGATGAAATAAATGAGATAAGTTCTCCAGATGTACAAAAGAGAATAACCTATGAAGATGGAGAGAAAATTATTCCTATTGACAGAGAGTTAGGAAGACCAGCAAGTAATGATTTGAATCAAAAAAATGAAGAAATAATGATATATCCTAATCCTGCAAATCATAAACTAGTGATATTATTACCTGAAGGTAATTTTGATATAAGTCTTAAAGATATGCTTGGTAAAACTATAATTAATACTGAGTCAAGTATTGGGGACAGATCTGCTGAGCTCAATGTATCTGGTATTTCTGAAGGAATGATAATTATAGAAATAGTTAATAAGTATTATTCCAAAGAAATTATAACTAAAAAAATTACTATAGTGCATTAAATCTATTAATAATATCAATAAAGAAACGGGGATTTTTTTAAAATCCTCGTTTCTTTATTCTTGCGACTTGTACCAATTAGTGCGTCAAATTCAATAAAGAGATATAGGATAAAATTTAGTCGTTATATTTAAATATAATTTTAATTTCCTTGTTAGTTAATTTATTGAGGAGTCTGTCATCAGTAATTTTTTTACATTCTATTACGAATTTTCTTATGGAAACATTTGTTTTTAATTCAATATGTTTAGATATTGCAAGGGAAATAAAGCAAATTTATTTTGCAACAAATATGAGTTCTCAGTGGATATATTCATATGAAGAACAAAATGAGGTATCTATATATGATGTTTATTTCAGTACTAATATTAATGTCTATTCAATAGAGAATCCTTTACCATCATTAAACGTTATTTTCAATAAAAAAGTCCATATTTCATATCCTCATTACTTTTTCAGATATGTTTTATCAAAATACTGTTTATAATTATCTACCGATTTTTGTTTTATTAATTCTCTGTAATTCTTTTGTGAAACAGAATATATTTCATAGGAAAATTTTCTGTCTATGAAATCATTTTCATTTGATTCTACAGTTTCATAGTATTTCAATGATTGTTCGGCATTGTCAAATTTTCTAATCAGTATTATTTGATCTGTTCCTTTGGTATCGAAATAGATATTGGATAATTTCAATCTGTCCAACTTGAAGTATTTATTATTGAAATTTGAGATTTTATTTTTTATTTCATTTACTTCTTCCACACCGGTATTTCTGACTATTACTATCACGTAATGCATTTTATCAGGCTCGTAAGAAAAGTCATCCAATTCTTCTTTATAAATAAGTGGAGAAAATGCATTTTGATCTCCTTTTAGGAATCTTAAGGTTTCTCTTACATTTACTGCTTCATCAGAGTTAGGATATTTTTCTATAAAACTCTCTAAAGCTAAGATATAATCATCTTTTCCTGATATTTGTCCTTGCATTTTAGCTTTCAAAAGATCCAGTTTTATACTGTATTTAGGGTCTGATGTCAATTCTAAAGGAGCGTTTTTTAATTTTGCATTTACTGTTGCATAATCATGGTTTGCGTAAGCATTAACAATATTTTCGTAGTAAGTGGCTTTTTGATCTTCAATAGAATTTATATTTTTAGCAAAATCCGGAATTGTTAGTATTTTTGTGTATATACAATCTGGATAATTGTTAGCCATATTGGATACTATGTTATTAGCATCATTATTTTTCCCAAGGTTTTTGTAAGATAATTGCAGATAGTAATTTGCTTTGCAAGCATCTTCATATTTAGGGAATCTTGACAGAAGATTCTCCAATATTTCTGCTGATTTTTCATAGTTTTGTAGCTTGTCTCTGTACAGAACTCCCAGATTCATCATAGCATTTTGAATTTTTGCCTCTGCTTCTGAAACTTCTCCTGGAGATTTTGGTACATTTGCCAATATTTTATTCACTTCAGCATCGGAAATTTCAAATTCTACATTTTCAGTAGGAGCTATTTCTTCATAAGAATTTGAAATTTTATTTGATCTTCGCCAGTCATCTTCGAGTTTTATCGAACCCCAAGTTTTATTAAACTCTTGTTTCCCTGTTTCTTTAGCTATGGAGTTATAGGCAAAGAAAGAACTTTTTATCGAACTACCCTTGCTGTCCGGTGTCATCATAGCCATATCTCTGGGATTGGTATTGTCAGTATTTTTATTTGAATTTTCTTTTATTCTGTTTTCTTCTTCTATTTTTTGTTTTTTGATATTAGTTGCGAGTTCTTTTTGTTCTTCCGCTGACATTTTGCTGATTCTTACCAAAGAATCCTGAAGTTCTATTATACCCAGATTCAAAGCTATTTCTTTAAGATTTTCTGATAGTCTTTTTACGTCAAGATATCTTTCATCTTTTTGTTGAATATTCATTAATGTGCTGTCAAAGTAATTTTTTGCCAGGATGAAATTTTGCTTATCGAAATTTATATTGGCAAGTTTATAATAGCATTCTGTTTTCAGAGCTTTATTATTTATATTTTTTTTCAGGGAAGTGTTATAATTTTCGACAGCTTTGTCTATTTGGTTATTGTCAAAATCGGATTCAGCCATTGTGAAATATATCATATCCTGATATTCAAAATATTTTTCTTCTTTTAGCAATTTGTTTAATTCATCTTGGACATAATCTCCTGAATTGCCACCGCTATAATTTTTTAACAATTTTAATATCGCATTGAATTCCAACTCATAATCGGGTTTCATATCAGCTACATCATTAAACATCTTGTAAGCATCTGCTTTTCTGTTCAATTTTTCATATATCTGACCCAATATATAAGAGTATCTTGCCCTTTCTTTTTTTGATGAAGTATTGGCAATAGCAGTATTTAGAGGAGTGACTGCATCGGCATATTTTTTTTGTTTCAGATAATACTGAGCTTTTACTAAGTTCACTTCTTTAGCCATATCCTTATCTAGGAATTCTGTGTTCAGTCTGTTTAATAGATAAAATGCTCCTGACATTTTATCTCTTTCAATATATGTTTTTGCCAACCAAAGCAATCCTTCATTATAAGTGCTCCAATCTTTTTTGGTACCTATAGCATGTGTGTTTACAACAGGTTCTTTGGGCTTTTCTATAGTTTTGGTATCTTTTTTAGATTCTTTTTTAGATTCCAATTTTTGTTCCTCTTTTATCAAATCTCTTTTCAAAACTTTTTTCTTAGAGCTTTTCTTGGAGCTTGATTTCTTTTTTGAACTTTTTTTCTTTGATTTTTTCGATTTCGAAGTCGATTTAGTTTTTTTTGTAGTGTGAGCCTTTTTAAAAGTAGGGTTCATTTCATCGTGGAAATATTCAAAAGTTTGTTCAGCTTTCTCAAAATCTTGTTTTACATATTGAGCTTTTCCAATCAATAAATAACAATCATCAACCCAATCAGCTGCTCTGTGTAGGTTGATGTCTCTGCTTAGTTTTTCCACAACTACATCCATATCCTGATTTACAATCGAAGCATTTTCAATTTCTTCATAGGGATATATTGGCAATATTTTTTGATAATCATCTTTATGTGAGGCATTTAATTTTTGGATACTCAATTGGTATATTTCATTGGCATTGAAATATCCATTGTAGTAGGAAGTAGTATTTTGATAGAATTTTCCAAATTTAGAAACCTCCTCTTTTTTCTTTGTTGTTTTACAACTGAAAACAATAAGGGAAAAAGATATTAAAATAAAAATATTTATTGATGATTTAATATTCATTTTAATTATTTTTGTTTTAACTAACAAATTGTTGAATGTTATTTATTTTATGTTAAATGTTTTTATCAACTGTTTATTATGAATTTACATTGTTTAGTGATTTATTTATTTAAATGTAAATTGAATTTTTTTTGAAATTTGTAATTATCAAATAATTAACAGCCAGATAAATTCGAATTATATAACAATAATATTAAAAAAATATTTTAAGAAAATCATAATTTTCAAATAGTTTTGGAATTATTATTGTTAAATGTATAATATCAAAAAATACAAATTATTAAACCTATGAAGAAATATATAAATTTTTTAAAATTTTTAAATCCAAAGAAGATTTAAGGTTGGTGCTTATGAATAGGGATACTTTTGAAGAGAAATATTCTTTGGATCTAAATTTACAAAGTTTTTACATTTTAGTAAGTTCTATATTTGTTTTTATGTTTTTATTATTTTATTTGTTGATTGCCTATACTCCTGTTAAGCAATTGATACCCGGATATGGTAATATTAAAAACAATACATATGTTATCAAATTGAACAAACAATTGGCTGATCTTGAAGAGCGTATTGAAGCTCAGGACGCATTGAATAAAGCACTCAAACAAATGCTCGTTTCTGATGATTCTGATGCAAAGATAAAAGAAGAACTTGCAAAATTTAATCAATATGAAAACAATACCGAAGGTGATTCTGATGGTAAGAATAATAGCCATAATATGACAGAAATGGTTGATAAGTCAAATGATTCGTATATGGCACCATTGCAGGGAAAGATAAATAGGAAACCGGAAATAAATTTGGGGCATTATGGTTTGGACATAGCCGGATATAAGGATAATCCTATAAAATCTATTGCTGCTGGTAATGTGATATTTGCCGATTGGGCAACAGATACCGGTTATACTATTATTGTTCAGCATCGAAATGGATTGATTTCAATATATATGCATAATTCTGCATTATTGAAAGAGACTGGAGATTTTGTTAAAGCCGGAGAGGCCATTGCAATTTTGGGTAATACCGGTTTGTTGACTTCAGGGCCACATTTGCATCTTGAAATTTGGGATAAGGGAATACCTAAAGACCCCTTGGATTATTTCAAAGTAGAGATTTAAAGTGATTTTGTAATAAAATAATATTGCTGTTATTTTATTGTTTATTTTTGTTATTGAAGATAATCACTTAGTTTTGTGTTCTAAATCAATATAAGTTATGAAGAATATTTTAGCATTTTCATTTTTAGTTATTTTTTTAATTTCGTGTACAAGTGATTATTGTGGTAGTAAAAATGAATACCTCAATAGTTATAAATCATTTGTTGCAGATGTGGAAAAAAATTATAAAAATTTTTCTGATGAAGATTGGAAACAATCAAACAAAGAATTCAAGATGTTCAGAGATAGTTGTTACAATAAATTTGAATCTCAATTGACAAATGACGAGGAGGATCAGGTTTTTGATTATACAACGAGATATCTGCTGATAAAAGTAAAAAATGTGTTTCAGACTAATTTGAGTGATGATAAATTCAAGGAATATTCGAAAAAAATAAATGAAATGTTTACTAAGGATAATTCTTTTGATTTTAGTAAATTAAAGGATAATGAAAATATAAATAAGTCATTGAATGATTTTGAAGATGGTATTGACAAATTCGGTGAAGGTATGGATAAGTTGGGAAAAGCATTTGAAAAGTTTGCCGATGATTTGAACAAATCGATGGAGAATAATAAATAAAGCAGAAAGCTAATGTATAATATTATACTTGCATTTTTAACATCACTTCTGTTGACATATAGGGTTATTCCTTCTATAATCAATGTAGCAATTAGTAAGAAATTGTATGATATACCAGATTATAGAAAAGCTCATACTGAGATAATACCCCGATTGGGAGGAATTGGGATATTTGCCGGGGTTTTGTTTTCAATAATTCTCTGGTGTCCATTCGAGTATTTGGGGGATTTACAATATATTTTGTCGGCATTTATAATCATATTCCTGATAGGAGCCAAGGATGATTTGATACCTATATCGCCCATGAAAAAGCTTAGTGTGGAATTGTTTGCAACCGGTATTTTAGTCTTTTTTGCCAATATCAGAATTACCAGTTTTTATGGAGTTTTGGGTATTTATCAGATACCCTATATATGGAGTATTATAATTACCAAATTCGTAATAATAGCTTTGATCAATGCTTTTAATCTGATAGATGGGGTAAATGGCTTGGCAGGAACTATTACTGTTATATTTGCATTTACATTTGGATATTGGTTTTATAAAGTTGATAGAATGGAGTTGGCAATTGTTGCATTCAGTACTTTAGGTGCTGTAGTTGCTTTTCTGTATTACAATTTTACTCCTGCAAAAATATTTATGGGAGATACCGGATCATTATTGCTGGGATTGGTATCAGCTATATTGGCTATAAGTTTCATTGAAATAGATAGTATGATGGTTACATCAAGATTCCATATAAATGCCAGTCCGGCATTTGCTATAGCTGTTTTGATTATACCTATTTTCGACACTTTAAGGGTAATGTCGGTCAGAGTATTTAAGGGGAAATCTCCGTTTTATCCGGATAAGGGGCATATCCACCATTTATTATTGGATTTGGGTTTTTCACACTTGCAGACTACATTCTTTTTGGGGATAATTAATATTTTTGTAATTTATTTGGTGATAAAATTTCAAAATTTGAATATCAATATTATTTTAATTTTGATACTTGGATTTATGATGTTATTCACAGGCGGATTAATTTTATTGCAGAAGTATAAGAGAAAATAGCTAAAAGATTTAATCGATAGACAAATGAAATTTTTTTATGTTTTTTTAGGAGGTGGATTTGGTAGTATGTTGCGTTTGAGTATTGTGGAGATATTTTCATATTATAGTATTAAACAAACATTTTTGGCTACCATGTTGGCAAATGTATTGAGTAGTTTGTTATTTGGAATAATCTTAGGAGTTGAGTTGAGGCATGGTTTGTCAGACAATGCAAAAGCCATGTTTCTAATAGGAATTTGTGGTGGTTTCTCTACATTTAGTTCATTTGCAGGAGAGACATTTTTTATGATGGAAGGAGGAGAATATATGAAAATGATTTCTTATATAGTATTGAGCTTTGTAATAAGTTGGATAGCTATATTTGCAGGAATGAAAATGGTATAAAAAAACCGGAAATAAAATTTCTTTTATTTTCCGGCAATAATAAGAAGCATTGTAAGTGTAACAAAAACAAAAAAATATAGTTTAATAATTAATGTTTTTTTTGTAAAAAATAACTGATAATTGTGATTTTTAAGAAATACTCTGGTTTTACGGAGAAAAAGGATTTGAAAATGAGTTTTATAAAATATACTTTAACTTTAATATTTTTGGTTTTTTTATCAGATGTTTATGGTCAATACACGAGATCAGAACCATTTGCAGTACAGTTTTCAGGAGTTGTGGTTACTCAGGACGAAAAACCGGAGAAGCTATACCATTGCCATATACCAATGTCTATGTGAAAGGTGTACAAGCAGGGGAACTATTGCAGGTATGGATGGGTTTTTTAGTATTGTGGCACTAAAAGGAGATACTATTAGTTTTTCCTATCTGGGTTTCAAAAACCTGTTGATTTTGTCATCCCGGATACATTATCCATACATTTTTATTCAGTATATCAGATTATGTCACAAGATGATATTTTACTACCTGAGACAGTTATTTATCCTTACTCGAAAGGAATATTTCAAACAGGAACTTTTGGCTCTTGATATTTCAAATGAATTGAGAAAACAAGCTGAGGAAAATCTTGCTGAAAAAGTGATTAGAGAGATGATCAAGGAAGTTCCTTATGATGGGTGAATCTGTAAATCTTCAGTTAAATAAAATTGCTGATGATGCTGTATATACCGCACAAATAAAACCTATGAGGATATTTGATATTATAGCATGGCAAAAGTTTATAAAAGCCTGAAAAGAGGCGATTTTAAGAGAAAGAAAGATGATGATTAATTTTTTGTTATTTGAGATTTAGATTTATTAATTTCAATTCATCATATGCATAACTAATGACTATAGCATTTTTACTACCTATTTGAATTAATTCATTTGTTATCAATTTAATTTTTAATTTATCAGTATTAAATATTGATTGTCTATCGATATTTCCTATAAATCTGGCGTGTACATAGTGACCTGAGTAGCATCTGAAACATCTTCATTGAATATTATTTTTAATTGGTTGATGTTGTCATGATGCCGAAAGATGAGTAAAGTCCATTGTCATTGATAGAATTTTGGCTTTTGGGTATAGCATTGCTCCAGAATTCTTCGCCATTTTCATGAGTAGAAATCACCAGGATATTACCATATATGTAGTCTTGATATTCCGGTATGTTATCCATTCTTCCTCGTCCATATATATTGCTGTTTCGGTGTATATCTCCTTTTCTTCCAAAATTAAAATGGGTGCCACCGTCATTTTTGAATAAGATATTTTTGACATTCAGAAAACTGAGATAATTTTTGCTCCCTTATCTTTTGGATTGATAATATTTTTTTAATAGATCTGAACTGAAAATGTTTTTCTTACTAAAAGCAAATCGAGATTTTGCGAATATTTAATTATAAAATAACCGGTAGCTTTGCTTGAATAAGCCTTATTTATAAGTCCGGAATTACAAAATTATCATTGATATTATCATATTTGATTTTAAAATTATCAAATTCAAATTCCAGATTCAGAGATTGAGATAATATCTCGTTAGCATTATAATTGTAGCTGATAATATCGACATTATTTTCAATTTTTTAAACAGTCCCGAAGATTTTTGAAAGAGGACAAAAATATTTCCAGAATTGGATATTTCTATTGCTCTGAAATCTATATTTATATTTATATCAATTGTTTTTATGGTTTTGTCATTAAGGTAGAGAATTTATTTGTGTCAAAAATCACACAATCCAGTGCATTATTGTTATTGGGTTTGAAAAGTAAAACTTTGGATTTATCTTCTGAATTTACTATTTTATATTCTTTATCTAAAATCGTGTTTTTAGTTTTAATTATAACAGTACCATCTATTAAATCCCCCTTGCTATCAAGTTTTTTGCTTTCAAATTGTCTCATCTCTATTGTTTATGCTATAAATGACTGTCCAGCTACTATCGTCAAAAGAAATATTTACCAAGTCTGTTTTTTTATCCTCAAATTCTATTTTTTTCTCTCCAATATACTGAAGGTTTTATCAAAAATATTTAAAGTGTTTTGATTAGATCTTTGTCTGAAAACCAAAAAATTATCATCTTTTATTGGTATAATATCAAAAAAGTTGTCGGCTTTGATATTGATAGGTTCAGAAATAAATATTTTCTGACCAGAGATATTCATAATTGATATTAAGAAAATAAATGAGGTGTATGCTATTCTAAACATTGATAAAGATTGAAAACATCAAATTAATTTAATTATGAGTAAAATAAAACAAAAAATATAATACAAAGTTAATAATTTGTCAATCTTAAAATAAATTTGAAAGACTAAATACGCTTTTTAATAATTAAAACGTTATTAAAATTCATTTTTTTATGGGGGAAAAAACATTAACATTTGAGTGAGGGTAACAGTGATATTTTAAAGGACATTCATATTTCCAAGATTATTTGGCCGGTATTGATAGGTGTGATAATTGTATTTTATATGATTATTAAGCAATTGGATATTGACCAGATAAGAAAAATAGATTGGAATACGCATGTATATTTCTGGATTGGGATAGCTATTTTGATATATGTTATTAGACATTTGGCATTGTCACTGCGACTTAGGTTGATGTCCAACAATACTTTTAGCTTTAAGAAAAGCATTGAACTTATATTTATATGGGAATTCTCATCTGCAGTTTCTCCTACGAGTTTCGGTGGTACAGCAGTAGCATTATTTTTCCTTGCTCAGGAAAAACTTAAGACTTCGAGTACAATCGCTTTGGTACTGTACAGTGTTGTTTTGGATGCTATGTTTTTTCTGATTTCCATACCATTATTGTTTTTTACTGTTGGTCCTATAATTCTGAGGCCGGACTTACATGAATTTAGCCTTGCCGATAGAAATGTTGTGCTTATAATCATAGTTTATACTATTACTTTTTTATATACTACATTCTTCTTTATCGGACTATTCGTTCATCCTGAGAATGTCAGGAAATTTTTGAACTGGCTTTCAGGCTTAAAGATATTAAAGAAATTTAGTGAAAAATTGAGGCAAACAGGTAATAATTTTATATTGGCTTCGAGGCAAATGTCTGAACAAGGATTTTGGTTTCACTTTAGAGCTATTTTTTATACTATCATAGCTTGGGGCATAAGATTTTCACTTATAAATGTGCTGATAATTGCATTTTCAAATATGGATTACATGGATTTATTCAATCAATTGGTGATATATGGAAGAAGCCAGAATCTATATGTGTTGTCAGCATTATTACCATCGCCAGGGAGTTCAGGATTCTCTGAACTTTTGTTCAATGGATTTTTTAAAGATTATGTTCCACTTGGTATTTCTGTGCTTGTGATAATATTGTGGAGGTTAATAAGTTTCTATTCATACCTCTTGGCAGGAGTGATAGTAGTACCTAACTGGATAAATAAAATACTAAAAAACAGACATAAAGAAAATTAATTTGGGAGTTTATTGAAGAAACCCTGCATTTTTGTTGATTTTAATTGAATTATATAAATATATTTTTTCTATTTTTGTTGTTTATTTCGATTTATAAAAAATATCATTATGAATAAATTACTATTTATTTTATCATTAATATTATTAATAAATTTAAATTCTTATTCTCAGGATAAAGATGCTACTTTGTTCACTATAAATGGTGAATCGGTTCCTGTTTCTGAGTTTTTGTACATTTATCAAAAGAATTTGGGTGATAAAGCTGATTTTTCAAAAAACAGCCTTCAGGAATATCTGGACCTTTTCATTAATTTTAAACTAAAAGTTCAGAAAGCAAAGGAATTAAAACTGGATACTACCGCTTCATTCAAAAGAGAAATGGCAGGATACAGAGAACAGTTGGCTAAATCATATTTGGTAGATAAGGAAGTAAATGAAAGGATGATCAAAGAAGCCTACGACAGAATGCAAAAGGATCTTAAAGTTAGTCATATTTTGATTTCATTTCAACCAAATCAACCGGAAGAAAAGGCAGAAATGCTCGCTGATAGTATTTATGGATTATTGAATTCAGGTCAATCATTTCAGGAATTGGCAAAAAAATATTCCGATGATAAATATACTTCGGGCAATGGTGGAGATTTAGGATGGGTTACCGCTATGTTGCCTTCAGGGTTCTATGAGTTTGAAAATGAAATATATAAACTTAAAAAAGGAGAATATTCCAAACCTTTCAAAACACAATTCGGGTATCATATAGTTAAACTCGATAATGAAAGACCTGCTCGTGGAGAAATCGAAGCATCTCATATTTTGATAAGACCTACTGTTAATAATGTTCCGGTGCCCAATGCTAAAGTGAAAATCGATAGCATATATAATCTGCTGAAAAAGGGTGAAAATTTTGTTACTCTCGCCAGAGAATATTCTGATGATAATAAAACAGCTCCCAAAGGTGGATATTTAGGTTTTTTTGGTATCAATAAATACGATCCTATTTTTGAAGATAAAGCCTTCGAATTGGAAAAAGACGGAGATTATACAAAACCATTTCTTACATCTGTAGGATGGCATATCATTAAGAGAATGAGTAAACCCGGAATTAAATCTTACGATGATTTGAAAAGAACTCTTGCCAATGAAATAAATCAAAATGATAGATACGAGATAGGAAGAAAAGCATTGACAGAAAAAATAAAAAAAGAAGCTGGATATACTGAAAATAAAGATGCATTGAAGTATTTTACAGGCTTGTTGGACAATGATTTTTATACTTTCAAATGGAATGCACCTAAATACAATGATATGTTTTTATTTAAATTAGCAAATCAGGATTATGAATTAAGAGATTTTGTCAATTTTCTAAAAAATAATCAAAGAGAAAGGATGGGAACGAATAAATCCAGAACTTTGACTGAAGCTGTGAATTCACTTTTCGATACTTATGTTGAAAATGAATGCATAAAATTTGAAGAAATGGGTCTTGAAAATAAATATGATGATTTCAGATTTTTGATGAAAGAATACACTGAAGGTAATTTACTTTTTGAAGTTATGGAAAATGAAGTGTGGAACAAAGCATCCAAAGATTCTACAGGATTGCAAAACTTCTTTGATATGAACAGAGAAAATTATCTGTGGCAACCAAGGGCTGAAGTTGTTGAATATACTATAAATAGTAATAATAAAAAATTGGCAGAAAAAATAAAAAAATATGCTAAATCAAAAACTTCGGATAAAGTCATTAATAAATTCAATAAGAAAGGAAATATAGTTAATTTTAAATCAGATAAAATAGAGGAAAAAGATCTAACTGATATGAAATTTGAGGCAGGTTATATGACTGATTTGGAATCATTGGATAATGGTAATAGTTACATGTTTAAAAAAGTAGAAAACACATTACCTATTACCCAAAAGTCTTTGGATGATGCTAAAGGATATGTAATAGCTGATTATCAGGAATATTTGGAGTCTAACTGGATCAAGGATTTGAAAAAACAATATCCTGTCAAAGTGAATGAACAGGTTTTTGAATCTCTTGTGAAATAAGATTTTTTAATTCGATTAATATTTAATATTGCAAAGTTGTTTCTCTAAATATTATTTGTCAATTCTTGTATTTTTGACTGTTTTATCCCTCTATTCCTGCGGTGGTAATTCAGGTCATGGTAAAAAATTGGCAAAGATATATGGAAATACACTATATAGCTCTGATGTGGACTTAAGTCAATGGTCAAATTTGACAAGTAAAGACAGTGTAAATATCAAAACTTTATTTATTGAACACTGGATCAAAGAACAGCTGCTTCTCCATGATTTTGACATATCATCCAAGGAAAAGAAATCTGTGGAAAATTTGGTCTCTGATTATAGAAATTCATTGATTCTGGATATAGCGAAAAAGAAAATAATCTCTGAAAATATTGATACAGTAATAGATGAAAATGAATATCAAAAATTTTATGATAGTATCAAGTCCGACTTCAAAGCAAAGGAATCTATGGTTAATTATATATTATTGATAATAGATTCTAAGAATGAAAATATCGAGCAAATAAAAAAACTGTGGAACAATAGTGATTATAATGCATTGAATAGTATTTCATTAAATAATAATGAGTTGAGAGCATTGGGAGATACTAACTGGAAATCGATATCGGAATTAAAAAAACAAATTCCAGAATCACTTATATCAGATGCAGATAAATATTCTGTAAGTAAAAGCATAGAAAATCAATATTTTTTCTTAAAAGTAGAAAGTACTGTACGCAAAAACGAGTATCTTCCGTTAAAGATGATTGAAGGGCAGATAAAAGAAATGATAATAAACAAAAGGAAAGCCAATATAATTGATAATTATATTTTGGATATTTATAAAAAGGAATCAGACAATATAAAAATTTATGACTAATAAAAGTATTTACATTCGATTATTATTGTTGTTAGTGTTTACTAATTTTATTTTTAATATATCGAAGGCTCAAGACAGGCAACTCATCGATAAAGTGGTAGCTCAGGTAGGTAGCGAGCTTATATTATTATCTGATATTGAGACAGATTTTAATTACTATAAGTCACAGAACCAACCGGTTACTTCAGAAACTAAATGTATGATACTTGAGCAGATTATGGCTCAGAAATTATTGATAGATCAGGCAAGACTGGATAGTATTGAGATTTCAGATGAACAGGTAGAAGGACAGTTGGATATGAGGATGGATGCTATATTACAAAGAATGGGAGGAGATGAAGATTTGTTCAGACAATATTATGGTAAATCTGTCGATGAGATGAAATCCATTTACAGAGAAGATATCAGAAATGGATTGATGGCTGAAATGGAACAGGATCAATTGATGGAAGATATAAATATCACTCCGAGTGAAGTGACAGAATTTTTTAATAACATACCTAAAGATAGTTTGCCTTACTTCAATAGTGAAGTGGAATTGTCACAAATTATTGTTGCTCCTGTTGTCAATAATGAGGAAAAAACCAAAGCCTTGGACAAGATTAAAAGTATAAGAGAAGAACTTGTAAATGGAGCGAATTTTGAAGAATTGGCAAAGAAATATAGTGACGATCCTGGTTCAAGTTCGAGAGGTGGCGATCTGGGTTGGGTCAAACGTGGTTCTTTTGTTCCTAAATTTGAAGCTGTGGCTTATGTGTTGAAAAAGGGAGAATTGTCAGATGTTGTAGAAACTGAATATGGTTATCACATTATTCAACTGATAGAGAGAAGAGGAAATAATATTCATGCTAAACATATATTGATTAAACCTAAAATTACTACTGCAGATCTAAAATTGGCTCAACAAAAATTGGATTCTATAAGAAATTTAATTATATCTGATAGTATGAAATTTGAAGTTGCAGTAAAGAAATTTTCAGATCCTAAAAGTGCAAGCTATTCCAATAATGGTAGGATGACTAACCAAAGTTCACAATCTACTTTTTTTGAAATGAATGAATTGGCTCCGGATGTTTATTTTTCTATCGAAAATGTTAAACCAGGTGAATTGACACCTGTATTGGAAACTACAAATGAAATGGGAGAGCCAAGATATCAAGTATTGAAAGTAGAATCAAAATCTGAACCCCATAGGGCGGATATACACCGTGATTATGGCAGGATAAGTACATATGCTAAGAATAGTAAAAAAAATGAATATATCAATAATTGGGTTGAAAATAAAGTTAAATCAGTGTATTTATATGTAGATCCATCATTTGCAGATTTTTGTCCAAATATCAAAAGATGGTTAAGTATTAACGAAAGTCAATAAAATAATTGGATTACAGATAATAAGATATTCAAATCTAAAAATATATATATTAAAGGGGAAACAAATTTTGTTTCCCCTTTTTTTGATGTTAGGAATTTTTATTTTTTTCTATCAAATATTATTTAGCTTGTTCATTGGTTTGTTATTTATCGACGTAGGCGTTGACTTGTCCGTCCTTTGACGGAAGCCTACGCCTAACCGAAAATTAAATCTAAGCAAGGAATACATAATTCAGGCTAATCAAATAATTAAAGATTAACTTATTAAAGAATATTCTTTAAATCAGAAAAGACTCATTCTATAAAGAAACTATAAAACTCTAAGTGTTTTATAATAACTAATTCATATTTCTACTGACACCCATTATGGAAAAACACTTCAAAGGTACCCCCATCCATTACTTCAAATTCGTGGAAAACGATTTCATCAGAAGCATAAACATGAGATACGTTTGATGAAGGAACAGTTGGTACATTTGATGAATTTGAGATAGTGACTACACTGCCATAATATGATACTTGCGGATATCCAAAACTACCTATTGTTAAAGGGGAATTCAATTTATCACATAATCGAAAACTTTTCAATCCATTATCAAGGGCAGTGTGAACCCTTTCCAATTGGCATGGTGATAATGCACCTGCTCCACAATAATCCATTAAATTATTAGAGCACCAGATATCAGAACAATTTGTCCAACCACAACATGGTTCACCATTTCCTGTGGGATTATATCCATAGTTATTTATCATCTCATAATATGAAGGTGTATCACTGCAATAATCATTTCCACAACTTGAAGAAGAAGGGTAAGCACTACAACAGATGCCACCTGGTTGTCTAACAGTGTGACTTAATGCTAAAAGATGGTAAAGTTCGTGCATTGTAGTTTGAGCAGCTGGATGCATAAACCATCCAAATTCATCATAAATATTATGCGTTATATTATAAATGTAAGTAGCATATCTGGTTTCTAAAGTACTGATACATGTATATCTGTCTAAATTTGTTGTAGATACCGTATTGGCATAATCTCCAGCAGAACCATTACCTCTATAATAAATCTGTAATATATTATCCGGATTTATTTGAAATTGATTATCACAAGAAGAAGAATAAGAGTTAGGATAATAAGTGTCGGATTGATGAAAATATATAGCATCAATAATAAATTTAACATTGTATGGTAAAGTTTCTAATTGGTTGTTAGGTGGAATGTTGAGATGTTCGTTTGATCTCAAATTCATCCAATCCAAAACATCAAATGCAACATTGTATCCAGTATAAGGATTGCCAAATCCATCATCATCTTCAGTAAAATTTCCGGTACCATCAGATTTTTGAATAAAATGAATGTTTACGATTACATATTTCATTTCTCCTACATCAGTTGTTGTAACTGGAGATGAAAATGTTCCGCCACTATTATCTATTACTAAACATGAATTTTGAGCATTTAAAATGAAATTCAAATATAATATAGTAAATATTAAAAATAGAATTGATTTCATTAGTTAATTTTTTACATTATTTTAATTGTCAGGATTAACATTTTGCTTTTAAAACAATCATCAAAATTGAAAATGCAGGATATTTTTAAACATAGTTGATTTATAATTTCAAAAACTTAATTAAATAAAAATTGTCTCCAATTATAATTTTACCAAAATAAAGTCCCTGTTTCAATGAAGATATATCAATTTTATTACCTGTATTTGTAGCTTTTAATACCGATAATCCATCAGAATTAATAACATCGATACTTGAAAACCTAAAATCATCAGGAATGTATAGATAATCATTGGCCGGATTGGGGTATGCTATTATTGTGTTATAGTGCCCATCTGAAATATCTTTTGTGTCGGTAAGTCGGAACATATCTTGGCATAATATCTCATTTTGAGAAATGTGCATATTATTACCGTCTTCAAAGCAAACCAAACCTTCACCCAAGCTAAAAATACTTCTATTGCTCTGAAAATCTTGAACACCATTATCTTCAGGGCATTGTGGGTAAGGAAGGAAAGTAGTACGAGGGCCTATTCCCTTGAAAATAGAACCAATATTCCAATACTCTCCATCTGAAAACTCTATTTCACTTAATTCAATTCCAGCATAATCGACACTCTTTATATCTTTTACCTTTATAATATTCTCATTTGAAATAGAATAAAATGTATCTGAGACTACATCATGACATTGAAATGTATCCTGCCCTGTAATCATTATTTCATCGCCAATATTCAAATTGAATGAATAAAGAGATTCCCACTCATCACGATATAAATAGTAAAGATAATCATTTTTGTACTTTATTATAAGATCATTGGCGACAGGGATTTTTCCACTATAAATCATAGTATCCAAACCAAAATAATATAATATATTCGATTTTAATACCATACAAGTGTCATTATCAATAATCGTATCCCTATCAATCTTTATCGATAAATATTTGTAATCAGAAATTGTAACCAATTTATAAATCCACTGAGTACCTTTTTTGGGCCAACTTTGACCATAGGTAATTACGCTCCAACCTACAGCAATTACAAATATCATTAATAATCTTTTCATTTATTTATTTTTTAGATTATCAATTTCAGTTTCTAAAAATGCTACCTTCTTTTCCAAATCATTAATTGCAGATACCAATACCGGTACTAATTCAACATAATTTATTGATAAATAACCGTTCTCATCTTCAATAACAAGATTTGGTAAAATAGTTTTTATTTCATCAGCTAAAAATCCTATTCGATCATTGTATTTACCATTATCTATATTTAATTCATCAGAATAGTGTTCTTTGACATCTTTGCCCTCAAGTAATAAAGCATATTGTTCTTTTAATTTTTCTGTATCAAAATCATAGTTGTAAACATTTACCTTTTTAATTATATCCAACCCTGAAACAAATGGTTTGATGTTCTTTTCAGTTTTGAATCCGATGAAGTATAGTATCCTGTAGCTAAGATTTTACCATTTACATCCAATTTGTATGTAGAACTTGGGTACTTACCTATACCGGTATTAAAATTATCATGTCTGATAAACAATAGGTAGTTTCCATAATTTATATTCGGCCAGGGACTAAAAATATTGAATCCATTGTTCCAATATTCAATTCCTATTCCTCCGTTGTTAGGTCCTGATGAAGAATTTGTTTGACCAAATGTAAGTGATTTGTATGTGTCATAACCAATTTGAATAAAATCATCAGATCTTATTCTAAAACTTCCTATTTGAGAATAACCGCAATTCAATAAAATAAAAAAAGTAATAAAAGTTAAAAAATTTTTGATCATAATTAGAATGGTTTTAAATTTTAATAAATATCCATTACCTTTTAAAAATAAGTCTAAAGGTCTAAAGTTCAACGCCATTCAAAGTTGGTTTTTTTTTTACAATTTTCCAAATATTTAGTCATTAATTTTTGATAAACTATATAAATTGTCGTGGTTAAGACAATAAATATTGTTGTCAGAGTTATCCTGACAATATTTTAAATGTATATTTATATTTTAAATCAATAGTGTCCCAAATAAAAATAACCAAGACAAAATTAAAAGTAAAAATTGGATTTTGAGGTAATAATTGGGATAAAATCAAAAAAGAACCCCCGTTAAGCGTAGGCTGTGCCTACGATTCACTATGTATCTCCCCCCATTGTCCGTTTTTTCCGTCAAAAGCCGGACAGCTCCAAAACATCGGACAAATATAAATAATCATCTCGGAATATACTTCATTTCAAATTACAAACTTGAAATAGCGGGTAGAATTGCCTCCTGCTTTAGCTGGAGGACAATAAATTATAAAATAATGTGGGCTTTAGCCCAATAAAAACAATTTGTAATAATTGGGCTAATGCCCTTCCTATTTATTCACCCATTGGTCGGGCTAAAGCCCAACCCTATTCAATATATATTTTTATTGGATGCCACTAATTTCCCCAGTTTCCGTCAAAAGCCGGACACGTGCAACTGCGATCAAATATCAAATAATTGCAATTCTAAAAATCCCTCTTGATGGTCGCAGTTTCCGTCAAAAGCCGGACACGTGCAACTCAGACCAAATATCAGTAATACAAAATTAGTGTGATTTTCATTAGTGTCAAAATATAATATCAGTAAATTGCAATTTCGTTTTGGAATTATTATTCATCATCAAAGTTACAAACTTTGATGATCGGGGGAAGTGGTGTTAATTGGGCCTGGATGTATTATGTTGTTGAGTAAAAGTATTATATACAAGATAAAAAAAAGAGGCTGGTAAAAACTACCAACCTCTTATGCTATTTATTTAACCGATCTATTATTTTACTTCTTCATAATCTACATCGGTAACTTCATCTCCTGCAGAATCATTTGTATTTCCTGTGTTACCTTGATTAGCATCTGCTGTAGGATCTCCGCCAGGTTGACCCTGAGCGCCCTGATACATATCCTGGCTTGCTGCTTGCCAAACTTCATTCAATTTATTAGTAGCATTATCTACCATTGTTAAGTCCTGCATTTTATGGGCTTCTTTTAGTTCAGTCAAAGCTGATTCGATAGCGCTTTTCTTGTCAGCCGGAATTTTATCTCCAAATTCTTTTAATTGTTTTTCTGTTTGGAATACCAAGCTGTCAGCAGCATTCAATTTATCTATTTTTTCTTTTTCTTTTCTGTCTGTTTCAGCATTAGTTTCAGCTTCTTTTTTCATTCTGTCTATTTCTTCCTGTGTCAAACCGGTACTTGCTTCGATTCTAATATTTTGTTCTTTACCTGTACCTTTATCTTTGGCAGTAACATTCAATATACCATTGGCATCGATATCAAAAGAAACCTCTATCTGTGGCACCATTCTTGGAGCCGGTGGAATACCATCGAGTATAAATTTGCCAATAGTTCTGTTGTCTTTAGCCATACTTCTTTCACCTTGTAGAATATGTATTTCCACTGAAGGTTGATTATCGACTGCAGTAGTATAAGTTTTTACTTTTTTTGCAGGTATTGTGGTATTGGATTCTATTACTTTATCGAAAATGCCACCCATTGTTTCAATTCCTAAAGAAAGAGGTGTTACATCGAGTAATAATACATCTTTAACATCGCCACTGAGTACACCACCTTGTATAGCTGCACCAAGTCCTACTACCTCATCAGGATTAACTCCTTTGTTAGGTTTTTTGCCAAATATTTTTTCTACTGTTTCGATAACAAGAGGAACTCTTGTAGAACCACCTACTAATATGACTTCATCGATTTCATTTTTTGATAAACCTGCATCTTTTATTGCATTTTCACAAGGAGCGATAGTTCTATTTACCAAATCATGAATCAATTGTTCAAATTTTGCTTTAGTAAGTTTAGTTACAAGGTGTTTTGGCACTCCATCTACTGCAGTGATGTATGGTAGATTGATATCTGTGACATTAGAAGAAGATAATTCTATTTTAGCTTTTTCACCAGCTTCTTTCAATCTTTGTAGAGCCATAGGGTCTTTTCTAAGGTCAATTCCTTCAGTTGATTTGAATTCTTCAGCTAACCAATCTATCACAGCTTTATCAAAATCATCACCACCAAGGTGAGTGTCACCATTAGTAGATTTTACTTCAAAAACGCCTTCTCCTAATTCGAGGACAGATATATCGAAAGTTCCACCACCAAGGTCATATACAGCTATGGTATGGTCTCCTAATTGCTTGTCCATACCGTAAGCCAATGCTGCTGCAGTAGGTTCATTGATAATTCTTTTTACTTTCAATCCGGCAATTTCTCCTGCTTCTTTAGTGGCCTGACGTTGAGAGTCATTGAAATAAGCAGGAACAGTAATAACTGCTTCATCGATAGTTTGTCCTGTAAATTCTTCTGCTGTTTTTTTCATTTTTTGAAGTACCATAGCAGATATTTCCTGAGGAGTATATTCTCTATCATCAATTTTTATCCTTACAGTATCGTTAGCTCCTTTTACCACTTCGTAAGGTACTTGTTTGATTTCGTTTTCGACCTCTGAATATCTTCTTCCCATGAATCTTTTAATAGAAGATATAGTCCTTCTTGGATTGGTTATAGCCTGTCTTTTGGCAGGATCACCAACTTTTATTTCCCCATTTTCTAAAAATGCAACTACTGAGGGGGTAGTTCTTTTTCCTTCTTCATTAGGTATTACTACGGGATCTTTTCCTTCTATTGTAGCAACAACAGAGTTTGTAGTACCTAAATCTATACCTATAATTTTACCCATTATTATGATTTTATTTTAATTTACAAATTTATTTACGAATAATAATTATCAATTGTCGTACCATTTGATTTTTGTGACATTTTGAACGTTATTATTGTAATAAAAATGAAAAAATGTAGTGAATTCTTAAGATGTTATGACAAATTGACATAATGTAAATCAGAAGTCCACATCTTCGGCATAAGGATACCTCATGAGATAGAGCAAGCGGTATCATTGGATTAATCAACCTGACCTATAATTTATTTAGATATGAACAAGTGCTAAGGTTAAATATTTTAAATTGTTATAAGGCTGATAGATAGATAGTTAGTTAGATAGAAAAAATACAATTTTTATGATACAAAATTGAAAATTAATACATATATTTGAAAATATTTTGTAAAAAGTCGTTAATGGATTCTACGATTTTTTACAAAATAACTGCTTTGTAATTTAAAAAAGCTGAAAAAATGAATTTTTAGAATCCACCTTAAAATTTACTATTTTTTAACTTTCAAAATATTTTTAAAATGAAAAAGAAATTGGTTTATAGCGTAATAAGTTTTTTTACTTATCACTTTAATATCATTATCTTGTAGTAAAAACTCTGAATATGTTGTCCCTTCAAGAGTCGATTTAAGAACGAATTAAAATGAATTGGTGACTGATTCAAATTCTATAATAATTTTGCCAAATTGTTTAAATGAAACATTAATTGATTCATTTATATATTACTCTAATGAATTTTCAAATTATTTGTTAACAACTGAAAATTTGGAAAATCCTTATGATAGTATACAATTGGCTCAATTAATGAGTTTATATGAATTAAATAATATGGAAGACTATTATTATTTTTTTTATGAAACTTGGAATGTACCGATCAATGTAGTTAAACAATATACACAATTAATTTTAAAACTCAAATCTAATTTAGAACGTGAAACTGAAGGTAACCATACTATAGCGTCAAGATATTATAGTTTAATTAAATCTGATTGTTTATCATCCAATTTACCTTTATATTTCTTTGAAGATGAAGAATTGGGGGATTTTATTGTAAGAAAGCCTTGTACATTCTGGGGAGTATTCAGTACTTGTGGGGAAGCAGCTTTGACAACTTTTGGTGCTTGTATCGCACCAAATCCAGTTACTATTGGACTGGCAATTATTTGTGTAGGAGATTATATTGAAACTGTATCAAAATGTTAAAGAATGAAATTAAAATATCTTTTATATTTATCTATATTTATACTTATTAT
Source organism: Saprospiraceae bacterium (assembly GCA_041392555.1). GTDB lineage: Bacteria > Bacteroidota > Bacteroidia > Chitinophagales > Saprospiraceae > JADJGA01. The sequence continues at coordinate 157,812 of JAWKLW010000003.1, read as the reverse complement.
TGGCAATATATTAGAGTATATTTTTCATAAAAATTTCTATATATTAATAATAATCGGATTGATAATTGGAGTTTACTATGCCTATAGGGTATTTATAAATGAAAATTGATGTTCTTGTGATATAGTCAAGTGAAATAGTACTGTCAATATTGGATAATTTGTCTATTGGATATTTTTTTATACATAAAAAGAGTCAGGTAAATATACTCTTGCCTCTTTTGTTATTCTAAAACTCGAAATGAACAAATATTTTACTTTGTAATAATAATTATTACATTTAATCAATATTGATTATCCTTTAGTTATTAAGATCAGAAGTCCACATCTTCGGCATAAGGATACCCCATGAGATAGGTCAGAGCATTTTCAGGATTCATACCATCGAACACTACTTTATATAATACGAAGGTAATAGGTGCTGAGATATTATATTTTCTGCTTAGCAGATATGCTATTTTTAAGGTTCTTACTCCCTCCACAGTTTCATTCAATGAAGTAAGTATATGTTCGATATTTGCATCACCTTCACAAAGTTTTTTCCCGAAAGTAAAATTTCGGCTCAATTCAGATGTTGCAGTCGCTATAAGGTCTCCTATTCCTGCTGTTCCCAGAAAAGCTTTTTCTTAGCATTCATAAGCTTTCCAAAGATTATCATCTCACGAAGACCTCTGGTTATCAACATAGCCTGGATATTTTTTCCCATATTTTTCCCAGCCAGGATTCCTGTGCCAATAGCGATAATATTTTTGAAAACACCGGCAAATTCAGCACCATAAATATCTTGTGAACCAAAAACATAAAATTTTTCTCCTGATAACTTTTCCTGAGCTATTTTTATCACCTCATCGAATTTGCTGGCGATAACTGTAGCTGTAGGTTGCCCTGAAAGAATCTCCTTAGCGAGGTTTGGTCCAGAAAGTGCTCCTATTCTGACTATCGAACTCTCCTCTCTTATAACCTTACTCATGGTTTTGACCATTCTCTTATCGAATTTATCAAGATTGGGATTGTCCAGGTCTATTTCACTTATATCAAGCCCTTTGATGCCATGTATTATTATTTTTGCCGGAGAGAGCATAGGTCCGAATACCTTCATAAGGCTTCGGAGTTCAGATGAAGGTATCAGGATAAATATGAGATCGCATGAATCAGCTATCTCCTTGAGATTACTCGTGGCAACTACATTATCACTAAAATATACTCCTTTGTAAAATCTATCTTTATTGAAACTTTTTACTTTATCATCGTTTCTGCTATAGATGAGCACATTGGAGTTACAAGACAAAAGTTTGGCTATTGCTGCTCCAAAACTTCCCATACCTACAACTCCAATTTGTTTATTCATCTGTTATTATCTAATATCACAATTATGTGAAATATCGAATTTTGTTATTTCCCTTTCTTTTTCTGGTCTGCCAAAGCTTGTTGTTGTTTCATCGCTTCTTCAAGTCTTTGGGAAAAACTGCTTTTCTTTTTAGGTTTATCCTTTTTTAATTCCAGTTTTGCCCTAACCTTATCCTCATCAATTATAAACCTTTTAGTGATTATGGTTTGTAATATAGTAAACAGGTTACTGAAAAACATATAAACATTCAATCCTGAAGCATAGGAATTGAAGAAAACGATGAAAAATACAGGCATAATATATTGCATATATTTCATAGCCTGAGTCTGAGAAGAACCAGCTCCCATATCCATGGTTTTCATGTTGTAATGTGCATATATCACTGATGAGATACCCCACAATAATGCGAATAAACTTACATGGCTTCCATACATAGGAATATTGAATGGGAGATATGCTATGGACTCATAAGAGCTTAAGTCATCTGCCCATAAAAAAGGAACGTGCCTGAATTCTATAGTAGCTGGGAAAAACCGGAACAAGGCAAACCATATAGGCATCTGGAGAACCATAGGTAAACATCCTCCAAAGGGACTCACACCATATTTACGGTAAAGTTCCATTGTTTTTATCTGCTGCTGTTGTGTATCGTCCTTGGTTTTTTCTTTTATTTTGTCTATTTCTGGTTTTAGTACCTGCATTTTGGTACTGGACATCAACATCTTGTAGTTGAGTGGGTATAATAAACCTTTGATTATAAATATAAGTATTATAATGGCTATACCCATGGATCCTACTATGTTGTTTAGAAATAGAAAAAATGGTCTTATTATCCATCTGTTGATTGAACCAAAAATATTCCATCCGTATGCTATAACCATATCCAAATCCGAACCATAAGATTTGAGGAGGTTAAATTCATTAGGAGCTAATAGGAATTTCATTTTAAAATTATCTGTAGGAGGAAATTCCAGATTGCTTTTACATATTTTAAGGTAATCTACCTTTTCATCTTTATCATGTGAGATAACTTCGAAATCGGCACTTTGAAATGGATTATCAGAAGTCATCAAAGTAGTATTAAAAAATTGGTTTACATTGGAAACCCAAAGTATTTTATTTTTATCTACTTTTTCATCATCTTTGGAAGTATATGATAGGTGTTTTACTTTACTTTCAGTTTTATAAAAAAGAGTCGAGTAAGTGTTTTCATATTGTTGAGCCTTTTCCAATGGCATAAGATACACATCCCAATTTAATTTTATATTATTATCGTTATTTAAGTTCAATCCGAATTGTTCGATACTATATTCCAGTTCATAGGAATCCGGGTTAAGTGTATAGGTTTGTTTGAAAAATACACCTTTCGCATCCTGAATTTTAAATGTAATCTTATCGGAACTTACATCGGTTTCAAAATAAATATTTCCTGTTTTGATATTTCCATTTAGGGCATCTGATACAGGAAGAGTGAATTCAAAATTGTCGTTAGGGTTATTTAATAATTCAACAGGTTTGACAATTTTTTCATGATTTTCATCTTCCAGCCAACTATTGTATTTTTTTAAAATTACATCTTTTATTTTTCCTCCTTTATTGGTAAATGTTATTAAGAGGTTTTCATTTTCAAGGGTAAATTCCTTTTCTTTTCCCATAGCATAAGATGCAAATGAAGCATAAGTCAATTTGTCTTTATCGGATACCATGTTGGAATCAGGGGAAATAGAATCAGTATTTTGAAAGTTAATACTCGAGTCTGTAGATTTAATATCGTTTTTTTGTTGTTGTACTAATGCAATAGAATCCTGCATTTTTTTTTGTTGAGCCAGTTCTTCTTCAGAAGGTTTATTAATGAAGTTGATTGCTATCAAAATTATAAAAATAAGTACAAAACCTATAAGTTGTTTTTTATCCATATCGTCTCAGTGTTTCTAAATAAAAGCCAAAAATAATATTAAGTTTGCATTTGTTGATGATAATATGATTTAATTTATACCTAATAGAGAAAAATCTCGATAAGTTAATTGTAATTTAATATTGGAAATACATTAATTTACAATTGAAATTTTTTCAACTTTATCACCAAGCATAATTTTCCACAGTATATTTTTATCTGAAATTACCTTTCCAAATAATGTATATCGGGAATCTAATTTTGGTGTTGGTCCAAGAGTTATAAACCATTGCATTGATTCTGTGTCTTTGCCTGATGAAGCCATACCTATATATCCGGAATCATCGAATTCCATATAATTTTGTTCTGTTCTGAAAGTGAAATTTCCTGCTCCATATCCATCACCTCTGTTGCATCCTGACTGGATAACAAAATTCGGTACCACTCGGTGAAAATATCTGTCATTATATGCACCTGAATTTATATTTTTGATAAAATTGGTAACTGTTTCAGGAGCTGATTTTTTAAATAATAATAGTACTATATCGCCCTTATCGGTTTTAATGTTTATTTTGGTGGTATCTTTTAATGAGTCGAATAAATTCCAATCCAGTGGATTATTGTATGCGATTTTATTATTGATAGTGGTAGTTATACCATATTTTGTATTCAATTTTATGAGGTTGGAAATAGCTTCATAATCTGAAGGTGATTTCAATTGTTGCAGGGTTTTATCCAAAATTCCCGAATCGACGATGTCTTCTTTGAAATCTATTTTAGAATTTAACAGTGCCTCTGCTGTTGTTGAAATCAAACCTGCATCATTGGATGATAGTGATTCTAATAGTAAAGGTAAAATAATAGACTTGTAGTATTTTATAGAACCTTGTGAATATTGGCTTAAATTTATATTTTGTAAAATATTGCCTATTGATTCCATTGCTGTAGTCTTCACTACAGGGATTTCAGATTTTATTCCCAATTCATCCAATAGCGGAAAGGAATTAATATCATAACCTATTGCTTTGATGTAAGAGGCTTTTTCATAAGGATTGGAACTTTGTTCGAAGAGTTTTTTTACATCATTTATTATTATAGCTTTGGTATTGGCATAATAATTTGGAATAGTTTTCAGAATAGCTTGATAGAGAGTTGATTTGGTATGCCAATCTGATGAATTTTGAGCGATATCTCTAAGTGGGTATATATCTTTGGGAGTGGCATTTCGTAAGAAAAAATCTGCAGCTGCAGTTGATATAATGGCATTGGAATCATTGCAGGAAATCATAGCCATGTCTTTTACTTTTTCATAAGGGAAATTATCAAATGCTTTGAAAATATTTTGTTTTACTTCAGTGTTTAGCAAACTATCTTTGAGCATAGTAAAATAATAATTCATTATATTTTCATCGGCAGTTTTTCCTAATGAAAGTACCAGATTTTTCTTAAGAATGGGGTTGTTAACTTTTTTTAATTGGTTGAATAATGATGTTTTATGTCTGTTGATTTCATCAATATTTATCAAGATAAAATATTCTGAAGCATAATAACGAGCTTTATTTTTGTATCGATGAGAACTCAGGATAGATTCCATTCTGTCTGTTCCTTCTGTAGTCCAAATATTTCTTTGCAGAAAACGGTAAATGGATTTTACCTGCCCTATAATTAGTAATGAATCTGAGGGTCTGTAAGTTTTGACAGTTGAAATCAATCTAAGCGTATTTTTGTCTGCTATTTTACCTAAAGATTCGAGAATTTCTTCATTAAACTGCGTATTGGGATATAGTGTATCATATTTTCCAAAAGAATTGATAAGGGAATCTTCTAAAGATGAATTTCCAATAAGACCTATTGAGTGAGCAGCAGCTAATCGAACAATATATTCCGGGTCATGGAGGCTGTTGGTAATATAATTAGCTTTTGAAGAATCTCCAATACTTCCTATGGCAGAAACTGCTGCATATCTGTATAAGGGGTTTTTATCACTAATATAAGATAATATGCTATCAGGCAATCTTTTGTATTGAAAATCCAGGATTTTTCTAAAAGTAGGATCATTGAAATCAATATCTTTTTTGGTGAAATCTTTTTTTTCCGGTGGTACGCAGCTATTGATAGAGAAAATAGTAACCCCAACAAATAGAAGAAGCAAAAATCGTAAGTTCATAAAAAAATTTTTTGCGAAAATACTATAAAATATATTCTATTAATAATATGATCAAAAGTTATGCCAGAAGGAGTGGTAAAATTTATTATTTTTTGGAGCGGAAGATTTTTTTAACAAAGAGATTTTTGGTCTTATGATGAATTCGATGATTTATGGATTATGAAATTAGGTATTATATACATAGTTTGTGATTGAATTTTCAGTTGGAATAAATTATATTAATATTAATCATTAAAAATAAAGCAGTTAAATCATTAGAAAAAATCAATGAACCATATTATTCAGTGCCTAAAAACTGCAATTTAAAATCTTGAAGAAAAATCCTTGTCCACCTGATTATATTTTACTCAACGTTTTCTTTATATCTTCTAAAGCTGCTGATACATTGATGACATCGTTGAAGCCATTTTTTTTCAGCAATGTTGTGATTATCAATGACCGATAACCTGAATTACAATAAATATAATAAGTGAAATCCTGATCTAATCTATGACTTTCAGAAAGGAAATTTTCAATTGATATATTTGTTGCTTTATCAATATGGAAATCTTCATAATCCGATTGTTTTCTTACATCTAAAATATTGATATTTTCATCTGTAGAAATCAGATCTTTAAATTGTAAATCAGAGATATATTTAGTTTTTTCTATAATGAAGTTAAGTTCTGATAATGAAGAAAATCCACCTTCGAGATAGCCAATAATATTATCGTAGCCCATCCAGGCAAACTTGGTTATTATCTCAGTAAAATCTGTGTTGTCATCTATTATACAAATGATTTTTTGATTTATATCATCGATTAGATTCCCAACGCTATTGCAAAAATCACCATCATTGCCAATGAAAATAGCATTTTTGATAGTGCCATATTGTAAAAAATCTAACTTGGATCTGGTATCCACAACCAAATAATCTTTATTTGCAGCCAATTCCAAAAATTTATCTGTGTTTATAGTTTTATTTGCTTTCGATAATACATCATTGAAAGAAGGGATAATTTGTTTGTTGAGAATAGCATCATATTTGAAATATACAGGAGGATCATTCAGACCTTCGGTTATTAATTCAATAAACTTATGTTTGCTCAGATTTGGATTTAATGCATAATTTGTTTTAATTTGATTTTTTAATGTGTCAAAAGTTTCAGGTTCTATATTTTTTCCACAAGCAGAACCTTTACTGTGATTGGGATAAATGATTATATCATCGGGAAGTGACAATATCTTATTGTGAATGGAAAAATACAACATCTCAGCAAGATCTTCAAGGTCGGTATTGCCGGGAATTACAGCTAAATCAGGTCTGCCCACATCTCCTATAAAAATACAATCTCCTGTAAATAGACTGTGTTCTTTGTTATTTTCATCCAGTAGTAGATAGGATGAAGATTCGAGTGTATGTCCCGGGGTATGCAATAACTTTAATGAAATATTGCCAACATTGAAAATCTCTTCATCTTTAGCTTCATAAAAATCGAAATCTGCTAATGCTCCTGGTCCACATACTATTGTTGCTCCTGTTTTTTCTGCGAGATCGATATGCCCTGATACAAAATCAGCATGAAAATGTGTAAGGAAAACATATTTAATTTCTGCTCCTATATTATTAGCCATATCAATGTATGGATCAGGATTTCTAAGAGGATCTATAACAATAGCTTGATCTGAGTCCTGAATAAAATATGTTATTTCAGAAAGGCAGGAATTTATTATTTGTTCAATTTTCATAATATCCTTTTTATATTAAATTGCATATTTGAAAATCAATAATATGATTTTGTTATTATTTAATTATTTTTTCTAAATAAATCATAAATATACTAAAAAATATAATATGCTTATTCTATTTTGCTTCTAATTGATTTTTTCTCGATATAAATATTAATACTATCATTATGACTAAAGATACCAATGAAGCCTGATATGTTCCGAGATCCAATCCACCACTTGTTTGCGGTTTTGTCAGAAAATCTCCAAATGTGGCACCGAAAGGACGAGTGAAAATAAATGCTATCCAAAACAGTAGTATTCTATTGAGCCTGGTGAAATAATGTAGTAGCAATACTATGAGTATTATTGCTCCTGTGACTATGGCACCATGAAGATAACTCAATCCGATATTATCGCTCAGGTAGTCTCCAAATGCAGTTCCAAGACTATTGGAAAATAGGATAGCTATCCAATAATACAATTCCTTGTTTCTGTCGAATATCGGAAAAACTTCAAGACTATGATATTTTCTGTACCACAAAGCCAGGGTGATTCCTAAGCATAATAAAAGCAATAAACTTCCCATTTCATAACCCAAATTTAAACTTCTGTCCATAAAGTCGGAAATTTCAGTACCCAGAGTGGTGGTCCCGATTATTACTAACCAGTAAATTGCAGGATTGAATTTTGAAGCCATCAACTGGATGACTAACACTACTACAAAAAAAGTGGCAGTAATAAAAATTCCTGTAGAATAACCTAAATTCAATGTCATTGATATAAAATCTCCTAAAGTTTCGCCCAATGTGGTGGCAACTATTTTTAATAGCCAAAATATTAAAGTTATTTTTGCTACTTTGTTGAATGTTTTCATTTGTTAAAAATATTTTTCATGAATAATTTTATTTATTATCAACTTCTATTCTCATACCTCCTGAGTGACTGTTGAATTCAGGAGCATAGTAACTTTGGATTTCAGCAATTCCGTTTGAAAAAGATCCTGATTGTGTAACGAAAAGTGAATACTCAAATATATAATTTCCTCGTGGTAAATAATCGATAAAAAAGTTAGTCTTGGTATCTTTAGGATTTTGATAATATCCTAATCCTCCCTGCCAATTGTATCTGCTTATCTGCTCTGTTGGCTCCAGACATGATGCTCTCTGGTCAGATATCTGAATGAACTCCATAGGTCGATCAACCTCAATTTTTATTTGAACTTTCAGGATATCTCCCGGATTCAATTTACCATCAATATTTGTGAGTAATTCTCCTTTAGGTGTTTGTTTTACCAAGTAAGTTTGTTTGCTTATTTTTAAAGGTGTTTCGCTGAAACTTTCGATTTTATCGATATCTTGGAGATATTGCCAATATACAGCTCCCCAAGCAATATTTTTATTAGGATTGCTTATTTTTATTTCAGAAAAATCTGGATTTATATCATTTTTTTGCCATTGTTTTCTGAAATATCCTGTGCCGGCTTCTATATCATTTTTATCAATGTTGTCAGTGATGTTTTTATCATTTAAAAATATGCTTACTTGTTTGTTTTCTTGTAGTATATCCTGATTTTTATCCAATAATGCATAAATTGCTGATACACTAGCTTTGCTATTTTCCCATTGATTTGTTTGTTTGTTTTTTATCAACCATATTCTCAATTCATTGACTAATTTGTCATATTTTCCATTTTCACCAAAGGCTTCTATCAACAATGACTGTACTTCAATATTCAATTGCCACCAATTGTAACCGCTGTTTTCTTTCCAATATCTTCCCAATTCTTCATTATAGATAGATTGTTCCTCCAGTGATTTGAGAATTAGATTAGATAAATCTTCATGATTTGCTTTTCTCAATATTATTGATATCATAGCTTTCAGGTACAGGGATTTGTTGTTCCAGTATTTTTCTGATTGCCAATAATAATAGTCAATTACCTTTTGTAATTCAGGAGAGAAATCTTTTCTGTCGTGGAGATTCATGATATAAAGCAGGTGGATATCTATCGCTCCAAGATGATCATCTTCTGGTTTGGAATGTCCATTTTTTAATGAAATCATCAAATCATTATAATCTTTGATTGCTTTGTAATCGATAAAATCAAAAGCAGAATTTACTATTTTATCTATTTCGGGTGATTTTTTCAATGCGTTTAATTTTTGCAATTTTCCTATTATCTCGATTATGTATTGTGAGATATATCTATTGCTGTAACCACCTTTAAACCATGGAAATCCACCATCGGGGTTTTGTATAGATTTTAGTTTACTTATGAGCATTTGCAGATCATTGGTAGTTTTGTTTTCATCGAAAAGTAAACTTATATTTTTTATATTTTCTTCTTCGTTAAGGGCATCTACAACCCATGGTGTTTCCTCAAGTAGCATATTTTTTAAATCCTGATTTTTTTGCAATGGACTTTTTAATGATTTATCGGCATTCAATTTCCATTTTTCGTACACATTTTTAATTTTCGGATTATCTGCAATGATTTTTAAGGCAAGAGAGTTAGCAAAAATAGCATCTGCAATATTTGTTGCATTTTCATCCCTGAATTTTGTGATATAAGGAAGAGATTGGACACAAAGCCATGCAGGATTGGAAGTGGATTCTATAGTGAAACTAATATTTTTCAGGTCTTTATTTGATGAGTTTTTCAAACTTTTAAAAACAAATGTTTTTTCTTCATTTCCATTTACCCAAAGTGGTATAGATTCAGTGATGAGTTTTTTTTCTGACAATACTGGCAGATATCCTTCTACGGCATCTGAAAAATTCCCCGATTGAGCATAAAATCTGTAAACCAATAAATTAGGGGAGTTGTCATCGAATTTTAAATCCCAGCTTATTGTTTCACTCCCATTAGCCTTGATATTGAAATTTTTGGTTTTAGCATCGTTCAGAATTTTACTTTCTACCAATTCCATACTCTCTGCATCATAGATTTCTATCCAGCTTTTGCCACTGAGATTGTTTTCAGTAAGATTATCTATTTTAGCATTGAATATAAGATCATCGTTAACCCTTACAAATCTTGGATTATTAGGGGTAATCATTAGATCTTTTTTAGTTATTATCTCCTTTTCCGAAATTCCATATTTGAGGTCTTTGGTATGTGCAAAAATTCTCAATTTCCATTTTGTCAGAGCTTCATTCATTTTGAATTTTAGAGTAAAGTCTCCATTTTCATCTGTATTTATTTCGGGATAGAAGAATACTGTCTCATTGAGATTGGAGCGAACAGATATTGTTTTTTCCTTGTTATTCTCTTCTGTATTTATTGTTTTTTCATCATTATAATTATCATTTTCATCTCTGGTAACTATTGATGCATTGTCTGCCATACCATTTTCCATCATAGGTGGTGAAGCACTCATAGTCATTTCACTATCATATTCTATAGATTCGGTGGCATATGTGGCTCTGGCTCTCTTCATCATAATATTTCTGCTTATTTCGAAGCCAAACCAATTAATATTTCTGTATATTTTGACAGGATTTGAGTAATCTCTATAAAAATTATCCGGATATATTTGGGTAGAAAAATTGTTTTGGAATCCGTATATAGTATTTCTCAAATAATAGGTATGAGGATAATTTACATTGACATACCAATATGAGTTATAAATATCATCGAGAGACATATCATACATGGTAGCCAGAATTTCAGCTATGAATTTATCTTTATTTTTACCTTTTATCTTTATTTTCCATTCTTCATCCTGTCCCGGATACAATATGCTTCTAAATGTGGAAAACTCAAATTCCAGTTCTTTTTCTGTCCATGGAACAGGAATATTTACTGTATTTTCATAATATCTGTTGTTATAAACATATGAATTGTATTGGACTATTCCTCCTTTTGAAGATTCATCGATTTTTATAATATCATTATTTTTATTTGATAAAGTACTCCATTCCTTTTTGATAATGTTATTATTTTTTTTCAAAAATGAGGAAAATACATTCAGATTATTAACTGAAGAATGTGAATATATATCGGCAGTATCACCAATGTTGTAAATTTTATTTTCTGTATATGAAGAAAGGATTTCACCATAAGGATTTTTCTCATCAGAATAAACGGAGATGTATTTATATATTTTTATTTCATCATCACTTCCTTGGTGGTAACTTAGTTCTATTTTATATTCTCCGGGAGATAAATTGATTTTATATTCTTCGGATTTTCCTGTGTTGAATAGAAAATTATCTGCAACAGAATTAGTTTTCCAATTTGATTTTTCATCTTCATTGTTGAAAGAATAATAAGGGAAATATGATTTGAATTCACTTTCTGAATAAACAAAAGTATCGGGTTTTTCCCATAATCTTTTTCTAAAAATACCTTGTGGTTCTATCAATTTGACTATTGTAATATTTCCATCCGAGGGGATTTTAATTCCGCTGTTATTTTTTGAATTTATTTTAATTGATATAGAATCTTCAGTTTTGTTGTTTTCGTTTACTGATAATGAAATATTGACAGGATTAGATCCTGCAAAAATTGAAGTGTTTTCTGAATGGGTTTCACCGGTATTGTCGGTTACTGTGGCTTCGATATAGAAAACAAAGTTAGGTTTAAGCTTTTTTATATCGATGTCTTCGGCATAAAGATTTACCGGAATGGAAAAATTACCATTTTGATCAGTTTCGAGACTACCATTATCCAATATAATATCGCTAGATGCCGGAATGAACATCCTGTGGGAATAATATCTAATGAAGTTGGTTTTTCTTGAAACATTATAGTCCACTTTTGCATTTTGCAATGGAGCTCCGGAAAAACTTATAGCTTTGCCTGTAATAAATATTGTATCTCCCAATTTATATTGATCCATGTATTTGTCAAAAACAATCTCAAAATTTGGCCTTTTGTATTCTTCAACCTTAAAACTTACTGAAGAATTGGTGGTCAATTCTCTGATAGACATATTGCCGGTGAGTCCAGATGATGGCAAGACAAAACTTCCATTGAAAGTGCCAAAATCATTTGTTTTTAATTTTATATCTGTTACTTTTTGATTGTTTGCGTCAAATAGTGCTACATTTGAATTGTAGTTAGGAATTATGTGTGGTATTTTTTCTGCATCGTAATTTATAACCAAGCCCTTGAAGTAAACTATTTGTCCCGGTCTGTATATATTGCGGTCAGTGAAAAAGATCACAGTTGCTTTTTCTGTAGTGTTATTTTCATAACTATTTACATTGATATTATTTTCAAGGTTCAATATGTCATTACCGGAATATATGACCACATGCAGATTTTTATAACCACTGTGAACAGGAATGACTAAACGACCATCGAAATCAGTATTTCCGGTGTAATATAGTACTTTTTCATTTGTTCTGCTCTGTCTGTTCCACTGATATTCATACAATTCCACAATAGCATTTTCAATAGGTTTTCCCGATTTCCTGTTTACTACTATTAATTCATTTTGGCTGTTATCTTTTGATAGCCAGTATGCAATATTTGAAACTGTGAAAACACTGTAGGACAGGATTCCTTTATTTTTGTCAAAATCAGCATTATCACTTATTATGAGGAAGTAGTTGCCAATATCAAGTGGGTCTATTTTAATCTCACAACTATGTTGCATCAGATCACCGTCATTAGGGAGGATGATATTCCAGGATTTGAAATAAGAAAATTTTGAAATATATTTTTCTATATCTCTATTATTGTCCCTGATATCATTGATTTTGTTCTTGTCGAGTTTGGCTAATTTAAAATATAACTTACCTATATTTTTATAATCTATTTTGCAAATCAAATTTTCATCAGGTAAATTTACTAATTCAGTATTGGCTGTGAGATTTGTAGCCAGGATATCATTTTTTAATACTTCACATTTTTCTGCTCCATAAGACTCCGGAAATTTTGAAATAGCAGTATTACATAATTCAAGGGCTTCTTTATTTTTCCATTTATATTCAGGATTTCCATTTGATGATATAGAATTATAAAGTGAAGCAAGGTCAAACATAGCTTCTGCTGTTGTTTCCTTAGATGGGTATGATTTTATAATTTCTTTCAGAGATTGTTCAAACAATTTATTGCCATTGGAAAATAAATACTGTGTTTTAACAAATTGCAATCTATCCAATTGCACATCTATCAAATCGTCAAAATCTTCCTTTTCCAAATTGTATTTTTCCAATTCCTGATATAATTTCAGGGTGATGAATTTATAATCTTCCTTTTCAGGAAAATCAAGATCCAATTTTACAAATTGTCGTGATGGTGAGAAGTATTCTTCGTTGTCAATTTTAAATTGAATTGTACTTTTAGGTAGATAATTTCTATCATTTTTGAAGTGATCGAGGGCTCTGTGGGCAAGTAATTCATAAAGTGATTGTCGTTTATTATCAGTGTTTACAGCATTTGTAAAAATTAATTTATACGAATCATATTGTTTTTCTAAGGTGTTTTTTTCAGAAATAGATTCAGTATATAATTTATTGGACTGCTCTATGAGTTTGGAAATAGACCAGTCATTGAATTCTATTGCTTCATCATTTTCAATTGTTGTTCTATTGGAGAGCTTGTAGAAATTAGCAGCAGTATATTTATCGTAAAATTCGGCTAATATCGATTGTAATATAGATTTTTCAGGTTGTTTTGATTCGTTAATTTCCTTAATAATATCATTTTGGAAAATGATGAGATTATCTTCTTTAAGAGTGGAATTGTATTTTGCTATATAGAAAATAGCTTTTATTTTTTGATCTGAAATACTGTTTTGTTTAGCATAATCAAAAATAGAATCCACTATTTCTAGGGCAGAACTTATCTGACCTATTTTTTCTAATGAATCTACTTTTGACCATTCTTGATCAAAGTTGAAATTGATGTTTTCTCTATTCATACTAAAATTTTTTCCTGTATTGCAGGCAATTATTATTAACAGAAATATGATTAAAATCCAGTTATTTGACCTCATTTGATAATGAATTTGTAATTAGTTAATTTTAAGCTGTTTCCCAAGTTTTTTAGTCATTGGGAGCATAATATTTTTGAATCACTTCAATAGATATAATCTCTTTAGCTTATAGATTTTTCAAAAAGAGTTTAATCTCAATCCATATGAAATAAAATTTGACTTGTAAATTATTAGTATTCAATAAAAAGATGCAAAAAATATCAAAATGGTTGCTGCAATTTTTTATGTATTGTTCTGATATATTTAATATTGATAACGATTTTTTTTGAAATAAAATTTCAATTTATGCAATTAGCGTTTTAGAAATATCAAGAAGTATTAGGAATTTCAATGTTTATGAAAATGTTAAATCATTGATTTTATAATGATATATGAAAAAAATATATATAACTTTGTGCCTTGTTTTAATCAATTAATCAATTTTTAAAAAAATTATTATGCTAAAAGAATTCAGAGATTTTATTTTAACCGGTAATGTCATTGATTTTGCTGTTGGTGTTATCCTTGCAGGAGCCATAGGATTGGTAGTCAATGGATTTGTTAATGATATTATGATGCCTATCGTTGGACAATTTATGGGAGGCATGGATTTTGCAAGTTTAAAATACATATTGTCGCCTGCAGTAGGAGTAGAGGGAGAAGCAGGATATGTTGCAGAGAATGCTATCAGATACGGTGCATGGATCAATACTTTGATCAATCTTGTAGTTGTAGGATTTGTATTATTTTTAATTGTAAAGAGTTACAATAAAGTGAAAAAACAAAAAGTAGAAGAAGCTCCGGCACCAGCAGGACCTTCAGACAATGATTTGTTGAAAGAAATAAGAGATTTATTGAAGAAATAAATTTTTTTAAAAAAGGCAATTCATTTTTTTGAGTTGCCTTTTTGTTTTATAACAATAAATTAATAATTTTGAAAAAAATTTATCACATTTAAAAATACAAATTATGGCACTTAAGCTTACAGGTTTTTCTAAAATATTATTGGTTCTTGCAATAATGATTATTCTCTTTTTTGTAGGGAGAAAATATATACCGGGTTTGAACAATGATTCAAATGAAAACAAAAGTACTACAAATACAGAACAAGTAACTAATTCCACTTCTGATGATAATGCGAAGAGCACTTCAAATGGAAGTACCAAAACATTTGATTATTCAGCGCCAGTTCCAGTAAATGGAACTTTGAAGGGAGTAGTAGAATTAGGAGCTTCGGGTTTTAATAGTTTTATAGTGAATATAGACAGGTCAAAAAATTGGAAACTTGAAAAGGCTGAATGGGGAAATAGTCTCGTGTATGATAAAATGGCTACAAGTGATGATATCCGTGATGGCTTGAAAAGATATATTGGAAAGATATTTGATTTCGGAGTTTCTTCAAAAAATATTCATTTTGTTGTAAGTTCAGGAGCACAAAAAGTAGAAAGTACAGCTAAGATTATCGGAGAATTGAAAAAAATGGGTTATGTAGTGAATACTGTAACTCCGGAGCAGGAAGCCAAGTATGCTCTTAAATCTGTTTTACCATTATCTTATGCAGGTTCAGCTTTTGTAGTTGATATTGGTAGTGGAAACACAAAAATATCATGGATAGATGCTGATGGAAATTCTCAGGGAATCGAAACATATGGAGCTAAGTATTATGTAAATAATGTTCAGGATAATACTGTGACAGCAGATGTTAAATCAAAGGCTTCTAAAATTCCAAACCAAAAAACCAATACCTGTTTCATTATTGGTGGTGTGCCATATCAAATGGCAGATGAAGTGAGAATTGGAGATGAAAGATATACTGTTCTTAGAGATCCTTCATTTTATAAGGATGATGGAGCAAAAATGAAATCAGGAAAAATAATATATCAGGCAATTAAAGATGCCACAGGATGCGATATGTTTGTATTTGATTGGGATTCTAACTTTACTATTGGATTTTTACTTTCACTATAGTGGTGCTTTGTTACCAATATTGAGTATTTTAATCTCAACACGTTGATTTTTTTGTCGTCCATCCAAAGTTTTATCAGAGGCTAATGGTTTTAATTTTCCGTAGCCTCTGTATTTTATTCTGGATTTAGAAATCCCTTTAGAGTAAAGATATTCAGCAACATTTTTAGCTCTTTCAGAAGATAATTGATTGCAATATTGACTATTAGGAATTCCATTGGTATGTCCTCCGATTTCAATAATGACATCCTTGTTCTCCTTTAGAAATTCATAAATCTCATTCAATACATCATAACTATTAGGATTGATATTGGCACTATCAGCTTTGAAATATAAATTCTCAATTTTGATGGTTTGTCCAACTCTTATTTTGTCTTTATCAAGTTCTTTTATGATTTTATCTTTATTACTATTCTGCGTAGCTATGTTTTTTTCTTGTTTAGTATCATTTTTTGAATTAATCTTATTGCTATTGTTTTGGGCAGAAGGAACAGATGCTTTAGAAGTATTTTTGTTATTTTGTCCGGAAGGTAAATCTATAACCGAGACCAAAACATCTTTTTGTGGTGTTACTACTTCAACATTAGCCAGTTCATTTTTTTCAGGACATGGAATCTCTACAATATCTGAAGCTTTATCCAAAATAATATTGCCATTGTATGGCATAAGATTTGGAGTTTTATAAAAAGCCTCGAGCATAAAATACTGATAATTTCTATTAGGCTTGAATTTGAAGATATATTGCTTCCAGTCTGTATGATCGATTAATGGTGATTCGGCAAGTAATTGGTCTTTAGAACAAAAACTTGAACAGCCCCATATTCTCAATTTTATAGGGGTATTAAAATTCTTTTCTTCATTGTCGCCTCATGGACAAACCACTTAATCCACTCATATAAACATCAGATTTTGATATATAAATGCTGAATTCATAGCACTTATTCATTATCATTGGTTCATCGAGTTTTTGAGTGATCATTTCCCATGATTCATAATTTTCTCTTGTGACCAATCCAATATATGTCTCACCATCATAACTATCGTGCCTGACATCAAAAAAATCTGTATCAGAACTGTGAATGTCAGGTGAAGTCTCATTGGGGAATATTACGGCTGCACAATCATCCCAGTAAGGCATGTAAAAATAATTCACCTTTCCTCTATTCGGAATAGACTCGAATGATGGATTTTTTACTTTTATAACATTGCTCTGACCAACCAATGAAAAAGTGGCAAATATTAAAATCAGATATACTAAACTATATTTATTTTTCATTATATGAAGCAAAAGATAATTTATAGGATTTAAATCAAAATTTGTTTTAATTGTTATATTTTTAGACTCGATTAAATTAAATTTTCTAAATTGCAATAAATTTAAATATTAACTTATTTATTTGAATTTTATTATAAATTATTTATTATTGGAATAATTATTAATCAATTGGATATTAACAATACATTAATAAAACTCATGTGGAGGAAAGTGAATTATATATTTTATTGTCTGATATTTCTTAATACAGGAATTTTTGGGCAAATAATTATTGATGAAAATTTTGATGACTGGAGTTCTGTCAGTACCTATATTTCTGATGATACCGGTGATGTGGTTACTGGGAAGATAGATTTTTCTGTTTTGAAAGTTGATAATGATTCAGATTATTTATATCTAACTTTTGATACTGGAGAAGAGATAAATTTGCAGGATAATAATCAGGTAGTATTATTAATAGATATTGACAATAATGTAAACTCAGGTTTCAGTTACAATGGAATCGGAGCAGACTTTGTTTATGAATTTGGTTCCAGATATGGTTATTATTATCGCAATGGCAGTACTTATTCTGTTTATCATTCGGATATAGAATTAATGTCATTACCTACAGTGACATCTGATACTTTTGAGATGGCTTTTAAAAGGAAATTCTATGCTGATAACTATCTAGTGGTTTTGGGAAATACTATAAAGGTTATTGTTTATGACCAGAGTACTGGAGGAGATATTATTCCTGATATGTCAGGTGGTTATAGTTATCAGATGAAAGATAATAGTTCCTTTGTTCCTTTGGATTTAATTACCAGACCGGATGAAGATTTATTGAGAATAATGTCATATAATGTTGAATTTGATGGTTATTTTGATAATGAACCACCATATCAACGATTGATTAAAGCAATAAGCCCGGATATTTTATGTTTTCAGGAAATATATGATCATACTTCAGCTCAGGTGAAAACCAAAATTGAATCTTATTTCGGAGGTACATGGTATCATTCTAAAATAGGGGATGATCTGATAGTGGTGAGTAAATATAAAATTGAAGATTCTTATGAAATTGGTGGCAATGCTGCTTTTTTGATCGATTTGTCGGATAATAAAAAGATATTGGTTATAAATGCTCATTTATATTGTTGTGATAATGATAGTGGCAGGCAAAAAGAGGTAGATCAGATAATGAACTTTATAAGAAATTCAAAGGCAGGTACTGCAGCTATAAATATTGATGAAAATACTCCAATAGTGATTACCGGTGATATGAATTTTGTGGGTTACAATAGGCAGAGAAAGACCCTTATTTATGGTGATATATTTACAGAATCAGTTTATGGTTCAGATTTTTTGCCAGATTGGGATAATACATATTTTGAAGATGCATTGCCACGAAATTTATCTTATCCGGCATGTTTTACATGGAATTCTCCTTCATCCTCATATCCTTCCGGTAGATTGGATTATTTTATTTATAGTGGAAGTGTGATGACTTTGGAAAATTCATTTGCCTTGAGTACCGATGTCTCATTAGAGATATTCTGGATAAATATCAATTAAATGCCGAAGACTCTGGAAATGCCGCAGACCATGTTGCTATGGTTGCTGATTTTAGAATTAATAACTCTGTGAATACCTTTGATGCTGGTAATTGATGCCGAATCATATATTATTATTTCCCAACCCTGCAACTGATGGTATAAATATAGATATCTCTACTGAGCAATCTGAGGAAATTAATATTACATTTTTAATAGTTTAGGACAAAAAAGTAGATTCTTATAAATATAGAATGAAAATGGACAAAATAATTATTATTTTGATACACACGAGAGTGGCAAAGTGGCATTTACTTCCTCAGTTATAACAGGAGCAGATTCGAATGAACAGCGATGTTTTAAAGTTGATTGTTCCAGTAAAATATCAATGGAAATACCTGACTGAAATGAAAGGCAGGATATTTGAATTCTATTGAAGAGCAGTTCCTATATGTATGGGGCCAAGTGGTGGACTACATCTACCTTAGTCCTCCTCCGAAAAATTCGATACATATTTTGTGTCAATGCCATTAATTATCCCTGTGATAAGCTTTATTAAATGCTCTATAGGATAATCCTGTTCATAATATAAGTTTGTTGCCTGTACTAGAAAGTTATTGGGTAGTCCCCAAAATGCAATTTGCTTTTGGTTATCTGTTATCACTCCTCCCATAGTATTGTCACTTAAAAAATTCCTTTTCATTGTAAAATTTCCATAGTAATAATCTGCAAATTATTTCCTTAGACCAAACTATTTTTTTGTTGATTTTTTTATAGTTTCTCCATTGCAAATTTAATTCGGGAAATGAATTTATATCGTCGTAATTATCTTCGTCAACTTCATATTTTAATTTGATTTTATTTAAAAAGTTATAGAAAATATTGAACTTAATATAATTACCATCAGAAGGGAAGAATTTATCATTCAATGTATTGAGGTAGAAATCTAAATAGGCACTGTTTTGAAGCGTAATAGCCTTGTTGGTAATTGGTAAATTTTTCTGATATATTTTCTTTTGGGATTCCAATTGGTGTTGTTAAACAATTTTTTGCAGACATAGTGTTTTACTCGGTGTTAAAATCTAATACCAAAAATAATGAAGTTTCCTGTTGAGTTCATTTTCTTTTTCATTGTTGATATATATTGGGGTCTTGTCAAAATGATATGAGAAATATTGTTTAATTCCAGATCTGGAGTTATTGTTGAAATATTTTTGCATAATATTGATCTACTCGAGGAAAATTAGATATTCTCCCAGTACTTTAAATTTTGAAAAAGGCAGAATTTTTATTTCTTGTGCTGAATCAACTATTACCCCCATATTTGATTGATTGTTGTAGTTGATACCAAATTGCAGATTACTGTTGGGATATTCATGAAATTCATATACAAGGTATTTGCCACCGGAATTCTTAGATATAGTGTAATTTATTTTAGAATATTGTCTGAACCATATAAAGTAGATATTTCATTTTCGATCTTTGTGGGGCTGAATATTTACCTATATTTTTCACAGTATTTTTGGTGATGCTTTGTCGTACCATATAGTTGGATATACCACTTCTATTATACTATCAGTCTCCACAGACATATGCATAATGGGTTTTGGTGCATCATCTTTATTGTAGCCATAATAATCTATACATTCCTTAAGGTCTTTAAATTCTTTGGAGTATTTTTCAGGCTCTTTCATATCCTTCCTGGATAATCATCAGCTTTTATCGAATCTGGTGCATAACTCAGTACAGGTGGTTCTATTAAAATATCGAGGTAATTATTGAATTTTTGCATTTTTTTCTTCGAATTCAACATAATTATTTGTGATGATATTTTTTGAAAGAACTAATTCTTTCTCGCCATATAAATAATTTCCGACATTGGAGCCAATAATAATATCTGCACCTTCCTGAATGGCGATATCTATGCCAAAATTATCAGAAATTCCACCATCTATGAGCAGTTTGTCTTTTTATATTTTTGCAAGGATAAAATAGAGTAGGCATAGACTATGCTGGCACGGAGAGCAGTCGCTAATGAACCATCTTTGAAGATATATTCTGACCATCGATGATATTGGTGGCTATGGCTCCTGAATTTGATTTGACTATCCAAAGTTGTTATAAACTACTGAGGGAAATGTAAAGTCTGGCAAGGTTTTAGTTCTATTTCATGTCCATATACAAGACCTTTATTCAATTCAGGTTTTTCCTTTTTAATTGGTATCTTATAAAGGAAGTCTTCAAAATCATCTTTTTCTTCTATATGAGATTTCTAAGGTCTGTGTCGTTGAAGAGATATAAAAACCAATTGATTTCAGCTATTTTTCAAATCATCTATGAATACCCTATTGCATACAATCCACCTATAATAGCTCCCATCTTGTTTACCTATGATGATATCGGGTTTGATACCCATTTCTTCCATATATTCTATTACTCCTATATGAGCCAATCCCTTGGCTGTGCCACCACTCAATACAAGAGCAACCTTTGGTTTATATTCCTCAGCTTGAGAATGAAGTGGGAAGGGTTTTAGGATAAATAATATAGCAATAAGTATTAAAAAAATATTTAAAAAATACTTATTTAGACTTCGTATCATATTGAAATAGGTATTTGTAATAATAGATTTTATAAAAATTGATAAACTAATTTGATTTAAATATTATTCATTGTGTAAAATAAACTAAAATTATGAAAAAACCTGATTTTCTTGTTCTGAAACTCTGATAAATGTAGTTCTTTTACTCAATTCCTTCAGTTTGGAAGCGCCAACATAAGTACAACTACTTCGAAGTCCACCCAATATGTCCTGCATAGTATTTACTATATCACCTTTATATTCCACATTTACTGTTTTGCCTTCACTAGCTCTATAATCTGCTACTCCACCACTGTGTTTTTCCATTGCTGTTTTGGAACTCATTCCATAGAAAATTTTGGTTTTCTTACCATTTAATTCTACGATATCACCTCCACATTGGTCGTGTCCTGCCAACATGCCTCCTAACATCACAAAATCTGCACCTGCTCCGAATGCTTTGGCTACATCCCCGGGAGTTGTACATCCTCCATCACTAATAATCTGACCTCCCAAACCGTGAGCTGCATCGGCACAATCTATTATTGCTGATATCTGAGGATAACCTACTCCGGTTTTTACTCTGGTAGTACATACTGAGCCGGGACCTATTCCAACTTTGATAATATCGGCACCAGATAAAAGCAATTCTTCCACCATTTCTCCTGTTACCACATTGCCTGCAATAATGACCTTGTCAGGAAATGATTTTCTGGTTTTGCGGACAAATTTAACGAAATGCTCAGAGTACCCATTAGCAACATCTATGCAAATATATTTTAGATTATTGTGATTTTTAAATATTTTATTCAATTTTTCAATATCATGGTTTCCTGTGCCAGTACTTACAGCTATGAAATCAACGATATCAGTCGGTGCAGATTCTAAGAATGAATTCCATTGTTCTGCATTATAATGTTTATGAAGTGTAGTAAATACTTTCTGAGAATATAGTGCTTTTGCCATTTCAAACGTTCCTATTGTATCCATATTGTCAGCCTTATGATTGGCACACCTGTCCATTCATTATCGGAATGTAGCATTTTGAAAGTACGTTCCAGATTTACTTCGGATCTGCTTTGTAGGGTTGACCTTTTAGGTCTTATCATAACATCTTTAAATCCCAATTTTACATCATATTCTATTCGCATCAGATTGTTTTTTACTTTTTTATTTTTTGAATTTACTAATAAATCAGATGTCTTTTGATATTATTTCTCTGAATATACCTATAAGGTCATCATTTATATCTTGGTTTTTCTTTTCATTAAAATATTGTCTAAACAGGCTTTCAATATCTTGATCGAGATCTATATCGATATTGTCATTTATAGTGTTACCTTCTTTTGTGATTTCAGGATTGATGTAAACAATTCCTGCATGTGCATTATTTAGTTTTTTTCTATCTTCGGAGCTTATATAATTTTCGGTTTTAATCGTCAACTCCACCAATGAATTTTGATTTTCAGTAAGCCAAATTATAGCATCATCGATATTGTCAAACTTTACTCTCAATAATGACTTTCCACTTTTTAATTCTATTTTTTCTAAAGTATTTATTTTTTCCGCATTTATGTCCAAAAGGACTACATATTTCTGCTGGTTAGCTTCAGCAAATGAATAAGAAAGCGGACTTCCACTATAAACAACATTTTTTTCCTGTTCTCCAATAAACTGAAATCTGTGCAAATGTCCCAAAGCTGTATATTGAATATTCATTGGTATTGAATCTATATCTATTGATTGTGTTCCTCCAACATATACAATGGGTTTTTCTTCTTCTGACGATTCTATTGTTTTATGAAATTTGGAAGTAAAAAACAGATGGCTTAAAAGTATATTTATTCCATTGTTATCGCAGTATTTTTCAGCAAGAGAATTCCAATTGTCTAATAAGATTTGGTTGAATTCCATAATGTTATTATCTGTACTTAATGCTTTTTTAAGTCTGTATTCATTTGCAAAAGCTGAAAAAATAATACGTAATTTTTCATCATTATTGGGTATTTTGAATTCAGCAAACCCATGATCGGATTTTGTAACTTCAATTCCGGAATCTGTTTTAATCAAATTGATTTTTGTGTCAGGATATCCGATAAAGAAAATTCCATTTTGCACGGCCAATGGTTCCGGAGCTTCTATTCTATCAGGAGAATCGTGATTTCCTGCTATTGCTATTACCGGGACTTTACCATTTCGTGATAATTTGCGGATGGTTTTATAAAATAGTTCTATGGCTTCTGTTGGAGGATTATAAGTGTCGTAAATATCACCAGCTATCAATACTGCATCGACCTTATTGTTATTAGCAATTGATATTATTTCATCTAATACATCTTTTTGCTCTTCTAAGCGATAGAATCCTTCGAGTTTTTTTCCTAAGTGCCAATCAGCTGTATGTAATATTTTCATCTTAAGTGTTTAAATCTAAAATCAAAAATAGTTATTTTTTTCAAAATGAGTTCCAATTCATTAATTCTAATGTAACTATTCAATGAAAAGCTCCAAAGGAACTAAATATTTGTAGTACTAGATAAAATCCGGTAATACAAATGCGATAAATAATCAGTTTTTTCACCCTACCATTGTTCAGGACGAAAATACAAAAACAATGCAAAATTTAATATTATTTTTCTCTTAATATTTGCATGAAAATTATTACCATTGGTTTTATCCTACGGAAGAATAAAAACGCAACATATTAAGACATTATTTATTATTTCAGACAAAACATTTTTGGAGAGGGTTAGGGTGAGGCATGAAACGTAAAATCCTCACCCCAACCCCTCTCCTTTTGCAAAAAAATTGTCATTGAAATGAGATAGTGCAACAAAAGGAGAGGGGCTTTAACAACACCTAAAAAAATAATCTCCATTTTGAAACCAAATCAGAAATAAACGAGCCTCGTCCCCTCTCCAAAAATTAAAATATTATTATTTTTGTTTTTGACAGATTATTTTTTGAGAGGGTTAGGGTGAGGCATAGAAAACGTAAAATCCTCACCCCAACCCTCTCCTTTTGCAAAAAATGTCAATGAAATGAGATAGTACTACAAAAGGAGAAGGGCTTTAACAATACCTAAAAAATAATCTCCATTCTGAAACCAAATCAGAAATAAACGAGCCCTCGTCTCCTCTCCAAAAATTAAAATATTATTTTTTTTGTTTTTGACAGATTATTTTTGGAGAGGGATAGGGTGATGAAACGTAAAATTTTGCCTAACCCCCTCTCCTTTGCAAAAAGTCCTTGAAATGAGATATTTCAACAAAAGGAGAGGGCTTTAACAACATCTAAAAAAATAATCTCCATTCTGAAACCAAATCAGAAATAAACGAGCCTCGTCTCCTCTCCAAAAATTAAAATATTATTATTTTTGTTTTTGACAGATTATTTTTGGAGAGGGTTAGGGTGAGGACATGAAACGAAAAATCCTCACCCCAACCCCTCTCCTTTTGCAAAAAATGTCATTGAAAGGAGATAGTACAACAAAAGGAGAGAGGCTTTAACAATACCTAAAAAAATAATCTCCATTCTGAAACCAAATCAGAAATAAACGTGCCTCGTCCCCTCTCCAAAAATTAAAATATTATTTTTTTTGTTTTTGACAGATTATTTTTGGAGGGGTTAGGGAGAGGCATGAAACGTAAAATCCTCACCCCAACCCTCTCCTTTTGTAAAAAATGTCCTTGAAATGAGATATTTCAACAAAAGGAGAGGGCTTTAACAACACCTAAAAAAATAATCTCCATTCTGAAACCAAATCAGAAATAAACGAGCCTCGTCTCCTCTCCAAAAATTAAAATATTATTTTTTTTGTTTTTGACAGATTATTTTTGGAGAGGGATAGGGTGAGGGATGAACGTAAAATCTCACCCCAACCCCTCTCCTTTTGCAAAAAGTCCTTGAAATGAGATATTTCAACAAAAGGAGAGGGGGCTTTAACAACACCTAAAAAATAATCTCCATTCTGAAACCAAATCAGAAATAAACGAGCCTCGTCTCCTCTCCAAAAATTAAAATATTATTATTTTTGTTTTTGACAGATTATTTTTGGAGAGGGTTAGGGAGAGGCATGAAACGTAAAATCCTCACCCTAACCCCTCTCCTTTTGCAAAAAAAATTGTCATTGAAATGAGATAGTCCAACAAAAGGAGAGGGGCTTATTGCGACTTTGTATTTTAGAATTTCCAAATAACGATAAGCACTATCCACATCCCCCTTCTCTAAAAACCAGATAATTTTGAATTTTAAGAGCAATATTTTTGGAGAAGAGCATGTCTGTCCTCTGACGGAGGTTAGGGGATGAGGTGTGAAATGAAAATTAAATTCAAAGTGATGAACAAACCAATTTGATAGTTTTTATTTTATTTTAAAATAAAATGTTGTATTTCTGCAACTATGTATGCATTTATTGTATCTTTGAATTACAAATATACTCCAATCTAAGAAAACAACCTATAAAAAAATACCCAGCAATCTTTGCAGAGATTGCCGGGCTTTTTAAGATTTAAGTGAAAAGTGATTTACGATAAATGATATTTGATATTTGATTTTGGAATAATGGATTCCGATTTTATCGGAAGGAATAATGGATTGAATAGCCGGTTGCTTTAGCTACCGGAATAAAGTAAAAAGTTCATAAAGTTGAATAATACAATTTTAAATTTCGAAGTCGCAATAGAAGTCCCTATCCTTGTAGAGGCGATGAGATAGGCTAAAGGAGAGGGTTAGGGTGAGGCATGAAACGAATATTCCTCCTCCAATCGCTCTTAAAATGCATCACTTATGCAATACCTGAATGCATTTTTTTAATTTATTTTATAATAAAATAGGTTAGTTATAAGATTAATATTGTACTTTTGTATCACGATATCACAAATAAGTCTCAAAAACAGAAAGCAAACCATAAAAAAATACCCGACAATCTTTGCAGAGATTGCCGGGCTTTTTAAGAAAGTGAACAAATATTACGCTGAAAAATCAAGGGAGCTGACAAAGATATAAACTTCTGAATCAGCTCCATATTGAGTTTTAATATTGGATTTGATCCTGTCTGTTCTACCTTTCAATTCCCTGTACTTTGCCAATCTGTTTTTCTTAATCATTTTCAATTCCAATTTCTTGTCATTGATTGATGAATTAAGATCGACGATTGAGGTAAGTTTAGCATTCAAACTCTCTAGTCTGAATTTTTCAGGTCCGGGATTATAGTTACTAAATCCCGAAATCGTAGTGATGAAATCCTCAAAGTTCTTATACATCGCTGCATATCCCTTTTCAGAATTTCTTCGTGTCTTCTTCACTTCGGCGGGAGTACCCTCCTCTGTAGAAGATTCTTCACTTGTAGTTTCGGACATTAATCCGGTGCTGACCATCCTGCCCCAGATAATATCCAGTGATTTGAATTCAGTTGAATCAAAACCATATTGATAACCCACAGTGGATTTCAATGCAGTAAATATTCGAGATACTGAATCCTGCCCCTTATAAAAGAGAGCATTTCTGGCATCAGTCAATACTCTTGTTGCGTCTTCCGACTGAGTAACAGTATTGTTGATGCTGTGTAATGAACTGACGAAACTTTGAAAATTTTCCAAATTTTCTTCGGCTCTAGTAGGGCTAAAATCCTCTAACGTCTTGAGGACTGATACTACTTCAAGTGCCCTTCCGTACCTTGAAGCAAATGATGTTCGTCTTTTCATAATAAAAAGGTTTTAGTGAACAAAAAAGATACTTACACTCAAAACCGGATCGCATCCGGCTTTAAAACTTTCATGTGTTTTCGGCTGATTCATAAATTGTTACTTTATTGCTATTGCTACCTTAAAAAATTAAAAAATTTTCTTGCTCATCTTTCCTTATTATAATCCAAAACAAACTTCATATTATATAATAAATTTCCATTTCCCGTATTTCAAATTTTTTGATATTCTTTTAATAATATCTCATTGTATTTCAATTAAAATTAGCACAAATGTTAGAAAGAATAACTCTCTAAATCAAAAAATATAGCTTACTCCACTGTTGGAGTTCCTTATATTTTGTGCGATATAGCTTACTCCACAACTGGAGTTCCTTATATTTTGTGCAATATAGCTTACTCCATAACTGGAGTTCCTTATATTTTATGCGATATAGCTTACTCCACAACTGGAGTTCCTTATATTTTATGCGATATAGCTTACTCCACAACTGGAGTTCCTTATATTTTGTGCAATATAGCTTACTCCACAACTGGAGTTCCTTATATCTCATGCAATATTGAGTACTCCACAAAAAAGAAAGCTTTAGAAAATGAAAATATCTAAATGATAATTTCCAGCTTCATAATGCAAACTATAGCTTCAAAATATTTAAAATACAATAATGCCAAAAAAGAACATCTATCCGTGATACTTTTATCAGGATATAAAATAACCATATGATATAATATAATCTAAGCTTGATTTATTGAAATTTATTGCTGTCATCATTCCCTGTATCGGGTACGATGATATTCCACAGAGTGGAAGGCAGGACACTAATATTTTAAAAAATAAAAACATTAATTTCTATTATATTCATAGGTTATAAAAATTATATTGCAAAAATATCTGATATATTTCAATTTTTTTAATATTTGATAAATTTTTTTTCAACTTTTTTTAGTTTTTTTTCTGCATAATCATATAATTTTTAGTTCCAAATATTTTAACATATTTTTTAATGTTTTCATATTAGAAAAAAATTATTATCTTTTAATTATCTTGTAAAAAATGGAAAAGGTTAAATGTTAAATCATTATGGGTGGGAATGTATAGAAGTGTAAACAATTTCTATTTTATAAAGTTAGTAATAAGCTATGATCTTTATTTAAAGAGTTCTACTACTAATTTAATGGGTAGCATTTTAAAATTGCAAACGAAAAGTAAAATGGCATTCTTCTTTTTAGTGAAAAAAGATGTTAAAATAGTTTAAAAATCAATACCATCTGAGTAGTTACCATTTTTTTATCAAGAAAAAAAATTAAAATATTTTTTCCCCATTAAAATGGCAATAATACCATTTAAAGAAAGTTTGATTTCTCGTTGCTTTAAAATTAATAATTCTCGTTGTTTTAAGCGAACAAAAAGTTCAATAACTAAGAATTTGTTCATTTCTTATCATTTTTTTTTGATAGAGCAACCGTTTTTAATCTTTTTATGGGAATAAAATCAAGAAACGAGCCAAAAATTAAATTATAAAACAGAATTAAAACTTCGTATCAAAATTCAAGTCAAATAATATATTGTTTAAAGTAAACTTATCCTTGTTATTTGTAAAATTAATCTTTGAATTAGCATTTATGGAAGTGTTTTTTCCTATTTTGTATTCAATTCCATTATTAATTAAGATATTATGTCTGATTTGATAGCTTGCTTTTAGGAAGTTATACGAAAAAGTGTTTGAAAATCTTATTTTTTTATTCAATTCTTTTGAGAATTTACAATTAGTAAATATAGACTTAGAATTAGAAAAATTATTTTTATTAGTGATAAAGGTTAAAGTAAAATTTAAAGAAGATTTTTTTAATTTTTTATTATAAATAACAGAGTAAATATTATTATTAATAGGGTTGCTACTATTGATTGTGTCATTTTGAATTGAATTTGATTTCTGATAACTGAACATAGTGTTTAAAATGGAAGTTTTATTATCATCAAGGATAAAACTTGAAGCCAAAGAAAGATTAGTATTCAAAATAGCCAAAGAAATAGAGTCAAAATAAGTAGTAACAGAATTTTGATGGTAGAGGTTAGAAGTTTTCTTTAAATTAGTAAAATTAATATTAAAGGAAATTCTATCATTAAAATTATAAATAAAAGAAGAATTTAGTACCAAATGTTTACTATTTTTCAAAGAATCAATAGCCCCATCCAACCTAATACCAACTTCAGAAGAATAAGAAATTTTCTTAGAAAGATTACCGGCAGAACTAACAGTATAACTCTTAAAATTATTGTCGTACAATAAAGAACCAAGAGATCTGAAATCTTTTTGAATATTAATATAATTTAATTTTAAATTAAATTTTTTGTAATCAATGCCAGCGGAAGATTTAATAGCATTTCTGTAAATACTACTTGTGGTTTTTGTGTAAAGTCCCAACATATTGTATACAGTAGACCCTGTTAAAATATCAATAGTATCAGAAAAGGAATTCAAGGTTAAAGCACTTAAGCCATAAACAAAACTAAGAGAATATTTTTTATAAGGAAAGACATCAAAATGAAACCCCAAAGAAGTATTAGCTTTAGGTTTATTAGAAACACTTCTGTTAAGATTTGGAGAGAAAATATCATAAGATTTAAACAACTCAGCAAATAATTTATTGTTTCCTTTTTTTATTCCCATTTGCATTCCCCAAGCTGATCTATCATAACCGACATCAAGTTTATTTTGGAAATTTAAATCATTTTGATCTGACAAAGTAAGTTTTCCATCGAAGAATTTAAACTCCAAATTCCCAGGAGATAATTCAAAACCATAACCTTTGAATCTAATATTTTGATAAGTGAATTCAGAGAAGTTCATACTTCTATTGTTACCAATATGACCTTTTAACCATTTATAAGAAGGACTAAACCCTAATGTGCTAAATTTAGGAGTCCTTACACTCGGTAGATTATAATTAGCATAAGATCTACCATTAGAAAAAATATAAGAGAAAGGAAGATTAAACCCAGCATAAGAGAAATTAATACTTGCATTGATCCTGTAATCGAATTTATCTTCATTGGAAAGGAAAAAATAATTATAAGCACCAAACAAATTCAATTTTCCGGAAATGATTAAGGTGTCATTCTTTTTTATATTATCAATTTTTGAATGTATAACCTTAATAGGATTGTTTTGAGAAAATGCAAAAAAGTGAAAGCTAAACAAATGAAAAATATAATACATATTTTACTAAAATACAGTTGAATTTAATTATTATATATATTTTTTTCTATATATTAAGATAATAAAATTAAAAATTATTATGTATTAAATATTTTTATATTATATTTACTGCTGATAATTGAAAAAGTAATAGCAATAACAATGCCAAATAATTAAATTATTAAAAGTGTTGCAAATATGTACCCTCATTTACAAAAGTTAATACAGAGAAATATAAGTAAATTCGATTTTAGTATTTTTATTTCTGTTGAGTTTTTTAAATCTGAAATCGCAGACGAATCAACAGATAAATATAAATTTTCAGACTTATAGTAATGAATTACCATTTTTAGTAGAGGGAAATTTAAGAGAAATAAATTTTGCAAATTTACAAACCAATGCATTGACCCGCAGTAAGCAAAAATACAAACTAAGTGTTTATATAGAGGGAAATGGAGTAAAAATTGGCGTACAAAACCAGAATACGAATATATAGTAGATTTGACGTCAAGAATAAGTATTTATGGATAATTATGAATTATCACAAATTTTAATATAGAAAACCTCAATTTTTCAAGGTTATGCTAACAATACAGAGTTATATAGAAAATAAGGATTGCCAGTAGGATTTTATACAATTAAGTTCGAGCTTAGATATTTTGAGACGATGAACCTGTATTGGAAATTACAGGTCAGGAATACAATTACAAGTGAAAAGTGGACCTGCCACCAAAATCACCTCACCGGCAAATAAGACAAAAGTAAATGATGAGAGATCAAGTTTTATTTTCGTGGATGCCAAGACATTTTTCACTGTTTCCGGTAGAATATGTTTTCGAAATATATGACTTCATAGAGGGAATGAATGATATTGATCTTGTCTCTAATTATGAACCATTAGTAAAAATAGAAACAAATGGTCTAAGTTATTTTTATAATGAAGCGGACGGACAATTAATAAACAACCACAGATACAAGGCAATAGTAAAAGTTATAGATAAAAACAATAATCTAAGATTTTATAATGAGGGTTATTCTGAATCAATAGAATTTACTCTTATGACAAAAATATGCAAAAAGAGAGATAGGCCCTATGTGCATATCCTAAATCAACAATAATAATAAATGAAGTAGGTAATGGATTAAATGGAGAAATAAATGGAGAGAAAGAATATATAGAATTATTAGTAGTAGGAACAGGAACATCATCATCGACAGTAGATTTACGAAATTGGATAATAGATGACAACAATTCATCCAGATGCAATGAAGGGAAATAAAGGAGGATATTTGAGGCTTGGAGATTGCTTGATGTGCAGTACCAAAAGGGACATTGATATTGATTTATGATGATAAAATGTACCAGATGGAATCGACCCATCAAAAGATGGTATAAATAATAAAAGAGGGGTATATCAATTTGGAATAAAATAGTGAGTACATAATAAAAGTAGAAGGATGCCTGAATGTAGATAGCGGAAATGACAGGTATAACTGTGGAGAAATAGTAAAGGGATCTTGCTATTGGGAACAATATATTCCAATGCAAGATGAAAGGATATAATACAAATAAGAACGCCAGATGGAAGTTGTGAACAAGGAATAATATGGGGACAAGTGAATTTGAATACTTAAGGAGTACAAAAACGATAAATTTAGGTACAAACACAAATTTAAGAGCGACCTCAGTAATATTCAAATCCGATAATAACCGGTATGATGTAACGTGAAATTATATAATAATCTAATAGATATAGCAACGCCCGGATCACCAAATAACGTAGCAAATGAGGAATTAATAAATAAGATCAAGGCTGAAGATGTCAAGAATATACTATATAGATTGTCAGGTAGAAGGATATAATGTTAGTTCACAAATATATGGAGGGACAGGGATGTATGAAGTTTATTTAGATGGAGTATTATATATGGAGACAACAGATAATCCAGTAATACTAAAAGAATTAACAGAAGATACACATCAGATAAGGATATTAGATACACAAAGTTTATGCGAAGATTATTGTGATATAGAGATAGACTCAAGATGCATACCAGGTACTCCCTGTAATGATTTCAATCCCTGTACTGAATATGATGTATATGATGAATTTTGCAATTGTATTGGAGAACAAGTAGAAACAGTTGAAATAGAATATTTGCAGATTTGTGATTATTGTACAGAACTTTGGGGAGGGGAAGCATTCTTTATTGAAAAGATTGGAATAACACTTCCAAATGGAAATCCAATAGTTTTAGACAATTCCTATAACAATTCAGGTTTTAGCTTTCCATATTATAGTCAATGGTCGTCAGAAATAGAAAATGATATTGTAAAATTCAAAACAGATATAGAAAATTGGATAAATGAAAATGGACATGTAGGTACATTTGATTGGCCCAAAGGATTTTGTTTTTATGGAGTACAATTTAAACCAACATTTATATTAGGTGTAGATATTGAAAATCATGAAGTACTATATAATTTTACAAAAGAAAATTGCTCAAATGAAAATATATTATCATTAAATTCAACATGTGAAAATATAATAGAAATTACATGGAGTACAGGAGAGACCACACCAACAATAGAAGTGGAAAATATGAAAGAATGTGTATATGTTACAGTAACATGCGGAAATGGGTGCACTTACACAGATAAATTTTGTGATTGTACTGCTGGCATGTCGTGTGAAACAGAAGATATATGCTATATAGGTGTGTTAGATCAGCAATGTGAATGTATACAGATACCCAAAACAGATAGTGATGGAGATGGAGTATGTGATGAATTAGATATATGTCCGGGTTTTGATGATAATATAGATTTTGATAATGATGGTATTCCGGATGGATGTGATGATGAAATAGATTGTGATGCACTAAATGTGGAGATTCAAACCGAAGTGATTAATCCCGGAACTTGCTCATTTTACCTAAATTTTGATGAAATATTGAATGAAAATGATTGGATATCAATCGACAAAATTAACGTAGGTTTTCAAAATGAAACCTTTACAATAGAGGGATTAGAATATGGTTTGCCGGTTTGTTATAGCAATACAAATACTGGAGGAGAAATAGTAGAAGTATCAACAGATGATTTTGAAAATGGATGGGGATTTTGGAATGGATTTCCACCAAATGCAGAAATAGTAGAAGACCAGCCAGAAGTAAAGGCATATGCAAATAGTGGGACACATTCGATGAAAATATGCAACAAAAGTGAATATTCATATATAAAATCAGAATTGTTTTTAGTATCCAATTTCGATAAAATAAAATTAAATTTCAACTATATAGCCGATAATATGGAATCGGAAGGAGATGAGTATTTTGAATTATTATATTCATTTGATAATGGAAATACATACACAGTAGCACAATCATGGAAATATGGAATAGATTTTATAAATTATGAAAGAGAGAACGATGTAACAGTATATATAGAAAACAGCGGAGAAAATTGTATATTAAAATTTGAAGCTCATACGAATAATTCAGACCATAAAATATTTATAGATGATATAGAGGTTTCAAAATTAACAAATAATTGTAGTAAAGAAACTGCCATAAACACAATAGCAAATGGGATTAATTTATGGTTAACCCAGCGAGGATACAATCAAGGAGCAGAATATGAATACTATGGTGAATCAACAAAAGAACAATGTAGGGTTTTGGCATCAACAGGATTAAAAATAGAAAATGTAGGAATAGAATTTAAAACAATATATTATAATAATGACGAAACAGAATACCAACAAAATTTCTGTAAATACAATTGTCAGGGAGAAATAATGCAAGAATCTAAAACTAAATATACAATAATTCCAAATTGTGAAAATCCAACATTTTTATGGACAAACGGAGAAACAAACAACTATATTACAGTAACAAATTCAGATAATTCCAACTATTCAGTTCAAGTAACATGTGAAAACGGATGTGAAAATAATTATGAAATAGTTCATAAATGTGATGAAGGAGCACCATGTATACCAGATGATCCATGTTATACATTAGGAGAATATAACAATAATTGTGAATGTATAGGAACAGAATATAATGAAAGTGATAGTGATGGCGATGGAATATATGATTGTGAAGACGATTGTCCAAACTGCGCTTTGAATGATTCAAATAACAATGGTAAATGTGATTGTGATGAAGATTGTATTCCGATAACATCACTTGAATTTATCTATACTCCTAATTTTGAAGAATTTTGTTCATTTTGCATAGATCTTGAAGGATTGGATGAGAAAGAAGAACTGGAATCAGCAAAAGTTGAATTAGGAAATGGCACCCTAATAGACTTAGAAGAAACAGGAATGTTTTCATTTCCATATTGTTATGAATTTAATAATCTATATTGTGAAACAATAAATGGAAATCAAATGGAACAAACAGTTTCAATGAAGAAATTCAAGGAAGATCTATTTAAATGGATGCTTAAAATTGGTGTTACAACAGTAATAAGATATGAAACAGATTGCAGCACAAGCGGTCATATATCATTATATATAGACAAAGCAAATTTTAATACAATAACACTAAATTTCAGTTCAGGAGCAATAAGGTATGGGTCAAAAAATAATTGTTCAGATGAAATAATATCATATGAAGTAAGCGTAGCAGAGCCAGAAATTTGTCCATCACCGGAATATATATGGAGTAATGGTAGTACAGAGCAAACAATCACGATACCGGAAATGACGACAGGTTTTTATGTATCAATAAAATGTGAAAATGAATGTGTATACTCAGATAGTACAGATACATATTGTTATTGGGGAGCACCTTGTGATGATCTCAATATATGTACAATCGATGATACATATAATGACCAATGTCAATGTATAGGAATACCTGCTCCGGATACAGATAATGATGGAATATGCGATGAAGAAGATAATTGTGTATATAATTATAATCCATATCAGGAAGATGATGATAGTGATGGAATTGGAAATGTTTGTGACTCATGTATTGTTGACACAACAGTTATCTGTACATATTGTATAGATTTGTTACCCGAATTTGTATATAATTTGTACTGTTATGGTATTTATGGAATGGAATATATTGATAATTTGGGCTTAAATCAAGTTGAAAATATGCTATATTGGGTAGAAGTAATATCTGGAGGATGTACACATTCAAATGACATGAATAATGTAAATGCTTTTGTAGGATTTGTTCAAAATTGGTTGAATTCAAATGGCTATGAAGGACATGTATATTTGGATAATAATGGCTCATCATGCAGCCCAAATGGAATGTCATTAGTAATTGAAAATACGGATGCAGTAATAGTAGGCTTTCAAGTAAAAGTAGATTCCCATAATCAATTGCCAATGATAAAAAAATGTAAAAAAGTAGCAGTAGAAACACCATGTGATGATGGAGATCCTTGTACCTTCAATGATACTTATGATGAACATTGCAATTGTGTGGGTACTTATTTGGATACTGATCATGATGGAGTATGCGATGAAGAGGATTGCAACAATAATTTTCCAAATTATATTGATGGAAACAATGATGGTATTCCCGATGGTTGTCAGGATGTATATTGGAAGTGTGGAGAAGAAAATCTTAGAATTTGTGAATATGTTCAAAAAATGTTGTCTTGCAGTAATAAGTTCGAACCAATTGCTTTACTTAAACTTCAGGATACATTGTTGGATATTATGGAGAATCAAGATCCGAATTCCTTAGCTCAGTTCTTTATACCTGAATTATATGACCAATTGAGAGATCCCGGAAATAATGATAATGATGGCGATGGAATCGTAAACTTACTTGATTTATGTCCTGATGATAAAAATACAGCAACTTTTGGAGATTTTTTCACTTTATCAAGTTTTGAAGGATGCAATTGTAATGTTAATAATAATATAACAGCTTCATTGTTAGGAACATTTTTATTACAACCTGGGACATACACAATATATGATGAAAATAATATTCCAATATATACCCCCCATGCTTAAGTGAATTCCCTGATTTGATTGAAAAAGATGGCATAATAATAGATAAAAATAATGAGGGGTGCTATTATACATTTAATATAAGCTGCGATAATGATTGCAAATGTGAAGCAGTTTTACTTACTGATGTTGATCACGATGGTATTTGTGATGTTCTTGATGATTTGATTGGTGAAGAGTGCGATAAGGATTGTAGTGATGAAGATCTTGGTCCTTGTGATTTATGCGATATTCAGAGTAATCCTGCTTATGATTATACCGATCCAAATAATACTGAACCTCCCTGTATAGTAGTAATTTCACATGCACCTGATTCTGATTCTGATGGTGTCTGTGATTTAATTGATAAATGTCCGGGAGAAGATGACACAATAGATGAAGATAATGATGGAATCCCCGATTGTTTGGATCCCTGCATTGGGGGCGATATGGGTATCGAAGTTGAAGGGATGGATAAACCTGTTGCTCCGGGTGATCCCTGTGACGATGGATTGCCGTGTACTTATGGAGATGCTATTAATAGTGATTGCAATTGTGAGGGACATGAAATCGATCTTGATGATGATGAGGTTCCTGATTGCCAGGATTGTGTTATTAAATTTACAGATCCTGATAATGGAGAAATAACTGTAGTTGATATTTATGGACCATTCAAAGATTGCGATAATTGTTATTCAATAGAATCTGCAGCAGGTAATAAATGTGATATATGCCAGGGATTTGATGATAAAGAAGATTACAATGGAAATGGTATTCCTGATTGTCTGGACCCTCCATATAAGGAAATAGGGTGTCCTGATGAATACTTTATATTACCGGGTGTTGGAGTTGTTTTGAAATACAATTCTGAAGATATTCTTGAAGAAGACCTTCCTCAACCTATAACGATTACCTTTATGGAAGATGGTGTTAATGAAGTTGGTAAATATGATTATTTAACAATTGAAAGTATCAGGGAGGTTAGTGGTCAATTTGAAGTTCTATATGCTATCGAAAATATTAATCCCGAAAATCCATTCAATTACTTTTCGGTGTCATTCGCTGATCATCAAAATTGTGTATTTACTTCATCAGAACAATTAAATGATTTAATTTGTCCAACAAGTTTTGGATTTAGTAATTCAGGCGATTTTTATATTGAAATGGATTACAGCGCAATGGATGGCATAGCTGATATTGCCAAATTTGAAGGAGCATTTATATTTAACGGAGGAGATCCGATGTATCCGAAATATATCTCAGTAAGTACAACTAATCCGGCTATATTTCATATTTACTTTGATAATTTTGGAGACTTTAATGCGGAAAGTGTCATACTTCCTAATGGTATAGAATGCACTTATGATGGTAATGGTTTAATTTCAGATTGCTTAGATGAAAATAACCAACCGATAGCACCGGGAAGTCCCTGTCCATGTGATCCTGCAACTATGGATTGTGATTGCTTCACGCACTTCAGGTTGGATAATGACTGTAACTGTATAGGAGATCCAAAGCCAGATACTGATCATGACGGACTATGCGATGAGATAGACCCATGTCCCGATTATCCAAACTCAGATCCGGAAGGCAAGGATTGTGAATGTCCTGATCTGGAGCTCGAAGCACCTGTGATATCTGAGACCGGTGATATAAGTATCTCCCTTGACGATACGGGAATAGATCAGCTCGAAGGGTTCACAATAACTATAACAGGAGGTCCTGAAAATGAACCCACAATACTTCAACTGCCGGCAACCACCCCCCTTGTGATACCTAATATGCCTAAAGGATATATTTACACTGTCACTATAAGCTCAAATGGTAAAAATGGATGTAGCAAACAACAGACAATAGAACTCGGATTACCTTCCGAGACTAATCCTACTTTTGTGGTATTGAAATAATACCGGAAAATATAAATTCAATGACACTACTTCCTCACTTAAATGTTGGAGACAAGTTTAATGCTTCTGATTTTGAAATCACAGTAAAAACAGTTAAAGGTTCTTATGGAAAATATTCAGGTACGGGATTTATTGAGATAAAATTTTTCGGAAATCCAAGGATAAATGTTTCATTTAATAATATAACAGTAAGTGCTGCTTCTCAGATGATAGCAGGCTACGTAAATGTTGATGGTTATGGGTTTTCGATTTTAAATGAACCTTTAGCTTCAGATATTAACACCATAATAAATAAAATAACTAATGAACTTGAAGAATTGTCTGATATTTTAGAAGAAGTAGAAGATTTACTGAAATCAATTGAAGATTTATTAGCTAAGACAGAGGAATTAGCAAATGAACAAAATAGACAATGTATAGAAGAAAAAAAAGCATTTCTTGAAGAAATACTTGCTGATTTAAAATCTGAACCTCCATCAGGTTTATATGATCAACAAAGTGTAATAGATGCAACTGCAGAACTTGAAGCATGCCTTACAGAATATAATAAGGATGTAAAAGAGATTATGGATAAATTGCTCCAACTTTTAAATATTTCACTTATTAATGCTAAGCAACTATGTGCTAATGGAGAATTTGAAGTAAATATGGCAGACAATTCGGTTCAGGAAAATTTTACTAATTCATATACAAATATTGTAGAAAATATATTTGGAAATGTAATTAATAATGATTATAACCCGTTTCCTACCAATGTAACTATAGAATCAGTTGAAATTCAATCAAATGAAGAATTTAATGAATTTAAACCTGAAGATTTGCCATATGGAGAGGAAATAGTGCATTATTGGAATGTAGAACAAAATAATGCACTTTGTTATGTTATGACATTGCTCGGTCCAAATGGTTTAGAAGGAGAAACATTAAATACAGAAGGATTAAAAGTGATAGGTGCAGTTTTAAGAGCAGGAATAGATATTTCTAATGATCTGAAAGATAAACTTACATCGTCAGAT
The DNA here is from genome assembly GCA_041392555.1 of Saprospiraceae bacterium. Taxonomy (GTDB): domain Bacteria; phylum Bacteroidota; class Bacteroidia; order Chitinophagales; family Saprospiraceae; genus JADJGA01. The sequence continues at coordinate 118,611 of JAWKLW010000003.1, read as the reverse complement.
ACAGCTCAGAAAATATATGATGATAATAAAGAATATTTAATTAATGCATTAGGCAAAGCTTGTACAAAAATTTATTATAAATAAAATTTTAATAACAAATATAATTATGAGGAATATAATTATGAGGAATATAATTATGAGGAATATATTTATTCTTGCTTTTTTATTTTTGAATACTCTGAGTGGATATGCAGATGAAATTGATTCAGTAATTGAATTAATTATTAAGCAGATGATCGTAAATGATTCTCTTTCTAAACAGGGGAATATTAAAGATCAAAGATTCTTGACCTATTTTAATCCTTTTTATCCGCAGGTATCCATTAATAATATATATTCGACCGTTGCTCCAATACCTCATGTATCTGATTATATAATTGAAGATCCGGAAAATATTTTTCCTAATTTTTCTAAATATGAAGAGTTATTAGAAACTTTTAATAATGAAATATCTCATATTACAAATACTAAAGTGCCACATTATGTTTGTATTGTTGACATTGCACCTGCCATTTTTGGAAAATATGTTGAATATAATGGATTTTCAGATTATTTTATTGATTATTTCAAAGAGGATAAAGCTGGACAACTAAGTTATGATGAAGTATACAAATTGAAGTTAAATGAAAAAATTAATAATTTAAAAAATGGATCTGGAAAGATTTTTAATATAGATTTTAATAACAATTATTTTGTTTCAATATTTGTTTTAAATCGAAAAATAAAACCAAGAGGATATTCAATTAGTTTAGAACCAAGAAATATTTATACTGAAAATCAAGATATGAAAACTGGGGTTGCTAAATTCTATTTAAATCTTGATATGATTAAAGTTGTTACAAGCAAAATAAAATATATTCAAGACTATATAACAATTTTTGCCCAAACATTTCATAATGGAGTGCCAAATATGGTGGAATGTAGTCCTAATATGGGTGAACAGATCAATATAGAAACTCCTCAGGGACAAGAATTTTTAGATTTTTTTTGTGAAAATTATCCGGATTGGATCAGTATCCCAGGTAAAAGTTATGTGGTGTATAATTCTGCAAAGTTTATTGATATTATGAATATACTTTATACTACAATTGGAGCACAACAAGGCTCTCCAGTAGATCCTAATATCTGGAAAATTAAAATACAAAATTTAGTAAGCGAATATTTTGATAGTTTTAACGAAAACTCGGAATATGGAATTTTGGCTATCCGGTAAAAATATTGAATTTAATAGTAGGTTTGAAAAGTATATCATTCTATATTTTATAATATTAATCCTAATTACTCGCCCATAGCAGCCTTACAACTTTTAGATGAAGACTTTATTTTTAATTCTGCATATTATGATAAAATAGACCAAAATATTGACAACTTAAATATTTCAACAGGTAATGCTGGATGGGGAATAGGAAAACAATTAACTATAGCTGAAAAATTAACAAGTACTTTATATTATGCTTGTGATGCAGCTTTTTCTGCAAATACATATACTCCAGCTAATAGAACACATTTATATGATTTGTTAAAGCAACATCCTCAAAAACTTTATGATTTTTATTTTAATCCGGCTGCTCCTGGAATTCCGGGTGTAGGTTTTTCTGCTACTGAACTTGCAGAGAAAGTCAGTTTGTTTATGAGAGAATATGAAGGAAATTTGTCAAATAGTTTTGATTCTGAATTATTTGAAAATGGTTCGAGTGGAAATACATATAATCCTGAGATTAAAAGAGTTTTTTCAGGATCTTCTGGAAATTTCAATAATTCAGTTTCATGTCAGAATGCAAAAATGTTAGAGGCTGAATTTTCATATAATTCATCAGATTATAGAATAACTTTTTCATTGAATAGATGCCCAAAGTTAGGTGTGGAAGTTTCACTATTGGAACCTACCTATCAAATAGGTTGTAATTGTGCAAATAACTACGTAGCAGTTTCTGAATTAGAATCCACTTTAGGGTTTTATGATTTGGTTTACAATATTATTTTAGATAATGTAACATTACTTGACTTGAATTGTTCTCCGCCTGAAAAATGCAAAAACAAATTGCTTACAGAATATGCTTTTGTAACTATGACAAGAATGAGAGAAATGATTTTTAATGTTGTCCTGAATAATACAATCCTTACTACTGAAATTATCAGTTTACCTTTCAGTATTATGGAATTGTCAGGGGCACAAGGTGTAAAATTACTATTTAGAGGAACTATACTTGCAACTGAAGTAGAGAGTGTAGCTATTGCAATTGTAGGTGATGGTGATTTTAATAAAGGGTGTAAAATGATTTTGGAGAGGAACTTGGCGTTCAAATAGCACCTACTTTAAATGCTTTTAATTTTTTAACTTCAGGTGCTGATGTACTTAATAATTTAGGTCCAGGTATAAAAAAATTGTTATTTTCACAGGATAATGTTACTGAGGCATGTTCGTTTGCGAAATATATGTCAGATTATGAAAAAGCAATTGGAACTCCTCAAGAAGTGGAAGAATTTGCAAAACTCCAATCACAATTAACTAATATTTTAGGTTTACATGAATTACCAGCACCCGATTTAAATTTGTATAATAAACTTTTTGGTCTGGAAAATTTAACAGAGCTTCAAGATAATGTTAAATTCAAAGAAATGATAATCAAATTCAGAGAAATGAAAAAATTGAATAACAATTTTAATGATTTTGAAAAATTAGTGGAAATATTGATTGATGGTATGGATGAACCTCATAAAACAAAATTTATGAATCAATTAAATGGACAATATGGAGATGAAATTATGGATGAAATTGTGGATGCATATAATGATTCATCTCTTTCTAATTCTCAAAAAGTTGCAAGAACAAAGAAAAAAGCAAAAAATTACAGAAGACTTGTAGAGAGTGTCGATGATTTGTGCAATTAATAATTATAAATAACTTATTATGATTAGAACAATTATTATTTTTATAACTATATTCCTCCTATATATCAGTCCGATATATAACCAATGTCATGTACCTGAATTTCTTAATGACATAGAGTCTAATACTGAATTTTCAGATTATTTCGATGATTTATGGGGAACAGGGAATTCTACAGGAAAGATAAATTATGATAAAGGATTTAAAGTATATGCTGATCTGGCAGATGGAGGTTCTTTATTATTGAAAACTAATACATCATGGAATGCCAGAATATTAGGTTGGAAAGCAAAAGGAATAGATGTCGGATTTGCAAAACAAGGTGATTTTATTTTAGTTTCGAGGAAATCTGATGGTACGTTAATCGGTAAAATAGTAGATAGTCATAATGCTGAATCCTTTGAAGCGGTAGCTGAAGGATTTGTTTCTGTAGCTTCCCCATACTCGACCGATATAGTCTCTGCCAAGCAATTGGACATACCGGTAAAAAGGCCCTGTGGTGATGATATTACGAGCAATGCATGGATTGTAAAAACATCGGATGGAACTGTAGGTATAGTTGAGGATGTGAGTTCCTACGTAAATAATTTTATTAAGGAAGCACTAACAAATCCAAACGGTAAATTAAGGTATGCTCTTGAACAAGCCGGATTGGTCACTTCTACCCAGCAGGCACATCATTTGATACCTATAGAGTTATTGGAAAAGAATGAAGTCGTTCAGGATGCGGTCAATGCAGGTTTTGATTTCAATGGAATTATAAATGGGAAGGGATTAAGTTCTGTTGGAAATCCACCTATTCATCTTGGTTCTCATCCACATTATACAACTTTGATTGAATCTAAAATTGCTGATTGGCTTGATGTAGTGAACAATAATGGAACATATAGCCCTAATGCGGCAAAAACATATTTGGAAACATTAACTAATCAAATAAAACAAGCTATAAATTCAAATCCAACAATTCCGATAAATCAATTGAATTTCTAATGGTTATTCAATATTTTTATATGTGAAGCTGGCTTTATTTCTATACCTGTTAGTTTTGATCTTTCTATCTCATTTTTAAGTTTATTCGAAATTATATATTGACCATCAATAAGAGGAATTACAAACAAGTCATAGGTTGGAAGTGTAAACAGTGTTATTTTTTCTGCTTTAATATATGACATATTAGATATACTTTTTAAAATCAATGTAAAATCTTCAAAAGAATTAATACTAATATTTTCCTTTTTAGCCCCAAATTCATAAAGACTAAATTCAGATTCAGGATAATTAACTTTTTTCAATATGTCGGTTGGACCGAAGTGAAGCCAATAATATTGATAAGATTCGAAGGGGGTTAATACAGGGACATCAAACAATTTAAACTCCTGTAAGTCGAATAATAAAAGTAAAAATTTAAGTTTTTTTGAGATCATAAGTCCATATAGTGACATTGAAGCACTTAAGAGATCTGTGGTATTAGCATTCATTTTCAACTCAAAATAGTTGAAATTTGGTTCAAAAGAGGGGAGTTCGCAGGATTTTAAATTTCTAATACTGTTTGGACTTTTTCTGTTATAATTCAAAGTTAAACCAGCTTGAGGGTAAGCAGAACCGGTTTCTTTGGTATTTACAGCTGGCCTGATGGTATATAATTCGTTCATATTAATTATTAAATGTTCAATATTACAAAAATACAAAATAAAAAAAATATTAATTTGGATTTAACTATTTTTTTCTATTTTTATTAGATTATACATGTTGTTTAATTTATTATTTAATCTTTGTTTTAACTAAATCAATTAAAAATCAAAAAAAAACCCAGTTCAGCTTAGGCTGTGCCTAAGTCATAGGACAACAAAATAGTAACTTTAATAAAAGGTTAGTTAAGCATAGGCTTAATTACCTAAGTCGATGAATAACATACCGATGTTTTAACCAATACAATAAATAATCAATCAAAAGTCTACAATTTGTGAAGTAAATTTATAAAATTGTAAGCAATATCTTATCCGTTGTTTGTGCCCTCACAACATCAAAAAACAAACAATAAAATTCGTGAATCCGATAACTATCAGATGGTGGCATCAAAAGAACAATTTGTGAAATAAAAAAAGATAAAAGAATAATTCGTGAATTGGGGGCAAAAAAGAATAATTCGTGGATTTCCGTCAGTGGACGGACGGGCAGTGGCGACAAATAAATAATTTGTGAAATAAAAATTCAAAAGAATAATTCGTGAATTCCCTCTTAAGCCTGACATGCTGTGGCAACAAAAAAATTAAAAAACAAATAAACCCACCAATCCATACCCAAAATCCACAATCTGGCATTATATTTGCACAATATTACATATTATAAAATATACAGATATGAAATTCAAGATACTATTATTCAGCTTATTCATTAGTATAGAAATATTTGGGCAACATTATACGGATTTTGGACAATTTAATGGTACTGATTCCACTTCACTTCCAATTGGAAAATTATTGACAGATGGGGAAAACAGATACATAATCAAAATTTATTCATATATTGAGAAAGGGGAAAAATTATATTATAATGATAAGTTGATATATGAGTTTGAAGAAAATATAACAACAAAAAAAAGGATAATAGTGATAAAAATTGATGAACATAATAATTTCTTATCCCTGGTTGCCTTTGACGACTATAATAAATATATAGAAAAAATAAAATTTATAGAAGGGGAACTGTACTATTTAGCTTATGGGTCAAGTGGCTACTATATTAAGAAATACATAGGAAATGGAGTATCAGAAGTAGTATTTTCATATACTAAAGGAGATAAAGTTATTGTTCAAGATTATCAGAAAAGGGGAAATGAACTTATAGTGATGGGAAATTTCAATGCATGGCAGGAATCTATGGAGATACTTGGAGATACTCTGAGGCATAGCAATTTTAGTGAAACAGGCTTAGGAAACACTGTATTTTATTACAGTATAGATTTGAAAAATGAAAGAGTAAATTATAGGTTTGGATATGGCGGTCCTGTATATGAAACCTTTATAACAGATGTACAAATAGACAGTCAAAACAATACAGTAATATACGGATTATACCAATCACCTGAAACAGTGGTATTGGGAGATACATTGGGATATGTTGGAGGCTATCAGGGTACGGATGCCTATATAATTCGCTTGGATGAAAAAGGAAATCTGATATCGACCAATTCATTTTCGAGCGCTTCTGTAAGAGATGATATACGAAATGTACACTTATCAAAGGACGGAAGTTATTATGCATCATTATATACAGATGTGTATGGAGAATTATTAATAGACGGGAAGATATATAATGAAATGAATGAATTGAGATCAATGGGATATTTTGTTAAATTTAATGAAGCAGGTACTCTTCAATGGATAGATAGAATAAATATTGATGGCGGAGGTCATGAGTTCAAAATAATGTATGAAACAGAAAGAAGCATATATGCTGGAGGAGATTTTTATATACATGACAAATTGATGGAATTCAATGGTGAGACAATTCAACATGAGACCGGAAATATAACAATGTCAGTGATATTGGAATTGGATAAAGAAACAGGAGAATTAAAAAGAATGTCAGATATAATAAGTAATGGCAAAGATATAAGAATAGAAAACTCAATGCAATTAGGAGAAATAAAGTCAATAGTATTTAAGGCAAGTCAGGAAAATCAGATAATCTTAAACGGAGATACAATAATACCATATTAGGCCCATAAGGCAATTATTAGCCAATGTAGAGTTTGATACAGATGGAGTGATAGAAATAAAACAGGCAGGAGCAGGATTGGTACTGTATCCGAATCCTGTGGCAGGAGGTAATAAAATATTCTTAGCTGGGATAGAAGGAGAAAATGCAAAAATCAAAATATATGATATGCAAGGAAATCTAATCAGAACCATGAAATATGATAAAAGAAAGGAAGAAGGGATAAACATCGAAGGATTGAAGGCAGGAGTGTACATACTTGAATCGATTGGTGAAGATGGAGAGCGAAGGAATGGAAAATTTGTTAAGGTGAGGTGATAAACAAATACTTGTTATATTTTTAGCCACATCTTGTCCGTCCACTGACGGAAATTCACGAATTTTTAAATGAAAGAAATGTTAAATTATTGGAACTAATGCTTAAAAACTTAGTTTGGTATGAAATTTGTAAATGATTATATGAAATAGCAATATTTGTTTATAATTATTAATAGTTAAAATTTTTCCTATGAAACCAAAAGTTTTTTTCAGGTTATCTCTGATGCTGGCGACTTTATTATTTTTAACAATTTATGTTAAAGCTCAAAATGAAAATCTTGTACTTTCTCCCGACATGAATGTTAAAGTAGATAATGAAATTTCAAGGCTCTATGCCGGAAATAGAATTAATCTTCCTTTCAGGTATAGTTACAAACCCTACCACAAAGTAAAATTAGGTAACAGCACTATTATTAGAATGAGATTGTATTATGATGACATAGAAGTATGGAACAGGGACATTGTTCTGGTACATGATGAATCAAAAGATATAATAGATTACCAACGATCAAAATTGGTTGAACTTTCACCCGATCTTTCATCTTCACTTCAATTAAATGAATCCGAGGTAATTTCAAAACTCGCCCCCGATTTTACCGACAAAGGATGCAGCTATCGTGTAAAAGAGATCAGACCTATATATTATTCGATTGATAATCAACTTATATTGTGTTATTATGTTTCGATGTTTAGCGATATTTGTACAGATTTCTATCAGTATATCGTAGATGGTGTTGATGGTACCTTGCTTTGGGAAACAGTTGAAGAGGAATCAAATGGACCTAATGGTAAAGAAGATAACTATAGTACCAGAAATATTTCAGAGAGAAACGTGAATGGCAACTGTATTCGGCCTGAAGCAGCTATGTATGAACCTGATAAAAACACAAACAAAAATTTTTTTTTTCATACTGATATGCCTAACGATATAGACATTGCTCTCGGAAGTTATACTATAAACAATGGGGACATAATAGCAAATTCGAAAGCCTATTATATTGACGAAGAAAGTGTTACTGCTGATGATTTTGAAAATCAGAAAATAGTTTGTGACGGAGAAAATGGTTTTTCGTATTGGGGTGCTTCAGGCAATCAGGCTGGTTGGTACAATACTGTGACTACATATTATCACCTGAATGCATATTTGGACTATATTGAAAATTTGGTTGAAATTGGTATACCAAAAATTCATTATAATGCTAATAAAGTAAGTAATTCAACTCCATCTGCTATTCTTGCAATTAATAACCAAACTTTTCCTCCTTCTCCTTATATAAAATATACAATAAGCGATAATGGTAATTATCTTCCTTTAGCTGCCGATGTGTTCTGGATAGGTAGAGGAGGTGCGGATTATATTGTTAGAGGGTTAATTAATGCCTCAATTGATCCTGTTGTTCGCGATGGGATGCTGGATTATCTGGCACAGTCCTATGAATGGGCTGCAACAGACAATACTGACCCTACATGCTTTAACTATGGTGGGATTACCGATACTAACCCGAAACGATATACCGATGCAATAAATTGTGATGATCATAATAGAGAATTTCAACCTTTAGAATACCTTTCTTCCGTACTTATGCAGCTCCGATCTGAATTTGATAATGAGAAAATCGATAAACTGGTATTATTTACAGGAGGCATTATTGATGAAAATATAAATGATAATATGGAATTTGCATTAGAACTGTATTATATTGCCTGTGCAGAAGCTGATGAATTTGGTTTTGATTGTGATGACCTGGAAAAAATTAAAAAATACTTTAGAAGATTTCTTTTCTCTATGTCAAGATGAAGAAGAAAATTATTTCGCTATCCCTGAGTTTATTCAGGGGCAAGTGGTAATTGCAGAATGTGAAGAAAATGAAGAAGGTGATATCATTACCATAAATGGAGAACCATTAGTAACCAACGCGCAGGGAATATTTAGAAACGTGGTCGAGAGGAGAACCTCCATATTCTGTATGTGTTAGTAATACATGTGAAGAACAATGTGGTCTGACTATCAGTGATTTATTCAAGATAAGAAGCAAGTTGTTGGGAAGGGAAGAATTTGTAATTGAAGATTTCTTTATTGCAGATGTTAATCTTAACGGTATGGTTTCTACACTGGATATTGTTTTATTGCAGAAAGTATTGCTGGGCATTCCTTTGGTACATCCAATAACTAATTGGTGTCGATATGTCCCGGTTCCCGGATTTTAATCATCTTTAGCATTATTTAATGGTTTGGGAAGTACAAGTACTCCTGAAGAATAGCAGGAATTCTTCACCTTTCTTGCTGAAACTGATGCATGCTATGATATCATGCAATATGATTGCGAAGGACAAGGGTCCACAATAGATTTCAATAAATACAATTTGGGGGATATGGATAATAGTTGTTGTGGAAGCAGTGGTATTACAGTAGGAGGAGTAACAGGAATAAACACTGAAGTACTGGGAGATGTTTTAACCATATCACTTACAGAAGATGAAGACTTATTTGGTGTCTCAGTCAAAGTGAACTACTCGGGAAGTGATGTGAGGGAAGTGGATAGTGATATTTTGACCGGTTTTGAGTACAATGTAATGGATGGTTATCTTCATATCATATGGGTAGATACAACATCAGAAAATCTGGGAATACAGTATCATAGTGGAACCCCACTGTTTAATGTGGTATTCAATCAGGCGGTTACTATTCCATTGTCTATAACAGATAATGACAACCTCATTCTTGACAGGAACAGAGGTATTCTGGAATTAAGGGAAGTGGAAATAAGAGGAGGTAGTGAAAACAGAAGCGCTATATCTATATGGGATAATAACAATGAGAATAAAATAAGCATATACCCTGTACCGGTAGGTGATTGGTTAAACATAGAAGATAATAATGGAGCTAAGATCAACAAAGTAAGGATATTTGGGATCAAAGGAGAGTTGATCAGAGAATTTACAAATTTAAACAGAGAACACATAATGCTGGATATAAAAGATATATTAGGAGGAGCATACATACTGGAAGCAATTTATGAAAATGGGGAGAAGAAAAACCTCAAATTCATAAAGAATTAAAATACAACTAAAAATTAATAAAAGAGCCTTTGTAAATAAAAAAAATACAAAGGCTTTTTTATTTATGATAAAAAAAATAAAAACAAAAGAAGAGTGAAAAACAATAAAAAAATGGATATATATATAGAAAAAACAAATTTATAAAAATTTTTATGATAAAATATTGTATATTAAATAAAAATTTAATATAATTGCGAATAAAAATTTATTAAACAAAAAAACAAAAGAAATGAAAAAAGGGCTTTTAACATTATTAGTAAGTTGCATATTGATAATAGTATCATGTACAAAAAATGAAGAAACACAAAATGAGCCAGGGATTACAGATTGTACAAAATCGTAGGTAGATTCAGTAATAATTGGCAAATGGAAGATTGACAACAGTATAGTTGAATTTTCAAGTGACAACAAGTACAAAGATGCAGATAAGAAATTATGCAAGTGTACGTCAGGACTTGGACAGTTACGAATAATCAAAGAGACATAGAATTTTATTGTGAAGAATTAGACTATACATGCATAGATGAATTTAAATATTATAGTTGTGATAGTATAAAAATAATAAAAGGGTTGTTAATAAGACAAAACTAAAATAAATGAAACTCTTAAAACTTACAATAAATTTCCAATAGTAAAATAAAATGAAAAATGAAAGAAAGTAAAAAAAGAGAATCTATAAAAATAATTAAAAATGGCATTATAATTTTATTTTCACTAATAATGCCATTCAATGTATTGATAGCAGGGAATGGTAAAAATATAAAACCAATAAAACCACTTCCAACCCTAAAAGTGATATCACTTGACGAAAATGGAGAAGGCAAGTTAAAGATACAAAAGGAGTATGTAATAGGTGAAAAAAGAAAAATAGATATGAAAGAAGAATTTCATTTTTCTGAAGTAGATAAGTTGATAGGAAAAAGGCTTGAAAATGTCCCAGTAGAATTACCCCCAGAAGATAATGATTTTGCATCGTCATTCATGAAGACATTAGGGAAAGCACATTTAAGTAAAAAAGTAGGGAAAGCAAAAGAAATATGTGATAAAGCAATAGGAATAGGAAATTTTATAGATAAGTTAACAGGAGGAGATTTAGTAAGCATGCCATTGGTGAAGAAGCAAAAAATAGGAGAGAGTGATGTATTTATAATATTCAATTCAGCAAAAATATATCCACAATATGCAGAGATAGAAGTGTATATAAAAATAGATATGCATAAAAAGGATTTTTGGGGTGATGAAGCTATATTGTATTTTGGTGCTCCAAGTATCAAATTTTCACAGGAAAAGGGAATAATTCAGGGAGTTGTTGCATTGATAGAAGATTATACAATAGCTTTAAATGATAATCCGGCAGCAGGAGCAAATGCAGGGTTATTAATAAAAAAAGCAAAAAGAGGAGAACAGGTAGGTGGTCAAAATACAACAGAAACATTTGATGATGTATATGATTATTCAGGGACATATGTATTATTTGATTGTGATGGATTCAAGGAAATGGGGTTTCAAGGAGCAATATATTTCAGCAGAGAATGGATGATACCGACAAATGAATGGGGAGAGCCGAGAGCAATAGCCCCTAAAGATTCAAGTACGATGGCAGCCAGGGTAACAGCAGGGTTTCAAATACAGGTTCAAGATTTTAATGATATATATTTGAATCTTGAACACATGGATCATTTTGTATTAACAAAATGGCAAAAAATCAGTTTTTTTTTAAATGATGCATATTTAGATTTTAGTGATTATAGAAGCCCGGAAGGTACACCCTATAATTTAGATCCGGGGTGGACAGGAGTGTATATAGATTATATAGGCATAACAATGCCAAAACAGTTTAAGCGAGTAAGTTCATCATATTCATCAGGGTCAAATCAATCAGAGCCACAAACAGAAAGAATAAAAATAAGTGCAGAAAATTTATTGATAGATGAATACGGAGTATCCGGTAAATTTTCAGTGATAGGCCAAGCGCCATTAATAGGAGGTCCAATAATGGCAGGTCAATGGGGTTATTCACTTGATAGAATAGAATTAGAATTAGAAACAAGTTCAGTGACGAGATTTGAGATAGAAGGGAAGATGGGAGTACCGATATTGTCAAAAAAAGGTCCATTATTATATTCGAGTAGTTATGATTTTGAAGAAAAACAATTTAAATTTACAACGACAGATCTTGGTAAAAAAGAATTTCCGATATGGAACGCAGCAGAGGTTGATATAACAGCAGTAAAATTAAGTGTCATAGCAGGAGAGAACGATTTTGAAGCATCAGTACAGCTATGGGGTAAATTGGAAATAGGTAATCCGAAAGATTATGCAAATAGTTCAGTAGGAAGTAAATTAAAAATGCCAAATTTAGAATTTCAAAACTTAAAAATAAGTACATCAGATGGGATTTCATGTCAATCATTATCGATAAATAATGGAGGGAATAATTTTATGGAATTTCCAGTGACAATAACAAATCCATCATTGACTACAATGCAAAATAAAGATATCAGATTAGGATTTGATATAACATTAAATTTAATGAATGAAGGAGGAGGAGTAAGTGCGACATCCACACTTGCAGTAATAGGAGCATATCATAAAGATCAAAATTGGGCAAAAAGATTAGAATATAAAGAATTTGAATTTTTGGGAGCCTCAATTGTAATATCATTGCCACAATTTTATGCAGCCGGACAAATATGTATATTTGAAGAAGATCCAATATATGGAAATGGATTTTCAGCAAAGTTATTGGCAAAACTAATAGGCTCAGATTTAGACCAGCCTCAGAATCATGGGAAAATTGAAATATCAATGCAAGGAATATTTGGAAGTAAAGAAGGATATAGATATTGGTTTTTTGATGCATTTGTAGGCAGTGACAAACTATCCATCCCAATTGTGCCACCAGATGTATTAACTTTAAATGGATTTGGAGGCGGGATGTTTCATCATATGAGGCCAGTGGGATATGATCTAAATATGGCAAATTCGAGTACTGTACAATCATGTGGTAGTGGTCCTACAGTAGATAAATCAGGAATAATATACGGTATTTCAAATGAGACAAAATTAGGTATAAAATTCACTACAGCATTTTCAGGAGTAAATGGTACGATATCAGGACTTGTAACATGTATGTTTAGATTTGGTAATAATTATTCATTACAAAACATAACATTTTGGGGAACAGCAGATTTATTAGTGTCTGCAAATTTAGGAGAAAGTTTAGTAAAATCAATAACGGATAAAATACCAAACGTATTGAGAACCGATAGTGAATTAATAAGCAAAAGAGAGGAAGATTTAGAAAAAGAACCAGCAGCAGGAGTAAAAGCAGCAGTAGGAATAAGTTTTGATTTTGAAAATTTAATATTTCACACATTTGCAGATGTAAGATTTCAAATGGAAAATATAATAACAGGAAAAGGCACATTAGATATATTAGTAGATCCCCATGGTAAAGATGATAAATTACGATGGCATTTTTGGTTAGGAGGATATAGTGATGGAAGTACAAAAGCATATGATTTTTTTACCGGAGAGAAAGATATAGTACCGTTATATCCAGTATCAGTGGGCATAAATTACGATGGATTTTCAGTAAGTGCGAGTGCATATTTTCTATTAGGAAATGATTTACCAGGTCCACCACCACCACCAGCAGAGGTAGCGAAATTTTTTGAGAATTGTGGAGAAACAGTAGAAGATAATAGGGATTTGTTGGAATGTGGCGGGAGGAGTCCAGCATTAGGCTCGGGAATTGCATTTGGAGCATCAGCATTTTTTGATATGGCAAAAATGGGAAAAGGTTGGATAGGATGTTTAGGTGGATATAAAGTTGTAATAAGCACAGGAGTAGGGTTTGAATTAGCGTTATTAAAATATAATACAGATGCAGTATGTAGTAATGGAGATCCGATAGGAGGTATAAATGGATCAAGAGCCACAGGTAGATTATTTTTTTTGATAACATTAGAACAAGGACATGTAACATGTTTACCAATCCCTAAAATAGGAACAGGCGCAATGATAGATTTTGATATATCAAAGCCATCATATTTTTCCGGAACAGTATTTATTGATTTTGTTAAGCATTTTGAATTTGGGTTTGAATCAGGGACACAATGTGGTATACCAGTAAATTGCGAATAAGAATAATTAAAACGATATTTGGAATTAAAAAATAAAACAAAAAATTAAATGAAAAAACAGTATTTTAATTTTATAATGTTAATACTCATTTTATTAATAAATACAAAAAGTGAAGCCCAATTTTTTTGCCAGAAAAAATCATGTATAAACAAATAGGTGATAAATTATTAGTAAAATGGGAACCGAAAACACTTGAAGAGTGGCAAAGAAGTAAAACAATAGGATATACAATAAAAATACAGGATATAACAGATAAAAGCGAGAATACGATTCAAGAAATAACAGTAAAACCACAAACTAAAGTAGAAATTGAAAAACTTGCATTAACAAAATCGGATTTTTATATCCATTTTATGATAACTCAATAGATTTTCTATATCCTGAAAAAAATAGCGATAGAAATTCAGATTTTCAAAGACAAATAGAAAATGAAGGGAATTTAGCATTAGATTCATTTAATTTAGGATTATTAGTATATTCATCAATTTATGATTTTGAACTTGCATGTGCAGTAGGTTTAGCCTATGAATTTAATAATATACGTAGTAATCATAATTATGAAATAGAAATAATATGTGGTGAAGAAAAAATGATTAAAACCACTATTACCCCAAGATTAAAAACCACATTTCCACAATTACAAGCAGAGTGGGGAAATAAAATAACACATCTAAAATGGAATACATTACCATATGAAAAAACATATTTTGGATATTTAATAGAAGAATCAACAGATGGAATAAATTTCAAATTGGTGGATTCAATTCCATACTATGATAATATGGCAAAATATGCAAAACTTACAGATACAACATCATTTATAAAAACAGAAATAATATTAGAAAAGAATGATAAATTATATTTTTATAGATTGAAGGGATTTGACTATTTTGGAGAAATAAGTAAAAGATATTCAGAAGTAAAAGGTAAAGGATTTAAAGAATTAGCTACGTCTCCGGAGTTAATATTTGCAGATCAGACAGAAGATAACAAAGCTTATCTGAAATGGCGAATATCAAAAGATCAAATAAATTTAATAAGAGATTTTTCAATTTTAAGATCGGAAACAGAAAGTGGAGAATATAATATAGAAAAGGATTCCATATCGAAATATACAAGAGAAATAAAAATACCTATAAAACATAATTTAAATTATTATAGGATAATTGCAAACCCAATAAATGGGAAATCATTGTCATCCATGCCAGTTTTTGTAATGGGACAGGATAATAATCCACCAGCAAAGCCAAATTTAATAAATGCTGAAATAGATTCAATAGGCAATGTAAAAATAAAATGGAAAGCAAATAATGAAGAAGATTTATGGGGTTACAGAATATATAGAACAAATTTTAAAGAAGATGAATATATTTTGCTAAATGAAAATCCAACAAAGGATACAATTTATCAAGATTCAATAGATATAAAATTGGGTAATAAAGAAATATATTATTATATAAATGCTTGCGATAAACGAAATAATATGTCTCTGAATTCAGATACAGTAGAGTTAGAATTACCAGATATAATACCACCCTCTATGCCCTTAATTTTGAAATTAGAGCAAAATGAAGATACAGTAAAAGTGTTTTTTACGAAGAGTTTAAGTGATGATGTAGAAATATATCAAATATTTAAACGAGAATTAAGTTTACAAGATACAAATTGGTATAGATTGGTAAAATTTGATACAACATATAAAGAAAAATATATAATTGATTTGGAAGTAAAACCAAAACATAGTTACGCCTATACGATTCAAGCAAAAGATAAGCATGGGTTAGAGTCAAAAATAGAATACTACGAAGATATATTAATAAAGGAAAAAGAAATTAAATTTGAACCATTCAAAAGTATAGACTTTGAAGTAGATAGTATAAATAACAAAATATCATTAAAATGGAAATGCAATAGCCCTGAAACACTCAATAGTATTTTAATTTATAAGGGAAAAACTCGAAGCGAATTAAGTAAATTTAAAACAATTCCAGGAACAACAAATAACATTGATGATATTTTTGAAAAAGGGGATAAAGTAGTATATTACAAATTAAAACCAATGTATAATGATAAAAGAGAAATATATTTTAGTGAAGTAATTGAAGTAAAAAAGAAAAATAAAAAAATATATTAAATCTTAAGCAATGAGAATTAATTTTTTATTATATTTGATTTTTATTTCAATTCCGCTAATATCGCAAAATCAGGGTACAAAATCAAATTCAAAAATAAAGCTGGAAAAAAAGCCACTCTCAAATAAAAAAAATAAAAATGAGAAATCTGAAATAGGCTTGTCCGGAGGATTATTCTACATAGCAGGTGATATTCCTTTTCAAATAAAAAATTCAATTGGTTTAGGTTTTCATTATCGTAAAGCAATAAGTTATTCATTTTCTTACAGGATATCTGCATTTCATGGACAGGCACATGGTTTATCTACTTATCCCTGGTTATATTCCGATATGGGAGGAGGTTTGAAAGCTGATATTTTCAATGTATATTCTCAAAATCAGGAAGGATGGTTTCCAAGTTATAAAACATATTATACTTATCTGTCCGTCGAGAGCATTTTTAATTGGGGAAATATGAATTTCAATAAAAAGGTAACTAATTGGAATTTTTATCTTGGATTGGGCTTAGGTTTTTCAAATTATAGTACTTGGTTGGATTTGCTTGATGGGACCGGTGATGCATATACTGATCTGAAAACATTGACAGGTTGGAATGAAAAAGATTACAATACCTACGATGGAAGATCCAAAATCAGAAATGCTTTATCTTCGATATATGACAACAAATATGAAACTCCCGGGCCAAAACAATCTGGGAAATTCAGGTTAGGAAATGAAACAAACATCGATATATTTTTAAGTTTGTGTGTAGGATTTTCCTATAAAGTGAATAATAGAATAAACCTAAGTATTGAAAATAAAATCCTTCTAAGTTATAATTATTTATTAGATGGAATTGATAGCCGAAATATATATGATCATATTGATAGAATTGATATACCAATATTTTCAGGTATTGGAGTGAATTTCAATTTGGGTAAAAGGAGCAAAAAAAACCCAAAATACTGGAGAAATCCGTTTATTTCAATTTTCACAAGAATTGATTCACTGGAAGAAAAAAGTTTGAAGAATGAATTTGTTGATACCGATAAAGATGGAGTTCCTGATTTTTTGGATGAGGAACCTAATACTATGTTTGGATGCAATGTTAATGTTAAAGGAGTTGCAATAGATAGTGACAGGGATGGAATTATAGATTGCATAGATCTATATCCTTTTGATCCTGATAATAATCAAAATAAAAATAATGATCTAAACTATGCTATTGATCAATTGCGTGATAGTCTCAGACAGGCATCAGCCGATAATATTTCAGAAGGTAAAAGTGGATTAGTTTGGTTATTTCCAGTGATATATTTTGATGAGAACAAATATAATTTAAGTTCAAAAGAAAAAGTTCAGTTAAACAACTTAATTAACCTATTAAAATCAAGGCCTGAATTGAAATTAATTATTGAAGGCTATACAGATGAAAAAAACACTGAAGAATACAATATGACTCTTTCCCAAAAAAGGGCACAATCAGTGTACGACTATTTAGTAGAGAATGGAATAATTAAAGAAAGGTTAAAAACTGAATTTTACGGTGAATCACATCCTGCAATTTCTCCTTGCAACAATGAATCAGATCATACATTGAACAGGAGGGTTGAATTCAGAGTATTGGAATAGTGGAATTAAAGGATGAATATAGGAGAACATATAATATTATTATCCATTGAATATTTATAGAAAAATTATTACCATTGGTTTTATCCTACGGAAGAATAAAATTCAAAGTGCAAAGAGTAGATGTGAGAAAATAAAAATTGAAGATGTGAATTTTTAGGACTTATTTCAGCTAATATTGTTATTGATTCTAAAATTATCCCATTCTCTTGATTGATAATCACATTTTTCATATATTTGAACAAATATTAAATTTTTAAAAATGAAAATTGTAGGTTTAATGTCAGGTAGTTCCCTGGATGGTGTAGATATCGCACTGTGTAGATTCGATGGACTTGGAGACAATATTGAATGGGAGATACTAAAAGCAAAAACCTATCAATATCCTGTTGAATGGAAAAAAAGACTGGAAAAAATACATAGCTGCACTGTTGAAGAGTTTTCAATTATAGATTATCATATCGGTTATTTATATGGAGATATGGTTAAAGAATTTCTTGATGGAGAAAAGGTGGATTATATAGCATCTCACGGTCATACTGTTTTTCATTTTCCTGATAAATCTGTAACTTGTCAAATAGGTAATGGTGCTGCTATCGCGGTTAAATCCGGAATATCTACAATTTGTGATTTCAGGAGTTCAGATGTGGGTTTAGGTGGTCAGGGAGCTCCTCTTGCTTCATTGATCGATCGCCAGTTATTTTCGGAATATGGTGCTTTAGTTAATTTAGGTGGTATTTCAAATATTAGTTTCAATATGCCAAAAGGTACAATTGGTTATGATATCAGCCCTTGCAATCAATTATTGAATCACATAGTTTCAGAGATAGGTATGGATTACGATATAGATGGGATTATGGCATCTAAAGGTAAAGTTGATAAAGATTTGTTAAATAGTCTATTAGATTTCGATTATTTTTCGGACACATATCCCAAATCTTTGGATAATAGTTTTATTAAAGCAAGTTTTTTCCCGATTTTGGATAATTCAAAACTCAGTATTGAAGATAAATTATCGACTTCAGTAGAACTTATAGCTCAAACTCTTTCAATTGAATTAAAAAGGAATTTGAAAAATGATTTAATTTCAAATAAAGTTCTAATTACCGGTGGTGGAGCTAATAACATTTTTTTAATTGAAAAAATAAAACAATATAATGAAAATAATGTAATTATAGTTCCTGATAGGATGATTGTGGATTATAAGGAATCTTTATTAATGGCTTATATGGGATATTTAAGGATAATTGAAAAACCCAACGTCTTAAGTTCAACAACAGGAGCTAAACGAGATAGTATTTCTGGAGCAGTATATATAATTTAAAAATTAAAATTAATTAAATGAAAAATTCTTTGATCGTATTGATGGTTTTATTTTCCACTTCAGTGGGACTTTATTCTCAAAATAATGTTATTGATGCCTTAAAACATACTTTGGAAGAAAAGATGTTTTTGAAACTTAATAGTGTGCATCATCAGTCAGAAGATAAAAGTGTTGAAAGAAGAGATTTTGATAACGATAAGCTTGTAGCTGATAATAATCTTGGTGTTGAAAGTGAACTTTTTGCAGCTATCAATCCTGCAGATAGTAATAATATGGTTGTAGCAACAATACATTTTTCTAATAATCCGGCATTATATTCACCATTGAGTATTTCTGTGTATTATACCAAAGATTTTGGAAATACCTGGACTAAGAGCAGTTTTAATGGAGT
Organism: Saprospiraceae bacterium; assembly: GCA_041392555.1. Lineage (GTDB taxonomy): Bacteria > Bacteroidota > Bacteroidia > Chitinophagales > Saprospiraceae > JADJGA01. The sequence continues at coordinate 99,019 of JAWKLW010000003.1, read as the reverse complement.
GAGTGATATTTCGGGATTAGTAGCTGGTGGAGGAGACCCTGTTTTAGCATTCGATGCCAATGGAAATCTACACTTGACTTATATAGTATTGGAAATAACAAATTTTATAACTTTTGAAGCAAAAGAATCTGTTTTTCATGCCATTTCTCAAGATGGAGGAGTGAGTTGGACAAAAGAGGCATACTTTGTTTCAAGCGAATTTGATGTTACTACATTTGATAATATTGATTATTTTTTTGATAAGCAATGGATGGCTTCTGATTTGAGCTTAACATCGCCTTATTTGGGAAATACTTATATGGCTTATGTTCTTTTTGATTTGACAAATGGCGGAGAAGAAAAGCTCAATATAAAGGTGAATACTATAAAAAATGGAAATACTGAATTTCAGAATGATGCAGTAACAATAGGATCAGATAGCTTTTATTTTGTTCAGTTTTCTTCTATTGATGTAGATAAAGATGGCAATATAGCCGTAGGATTTGTAGGTTCTTATGATGCTCTTTCATATTATATTTATAATAGTATGTCTTATGATGGAGGTGCAAGCTTTTCTGAACCGAATATTGTAAGTACTTTTATCTATCCAGGTTATTCTGAAGGAGATAATTCTCCTGATATAGTAGGTGTGAGTTCAGATAGATACTATCCATGTCCATATACAGCTATCGATAAATCCGGAACTGCTACTGATGGTAGAATATATATGACTTGGACTGCACCGGGATTGGTCGAAAATTCAGAATCTGGTTATGATATTTATCTGTCTTATTCAGATGATAAAGGGGCAAGTTGGAGTGAAAGGCTATTATTGTCAATAATGATATTCAAACAAGTGGAGATCAGTTTTATTCTACAATCAATGTCAATTCTAAAGGATATCCTGTAGTATGCTTCTACGATAAGCGTAATGATATAGAAGAAGGTAAAGAGACTGACTATTATATAGCATATACAACAGATTTGTATAATCTTGATTTTAATATACAATATGCTGTAAGTTCACAATATTCTGATTTTAGCCAGATAGGTGAGGGTAATGAAGATTTCGGAATTGGAGAGTATAATAAAACAGTAACTACCGGAAGCTATGCTATTCCTTTCTGGGCTGATGGTAGGAAAAATAATGGAGATATTAATATCTATATGGCATTGGTACCACTGGATGGAAATACATATTCAGGTAATAACTTTGTTTCACAAATAAGTGATAATTTAAATCTTAAATCTGTAAGTCCAAACCCTTCAAATGGAAATATAAACTTAGATTTCGAAGTGAAACAAAATTCGAATCTATTTTTTTATGTATTTGATGCAAATGGTAAATTGGTATTTAAAAATAATTTAGGACAATATCAACAAGGTAATTTCAATAAAAATATAAATCTTGAATCTTTATCTTCAGGAGTTTATTTTATAAAATTACAAAATGATGAAGATGGAGTTTTTGTTTCTAAAAAATTGATAATCGAGAGATAATTAATTATATATTTCAGAAAGGTTTGCATCTGATAATCAATTAAAATTTGGCAGATGAAATTAAATTTTTTACTTGTTTTTTTAGCATTTGCTTCGTTTGTAAATGCTCAATATAGTGCTTTGGACTATTGTAGTAGTTCCAAGATTAATAATTTCAATAAAAGTGTAAAGCATACTTTGACAGGGAATCAGGATGATTTTGACTTGATTTACTGTAAAATGGAAATGGATATTAATACTTCAAATTATACCATGAATTCCTCAAATATGCTGGAAATAAGATTTTTAGCATCTAATATCAATTCAGTAGATTTGGATTTGACAGATTTGTTAGTTGTAAATTCAATACTTTTAGATGGGAATCCTCTTAGTTTTCAACATTCTTCGGATGTTTTACATATTGAGTTAAATAAAAATTACCAATTCGGTGAAATTATCACTCTACGAATTAATTATGGTGGAACTCCCGGATCTAATTTTCATTTTGACACCAAGAATGAAAATCCAATGATATGGACACTGAGTGAACCATATGGTGCTAAAGATTGGTGGCCCTGTAAAAATCTTCCTGATGATAAACTGGATTCTGTGGATATGATAATAACTGTTCCCTCAGATCTAAAAGTAGCTTCCAACGGGATTCTTATTGATATTGACACATTAACATCAGGCAAACTTACCTACCATTGGAAAGAAAGGTACACTATAGCTACTTACCTGGTATCTCTCGCTATTCATCCTTATATTGTAGATTTGGAATTTTTCAAATATTCGGAAGATGATTCATTAAGGATTGAAAATTATATTGTTCCTGCTAATTACGACGCCAATAAAGATAAATATGATGTTATTGTGGAGATGCTGGAGACATTTTCTGATTTATATGGATTGTATCCTTTTATAGATGAAAAATATGGACATGCTGAAATCCCTTTTGATGGAGGAATGGAACACCAGACAATAACGAGTTGTCTTGGTCCTTATGAAGGATTGCTTGTGCATGAACTTGGTCATCAGTGGTGGGGAGATATGATTACCTGTAAGGATTTTCATCATATTTGGCTCAATGAAGGTTTTGCTACTTATACGGAGGCATTGTGGGAAGAGCATAAAAATGGAATTGATGGTTTGAAGACAAGTATGGATGGTAAAAAATATCTGGGTTATGGTTCTGTATATTGTGACAATGTGGAAGAATCAGGTCGTATTTTTAGTGGAAACCTTAGTTATAATAAGGGAGCATGGGTATTGCATATGCTCAGACATGTAGTAGGAGATGATGTATTTTTTAAGATATTGAAATCATGGGGAGAAAGTGCATGGAAATATGATGTTGCAGTTACGAAAGATTTCCAGGATGTTTGTGAATCTGTAACACAATATGATCTTGATTATTTTTTTGATCAATGGATTTATGGAGATTTCCATCCAATTTATCTCTATGATTGGAATTACACTGAAGGTATTCAAAATTATAATGTAGAGTTATCATTGTTGCAATTTCAAGTGGACAGAATTTATAAAATGCCTGTTGATATTACTATTGAAACCGAAAATGGTGAATATGAGTTTACAATATTTAATGATAAAAAATATGATAAATATACTTTTTCTGTTGATTCCAAGCCAACAGATGTTATAATTGATAAAAACGGTTGGATTCTCAAAGAAACCCGCAATGAAATAAATCTGTTGAATCATGATAATAATAATCTGTACCTAACTATCGGAACTACCGGAAGTATAGGTTATGACACTCCTGATGGATTGGGCAATGGAATGATAATAAAAGATCTAGATGAAAATGTAGTTTATTACGGTTCACTAATATTTGGAAATAGTGCTGATTACATAGTCGATAATCCTGAAAAAGTGGTAATGATGATTTTGAAAAATTACCTTTAAGCAATATTATATCTATTGAAGATGATGGAAATGAACAAAATTTTAAAGTAGAATATAGCGATTCAGGACATCCTGTACCAAAAAGTATTAAAGTGTTACAAAATAGTCTTTCCAGGACAGAAACTATAGATGAAGATATAATATTTTTAAATTATAAATTGGTAAATGAAGGAGTTGAGGCTTTGAATAACTTATTTGCCGGTATAATAATAGATTTTGATATTGGGGAGTATTTAAATAATTTTATTAATACAGATAAGGATATCAATCTAATATATCAATTCAATGGCGATATTTATGCAGGTATTAAACTACTGAACACAGATTATTCAAATACTAATCTTATTGGCATTAAAAGTGTAATTGACAGGTTTTCTGAAGATGTTAAATATAATTATTTATCTGGTAATTCCAATGATTTGGTTACAAATGTTAAAGATGACTGGAGTTGTTTATTATCAATAGGATCTTCAAATTTGTTATCTCAAGATACATTAGATTTGAACTTTGCATTGGTTGTTGGTACTAGTCTCGAAGATTTAAAATCTAATGCAAAAAAGGCTCAAGACTATTTTGATGATAATTTAGTGGCAGTTTATGATTTGGAAAATGAACTTGATGATATTGAAGTATTTCCGAATCCAAGTAGCGGAGAATTTACTATTCTTTCAAATACAGTTGATCTATCAGGTTGCCAAATTAACTTATTTGATATTACAGGAAAAATGATAAATACTTATAATAATATCAAAGATGTTGATCAGTTAAGTATTCAATCAGATTTGGAATCTGGGATTTATCTGCTTAATATTGTTAATTCTGATATTAATTTTACTTGTAAATTAATTATCGATAAATAAAAAAAGGCCGGAGAAAAATCTCCGACCTTTAATATTGATCACTCAAACTTTAATATCTACTAGTAATTTACTGTAAATTCAACTCTTCTGTTTTTAGCTCTACCTGCAGCTGTATCATTTGTTGCTTTAGGCATTTTTTCACCGTAACCTTCAGAAGATAATCTATTAGCAGCTACACCTTTGCTTATCAGATATTCTTTAACAGATTTTGCTCTGTCTTTTGACAATTGTAAATTGAAAGCATCATTACCTCTGTTATCAGTATATCCATCTATTTGTAATTTGTATGCTGGGTTATCTTGCATTACTTTCACTACATTATTAAGAACGCTATAAGATTCTTTTTTGATTTTTGCAGAGTTAGTATCGAAATAAACACCTTCCATTGCATTAGTTAAAACTGCTTTAACTTCTTCTTTTACTGCAGGGCAACCATTGTTAGCAGCTACACCAAATACATTAGGACATTTGTCATATTTGTCAGAAATTCCATCACCATCAGTGTCAGGACAACCTTTTATAGTACCTGCAACAGTAGGACATTCATCTTCTGAATCTACAAATCCATCATGGTCTGTATCAGGACATCCGCTGAATTTAGCTAAACCTGCTTCATTAGGACATTTATCATATTTATCAGCAATTCCGTCACCATCTGTATCAGGGCAACCTTTTACAGTACCTGCAACTGTAGGACATTCATCATCACTGTCTTTTACTCCGTCACCATCAGTATCAGGGCAACCATTGAATTTAGCTAAACCTGCTTTATTTGGACACATATCATCTTTGTCAGCGATACCATCACCATCTGAATCAGGACATCCGCGTAATTCTACTAATCCAGGTATTTCAGGACATGCATCTTCACTATCTTGTACTCCATCACCATCAGTATCAGGACAACCATTGAATTGTGCTAATCCAGGTACATCTGGACATAAGTCTTTAGAATCAGCAATTCCATCACCGTCAGCATCTTGTTTTCCAAAATTGATTTTTATTCCTAATGAAGGGTTCAACCAATTGTCGTTTTTATCATCTGTTGTATTTGCATCATATGTATTTCCAAAATTTACTCCATAAATACATTGTAATGATAATGTTGCTAATGGTGCAATATCATAATCTAATCCAAGTCCTAATGGAACACAAAAATCAGTAGATTTTTCTCCATTGTAATTGTCAACAGGTTTGAACCAAGTAGCACCTAATCCAGCTGTCAGGTATGGTCTAAGTCTTGTATCACCAAGAAATTTGTAATGAACAACACCAGTTACTTGTTTGATGCCATCTTTGAATGAGTTTGATTCAGTTTCGTCATTGTAGTATCCTGTAGTTCCCCATTCTCCACCTAATTCAAGATCAAAGTGAGGATTCAAATATCTGCTTACAGTAACTCTTTGAAATAATCTGAATGGATCAAAATCAAAAAACTGGCTACCATAGTCTCCATTGTATTGGAAACTTCCTACATGATATCCAACTGCCCAATGATAAGTGCTATTTTGAGAAATAGCTTGATTTGACATGAATAATACACCTACAAATGTCAAAAGTGTTAAAATTTTTTTCATGATTTTTTGTTTAATTAAATAATTTTAAAATTTAAAGTATAAAGATTGTTTTTATCATTTATGTTTTATTAGACGATTAAAAAGCCATAAAGCAACATTTTTTTTAAATATATTTATACTTTTAGTTAAAATTTTACTGATTATTTAACTTTTTATCCAAATTTGATGTGATTTTTCCATATATGAGCAAACTCAATGCAGCCAATATACTGATCTCCAGCAAAATAATACCATATATGTTTATGAGCGGATGCTTGCACTTCCATTCTGTATGTGATGAAAATAATTTTGGATCCGGACAGTATTTGTTCAAAAGATATCCTGACATTATGAAACCGACAAGTGAGGAAACAAAAGAATGAAGATGGGCTAAAACCAAGATACAATCCTTCTTCTCTTTAGGTGCTTGAAGAGAGAAAAACTCCAAAAAATCGAGGCGAAATAAATGATTCTGCCAATGCCTTATACTATACCAAGAATCATCATCACTGCTTACAGGATGCAATGATACTCCAAAAACATCGAAACTATGATGAAAGAAATTACCTGATGCCATAGTCAGTGCTGAAAAGTGGCATTATGAACATACCAATAATCATACTGAAAAGGTGATTTTGATTTCATCATTTGTGTCACGAATGCTACTGTGAGTACTACAACCAGAGGATTTACATTGGCATACCACGATGGAGTAGCTCCTTCGCCTACCATTCTCAATACATATTTAGGCATTGTAGCATATAACTGTGTTGTACTATCCAAAATCCTGACACAATTAATATGAGAGTAACAAGTCTAAGATTGAAAAGTACTTTCAAAAAGGATTTCCATATTCTTCGCTTGCTTTTTCCTTGTCCTTAAGTGTGCTTTTGTGCTTTTATAAAAGAAAAATACCAAAACCAAAGCCACAGTGTCATTCTAGTGGTAAAATAATTCAAATCTATAAGTCCAATATCTCCTAAAGCTTTTCTCAATGGTGCTACAATTGTTTTTCCGAAATAACCGATATTTACCATCATATAAAATATTGAGAACCCCTCTGGCTCTGTTTTCTTCGTAGTTTCTTTGGCAACTGTTCCTGTGATAACTGATTTTATAAAAGATCCGCCAATCATTATTACGACCATTACAGGGATGATATACCATCTGCTGGCAGATGTTTCAAGTCCTGCAAAAATGTTATTTCATTACTATAATCCACAAGCCATTTTTTCAAGAATTACTGGTAGCAATCCTGACTCCCAAATACCTTACTGATAGTAAAGAAAATGCTAATAATAATGCGCCTTTAAATCCTATTTTATCGGCAATTCCACCACTAAAAGGAGGTAGGAAATAAAGTCCGGCTGAAAATATCCCAGCTATGAAACCAGCTTGAATATCATTGAAAGATAATATTCTTGAAAGATATAAGGTGATTACTATAAAGACTCCGTAATAAGCTCCTCTTTTCCAGTAATTCAGCAATATTCGCAGTCCAAATGCTCTTGAAAATCCTTTTTCTTAATTTCAATTATGGTTTAATTTTTTAATTTCGTGAAAATAAGAAAAAAATAAAAATTAGAATAGAAATTTAAAAATGTTTAAAATTCTGATAATGTTATAAGTGTTTAAAACAACTTATAATTAATAAAATTTAATTTAGAAAATAATTGAAATATTGCCTTAAATTATAGGACATTAACTGCCCTATGATTCCTTTTCCTATTTATAGCTTTTTCTATTTCCGGAATTAACCTGTGATGTCGCTGAGGTAGAGATTTTTCTAATCCTTTATGAATGTATTCCAGACTTACGATATCCATCGAGAACTACTGTTAAATATTTTGGACAGCCCTATTTTTCCAGCCATTTTTGCGGCAGCCTTAACCGTATAGATATTTATGTCTTTCCTGGTTGGGTGTTGTGAGATACCATTTGGGTCATATATCAATAGACCACCTGGTTTGACTGGAATTTTCAAATTTATCCAATGACTGTTGATTTAAGATTATTGCAGTATCATAAGAGTTTAAGATAGAGAAACCTATTCTGTCATCGATAATAACTGTAACATTGGCAGTACCTCCTCTCATTTCAGGGATCTGTAAGATGGCATCCAGCTAACCTCATTATTTTGCATAACCCGGAGTAAGCTAAATTCTTACCTTCATTGACAATACACCTTGTCCTCCAAAACCGGCAATAATTATTTCTTCAGTCATATTATTTTAATTATAATTTATCAATAATATATTATTTAACATTTTAATATCTCCAATAGGATAATAAGGGAACATATTTTCCACCATCCAGTCATTAGCCTGATTTGGTGTCATTTTCCATCCTGAATTACAATTAGAAACTATCTCGACAAAAGCAAGACCTTTTTTTGCTTTTTGCAATTCAAAAGCTTTTATCACTGCTTTTTTTGCTTTTCTTACAGCTCCGGGAGTATGTACTGATTGTCTTGTAACATATACAGTACCAGGTAGTTGCGCTACCAATTCAGTTATTTTCAATGGGGATCCCATAGTTGCTACTTCCCTTCCATAAGGAGAAGTGCTTGATTTCATGCCTTCAAGAGTAGTAGGAGCCATTTGTCCTCCTGTCATACCATATATTCCATTGTTGATAAAAAATATAGCTATATTTTCACCTCTGTTACATGCATGAAGAGTTTCGGCAGTACCGATAGCTGCAAGGTCACCATCACCTTGATAAGTGAAAACAAATTTCTCAGGAAGAAGCCTTTATCGCAGTTGCAACAGCAGGAGCTCTTCCGTGAGCTGCTTGTTGCATATCAATATTCATAAAGTCATGTTAAACGAACATCCTAATGGAGCTACACCTATCGTTTCAGATTGAATGTTCATTTCTTCGATGACCTCCATTATTATCCTATGAGCAGTACCATGACCACAAACTAGGCAATAACTCAATTTTCGTTTGAAGTCATCAATTCAGTTCTTTTATAAACCAAATTTTCTTGTGACAGAATTTCAGGATCTGTTGTAAATTCACTCATAATATTAATTTTCGATAAGTTGTTTTTTAATAGCAGTCAAAATTTCATCAGGGCTATGTATCATACCTCCATATCTACCGAAATGTTCAACTTTTACTTTGCCTTCTACTGCAAGTTTCACATCTTCCACCATTTGTCCTGCGCTCATCTCAACGCATAATATTCCTTTCAAATCATCAGCTAATGTGAATAATGGTTTTTTAGGAAAAGGAAATAAAGTTATAGGTCTCAATATTCCAACTTTTATGCCTTCTTCTCTTGCTAATTGAACAGTTTTTTGACATATCCTTGCACTTGTACCATAAGCTACCAAGAGATATTCTGCATCATCGCAGTTTATTTTTTCATATCTTACCTCTTTTTCTTCCAATTCCCTGTATTTCGCTTGTATCTTATGATTGTGTTCTTCCTGCAGTATGGATTGAAGGTTGAGAGAGGTGATTATATTTCTTTCTCTGTCGTTTGTTTTTCCTGTTGTAGCCCAAGGACTATTTTTTGTTATTTCTTCCATTGTGAATCTGGGTTTTTGTTCTCCCAATTCCACTTTTTCCATCATTTGTCCTATTGCTCCATCAGATAAAATCAAAGCAGGGTTTCGGTATTTGAAAGCTAATTCATATCCTAATTCTACGAAATCGTACATTTCCTGAACTGAGGCTGGTGCGAGAACTATCAATCTGTAATCACCATGTCCTCCACCTTTAGTACTTTGGAAATAGTCGGATTGTGATGGTTGAATAGTTCCTAATCCAGGTCCTCCTCTTACCACATTCAATATGAGACAAGGTAGTTCAGCGCCTGCTATATAGGAAATACCTTCTTGCTTGAGGCTTATACCTGGGCTTGATGATGATGTCATCACCTTTTTACCACATGCAGCACCTCCATAAACCATATTAATCGCAGCTACTTCACTTTCAGCTTGCAATGTTACCATTCCTGTCCTGCTTTCAGTCTGTTCAGCCATAAGGTATTCCAGGACTTCAGATTGGGGAGTAATAGGGTATCCAAAATATCCATCAACCCCTTCTCTGATTGCTGCTTCAGCAAAAGCTTCATTGCCTTTCATTAATCTTAATTCTTTCATCTGATTGATTTTATAACTTTTTACGATAAACAGTGATAGCACCATCGGGACAAACTATTGCACAATTGGTACAACCTGTACAGTTATTAATAGGAATCGCAAATTTATATCCTTTCCTGTTTACCAGATTCAACATTACAATTACGTCCTCAGGACATGCAGGAATACATACTTTCGCAGCCTTTGCATCTGTCTATATATCTACAACAATTTCACCTTTTACTTTTACAATATATAATTACTAATGCCATGGTTAAGTAAAGTATAGAATTATCCCATTTTTACAAATAGTATTTGATCAACTTTAGGGGTAAGTTATCAATTTATATTTCTTTTAAATTAATATTTTGATTATTTATTTTTAAAAAATATAATTTTATTAATCAATACTTATTTTCATTAATTCGATATAAAATTTTTTGTTTGCCTTGTTTTAAATAATAATTTGATTAATTCTAAAAGGGAAATACTATTTTCAATGGTAAAATAATTTGATTATAACTTCAAATAATTTCATTAATTTTACATATTGTTTAAGAAATAAAATTAGAAACATGATATTTGATAAAAAGATTTGAAAAAGATGAATCTGCTTATGTTGATGATGGAGCAATAATTGGTGAAGGAACTAAAATATGGCATTTTTGTCATATAATGTCTGGTTCGGTACTTGGTGAAAATTGTAACTTTAGGGCAAAATGTTTTCGTTGCCAATGATGTTGTTTTAGGCAATAATGTCAAAGTGCAAAATAATATTTCTATTTATACAGGTGTGGTTTGTGAAGACGATGTTTTTCTGGCCCTTTCCATGGTGTTTACAAATGTAACGAATCCGAGAAGTGCTGTCAACAGGCGTGGTCAGTATGCAAAAACAACCGTGAAAAGGCAAGTATTGGTGCTAATGCTACAATCGTTTGCAAATATGTGATATCGGTGAATATGCTTTATCGTTTTTCGGTACAGCGGTAACTAAAAATGTACCTGCATATGCTCTTGTTGTAGGTAATCCTGCCAGGCAGATAGGTTGATGAGCGAATACGGACACAGGCTTGAATTTGATGAAAATGGTGTAGGAATATGTCCGGGAGTATGGGGAGAGGTATAGACTGGAAGGTGAGAAGTTAGGAAAGAGAGGGGGTGATGGGTTGCGAGTTGTGGGTTTCGGGTTTTGGGTTACGAGTTTCGAGTTACGGGTTGCGAGTTGTATTACGGGTTGTGGGTTTCGGGTTGCGAGTTGTAAAATAATCTCAATTATAAAGTTATAAAAACAATTTATCGATTATTAAATGAAAAATTATAGAGATTTAGAGATATATAATTTGTCTTACAATTAGCACTAAGAATCTGATGAACTTACGATGCAACTTCCTAATTATGAGATGTATGAACAAGGTAGTCAAATCAGAAGGTCTTCTAAAAGTATTAAAGATAATATAGCAGAAGGTTATGGTAGAAAAAAATATAAAGCAGATTTTATAAAATTCTTGATATTTGCTCATGCATCATGCGATGAAACAATATCTCAGCGAGCCATGATTATGATATTCATTTTGCTGATAATCCATTAACTAATTTGATTGACGAATACGAAAAACTTGGAGGGAAAATAAATCGTTTTATTAAGTATGTTGAAGAGAATTGGAAATAATAAGTTTTGGGTTACGAGTTACGAGTTACAGGTTACGAGTTGCGGGTTACGAGTTGCGGGTTGCGGGTTACGTGTTGCGGGTTGCGAGTTACAGGTTATGAGTTACAGGTTATGAGTTAGTTATTTTATAAATTGTTTCTTCATTAAACCATATTATTAAAACACGCAACTTAAAACACGCAACTTGAAACACGCAACTTGAAACGCGATTAACCCTACATGAATAACTAAACAAACAATTAACACAAAAACTATAAACATATAACACAATGCCTAATATACCAAGTCCAAAAACTGTACAGTTTATTCAGACAACTTCACTCTCGGAATTTACTCCACAGATGCCAGTCTATACAAAATAACTCGGAAATGGTAAAGTGCTCCAAAAGATGATGAGGATGTACAACATTATCCGCTATGCTTTTGAAAACAAGATAAGCCTTTGGCCAAGAGGGCAGGTACTGGCAGGTCAGATTATGGGTAATTCAATTGTTCTCGATTTCTCCAAATATATGAATAAGATCATAGAATCTTAACGAGGAAGAAAATGGGTCAGAGTCCAACCCGGGCTGATACAGCTAAATTGAATAGCTTTAAACCTTATGGTTTAGTGTATGCTCCTTGATGAAGTTACGATAAACCGCATTGGAGGGTTTTCAATAATTCTTCGGGGAGCCAGAAGCCTGGTTTTTGGTAAAGCTATCGATTGCATTCATGAAATAAAAATAGCATTGGCATCAGGAGAAGTATTTTCTCTGGGTGAAATATCAAAGGAGGAGGCAATTGTCAAGGCAGGACAAGATGATGGAGAAGGCAGGATATATAGATCATTGATAGATATCATTGAGGTAGATGAAGATGAAATAATCAATAAATTTCCAAAGGTAATGCGTAGAGTTTCAGGTTACAGTCTTGATGAGTTTGTGGAGGGCAAGACCTGGAATATGGCAAAACTTCTCTGTGGCAGTGAAGGAACACTGGCAACAATTCTCGAGCTTAAGTTGAATCTGATAGACTTGCCGAAAAAAAGATCGATTACTGTGGTACATTATCACGATAGAATTGAAGCCATAAAAACAGTGGGGCATATTTTGGAACACAATCCATCTGCTATAGAATTATTGGATGATACAACGATAAATATAGCGAGAGAAAATCCTTCAAGTAAGCCATTTTCATATTTTATTCAAGGCAATCCAGGAGCTTTTCTTATTGTTGAGTTTTTTGGCAAGACAAATGATGAGTTAAAAGATAAGCATGAAAAACTTGTCACTGATTTGAAAAGTCAAAATATGGGTTATGCCTATCCATTTTATACTATGGAAGATCCTACTTTTGAACATGTTTGGGAAGTTAGAAGGCAGGGACTCGGACTTCTTTTAAGTGTGAAAACGGAGGAAAAACCTATTCCTTTTATCGAAGATATATGCATTCCAATCCCACATTTGCCTGAATATGTTCAGGGAATTGTCGATTTTTGTGCATCTCTTGATACCAAAGTTATTCTCTATGCTCATGCAAGTGTAGGTGTGTTGCATATCCGGCCGGTACTAAGTCAAAGGAAAAGTGAAGATATTGAGAAGATGGAAAAGATTTCAGCATATTCATTAAGCAAAGTTATAGAGTATGGTGGATCATGGTCGGGAGAACATGGTGATGGAATCGTTAGAAGTTATGGAATTCCATTGGTATTCGGTGAAAAGATATATGAGGATTTTAGGAAAATAAAATCTGCTTTCGATCCATTTGGGCTAATGAATCCCGGTAAAATTGTAGATGCTTATCCATTGACAGAAAATTTGAGATATGGAAAGGATTATGAAGAAATTGAAGTAGATACAGTTTATCATTACAGGAAAGAAGAGGGATTTTCCACTCTTGCCAATATGTGCAATGGAGTAGGAGTATGCCACCGAGTTTCAGGTGGTACTATGTGTCCGACCTATAAGGCGACATTGGATGAAAGTGCTTCCACCAGAGGAAGGGCAAATGCTATCAGACTGACGATTTCGGGAGAATTGGGAAATGGAGACATAGCAAATGATGACTTGCTCGATATACTGGATCTTTGTGTTTCCTGTAAATCATGTAAGACAGAATGCCCAAGCAATGTGGATGTTGCGAAGATGAAAAGTGAGGTGCTACAAAAAAAATATAATAAAAAAGGATATGGTATCAGGGAGTTTTTTATTTTGTATAGCGATGTATTGTCGAGATTGATTTCAGGACCATTTGCAGGAATTGTAAATGGAATTCAAAAAACTATGTTTTTCCGTAAGATCCTCGAAAAAGTTGTAAAAATAGATTCTCGCAGGGTGCTTCCATCTTATGCAAGATATTCATTTTCTAAATGGCACAAAAAGCATTTTAAACCTACAGCAACAGGAGAGGAAGTTGTGCTTTTTTCAGATACATATACTAATTATCATGAACCTCAAATCAGTAAATCAGTGATATTGCTTCTCGATAAATTGAATTTCAGGGTAAAATTTATAAATACCGGCGATAGTAAACGACCACTTATTTCTAATGGTTTTTTGAAAAAAGCAAAGAAACATGGTGAAATCATTGTAGATAAATTGATGCCATTTTTGGAAAATCATGTTCCGATTATAGTTATAGAACCAGGCTCTTTTTCTGCTCTTAATGATGATATTCCCGATCTTATAGATGATGAGAATAAAGCAAAACTATTGAAGGAAAATGTTAAATCCATAGAAGTTTTTCTTGCAGATGCCATAAAATCTGGTAAAATTACTCAAAAATTCAAATCTCATTTATCACATCATATCATTCACGGTCATTGCCATCAGAAAGCTATTGATGGCATGGAGCCATTAAAAACAGTGATGGAAAATACTGAAGGAACTTATGAGATTTTGGATGCAGGATGTTGCGGAATGGCAGGTGCTTTCGGTTATGAAAAAGAACATTTTGACCTCTCAAAAAAGATTTTTGATAATGAACTTAAATCAAAACTCGATAAATTTGATAAAAATACTTTGATATTAGCTACCGGATTCAGTTGCAGACATCAGATTCGTGATCTTGGCTTGAAGAAGGTTAAGCACTGGGCTGAGGTTGTTTATGTGAGTTGAAAGTGAAAAAGTAAAAGTTAAAAAGTAAAAGTGAAAAGTTATTAATGGATAAATTTGAAAATGGATGGATTAGGTTGTTTTTTCCCTTTTTATAGATTATTTATTTAAAAAAATGACATTTTCGATTGCTGATTTATGACCAAGTAAGCAGCTTTTTCAAACCATTTTTTAGCTTTATCATCATCTTTGTCAAGTATTTTCAATACCTTTATAATATATTTTTCCGATACATTGCCTCCATTGAACCATTTAAAACGCCTTTTTCAAACCAAATTAAGGCTAAGCCGATATTCTTTTTCAATTCCCATGCCATTGAAATACATCAATGCAATATTATTCATATAATCGAGGGAAATCAGAATAATTTGAGTATTTATTAAATAAAGTAAAAGCCTGTGAATAATCCTGATCCAAATAATAGTTGTTAGCTTTGATTAATTTTTTTGTCTTTTTTATTTAAAATATCTTTTGATCTGTTTAATTTTCTATGTATATTTATAGTTTTCCATTATCAATAAAGTATTTATCTATATTTTTTTGATAAATCACTTAAGAGAATTGAATCATTGAAATTATTGTAAAATGGCTTAGATTTGTATTGTTGACAATTAGCAGATAATTTTACATTTTTTCAATGCTTCATTGCCTAAAATCCTATCTACTCTTATCAGGTTATTTCGTAAATAAAATGCCTAATTAGGGTTCTTGAAGAATATAATAAGTTTTATTAGCTTCCAGTTTTTAAATACAATTCTTGAAGTATTTTCTGATTTACTTAAAAGTGATGCATTCCTGGATCAAGAATCTTATAAATAAACGTATAACCTAATGTTGATGAATGGAATCTTGATCACAAAAACTCTAAAATGTATGGCTTATCCTAACCCATATGGTCTGATTATATAAACAAGTGATTTATCTATTGGAGGTTCTGATGTTTTTTGCTTGAATAGATCTCCTTCTTTTAGATTGGTGACTAAACAACCTGAAACTAATAAAATTAAAATAGCATAAGTAAGTATTTTCCAATGATTAAGTTTATTATACATAATTATAGATTATTATTTAAACTATAAAATATTCATTTGCTAATTTTATAAATCATAAATTATAGAAAGCGCAGCATAATTATTTCCAAGTGATAAATCAACTTGTGATTTTTTAAGAAACCGATTTTAAAACTGCTATACTTTGGATTTGTATATTCAGTTTTATAGGTTTTAATTGTACCACCAATTGCAAATCCTATTATTGAAGATATTAAAGAATTTGTAATAATAGCCTTAACCCTATTAGATTTTGGATATTCAAGTCCCACTGAATGAGCTTTTTTAAATCTTTTTTGAGTTTTGATAGCAATTTCCTAACATTCCAGAAAATCCTAAAGTAATAGACTCATAAAAATAAGCCACTCCCTTTTTTGAACATCTACCCTTACTACCTTATCGCCGTAATAGAATGGATATTGTTTTTATATAAAAACTGGTATGTTGTATCGCTCATTGATAAGTTCTTAAATTTTAATTTATGACCATTAGTAGTAAATATTCTTCCCGGTTTTGTGATCAAAGTTTGACTATTAATGCCAAATGATAATGTTAAAAGTACTATTGTTAAATTTAATTTATAAAAAGGTAAAATATTAATCATACATAATGGTTTTTGTTAAATTTCAAAGTTAAGTAATTTTTAAATTTAAATTTTCATTTTTTAAAATAAAATCCCATCTAAACTTCAAAAATAATTTATTATTCTAAATATGGTGAATTCAGTTGATATAGTAAAATATATTTTACTATTAATCAAAAATATATATTAAGATTAAATATTTTGTGGAAAATTATGCAATTATAAATTTTAAAATATTTCGATAAATGCAAACCCAGAACTACTAAAATATATTTTAACCATTTCTTTTTGAATTGATAATTCGTAATTAATAATTCGTAATTAATAATTGATAATTCGTAATTAATAATTGATAATTGTAATTCGTAATTAATAATTCGTAATTCATAATTACCCATTAATCTCATCTATCCTAATTCCAATCTTCTTCATCAAAAGTGAAGCATTGAAATAATCGCAAATACCGGGAGTAAGTTTATAATCGAAAAACAGTTCATCATCTTTTGTTTTTTTACATTAAAATTGAAATTTCTGATATTTTCGAGTAATCATCAGCCATATTCAGAGGGCAAGGTCGTGAGTTGCGATTATACCGGAAGCCTTATTAGACATCAATTGTCTGATCAGAGCCACTGTGCCCACATGCCTATCTTGAGAATTGGGTACCTCTCAATAATTCATCGAGAAGGACGAAACAATTTTCATTTTTTTCGACATATTGCAATATAGATTTTATCCTTTCAGTTCAAAGATGAAATGTGGGAGAGATTACCTCTCCAGAGAATCTGTAATCCCTGATGTGTTAGCAAATTTAGTTTCGAAACCGTAATCCCTCTGCACACACCGGACATCCGTTCAATGCGAGTAAAGTATTTACTCCTATTGTTCGCAGAAATGTACTTTTCCCCGCCATATTTGAGCCGGTAATTATATCGAATTGGCTTTTGCCATCTATTTTATAGTCGTTAGTAATACTATTTTCTTTTTTTATCAGAGGGTGTGATATTGCTTTTGCTTCGATATAAACTGCCTTATCAGATATAGTAGGAAAAATCCAATCCGGATTATTAAAATGCAGAATACTAAATGACAATAGAGAATCAAATTCTGCTATTGTATCGATCCAACCCGAAATTTTAGAAGAATTAGTATTCATCCATTTTTCTATTTTATAAGAATAGTGAATGTCCCAAAACATCAAAATATTCAAAACTGTACCTACAATTATATTTAACCTATAGTCGAGTTTATCTATCAGTCCAGATAATTTTTTTAATTGGAATTCGATATTATCATTGCTTTTCAAGTTATTTTGCAATTCTATAATATAATGAGTATCAAAATTTTGAGTATTTATAGTCTTTACGATATTAGCATATTTTTTGAATAGGTCAGCTTGTTTTGAAACATGGTTATGGATTTTATTTACATTTTGAGTAAATTTGATAACAATGACAAAATTTATGGCAACCAATAATGCCGAATAAGTCCAAAAATCAGGAAATGCAAAACCCAATAATAAAGTAGCTATTGTGATAATCGATATCAGGTACAGAATTGGTCTGAGATATTTCAATTTCAAAAAACTATATTGGAATACATCAAACCAATTCGTAATGTCCTTATTATCTTCATTATTTTTTGACTCTATAAAAAATGAAAGCAGAAAATCTTCCTTGAATTTATCGTATTTTGACAATTCTTTTATTATGCTTTGAATATTACCGATATTGGAAAAATCGATATTTTTAAATTTATCAGCCAATAGATTTTCCCCTTCATTGGTTACAGTTCTGTTTATCAAATTAAAAATGGAATAATTACCGAAAATATCCAGATCTGAAGTATAAATATGCTTTGAATCCTTATATTTTTCACCATTTCCAAAAATGTTTCCTTTGGAGCTTAAATTGATCTCATTATCAAGTATTTTCAATAGATTATCATTTCTTTCCTTGGCTTTATTTATTCCATCGTGTTTTCGAAATACAAAAATGAATAAAGCTATCGATAAGATTATTTCTAAAATACCGAAAATACCGGATAATTTGAACAATGGATAAATCAATCCAATACCTAAAACAATTACAATTAACCTTACAAAGGCATAAGCATTGCTTTGCTTAGATAATTTTTGTTGTATTAAATTTAATTCATCTATTCTTTTTTGGTAATATTCCATAGGCATAAAAGTCATAGATGAAAATTGAATTAAGTGATTAAGCTACATGCTCTAAATTATCATTTAAAGGTGTCATTTTAGGCATTATCAGATGCACTATTCCTAATATAATCAGATAACAAGAACCTGCTACCAGGAATGCCCAGAAATATCCGGAATTACCTGACTGATCCAAAGCTGTTCCCAATAATTTATCAGCGATGATACCTGCCACAGCACCTACCATACCACCTATTCCCACAACAGAGGCAGTAGCTTTTCGTGGGAACACATCAGATACGAGGGTAAATATATTGGCAGACCATGCCTGATGTCCTGCAGCTCCGAGACCTATGAGGAATACAGCTACCCATTCATTACCTGTGACAGCTACGAAACTTACAGGCAATATAATCAATGCGCAAATCAAGAGAGTGATTTTTCTTGCTTTATTAGTTGTCCATCCTTTTTTCATCAAAGCACCTGAGAGATATCCTCCCAATATACTACCTCCATCAGCAAGGATGTAGATAATAAAAAATGGTAAAGCAATATTTTTAATATTTACATCGAATTTTGCAGCTAAAAATTTAGCTCCCCAGAAAAGGTAGAACCACCATACTGCATCTGTTATTTTAGCAATGGCAAAAGCCCAAGTTTCTTTTTTTCCCAATACTTTTGACCAAGGTAATTTATCATCATTTTCTACTTCGGAATCACTTTGAATATAATCTAATTCTGCTTTGGAAACTTTAGGATGTTTTTCCGGCTTTTGGTATGTAAAATACCACAATAGAACCCAAAGTCCACTTAAAGCTCCGGTAATTAAAAATGGAATCTGCCAGTTTTTTCCATTTTCATGTACTATCCAACCCACAACAAAAGGAGCTGCAATGGCGCCTACACTTGTGGCTGCATTGAATAATCCTGTGGCAAAAGCACGATCTTTTTTAGGAAACCATTCTGCTGTAGTTTTTATAGCAGCAGGAAAGTTTCCTGATTCTCCAAATCCTAAACCGAATCTTGCAGCAGCAAAACCAATAACACTAAATGCTGGTCTTACCAATGCATGCAACATTCCGAAGACACTCCAAATTGCTATAGAAAGTGTATATCCTTTCTTGGTTCCTAATCGGTCAATAATTCCCCCCATTGTAAGCATACCAATGGCATAAGCTATTTTGAATGAGATCATTATATTGGCATAGTCAGTATTTGTCCAATGAAATAATTTTTCTAATGTTGGAGCTAAAACCCCTATAATACTTCTATCAAAATAGTTGATTGTTGTAGCAAACATCAGTAATGCTAAAATTCTGTATCGATAGTTTCCGATTTTTTTTGTGGTACTCATATATACACTTTTTAGGTAAAATAAAATTTGGTTATAATCACATCGTTAGTTTCTGATATTTTTTATTATATCTAATACCTTGTGAGTTTCAGTAAGTATTAAATCATAGTTTTTCTCCTCAAGAATATTTTTACTTATCAATTTACTTCCCATTCCTACAGCACAAACTCCTGCATCAAACCAGGATTTTATATTTTCAGGAGTAGTATCTACACCACCTGTTGGCATAAATAATAGATCGGGAAAAATAGATTTGATGCTTTTGAGAAATGAAGGTTCAAGTTTATCTCCAGGAAATAATTTTATCATTTTCAGACCGAGGTTTTCAGCTCTAATTATTTCAGTTGGTGTCATACATCCCGGAATATAGAGCATGTTTTCATTTTTGCAATAATCTGCTACTTCATCTACCAATCCGGGACTGATTACAAAATCAGTACTTATGGAAACAAAGGATTTTGCTTGTTCAAGGTTTTTAATAGTACCTACTCCGAGTTTCATATCAGGGAAGTTGGTGTTTTTGAATTTCAGCATGGCTTCAAAGTTTTTAAAAGCAGCTTCTCCTCTGTTGGTATATTCAAGAGTTTTTATCCCGGCACTATAAAGGGTTTCCATTACCTTGATACTCAATTCAGTATCTTTATGAAAAAAAAGTGGTAATACCCCTTGGTTTATAATTAAGTCTGTAATTTTATTCACTGTTGTAATTTTTATATTTATTTTCCCAAAGATAATTAATTTAAGGGAAGAAAATATTAATTAATAAATCAAATTCTACAAATATTTCACATAGTTCACAAGTAAATTACCTTTGAACTCTACCGCTACCATCTCCTTTCATCAGTGTTTCTACTTCCTGAAGTGTTGCATGATTTAAATCACCTGGTATAGTATGTTTTAAAGCACTTGCTGCTACGCCAAATTCTGCCGCTTCATCAAAGTTTTTGCCTGTTACAAGTCCATATATTAGACCTGCAGCAAAAGAGTCACCGCTTCCCACTCTGTCCACTATTCTGATATTATATTTTTGAGTATGGTAATAGTCTTCACCATTGTAAACCAAGGCACTCCAGCCATTATCACTGGCACTAAAGCTTTCTCTTAATGAAGAAGCTATGAATTTAAATCCAAATTTTTCTTTCATTTGTTTAAATACATCTTTGTAGCCTGATAAATCCAGCACTCCTTTGGTTATATTTGTATGTTCTGCCTTGAATCCTAATGTGGTTTCAGCATCTTCTTCATTGCCAATACACACATCGACATATTCGCAGAGTTTAGTCATAACATTGCGTGCTTTTTCTTTGCTCCACAATTTCTTTCTGTAATTCAGGTCAATACTTGTAGTAATATTCAATTCTCTTGCTTTTTTAAGGGCGAATTCTGTAAGTTTAGCAGATTTGTCGCTAAGTGCAGGAGTTATACCTGTAGTGTGAAACCAATCAGCACCTTCAAATATTTTGTCCCAGTCGAAATCTTCGATATTGGCATCAGCTATAGAAGAACCTGCTCTGTCATATACAACCTGAGAAGCTCTCATGGAAGCTCCGGTTTCCAGAAAATATATTCCGAGTCTCTCGCCACCTATTGCCATGAAATTAGTATCCACTCCATATCTTCTTAGATGATTGATTGCAGATTTGCCTATCGGATTATCCGGTACTTTAGAAACAAATACGCCATTCAATCCATAATTGCAAAGGGAAGCAGCAACATTAGCCTCGCCTCCACCATAGGTGACATCGAATGAATCTGATTGTACAAATCTACTATGATCAGGTGTGCTCAATCTGAGCATAATTTCACCTAAAGTAACTATTTTTTTTGACATGATTTTTATAATTATTTTAAATAAATTTAATTATTATATATTGAAATATTCTTTCACATTATTGTAACTGATATCCTGAATAATTTTTCCTATCCAAGGTATATCGTTTGGAAGTTCTCCATTTTCCACTTCTGTTCCAAAAAGATTACAGAGTACTCTTCTGAAATATTCATGACGAGGGAAAGAAAGGAAACTTCTGCTATCGGTTACCATTCCTACAAAGCAACTAAGAAGCCCCATATTTGACAATGCATTCAATTGTTTTTCCATTCCATCTTTTTGATCTAAAAACCACCAACCGGAACCAAATTGAATTTTTCCTTTTGCGCTGCCATCATTGAAATTTCCAATCATAGTGGCCATTAATTCATTATCTCTTGGATTCAGATTATAAATAATAGTTTTAGTGAGTTTATCTTTTTCGTCTAATTTAGCTAAAATTGAAGATAAGTTTTTTGCCTGTGGCCAATCTCCGATAGAATCCCAGCCTGTATCAGGTCCCATGTTTTTCATAGCTCTGATATTGTTGTTTCTCAAAGCACCTAAGTGTAATTGTTGAACCCATCCGAGTTCATGATATATCAGAGAAAGTTCGTAAAGAATAGCTGTTTTGAATTTTTCCTGATCCTCAAAACTTATTGGCTTGTTATTTCTCCTGTTGCTCAATATATTATCGATTTCATTTTCGGTATATGAAGCAAAAGAAATATATTCGAGACCATGGTCTGAAGCTCTGCATCCAAGTGAGTTGAAAAATTCAGCTCGCTGCTTTAGACAATCTACAAGAAGTCTGAAATTTGAAATTTCTGTATTGCATACATTTTCAAGTTTGGATATATATTCTGTAAAAGATGCACTTTCTATCAGGATAAATTTATCTGGTCTGAAAGATGGAAACATTTGGATATTTTCTTCTTTGGCATTTCTGGCTATATGATATTCTAATGAATCTGTAGGATCATCAGTAGTACATACCACTTTTACATTCATCATCTCCAGTAATCCATTTACGGAGTGAGATTTATCATTGAGTTGAGAATTGCAGGAATTATAAATTTTGTCGGAAGTTGATGAGTCCAATATATCATCAACATCAAAATATCTTTTCAATTCCAAATGAGTCCAGTGAAAAAGAGGATTTCTAAGTGTATATGGAACAGTTTTTGCCCATTGTTCAAATTTTTCCTTATCGGTTTTATTACCTGTGATATAGCTTTCATCTACACCCAGTGTTCTCATTGCTCTCCATTTGTAATGGTCGCCATAAAGCCAAACCTGAGTGATATTATCGAAACTGTGGTCTTCAGTTATTAACTGAGGAATGAGGTGGTTATGGTAATCAATAATTGGCATTTCCGATGCATACTCATGATATAATTTTATTGCTGTTTTGTTAGAAAGCAAGAAATCGTCATGTATAAAATTATTTCCTTTCATTTTATCATTAATTTAAAGTGAAACCCCCCTTTTCCAGGGGATAAAATCATATTGTTGGTTTAATACTGCTTTAATTTTTTTATTTCCTGAAGCTACTTCCAATATCAAATCCATTAAATCATTTGCAGCTTCTTCTATATTTTTTTCTCCATTTATAACTGTACCGGAATCAAAATCTATAATGTCTCTCATCTTGTTAAAGAGGGTTGTATTACTAGATACTTTGATAACTGGAACGATTGGGTTGCCTGTTGGTGTACCTAATCCTGTGGTAAATAAAATGATATTGGCTCCTGCTCCTGCCAATGCAGTTGTTGATTCTACATCATTTCCGGGAGTATTCAATAAGTTAAGTCCCTTAGTTTTGATATTTTCAGGATAATCCAGAACATCGCTTATGGGAGCTGTCCCACCTTTTTTAGCTGCACCTGCAGATTTCATGGCATCTGTGATTAATCCGTCTTTGATATTTCCCGGTGAGGGATTCATATCGAAGCTGGAACCTGCTGCTATCGCTGCTTTTTCATAATTATCCATCAGATGAATGAATCTTTCAGCTAGTTCATCTGTTTTACATCTGTTTATTAATTCCTGTTCCACACCACATAATTCTGGAAATTCTGCTAAAATAGAAGTTCCTCCGGATTTTACTATTATATCTGAAACCTGACCTAAAACAGGGTTAGCCGAAATTCCGGAAAATCCATCTGATGCACCACATTCCAAACCGATTATTAATTTATCAATTGAGGTTTCAGTTCTGATATTATTATCTGCTAATTTTACTCCTTCAATAATTGAATGCAAAGCCGAAGTTAGAAGAGAATCTTCAGTGCCTAAAGTTTGATGATCGAGATATGATATGGGTTTATCAAAATCAGGCATTCTTTTATTTAATTCTTCTTCGAGAATACTATACTGAGCATTTTGGCATCCCAAGCCTAAAATAGTAGCTCCTGCCACATTAGGATTTAACAAATATCCTGATAAGAGACCTAAAAGTGAATTGGCATCTTGCCTTGTACCTCCACAACCCATAGAATGCGTGATAAATCTTATTCCATCAACATTTTTAAATGGGAATTCAGTTATATTATTTGAGTTTTCAGATGGGTTTTTATCATATTCTCCGGAGTCAAGTATAGTTCTGGCTATCGATTTATAATTTTCATATTTAGATATTCCGAAAACATCATTAATGACCTCTTTTAGAATTTCGATATATTTGTTTTCACAAAATACCAAAGGGAATACAATCCAGTAATTGGCGGTTCCTACTGAGCCATCTTTTCTATGATATCCCATAAATGTCTTTTTACTCCAATTATTGACATCAGGACCTTCCCAATTTTTCAAGGGAACTCTTTTAGACAGTTCGGAAGATTTATGTATGGTATTTTTTGTGGTAAGTACTTCGCCTTTTGACATGTTTTTTTGAGCCTTACCTATTATTACACCGTACATTATGATATTTTCTCCAGAATCTATATCATCTATCAAAAACTTATGTTTAGCTTTTACCTGATTAGGAAGAGTTATGAATTTATTATTATATTCTATAGTCTCATTTTGCTCTAAATCTTGTAAGGCAACTAAAACATTGTCATTAGGATTGATTTTTAATATTTTTGTCATTGAACTTTTCAATTCCATTTTGTTATATTAAATTGTTTTTATTATAGATTTATTATAAAATTTAATTAGTTTTTTAACATTTTTATTATTACCTGTATGTTATTTTATTCAATTCAATTTGAATGATCTTTTTTAATTCTATATTGTCATTGCCTATAATTTCTGTCAAAATATAATTGAAAGTATAGTCATATCCATGTTCTTGAAAAATATTAAAATAATCTTTGTTTTTAGAATCTGATAATTGTATTTTTTTATCATTTATAAGTTTAAAATAGGAGTTGTTTTCCTGAATATCGGAATAGAGATATCTATAAATGATTTTAAACCTATTAACATTATGGAAGTGGTGTTATTATTTTTGTAGTAGGTTTCTATCAAAGGCAAGCATCTAATTTTAAATTTTTGAGTGTAGTTTGAAATTATTGATGTCCAGAAATGTTTTAAATAGGGATTGCTAAACCTTTGAATTACAGAATTTGCAAATTCATCAATCATAGTGATTCATCAAAATCTGTAGTTAAACAAGATTTTATTTCTTCCAATAGACTAGAGATAAAATTATGGAAATTTTGATTTTTCATTGCTACATATACTGTCGGAAGATCGTTGAAAAGAGCAAAACCTGAACTGAAACTATGAGCAGCATTCAATAACCTGAGTTTTAATTCTCTGTATTTGAATATATCCGGTTCAATTTTAATTCCGGATTTGTATTAGCGAAGCTTAAAGTTTCCTTTACTTTTTCATCTCCTTCTATAGCCCAAAGATTATATGGCTCACAAATTATCATAAAGTCATCATGATAGTTTAATTTAGCTTCTATTTCGGAATTTCTTCTTCAGAGGATAACCGGAACTATTCTGTCAACCAAAGAATTACAGAAAGTTACTTTTTCATTAAACCAAGTTGTGAAATCTGAATTCGATTATTGTATTTTATTAATTTTTCAATGATGGATTTTAAAATATCTCCATTATCTTCAATCAATTCAGTAGGTACAATACATATCGAAGAATTGTCCGTATTACCCAGTGTGATGAATCTGTGATAAAGGTAAGATAACAACTTTGCAGGAAAAGATTTTGGTGGAGTATTTTCAATCGATTCTTCGACGAGAGTTATGCCTTTTTCAGTTGTATTTGAAAAACAATATTTATTTCGTGATTTTCAGCGCATTTCAATACTTGATCCCATTGAGTGTTGGCAGTAAGCATTCTGCTTATAGAGCTATTGATAAAATAGTTATCAATAAGTTTATCATTTTCGACACCTCTCACTATTGTTGTATAAAGATAATCCTGTGATTTGAAGGATTTTTCTTTGTTTTGTTCGGTTGATTTTACAACAACTATACTTCCATTAAATTCTCCTTCCAAATTGGATTTATGTATGTAATAATCAGGGAGTCCTCTAAGTAAAACTCCATTTCCAAATTGGATAATTTTCTCCGGTAATATGTTATATTTTTCGTTTTTTAATGATTTATTAAGTATGTCCATTTATATTATTCTTTCTGGTTTTTTAATATTATTATTTTAGACACCATTTTACGAGGTCAACAGCGGCATCGAAATTATTGAAAGTGGTAGGTAATTTTCTTCCATTGAGATATTCATTATAAAGCCATGGATCTCCTACCACCAGAACTTTGCCTTCATGGTATTGGGAAGCAGCTATTACAATATCTTTTCCTGATTTAGCTACAGGTTTAGCATTTTTTTTCAATTTTAAAGTTACCAATTCTTTTAAGTATAAAGTGTCATTTGAATTTAGAATTCCATTGTTTTTCACTGGGATAGCAGTACCTTCAATGAAGTTATCATTTTTGACAAAATTGATATTTTTCATTGTGAATTGTATCCCGAATACTTTTGATAATTCATTAAATGGAGGGATATTAGCATTGGTGGTATCATTGGCAAATAACAAAAGAGTTCCTCCGTTTGCCACCCAATTTGTGATTGTTTCAATATCTTTATTGTTCAGGATATTTGGTTTAGGGTTATCTTTTTTATTATCAGGGTCAACAATGATATAAACATCAGCCTTTTTCAGGTTTTCGAGTGTCGGTTCAGTATCGAGGTTTTTTAAATTTGCACCATAAGATTTAAAAATATTTCCAAAAAATGAAAATCCACTGTCAAATTCATCTTCCCAGATATAATGATATCTTTTTCCATTTTTATATTCATTATTGAAGTATCTGTCCAGAACTATGTTTTTACCTTTACCTATTTTATTCATATCTATTCTGTCATATTCAATGGCAGCCTGAATAAAAGGTCCTATAGCTTTAAGGTCATCGTCTCTTTTTCCTTCTTTGACATAATATTCGTATGATCCATCCCTGTAAGGGGAACCACCCAATCCTGCTCCTGCTACTGCTCTGTTGAGATGGTATATTCCTTCAGCATCAACAGATATGAATTCTTTGATTAATCCACGATATCCTTCCATTACTTTTGGAAGAATAGTCTCAGGCAAATATCCCAGTCTTATTCCTTTCAGCATAGCAGCAACAAACATGCTGGAACCTGAACTTTCTGTGTAATTATCTTTCTGATTACCTTTGTTCGTTACCTGCCACCAAACTTTTGATTCGGGGTCTTGAAATGCAAGTAATGAATTTGAGAGATTATTGAATATTTTAATTAATTGTTGTTTCTTAGGATTATTATCGGGAAATATTTCCAAAACATCAGCCAAAGCCATCATATACCATCCTATTCCCCTGCTCCAAAATTCTGATGATTGTCCTGTAATTGGGTTTGCCCAACGTTGTATTTTTGATTCATCGAAAGCATGGTACATCAATCCTGTTTTATCATCTTTAGCACCTTTAGCCATCCATATCAGTTGATTTGCTATATCATCCCATTCAGAATTATCATTTACTAATGTCATGTATTCAGCTCTGAATGGTTGTCCCATATATAATCCATCGAGCCACATTTGATATGGGTAACGCAACTTGTGCCAGAAACCTCCTTCTTTAGTTCTTGGCTGGAAATCAATTTGATATTTTAATTTTTCTGCTGCTTTAAGGTATTTTTTATCTCTATATACTTTATATAATGTCAGTAACTGGCGACCTGTGGGGATATTATCGATGTTGAAATCCTCTATATTATATGTTTTTATATTTCCATTTTCATCGATAAAATGATCCAGTATTTTTTTCATATAGTTAAGATATTCAGGATTGCCGGTAGCCTCCCAAAGTCTTTGGATACCAGTAAGAACAACACCTATTTCATAATTCCATTTTGCAGGTCTGTTTTTGTCTTTTTCCAGTTCTTTTTCAGATATTTTATCTAAATTTTTCAGATGAGCATATTTTTTTACAACCAAAGAATCTGGATATTCCATCATTACAGTATTTGCCATGTTTTCAGCCATACTGATTTGACTCATTAATTGAGAAGATAAAAACAGAAATATTGAAATATAGATTAGTCTAAAAATCATTTTTATTATTTTTTAATTTTTAATACATTGTTTTTAACACTTTTTTTCAATTCGAATTGATTTTTAGTGATGTTTTCAGAATTTTTAAATATAATATTATTCGAAAGTTTTCCGGTAATAACTCCAATGATATTTTCAGAGGATTTGTAATTCAGATTGTCGAATGTTATATTTTTAGCATTGTAGATGTTTATTAAATTTCCCTTTTCAATACTGATATCAGTATTAATTAAATTTACGTTTTCAGCTTCATTTATAGAAATACCATTTTCTGTTTTGAAAGAGGAATTGGCTATTGTCAAATTCTGAAGTTGCTTTCGGGCAAACCTGTTATTTTCAATGCAGCTTTTGCTCCGATACAATTTACACCTTTGATACTTATATCTTTGAAAATCAGTGTTGCTTCAGTGAACTCTTGAATATCATAATTGGGTTCATCTTCATCAGAATCTGATAGCTTAATCGGGTCTTTTGCTGCGTAATACATGTTGAACAAAATAGCTTCACCTACTATTTTAGACATATTTATATTAGCAATATTGATATTACTTACCAATCCTCCTCTACCTCTTGTGGTTTTGAATCTCAATCCGATATCTGTACCTATAAATGAACAATCATTGACAAAAATATTATTTACACCTCCGGACATTTCAGAACCTATTACGAATCCACCGTGTCCATGGTACTTTTGTATTGGATATTATAATATTCTGAGTAGGCATTCCTCTTTTTCTACCTTCTTCATCTCTTCCAGATTTTAAAGTGATTGCATCATCTCCGGTGTCAAAATGACATCCATCTAAAATACCATAATTACAAGATTCGAGATCTATAGCATCATTATTTTGACCGTACCATGGATTAGTGACATTCACATCTTTTACTATAACGTGGTTGCACATCAATGGGTGGATGATCCAGGCTGGAGAATTCATCAAAGTTACCCCATCTATTAAAATCAAATTGCATGAAATAAAACTTATCATATTTGGACGAAGGAAATCTTTGACTTTAGAGTAATCTTCCATTGTTTTCCCTTCTGTTATTTTTTTTGCCCAATCAGAATTGTGGCCTATTCTTGAAGATTCTGAAGGATACCATGTTTCATCATCGTGAACGCCACCGGATTTTATCAATCTTTTCCATTCAGAATCAGATAATTTATTTCTTTTTACTGATTTCCAAACTTGTCCTGAGCCATCAATCATACCTTTACCTGTAATAGCTATATTGGAACAATTAGAAGCTGAAATTGGTGCCTGACATCTGTATGCAGATTGACCTTCCCAAGTTGTGGAAACAATAGGGTAATCATCTCTATTGTCTGAGAATTGCAACAAAGCACCTTCATCTATGAAGAGGTTTACATTGCTTTTTAATTGGATAGGTCCTGTTACCCATAATCCATTTGGGATAATTACCACGCCACCATCATTTTTATTTGCCATGTCGATAGCGGTTTGAATAGCATTGGTATTGAGGAAGTTTGCTGATGGATTTGCTCCATAATCTATGATATTATAAGTATCTTTAGGAAATCCTGTGGTAGCTATATTAGGTAATTCATATTTGTATTTACCTTCGAATTCTGATTTTTTAAGAAAATTTCTAAGTGGATGATGTAGAGTAATCAATTCCTGAGCTGCTAAGGAAGCTATATCTCGTGCTCCGCTGGGAGTTAAGTGAGTATTATCTGTTACTCCATCGGGAAATTTTGGATATACTTTTTTCTGAACATTCATAAACATATATTTGGAAAGTTCTTTTCCTTGTTTTTGAATAAATTCACCACTTAATTTATGCATATCCAATAGGTCAACATGTTTAGCAGCAGCTACTTCTCTTACCACTCCAGGATAGTCACCATGAGCATCTAAAAGTGTACCATTATCATCAAATTTTCTTCTATAGATAGGAGTTGCCAATATTGGGATAGCGCCTTTACTTCTTATTTCATCAATATATCTTATCAAATTATCTTTGTAATCGGTATGAGGAGCAGCATATCTTGCTGGATCATCTTCTTTAGAATCATTATGACCAAATTGAATGATGACATAATCATTTTTTTGTAGTTGATCATAGACTTCTTGCCAATGACCTCTATCTCTGAAACTTTTTGTTGATCTTCCATTGACTGCGTAATTATGAATTTCTACTGCATCTGTGAAATATTCATGAAAAACTTGTCCCCAACCTGTCTCAGGATAATCAATATCTTTTTTATTTGCCATTGTAGAATCTCCGATCATGAAAACCCTTTGCTTGGGCTCGGTAATAAAGCTAAGTAATATCATTGCATAAATCCAAATATAATTCATAATTAAAATTTTATTTTGATAAAAGCACCCTAATCTAATGAGGATGCTTTTATCAAAGTTTGTTGATTAAATATTTTATTGTTTTACAATTTTTTTAACAATTGTTTTTGTTCCATATTTGATATAAGCAAAATAATTTCCTGATTTAAAACTGCTTGTATCTATTTCCATTTTTTGATTATTTATATCTGAGCTATATATTCTTTGTCCTTCAATTGTAAAAATTTCAATTGTACCATCTGTAATATTTTTCTTGAAATCAAGTACTAGTATATTGTGTGTTGGATTAGGATATACAGATATAATATTATCAAGTTCATTATCATCAGTATTGCCTCCTATCACAAATATCTCAATAGATGGTTCACCGAGGCCTCCCATTTCATTGGCAGCTCTGATATAATATGTGCCTTCGACATTATTGGTGTTATATGAATTTTGAGTCACGAAATCCTGGAAAACTCCATCTTTGAAAACAGCCCATCCTAAAACATAGTCATCATTTTCCCATGTGAATTCATTACTTGAACTGATTACTGGGGCTGGTGCTTGTTCTGTATACAGAGTTGGTTGCCATGAATCATCGCCACTCAATACATTTTTAATAGTAAATGTCTCTGCCATCTCTGTGGTTAAAATAGGATTTAGTTCTACGGTATCTGTTTCTGTAGTGTAAACTGATCTTCTATTTGATAAGTCTATTGGGGTTCCGGAAGGGGTTACACTATTATATTCAGCATACATTCCAGGGATAGTATTCCATGTTGACCATCCTTCTGCAGCCGGTAGAATGTTCATTGTAGTATTGATATAAACGGTTCTTGGTTTATTTTGCCATGGTCTGCCAAGTTTATAGTTTCCATTAGCAGTTTCAAAACCATCAATATAGCAATTATTGAAAACATATCCCCAATCTGATTGAGTGGCTGCAGCTGTGATATGGTTATTTGTTCTGTCTTCAAGGAAAATATTAGTTTCATTGAAGTAAACATCACCCCCACCAAAAATGAAATCAACTGTACCATGAATTTCACCATTTTCCCAATAAGATCTGTCAGTTCCAGTGTAGTATGTATCCTGATTGCTCAAAAGTTTTACATTTTTGAAAATACTTTTGTCTCCCTGATCTCTTAATGCAACAGCTCTACCGGTAAAACTACCTGTTCTGAAGTCCATTTTATTTAATAATGTAAGATCCTGCATATAGATATTATCAGCATCGGTAGTGAAGTTTAATGTAGGAGTAGTTCCTATACCTTCATCGGTAGCAACAGGTTCATTGTATAGAACAACACTATCCATATTTTGTCCAATAAATGAAACATTAGGATAATAGAAAAATGTTTGTCCTGTAGCATCACCAGTAGTTTTTCCAAGGTCATATTCTCCATTTGGAAAGAAGATATAAAATCTGTCGGAAGAATTACTTGAATTTTTAACAGCTTCGAATGCTTCTTGAATATTGCCGTCAATTCCAACTATAAAATCATATCTTTTCTTTTGTGACTTTAGGTCTTTCCAAAGTTGTAAATGAAATTACTATACTATCATTAAGTACATTGTCTGTTAGGTCAGAGATACTTCCTGCATTCAAAACGAAAACGTAAGGAGTATTATATTCTAATCCTAAATAAGGGAAAGTTGCTGTTTTTCCTGATACACTTCCTTCTATATTCTCATTGTTTAAAGTAGCAACAATATTATCAGTGAATTTTATTTTTTCATCGAAATTAAGGACCACTTTTCCTGAAGCTGAAGCACCGATAAAACCATCTGTTGGCAATGTGCTAACAAGATTTGGAGGTAAGCCATCATCAACTATTTCTTCTTTTCCAAAAACGTATATTCCGGCAATAGCAGTACCATCTTTTTCAGAAGTAGTTCCCACGATAGCAGAATTATAATCAGGAATCCATCTGATAAATATATTTTCCTGATGATTAGCTATTTCGGGAAGATTAAATGTGTCTATATACCAATATTTTGGAGTATCCATTGTGAAAATTCCAAGAGTATCAAAGTTTGTGCCATCGATAGAATATTCACATAATTGAGTGGAATAAGCATTATAATTGAATGCCATTTCAGATGTTATTTTAATATCAGTAAAATC
Organism: Saprospiraceae bacterium; assembly: GCA_041392555.1. Lineage (GTDB taxonomy): Bacteria > Bacteroidota > Bacteroidia > Chitinophagales > Saprospiraceae > JADJGA01. The sequence continues at coordinate 66,403 of JAWKLW010000003.1, read as the reverse complement.
TGAAGCATTGAAATTAATTTGATAATAGTATTTGTCTTCGAGATTTTTCCAATTTACAGCTGCATTTCTTCCTTCATATCCACCGCTCTCGTATGATTTATCTAACCAAGATGAAGTATTTCCATTTTCTTGTGTCAATATCAGAGCTGAGGATTGATTTTCTTCGCTGGAATAAAAGTCTGCAATTCTTCCATTATTTCCAGATAAATAGAAATCCCATCCAACAATATAGTCCAATGGACTGAATTCTGCTGTTAAATTTATATTTTGGTCCATTGTGACATTAAGTTCACTAGTTGTTTCACCTGAACTCCAGTTAGTAAATTTAATAATTGGATTTTCATTTGCAGTGATAGTTACATTGGTATTTTCTTCGTATTTTCTGATTCCATCGACAATTTCACCTTCAGGACTATAAGTTATCATATAATCTTTAGCACCACCGGTTACATCCACTACTAAATCATATACATTTAATTCATTGAAAACAGCTACTAATTCAGTGTTTTCATTGAGAGTGAATGTGTATGGATTATCTATGGAAACAGTATCACCAGAATTATTTTCCCAATGAGAAAAATTAAATCCAAAGTTTTTATTTGCTGTTAAAGATATTTCTGTTCCTTCATCGAATTCATTTCCAAATGGATTAGATGTGATATATCCTGAATTTTCAGGATAAGTACTTGTGTTTATAGTATATTTGGTAATATTTGAAACCGTACCTGACAAGTGTCCAGCTATTATAATATTTGCCAAACCTGCATCTTTAGTGTTTCCAAGGCTATATAGATATAATTCCAAAGTACATATTCCCGAAGTGTCTGGAACTGCAATATCTGTAATATCTACATGATATACTCCCGGATTGTTAGTTCCATTTGCTCTTGCCGGTATGATACCAGTTTGGAGTGTAGTGTGTGTTCCCTCTGATGATTTCCAAACTACATCGATGACTCCTCCATCTGTACCGAATCTTTCACAATCGAATGAAATGGTGGAAGGTAAGAATTTTAAACCAGTCGCTGGTGTGATGTTGAAAGCAATTAAATTATCTGCTCCGGGTTCATTAATCTGTGTGACAGGACGAAATAATGTGTAAGTGACGGAGAGGTCATTATTGGTTCTGGCGCCATGATAACCTAATTGGGAACCTAATTCGACATAATCCTGATTGAAAAGACCATCGAATTCTGCAGAATATGTAGCTAACTGACCTTCTGTTCCCAATTCAAAAGACCAGTACAAGTATCCATCAGTATCTACTTCCTGGGAATATGAATAATTAATTGAAAATAAAAAAGCAATTACCCAAAGTATGGTAGTTATACTTTTTAGTTTAATTTGGTTATGAGGTTTCATATTACTTATTATAAAATTATTGATAAAAAAATAACATCGGGATAAAACTAAAAAATCCTAGCATAATTTTGCTAGGATTAAGTGATAAAAATTTACGCAAACGTTTTAAATTTTCATTATTTAAAGGAAATTTATAATTAAAACTAAATTTAATTTTTAGGAATAAATAATACAAAAGAAAAAGTTTGCTCCTAAAAGTTTATTTTCATTTTTAAATATAATTATTTATCAATTGCTCATATAATTCCTGTTTTCCACTTATTACCTTAGGTTCATCATTTTTGATTCCAAAATTGTAAAGATCTTCAAATGTGAGTTCTCCTTTTTCAAATTTTGCACCTTCTCCTGAATCAAATGAAGAGTATCGTTCATTTCTCCATTTAAGATAATCTGAATCATTAATTATATTGTATGCAATTGTTAATGCTCGAGCGAAAACATCCATAGCGGAGATATGAGCTATAAAAATATCTTCGAGATCTGTGGAGTTTCTTCTGGTTTTAGCGTCGAAATTGATACCTCCATTTGAAAAACCTCCGTTTTCTAAAATTACAAGCAGAGCTTCGGCAGTTTCATATATATTTATTGGGAATTGATCTGTATCCCAACCATTTTGATAATCGCCTCTGTTTGCATCTATGCTTCCTAAAAGTCCTGCATCGGCAGCCATTCTCAATTCATGATCGAAAGAGTGACTGGCAAGAGTAGCATGATTTACTTCGATATTTAATTTGAAATCCTTGTCAAGATTGAAGTTTCTTAAAAATCCAATAACAGTTTCAGCATCAAAATCATATTGATGTTTTGTAGGTTCCATTGGTTTTGGTTCAATCAGGAAGGTGCCATTGAATCCATTTTTTCTGGCATAATCTCTGGCTAAACCAAGGAATCTGGCTAAGTGTTCTTTTTCACGTTTAGTATCTGTATTCAATAGTGACAGATATCCTTCTCTACCACCCCAGAATACGTAGTTGTCGCCGCCTAAGGCTATGGTAGCATCTATTGCATTTTTGATTTGGCCGGCAGCATTGGTTAGGACATTAAAATCCGGATTTGTAGCAGCTCCATTCATATATTTAGGATTGGAGAATACATTGGCAGTTCCCCAAAGTAGTTTTATTCCTGATTCTTTTTGTTTTTCTACTGCATATTGGACCATTTCGTCCAAATATTTTTCGATTTCTAAAACAGTTCCTTGTCCTGCTACGTCGGTATCGTGGAAACACCAAAAAGGAATTCCCATTTTGGAAGCAAATTCGAATGCGGCATCCATTCTGCATTTGTTCCTTTGAGATTTGTCATTGGATTGTTCCCATGGAAAATATTTAGTAGCATCGCCAAATGGATCAGAGCCATTACCTGTTAAAGTATGCCAATAAGCCATAGCAAATCTAAGATGCTCTTTCATTGTTTTGTTGCCTATTATTTGAGATTCATTATACCATTTGAATGATAATGGATTTTTGGATTCTCTTCCTTCAAAGGATATTTTTCCTATTCCTTTGAAATATTCTTCGTTTCCTATTGTTAAGTTCATTTTTAATGATTTAAAATTTTATTCAGATTTTCTTCCCAATTATTATATGCTTCATTTATAGCAATGGAATTTGAATTATTGGGAGTTATTGTTTCTATTTTTTTAAGTGAATTAAATGTTTCATCGAAGGATTTGTAAAATCCAGAAGAATATGCGGCTCCTCTTGCAGCTCCTAATGCTCCATCGGTGTTGTAAAGTTCTATTTCGCAATTTGTTATATCAGATAAACTCTGTTTGAATATATTGCTTTGAAACATATTTGCCATTCCTGCTTTGATGATATTTAATTTGAAATCAAGGGATTGCATTATTTTTATACCATAGTACAGACTAAAAACAATTCCTTCCTGCGCAGCTCTGAGAATATGGTTTTCATTGTGAATATTAAAATTTAAAAACTTTATTGATGAACCAATATTTTTATTTTCCAATATCCTTTCAGATCCATTTCCAAATGGATAAACGCACAAACCATCGGAACCAATATTTATTTCAGATGCTTTATGGTTTAATTCAGGGTATGTAAGATTTTTAAAAAAATTGTTTTTCAACCACGAATTCATAATTCCGGTTCCGTTAACACAAAGAAGTATTCCTAAATTTCTATTGTAGGGATTGTGATTTACATGAGCAAAAGTATTGACTCTTGATTTTTGATCTACTTTCAATTTGTCAGTGATTCCATAAATCACACCCGAAGTACCAGCGGTGGCAGCTATTTCACCCGGATTGTTTACATTGAGACTAAAAGCATTGTTGGGTTGGTCTCCGGCTTTGTAACTAACAGGTATTCCTGCTTTTAATCCAAGTTCTTTAGCTGTTTCTGTTGAAATATTTCCGTGAATATCAAATGTGTTATTAATACCCGGAATTATATTTTTGTTAAATCCAAAATAGTTTAAAATTAATTCTGATACATTTTCATTTTTAAAATCCCACAAAATGGCTTCTGATAATCCTGAAACTGTAGTGTTGATTTTTCCTGTCAATTTATAGGAAATAAAGTCTCCGGGCAACATGATTTTATCTATTTTTTCAAATATTTCCGGTTCGTTGTTCTTAACCCAGCTTAATTTTGCAGCGGTAAAATTACCAGGGGAATTTAATAAATGATCCAAAACAATGGATTGTCCAATTTCTTCAAATGCTTTTTCTCCAATTTCATTTGCTCTGCTATCGCACCATATTATAGAAGGTCTTAAGATGTTACCATATTTATCCACAGCTACTAATCCATGCATCTGATAAGTTATACCAATGGAGACTATAATTTTTGTGTCAATATTATACTTTGAAATTGCTTCCTTGTATGCTCTCAGGAAATTTTCCCACCAAGTTTCCGGATTTTGTTCTGCCCATCCTGATTTTTTAGAAATGATTTTCATTTCATTTTTTGGATAAAAGGCATTTGCTACAGATTCTCCATTTTCTATATTAAGGATATTTACTTTAACTGAAGAGCTACCTATGTCTATTCCAAGTGAGTACATTTAATTATTTTTTTCCTAAATTTTAAGGAATTATTTTTTGTTTTGACATTGCAATTAATTGGTAAAATTCAATAAAAAAAATGATTTTGAACTTTAATTTTATTTGTTTTTTTACGCAAACGTTGCCATAAAAATACGAAAAGATGTGAATATAATATATTTCAATTTCGAAAAATTAAGAAATAAGTGTATTTTTTTGTATTAATAATAAAAATTTGTAAATTTGAGCATTATATTAAAAAGGGTAATGAAATAATTTGTATATAAATGTCGAGAACAAATATAAAAGAAATTGCAAAAGCACTGAATTTGTCAATTTCAACTGTTTCCAGAGCTTTGAGGGATAGTTATGAGATAAGCAGTAAAACAAAAGCAAAGGTTCTCGAATATGCAGAAAAAGTAAATTACAAGCCTGATCCAATTGCACAAAGTCTAAAAGATAAAAATAGCCACAATATATGTGTTATAGTTCCTGAGATGGCAAATATGTTTTTTTCCCAAGTGATAGATGGAATAGATAGAGCTGCTTATGAAAAAGGGTACAATGTGTTTGTTTTTCAAACTTATGAATCTATTGAAAGAGAAAAATTAGGTATTGAATTTGGTCTTGAAAGGAGGGTTTGTGGATTTATAGTATCAGTATCCGGAGCAACGTCAGTTTGTGAAAAAATCACCCACGAAACTAAGCATAATTTCTGAGAGTTGCCACAGTTTTGCTCAGAAAATTATGAAGGTTATAAAAATAGTTCGAAATATGAGCCATTATCAGTAGTAAGGTAGCAAAAAAGTGACAAAAAACTGATTTTAGAGCTTTTATAAGCTCATTTTTGCCAATTATGTTCATAGCTCTCTTAATGTTGTAGCATGTGAAGATGATTGAAAATTCAGTGTTCACTTTTTTGAGACCTTTCATAAGAGTGTAGGTGTAACCCCAACCACGTTTGATGGTACCAAAAGGGTGTTCTACAATAGCCTGCCTTCGTTTGTATTCTACTTTACGAGCGTGAACATTATTATTGTTTTTATCAACAGCATTTTGAAATTCATTTCTATCGATGTATCTGCCATGCTTATTTCTACGAGAAGACTCCTTGACACAATCATTGAAGAAAGGGCATTGAGAGCAAACACTATAAAGGGATCTGTATCTTTTAGTTCTGCGAGGCTTTCTTCCAGCTTGAGCTTTATGGTTTATCCAATTGCCATTAGTAGAAAGTTCATTACCAGCGGGACAAATGTAAAGGTCATTGGCAATATCATAAATAAATTTGTCCAGTTGGAAATCCGGATGGATGTTTTTGTTGGAAACATCTTTAGGAGCTACGAGAGTATCGATATTAAGATTGTGGCATTTATCTAATTGTTCGGCAGTATGATATCCTTTGTCTGCAAGGGCAGTGAAGTGATCATCATTGCCGAGATCAAAAGCGTCTTTGGTTTTTGATGCCATTGGCTCAAGAGCTTGCTCATCTTTTTGATTAGTTGCTTCGAATTCTACCACAAGATTGTGTTTGTCATCGACGGAAGTCTGGACATTATAAGCTACTTCGACGATATTCATGTGCAAAGGCAGGGCTTTGGCATCGTGATCGGTGGTAGAGATCTGAGTGTGGCCACTATTGTTCAATTGTTCTTTGAGGTCGTTATATTTTTGTTTTCTTTTGTGAATGTTATCGAGTTTATCAAGTATTTGCTGTTGATTGTCAAGATTATCATTGAATTCTAATTGTGCGATAAAATCTTTTTCTTGATTTTCAATATAATCCAAATGCTGTAAAATTTTGTTAGCATTATAGTTGTTTTTCTTGCTGTTCTGAGCTCTGAATTTACTACCATCAATGGCAACAGTTTCTTTACCGTAAAGACCAAGTTTCAGGCAAAAATCTCTAAAAGAATTGAAGAGATTGCGAAAACCGGTTTGGTTATCCTTTCTGAAATTGGCAATGGTTTTATAACCGGGATTGAGTTTATTGGTAAGCCACCAGAGTTCCACGTTGACATTGCAAGCCTTATCGAGTTTACGTGAAGAGCGGATGCCATTGAGGTAACCATAGATGTAAATTGCAATTAAAGTTCTATCATCAAAAGCTGGTCTGCCAATATAGGATGTTCCTCTGCTGACAAATCCCAATTCAGAGGGATCAATAAAATTGCAGAAAGCATCGATCACGAAAACATCACTATCAGGCTCAATAAAGTCATCGAGAGTATTGAATTGGATCTGGTTTCGGGCTTGGATAAGGTTTAGAAACATGCTAAAATTACTAATTGATTACCTCCACAAGATACGAAATATATATAAAATAACCAAATATATAAGCAATTATTTCGAGGTAGTTTTTTCACAGTCTGACGGTAAATTGTATGAGTAGTGGCAGATTGCGTGGTGGTTTCCTGTCAAACCGCTATGCAGTTTGAGCGGGCTACAAACCTTTAAATTTAGCACTTTCCCTGCCATTACTTATACAAAATGTTACCTGCTGGCTTTATATTTCGTTTATTAGCTTGTTTATATTTTCTTCTGGATAAACAGAAATCCAAAAAATCAATCCTTCATATTTTGCTATTAAGGATAGGGATTTTATTGATGGGTTTGGTGAATTTTCCAGTTTATAAGCTTTTTCAAGAATGATTTTAAGTTGAAAGTATAAATTTCTAACTGTTTCTTTGAATTTTGGGTAAATATTATATGCTTCAAAAAACATAATAAAATACCTTGACATTCCTTTATCTGTAACTCTCATAATTTCAGGAATGAACTTGAAATAATAAGTTTTAATCATTGATTCTATTTCAAAAATAGACATTTGTTCTGTTTCTTCCCAATCTATTAACTCGTAATATGATAAAAAATAGGTATCAATTACTGTTTTGTACAATTCTTCTTTATTCTCAAAGTAATGATAAAAAGCCCCTTTTGATAGTTGGGTCGCTTTTACCAAATCAGACATTGAACAGTTTTTATATCCGTTATTGAGGAAGGTTTTAAAAGCGGTTTCGATAATTCTATCTTTAGTTTCCATTTATGTTGGTTTTACAATCATAACTATTGCAAATAGTATATGTGTATATTTTAAAATTAAATACCAGTTCATTTTATTTTTTTTGCTTCTTCATTATAAAAATCTTCTAATAAATCTTTACCGAATTTATCTGTTGAACCGTCAATGGTCATAGCAGTTAAAAAGAACTCTATTGGTCCATAGAATTTTGATGACGTAAATGTTCTTACAAAAAAGACTATTATATCTCTTATCCATAAAGGGATATGGATTATTTTTCCTTTAATACCCAGTGCATTAAATGCTATTGCAGCAACTTGGTTTTGAGAATATACTTTGGGGCCGCCAACATTTACAATTTGTTGTTTATTTTCTAGACTATCTGCACAAACTACCGCTAAATCTTGTCCGGAAATTGGGTTTATCTTGTATTCCCCAGTTCCAATCAAATATACTTTCCCGCTTTTTGCCATTTGAAGTACTTCTTTCATATCTCCAAAATAGCCTGTTGGTCTAATTATGCTATAGTTAAGTTTTGAATTTTTGAGGGCTTCAACAAATTTTTCTTTTGCTTGAATAATTTTTAACTTCGATACTTTCTCAGAGCCAAATACAGAAACATATTGAAATAATTCAACATTATTCTTTTCGGCATCATTTAAAAAAGGTTTAAATTGCCCTGATAATCCACGTCCATATAGGTAAATCTGTCTTTTTGTCTTGTTATTCCGATTGAAGAAAAACCCACTTGATATCCTTTGTGACATTTGTTATGGTATCGGGCTTTGTTATCTCTCCAACAAAAAAATTCATCTACATTTATGTTTTTGAATTTTTCTTTCTGTATTTCTTTTCTAATTAGTACTGAATCCAATAATTTCTTTTTTTTAGTTCCTGTACCATATAATACCCTAAATAACCTGTTGCTCCTGCAACTAAAATTTTTTGTTCATATGTGATAATAATTTAAATTAAAAATACCGACCGTTTGGTCTACAAAGATATAACAAAACTATATTACCACAATTTTTTTATCATAAATTTATTGTTTTTTTGTTTTCTCGTTTCTTGCAGGTAACGCCTGTATATCCACACCTCCACTGGTGTTTATTTCCATTATATCTGCAAGTTAAATTGATTTATTTATAAAACCAAAAAAATTAGATTAATTTAGTTATTCAATGCTTCCTCCTTTACTTTCTCTGATCGTCAAAAGTTTGTAGCTTTGATGATGAATGGACCATCCTTGAATATTTTTTCACCTTAATTTTCTAAAATTCCTTATCTTTGTTTTGTACAATCATAATTTTCATGATATGACAGATAAAGATACAGCTTACGGCAAAATATCAGAACTGGTAACCAGATTTGAGGAACAATTTGACAGCTATAAAAAAGCTGATTATAATGAAACTTTAACCCGTAAGGATTTTATTGATCCGTTTTTCAAAGCATTGGGATGGGATATCAACAATGAAAACGGATATGCTGAGAGTTACAGGGAAGTCATTCATGAAGACAGAGTCAAAGTTGGTTCAGGAACCAAAGCTCCTGATTATTCTTTCAGATTACCCGTGGGAAAGAAACTTTTTTTGTGGAAGCAAAAAGCCTCATGTTGATATAAAAGATGATATTCATCCAGCCTATCAGATCAGAAGATATGGATGGAGTGCAAAGCTGCCAATATCGATTATTACCGATTTTGAGGAATTTTCAGTTTATGATTGTACCAAAAAGCCTAAACCCACCGATAAGGCATCAGTCAGCAGAATAAAATACATTACCTTCAGGGAATATCTCACTGAATTGGATTTTATATGGGATACTTTAGCAAAGAAAGAGTACTAAAAGGCAGTTTTGATAAATTTGTTCAGAGCGATACCAATAAAAGAGGTAATTGTCACCGTCGATAAGTAATTTTTTCAGTCATAGGACAATTGGCGAACATATTTTGCTACCTCCATAAGCTGGAGAAACAAAGATCTGGACAGTGATGATTATAAATAATCAATTTTGATATTTGATATTTTACTCAATTCAATTCCAATTTTTTCTTTAATTTTTTGAACTGATTGGTATTTGTTAGAAATCATCTTCTGCTTGTCAAGGTCAATAGCTCCATTGGTTAAAGGAATCTGAATTGCAATGTCCTGTATTTTCCCTTTCCCTGCTTTATTATCAAACCCGAAATTATGCAGTCTAAACTCTTTTTCTATTTGATACTTTAGAAAGTAGATATCCAATGATTTAGTCAAACTTTCTTTTATTTTAAAAGGAATCACTTTTTCAGACAACGAAAATCTGCCCTTTCTCAAATGAGCTTTTCCAATAGAACCATCAATGTTCCATGTTAAGCAATCCTCAAAGTATTTGACACCTCTGAGATTATCTTTTACATATCCATAGTCTACTGAATCAGGGAATTTTGAAGCGGAATAAACAGGGATATTCCCTTTGTTTTTATTGATAAAAGATTTGGTGAACTTACTGTTGTTGGTTTTGATGGTAAGGTCAAAAATGTCTTTTATTTTCATCAATTTAAAATTGTCTTCTAAAGATATTTCGACATTTAATTCCTCAATCTGATTTTTGTACTCTTCAATACTATTTTGCAAGTCAAAATTTGATTTAAACTTTTCAACAATTTCAATTTGTGTGTTTAAATCAATATTTCCCTTTTCATCAATAGGCAATTCAATTTCGATAGTCTTTACTATCGTCTGAGGTAAACTTCGGTGAGTTCCTATAGCACCTTTAGCAGAATCTTTAAAAATAGCTTCTGCAATATGTGTTACATAATCTAAGGAAACTGTTGTTTCATATTGTTTTTTTAATTTTAATCCACAAGCATTCCTTCCAATATTAAATTCACCTCCTCTTAAAAAAAGAGTTCCTGCGTGAACACCGTATGTTGCCCAAGTTATTACAGGATAATTATATTTAAAAGTATTTAAGTACCCAAAAAGGCCTTTATTTTCTGTTTGTCCCGAATACACAGGGTATTCACCTTGATTTTCTTGTAAATACTTTCTTGTAATATTGGATTCTCCTAAAATTTCAAAAAGAGCAGCGATTTTGAATTTTTCAAATTTTATTTTCTCGTTTTTTTTTTCTTCCAAACTTAGAATTTCATCTTTAAAGCTTAAAATATTGGTAGCCACATCATCAAGTAAATAAGGAAGTTCTTCAAGCTTTATGCTCTTATCTTCCTCAACTATTCCAAGTGCGATTTTTTCCTCTTTTGACCACCACCTTTCAATAGACCAATTACTTTCAGCCTTAAATTTATCTATTGATTGTATTTTACACCTATCATCCGTATTGTTCTCAATAAAATATTCTGGACTTCCTTTAAAACCTCGATATAATTTTACAGCTTCTTGTAAATCATTTTGGTTTATATCAAAGCGGTAAACATCTCTGCTTTCACCAATCTCACTTACCAAATAGGTGAAAACGGGTTTACTTTGTATATCTTTCTTATTAACTTTTTTAGTGATTGCAAGTATGTATGTCTTTTTAGGGGTTGTAAAAAATGTTTTCGCTGGCAATGAAATAATGCTATCAATAAAACATTCATCTATAATAAATTGCCTTAAATTTTTGTCATTCTGGCGATTAAATATGCCATCAGGAACAACGATAAAGGCTTTGCCGTTTGGTTTTAGAGCTCTTACAATCCATTCCATAAAAAGCCCTTCAACTCCCATTGCATTTATTTTATAATAATTAGATAGTCCTTTACGCTTTATTTCCTCTTTGATATTGCTGCTACCACTTGTAACATAAGGGGGATTTGATAAAATTAATTCATAGTTCTCTTCTTCTCCAATGGCAAGAGTTCCAAGAATGGAGTTTTTCTTCAGTTCAAAGCTATCATTAAAAAGATTGGCAAATTGCTCAGTTATTGTTCGATTCTTTTTTAGCAAATCTGAAAAATAAATAAGCATATTGGCTTTAGCCAAGATAATGGTCTTTTGTTCATCTTTGTCAAAACCAATATCATATCCGTGTATTTCTAATTTCTTTACGAGTTTTTTACTTTTTACTGCATAAAATTCATTTAGACGTGGTTCAATAGCCTCCAAAAGGAATTTTCCAACACCTCCCGCTGGGTCACAAATTTTTATTCCAGGTTGAATATCATCTTTAGCCATCTCAACGATTGCTTTCACAACCTTTAAAGGAGTGAAAAATTGCCCCCAATTTTTCTTACTTATACTTTCTTTAAGAAAACTCTCAAAAAGCTGACTTTTAAAATCAGGGTGAATGTTATCTAACTTACCATAATCATCAAATTCTCTTAGTATTTTTTCAAATGCTGTACTTCTACCTTCTATAGCTTCGTCATCATTGTTGACAAAGACAGTTCCGTTTATTATGGTAGTTCCGTCGTCACCTTTTGGAAATAAATCATTTTTAATCTTTCTTCTTATATTTCTTGCATAGTAGTCTATGACAAATTCAGGTTCTCTGGTCTTATACAATTTGAAAAGGTAGTCAAAGTTTTCAGGTTCTTGCAGAACTTCTAAATCACTCAAATATTTAAAAATAAATAACTCAACAAAGGAATATAAACAAGACTCAGGTGTTGCTCCTGTTATACTCCACACAATTTGCCAAATCTTTCTTGCCAAATCAGTTGGATTAACATATTTTTCCGCAATTAGTTGGTCATTGTTTATATTTACAACAGCAACAATTTTTTCGATTAATTCAGGAAGTTTCTCATCTTTCGGATTGAAGTTGTATTTTAACTCCTTTCCGTCTTCGTCTTTTATTCGATTTCCTGTTTCAACATTAACCCAAACAGATTCTTTAGTGTCAGTTGCTATTATAATGTTTGCTCCAATTTTTTTGGCAACTTCAATTTCTTGTTTGATAGCCTTATTCTTTTGAGCTTTTGTTTTAAACTCGGAAGGTTTTTTGTATTCAATTACCGCAATTACATTTTTTTGCTGAACAATTAAAGCATCAACTTTTTTTCTTTCCTCTTTTCCGTAGTTCACATTACGGATAATTCCGTATTTTTTCAGAGCCTTTACGGAAGTAGCTCCAATGTTATAAAAATCCCATTTACCAAGTTTTTCAGGATTTTTTTGTAGGTCTCTCTGTAATAATTCTTCACTCATAGTTTTGATTATATTTTAAGAGTACCTTGTTTAACATTGTTATTTAAATAGTATTTAGTTTTTGATTCCGCAAGCTCATATACTTCTTGAGATTTTTCAACTTTATACTTTACAGATTCTTTTGCAAATTGGTCGCTCAAGTATTGTTTTTTCATAACTTCTGCGTCAATATTCAGAGCCTTTGCGAGAAGTGTCAATTTTTCTTCGTCCAAATGTTTTTTGTCATTTTCGACTTTACTCATACTGCCACTGTCAAGTTTAATTTTGGCAGCTAATTCGGTTTGATTAAGTCCTTTTTCAGTTCTCAATCTCCTTATATACTTACCGAAACTTTCAAATTTTACCTTGCTCATTTTGACTTGGTTATTTTTGCAAAAGTATTAAAAATTTTGATATTAAATAGTATTATTAAAAAAAATTTTTTTTATTTGTATTTAATTACTAATGCTATTTTATTTTATTTTTATTCATTCCACCGTTTTTGTATTTCGGTAAATGGTTTAATAAAATTATCTCCTAACCAAAGTAAATGTCCCCAATTATTTTCAAAGACTATCAATTCAGAATTTTTAATATTCATTTTTGCATTCTCAGGGTGCTCAAATGCTACTGCATTATCAAATTTACTGTGCAAAATCAAGGTCTTACATTTTATTTTTCTCAAAATATCCTGGTTGATGTTTTGGTCCAAATCATTATCAAATCCATTATAAGACCGCATTTTCATCGTCATATCTTTTAGTTCGTTCATTTCCTTATTGGAAAATTCAACCGGACGATATTTTGATAATTCCTTAAACGTAACTTTTGTCATAATTTTTGGAAAAATTGTAAATGAAAATTTATAAATCAACCATGTGAATTTTTCTATTTTTGGTGAAAATAGTTTTTTACCTTTTTTATACACTTCATCTGTTGGGTTTAGCCATTTTTTGGTTATAGCGGAAATCAAAACAAGGGAATTTACTCTTTCGGGATAATTTGCAGCTAATACTAAGGCTGTTAATCCACCTGCTGATATTCCAATTACTTTTACTGAATCTATTTTTAACTCATCTAATAGTGAAATAATTAACTCAGCAGTTCCTTCTGGAGTTTTATTTTTAATTGTTAATGGTGTTTTTCCATATCCTGGTCTTGATGGTGTAAGTAGTTGTTAATTGTTATCAAATCCTTTGTGAAATAGAGTTTCATCACAGTTTGAGTGACCACCGTGAATAAATATAATAGTGTCACCTTTTCCATAAATTGTATATTCTATCTGTCCTTTTGGGCTTTCAATTGTGTTTTTCATTTATTGTAGATTATATAATTCGATTTTGAAATGAATCTATTAATATTATATTAATTGTATTAAAATATTTAGAAAGTCCAAATGTAATTGATAATCTTTTATTTAAAACAAAAATACTTGAATTATTCCTTTTTTCGACTGTATTTTTCACAATTCTAAAAAAAATGAATGTTTTGAAATGTTAAATGTCTGTTTGTATTAAAAAAACATATTAAATAATTTGTTAATATTAATAATTGTTTATATGTTTGCATTTGGAATTGATTTCTACGATCAATTTCCTTAATTTCCTGCCTTTGATTGGTATAGACTATAAATTATTATAGTGCTTGTTTCTTTTATTTATATATTGAATTAATTATAATTTATTGAATTTTATATAATTATTTTAATTGTTAATAGGGGTAAAATTAAAAAATAATGTCTTTTAAATTGGTTAATGGTGATTTTTATTTACATTAAGTGTGATATTAATTATTATTAACGTCAAAGAAATTGAAAACAAAATAAAAATAGATAAGAATGAAAAATAATTTTGTAAGATTACTTTCGATAATTATTATCAGTTCCTTTTCCTTGATTTCTGCTTATAGTCAGGTTTCAGGTACTGTATTTAGAGATTTCAATGGAAATGGAGTCCAAAATAACACTACTGATTTTAATGAAGTTGGATTGGCTGGTGTTGTTGTTAATGCAACAAATGCATCGGGGAATGCACTTACTGTTAGCTATACAGGAGGTGGTTCTTCAACCAATAGTACCGGAAATTACTCAGTTACCGGTGGTACCTTAGGACAAATCAGATTGGAATTTGTTTTGCCTGATAATTCGTATTTTGCTACATCCGGAAATGGTGGCGGGACTACAATAATGTTTCCAACAACTGCAACACAAAACCTTGCTGTGAATTATCCTGCAGAATATTCTGATAGTGATCCCAGATTAGTCACTCCTACTTATGTTAATGGAGATAATCAGGTGTCGGGAAGTACTTCAGCAACTGCCAGTGCCATTTACTCATATAATTTTGATGCTTCAGGTCAAACTAATATAGGAAATCAAGGGCAAACAGGTGCAGTTTGGGGAACAGCATATCATAAGAAATCCGATAAATTATTTTATGCAGCATTTGGTAAAAGGCATGTTAACTGGGGTCCATTAGGACCTAATGGTCTATATGTGACTACATCTGCTAAATCTGCATCCGGAACAGGTAACACAACTTCGTTTGTAGATTTACATTCTGTTAACTCTGCTTTTGATGCCGGAAGTCCTGTTAGAGATTTTGATCCCGGTAATGGTGATAAGACTCAAGGGAATTATGATGAAAATATGATCTTAGGTGCCGGTACTACAGGTATGGGGGATTTGGATGTTTCTGATGATGGACAATATCTATATACTGTCAATTTAAATGACAGAAAAGTATGGAGAATTGAAGTTGGTCCAAATGGTACGGCTCCTACAAGTGCAAGCCAGATAGTAGCTTATACTGCTTTACCAAATCCTTGTACTAATTCTACATTCAGACCATTTGCAATAAAATACTATAAAGGAGATATATATGTAGGTGGTGTATGTGATGGAGTTGTAGATTTAACTGATACTAATTCCTCAATTAATAGAAATAACTTAAGCGCTACTGTATATAAGACGAGTGCGAGTTCAACTCCTTCATCAGCAACATGGACAGAAGTATTTACTATGCCTTTGACATTTGACAGGCAAGCAAATTTGAATGCTGGAGAAGGATTAACAGCAAGCTCACCTGATTATATAGATCCAAATGGATCAAACTCTTCATTGAGCTGTGATTCCTGGCATCCATGGGCAAGATCTTTTAATGATTTTAATGACCAATATTCTTCATATTATGATAAACACGCTTTGTATTATCCACAACCAATGTTGACAGATATCGAAATGGATATAGATGGTTCTATGATATTGGGATTTTGTGATAGAATGGGTCATCAGGCAGGAAATTTCAATTTAGGACTTGGTGCGTATAGTGGTAATGTTTATTATACAACAGCAACAGGAGATATTTTAAGAGTATATAATAATAATGGTATTTACCAATTAGAAAGCAATGGTACTGCGCGGAGGAGTTACTACTGGAGTGCCGGAAATGGAGACGGTCCAGGAGGAGGAGAATTCTATTTTGAAGATAGATTTGATTTAAATAAGGGAACATATCCAATGTATGCTGATTATGACCTGGCAAACCATGATGAAACATCATGTGGAGGATTAACATTGTTAGCAGGTTCTGATCAAGTTTTAACAACTGTTTTTGACCCAAGAGATTCTTATGATTCAGGAGGTACAAGATGGTATAGCAACAGCGATGGAACAGCTCAAAATTCAATAAAATTATATGTTTCATCAGATGTTAGCCTTTTTGGTAAAGCAAATGGAGTAGGAGATGTAGAATTATTAGTTTCACCTGCCCCTTTAGAAATCGGTAACCGTGTGTGGAACGATACAAATAGCAATGGCTTACAGGATGCAGGTGAAGCCGGAATCAGTGGAGTTGTTGTACAGTTATATGATGCAACAGGAACAACATTAATTGCTTCAGCTACTACTGATGCTAATGGTAATTATATTTTTAGTAGTGACCCTGATGGGACATCCACTTCAGCATTCAAATATAATCTATCTCAATTACAACCAAATACAAGTTATAAAATAGTAGTACCAACTATTTCGGGAACGTTAAACCTTACTACTGCTAATGCAGGAACAAAGGACAATATCGATTCGGATGCTTCATCATCTGGTCAGGTTACAGTTTTGGCAAGTGATATTCCATATTCCGGAGCCAATAATCATACGTTTGACATTGGATATAGTCCTGTTTCTTGTTCACTAACTGATGCCGGAAAAACCAATGAAGCATGTAATGATAATGGAACACCTTCTGATCCATCAGATGATTATATTACATTTAGTCTTAATCCGACAGGTACAGGTTTAGGTACAGATTATACAGTTAGTGTAAGTGGAGGTGCAACATTATCACAAACAAGTGGAACATATGGAAATGCTACTAATTTCCAATTACAGAATGGAAGTGCAGATGGAACGAGTTATACAATAACAATTACAGATAATGCAACCGGAACATGTACAATAACAACAACGGTTCAACAGAATTCATGTTCTGATGCATGTTTACTTACTGATGCAGGAAAGAGCAATGAAGCATGTAATGATAATGGAACACCTTCTGATCCATCAGATGATTATATTACATTTAGTCTTAATCCGACAGGTACAGGTTTAGGTACAGATTATACAGTTAGTGTAAGTGGAGGTGCAACAATATCACAAACAAGTGGAACATATGGAAATGCTACTAATTTCCAATTGCAAAATGGAAGTGCAAATGGAACTTTATATACAATAACAATAACTGATAGCGATGACCCAACTTGCCAGATTACAACGACTGTTCAAATGAATCCATGTGCTGTTGAATGTACATTGGCTGATCTTGGAAAAGCAAATGAAACCTGTAATGATAACAATACCAAGGGGGTTACTACCGATGATTATATTACATTTAGCATGAATCCGGTTGGAAATAATTTAGGAACAGGTTATACGGTGACTGTTAGTGGAGGTGCAACAATAACACCTGCAAGTGCAACTTATGGTAGTTCGACAATCTTCCAGTTACAAAACGGAAGTGCAAATGGAACAACCTATACAATTACTGTTACCGATAATGCCAATGCGACTTGTACGGCAACTACTACTGTGAGTCAGAATAATTGTTCTGTTTGCGGTATAAATGGTACTGTTGTACCGGATTGTAATGATAATAATACTCTGGCGATAGATACTGATGATTATATCACTGCTGTTGTTACAGGAAGTTCATCAACACCTGGCTCAAGCAATAAATATCTCATTATCTATAATGGAAATACATTAAACACCGGAGGTACAACTTATGGAAGTCCGTTTACAATAGGTACCAATAAAGCTTTTAATGCCAATGGAGCAAGTACATATACAATAATTATCCGTGATTATGATGATCAGACATGTTATATTACGAAGACATTTGGACCTGTAGAATCATGTTCTTCATGTCCGGTACCTGATTGTCTCAATGTACAAATGAAGAAGAATTAACCTTGAAATAAACGAGTAAAAATAAAAGATGAATAAATTGAAAAAAATAAATACCAATAGAATGAAAAATAATAATTTTATCAGAATATTATCAGTAATTGCTATAAGTAGTTTTTTCTGGTTGACTTCTTATGGACAGATATCAGGAACTGTATTTCGTGATTATAACGGCAATGGTATAAAAGATAGTTCAGAACCATCTGTTGCAGGTGTTATGGTTACAGCTTATAATACTAGTGGTACTTCTTGTGGAACAGCAACATCTACTTCAGCAGGATCTAATAATTATACAATTTCAGGATGTACCGGTCAGGTAAGAGTTGAATTTGATATAACAGGATCAGGTTGTTATATAGATCCAAACATAGATTATAGCGCCATGGGTGCTGCTATATATGGTTCTTCAGTTCAATTTGTAAATGGGACAACATCAAATGTAAATTATGGAGTATATGCTCCTGAGGATTATTTTACCGCTAATGCTAATCCAAAATTATATGTTCCTCAGTATTTTAATGGAAATCCTTCAAATGCAGCAGTTGGGGCTTCCGCTTCAATCGTTGGAGTAAATTTTGATGGAAGTGGAACAAAGCAGAATTTAACGACAGTTGCTCAAACGGGAGCAACTTGGGGAGTAGGATATTCCAAACAAGCTAATAAATTATTTACTTCTGCATTTGTTAAAAGACATGTAGGTTTAGGACCATTAGGAGGTGGAGGAATTTATATGGTTGATCCTACTTCAGGATCTGTAACAAATTTTATGGATTTTGATGCTTTGGGAATTCCTACAAGCGATGAATCTGGAGCTTATGCCGGTTCTGGACCTTCAGGACCAAACATTGCCTTTAGTCCTGTAATTGGTTCCAATACTCAAAGAAATCTTGGAAATGGTTTAGCTCAACCAAGTTATGATGCACCTGCTTATGCTCAAATAGGACGTCTATCATTTGGTGATCTTGATATTTCAGATGATGGAAGGTATTTATATGTAGTAAATCTATATGATAAAAAATTATATCGCGTAGATTTAGTTGACCCATATAATCCACAAGCACCCACTTCGGGTAATATCAGTACAAGAGTTAAATCTTGGGCAATACCCAGTCCGGGATGTACAAATGGCCAGCATAGACCTTTTGCATTGGAAGTTGCACATGGATCTATTTTTATTGGTTTAGTATGTAGTGGTGAAAATGGAGGTACATCAAATGACTTAAAAGCTTTTATATATGAATTAACAGATTTCGACGCTGGTATTTACTCAACATTGTTTGAAATTCCGTTAAATTATACAAAAGGATATGCTATGGCATGGTACCCAGGTAATGCAGGATGGTATCCGTGGAATGACAACGCACAAACTGCAAGAGGTTCAAATGGACACATAGTTTATCCTCAACCGGTCTTATGTGATATAGTCTTCGATACTGATGGTTCACTAATTATGAGTTTCTTTGACAGACAAGGACATCAAACAGGATGGTATAATTATAATCCTGATAATTCAACTTTGATGGGAACTTTAGTTGGTGGAGACATATTAAGAGCCTATAAGAATCCTGCTAGCTGTTCGTATGAATTGGAATCAAATGGTAAAGAAGGACCATCCAGTCCAAAGCCAGCTACACCAGGAGCTGGAAACAATGAAGGACCTGGAGGGGGTGAATTTTATTATAGAGATTGTTTTGATTGTACTACCAATGGTTACCATAGAGAAACTACTCAAGGTGGAATAGCAATGGCTCTTGGTACAGGCAAAACAGCAATTGCAATAATAGATCCTAAACGATATGACTCTTATGGTATAACATGGTATGACAATAATAATGGATTAGATGTTGGAGATTTTGAAATAAATTATACCGGAAACATAGGCAATATGCCAGCTGATGGTACATTTTCCAAAGCTAATGGTTTAGGTGATGTGGAAGTAATTAATCAAAATAGTCCAATAGAAATTGGAAACAGAGTTTGGGAAGATACAAATGGAAATGGTATTCAAGATGCTGGAGAACCCGGTATTTCAGGATTATCTGTTCAATTATATAAAGGGACTATATTATTAAGTACTGCAACAACAGATGCTAATGGGAATTATATTTTTAGTAGTAATCCAAATGGAACGTCGAATGGATCATTTAAATACAATTTAACTCAATTGGTTCCAAATATGGATTATATTATTAAAGTTCCTTTGACTACACCTTCTGGATTGACATTGACATCTAAAGACAGTGGATCAAAAGATTTAATTGATTCTGATGCTGATGCTTCTGGTAATGTGTTGGTTGTAGCAGCTGATATACCTTTAGCAGGAGCTAATAATCATAGTTTTGATATAGGATATATTCTTAATCCACCTTGTGATTTAACTAGCACAGGTTTAACAAATGTTGCATGCAATAATGCAGGAACAGGTTCTGATCCTGTCGATGACTATGTAACATTTAGCCTAAATCCGGTTGGAAGTGAGACAGTACCGGTTATAATGTTACAGTCAATAATGGAGGTATTATCACGCCAACAAGTGGAACATATGGCAGTGCGACAAATTTCCGTTTGCAAATGGAAGTGCCACCGGAGCTACATATACTATCACAATAACAGATGCAGATGATCCTGATTGTAAAATTACGACAACAGTATCATCCAACTCATGTTCTGCTGAATGTTTACTTGTAGATGGAGGACTTTGTGCGGTAAATTGTAGTAATACAGGTGCTGATGACAATGGGTCAAATGACTTTATAATGTTTGATCTTAACCCAACCGGAATAAATTTAGGGGGTCATATAATGTAACTGTAAACAACTAGATTTGGTTACGAAAGCTTCAGGAGGTGCTGCCATGGGAATTTCTTATGGTACTACAGCATCATTCAGATTGCAGGATGGTAGTGCAGGTGCAGGAAATATACAGGTTACAATTACCGATACATCAAACCCTGCATGTACTATTACTTTTACATTGGATGATCCTGGTGCATGTAGTGGTACAGATTGTGCCGATGCTTATATGATCAATCCCGGGGAGAGTTTTACTGCAACTGTTCAAAGTACCGATATAGATTTAAATACAATTCAATGGTATAAGAGTACTAATGGCGGAGTTACGTTTACGGCAATTCCGGCCCCGGCAGGAACAGCACAGAATCTTACCATCACTACTGAAGGTCATTACTATTATACTGCTGCCGGGCTTGATGGATGTCTTGACAGCCTTTGTTGTCATATTATAGTTATACCTGCCAATTGTTATGAATGCCAGTTATTGAACCCCGGACAGGGTAATCTTACTTGTAATACCAATGACACTCCGACAAATCCAAATGATGATTATATTTCATTTACATTAAATCCACAGGGAAGTTTATTGAGCAGTTCATATACCGTAAGTGTAAATAACGGTGGTACGATAACACCTTCGACAGGAACATATGGTGGACCTGTGTCATTCAGATTACAAAATGGTAGTGCAAATGGCACACTTTATACTGTGACAATAACAGACAGTGCTGATCCGAATTGTAAGATCACAACAACAGTACAGGCTGAAAATTGTGGTGTGGAATGTGAAATACTGACTGCGACAGTACAAAATATTGAATGCTATAATAATAATACAAATGGCAATACCGGAGATGATCATCTGACATTTGAGCTAACTGTGACCGGAAGCTATGTTGGACCAACATTTTTCATAAGTGCCAGTAGTGGAACAATTAGTCCTACTTCAGGAACATATAATTCATTGAATACATATACTTTAAGTCCGGGAAGTGCAGGGGGAGGAAATATTACAATTACAATTACGGATGCTAATGATCCAAATTGTACTATGCAAACAATTGTTTATGATCCGGGACCATGTTCATATTGCGACTTAGAGGTAGATGCAGGTGCAGCTCAATCCATATGTTTAGGTGAGTGTGCTACAATTACTGCAAATGCTACAGGTGGCAGTGGAATATATAGTTATCATTGGAGTAATGGATCAAGTGGTCAGTCAATTCAGGTATGTCCAACAGGACCAACGACTTATACTGTGACAGTTACAGACAACATGGGTTGTGAAGCTATTGATCAGGTTGATATTATTGCAGAACCGTGTCCGTTTGACCTCGCATTAAAATTAACAACTCCTCGAGACCTGCCTGTAAAACCGGGAGATGTAGTACCTTTTATAATTACTGTTTGTAATCAAAGTGATATAACAGTAGAAAGCTATGAAATAACAGATTATATTCCTGACGGATTGTCCCTGGCAGATCCTACATGGACAGCAGGAACAGACGGACATACCGGAGTAAGTGCATCTAAAACTTTTCCCGGTCCATTAGTTGGAGGGGAATGTGTTGAGCATACTATTTATTTAATAGTAAACCCTGATGCAACCAGAGATGATTTTGAAAATTATGCTGAGATTACATATGCGGTTGATGAATATGGTGGTACTGATGATGTTGACTCAAACCCCGGATCTGATTCAGCACATGAATTATCAGTTCATTGTGGAGATCCCGATGATGATAATATGAGCGGAATCGGAGTAACACCATATGTTACTCAAGATGAAGATGATCACGACCCTGCATGTTTACCATTCTTTGATTTAGCCTTAACAAAGATCGAGACGAGTACAGGGCCTTACAGGTATGGAGATGATGTAGAATTTACATATACTATATACAATCAGGGCAATGTACCTGCACAAAATATCAGGATCACAGACTTTGTACCTGACGGATTTGAATATGTCCCTGCTGATAATCCAACATGGACACAAACACTTACAAATGAACCTTCAACAACATTGAGTTCTATCACTCTGGGCCCTGATGAAACAACAACAGTAACATTGTTGCTAAAGCTGCAATGGACTGCTGACTGGGAGACAGGCTGGGTGAACAGAGCAGAGATCAGTCGTGCTGAAAATCTGGACGGAGTAGATATTTCAAATCATGATTATGACAGCTGGCTTGATCCGATTGAGGGCAATGATGCAGGCGGTAATCCTGACAGTCCGAGTGATAACAGTATAGACGGAGACGGTACGGGACAACCGTATGATTCGGTAGCAGAAACAGACGAAGATGATGCGGATCCTGCGAGAGTCAAAGTATATGATCTTGCTTTAAGGAAAAAACTCATGACACCTGAACCATATGAATATTATCAAGACCTTACTTTCGAAATTGAGGTATTCAATCAAGGAAATGAGACAATGTGGGGAGTAAAAATAGCAGATTATATACCTGAAGGATATGCATTTAATGCAGCGTTGAACCTAGATTGGACTGGTTCAGCACCAGAAGTACAAGCAACAATAAATGACCATTGTATCCAGGTACAAGTTATAAATTTTACATAGTTTTACAATTGGTTCAAACTGATGGAGGTCTTAAAAGTTGGGATAATTATTCAGAGATTATTTTTACATATAACGATAATTCAGAAGATGCAACTACGTGGGATGCAGATAGCAATCCTGGTAGTGATAGTGCACACGAAAGAGATGTTAGACCAGGAGATCCGGATGATGATAATATAGATGGACATTATATTCCTGATGGAACAGATGAAGATGATCACGATCCTGCCGGATTAGATATATTTGATTTGGCTTTAAATAAAATAGAGACAAGTACTGGACCATATAGATATGGTGATCAGGTAACATTTACATACAATGTTTATAATCAAGGTAATATGCCTGCTTATAACATCGAAGTTATGGATTATATTCCAGATGGATTTGAATACGATCCTGGACTGAATCCACAGTGGACTCAGGCTACTGTAACTACACCAAAGAGAACAATTGCTGGTCTTGGCTCACAGGTGCAAGTACTCAGATAAGTTTAATTTTGATAGTTCAACCTACTGATAATGTAGAAACTGGATGGACAAATAAAGCAGAAATATTCAGAGCTGAAGATTTGGAAGGAAATGATATGTCTGATAATGATATTGATAGTCAGTATGATGATGATCCTAATAATGATATTGGAGGTACACCAGATACTCCTGAAGATAATATGGTTACTGATGATGGAAAAGATGGAGATGGTGATGGTGTTACTGATGAAGACGATGAGGATCCAGTAGAGTAAAAATTTATGACCTTGCCTTACGGAAAACCGTAATAACCCCTGAACCTTATAAATATTATGATAATATTACTTTTGAAATTACTGTATTCAACCAAGGTAATGAAGCAATGACTAATGTTGTTGTAAATG
The DNA here is from genome assembly GCA_041392555.1 of Saprospiraceae bacterium. GTDB lineage: Bacteria > Bacteroidota > Bacteroidia > Chitinophagales > Saprospiraceae > JADJGA01. Next base: position 42,193 of record JAWKLW010000003.1, on the reverse strand, counting down.
ACTATATTCCATCCGGATATTTATTTTCAATGGCAACAAATCCTGATTGGACAGGAGCTGCACCTATAGTTGGTAGAACAATTGCAGGACAAATTGCTCCAGGTGATAGTTCAAAAGTTCAGAATAGTATTACAATTAATTCAAACTTCCGGTGGAGAAACTTATTGGGATAATTACTCTGAAGTAGCTTCAATGGAAGATGAAGAAGGTAATAATGCTACAAATTGGGATGCAGATAGTGATCCTGATTCCGACAGTTCACACGAACGAGCTGTTAAACCTGGAGATTCAGACGATGATAATATAGATGGACATTATTATCCTGATGGAACAGATGAAGATGATCACGATCCTGCTGGAATAAGAGTATTAGATTTAGCTTTGATAAAAACAGCTGATGTTCAAGCTCCATTCCAATATGATCAAATAATAGATTTTGAACTGACTGTATTTAATCAGGGTAATGAAATTGCTCATGATATTACTGTTGTGGATTATGTACCAAGTGGATATATTTATCTTCCACATTTGAATCCGAATTGGACTCAGTCATTGACTGATACCCCTGAGATGACAATAACTCAACCATTAGCACCAGGAAAGTACAACTGTAATTATTAAATTACAATTCCAATATACTTCTGAAGTTAATGGTTATGTAAATAAAGGAGAAATATCTTCTGCAAAAGATGAAGAAAATAATCCTTTTGATGATATAGATAGTACTCCAGATGATAATCCAAATAATGATGTGGGAGGAACACCAGATACTCCGGAAGATGATAATGTTAGTGATGATGGAGAGGATGGAGATGGAGATGGTGTTACTGATGAAGATGATGAAGACCCATGGACTGTACCTGTTGCAAGTATTGGAAACTATGTTTGGTTCGATGATAATGACAATGGAATTCAGGATGATGGATTGCCTTCAGTTGTAGGAGTGGAAGGAGTAACAGTGATTTTAATGGATTGTAATGAAGAAGAAATATTAAGAACAGAGACAGATGAAAATGGTCATTATGATTTTACAAATCTTATACCAGGAAATTATTTGATAAAATTTGAAGATTTACCTGAAAATACTATTTGGGCAAAACAAAATGTAGGAAATGATGCACTTGATAGTGATCCTAATGTTGATGGATTTGCGACTTGTACAAATCTTGCACCAAATGAAGATGATCCTACTTGGGATGCAGGTATTTTGAGGTTGAGTTCATTGGGAGATTATGTTTGGTTGGATAGTAATGAAGATGGTATTCAGGATAATGAGGAAAATGCAATTCCAGATGTTGTAGTTTATTTATTGGATGAAAATGGAGATGTAATAAGTAGTACAACAACTAATGAATCAGGTTATTATTTATTTGATAGCCTAAGACCTGGAACATATTATGTTCAATTCGAACAACCTTCAGGTTTGATGCCTACTATAGAAGGTGCAGGTTCTGATTCTGAAAAAGACAGTGATGCAAGTGTAGTTGATGGTAAAACTGGAGAAATTATTTTAGGTTCCAATGAGGACAGAAGAGATATTGATGCAGGTTTCAAATGTACATTATCTCTGGAAATAACACCTGATATGACAATCTGCGGTGGTGATGAAGTTACTTTGGAATCTACAGTGTCTGGAGGTGCAGAACCATTTACATATAAATGGAGTACAAATGCAACTTCAGAAAGTATAGTTGTAAGTCCTGATGTGACCACAAATTATAGCTTAACTGTGACAGATAAATATGGTTGTGATGATCAGGCTGTTACAACAATTACTGTGGAACCAAAAGCAAAAATAGGTGATTATGTTTGGTTTGATAAAAATCACAATGGTATCCAGGAATTCTTTATCGGTGATCCAGATTTGGAAGAACCTGGAATAAATGGAGTTACAGTTAATTTATATAAGACTTCAGATCCTAATACAGTATTTATGACACAATTGACACATGTCAATGCTGATACATCAGGTTACTATGAGTTTGATGTTTGTAGTGGTGATTATTTTGTAGAGTTTATTCCACCATCAGGACATGGATATATATTCACATTACAAGATCAGGGTGTAAATGATGCATTCGATAGTGATGCAGATCCTACAACAGGAAGAACAATATCAACATATTTGGCTCCTGGAGAAATTGATCATACATGGGATGCCGGATTTTATCAAACAGCATCGATAGGTGATTTTGTTTGGCATGATATCAATGCAGATGGTATTCAGGACGCAGGTGAAGAAGGAGTAGAAGGTGTTTTGGTAACTCTTCACGATGGAAATGGAGATGTTGTTGGAACAACTTATACAGACGAAAATGGATATTATGAATTTACCGGTTTATTGCCTGATGATTATTATCTATGCTTTGATATTACAGGTTCTGGATATACACGATATCTCCTGCAAATCAAGGATATAATGATAATGTTGATGATGATGTAAGCAGATCCTAATTCAGGATGTACTGAAATAACGACTATAGTAGCAAATGAAAATGACCTTGGTTAGGATATGGGATTATACAATTTAGCAAGTCTTGGTGATTTCGTTTGGTTAGATAAAAATGCAAATGGTTGTCAAGATCAAGGTGAGCTAAGGAATAGCTAATGTAGTAGTGAGATTATATTACGATACTGATAAAAACGGAATTCCTGATGGAGCTGAGATATCAAATACACTTACAAATGGTAACGGATATTATATTTTCAATGATTTAACAGCTGGAAGTTATGTTGTTAAATTTGAAAAACCTGATAATTATTATCCATCACCTAAAAATCATAATGGTTCTGATGGTTGTGATGATAGTTCAGATAGTGATGGTGATAAGATGCTGGGATACTCAGACAATATAGAATTGGGAGATAATGAACATGATCCTACAATTATTTAGGATATTACCAAAAAGCTTTGGTAGGAGATTACGTATGGTTTGATGAAAATGGAGATGGAATACAGGATCCTGATGAAGTTGGGTTCCTGGAGTTACAGTTACTCCTTTATAAAGATACTGATGGGGATGGAATTCCTGGGCTTAATAAAAACTGACGTAACTTCAATATGGTTCTGATGCTGGTAAATATTTGTTTGATAACTTAGATCCAGGTACATATCAGATATGTTTCAATATAGATGGAACTATCTATGATGGATTTACTTATCAATATCAAGGTAATGATGATCTTGTAGATAGTAATGCTGATCCGGTTGGAGGTTGTACTGAAGTCTTTGTAGTAGAAAAGTGGAGATGAGAATTTAAGTTTCGATGCCAAGGTTGTATTATTAGCAGAGTTAGGAGATTATGTTTGGGAAGACAGAAATGCTGATGGTTATCAGGATGCAACTGAATTACCTATTGCGGGTAGTGGTTGAGTTATTGGATGTAAGCGGTAATGTTTTGGAAATACAACAACAGATCAAAATGGATATTATATATTTGATGAATTGTATCCTGGTGATTATGTTGTTAGATTTGTGAAACCTTCAGGTTATGTCACAACAACACCTAATAATCCATTTCTGATAGTAAGATAGTGATGCTAATGTAACAACAGGAAAGAGTCATAAGCGGATTTAATCTGGAAGGAGGTGAAAGTGATATGACAATAGATGCGGATATTACAGACCTGCTAAATTAAGGAGATTATGTTTGGGAAGATAAGAATGCTGATGGTATTCAAGATCGATGAAAATGGTATATTCGTATCATGACGCTTACTATATGATGGTGATGGAAATGCTCTTTCTAACACGACAACAGGTGTGATCCAAATACTGGTGAACCGGATATTATATATTCGATAATTTTGAACCTGGAACATATTTCAACATGTTTCGATAAAGAGACTATGATAGATTTACAGAACAAGATGCTGGAAATAACAATACTTATCGAATAGTGATGCTGATCCTGTTGGTGGATGCACAGAACTTACAGTGTTAGAATCAGAGAAAGTGATATGACATAGGATGCCGGGTTTATAATCTGCAAGTTTAGGAGATTATACATGGATAGATACTTACTATTGCAGATGGTATTATTCAGGATGCTGATGAAGTTAGTCAATGGAATAGTTGTTAAATTATTATTACTGATGCCAATAATGATCAGATATACAGTGGTGCAGCATTATCTGATTACTACTTATACTCATAATAGTAATGATGGTTACTATATATTTGATAATTTGGTTCCTGGTGATTATATAGTTCAATTCGGTACTTTATCTGAATTTGAAAGAACAATAAAGAAATGCAGGTTCTGATGATACAAAAGATAGTGATGCTAATGCACTGACTGGAGTGACTTCTACAATAAATCTTAGATCAGGAGAACTATGATCCTACAATAGATGCGGATATTATTATTCTGCAAGCCCTTGGTGATTATATTTGGTTTGATAAAGATGGAGATGGAATTCAGGATTCTAATGAAAAAGGTGATAGTGTGAAAATTTGTTGTACAAAGTTATAGATGATGTTCTAAATCCTGGTTGTTGGATACAATAAAACTGGATAGTACATGGAGTCATGTTGTACTGGATGTAAATGGGGATATCTTAAAACTGGATTCTATGAATTTACGAAATTGGCACCTGGGAGATTATTTAGTAGAGTTTATCAATCCTGATGAATCAGTGTATGTGGTTTCTCCTAAAGAAATTATACAACTTAGATCGGTTGATAAAGTAATATAGATTCCGAAGGATTGACTGCTATAGTTACACTTGAGCTGGAGAGCATAATCCAACAATAGATCTGGATTTACTTTATAGGAGGAAATGTATAGAAGGATTTGTATGGAGAGATAATACAGATGCTGGTACTCAGGATGTATTCGATAATTCGGATAATATGGTACCTGATATTAAAGTTGACTTGTACAAAGATACTGATATCAATAATCCAACAGATGATGAATTAATTATTCACCTCACAGATGTTATGAATTCTTATGCTTTGGAAATAATAAACATAGGTCAGTATTATATAGTATTGACAATTCCTGATACATTAATTTTGTTGACCTTAATCATTTGGTACTGATGATACAGTAGATAGTGATTTCTACATAAGTGAAGAGACTGTTGATTAGATCAGGGTATTTTACAGTAACAGCAAACACAGGATGAAATTTGTATTACTGATATCGATGGAGGATTAGTAAAAAACAAACTCTACCTGTTCAATTGATGGGGTTTCGATGCAAATTGGAATGATGCTAATAAGTTGTAGATTTGACATCTGGAAGTAATGAGTGAATTGAATGTAAGTCATTATGAAATCCTATGAAAATCTGATGAAGAAAGTACTTTTGAAAATGTAGGTGAAGTTGCTGCGAAGGTACTTGAAGGATCAAGTTACTTATGTATTGGTAGATCCTAATGTTTGAAGCAGGAAAGGATTATAACTCATTATCAATTAAGACTATAGATAAAGATGGAAATGAAAATACAAATGTAGATGCATTTGATTCAGATACCAGGTGAAAAGCCAAGTGATAGCTTATCCTAACCCAACAAATTCAATGTTGTATATTGATATTAACGGTAAGGAAAACAAAGCGACAGTTGAGATATTAGATAATATTGTTGAAAAAGCAGTTAGAGAAATTAATGCTTAAGTAATAGTAGAACTTATGAAAAACTTAGCGTTAATTTGAGTGATTGCCTCAAGGTCAATATTATATTAAAGTAATTACAAATATGATGAAGTAGAAATCAAAAGAGTTGCTGTTGTTAAGTAGTTTTTGATTTACTAGATAAAAATAATGGAGAAGTCGGTTGATTATTCAACCGACTTTATTTTTTGTTCTATTAATTTAAGATTGGTTAAATATCAAGTTGATTTATTTATAAATGATGATATTGAATTAATTTTATATTGGTTTTTTTATGTTCTTATTTGTTTACTGAACATATTGAAAATGAATTTATTGAATTTGAAAATATAATTTAAATATGAAAAGTCCGGTATTTAAAAATAAAAATCTTTATTTTATATTTAGTATTACATTGATTGCCGTTATGGGAGTTGCAAGTCTTACTATGCGCTTCTAAAATGACTAAAGTATTGAATTTGATAAATCATCAGATAGGTTTAATGATAAGTGCATTTACATTTCCCGGAATATTTTTAACTCAATACTTGGGTTTTGGCAGATAGATATGGTAGAAAAATGGTATTGATACCATCATTATTTCTATTTGGTATTGCTGGATTTTCGATTTTTTTCGTTTCATAATTTATCTGATAATATTAGCAAAGGTATTTTAGGGAATTGCGGTGCCATCATTAGGATCGGTAATACATTAATAGGTGATTTTTGTAGGTAGAAGAGAGAGCTGATGTTATAGGGGTACAATCTTTTTAGTGTTTTAAGTATTTCTACAACCTTATATCCTTTGATAGGGGTGTCCTGGCTTCTATTGCATCGGTATTATCCTTTTTTACTTCCATTATTATGGCAGATCTGTTGGTTTGATAGTTCCCATATTCTATGGAGGAACGCAAATAGTGAAAGTTGATAATTTAAAGGCGTATTTAGGAATTCTACTCGAAAAATATATTTAAGAAAGAAGTAATGGGAATATTTGTTCTTGGGATTTTAACTTTTATAATATTGTATGGGGCTTTTTTGACTTATATTCCATTTGTAATATCAGATAAATTTGGTTATGGTTCCGGAAAGATAGGATTAATTCTGTCACTGAGTTCCGTAATGACTGCAATAGTAGCATCCCAAGTTGGAAGGATTTCAGGAAAATTTGGAAGTGTCAATGTATTGAAATTTGCATTTTTATTATATATGTTGGTGTCCTTTGCAATTCCATTTATCAATTCAATATTTATTTTTTTAATTCCCATATTACTATTTGGAACAGCTCAGGCTTTGAATTTTCCTAATTTGCAAACTATGTTAGCTAATTTGGCACCAGATAACCAAAGAGGAATTTTTATGTCATTGAATGGTATGAATTTGAGAATAGGGCAGACGATAGGACCATTAATAATCGGTTTGGGTTTTTCTTATGGAGGATTGAAAGGGGCTTATTTTTTATCTGCTATAGTTGCAATTTTAGGATTGTTTATTTTATTTACAATGCATTATAAGAAAAAAGGTTGATAAATAATTACCAACCTTTTTTGTAATTTTTTTAGTATCCAGTATTTTGAGTTAATTTAGGATTATTTCCTAAATCCGCTGAAGGGATAGGATAAATATTTCTGTAAGAAGGTACAGTTGTTCCCTCCTTTGTATCTCCTTTCCATGTCCAAAGATAACTTCCATCAGTAAATTGACCAAAACGAATTAAGTCAGTTCTTCTGCTTCCTTCCCATAGTAATTCTCTTGCTCTTTCATCGAGAATTTCATCTAAATTCAATGTAGAAGTGGTCAGGTTTGCCAATGTGCTATGATATGCACGAGATCTTACTGCATTGAAATAATTGACAGCATCATCCATACTTCCACCTGAAGCTCCTCTTAATATAGCTTCACTTGCCATCAAATATACATCAGCTAATCTGAATAATGGAAAATCAGTGTCAGGGTATTGAGTGTCTGAACCATTTACTCCATCAGAAGTGATATTTTTGAATTTTCTTACCGCATAACCATCTGTAAAAGATGATACATCATTGATTTCTAAATTTTGACCATCAGTATAAAATAAAGCTCTTCTATCATATGAGGTTGAAGATACTTCATAAATAAAATCTTCTACTCTTATGTCTAATTTTATTTCAGCTGGAGTAGCTATATCGATATTTATAGGTGCTCCTCAAAGGCTTAAGAATACCATTAGCATCATCATCTCCCATAGTAATATCGGAATTGCCGATTACTGTAAAATATAAATCACCTGGTACTATGTTTGTTTCAACTACTAATTGTTCTGTTTCAGAATCCCATGTTAAAGGCACGATTTGATTATTAACAGCTGAACCTGTTACTGCCCAATTTTGTTCTTCAACTTTATGTGGAGTGTTATCCATTTCGATATAATAGAATCCTGCAGGTCCTACCTCGATAGGAGCTCCTCCTGTTTCATAAGTTCCATCTCCATTGTTATCACCGAAATAATATCCGGTAGTTGGGTTTGGAGCTATATTGAAAGATACATTATCTGTACTGAAATACTGTGGTATCAACATAGATTTTATCACCATTGGCATCTATTTAAAGCATATTTGGCATTTATTTTATTTTCGTCAAAATCACCAAATAGATAAACTTGAAGAGGTTTGTTTTCCTATCATAAAAGTCAATAATAGATCCGCTGAGTTCACCAAATTTGTTTACTATTTCTTTGGTTGTACGAGTGCCACTCCATCCTGATACTACTCCGAGATCTTCAGGGTCCATACTTCCTCCGATACCTGCACATATTCACATTGATTTTGTTTTCAAGACTATTGCTAATGGTATTATGATGTATTTGAATATTTCAACCATTTTATTGTGAAAGCTCAATATTTTCGGGAAATAACTACTTAGTCTTGAACATACATAATCATTATAGTAAGTTGTAAAATTTCTATAATCAAACATATGAAATAAAATTTGTATAGTCATAGCCTCAGAAATACTTAATTTGAACTTCCTTTTCCTTGAATTACTACTTTTTAGCGTGTTTTTCTCAATAAAAGGAAAAAATTCTTTGCAAAAATCATCAATTTTACAATAAATTTCAATATTTTTGTCTTCTGTAATCATGGTAGAATAATTTGTTATCTAAATGATTATCAAATCATAAAGATAATAATTGTTCTGCTTTTTTTAAATTTTTTATCATTTTTTTCATCGAACTCAAGTCATTTCTTTTAATTTTGATTGCAATACCTCCGAGGTTAAGTTTGCGCTCCATCTCTCTAATCTGTCTTCCAGCTATCGTCTTTAATTCCTTTTGTGGTTTCTTGGTTTTTTTTTTACTTTTTTGGGATGCTTAGCATTGTAGGAATCTCTCATTAATTGTTTACTGATTCTGGAATATGTTTGCCGTTGAATTACCCCTTGTTCTAAAGCTATTTTGTTGCACTTATCTATTATTTGTTTTACCAATTTTGTATTGGTGGGAAAGGTCGTGTTATTTTCCTGTACCGTAGTATCTGATAACATCTTTTTGTCTTTGGATTCGTTGCCATGTATCTTTACCGAATATGCAAATATCTTTCCTACTCCTTCTATTTTTTTGCGTTTTCCTAAAATGTACAAAATGCTTGAATCTGTAAATTTGTGTTTTAAAAAAATGTGCTTCTCCTGTAAAATATTGCATATAGGGATTCATTACCTATGCTTGTGAAAGAGTTTCATCCCCAAGATTATATAGTCTCTTGGGTAACAAGCATCCCTACTGAAAATCTTATTGGCATTGCTCTTTTACCCGTATGTGAATACAATGATCCAAATGTTTTCTCACAATAATTCCAATCTATTTTTTGTTTGCTAATAATGCTGGTTATAAGCTCCCATCTATAAAATCACTCAACAATGGATTGAATAGATTTCTTTGGAGTTGATTTGGTGATTTCCATATCATTTTTTCAAGATTTTATACCACAAATATAACATTTCTTGCAATATTATCTTAATATTATTCCCCATTATTTTATTGATATTTAATACTTTATCTTTGTCTTAAGGAGCGACTATTTAGGTAATGGCTCCAAAAGAATTATCTCTGAAGTTCGGTAACAAAAATAAAGACAAAACAAGTTTAAATCAACATCACCAGAGTAGTTATAAAAAATTGAAAGGCTGTCAAATATTTGACAGCCTTCAATATATTAAATCAGGAATAATATTGAATTATTGAATTGAACCAGTATTGTCATCAAAACTCAATGTTATTACCTGTCCTCCTGATTCGAAGCAACTGCTTCCTGATCACCACCGTCATTTCTATATTCTATTTTACCGTCCAGCAACTCTGAATTCTGCATTCCACCATGAATCAATCAAGGATGTTGAGCATACATACACGGATATTTCCATCTTTAGCCAAGCAGGTGAAGTAATAGTTTTTTGCTGTATTGTCTATGGTAAACAATGCATAGCATCATCTTCAGTCCAATCACCGGCTCAGCAATCTCCAATACCATAAACTTCAGCAGGTTTTACTGATAATTTAACAACATCATTCCTTAAATCAAGTACAACCATATAAACTCCACCATCATCATGAACCATCATTTCCATCAGCAGAAGAAACTCCCATACCTTCGAATCAAATTCACCAATTTCCACTAAACCCAAAATTGAAAGCACCCAGTTTTCGTTAGAAACTTTAAATCCTTCACCTTCCTGCAATATAGCATATCTTCCAGAAAACACCTTCAGTTGGTGCACCTCCTGCACACCACTTATGCATTATAGCATCAGCTTCTAGTTCCCGGAGTATCCCAACCATAAGCAGTAGCAGCACCTACTATATACATTGCATCAGGATACGTAGCTGGTGTATATTCACCGGTTTTTCTAAAGAAGCTGAAAACCCATCAGCAAGAGTCCAGTCAAGGGTAACTGTATAATAACCATTTTCCCCATCACCAATAAGCATGTATCGCCACCTGGTACCCCAGTGCATCCAAAAGTTCATAAAGTTGATATTTATCTTTACGGTCTCTTCATCATCCAAAGCAACTTTCCATCCCCATCTTGTCTGAATTTAAATTCACCTGGAATTAATACAACCTCTGTAGCTTCATAAGTCAAAGCTGTTTTGCTAAAAGTAGAAGTTAATGGCATTGCCTGATCAGCACCCCATCCGCCTTGGGTTGCACCACCTATTACTCCCCAATTGTTTATTGGTATAATAGCAACTAAGCCTAATTCGTTATCTAAAACTATTTGATATAGTCCGTCAGCAGGTACAGTAAATTTACTATCTGTTTCTTTAAATGTCCCTTTTTGGATTGTAACCTGAGGTGCTTCACTAACACCAGTTAAATCAATATTAGACACCACATCAGGTCCATAAGTAGTCTGAGTAGTACCAGAAACAACGACTATATTAAAACCACCAGTTGCTGATAAAGCTACATATTTTACATACATCCCATCTCTGTCAGAATGATCAACTTCATTTATGCCTTTTTGCATTGCACCATCGTTTTTCAATTCGTTGTATTCAAATGCATCTCCCATTATATAAGTGCCATCCTCAACCAAAATGACGGGATCGTCATCATTATCTTTGTCGCCACATGATAACAACACCATTGAGAATGTTCCAAACATAATCAGTGATAAAAGTAAAGAAAAGAATTTTGTTTTCATTTTAAAAAATTTAATTAAAAAAATATAAATAATAATGTTCATTTATTGTAAATTAGGATTAGAATCTATTGCCCATTGAGGAATAGGAAATGTCTTTCTGTCATCTGAATCTGTTGGTTTTTCCCATCTTGCAGACGAGAATTTTCCAAATCTGATCAGATCTTGTCTTCTATGTCCTTCACAAAACATTTCGCGTCCTCTTTCTGCTAGTAATTGATCCAAAGTAACGTTACTCATCGAAGAAACTCCGGCTCTTTGTCTGATAGTATTAAAATATTGATCTCCATTTAGTCCTTGCCTTATCATGCACTCTGCTTTCATCAATAAAATATCAGCATATCTGAATAACGGAAAATCATTACTTAAATTTTCTTTGGCCCCTTTTTTAATTTTATACTTGGCGACCCGAGCTCCTGACATCCTTACTTCTTCCAATGAATAAGTTGCATCTATAACTATCGCAGGAATATGTGGATTAAATACCAGATCTGCATCAGCAGTGGCATCAAATATTTTTGCTCCGCTACTGGTATATTGCTGGCCTACTAAAAATCCTTCTTTTCTTAGATCTCCATCTTCATAGGAGTTAAAATGACTTTCGGTAACCGCAAAGCCATTCCAAGGCCCTACAGACATATCAAAAGTCAGGTTGTTTTGGTAATGCAATGTTCTCATATGAATCCTGAACCCCTGAAGATTGTCTTCATCAAAAGGAATTGTAAAGATATTTTCAATGGAATTATCATTATCGGTAATAAAAGGTGCTAATGGATTTGATTCCAGATTATAAACCCCCAAATCAATAATACTGTCACAATAGTTTTCAGCTTCTTTCCATTTAGCAACGCCTGTATACACTTCATAGTTCAAATACAATTTAGCTAAAATGGAATATGCCAGACTTCTGGATACTGCAAAATTAAGTGGTTTTACAGGTAATAAACGGGCACTTTCTTCAAGCTGGCTATTATATAATCTGCAACAGCCTTTCTTTCTTCTTTAAAAGGTTTATCAGGTGCATCAAAAAATGAAGTAACCAATGGGATATCACCATAATTGTCCAACAACAAATAATAATAAAAAGCCCGTAATGTCCGCAATTTTGAAAGAACCACTTTAGTATTCTCATCTCCTTCAAATGGTAATAATTCATCAATAGCTTTATTGCATTCAAAAACTCCTTCATATAATCTTCCCCACATATTGTTAACAGCATCAGTATTATTGTCCCAGCATGTTGGTACAAAACCCTCCATTTTCCACCATCATCCCAATCTGTTAATCTGACCGGAAATACAATTTCATCACTTGATACTTCCTGAGCCCAAAACCACCACCCCGAATCATCGATCAATTCCGACAATTTCTGGTAGGCAGGGATAACCCTTAGAGCAGCCTGTGTTTCATTTTCGGGGAAATAACTTTCAGGTATTTTATCATAAACAATTTCATCCAGATTTGTACATGAAAACATAATTATGATAATAGAAAATAAAATATATACTTTTTTCATTTTGATTAGATTTTAAAAGTTAGCATTTAATCCGACAGAATATGTTCTTGTTTTAGGATATACATCGTATTGATCCCTTCCAAATTCAATTCCACCGTAACTTATTTCTGGATCCAACCCTTTATATCCTGTAAGTGTAAATAGGTTGGAACCGGATACAAAAACTCTGAGTTTTTTGATATACTTTGAACCGATATCAAAGTTATAACCAATACTTGCATTGTCAAGTTTTAAAAATGTTCCATCTTCAAGATAGTAGCTACTTACAATTGGAGCACTATTCAATCCTTTGTCAAATTCATCAAGAGCTTCTTCCAAAACATTTAATGTTGGCAAATCAGAAGGATTGCTGAATACCATGTTCGTAACATTAAAAATATCAAAACCAACGACAGCTCTGAAAGCTAAATTGACGTCAAAGTTCTTTCCAATATCAAAATTATTTATCCATCCAATTGTAAAATCAGGCTGAGCATTTCCTACTATCCTTCTTTCTGCTAAAGTTACATCTCTTGTAACTCCTCCCGCAGCAGTATAAAACAAAAACTTGCCATCATCTGAAAGACCTGCATATTCAGGTAAATAAAAAGTTCCAAGTGATACTCCCGGTTTCAGGATCTGCGTCCAGTTTTCACCGCCTACTAAACCTCTACCTTCGACATACAAAAGTTTAACTTCATCAAGCTCATATGTTTCATTACCAATAGCATTGGTTTTTTGTCTGTTTGCTGCAAATGTCAAAATTGTTTTCCAATTAAGTTTTTTACCGCTAACAGGATATCCCATAAGGGTAACTTCTATACCTTTATTGGAAACTTCACCCGCATTGGCATAGATATATCTGTTTTTATTTGGTGGTACAGGTAACTCATATTTATAAATAAGGTCAAATATCGTTTTTTGATATACTTCAACAGTACCTGAAATTTTATTGTTGAATAATCCAAAATCAACACCAAGGTTAAGTTCTCTGTTTGATTCCCACCTTAGGTCAGGATTAGGAGAAACATCGTTATCATTTTCAAATGAAAGTACAACTTCACCGGTTTCAGGATTAATTGCAGTTCCGGCAGGCACATAATATACATTATTCACATACGCAGGAATGTTGCTATTTCCCGAATATCCAAATCCAAATCGGAGTTTCAGAGTATTAATAACATCAGAATTTTGGAAAAATGATTCCTGATCCAAGTTCCATCCTACTGATAGTGAAGGGAAAGTCCCCCATTTGTGATCAGCTCCGAATTTTGAAGAACCATCTCTTCTGACTGTACCTGTGAGATAATACTTTTTCATGAAATCATACTGAAAACGACCAAAAAATGAAGCCTGAAGGAATTCATTTTTATAAGATGAAATACTTCCCGGTACTACATCCAATAAGCTTCCAAGATTATTAGCTTTGAGATAATCTGAAAGTGCATTTTTCCCTTCTGCTGTCAATCCATCATACAGGTCTTTTTGATAACTATGACCACCCAATAAAGTTAAATTGTGCTTATCATTAAATGATTTTGTATAAGTAATAGTAGATTCTATGAGGCTCAGTTCATGATTATTATAGTTTCTTTTGGCATATCCGTTAGTGAGATTGGATGCTGCTGCCCGTGGATGAAAATAAAACCCTTCATCATCATCTCTGGCATAGGAAGCACTAACAGATGCGATCAAACCTTTAAGAATTTCAAAATCAACTTTAAAATTTCCCAAAAGTCTTTTTGCTTCCCTGTTGTTTTCTATTTGCTCTGCAATTGCAACGGGATTGTAATACTGAAATGATTTATCGGTTTCGAAAAAAGTACCATCATCATTATAAACAGGATCCAGGGGATTTCTCCTGAATGCCTGATAAATAATATTTGTTGGATTTATACCGCCTCCATAATTAACATACTCATTTTTTTCAATTGTACCTGAAAGTAGAGCTGTCAATGTTAATCTATTATCGATTGCCTTTTGTGAGAACTGGAGCCTGCCTATACTTCTTTGCTTACTGGAGCCTATCAAAACTCCGGTTATGTCATTGTAATTTAATGAAGCTCTGTAATATGAATTTTTATCAGCTCCTGAAAATGCGAGAGTATGTGATTGTGTCAAGCCGGAACGATAGATTTCATCCTGCCAATCGACATTTCCACCATTATCTATTACATTTAAATTATTATCAGCTGCAAATTGTTTTATTTGATCTCCAGACAGAAATTTAAGCTTTTTTGCTACATTATCAAAAGAAACTATGCTACTAAGACTGACATCTGAAACTTTGTGATCTGAATTTTTCCCTTCAGCAGCATTATTTTTAGTCGTAATAATTATTACCCCATTTGATCCTTTAGCACCATAGATAGCTGTTGATGATGCATCTTTTAATACATTTATACTTTCGATGTCCTCACTGGCAATAGTCGTGGGATCAACTCCGGGCACTCCGTCTACTACATATAATGGCCCGGCACCTGACACAAAACTCGAAGCCCCTCTGATGTTAACGCTAAATCCCGCGTTAGGGTCACCTCCCTGTTTTGATACTAATACTCCGGCAGCCCTTCCCTGCATTGCTTCAATGGGATCACTCAATCTTCCAATTTTTAATTCATCAGATTTAAGAGCAACTACTGCTCCTGTTTTATCAGATTTTTTCTGAGCACCATAACCTATAACAATAACTTCATCAAGACTTGTAGATTCCATTTGCAGATTCACAGTTATATAAGTTTGGTTATTTACAGGAACATCCTGAGGTGTATAACCAATATACGATACAACTAAAACTGCATTATTTTCAACTTCAATAGAAAAATTTCCATCTATATCAGTCATTGTTCCATTGCTTGTACCTTTTTCAATCACTGAAGCTCCAATAAGTGGACTTCCATCGTTTGCGTCATTAACTACCCCTTTCACAATCTGTGCATTTGAGAAATTTGAAATAAAAATGAAAAGAATAGAAAAGATCAAAATTTTAATCAAAGGATTGTAAATTTTTTTCATATAATATATTTTATTATTAAATAATTTTCGTCCACGCAAAGTTATAAATTTGAAATCTAAAATAAAATTATTATCAATAAATTCTTAATTTATTGATAATAATTTTAGATAAACATTGTTATCTAAAGTGTTTTTTAATCAATAAGTTTAGAATTCTAAATTATGGTTTAGTTTAGTTTTAGTACTAAAATACTATTATTAATCAATTCAAATTCAGAGATATCATTATACAATTCATTATTGGCTATATTGATTGCAGTATTATATTTGTCCAAAACCTCATTATATCTGTCTGTTTTAATCTTTTTGTTTTCATCATTTGAATTGTAAATAATCATAAATGAGTCTGCAACGTCATATCTGAAGTAAACATAAATACCATCCTCGGGCATGAAATGCAGGAATTTGCCTGTTTGCAATGCTGTGTAATTTCGATGATATGCCGCCAGTGTTTTGATATAGTTGAATATTTCATTTTCTGCAGCGGTTCTGCCTTCAGCAATAAATTTATTGACTTTGTCCTCTTTCCATCCTCCTGGCATGTCTTGTCTTACATTTCCATCGGGTTTGCAATCACCGTCGAAAAGCAATTCAGTACCATAGTACAATACTGGAATGCCCCGAAGTGTAAATAGTAGTCCTAATGCACTTTTTACTTTATTGATATCTCCACCTACTGTACTGAAAATTCGTGCTTTATCGTGATTGTCCAAAAATATCACATTATTGTAAGGATCTTCATATAGAAAATCTTGGCTCAATGTATAATACAATCTTGTTACTCCCTCTGTCCAATCTGCTTTCTTATTCAGGGCATCATCAATAGAAAAATTAAGTTGGAAATCCAACACTGAAGGAAGGTTTGGTGCATGTTCAGTTGTGTTATTATCATTGGCTGTAAATTTTGATTGTATAGCTACTTTTTGTACCCAGGTTTCTCCAAATAACTTCATATTGGGGTATTCCTGCTTAATTGCTGATACCCAATCATGTAAAAAATCCTGATCAGAGAAAAACCAGGTGTCTATTCTGATATCATCTATTCCGGCATATTCTACCCACCAAATACTGTTTTGGATGAGGTATTTTGCCAATAAGGGATTCGATTGATTGAGGTCGGGCATTGAGTAATCAAACCAGCCTTCTTTTAATTTTTTAATATCATATTGACTTTTATAAGGGTCGAAAACTGCGGAAGCTCTGAAATTGGATTTGGTGAATTCAGGCCATTGATGAATCCAGTTTTTATCAGGAATATCCTTCATCAGCCAGTTTTCATTGCCAAGGTGATTTAATACCATGTCATTTACTACTTTTAATCCATAATTGTGGCAATTATTGACCAATAGTCGATAGTAATTGTTGGTGCCATATCTCTTATCAATATTGTAGAGGTCTGTAATGGCATAACCATGATATGAAGCATATGGTTGATTGTTTTCAAGTACAGGAGTTAGCCAAATGGCAGTGGCTCCCAAATCTTTGATATATCCAAGATGATCTATTATCCCTTTGATATCTCCCCCATGACGGAAATACATTTTGTCCCTGTTGATTCCTTTCTGAGCCATATCGCGATATGAATCGTTGGAATAATCCCCATTGGCAAATCTGTCTGGCATAATATGATATATGAGGTCTGAATTATCCACACCTCTCTTGTCATTATTTTTGGATTCGCGTTTTAGGATTTTGTATTGATAAGTTTTTATTCTATTATTAAAAAATGCATTGATTTTTATTGTTGCAGGTTGGGCTTTAGCTCCAATTTTGATAGTTAGAAATTTATAATTTGGATTAGGAACAGATTCAGTATTTATTAATTCAATGTGTTCCGGAGCATTTATAGTGACAGAAGCTGTTCCAATATTTTTTTCATATATCATTAAGGATAATATTGTATCTTTCATATCTGTCCACCAAAAAGGAGGATCAATCCTATATTGTTCCACGTTTGCCAGACCGGTATCAGCATAATAGTGATATTGTGCCATTTCAACACCTATGGGAAGATATTGATTCGGATCATCATTGTATATGCTATCGGATTGTGAGATGAGTGGAAATGAAAAAAATAAACTGATAATGAGTAGAAAAAAATATTTCATAGTTGTTTTTTAAATTGTGAAAATGGATTGTAAAATTAATAAAAAACATTTTTAATGTGTTAAGAAAATAATTAAAATTGCTTTTACTTATACTGAATTTATTTTACTAAAGTCATAATAATGTATGTATTGGTAGAAAAAATCAAAGTATAATTCTAATAATTTGTAAACTATATATTACAATAGTAATAAAATTCATACCTTGCATTGAATTTTCAGATATGGATAAAAATTTAGAATTACTGGAAGAGCTTGAAAGAAAGTTGAGCTTAAAGCAATTGCAAATAAGAAGCTTGCAAACTATCACTCAGGCTATAAATGAAAATATACCTGTAGATCAGCTATTTGGAATGTATAGGTCGTTTCTCAATTGGGAAATGGGAATAAGCAAAATGGCATTATATACCAATACTGACGGCAAATGGGAATGCGTCACTATGATAAATGAAGAGGATAAATTGGATATAGATTATCCTGAAATTTATTTTAGCAAATATAAAAGATTGCATACTATTTCTGAAAATGATCCGGAAATATTGAGGTATTTCGATGTGATCATTCCTGTGTTCCATAAAGATATTCCACTAGCTTATGCTTTTTTGGGAAATATATCAGAAAAAGATGATATCTATAATAAAATTCAGTTTATCATTTCCATTACAAATATTATAGCTGTAGCAATTGAAAATAAAAAACTTTTTAAAAAACAATTGGAACAGGAAAGATTGAAAAGGGAAATGAAGCTTGCCCGAGAAGTTCAACAGATGCTGATTCCTGAAACTTATCCTGATAATGAAAAATTTCAGTTGGGAAGTATTTATAAACCTCATTTGAATGTAGGCGGAGATTATATCGATTATTTCCAGTTTTCAGATTCTAAATTTGCTTTTTGTATTGCCGATATTTCTGGTAAAGGTGTGGCTGCTGCTATGTTGATGGCAAATTTTCAGGCTATAATTCAAAGTCTGATATATCAATATAGAGATTTGGAGACTTTTATTTTTGCTTTGAATGAAATTGTGCATAAGAGAATTACCAAAAGCGATAAGTTTATTACTTTTTTTATCGGCGAAGTCGATGTGAATAAGAGTCAATTAAAATATATAAATGCAGGTCATTTCCCTCCGGTACTTCACGATAAAAATGGTATAAAACGCTTAGATAAAGGATGTACCGTAATAGGAGCTTTTGATAAACTTCCTTCAATAGAGGAAGCAATAGTGGATTTCGATGGAGAGACTATGATTTTAACTTTTACTGATGGGCTTACTGAAATAAAAAATAAGCAAGGCAAATTTTTTACTGATAAAAAAATTGTGGATTTTGTTACTAAAAATCATAATATGCAGGTTACTGATTTTAATAAAAAACTTATAAAAGAAATCGATAGTTTTAAAGAATCAGAAGAATATTTGGATGATATTGCCATTTTGACTTGTAGGATATTAGGTAATGACAATATTGCTTAGTATTGATTGTTATTAATTAATGGAATAATTATTGACAGTATAATATTATATAACATAGCATTGACTTTTTTTAATCAATTAGATTTATGTTTAGTTAAAATAAGTATATGCTAAAATAAAGTGTTTCCATATTTTTTTGTGTAATGGGATAACTTTAAATAAAATAATTACAAAATTAAAAATAGATGAAAAACAGAATACTTGCCGGATTATTGGCATTGATTTTTGGAGCTTTTGGAGTTCACCGTTTTTATCTTAAAGATATTGGCGGAGGGATATTTTTTGTTTTTTTGACACTTATTACTCAAAGGTTTTTCCCTGTTGGTGCTATTTTAGGGATTTTGGATGCTATCAGGATTTTTAATATGTCTAATCAGGAATTTGATGAAAAATATAATAAAGCATTTGTTCCAGGTAGCACTAGAGGAAATACTAGTACCAATGAATACAGAAATACTCGAAGAGCAAACAGAAAAAAGAAACAAGAATCGAGTTTCAGAGTTTTTCCAAAGAAAAATCCATTTAAAAAGAGCGCTTTAGAGAAATTTAAAAATTATGATTTCAAAGGAGCCATAGAAGATTATAAAAAAGCTTTGGATATATCTCCGGAAGACCCCGAATTGCATTTTGAAATAGCTAAAGCTTATTCGCTTACTGAAAATAAGGAATTGTCATTCAGACAGTTGGATACTGCTGTTCAGTATGGACTAAAAAATCCTGAAAGAATCGGTACTGATGAAGATTTAGCATATATAAGAATACAGCCTGAATATCAGGAATTTAAAGATCATGGTTTTAGGCTTTCACTGAAAACTTTGGGGCCTGAAAAAAAAGATATTTTACAAGACGATCTTTTATTGTCTCAGATCAATAAGTTGAAAGAATTGAGAAATAAAGGAGTGCTTTCAGAAGATGAATTTGAGATAGAAAGAAAAAAAATAACACTTAACAGATAATTTAAATGAAGTTAAAGGCTATTGATTTTATTTCAGATACTTATGAGGTTTTGGAACTTAGCGATTCAATTGATTCTTATTCATTGAACATTGCTAATCATGGTTTTGATATGATTCCTGTAATTAAAGATAATGAATTTTTGGGAGTGATTGGAAATTTGCCTTCTGTCGATAAATTAGGAATAGAAGAATTGAAAAATAAGTTGACATTCCCAGAACGAAATTTATTTATTCATCCCGATATTAATATTTTTAGTGTTATCAATGAATTTTCAAATGATAAGAATAGCATAAAATTTGTTGTTGATGAAAATAATCAATTTTATGGAATTGTCGATAAGATTTCAATATTTCGAGAATTTAGTTCTCTGCTTACATTTAAGTCTGAAGGGGGATTAATTTTATTGCAAGTAGCTATTGGTGATTATTCGTTTTCAGAAATAAGTAGAATTATTGAATCAGAAAATTCTAAGATTTGGGGAGTTTTTATCGGTGATAATGATATTGATGACAATATGCTGGAAGTGATGATAAAAGTAGAAACTTCAAATATCGAACGGATATTAGCTTCTTTTAATAGGTTTGGTTATACTGTAAATTCATATTTTGAAGCCGATAAAACATCAGATGAACAATTGAAAGACAATTTTGATGCCTTGATGCATTATTTAAATGTATGATAAAAATGAGGTTTTTTCCCATTCTAATACTGATTTTTCTCAATGTATATTTGTATTCCCAGAATGCATTTGTAATAGATAATATTAGTATTGAAGGTAATAAAAAAACTAAAGACTACATTATTTTAAATGAGATAAATATGAAAATTGGAGATTCTGTAAATATAACTGAAATTGACAGAGTTTTCGATAAAAATAAAAAAAGATTGAGAAGTACAGGATTGTTTGTTGATGTTGATTTTAATATAAAAACTTTAGATGTAGAAAATCAAACTATTGATATAAATTGTAAAGTTGTAGAATCATGGTATCTGTATCCTTATTTGATTTTTGAATTTGTGGATAGAAATATCAATGAATGGATTTATGAACATAATGCAAGTTTGAAAAGAATAAATTTAGGTATAGACCTGCAACATAAAAATATTACAGGGAATAGGGACTTGATTGATATGAAATTTCAGTTTGGAATGATAAGGAAATTAGAGTTGACATATTTGAGACCATATTTTAATAAAAATACAAAATTTGGATTTTTTTTTAATGTTTTGGAAAAAAAATCGACAGAGATTTCTTATAATACATTCAATAATAAACTCTTGAGGTACTTTGATGAAGGAAATGTTTTATTGACTCAATACAGAGGTTCATTTGGAATAATATACCATCCTGATATTTACAATAAGCATTTTATAAGTGTTTATTACAATTCTAATGCTATAAAACCATATGTTTTGGAGGAATTGAATTCTGATTTTTTAAGTGATAAAATAAAGCAAAGATATATTACCTTGGATTATACATATAGTTATGATAAAAGAGATTTCAAGATATATCCCAATAAGAGGTATTATTTGGAGGCAGAATTGACACAGTCCGGAATAGGATTTTTTGATGATTTGTCTTTGCTTATAGCAAGGTCTAAAATTGAAAAATATTTCCAATTGAGTAAAAATATTTTTTCAGGATTCAAGCTTGAAGGAAAGAAAACATTATATTCGCATGGTGCAGGCTACATCAATAACATTGCATTGGGATATGATGAAAATTATTTGAATGGATATGAATTGTATGTTATAGATGGTGAAGATTATGTCACTTTGAAAACATCACACAAAGTATTTTTATTTAAAGGGAAAGCAAATCTGTCTAAATGGATAAAAATAAGTCAATTTAAATTTATTCCCTATGATTTTTATTTAAGTTTGAATGCAGATTGTGGATATGTTAATAATAATACTAATTTTGTATTTAATAACTTTACTAATCGCTGGTTGTATGGATATGGATTGTCATTGGATGCATTGATTTATCACAATCTATTCAAAATATCATATGGTATAAATCATACAGGAGCGGGAGGTTTTTATTTTCATTTTGTCAATAATATTTAAATTGTATAGAGTGATAAAAAATGTTTTGATATATAGCCAGGTTATTTCAGAGATGCAGGTTTCATATCTGGATATTTTATTGGAAAAACTTGAGTTAGAAGGCTTTAATATTTTTATTTATGACAAATTCCATAAATATATTTTGGATATCACCGGAAATGATTTGAAATATCCATTAATTTATGATAAAGACTCGTTGAAAAAAGAAAATATAGACCTTTTGATATCAATAGGAGGAGATGGAACAATTTTGAATTCTGCAGTACTCATTAATGATACAGAAATACCAATTGTCGGTATAAATTTAGGTAGATTGGGATTTTTAGCTATTGTCGAAAAAAATAAAATAGGAGAATACGTCAGTAAAATCAAAAGAGGAGATTATTCTATTCAGAAAAGGAGTATGCTGAAATTGAATTCCAAACCTATGATTTTTAAAGATGAAAATATAGCTCTCAATGATTTTACTGTTCATAAAAGTTCTTCTCCGGCAGTTATCGTCGTTCACACTTTTCTTAATGAAAAATTTCTGACATCTTATTGGGTCGATGGACTAATAATATCAACACCGACTGGAAGTACCGGATATTCATTGAGTTGTGGCGGTCCAATAGTTTTTCCTGGATCAGGGACTTTTATTATTACTCCTGTAGCACCTCACAATCTTACTATGAGACCAATAATAGTACCGGATAATTCAAAGATCCGTTTGGAAATTGAAAGCAGAAGCGAATCAGTACTTTGTTCGTTGGATTCACGATATGAAACTATAAGTCCGGATCACGAACTTACAATACAGAAAAACGATTATGATATAAATTTGTTAGTATTTAGTGGCTTGGATTTTAGTGATAATATCAATTATAAATTAAATTGGGGTGCAGATAAAAGAAATTAGAATTTTAAATAATAAATATTATTTTGATTGGTTCAATTGAATAAAAAAATAAACATTAAATAATGATAGGCGTTTTTAAAAAATTTTTTGGAACTAAATATGAAAGGGATATTAAGAAATATGACCCTATAGTTCTTCGGATTAATGAATATTATCAGGAATACAAATCTCTCTCAAATGATGAATTGAGAAATAAAACTTTGGAATTCAAATCGAGAATCAAAGAGCATTTGAAAGATATTGATGAAGATATTGATACATTGAAAGAAAAAACTAATGTTGAAGAAAATATTCACGTTAAGGAAGAGATATATAATGAAATTGATGAATTGCAAAAGGTTAGAGATAAGGAAATAGAAAATATTCTTTTAGAAATCCAACCTGAAGCTTTTGCTGTCATCAAAGAAACCTCAAGACGGTTTTCAGAAAATGATTTTTTGGAAGTTACCACTACACAACACGATAGAGAAATATCAGCTAAAAAATCTAATGTCGCTGTAGATGGTGATACTACAACCTGGAGCAATACCTGGCTTGCTGCTGGAGGACAGATAAAATGGAATATGGTTCATTATGATGTTCAATTGATTGGTGGTATGGTGTTGCACGATGGTAAAATTGCTGAGATGGCTACCGGAGAAGGAAAAACTCTCGTTGCTACTCTCCCAATATATCTCAATGCTCTTGCAGGCCAAGGTGTTCATCTCGTTACAGTAAATGATTACCTTGCAAGAAGGGACTCTGAGTGGGTAGGACCAATATATGAATTTTTATTTCTTACTGTTGATTGTATAGATAAATACAAACCACACTCTGAAGCGAGAAGAAATGCCTATAATTGTGATATCACCTATGGTACCAACAATGAATTTGGTTTTGATTATCTTAGAGACAATATGGTTATTTCACTAAATGAAATGGTGCAAAATTACACTACGCCATTGTCGATGAGGTGGATTCTGTCCTTATAGATGATGCAAGAACACCATTAATCATTTCAGGACCTGTAGAAGCAGGAGAAGAAGAAGAATTATATAATGAACTCAAACCTAAAGTTGAAAGAATAATAGGTGTTCAAAAACAATTGGCAACCCAATATCTTGCCAATGCTAAAAAATTGATAGATGCCGGCAATAAAGGAATGGATGAGGGTGATGGAGGAATGGAGCTTTTAAGGTCATACAGAGCATTGCCTAAGTCAAGACCATTGATCAAATATCTGAGTCAGGAAGGAGTAAAGGTTTATTACAGAAAACTGAAAATTTCTATATGCAGGAACAATCAAAAAGGATGCCTGTAGTAGATGCTCCTCTTTATTTTACTATCGATGAAAAGAATAAACAAACAGAATTGACAGACAAAGGAGCTGAATTTCTCGCTCGTGGTGAAGATGATATTGAAATGTTTGTACTTCCGGATATCACTATGCAGATGCAGGAGATAGAATCTGATACAAGTACAAATGAGGATGAAAAACAAGAAGCACGTGAAAAATTATCTCGTGATTTTACACTGAAATCTAAAAGACTTCATGCGGTTAATCAATTATTAAAAGCTTATACTCTTTTTGAAAAAGATGAAGAATATGTGGTTATTAATGGTGAAGTGAAAATAGTAGATGAGCAGACAGGTCGTATGATGGAGGGTAGAAGATATTCTGATGGACTTCATCAGGCTATCGAGGCTAAAGAGAATGTTAAAGTAGGAGAGATTACTCAAACTTATGCTACTGTCACTTTGCAAAATTATTTCAGGATGTATCATAAACTTGCGGGTATGACAGGTACAGCGGAAACTGAAGCCGGTGAGTTTTGGCAAATTTACAAACTCGATGTTGTAGTAATTCCTACTAATAAACCTATTATTAGAAAGGATATGCATGACTTGATATATAAGACTGAAAGAGAAAAAATTTAACTCTGTTATTGAAGAAATAGAAAAAGATGAAAAATCTCGGCAGACCTTGTCTTGTCGGTACTACTTCTGTTGATATTTCGGAGAAATTGAGCAGGATGCTGAATATGCGTAATATTCCTCATAATGTGCTTAATGCTAAACAGCACCAACGAGAAGCTGAAGTAGTTGCGGAAGCAGGTCAGCCTGGTAGAGTAACCATTGCCACAAATATGGCTGGTAGGGGTACTGATATTAAAATCAGTAAAGAAGTAAAAGATGCTGGTGGTTTGGCTATTATTGCACGGAAGGCATGAATCCAGAAGGGTTGATAATCAGTTGAGAGGTAGAGCTGGTCGTCAAGGAGATCCCGGTTCTTCGCAGTTTTTTGTATCCCTCGAAGATAATTTGATGCGTTTGTTCAATTCTGAACGTATAGCTAAAATTATGGATAGAATGGGACATAAAGATGGTGATGTTATTCAGCATAGTATGGTTACAAAATCTATCGAAGAGCTCAGAAAAAGTTGAGGAAAATCACTTTAGTACCAGAAAAAGATTATTGGAGTATGATGATGTTATGAATATTCAGAGAGAGGCTATTTACAAAAAGAGAAAAATGCTCTTAGTGGTGAAAGACTCGCTGTCGATATTTATAATATGTTTATTGATATCGTGGATGGCCTTGTGATCAATTCAAAACAAAATGGAGACTATGAAAATTTCACAATGGAGATGTTCAGAGTATTTGGTATTCATTCTAAAATAGAAAAAGAAGAATTTGATTCTTTGAATGATGATTCATTGATAGATAAGGCTTTAGGCGATGTGATGGAGCATTATCAACAAAAAATGGATAAAATAAGTAGAATATTATTGCCATTTATAAAAATGTTCTCGATACTGAAGGTAATAGATATACTAAGATAGCTGTTCCTTTTACTGATGGTAGATCGAATCCTTATCCGGTGGCTGCAACTCTTCAGGATGCTGTTAATACTGAAGGAAAATCAGTTCAACTTGACATTGAAAAAACTTTGACATTGTCGATAATTGATCATAATTGGAAAGAACATCTTAGAAATATGGATGAACTTAAAGATTCTGTTCAGGCAGCTTCTTTCGAACAAAAAGATCCTCTTGTGATATATAAACTTGAAGCTTATAATCTGTTTGAAGAACTTGTAACAAGGATAAATGAAGATGTGCTATCTTATCTTATGAGAGGTAAACTAATTGTGGATGGGAAAGAACTTGAAGAAGCTAAACCAAGACAAACGGATATGAGCAAAACAAGTACTAGCCGAGAGTATGAAAGAGCTAAATCTGCTGCAGAGGGAGTTTCTCAAAGACCTCAAATAGAAACTGTACGAAGAACCGCTCCTAAGGTAGGGCGTAATGACCCTTGCCCTTGTGGTAGCGGTAAAAAATATAAACATTGTCATGGATTAATTGATTAAGATTTTATTATGAATAAAGAACAATTGGTAAGATATTTTGATAGCACTGCACTAAAACCTGATTTGGAAACGGAAGCAGTTGTGAAACTTTGTGAGGAAGCTGTAAATTATAATTTTGCCTCGGTTTGTATTCCTCCTTATTTTGTAAGTACCGCTTATGATATTTTGAGAGATATAGACTCTGTTAAGGTATGTACTGTTGTTGATTTTCCATTCGGATATAGTTCAGCATTTACTAAAGTGGAATCTATAAAAAAATCCATTGATAATGGAGCTGATGAATTGGATGTAGTTATAAATATTCCTGCTTTGAAAAATGGAGATTGGAAAACAGTTAGATACGATCTTGAAGCTTTGAGCCATAGCACTCATATAAATGATAAAATATTGAAAGTGATCATCGAAACTTGTTATTTGAATCCTGATGAAATTGAAAAAATTGTAAAGCTTTGTGTAGATACCGGTGTGGATTTTGCAAAAACGAGTACTGGTTATGGTACTGGTGGAGCTACTGTAGAGGATGTGAAGTTGATGAAACAAGCAGGTGAAAATAATATTAAAATCAAAGCTAGCGGTGGGATAAGATCATTGGATGATGCATTGAAAATGATTGAGGCAGGTGCCGATAGATTGGGAACTTCTTCTGCTGCTAAGATTATTGCAGAACTTAATAAATAAAAAATAAAACCATGAAATCACTTATTTTTATTTTCTTTTCAGTCTTTATGGGATTTCAGGCTTTTTCTCAGGAAATCCTCCTTAATGAAGAACCTTCTATTAGTGCTTTGATGGAAAAATTTATTGATTGGAATGCTGAAAAAGATTATGTTGATGGTTGGAGGATTCAGGTTATTAATACTGATGACAGATTGCAAATGGAAAGGACTTTGTCATCGTTTAAATCCCGTTTTCCGTATGTAGCTCATGTCAATTGGGAACAAGTAAGCCCATATTATAAAGTTAAAGCCGGATCTTTTAGTTCCAAAATCAAAGCACAGGCACTTTTAGCTGAAGTAAGAGAATATTTTCCAAGTGCAATTACTGTATGAAAGATAAAAGAATCTGAAATACTTGAAAAAATTTATTGATGTCTTTAAACAGGGTAATCGGTTCTAAAGGTTTTGATTGGATTACTTTCCTTATTTATTCTTCCTTGGTAGTTTTCGGGGTGATATCATTATATTCAGTGCAGTATGAAGCTGATAGTCAATATGCATTTTTTGATATTACAAGATCGGAAGGGAGATATTTTTTATTTATAGTTTTGTCCTTTGTTTTTTTTTATTTCACATACCTTATTGAATGGAGGTTTTGGGATTCTGTGGCTTTGCCTACTTATCTGATTTCATTATTTTTGTTGATTGTTGTTTTGTTTCTTGGTTCTGATATCAAAGGTGCTCGTTCTTGGTTCAATATATTGGGTTTTTCATTTCAACCTTCGGAATTTGCAAAATTTGGTACTGCTTTAGCTTTGTCAAGTTTTTTGTCGCAACACAAAAAAGAAACTTTGAGTGGGAAAATACTGCTTCAGTCTGTTTCTATTATTTTATTTCCTATGCTCCTTATTTTACTGCAACCTGATGCAGGTTCTGCTTTGATTTTTTTATCACTTTTTGTTTTACTTTACAGAGCCGGATTAAATCCATTGTTTTATATAATTGGTATTTTAATAGCATTAACATTTGTTCTTACATTGAAATTTGATTCCTATATTGTCAGTCTTTCAATTACCGGTTTAGCTTTGGTTTTATTGATTTTAGTTTATTGGGAAAATAAATATTTAAAAACTATTTTTATTGCTATTGTAGTATCAACATTTTATCTTTATAAATTTCCTTTTGGTGTATATTTAATTCCGGTTAACTTTATAGCTATCTTAATAGTAGCATTGAATATATGGTTCAAAAGGCACCAAAATACTCCTATATTGTTTCCAATTGCATCTATAGTATTGATATTGATGTCATTTAGTGCTGAATATTCTTTTAATAATTTTTTAAAACCTCACCAGCAAGATAGAATAAATGTATGGCTTAATCCTGACAAATGCGACCCCAGAGGTTCACTGTACAATATTCTCCAATCCAAAACTGCAATTGGAAGTGGAGGTCTTTTTGGCAAAGGTTTTCTTGAAGGTAGTATGACTCATCTTAACTTTGTTCCTGAACAATCAACTGATTTTATTTTTAGCTCAATAGGTGAGGAAAGGGGGTTTATTGGAGTTTTTGTTTTGATATTGTTATTTACTCTGCTAATAATCCGCATTTTTATGATTGCGGAGAGAGCAAAAACTATATTTATCACTTATTTTGCTTACGCACTCGGAGGATATATTTTAATTCATTTTGTGATGAATGTGGGTATGAATATGGGTATTCTGCCTGTCATAGGAATTCCATTGATTTTTATCAGCAAAGGAGGATCTTCACTTATTGTTTTCAGTATTATGATGGGAGCTTTGCTGAAAATGGATGCAGAAAGATCAGTTAGGTGATGCTATTTTTTGAAAAATGATTTTAAAATTTATCCTTTTTGCCAAAAGCTTTTAATTTCCATATTTGTTTGTACTATTAGGACTTTATCATTGAAAATAGTGGATATTTTTTCGTTTATTTTATCTAATAATAGAAATAGCTTTTCAAGAATCTCTTTATTGTTTTGTATTACAATTTGGAATGAATAACTATTGCCATCAGGGTTGTAGTTTTCGCTGATTTTAGAAAAAATATATTGCTCTATTTCAATGTTTTGCTTTATTTCTGTTAAATATTGACTCATAAAATATGCCAGCCATTCTTGATCAATATTTAAGTCAGCAAAAAAAGTTTCATTGACTAATATCCATTCGTTGTCAGGGTAATATTTCTCCATTTAGTATTCTGTATTTTTTTCTTGATTCTATTGCCAGAGTACTATCCGGATATTCTAAGAACAACTTTTCGTACAATTCTTTGGCTTTATCCTTGTCATTATATATGTTCTCATACATTTGAGCTAATTCAAATATAGCATTGTCAGCTTTTAATTCATCAGGAAATGACTCTATTATCTGTTCGTACATTTTCTTTGCAAGTGAAAAATTCTTAATCTTTTTGTAGATTTGTGCTTTAAGATACCAGATATCATCTTTAAGATTGTTTTCAGGAAATAGGAAATTTATTGAATCCATTTTGTTGATGGCTTCATCGTATTTATTTTGTAAGACGAGTAATTCCGCATTAGCATACATATTGAGGGGGATATGCAATGAATCATCTCCAATACTCTCGGTAATAAATACTGATGTTTCTATTGCATCATTAGATATCAACCTTGTGGTTGCGGGTTTTAAAATGTTGAATATTATCTGCGCCCATTCGAAATCACCGGTATAATAATATAATTTCCCATTTTTGTATCTGGCAATCTCCCCTAATTCGCCCTCTTTAAAGTCTTTATCTACCTGAGAATATAGTAATGAGGCTTCCCATATTTCCCCTTTTATCATATAATAATCTGCAAGATCAAGTTTAGCTTTTGCTTTGTTTTCCGGGGAGATATTTCTAAGGTTTATGAAATTGTCCAATAATTTTATTGCACTGTCAATATCATGAAGGTACAATGCTTCAATATTGGCAAGGCCAAGAATCAGATATGTGCTTCTATCATTTGTACCATATATATCTATGAATTTTTTATACTGATCTTCTATTTCTGCCAGGTCTTGCTCATTTGTTGTGGTGTCTTTGATTATTCTATCACTCGATACAGTGAGATAATTTCTTACACTCATTAGATAATATGGTGAATTTACTTCTTTATTATCTATTATATATTTATATGCTTTTGTTGCGACACTATATTGTTCTGCTTTTCTGGCATCTTCAGCAAGGTTATAAACTCTTACACCGTTTTCAGAGAATCTCCTGTCCATGGCTGTAATTTGTCTGTATGCTTTGTTATAATCTCCTGTATTGATATATGTCCAACTCAGTAATTCTATTAATCCAATATTGTCCGGATTTTTTTGAATTTCCTGAATTAGTTTTTTTTCTAATATTTTGTAATCTTCATCTCCTAAATATCGGGACATTGTACTTTGTACTAAGTTGTTTACATTGCTATTAGGGGATAATTCCAGATATGTAATATAGGAATCTATCATGTTTTCATTTTCACCCTTTTGAGCATATAAATCTCCTATTTTCCTGTAATAATCAGTAGGATTATTTGATTTTTTTATGGCTTTATTATAGACATCCAAAGCTAAATCAAATTTTCCGGATTGTGCAAATTCATTTGCGACATTTAAATATTGAATTGTAGATTCATCTAAATTGTCAATTGCCATTCCGAAAGCTTTATCTGCTTTTTTATCTTCACCCATTTTTTCATATATATTACCTTCTGTTACATAAAATTGTATATCATTAGGTTTCTTCTTCAAATGGTTACCTATTGCATCTATAGCTTCTTCATATCTTTCAGCATATATAAGACTTTTAATGAAATATGAAAAATATGTGGAATTGTAATTGTTGCTCTGATACAATCGTTGGTAAATACTTGCTGCATTATCATATTCTCCGGATCGGAAATACTCAGCTGCCAATCTACTTTCCTGAGAATAGCTACTTACATTAAAAAATAATATAATAAAAAATAATATAAATCTAAAATGTTTTTTTTTCAATGTCATTAATTTTAAATTTTACTAACGTATTTATAATGAAAATCTTTTATCAATAACAAATGTCTTTATACTTTTGATTAAAATTATTTTACTTTTTATGTATTTCGTCAAATTATAACTTAAAAAATGACAAAATGACATATTTTTTAGTTTGGTAAAGAAATTGATGTTAACAATATGTTTATAAAATCGTAGTAAAATGGAAAATGAAAAAGATAAAGACATTTTAAATGAGGATAATCCTAAAAATAAAAAAGATAAAATGTCATCAAAAAAAATTAAGGTTGAGCTTGAAGAAAAACAAAATGAGCTTAAAGAATTGGAAGATAAATATATCAGACTATTTGCTGAATTCGAAAACTATAAAAAACGTGTTAGAAAAGAAAATGAATTATTAATAGGGACTGCTTCTGAAAATGTTTTAAAATCTCTGCTTCCGGTTTTAGATGATTTTCGAAGAGCAAAATTAATGTCTGATGATGAAAATTCTTCTGAACATTTTACTGAAGGTGTTAGTTTGGTTTATGATAAGTTGTTTTCAACTTTGAAATCTATTGGATTGGAAGAGATAAATTGTGCTGGACAAGTATTTAATCCAGAAGAACATGATGCAATTGCTGAAATTCCTGTCCAAAATGATGATCAGAAAAATAAAATTATCGATATAGTTGAAAACGGATATAAACTTAATAACAAAATTATAAGATTTCCTAAAGTTGTTGTAGGAAAATAAAATATGAATTATGACGAAAAGAGATTACTATGAAATATTGGGAGTACAGAGAAATGCTGAAATTTCAATTATAAAAAAAGAATATCGAAAACTTGCTTTACAATATCATCCGGATAGAAATCCTGGAGACAGCGCTGCAGAAGAAAAATTTAAAGAAGCAGCCGAAGCTTATGAGGTTTTGAGCAATCCTGATAAAAGAGCTCGTTACGATAGATTCGGACATGCAGGAGTTCAGGACAATGGTGGATTCTCAGGTGGAAGTGGAGGTATGTCTATGGATGATATTTTTAGTCATTTTGGTGATATTTTTGGCAATGCAGGTGGTCCTTTTGATTCATTTTTTGGTGGAAGTAGTAGAAGTTCTCAGTCGGCAGGTGGAGGCGAAAGAGGTTCCAATATTCGAATAAAAATCAATTTGAGCCTAGAAGAAATTGCTGAAGGAACAACGAAAAAAATTAAATTGAAAAAAGATATTACCTGTGATCAGTGCAATGGAAGCGGTGCTAAAGATGCTTCTTCTATTACTACTTGCCCTACTTGCAAGGGTTCCGGATATGTCAGGCAGGTGCGTTCTACATTCTTAGGTCAAATGGCTACAACCAGCCCTTGCCCTACTTGTAGCGGTTCCGGTAAAAAAATTACGAGTTTCTGCCAAAAATGTAAAGGTAGTGGCGTTATGAATGGTGATGAAACTTTGGAGATAAATATCCCTGCAGGCGTCGAAGATGGTATGCAATTGTCAATGAGAGGAAAAGGAAATGCGGGAAAACATAATGGTCAAAATGGTGATTTGATTATCAATATAGAAGAAAAACAACATGATGACTTTACAAGAGATGGACAGAATATTGTTTATGAAACTAATTTGAATTTCGCTGACTTGGTGATGGGAACTGAAATAGTAGTTCCTACATTGTCAGGAAAACTTAAATTTAAAATTCCTTCAGGTACTCCTGCCGGTAAGATTTTTAGACTCAAAGGAAAAGGAATTCAAGGACTTCATAGTTATGATAAAGGTGATCAGTTGGTTCACGTTAATGTCTGGATACCTAAGAAAATTTCTAATGAAGAAAAACAATTGATGGATTCACTGAAAAATAGTCAGAATTTTGAACCAGGGGAAAATAGTAAAGGAAAAGGTTTCTTCGAAAGAATGAAAGAATATTTTGAATGATTTTTTTAATTTATCCTGGTTAATTTTATTATGAAAAAAATATTTATATTCTTGTTGCTTGGTTCTTTTATTGTTTTCTTCATGTAATTCTATTGTGTATGAAGACAATAAAATAATAGATAATAACTCATAAGCTTTTTAAAGATCCTTTTACTACTGAATTTGATATTCAGGATACTTCTGTTTTATATGATATTTATTTTAAAATCAAACATTCCGATGATTATCCAAATGAAAATATTTATCTAAGAATTACAGATGATTTAGTGGTGAATTGAATATTGATACTGTCAATATTGATCTTTCTGATGAATATGGAGTTTGGAAAGGGAATGATTCTTATAAGAATTTTGATTACAAAGCTCTTTTGCACAAGAATTTTAAATTTAAAGACCCAAAGATTTATATTGTTAAATTTGAACAATTTACCAGAAATGACACTCTTAAAGGAGTAAATGAGATCGGATTTGAACTTAGCAGATCAAAGAAACAATAATTGATTTTTCTCAATTAGAAAAGTTATTGTAAGTCTTATATCCTTTCTATTCTTGCTCCAATATCAGTTAGCCTTGATTCTATATTCTCGTACCCTCTGTCAATCTGTTCCACATTGTGAATGATACTTGTACCATCTGCCGACAATGCAGCTATTAGAAGTGATATTCCAGCTCTGATATCAGGGGAAGTCATTACTGAAGACCTTAGATTTACTTCTCTGTTCAATCCTATTACAGTTGCTCTATGCGGATCACAAAGGATTATTTTTGCACCCATATC
The DNA here is from genome assembly GCA_041392555.1 of Saprospiraceae bacterium. Lineage (GTDB taxonomy): Bacteria > Bacteroidota > Bacteroidia > Chitinophagales > Saprospiraceae > JADJGA01. The sequence continues at coordinate 8,190 of JAWKLW010000003.1, read as the reverse complement.
TATCAATTTATCGACATAGAATAATCTGCTTTCAAACATCTTTTGATGTATTAATACACTACCATTAGCTTGTGTTGCCACAACCAGTAGTACACTCAAAATATCTGGTGTTAATCCAGGCCAAGGAGCATCTGCTATTGTTAAAATTGATCCATCAATGAAAGAGTCTATTTTGTAATGAACATATTTTGGTATATAAATATCATTGCCTTTTTGTAATATTTCAATACCCAATTTTTTATATGCCAACGTCATCATTCCCAAATCTTCAACTCTACTGTTTTTTATTGTTAATTCTGACATAGTCATCGCCGCCATTCCTATAAAACTTCCTATTTCTATCATATCTGGCATTATAGTATGCTCGCATCCATTTAATGATTCTACACCTTCTATTTTTATTAGATTTGTACCATGTCCTTCAATTTTAGCCCCCATCCTTATCAACATTTTGCATAATTGTTGGATGTACGGTTCGCATGCAGCATTGTATATTTTTGTCTTGCCTTCAGCAAATACTGATGCCATTATAATATTGGCAGTACCAGTGACTGATGCTTCTTCCAATGTCATCTTTGCTCCTGTAAGTTTTTTACCATCAACCTTATAAATACCTTTTATTGTATCAAAAGTAAAATTTGCTCCTAATAATTTTATACCCTCAAAATGAGTATCAAGCCTTCTTCTTCCAATTTTATCTCCCCCGGGAGCAGGAATGATAGCAAACCCAAATCTGGCCAACATAGGACCCATAAGCATCACGGAGCCTCTGAGTTTGCCGCCGTTTTTTAAAAAATCATCTGTATGAAAATAATCAATATTTATATTATCTGACTGAAAAGTATATTCATTTTTATTAGTTTTTGAAACTTTTACTCCTATTGTTTTTAATAGCATTATCAAATTATTGACATCTAAAATATCTGGAATATTTGATATTTTGATTTTTTTATCAGTCAATAGAGTTGCACAAATAATTTGAAGAGCTTCATTTTTGGCTCCTTGAGGAGTAATCTCTCCATTTAATTGATATCCGCCTGTTATTTTAAAAGATGCCATATTACTTTATGTTTTTGCAAATATAAAAAAATATTTTAATATATTATTATTTGAACAGTATTTATTTATTATAAAAATATATTATATGAATAAATCAGAACTTATATTGTCAGCATATAGTTTCCCTTTTTTACTCAATGTATAATTCCCTTCAATTTCCACTATCATTTTTGTATCGATAAAGTAACCAATTTTATCATAAAAATTATTTTTGATTTTATTTCCAAATTTGTCTATTTCCTTTGAATCAATTCCCCACATTGTACGTAATCCGGTCATAATATACTCATTGAATTTGTTTTCAATGTTCAGGCTTTCACTTTCTTGCGGTGATTTATTATTATTTATTGATTCAATGTATTTTCTTGCATTCGCCACATTCCAATATCTTTTTTCTCCGTCATATGAATGAGCAGAAGGACCTAATCCTATATATTTTTCTCTTTGCCAATAACTTGTATTGTGTATGGCGTATTTTTGATTTCTAGCAAAATTTGATATTTCATAATGCTCGTATCCATATTTTTGCAGATATTCTATATTATATAAAAATATTTCCGCACTCATTTCTTCATCGATCATAGGAATTTTACCTGATTTTATATCATGATATAGTGCAGTTTTGTTTTCTACTGTCAAATTGTAACAAGATAGATGGTCTATATCCAAATCTAAAAATATATCTAAATTTTTCTGCCATTTTTCTAAGTTGCTGTATGGAATTCCGAAAATCAAATCAATATTTAAATTAGAGATTCCTCCTTTTTTAGCATTTTTAATTGCATTAATTGCTGTTTTGGCATTGTGATTTCTGTTTAGTAATGTCAATTGTACGTCATTAAATGATTGTATTCCAATGCTTAATCTATTTATACTTGCTTTTTTTATACCATCAATATAGTTCAAAGTTATATCGTCAGGATTGGCCTCTAAGGTAACTTCTGCATTTGTTTCAAAAGAGAATTTTTCTTTGATTTTATTTATAATATGACTTAATTCTTCATAATTTAAAATTGAAGGAGTACCCCCTCCAAAATATAAGGAATTTAGTTTTTCATTTTTAAAAATATTTGGAACTATTTCTATTTCTTTTAATAATGAGGATAAAAATGCTTTTTTTGTTTTTGGGTTTACTGAAAAATAAAAATTACAATAAGAACATTTTTGCCTACAATATGGTATGTGTACATATATTCCTGCCATTGACTTTGTTTGTTTTCTATATTAAAAATTGCATTTTTCAGAATTTAATTTTAACCATTGTTCTTTTTCTTTATATTTTGGATCAATTGATTCTACAATAGACCAAAATGCCTTACTATGATTCATTTCTAAAAAATGAGCCAATTCATGTATGAATACATAATCCTGCACATCTTTAGGTGCAAATAATAACCTTGTTGAAATATTGATATTGTTTTTTGAACTTCTGCTTCCCCAATTTGATTTGTTGTGCTTAAGTCTAATATTCTCAATTTTAACATCGAAATACTTCTTATTTATCTCTTCAATCCTATTTGTTATTTCTGTTTTAAATACCTTAGCAATTATTTTACTCTGTAAATTTACTATTGCATTATTAGTTTCAGATGCTTCTGAATTGTATGGTATGTAAATAAATATTTCCTCGTTAATCAATTTGGCACTAAAAGATTTAAAATCACCTTCTCTTAAATTTAGCTTGAATTTTTTTCCATTTATTTCCAGAATTTGCCCGGAATGATATTTTTTAGGTATAAATCTTAAATATTTTTCTTTGTCACTCAATAATATTGAACTAGCCCATTTTTTAGCTTTGTCAATATTATTTTCAGTCTGCATATTATTATAGTATAAAGGTATTCTAATGATAAGTTTACTTTTAGTAATGGAATACCTGGTGTCAAATCTAAATTCTTTGATTATTTCAGTGGGAATAATAAAATCATCTATCTTTAAATTCTTATTTATTTTATATTTTTTCAATTTTTATATGTTTCCCAAATTCAACAAACAAATGCAACTTACAAAAAGATGAGAGAGAGATGAGATAAAATAAATTTTTTTCAAAACAAAGAAGAAGGAAAAAAATCCTACTTCTCTGCTTTGATGGAATTTGATTATCTTAGCCCCCTGTCGTCCAAAAAAAGTT
>JAWKLW010000029.1:0-23031 GCA_041392555.1 Saprospiraceae bacterium | reverse complement strand
CGCATTTGTTGCTTCGCCGGAAATGGTTATGGCACTTGCAATATCCGGAAAATTGGATTTTAATCCGGAAAAAGATTCTGTTACAAGTGATAATGGTGAAAATATAAAACTCGATGAACCTACAGGTTATGAATTACCTCCAACAGGTTTCAAAGTTGATGATACCGGTTATATTGCTCCACTTGAAGATGGTTCAGGTGTTGAAGTTGTTGTAAATCCATTATCTGACAGATTGCAATTATTAAGCCCATTCAAAGCATGGGATGGTAAGAATAAAAACAATGTTGCACTGCTGATAAAAGTGGTGGGAAAATGTACAACAGACCACATTTCAATGGCAGGACCATGGTTAAAGTATCGTGGACATCTCGATAATATATCGAACAATATGCTTATAGGAGGTGTAAATTCCTTTAATAATAAAGTAGGAGAAACATTGGATCCTACAACTGAAAAATATGAATCTGTTCCTCAGGTAGCAAGAAATCTGAAAGCTGCCGGTACTGAATCATTGATAGTTGGAGATCATAATTATGGAGAGGGATCAAGTAGAGAACATGCAGCTATGGAACCAAGACATCTTGGTGTAATAGGAGTTTTGGTTAAATCATTTGCGAGAATCCATGAGACAAATCTCAAAAAACAAGGAATGCTTGCAATGACTTTCAGTGATGAGAATGATTATAATAAAATTAAGGAAAATGATAAATTCAATTTTATTGACTTAGAATCATTTGCTCCGGGAAAACAATTGACAATAGAAATATTGCATAACGATGGAAGTAAAGAACAAATAAAAGTTAACCACACTTATAATGAACAACAGATAGACTGGTTTAAAGCTGGTAGTGCCTTGAATTTTTTAAGGTCTGAATTATAGGATATAATAATATAGACATAAAAAAAGGGCATCACTTTAAAGTTTTGCCCTTTTTTATTACTTTGCATTATGTTTTATAATTTCTCGAATCTAGCTTGGAAGAATCTAAGATATTCAGGTTCGTAAACCATTTTTAAACCTTTTGCTTTTCCGGCATTATCATATACTTCTTTTATAGCCTCTGCTACAACATCCATATGAGCTTCGGTATAAACCCTTCTTGGAATAGTAAGTCTCACTAATTCAAGTTTTGGATATTTGTGTTCACCTGTTTTAGGGTCTCTTCCTGCACTTACCACACCTCTCTCCATAGCTCTGATTCCTGAATCAAGATAAAGTTCAGAAGCGAGAGTTTGTGCCGGAAACTGGTCTTGTGGTATATGAGGATATATTGCTTTAGCATCTAAGAATACAGCATGACCACCACAAGGTCTTACAACGGGAATATCCCAATTGTCAAGAAGGTCCCAGAGATATTCTACCTGTCCTATTCTGGCTCTCATATAATCATCCTGAACAGATTCTTCTATTCCTATTGCCATTGCTTCCATATCTCTTCCAGCCATACCTCCATAAGTATGTAATCCTTCGTAAACCACGACTAAATTACGTAATTTATCAGCAACTTTTGGATCATTAACTGCAACCCAACCACCGATATTTACCAGGTGGTCTTTCTTTCCACTCATCCAGGCACCATCAGAATAGCCGGCAAATTCATACAGGATTTCCGCCACTTTTTTATCTTTATAACCTTCTTCCCTTTGTTGTATAAAATATGCATTTTCTACCAATCTGGTAGCATCGAGATATAAGAGTATATTATGTTTGTCGCAAAAAGCCCTTAATTCTTTGATGTTTTGCATACTTACAGGTTGTCCTCCTGCCATATTAACAGTACCAGCTACACTCAAATAAGCTATTTTTTCTGCACCGTATTCTTTTACTAAAGCTTCCAGTTTATTCAAGTCCATATTTCCTTTGAAAGGGTGTGTGCTATTAGGATCATGAGCTTCATCTATTATTACATCGATAAAAGTAGCTCCTGCAAGTTCTTGATGAGCTCTTGTGGTAGTGAAATACATATTTCCCGGAACAATTTGTCCTGGTTTTATTTGAGTTTGACTCATCAGGTGTTCAGCCCCTCTACCTTGGTGTGTAGGTATTAAATATTCGTAACTATAATATTTTTTTATAGCGTTCTCTAATTTATAAAAATTTACACTTCCTGCATAAGCTTCATCACCGAGCATAATTCCAGCCCATTGTCTGTCACTCATAGCTGATGTTCCACTATCTGTCAATAGGTCGATATAAACATCTTCTGATTTTAGTAAAAAAGTATTGTATCCTGCGTTTTTTAACGCTTTTTCACGTTCTTCCCTAGAAGTCATTTTTATAGGTTCTACCATTTTTATCTTCCAGGGTTCTGCCCAGGATCTTCGGCCTACCTGTTGGCCCATAGTTTTTATTTTTTCTTTCATTAGTTTGAGGTTAAAAAAATTTTTTTATTAATAAATTGATGTTAGTGCACTAATAATTATTTTGATATTGGAACTTAGAACCAACCATTGCCAAATCCTCTGAAAGGCCAAGGAATACTAAGCAGTGTTATTAATAAAGCCAAACCATAATATATTCTGATTTTTTTAGCCATTTTCTCTGAATTAGATTTTCTTGCTTTAAAATAAACTATCATAATTAAATGATAAGCTATTATCATACCTAATGCGTGTTCAACTGTGAAAAATCTCAGAATAGAATCTTTCATAAATCCTGATTCAAAACTTACAACAGGACTTGTAAAATACAATATAATTCCTAGTACTAATTGTACTGTGAAAATAATAAATGTATATAAAGTAAGATCAACTTTATTGTTATTAGCCAATCTCGGTTTTAAAAATACATATATCATTAGAAATAGTAATACCCACCTTAAAATAGAGTGAATGTGTAAAATTATTGGAGACATAGTTTAATTTTTAAAATTAACAATCATTTTAGCTCTATAACAAGGATATTTTTATAAATGTTTAGTTAAAAATAAAATATGTAGAAATACGTTATTGTACCTATGGTCAAGAAAAGTTTAAGCATATTATTTATAATATTATTCATTGTTTCATTATCGTATGGGCAGGAGAACAAAACATTTCCTACTACAAAAGAAGAAATTGAAAGTCAATATGAGGCAAATGCTAAAAAAGCTACTATAAATGGAACATATATTCCTAAAGATTTAGATGATGCACTAGGAAGGTTAGAGAGTTTGTCTTCTGAAGAGTCGTTGAATAAATTCAAAATGGCAGATGAAAATGGAATCGATAGAAAGCTACATTTTGGTTTAGGAACCTGGATGATAGTAAATTGGTATTTTTATGAAGGTAGCAGGTTCGAACATTACTTGAGGGATATGGGCTTGCTCCACCCTGATGATATGGCTGACTTTATGATTATCTGCTTGCACAGAAAATTGAATGGAGAAGATTTGAATACTGAAGAATTAATAAACTCCTACAATAAGGCAAGAAAAATTGAAATGGAAAAGAAAAAAGAAAAAGAAAAAGCCAAATCCAACTTTATAAATGATAGTAAATAGTTAAACTACAATTATTAACAATTTTATTTTCAATTATTTTTGGTTTTATTAACATTAGTCGTATTTTAGTTTCCTATATTATTATATCATAATCAATAATTGCTAAATGAGACAAATTGTAATTAAAATATATACTTTAATGTATGTTGTTTTTCTGCTACTTCCATCAGAAATTTTTAGTCAATTTTCCGATGATTTTTCCGATGGGGATTTAAGTATCAATCCTGCTTGGTATGGAAATACAGAGGATTTTATCACTAATTCTGATTATCAACTGCAGCTCGATGCCTTTGAAGCTGGTAATTCATTGATTTTTACAAAATATAATATTCCTGATTCCATAGAATGGAAATTTTATTTCAAAATGGATTTTAGTCCAAGTGTTTCCAATAAACTCAGAGTGTATCTGATGGTAGATACTACCGTAGAAGACAAAGCCAATGGTTATTTTTTGGAAATAGGTGAAAATGGAAGTAATGATAATATAAAACTGTATAAAACAATAGATGGGGAATCCTCTTTATTAGGTGAAGGAACGATTGGATTGTTCGCTGATAGCCCGGCCGAAGGCTATATTAAAATTCAACGAAGATCGGATAATATGTGGAAAATATTTTATAAAACCGATAATTCTCTATATCAAAATGACTTTGAAGTTTTCGATGATGATTTTAACTTTAAATCAGGATATTTTATGATCAAATGTTATTATTCCTCTACAAGAAAAGATAAATTCACATTTGATGATATTTCAGCATTGGAATATGAAGCGGACAAGCAAGCTCCAAAATTGATTTCTGCTTCGTTGATTGATGAAAATACTCTTCAATTGAATTTTGATGAACAATTGGATGAGATATCCGTGTTAAATTACGATAATTATAAGATTACTGATTATAATTCACTACCTGATAATATATTATTTGATGAAGCGGAAAGCCAAAGTGTTGTTAAATTGGTTTATCAATCAGGGTTTGAAAGCGGCAGGGAATATGAAATTACCATTTCAGGTATCGAAGATTTGTATGGAAATATATCTTCAGATCAATCTACAACATTTTATATTTTAGATAAACCGGAACTTGGAGATATCGTGATAAATGAGGTTCTTTTTAATCCCAATACAGGTGGTAGTGATTTTGTAGAAATTTTAAATAAGTCAAAAAAAATATTAAATTTACAAGGGTTATGGGTTTTTAATCAGTCATCAGGTAAAAGAACAGCTATTAGCGATAAAATTGTTATAAAACAAAATGAATACATCTGTTTGACCGAAGATACATTAAATATTATCAACAATTATTTTGTGCCTGATTCTGTGAGGTTCATTGAAATGGATTTACCATCGTTCAATGACGATGAGGGAAATGTGAGTTTACAATTATATTCGAATCCAGAAGAATATATGAATTTGGATTCTTTTGATTATAACGAAAATATGCATTCTGAGTTTTTGGATGATGTAGAAGGTATCAGTCTCGAAAGAATAAATCCCGATGGCATAACGAATGATAAATATAATTGGAGTTCTGCTTCACTGTCATCCGGAGGCGCAACTCCAGGATATAAAAATTCCGATTTTTATATTGTTTCAGGTGATAAATCCGGAGTTTATCTTAGGAATAAAATATTTTCTCCCGATAATGATGGTTATGAAGATGAACTTATAATTGAATATAATCTCGAAAAGGAAAACAGCCTTATGAATTGTAAAGTCATAGATTTTAAGGGCAGGTCTGTGATTGACATTATGGATAATATTACATTGGGGAAAAGCGGTATTATTACCTGGGATGGATATAAAGATGGTAAAATATTATCAATTGGTATTTATCTGTTATATTATAATATCGTGGATATAAATGGCAATAAAATGGAAGGAAAGCTTCCTTTCATTTTGGCTCAAAAATTAAATTAACAGGTATTATATGGGTAAAACTCTGCAACATATTGTAAAAATTTTAATGATTTTGAGTGTTATTTTTCTTATTTCCCAACCTGATTTTAGCAATGAATTGATTATAAAATTGTATGAAAATATATTTTGGATAATTCTCGGATTTATATTTTTAGGTTTTGTATTCATGGCAAATAGAAATCCTTCATTGGTATATTATAGTTTTATCAGTGCAGTTATACTTACTTTTTATTTGAAAGCTATTTCCAATCGACAATTAATATTGCCCACAGAACATGTTGGAGATAAAGCATTTGAAATACTTCATTTCAATACTTTTGACTATGAAGGCAATCAGATAAATATTCTAAAAGAGGTTTTTAAAAACTCTGCCGATATTGTATCATTTGGTGAATTAACTCCCGGAATGACACAATATTTAAAAGAGAATTTGATTTCCAAATATCCTTATTCTGCTGAATTATTTCGTATTGATTATGATAGTAAATTGATATTGTCCAAATATCCCATTCTATCAGTTGATACTTTTTATCTTTCCGGTCATCCGCAATTAAATATTTCTTTTAATTCCAAAGGGTGAAAATATCCATGTGCTGTTTCCATATATTTTACCTTTTGATATGCAGGTTAGAGATTCTGTTCAATTAAATCAACTCGAATTATTGACGCAATATGTCGAAAATACCGAAAAACACAATCCTGTTATAATTGTAGGAGAATTTAATCAGGTTTACTGGTCAAAAAACTTGAGAAACTTCATATATAATACCAAACTGAATAATGCAAGGAGATTTATTTATGCATTTTCAGACAGAAATCCTTATGATCATATTTTTTATTCTGATGATTTTAATTGTTATCAAATCGAAGATATTTTTGACCCATATACCAATTTGGTAGGAGTAAAGGGAGTTTTTGAGTATAAAAAAATCCATGATGAAATAACAAATAATTGATTTACCAATCGATGAAATAAAAAAATCCACTATTTTCTTTTTTAGTAAAATTTATTCTCCTTTTTTCTGTTTATCAATAATAAATAAAACTTTTACTAAGTGCATTTAAACAAATCCATATTTCTATATTTAGTTTTTTTATTTTCTGTGAATTATTTATTTGGTCAGGAATCCGGTATTGATTCAATGAAGAACAAAATTTATATCAATAATGCAGAAAATATGCGAGTGACAATCGAGGAAGATACAGTTACGCAATATCTGAATGGTGTAGTAAAAGTATATCACGATAGTACATTTTTTTTCTCAGATACCGCTATAGTCAAGGACAATTCTTTATTGTTTGCATATAATAATGTTGCAATTTTACAAAATGATTCTATCAATATATTTTGTGATACTCTTACATATTCTTCAATATCTGGGATAGCTCGGTTGATAAATAAAGTATTGTTGAGAAGCAATAACAAGAGATTAATAACAAATGAATTGATCTATGATGTTCACAACAAAATAGCAACATATAATACAGGAGCGGTATTGAAGCAAGATGAATCTACATTGAAATCGGAAGTGGGAGTTTTCTTGATAAAAGAAGATCTTATTCATTTCAATGATAATGTGGTGATATCAGATAAATCATTCAATTTAAAAAGCGATTCACTGGATTTTAATACCAAAGAAAAAGAGGCTGTTTTCAAGTCACCAACATTTATCGAAAAAGATAGTACATTTATATATTGCGAAGGTGGTTTTTATAACCTTAAATCGGGAAATGCAGAATTTAGAAAGAATGCTCAGTTCAGGCAAGATAGTTCATTTGCTGAAGCTGATATAATTAAATACAACGATAGTCTTCAGGTCTATACTCTCATTGGAAATGCAAAATATACCGAAAAAAATACTGTGGCTTCTGCTGATAAAATGACAAGAGATGAAAAGAATAAAATTATTATTCTCGATGGTAATGCCTATTATAAAAGTGAAACACAGACAGCAAAAGGAGAAAAACTAATTTTTGATGAAAATACTGAAGAATTTATTTCCGAAGGCAGATCCACTATTATCGATAATTCATTGTCTATAACCGCTGATTATACAGAATATTCAAAAAAACAGAAAAAAGGAAAAGCTTTAGGAAATGTAGAATTTATCGATACCAGTTCCAATATTATATTGAATGCTATAAGTTTGACTTTTGACAATTCAGAAAATTATATTCTGGCTTATGGTGATACTATCAACCATTTGCTTATGAGGATGATTTCCTATGAAGATACCACATACCTTTCAGCCGATACATTGCTTTCAAATAATATCATAGTGGATAACGATACGGTGGAGGTACTTCTTGCTTATAATAATGTCAGAATATATAACGAAGGATATCAGGCAATTACTGATTCATTGGTCAATTATACTCAGGATTCTATTTATGTTTTGTATCATAATCCAGTTATGTGGTCAGAAGATACACAGATAACAGGCGATACTATCAATATGTATTTGAAAAATAAAAAACTTGATAAGATATTTACAAGGAAAAATGCATTTATCACTAATTTTATTGCCGGAAGTTTATATAATCAGATCAAGGGTAAAATGATAAATATATTATTTGAAAATGATAGCCTGCGATATCTTAATGTCAATGGAAATGCAGAATCGATATATCACATGGAAGATGAAAACAAAGCTCTTACAGGAACGATAAAAACAGTATGCAGTTCTATAGATTTTTATTTTAAAGATAATGAGATAAAAGATATCAAATTCAATGGAAATCCGAAGTCCAATTCCACTCCTATAAAACAGGAAATTTTGAATCCTCAGATTTTAAGTGGTTTCAAATGGTATTCAGAATTGAGACCATCGGATAAAAACGATGTTTTCCCGGTGAAAATAGTGGAAAATGAATCAATACCTGTTCAGGATTCCAACGATAAAAAACCACCAATTCCCGATATGAAAAAAGAGAAGAATAAAAATTAATTCTAAGGTTCAGTCCTGCTATCTAACCTCGCAATAAAACAGTTTATCACCCTCAAGGTAAGCTTCCATAATATCTCCGCTATTGATTTTTCCAACCCCTACAGGAGTTCCGGTAAATATTAAATCTCCCACTTGAATTTTAAAATATTGGGATATATATCCTATAAGATTATCGATTGAAAATATCATTTGTGAGGTGTTTCCATGTTGAACCATTTTTCCATTTATGTCGAGATGAAAATCCAAATCCTGATTTTTCATATCATCTGTATATTCTAACCACCTGCCTATTCCGGCAGAGAAGTCAAATCCCTTGGCGAGTTCTCATGGAAGGCCCTTTTGCTTTAGTTTTGCCTGCAGGTCTCTTGCGGTAAAGTCGATTCCTACCGATATTTCATCGTAATAATCTCGTGCAGATGCAGGATTTATGTGTTTCCCATTTTTAGATATTTTTACTATCACTTCTACTTCGTGGTGTATTTCATTCGAAAATTCGGGTAAATAAAATGGATTGTTATTTCGAAGAAGAGCCGTAGGTGGCTTCATAAAAATAACAGGATCAGTTGGGACTTCACTATTCATTTCCTTAGCGTGGTCGCTATAATTTCTTCCTATGCAGAATATTTTCATGATTGTGTATTATTAATTTTTCTAATTTTATTTCAGGTTCAAATATTTTTAATTGATCATTTAAATTTATTATACAAATTTTACTTTTATAATATTTTAATTTATACCTCATACCAGGTAATCTGGTTATTCCAGGTGTGATAAGCATATCAATAACTTCAAAATTCTCTCTTTTAATTAATAAAAAATTATTACTTTCATTATCTGATGTAATGAATATAAAATCTTCTGTAACTAACATTGGAAGAGAATTGATGTAATTATACTTTTTTATTTCTTCTTCTATATTTCTCTCTTTAGTAATTTCTCCTGTATATGAATTAATTTCAACAAGCCGCTTAGTATCAAATATATAAATTGAATTATCATATTTTTCCATTAAATTTACTTTGAAATCAACTTTATACCAGATTATATTTCCGGTATCTTTATCTATAGCAATTAATCCATCACTTTCAAATCCTATTATTAAAATTTTATCATCTATCATTAAATTTTCACTATAATGGAATGGCTTTATTTTATTCCTATCAGAATTTATTATATCAAAATTTATAGTCCATATTTCCTTATCATATTTATCAAATGCTTTTAATTCATATGGATTATATCCATCATTTTCACCATTACCATGCATTATTGAAATATTATAAAAATCATAACCAGAATGTATAGTTTTTCTTTCAAACCCATCAATAAACATTATAGTTGATTGTGCTTTAAGAAGTGATAATTTTTTAACTAATTTTGAGCAATTATGCATTTCATTAAAATAAGGGTATATTGATTTATCTTCATTAAATATTGAAATATTTTTTGTATCAAAATGATACTTTTTAATTAATTTGTCCTCAAAATCTTTATAAATAATAAATGAGTCAAATACTATAAAAGATTCTATAACAGCATTTACTAATTGGATTATTGTTATACCATCATACTTAAATATACCTTGTTCAAAACTTGAAGAATATTCAAAATCTGCTAACCAATCAATCGAAATATACATTTTATCATTTATTAAATAAAAATATCTCACATTATTAATTGAAATAATTTCTCTTAGCTCCATACTTAAAAAGTTGATAATTTTGTTTGATCATTTATTGCATTGTAAATATTAGAAGCATTAGTCTGCAGCCAAAGTTTCATGCCATCTTTAGCCTTTGTTAGATTTAGCTTTCTTGCATTGAAGACATAATTTAAGTCGCTCAAAGATTCTATACTTTCCATATAGCTGTTGAATTGGTTTAACGAAATTGTAATTGTACCATTGGTTTTACATTTATTATTTTTATAAACTTATCTTTTCTATTTTCTCAAGTTCATTTTTTATTGCGGCTTGTTCTTCTTCAATATCATAATCATTTTGAAGTCCAAGCCAGAATTTCACAGAAGTGCCAAAAAATTTTGAAAATCTTAAAGCAGTATCGGTTGTAATTCTACGTTTCCCTTTAATTATTTGACTTATCCTTGTCTGTGGAATTCCAATAGATATGGCTAATCTGTAAGCTGAAATATTCATTGGTTTTAAAAATTCCTCTAATAATATTTCTCCAGGTTGTATATTTTTAAGTTTATTCATGATAGTCTATTATTTTTACTTCAATTGCATTATTATTTTGCCAAATAAATATTATTCTCCATTGATCATTTATTCTAACGCTATAAAAATCTTTTAATTAGATTTCAATTTTTTTAAATAATTTGCCGGTGGTATTTTTAGATCATTTAATGTTTCAGCATTATTAATCATTCTCAATTTTCTACGTGCTATATGCTGTATTTCCACAGGCAACCTATTGGAAAAATTTCCGTTCCAAATCTTTTCCGTTTCTTTGTTTCCAAAGTTTAATATCATAATAATAATTAATAACGTACAAAGATATTATTTTGAAGTGATATTAAATTATCTTTTATCTAACTTTTCCAACATTTCCTTTGCTTCTGTAAAATCAGGAGCTATTTTCAATGCTTGTTCAAAATCTTCTTTTGAATTATCTTTATTGCCTATCAGGTAATTGACATAGCCTCTGTAATAATATGCTTTGGGATTAGCTCTGTCGATATTTACCAGGATATTGAAATTATCATAAGCTTGTTTCAATGAGTCCATATTCATATATAGCAATCCTGCATTGAGATAGGAGCTCGGATAATCCGGATTTTTAATACTCATTTCTCTATATGTTTCGAGAGCTTTTGTGATGTCTCCATTATTTTGGTAGTAAAATGCGATATGGTGTAGTGCTTCGATGCTGGTGGAGTCCAGAAGAAGAGCATTATTATAGAATGTAAGAGCCATGCTGTCTTTTTGCAATTCTGCTACCTGTCCCAATTGAAGCCAGGCATCTATATCTTCAGGATTGTTTTCCACTGAGGTTTGTAAACTGTTTCGGGCTTCTTTTAATTTGCCCATTTCTTTAAAATTTACTCCCAATAGAAAATATGCATCCGGATTTCCTGGTGATAGGTATAGGATACTGTTTATAGTGGAAATGGAATTATCATATTCTTTGACAATAAAAAATAGTTCTGCTAATTTTAGTAAGCTCGGAATTCTTTCAGGATATTTATATACTAATTCCTTCATAGTTTGAATAGCAAATCGGGATTTTGCTGAATCCATATATGCATCGGACAATAAATGATAATATTCCGGTTTCATAGAATCTATTTCTATCGCTTTTTTGAGGTCTTCTATAGATTTATCATAATCACTATTGTCATAAAAATATTTTCCTCTGGCAAACAGTAATGAAGCATTATCAGGGCTTTTATCGATTAATTTATTCAATTCTGCAACATCAGAAGGAATATTGTTTGTTTGATTTTGAGGATCATTTTTGCATGAATAAGCAGTTATTGAAAAGAAAATTAATAATAAAAATATTTGTCTCATAGTTTATTTTTTTGGTATTGTTAGATTTATGAAAAGCAAAATTAATATAAACTGATAGTTTTTAGATTATTATTGTCAGCAACTTTACATAAACGAAAAAAAAACAGGATTTTGTTTAAAAAAACATAGTTTTATCAACTATAAATCCAACTTTGTATAAAATATTATTGTTAGAAAAACTTTTAATGCTATTTTGGATTTTTAATATTACTCTTAAAAATAAAATATGAAAAAAAGTATAATTAGTTTTGGAGAAATGAATGATGAAGGCACTTTCAAAATTGTAGATGAAAGAGTATGGAGAGCAAGTGCCGGTATTATGTTATTTCTTGGCATCATAGCTTCTATAAATGCCTTTCTTCTTCAGAGATATATTGTAGTACCATATATTTCAGGATTTTTAATGGTGAATTTTATGATAGGAGTTTTTATAAATCCCCGTTTCTCGCCCACAGTGGTATTGGGTAAGATAGCTACTTACAATCAGTCATCACTGCCAATTGGAGCCATTCAAAAGAAATTTGCCTGGAGCTTGGGATTGGGATTATCAACAACAATATTTTTCCTGTCGCTGATATTGTTAAATGATCCTGGTTTTTTTGAACCTGTTTGTTTTTTGTGTATGATTTGTATTTTATTGCTATATCTTGAAACTGCATTTGGTATTTGTGTAGGATGCAAATTGTATTATTTATTCATAAATCTTGGTTTGATAAAAAGACCTGAGGTCGCTCCTAATTGTATGGGAGATTCATGTGAGATTTGATTATTATAAAAAGATATTGATGAGGTCTGTTATATTTCTTTCGGTTTTATTACTTGTTTTTGGTAGTGTTGGGTATTATATTTATTTGAGGTTTTCGCAATCTATATTCAATAGTAATTATAGCCCATGGGCTTATACGATTATTTATTGGTTGTTGGTAGGGTCCTTGTTTGCAGGCTATATTTTGCAGACTTTTTCGATATCAGTAGTTAGTGAAACATTGGTGAGAATAGGTTCTGTTATTATTGGGATTCTGGCTTATGTTCTTATTGTGATTGTGTTTTTTGATATTATCAGATTGGTAAATCATTATATTCCCTTTTTCCCCGATTTTATTAAGGAAAATTATGTTGGATTTAAATTCAAACTCGGCATTATATCGATAATTATCATTTGTACGCTTGTATTATATGGATTATATCATGCTAAAGACACTAAAATTGTCAATTTAAGTATTGAGGTAAATAAAAAGTCGCCAATATCGGATTCTATTCGTATTGTAGCATTGAGCGATATACATCTTGGAACGATTATCAATCATAAAAATATCGATAATTTATTCGAAAAAATCAATAATATTAATCCTGATTTGATTCTGATAGGTGGAGATATGGTAGATAATAGTTTCAAAGTAGCCGCTCACTACAAATTGCTTGAAAGATTCAAAGAACTACATCCCAAATATGGAATTTATGCCTGCCTGGGCAATCATGATTACATAAGTAATTCATATCAACATATTGAGAAATTCGAAACCAATAATATAAATATACTTAGGGATTCAGCTGTGTTGATTGATGATAAATTCTATGTGGTAGGCAGAGATGATATATCATACAACAGTTTATCGATATCCAAACGAAAAACACTTAATCAATTGTTGGATGGTTTAGATGTTTCAAAACCGATTATTCTGCTTGATCATCAACCATACAACCTGGAAAATGTAGCAAAATATCCTATAGACTTCCAGTTTTCGGGACATACTCATAAGGGACAATTTTTCCCTTTCAGCTTGATAACTAAGTGGATATTTGAAAAAGATTATGGATTTATAAAAAAAGGGAATACCAATTTCTATATTTCATCAGGTTTTGGAAATGCTGTCTCTCCTATCAGAATTGGTACTCAATCTGAGATAGTCAATATCGTGATTAAAAGCACAAAATAGTATTGTAATTATAAACTTAGAACTGTAAAGCCCAAAAATAAATTAAATCCTTTTAACCCATATAATATTTACCGGGCAAGCTTCAGCAGCTTTTTGATTGACATCAAATTCATCATCATGAACCTTGGCGGTATGAAATCTTTTATTTTCCCGACTTGTACCAATTAGTGCGACAAATTGAAAATAGAGATAAAGGATAAAATTTGATCGTTATATTTAGATCTAATTTTAATTTCTTTGTTAGATAATTTATTGAGGAGTCTGGCATCAGTAATTTTTTTACATTCTGTTACAAATTTTCTTATGGAAACATTTGTTTTTAATTCAATATGTTTAGATATTGCAAGGGAAATAAAGCAAATTAAAATATGAAGTTGTATAGGATCTTCTTTGAAATGATATATAGGTCTTGCTTGTAAATCATTTTTAGATATTCTAAAAGCATGTTCAACTTTGTATAATTCATGATAGCGCTCAATGATTGTAGTATTGCTAAGAATATTTTCATCAAGATTAGTGTAATATCCTTTAATTCCCAGTAGTTTGGTAGTTTTTTCTATCAATTCTTCATTTAGCATATGTTTACTATCGGTAGATTTTATAAATTTTACTTTTTTACTTTTTGAAGGGGTTTCAATGATGGATAATGCTTTTTGAATTTGCTTTTTCATTTCATATTTATCTTTTCTATACCTTACTGATGAGTAACTGCATATCAAAAATCCATTGTTTGTTTTAATCCTGATACTTTTACCATCTTCGCGAATGATTTTTTGATCAATGGTATTTAATATTTTTTCAGAGATATTTGCTAATCTTGCTCCTACAATATAATTTATGTTGCTTTGTAATAAAAGCTCAATATTTTTAGAACTAATCATTGCAGCATCGGCAACGACTATGAAGTCCTTGACATTATATTTATCAATAAATTTTTGTACAACAGGTATTATCGTGTGACCTTCAAATGTATTCCCTTTGAATATTTCATAGCTTATAGGAAAACCTTCTTCACTCACCATTAAGCCAATTAAAATCTGCGGCTGTTGTGATTTATTGTCCTTGGAAAAACCGTTTTTTCGTAATTCATCTTCTTCAAATGTTTCAAAATACAAAGTTGTAACATCATAAAATAATAAATCATATTTGAATCCATAATTTTGCCTGGCAAAATCAACAATTGCTGTTTCTGTTTTTGATTTTAATACTGCCCACTTTGATGTAGATTTATAATAGTTTTTCCTTTGATGTTTAATACCAAAATATGTTTCTATAAGCTCAATAGAACGCAATTTTGATGCAGGTTCAAATATCCTTATGATAACCAAATCTAATAGAAGTTTATTCTTTATTTTTCTAATCCAAATTGATTATCAATTTTGTAATTACTTGTAAAATAACGAGTAATATACCCCTAAAAATCACATTGATCCATATAAAGTAATTGTCAAACTTTACGGGCTCTATTATTGGTAATGGGGAATATGATTATCAATAAGATCTGGGCTACTATTTTTAGTTGCTCAATCTGTTCATCTGTTTTTGCTGAACCAATATGTTTATATTATTCGCTTTCTATTGATATAATATACTACCTGACTGCTCTGATCCTGATCCTGTTTTAACGACTCTTATATAGCATAAATCTGGCTTAGTGCGACAAATTACACTTTTTTTACTATAAATATCTGTTTATCAACTCATTTTTTTATCTTTTTGTCAAGGGGTACAAGTCCGGAGTTTTTGGGCATACTCATAAGGGACAATTTTTCCCTTTCAGCTTGATAACTAATGGATATTTGAAAAAGATTATGGATTTATAAAAAAGGGGAATACCAATTTCTATATTTCATCAGGTTTTGGAAATGCTGTCTCTCCTATCAGAATTGGTACTCAATCTGAGATAGTCAATATCGTGATTAAAAGCACAAAATAGTATTGTAATTATAAACTTAGAACTGTAAAAGCCCAAAAATAAATTAAATCCTTTTAACCCATATAATATTTACCGCAGCTTCAGCAGCTTTTTGATTGACATCAAATTCATCATCATGGAACCCTTGGTATGAAAATCCTTTATTTTCTTTACTATCTATGAGGATGCTTTTACCGTCTTTATGCGACATAGCCCACCGAAAAGGAGCTTCTTCCACACAATAGTTACACCCTATGCATTTTTCTCTTTGGTGAGTTATTATTATCATTTAGGCTGGTATGATTTTATATAATTTATCAGATTTTTTTATAGGTTTATCTAGAGAGAAAGTGCATTCCTGTCCTTTTGAAGCCACATCGACGAAGGCATCGTCCACCATCAATTTTTCTATTTTAGCCTCCACTACTCCTGTATTTTGACCTATAATAAAGATATCGTCACCTATCGATAGTTTATCGCTGTCTATCTTGAAATGTGCTATTTTAGCTTTGGGAAAATAATGGATAGCCTTACCGAGATAAACCTTTGTTTGAGTCGCACTGCTTCCGGATTTATCGGTCCATTCTCCGAGATTTTTTCCAAGATAATATCCTCCCCAGAATCCTCGATTATATACAGTTTCTAGTCTTGAAACCCATTGTTCTACTTTTTCCGGAGTATATGTTTTTTCAGCCACAGCATCCAGTGCTTCACGATATACTTTAGTTACCCTGGCTACATATTCAGGAGACCTGGCTCTTCCTTCGAGTTTTATTATATCAATTCCTGTATTTACTATTTGATCGAGAAAATCTATGGTAGAAAGATCCTTTGGCGACATTATGTATTCATTGTCGATCTCGAGTTCATGACCATCTTCCAGATCTATCACCTTATATCTTCTTCTGCAATTTTGCATACATGCCCCTCTGTTTGCTGAAGAATTCATAGTATGCAGACTCATATAGCACTTTCCTGATACAGCCATGCATAAAGCACCATGAGCGAAAACCTCAATTTTCATTAATTCTCCCGATGGGCCACATATATTTTGATCTTTTACTGCTTTGCTTATATTTTTGATTTGTCTCATACTGAGTTCCCTGCTCAATACTGCTACTTCAGCAAACTGAGAATAGAACTCCAGTGTTTCAACATTGGTAATATTTATCTGAGTGGATATATGTACAGGCATTCCGACTTTTCGCGCATGCATTATGGCAGCCTGATCCATTACTATCATAGCATCTATACCAGCATCTTTAGCGGATTCTATCAGGGATTTCATCAATTTTATATCATGATCATATAGAATTGCATTCAGTGTCATATATGCTTTTTTCCCCTCACTATGACAAATTTCGGCTATTTCTTTCAAATCTTCCAGTTTGAAATTCCTGGATGATTTGGCTCTCATATTTAGCTGCTCGATTCCAAAATATATTGAATCTGCTCCATTGTCAAGTGCTGCTCTCAATGCTTCAAAATCTCCTGCAGGAGACATCAATTCAACTTTTTTTTGCATAGCTTTTATTTTTAATTCAGGATAAGATAATTACACCTTATTTTTATTAATTTCAAATTAAGAACATATAGAGGTAAATATAGTTTTTATTTTTCATTTAAAAATTGTGTAGATTGTCAAATTATTTTTATAATTTTGACAGTTAAAATATATTGTAAATTAAATTTATTATTATAAAAATCAGATATTGAGAGAAATACTAAATAAAATATTATCCAGATATCTAATTTACAGATACTCATCAATCGATAAGTTCATTAAATCACCTTATGAAACACAAGAACTGATTTTTAATCAAATAATAGAAAGTGGCAAGAGATCGGAATGGGGTGAAAAATATGGATATGATAAAATAAAAAACTATAAAGATTTTTCCAATCAGGTTCCAATAAATGTATATGACGAATTAAAACCATATATTTCGAGGATGATGCATGGAGAGACTGATGTATTATGGCCCGGTAAAATATCGATGTTTTCGAAATCATCGGGAACTACTGAAGACAAGAGTAAGTATATTCCGGTGACTATGGAAAACTTGAAAGATACTCATATAAAAGGCGGTTGGGATGCAGTATCTATATTGTATAAAAACAGACCGGACTCTAAACTTTTTGCAGCTAAAAATCTCATTATGGGTGGTAGTCTGCATAAATTTGATGAAAATCCGGATGTTCTTATCGGAGATGTTTCTGCTCTTATGATGAGCAATATGCCATATATTGGCAAGGCATTTCACACTCCAGATATGAGTATAGCTTTATTATCCGATTGGAATGAAAAAATTCCTAAAATGGCTGAAATCACTGCGAGGGAAAATGTTGCATTGTTTGGAGGGGTACCAAGTTGGTTGTTGGTGTTATTCAGAAGAATTTTGGAAGATGCAGGTAAAGAAAAGTTAACAGAAATATGGCCCAATCTGGAAGCTTTTATGCATGGAGGAGTGAATTTTGCACCTTACAGAGAACAATTTAAGAGTTTGATACCAAAAAAGGATTTCCTTTATTTCAATGTTTATAATTCTTCAGAAGGGTATTTTGCTATTCAAAATGAGATAAGTCAATTTGATGATGATATGCTATTATTGTTGAATAGTCAGATATTTTATGAATTTATACCTTTTGAACAATATGGCAGAGATAATCCTGATTCCTTTACCATAAATGAAGTGGAAAAAGATGTGAATTATGTAATGATTATTAGCAATAATTCAGGATTGTGGCGCTATGTTGTGGGAGATACAGTAGAATTTACCTCTTTAGAACCACATAAAATTAGAATCACCGGAAGAACAAAACACTTTATCAATGTTTTCGGAGAGGAAGTAATGGTGTCTAATACCGATAAAGCATTGGAGCATGTACTATCAAACCACGATGCAGTAATATATGAATACACAGTAGCTCCGATATTTATTGATGGAAATAACAAAGGAGGTCACCAATGGGTGATAGAATTTTCAAAAGAACCAAAGGATATTAAGATATTTCAAAAAGATCTTGACTTGCAATTACAAAGTATAAATTCTGATTATGAAGCAAAGAGATTTAATAGTTATGTATTGCAGGAACTGACAATAAACAGCGTTAAGCCGGGAACATTTTATAAATGGATGGAATCCAGAGGTAAGCTGGGAGGTCAGAATAAGGTGCCACGATTGTCAAACAGTAGAAAATTTGTTGAAGAATTGATCACGATAGGAAAAACAATTTAAAAATGTATGAAGAATTTGATGAAATAAAATCTTTGATTGATTCAAAAATATTGCCTGATAATCAAAAAAATGACTTTAGGGATCAGTTAATTGAGGAAGTTTCCAAAAGAGTGGAATATCTAATGGATACTAACATGGAGCTTTTTCTCAATCATCTGTACAGAATGGATGTTGATGAAAAAAAAGTGATGGAAATCCTCAATAATGAAAACCATAAAGATGAAAATCACAATATCAGTGTTTATGCTCTTCTCGCTGAATTGATAGTAGCAAGACAAGAAAAAAGAATGGAGACAAAAAGAAAGTTTAAGCAATCAGATTGGATTGAAATTTAGATAGAAAGGATGTCGAAATAAACTAATATCTCATCGAGTATATCCCTCATATTATCCTTGGTTTTAGTATCGATAATCATAGTAAAGTTATTTTCGATTGTAGTAGGTAAACTGAGTTTGAATTTTGCATTTGCCGAGCAAGCCAAAGCATGCAGATGTTTTCTGTCGTTGAAATTCAAATTTATCATCACATCGAAATCCGATGTTTTCAGAAGGTCAAAAATATGTTTTTTGGGAAATTGATACCAATTTAACGAGCTTCTATTGTACACTGCCATTCCGAAATCTATCAATTCTCCTTTTGTATCCAGATATGATAATAGTTTTACCTTCTTACCATATTTTTTCAGATATTCAGAAAAACTCACCACTTCATTTAAAACACTTTCCTCCGATCCTTCAAATAAAATCAGAAAGGATTTGGAAGGGTTGATATGGGGTATATTTTGAGTTTTTTGATCTCTCAATATTTTTTTTAGCTCTCTGTCATATACTTTATCACCCAATCCCAAGGAAAAAAAATTTTATATTATTGATTTAAATTGATTTCTTCAAAATGTCCAATATTTTTATATCTTTCTACTCTTTGGTGAATCAAATCTGGAGTATTGATTTCCAATAATTCTTTGATCTGCTTAGCCACGTGAGTTTTCAGTGTTTTAGCCATTTTTTCCGGATCATTATGAGCACCACCAAGTGGTTCTTTAATAATCTCATCGATAAGACCGAATTCCAGCATGTGTTCGGGAGTGAGTTTGAGAGCTTCCGCTGCTTCCTCCTTATGGTCCCAATTTCTCCAAAGTATGGTACTGCAGTTTTCAGGGGAAATAACGGAATACCACGTGTTTTCAAACATAAAAACCCTGTCTCCGATACCTATTCCCAATGCACCACCTGAGGCACCCTCTCCGATGACATAAGTGATGATTGGTGTTTTGAGATTTGCCATTTCAAAGAGATTTCTTGCTATGGCTTCAGCCTGACCTCTTTCCTCTGCTTCGAGACCGGGATAAGCTCCTGGAGTGTCAATGAGTGTAATGACGGGATAATTGAATTTTTCAGCAATTTTCATTAATCTCAATGCTTTGCGGTATCCATCCGGATTAGCCATACCAAAATTTCTGTATTGTCTCATTTTAGTATTTTCACCCTTTTGCTGACCGATTATTATTACTGTTTGATATCCTATTTTTCCAATTCCACCTATAATAGCTTTATCATCTTTGACATATCTGTCTCCGTGTAATTCTATCCATTTATTGGTGATATGATTGATATAAAATTCAGTATATGGACGTTGTGGATGTCGTGATAATTGAACTCTTTCCCAACCTGAGAGATTAGAATATATTTCCTTTGATTTTTTTTGAATCATATTCTCTACTTCGGTTATTTTATCGGACATATCCAATTCTCCTTCTGCATCCAGTTTTTTTAATTTATCCAGTTGCTCATGAAGCTTTTCCAATGGTTTTTCAAATTCCAAAAAGACCATATTCTATTATTTTTGTGCTTTAAAAATACTAAATTAATAACTTGATCAAATAATGCACTATAAAATGTTAAAATTTTAATTTTAATTTTTTCTTTTTATGTTTTTATTGAAAAATTATTTCTTGATTTTCCTTATGAAAATTAATTTTTTAAATTAATAATTATAAAAAGAAGATGAAAAAAATATTAATTAAAAATTCTTTGAAATACTTCTAAAGTTTTTAATCTTCCTATTTTACCTGAGTGAATTTCAAAATAGATAATTATATCATTCAAAATCTTATTTCTAATTTCTTTGGATAGTTTTATTTCATGTGAATTATACAATTCCGAACTTAGTATTTGACTAAAAAATTCAGATTCATTTTTATTGAGATATTCTGAGTAATGCGGTAATAAATCGACAAATTTTCCTTCTCTGAGATCGAAATATATATTTATTTTATCAAGATTGTTTTCTGGGCCAAATCCCAATAATGATGATATTTTACACAAAGTAACAAGGTGAAAATTAGCTAAACTTTGGTCAGTACTATCGATATAAATCAAGGATTCTTTTAATAATTGATACAATTGTTCGTTTTTTTCCCTGCCTTTAATGGATTTTCCTATCACTTCGATGATAAAAAGGGCTACAGAAAACCGCTTTATTTCGAAAATCAACTTATTGTATTGCAAATTGGTTTTTACCTCTTTGATTCTGTTGATTTTGATATTTTCATTATCATACAACACTAAATCCAAAATACTGCCCACCTGAATATTGGCTTCGGTACTTTTGGATTTAGTATTTCGGATACCGCTTATTATATAAGTCGATAGACCAATTTCCTTAGTGAAAATATCTAAAATAAGACTCGATTCTGAATATTTTACTGATTTCAGAATGATACCTTCAGATTTAATCAACATCTGTGTTATGATTAAATTTTAGCCGGAAATTTATGAAAAATTATTTTTTCTTTTTTTTGGATCTTGTTTTTCCGTAAGAACTTTTATTAATTTTTCCTTTTTTGGTTCTTTTGTCTCCTTTTCCCATAGTTAAATTATTTTAAAACACAAATGTAAAAAAATTTTCTTTTTTTATCCAAATTTATGACATTTACTTATGTATTGACTTTTAAACAGTAATAATACAATTATAATCAAATTATCTTTTATTTTTATAAACGAGCTGGTAATATATAAAACTTTTAAATTCAAATTTATTTGTATTATAAAAAAACATAATGTAATTTTGCATCGAAATATTTTGTGTTTTTTTGAAAGTATAAATTTAATTAAGGATTTTTTAAGGAGTATATTCCTGTTTATATAAATATGTTAAAGCAGAAATTAAGTCAGAAATTAGTACAAAAACTTTCTCCGAAGCAAATGCAATTGATGAAGTTGATTCAATTGCCTTCAATTTCATTGGCTCAGAGGATAAAGGAAGAATTGGAAAGTAATCCTGCTCTCGAAGAGGATGACGATTCTGACAATAATTATGAGATGGAAGGTTCAGAAAATGATGAATTTGAAGTTTCTGATAATGCCAATGAAAATAGTGATGAGTTTGAACTCGATGATTATATAAATGAATATATCGAAGATGATCCGAGTTCTTATAGATTATCTGAAAGCAAGGAAGATGCCCCTGGAGAAAATATGTATCCTATTGCTAATTTTGAATCATTGATAGAGCATCTTGAAAAGCAAATAGGTCATTTGAGATTGGAGTCGGAGGAGGAAGAGATAATAGCTCACCAGATAATCGGAACTATCGATGATGATGGATATCTGCGCAGGGATATAAAAGATATTATCGATGATATTCTTTTCCTATATAATGTGGTGGTGGATTATGACGAAGTGAAGGAAATGATAGAGAAAATTCAAAGACTTGATCCTCCAGGAATTGCCGCAAAAGATCTGCAGGAAACACTGATAATACAGCTTAAGGATAGTATGGATAAATCCGATACAGTATCTAAAGCAAAAACTTTAGCGCTAAATATTCTTATAAATCATTTTGATATTTTTACAAAAAAGCACTATTCGAAGTTAGCAAAAAATTTGATGGTTAGCCTTGATGAATTGAAGGAAGCTATTGATGAAATATTGAAATTGAACCCTAAGCCAGCAAGTGGTTTTTCCAATGCTGTCGATGTCAAAATAGATTATATTGTTCCTGATTTTATAATAGAAAATAAAAACGGACAATTGGAATTATCTCTCAATAACAGTCAGAT
>JAWKLW010000028.1:0-23413 GCA_041392555.1 Saprospiraceae bacterium | reverse complement strand
AGAGAAACAAAACAACCTGGAAACCGATAAAACTATATTTCAAAGATACAAATTTGAAAGCAATTCACAACAATGCAGCCAAGCTTCCCAAGACGACTTCACCGATAAAACTATATTTCAAAGATACAAATTTGAAAGCAATTCACAACAATCCTCTCCTTTACCTATAAATTCACCATATCTTGTTTTATAATCCTCAAACCAAATACCCTCTGCTTTAGCATATTCTTCTAATCGTTCCGATTGGTTTTTGAAACGTTTTTCTGAAAATTCGCTACTACTTGCTTCGCCTGCTGCACTGATAATGGTCGCTTCAACATTTCTTCTACCAGCTTGACGCCTTCCTCGCTCGATTTCTTGTGGAAGTCGTTTAATATCCATGTTGCCTTTGGTAATTTCATCTGCTAAGTTTTTAATTTCATTTAATGATAATTTTTCTCCGTTTATATCATAAGTTAAATCTTCTTTTTGGAACTGAACATCTCCACTTTCTATATCTACACTTACATCATTTATTCCCCCTTTTTCAAAAAGGTTACGTTTATCGTATTCTCTTGTTTGCGATTGTTCATTTCCCTCATTTCTTGCACCGACATATTGGGATTTCCTAATGCTCTCCTGAATGTTCTTAGTCTTATTTGTTCCAATTCCGCCTCCCTCTCTGCCGAATAAGGTTGTAATGGCATCTTGTTTTTCATCGTAGTAAAGTTTCTTTTGTTCATAATTTTCTGAATTAAAATCTATTATTGATACTATAAAATAATCTCCATCTATGCTAAATTCATTTATTCCATTATCTTTTAAAGTTTTAGCTATATTTGCTTTCTCTTTTACTGATAATTGACCATCAAAAGTAACTCTTATTTGAGGATAGTGCATATATCCATCATCTGTAAATTCAGTTAGAGGAGTACGCCCTTGTATTTCACTTTTTTCTTCAAAAATAAAAGCATCTTGTGATGTACTCTTTGCCATATCAAACAGCAAATTAGAAAGACTTTCTCCATCTACATCTTCTAATACTATTCCGGATTCTCTATGAATATAACGACCATCTCTATATTCTCCTGATATTTTTAATATCCTTTATTTAAGAAATCTTCATTTATTTTTTCAAAAGATGGAGTTTTGCCTTTATTTATACTTTGTTCTGTTATTAAAGAAAATTAACCATCTTTATTTTCTGTAAAACCTTTTATTGTTATTTGAGTTTCCGGATATTTACTGTTGTGAATTGCAATACTATCAAACATTTCCAACCAACTATTATAGTTATTCGGAACTGTTACTTTTGTTACAAGATTAGGATTTTCATTTTCATATACATCGCTTTCATTTCCATCTCCTAATAATGCTTTTTTTGGTAATTCTAATAATTTATTATCGTCTTTAGCATATTCTTTTAATGCAGTTTCTTCTAACTGTTTAATCTGGCTGTACGCATTCGGATTGCTGATTCCCTGTTCTCTTTGAACATTTTGATGGATTCCTCCTGTGATAATGGTTGCGATTGCATTGATTTTACCGCTTTCTTCCCTTCCTCGTTCACTTTCTTTTGATAATTTTTCCAGTCCTTCATTTACTATCCTTATTAATATTAGTTGTTTTGATTTTTTTTCTGATATTTGTAATGTTGATAATTTAATTAACTAAAAGGTAATAGGTCAATTATTTCTTTTGGAGTATTGAACAAAATGATATTATGTAAATTATCAAAGAAAATAAATATTAAAAATAAAAGCATTCCTGCTACTATACCTAAAGATAATGCTTCAGATAATTCTTCTATTTCAATATTTAAAATTGATAAACTACCTATAGTAGAATTGTAATCACGAATCAAGGAGACACTAATTGCTTCAAATAATAGTCCTATTATAAAAATTTTTATAATCTTAAATGGTATATTAATAATATTTATTAATTCTTTTGCGCATCCAGCCCAGATTGAAAAAACTACAATACTCAAACAAGTTAAAACGATTAATTTTAATAAAATTATTTTTTCAGATTCATCATTTGCTTTTATTAAACTAATAAGTTTGCTTAATATAATTATCATCATATGTGAAACTATTCCAATTATAAATAATGATAAAATACCATAATACCATTTCATAAAAATATAACTTTTTGCGGTTATAAAATATTTTTGAAATTTTTGATTATATAAGTCTAAAAAAATTAATTGAATTTAATGATTTCATTTTTAATAATTTGTTGTCTGTTCTATTGTTTTTTCTTACTCCTAAATATTGTATAATTTTACTCCCATATTCCCATCTCTATCTATGTTTACAATCTCGGCAATTGTAATAATTCGAAATTTCCGAATTATTACAATTATAAAAGCAAAATCATTTAAAATAATATCTAAAAAGATATGTTACATCATCTTCGTCCACAAAAATAATATTAATAAACTTCTTATCCAAATCAAAGGCAAATAAAAATTCAGTCCCATTATTTATTGCAAAAAAAGAATGAACATAATATCCTAAATTAATATCTTCCTCCTTAGTAATAAAATAAACATCTTTTTTATCTCCGGTATGAATTATTTTTGTTCATTAATAGAAAACATTGAATAATCTATTTTTTCGGAAATCTTATCAAATTTATTTGTAATTTTATTTTCTACAAATAATTCATATTCAAAACACTCAAAATTAGCATTTTGTGCAAAAATGAAACTATTTAAAAAAATTAATGTAATTATAAAAATTGTTCTCATTATCAATTATTTTATTTGTTATAATAGTCTAATTAAAATTTAAATCCAACACTCAACCAATCTTCAATTTTAGGATTAGAAGTTGAAGAACCATTCCAATACACTCTCGGATGAAATACAAATTGTTTACATTCCTCCTCCGTGAAACCATGTATTTCAAGAGTTGCAACTTTTTTAGTTATAAAATGAATAAAATAAAATAACCAGTCTCCATCTTTATGACTTTCAATAAATTTCATTTCTACATCTTTAAATCCTTCATCATATATTGATTTTAACCATTCTTTAGCATTTATTTCCGCTTGCTCATATATCCCTCCTTTGTTTTCACTTCCAGCATTTATAATTATTCCCATTATCTTCAAATTTAATTAAATGCGTTGCAACTTTCAACACATCCATTAATCACATCAAGTTCATTTCCATCTTGATAGATTGACATTTGATAACATGTATCTAAGCTATCATCTTTCGCATCTTCAATTAATATATCTTTTGCCATTTTAAAAATATCATCAACTGATTTATTTCCTCTGAAAAATATAATTGGAAAAACAATATTTTCTCTTGATTTCTCACGTCCTTCTTTTAGATAATTTCCATATTCATCTTCAATCACTTTAAAGAATAAAAATCTTTCAGGGTAAGTTCTTGCAATAGTTATTAGTTTGCGTGTTGATTTTTTACAACATTTAATATATCCTCTTTTGAATATGTTTCATTTTGAAACATTGGAACACCTTCTGTTATTACTTCATCCGTCTTTAGCTCAAATGGAGTATAATTATCTTTTTTTTGGAAATTAATTTCATCTTGATTTTCATATATTAAAATTTTTGATTTTAATTTCTCCATTAGTTCTTCTATGGATTTTTTAATTCCATCTTTTTTTTACATTTTTTTGATCATCATCTTCAGAATCACTGTCTAAAAAATCTAAATTTATGTCTTTGGTATCCATATACTTATTGTTATTTTGATTCTCTGAATATTATTTACTGTTTCGTTCTGCTCCAATTCATTCGATCCTGTCATACATTTGATATTTCCCCCTCAAATAATTGTTATAATACCTTCCGGGTTCAGAAGTTTTTTTGAATCTATTCCAAAGTTCAACCTCCAAACTATCATGGATATAACTTTTATGGGCTGCCTTAATAATAAAATAACCTGTTATCTCATCACAAGAATAATATTCTGCACCTAATATCCAGGAATTCCCATCAAACTTTACATTATCAATTAAATTCCAATCCAAACTTCGGATATAATTTTGAGCATATTTGAAATTGGGAAACATATGAGGCACATTATTACAATCCGAGCTTACTTCTTGTTCATTTTGTATATCTTCATCATTTGTCGAATAATTACTTTCAGTAGCATTATATTGTTTGCTGAATTCATTTGTAGATTTGGGATCCTCACGACATGACAATAACAAAATAATTGAAAATCCTATTGCTATGGAAGCCCTTAAAAATGCATTAAATATTAAGTACTTATTTGTCATGATTGAAATAATTTTTCAAACTTTGGTAAAAATAAATTATAAAATTTATTATTTAAAGTTCTCATTATCAATAGTTGATAAAATGCCGAATACTTATAACTAAATTCTATTTTTTAAAAATATGAAAAAAAACATTACAAAGCTCTATTTTTAAAGAATTATTGTATATTTTTATATCTTATTTATTTATAACTACTTGTAATAATATGACCGAATTGGAAAATATGAATTCAAAGAAGTATCTATTTCGCTCTCATTTTCAAAATTTATATGAAGATAAGGTAATATATTATGAAAGGAATTTAGTTATAGCTGACTTGGAGAGTATTGTCATTACGGAAGATTATTTTTCAGCTATTGTAAACCCTCTGATTTTGATCCCAAGAGGTAACAAATTTGATAAATATTTTGTAAAGAACAAGAAATTTTCAATTCATTGCAGATGGGAACAATGCAAGTATATCGGTACTGCCTTAGCTTCTTATCATGTATGGATGATTTGGACTGAACCGGAATTGGTAAAAAAGCTTGAGCAGTTGGTATTCGAAAACAGGTTTGAGGAAGCCCTGGCACTAACATTAAATGAGGATAATAATTAATACTTAAAATTATGTATAAAAGTTTTTTAATTATAATAATTTCTGCTATTACATTTTCATCTGCGATTTCACAAAGAGTATATAAAACACCATCAGGCAAAAGATACCATCTGAAAACTTGCAAAATGGTAGAAAATGTGTCTAATGAATTAATTTGTATTGAAGAGATAGAAAAATATCACTTAACTCCCTGTAAAATCTGCAAACCACCTGTAAAAAATAAAATAAATTTCCAAGGACCACGTGCCACACCGATTGGAAAAGCAAAAACCGTTCAATGCAAAGGAATTACAAAATCTGGTAATAGATGCGAGCATATGACATCGTTGGCAAACGGTTATTGTTACCAACACACAGAACAAAATTCAGGAACTAAAAAAATAAAGGAAATCAAAAATAGTTCATCCGTATATTATTGTGGTGCTCGAACAAAATCAGGAGGTACTTGCAAAAGGAAAGTTAAAAAAGGAGAAAAATGTTATCAGCATAAATAAAACAGCTATATATGAACAAATTAATTTTTATTTTTTTAAGCTTTTTTCTTATTGGTTGTTATAATAATGAAAAAACAGAAAGAGAAATACAGGAAGAATATCGAACAAGAATCGAAAATGTTAATAAGGAGTTTGAAGAAAAGCAAATTCAAAAAATTGTCGATGAGTACCAAATAAAATATTGTTGGGATACAATGAATTATGAATTTTCAATTGAATATGATACAATTATTAATTCCGGTATTCAATTAATTGAAGATATGACATTAATAGATGTATTCAGAATAGATTCTATTGTTTATCTTAAAACAGAGTGTCATGCTTCCCCAAATATATATTTTAATTTAGCTACTTCTAACCCAACTATTTGGAAGGAAATAATAAATAAAAAGGATAAAAATTCTTTATCATATAAATATATTTTTATAGTTAAAATCCATGAAATTAAAAAAGTATTATTTGAATATGATGTTTATGAAGGTGATTTTGATGAGTATATAGAATGTAGTGCAAGTTTAGAAGATTCTGAGAATTTTGTCGGATATGGAGAATTGATTGGGGTTCAAAAAATATTTGAAATAGAATAATTTTTTTATTTTGATTAATTGATAGGGAATAACTTTTATAAAAACATTCCATACAATATTTTAATTACATTCCTATTTGGAAATAGAAGTTGGCTTTTGTAAATTTAGTTGTTTTCTTTACTTGCATTTCTTTCCATTCGCATTTTTAATGCTAATTCTTTATTACTTCTGAACATTTCTATTGATTGCTCACGTGTAAGTGGATTTTTTCCCATTTCAATGATAGCTTTTTTCCCAGCTTCGTTTACTTTTTGTCGATATTCTTTGTAATCTTTCATTTGTTAAATTATCAGTTTTGTTATCTTATTTTTTTATCAAATAAAATAGTTGATAGAATTGATATTGCCAATATCCAATCAATCAAATGCCAAGTTTCCTTTTGAAACCAACAGGGCCTAAGTGGATTAAATAGGATCGCAGATATACTAAACAAGATCACTAATCCATTTTGTTTTTCTTTAAAATATTTCGTAACAAAATAGATTGAAACGGCAGTAACAGACCACCGTACAAAAGTATAATATCCAATTTGATGATTTGCAGTAGCAGCATATATTAATATAATAGCAATAGCAATTTTCAGAAAAAAGTCTTGGTATTTATGAAACATCATTTCATTGTGGTTTTAAAAATATTCCTCAATTAATCACCAATTTTATGTAAAATTAATTAAATTATCTGTTGCTTGATTATAAACTATTAAAATATTTGGAAAATTTATAAATATAATAGATTTTTATTAAATTAAAAAATTTTTTTTATTTTTTTCTATTAAATATTTGTTAAAATTAAAATCTCATAGAATACTTTCAAACCCCAAATCCCAAAAATCATCGCCAAAATATCCATAGAGAAACCCCAAAAGTAAAAATTTCAAATGCCTCAGATAAATTGAGAAAGTGCTCAGTTGAATTAAAAAAGTCGAGAGTTCATTTGGAAAAGTAGACAGTTAAATTGGAAAAGTAGACAGTTCGTTTGGAAAAGTAGACAGTTAAATTGGAAAAGTAGACAGTTCGTTTGGAAAAGTGGAGAGTTGAATTGGAAAAGTGGTAATTTTTTGGAAAAAGCTCTAAATTCAATCAAGAAAACCAATATTTTAGATTTATTACCGAATATTCGTAATGCCAAATTAAAAGGTTAAGTATGATAATTGATAGTAAATTTGCATAAATTGTTTTGCCTAAGCAACATCGGTACCAAAACGGAATTCATGATTGAAGTTTCAATATTAATTAGCCCGAATAATTAGGCTTGAAATATAAGGTTATATCCGCACATTTCGATGCCTTGTATATACACAAAGTTAAAAACATGAATTTTTCGGGTTAAATCAAAATAATACCCGTTCCTGAAATAAAATTACCCACTGTATGAAGTTTCCGTCATACCGATAGTGATCGGTAGCTTGACAAATCCATAACTTCGCACAAATATACAACTTATTATCAATTAGTTACAGTTTATTTTTATTAAAATATTTATTTGAAGTTGTTAAAACTTCAAATATGGGGGATACCATATTATTGATATATCCCAAACCTCCTGATTATGAAGAAGAACAAGACTTGAAATTTACAATAAAAATTAATGAAAATAGTGAAAAGAAAAAGAATATTTATATTTGTTTTATAAATTTAATAGATAAACTACATTAAATATAAAAATATTTAGTTGAAAATGTTGTCGGAAAAAGCAGCAGAGCTGATTGTACTCACATTGCTTTAGCTACTTTGAACAATGCAGATATTCTTGTTAGTTGGAACTTCAAACATATTGTGAACATTAACAGAATCCGTGGATACAATGCAGTGAATTATAAATTTGGATATAAAATATTAGAAATCAGAACACCTAGAGAAATTTTAGAATATGAATAAATCAAAAGAAAAAAAAGCTGAAATATCATTAATTGATGAGTTGAGACAAATCAGAGATAAAATAAATATGGAGATAAAAGATTTAACTAAGGAACAATTAAAACAATACTGGAAATCAAAGAGTACTCTCCATAAACATAGTTTTTGGCAAAATATCGGATAGTGAATCTTTGTGCTTTGAAATTTCAGATAGTGTAAAACTAAACTAATACATCAAATACTTCTTTGACACATTATTCCAGCCGGCTTGATTTTTATATTGTACGAAGAATATTTTAAGGTCTGCCTGATTTTGATATTTTACGAAGTATATTTTTTTGTCAGCCTGATTCCTGTATTGTGTGAAAAACCATGAGCCTTCATTATTTTGAGCCTGATTGCTGTATTTAACTTTGTAGACTTTCAGGTCTGCCTGATTGGGATAATCCACAACATATACTTTTATATCAGCCTGATTTGGATAATTAGTGGAAAATACTTTTTGAGCATTGATAGTATTAATTACTAAAAAAAATAAAATTAATATGGCGATATTTTTCATTTATTGATGATTTTTTTATAAAATAAAACATTTTTTAGATGATAACAAAAAAAAGCCCCACAAAATCATGCAGGGCTTTTTAGTTTTATTCAATTGTTTGAGATTATTATTCTCCGTGAAGCCAAGCTTTTTTATCCATAAGTGCATCTTCACTTTCTTCATTATTTCCATCAGGAACACAAGCGTCAACAGGACAAACTGAAGCACATTGTGGTTCATCAAAGAAACCTTTACATTCAGTACATTTCAAAGATACAATGTAATATACATCATCAGATACTGCATCAAATTCTTCATCAGCATCAAGAGATGTGCCAGATGGAGATGTAACATCACCTTCCAAAGCTGTACCATCACTTAGTTTCCAAGGTTCACTTGGTTCGTAGATCGCATTGTTAGGACATTCTGATATACAAGCATCACAACTTATGCAATCTTCAGTTATAATTATAGCCATAATCCGTTATAATTTTAAATGAGTTAATAAATCAAATTAAAATGCAAATTTAAAATTAATTATAAAAATCAAAAAAATATACAATTTTTTTTCAAAAAACTTAGAGGGAATCTAAATTGTTTTATTATTTTTGAAATTAATATAGGATTTATATTGTATAAAAAAATATAATTAGCACCTTTGCATATATTTTTAAAAATTATTTCAAATTATGAGCAACGAAAGCAATTTTAACAAACAATCACTTAAACAGGTAGTAATCAGATTCGTTGGAGATTCAGGAGATGGTATGCAGTTGACCGGAACACAGTTTTCCTCTACTTCAGCATTATTGGGCAATGATATTGCGACTTTTCCAAATTATCCTTCAGAGATCAGAGCACCTCAGGGTAGTATTTATGGAGTATCTGGTTTTCAGGTACACATCGGTGAAAATGCTATTCATACTCCAGGTGATGATGTGGATGTTTTGGTAGCCATGAATCCTGCAGCATTAAAAACAAATATTAAATCAGTACCGGCGGGTAAAACTATAATTATCGATACCGATAATTTTACTCCAAAAAATATAGCCAAAGCAGGATATGATGAAGATCCGTTGTTGAGTAAAAAAATGGAATCTTTTGTGGTTATCGAGGCGCCTATTACAAATCTTACTGCTGAAGCAATAAAAGAAGTAGGATTAGAAAAAAGTATGGCAGACAAGAGTAAAAATATGTTTGCTTTGGGAATGGTTTATTGGATGTTTACCAGACCATTGGAACATACAGAACAATTTATAAAAGATAAATTTGGTAAAAAACCTAAAGTGGTTGAAGCTAATATCAAGGCTTTGAGAGCAGGTCATAATTATGCTCAGACACTCGAACTTATGCCAAGTCCACTTGTGGTGTTACCAGCAAAAATGCAACCGGGTACATATAGGATTATAAATGGAAATCAGGCTACAGCTTGGGGTTTTATGGCAGCAGCTGAAAAATCCGGTTTGAGTTTGTTTTTGGGTTCATATCCTATTACTCCAGGCTTCAGATATATTGCACGAACTTACAAAGCATTTGCATTTTTGGTGTGAAAGCTTTCCAAGCAGAAGATGAGATAGCAGGTATCAATTCAGCTATCGGTGCTTCTTTTGCAGGTGATTTAGCCATAACTACTACTTCCGGTCCCGGATTAGCATTGAAGGGAGAAGCTGTGGGTTTGGCTGTTATGACCGAAATTCCATTGGTAATCGTAAATGTTCAAAGAGGAGGTCCTTCTACTGGTTTGCCTACTAAAACAGAACAGTCTGATCTTCTTCAGGCAATGTATGGCAGAAGTGGAGAAAGTCCATTGATTGTTATTGCAGCAAGTACTCCTGAAAATTGTTTTGATTATGCCTACATAGCTTCAAAACTTTCTCTGAACATATGACTCCTGTTGTATTGCTGACTGATGGTTATATCGCCAATGGTAGTGCTCCATGAAACTGAAAACAGTGGAAGAAATGCCTGATATCACTCCGAGAATAGTTAAAGAATGGGAAGGTCTATACGAACCTTATAAAAGAGATACAGATACCTTGGCGAGAACCTGGGCAATTCCGGGAACACCTGGTTTAGAACACAGAATAGGAGGTTTGGAAAAAGATGATGTTACAGGAAATGTATCCATGGATCCTGAAAATCACCAATTGATGTCAAAAATAAGACAAGAAAAGGTAAACAGAGTTGCAAATTATATTCCTGAACTCACAGTAGAGGGTGCACAGGAGGGCGATTTGCTCGTAGTTGGCTGGGGAGGAACTTATGGTAGTTTGTTCACTGCTGTAAATTCTATGGTTGAGAATGGTCATAAAGTGGGTTTAGCTCATTTTAACTATATCAATCCATTGCCAAAAAATACCGCAGAAGTATTTAGCAAATTTAAAAAGATAGTAGTTTGTGAATTAAATTTAGGACAATTCTATTTGATTTTGAATAATGAATTTCCACAATTCGAATACAATAAATATAATAAAATTCAGGGATTGCCATTTTCAGTATTGGAATTGACAAATAAATTTAATCAATTATTAAACAATAAGTAAAAAAATATATAAAATGACTTTTTCAAATATTCCGGAATATACATTTAAAGATTTTGTAAGTGATCAGGAAGTCAGATGGTGTCCAGGTTGTGATGACTATGTAGTTCTCCGTTCACTTCAGAAAGCCCTGCCATTGATAAACAGGAAAAAAGAGGATATTGTCTTTGTTTCAGGGATAGGATGTTCTTCAAGATTTCCATATTATGTCGATACTTATGGCTTTCATGGTATTCATGGTAGAGCTGCTGCCATAGCTACAGGAGTAAAACTGGCTAAACCGGAACTCAGTGTTTGGATAGCAACCGGAGATGGTGATTCACTGGCTATAGGTGGAAATCATTTCATTCATTTGATAAGAAGAAATATTGATGTAAATCTTATTATGTTCAATAATGAGATTTATGGATTGACAAAAGGTCAGTTTTCACCAACATCATTATTGGGTCAAAAGACTAAATCCTCACCTTATGGTAATATTCAACCTCCGTTTCATCCTGGAGAATTATCATTGGGAGCAGGTAGCAAGTTTTTTGCTAGAGTAGCTGGTGGTGATACAAAATTGCAAACAAAAATCTTCGTGGATGCAGAAAAATTTGAAGGAACTTCTATAATTGAAGTGCTTCAGAACTGCGTAATTTTCAATAATGGTGCTTTTGACAAATATACCGACAAAGAAGTCAAAGATGATGCACAATTATATGTTGAAGATGGTAAACCGATGATATTCGGAAAAGAAAATAATAAAGGTTTGGTACTGGACGGACTTTCATTGAAAGTAGTGACAATTGGAGAAGATGGATATACTGAAAATGATATTTTGGTTCACAATGCATCTAATCCTGATCCAACATTGCATTTTATGTTGGCAAAATTGGAAATGCCAATTGTGGTGGGAGTGATTCGTGCTGTACCTGCAAAAACTGTTAATGAAATCTGTACTGAAAGAATGGAGGCAATAAGAGAAAAATCTCCATTTAAATCAGTAAATGAACTGTTCGCAAGTGGGGAAACCTATGAGGTTAAATGAAAAATGTAAAATAGAAAAATTGGAGTGGTATATTTTTACATTTTGACTTTGAAGAGAATTAAATTTAAAATGTAAAACACTAAATTTAAAATGTAAAAGTGGAGGTAAAAAAGGATTTTAATTTAGAGGAAAGGCTTATTGAGTTTTCAGTTATGATACTGGATTTAGTTGAAAAACTTCCTGATAATTATTCAACAAGACATCTTGGAAGTCAATTAATCAGGTCAGGAACATCACCGTCACTTAATTATGGAGAAGCCCAGGCAGCTGAGTCGCCAAAAGATTTTTCACATAAAATGAAAATTTGTTTGAAAGAATTAAGAGAAAGTCAAATTTGTTTAAAGATTTTGGAGAAAAAGGAATATTTAAAAAAGAGTGACTTTGAAGAGATATTGACTGAAAGTGGAGAGTTGGTTGCTATTTTTACAAAAAGTGTTAAGACGATTGATGATAAGCAAAGAAAAATATAAATTAAAATGTAATAATTGGAATGGTATATTTTTACATTTTGACTTTATCGTTTTACATTTTGACTTCATTTAATTGCATTTTGACTTTGAAGAGAATTAATTTAAAATGTAAAATAAAAAAATTTACAATTTACAATTAAAAATTTAAAAATTGAATTATGTGTTCAGAAGCTCTAGTAGTGTTTTTTGTAACAGGGGTATTTTTTATAGTTATCGCTACTTTGATACCTATATTGATGGCACCTAAATCCAGTAATCCTCAGAAACTGGATCCTTGGGAATGTGGTATCGAACCATTTGGAGATGCATGGATACAATTTAAAGTGGGGTATTATTTGTTTGCAATTATTTATTTAATATTCGATGTGGAGGTAGTGTTTTTAGTCCCTTGGGCTGTAGTGATGAAGGAAATGGGAACTATAGCTTTCGTTGAAGCTATCGTTTTCTTAGTGATATTGGGACTTGGACTTATTTATGCATGGAAAAAAAGAGCATTGGTATGGGATTAAATTCAAAAAATAATAATTCAAATGATGAATTTCCGGGAATGGTTATCCCCGGTGGTAATGGTGGTAATATTGTAGTAGGTAAATTAGATCAGATTATCAACTGGTCGAGAGCTAATTCATTATGGCCATTATATTTCGGTACAAGTTGTTGTGCTATAGAAATGATGCAGACAGGTGCTGCCAGACACGATTGGAGTAGATTTGGATTTGAAGTTGCCAGACCGACACCGCGACAGGCTGATGTCATAGTAATAGCAGGTACCATCACTGTGAAGATGGCTCCGGCATTGAGAAAATTATATGATCAGATGGCTGAACCAAAATTCGTTGTAGCTATGGGTGCTTGCGCTGTTTCAGGTGGTCCTTTTTATTACAATTCTTATTCTGTAGTGAGAGGAGCAGATCATATCATACCTGTAGATGTTTATGTGCCCGGATGTCCTCCAAGGCCTGAAGCTCTTCTGGATGCTATGATAAAACTTCAGAAAAAGATAAAAACTTTGAAAAATAGTGGTAGGAAAAATCCAATGGTGGGCTTTGATGAAGGGGAAATCTATTAAGTTAAAAGTTAAAAGTTAAAAGTTAAAAGTTAAGAGCTAAAAGTTAAAAATGTAAAAATTCGTTTTAACATCGATTTACATTTTAATTTTGAGAGAAGTAGTTAAAAATTGAATAACAATAAAAAAGTATTGATAATGAATAATGGTGAACTGCAGGGTTTGATTTCAGGTTGGTTCGATAATCTGCAAATTGAATCTGATGGCAAACAATATTTGACAATAGTAGTGCCAAAAGAAAATTTAAGAGAGTTATTGTCAAAACTTAAAGATACTGCTGAAACTGCATTTGATTATCTGTTTTGTCTTACTGCTGTCGATAATGCACCTAAAAACTTTTCTGTGTTTTATCATCTTGAAAGCACTTCTCACAGACATATAGTGGCTGTATAGTAGCATATACGGAAGACAGGGAAGAAAATGCAAGTCTTGATACTGTTTCGGATATCTTTCCTACTGCCAATTTTCATGGAGAGAGAAGCATACGATTTATATGGAATACAATTCAAAGGACATCCTGATCTTCGTAGATTATTTATGACCGACGATTGGGTAGGTTTTCCTATGAGAAAGGATTATGTCGATGAAGCAAATTTGATATTTAAATAAGAATTTGTAATTTATAATTAAGAAAGGAAGTATTTAATGATATAAGAAAAATAAAAATGTAAATTAAGCTTGTATAATATTAAGTTCACCTTAAAAAGGATTTATATTTTAAGTTTTGCATTTTAAATAAAATAAAAGGGAATTTATGGAAATTCAAAACGTAAGCCAAACGGGAATTAAAACAGAGGAATATTTGATAAATATGGGTCCTCAGCATCCTGCCGCACATGGTGTATTGAGGCTTGTTTTAACTAGTAGATGGTGAAATTATAGAAAAAGTTGATCCCGATCTCGGTTATATTCACAGGTCTATTGAGAAAATGTGCGAACATGATACTTACAAACAAATTGTTCACCTCACTGATAGATTGGACTATCTTTCAGCTCACATGAATAATGAGGCTGTATGCCTTGCTGTTGAGAATGCATTGGGGATTGAAGTTTCTGATAGAGTGAAATATATAAGGACTATAATAGCTGAACTTACTCGTTTGTCTTCGCATCAGTTATGGTGGGGAGTAATGGGAATGGACATAGGAGCATTGACCACCTTTATGTATGCGTTCAGAGATAGAGAGATGATCAATGATGTCATGGAAGAAACTGTAAATTGCCAGACTTACAATGAATTATAATGTTCCTGGTGGTGTGATGTTTGATATTCATCCAAATTTCCAAAAACGTGTGAAGGAGTTTATAAAGCACTTTAGGAAAGCACTACCGGAATACAATACTTTATTGACAGGAAATGTAATTTTCAAAAAAGACTACAAGGGAATCGGATATATGTCCAAAGAAGATGCGATAGCTTATGGTGTTTCGGGGCCGAGTGCCAGAGGTTCAGGTGTGTCTTGTGATGTGAGAAAAACACATCCTTACAGTGCTTATGATAAGGTGAAATTCAATGAGATTATATATACCGGAGGTGATTCGTTCGACAGATATTTGGTAAGAATGAAGGAAATGGAAGAATCAATGGATATTATTGATCAGCTAATCGATAATATTCCTGAAGGTGATTATCAGGGAGAAAGTACCTGCATTGATAAAATTACCGGCAGGTGAGTATTATCAAAAAGTTGAGACAGCAAGGGGAGAGTTTGGAGTATTCATTGTCAGCGATGGCAAAAAGGAACCTTACAGACTTAAATTCAGATCTGCAGGATTTTCAAATTTATCGGTATTGGATAAAATATCCAGAGGACATAAAATAGCTGATTTGGTAGCTATAATGTCATCATTGGATTTTGTGATTCCAGATATTGACAGATAGGAGTAAATATTATTATTATTATTAGAATTAATAAACATATCGTTTATGTATGATTTTTCAAAATGGACTAATGCAATTCACGATTGGCTTGGAGGATTTTTATCACCAACAGGTGTATCTTTAGTTGAATGGATAATAATTGCAGTTGTATTTTTAGCATTTTTGCCATCTTAGGATTGGTATTGGTAATTGTTGAAAGGAAGATTGCAGGATTTTTTCAATTCAGGTTGGGACCAAATAGAATAGGACCTTACGGATTGTTTCAAACTGTTGCAGATACTTTGAAGTTATTGTTGAAAGAATTGGTCGGAACTAATAAAGCCGATAGTTTCCTTTATAATCTTGCACCATATTTTTTAATTGTCGGTGTATTGATGTCATTATCTGCTATTCCTTATGGTTTGGGGCTAAATGCATATCCGGTTAATATCGGTTTGTTTTTTATGCTTGCAGTTTCATCGGTTGGAGTGATAGGAATACTGATAGCCGGATGGTCCAGCAACAATAAGTACTCTATGATCGGTGCTATGAGAAGTGGTGCTATAGTTATCAGTTATGAATTATCATTGGGATTATCGGTATTGTTGACCATGGTATTGCTCACAGGTAGTTTGCAAATGGATGATATTGTGATGAGTCAAACATCGGGATGGCTTCTTTTCAGAGGTCATATTCCTGCGATTATCGCTTTTATTATTTTCATAATTACCGGAACTGCTGAAACGAATAGGGTACCATTTGACCTTACTGAAGCTGAGTCAGAACTTGGAGCGGGATATCATGCTGAGTATTCTGGTATTAAATTTGCATTTTTCTTCCTATCAGAATTTGTAAGCATGTTTATTATATCTGCTATTGCAGTTACTGTATTCCTGGGAGGTTGGTTACCAATTCATATTCCGGGATTCGATTCTTTCAATAA
This sequence comes from Saprospiraceae bacterium, assembly GCA_041392555.1. GTDB lineage: Bacteria > Bacteroidota > Bacteroidia > Chitinophagales > Saprospiraceae > JADJGA01. Next base: position 7,179 of record JAWKLW010000028.1, on the reverse strand, counting down.
TATTATGGATTATATACCGAGCATTATTTGGTTTTTCCTTAAGGTAACAGTTGTCATATTCCTGATTATGTGGTTCAGGTGGACATTCCCAAGATTGAGGATAGATCAGATGTTGACTCTTGAATGGAAATACCTTTTGCCTTTAAGTTTGTTGAATTTGATACTTATGGCATTTATGGTGACAATGGGTTGGATATTTTAATTGAAATAAATTGTGACAAAAAAATAAAATTATGAGTGCGATTTATAATTATTTTAGGGATGTTATCAATGGTTTTATCTCTTTGTGGAAAGGGATGAGTATTACAGGTAAGCACTTTGCGAGGTCTTACAAGGAAATAATTACTCAACAATACCCTGAAAATAAAGATACTTTAACATTTCCTGACAGATACAGGGCACAGCTTTATATGGTTCATAATGAAGTTAATGAAATGAGATGTGATGCCTGTCAGACTTGTGAGACTGTATGTCCGAATGGATCAATAGAGGTTATTTCATTCAGAGAAGAAGATCCAGAAACAGGAAAAAAGAAAAAGGTGCTGGATAAGTATATTTACCATCTAGGTATGTGTACATTCTGTAATCTTTGTGTTTTGGCTTGTCCTACGGAGGCTATAAAGATGAATCATGAATTTGAAACAGCTGTGTGACCAGATCTGAATTGACAAAGAGTATTGAATAAACCAGGTTCTAAATTACAAAAAGGTATAACAAAATAGTAGGAACTCAAATTAATAACTTTTATTTGCTTTCTGCTATAATAGTTGTTTTCTCTTATGGCAGTTCTGCTGAGTGATAGGGAGCGACGATATATTTATTATTATTACTGACTGCTTCGGGAGGTTTATATTTTCTTATAAATTATAACTTTATGGGGGGTATTCAGTTGATAGTGTATGCTGGTGGAATTGTGGCGCTGATAGTTTTTGCAGTTATGCTGACACATAAAATTGGTGGTAGAGATAGAAGCCTGCAAAATCTTCTGTGATTTTGGTGGATTATTAAGTGCTGCTGGTGCTGTCACTGTGATTTCAGTATTATTGAATACGGATTTTGAAACTACAAATCTGGATAAAGGAGTCAGGATGTAGAAATGATGAGGATTATTATCAGATTTTGGACAAGGTGGATATTTTGTTACTTTTGAGGTGATAAGTATTTTATTACTCTTCTATGATTGCAGCTATTGTAGTTGCTAAGAGGGAAAATACATTGATATTATTAAAATAAATAAGAAAAAATATAATGATGGCTGAGATTAATTTGACAGATATATTGATAGTATCACGCTGATGTTTTTCATAGGATATATGGTTTTATAACAAGAAGAAATTTGATTACTATGTATCTCCATAGGTTGATATTGAATTCAGTAGCTATCGTTTCCATTGCTATGAAAATAAATTTCTATATCCACGAGAATCTGCATGGACAGATGTTTGGTATGTTTATTATCGCAATAGCTGCTGCAAAGTGGCAATTGCTATAGCTATGGTTATCGACTTTTACAGGATCAATAATAACATTGATGTTGGAAAGCAGATAGTATAAATATTAAAGTGAAAAGTGAAAAGTGAATAGCTTTTAGTTTTCTATTAATTTTTCACTGAAAGTAATAAGATTAAAATAAAAGAAAAAAAATAAATATGGATTGGTCATATACTCTTTGGATTTATTTAATACCATTAATTAGTTTTCTGGTTCTTGGATTTTTCGCCAGAAACTTTCCTAAGCCTATTCCTGGAATTATAGGTGTGGTTGCTGTATTTGCAGCATTGGTATTGTCATATTATACTGCATACCAGTTATTTTTTGTAGAAAATGCCGATAAAGTTTTTGAACCGATAAAAAGGATCAAAATACTTTTTGGATGAATTTTACTGATACACTACAATTTAAGATAGGTACTTTGATGAATCTATATCTGTGATGATGCTCGTCGTAGTGAGTACGGTATCATTTTTAGTTCATGTATATGGTTGGGATATATGAAAGAAGAGCCTGGATTTGGCAATTCTATACATATCTTTCCTCTTGCATTTTCTATGTTAGGAGCTGGTACTTGCAACAAATCTTTTCCAAATTTATTTTTCTGGGGAATTAGTAGGGGTTTCATCCATATTTGTTGATAGGATTCTACTATGAAAAGCCAAGTGCTATTTTGGCTTCTAAGAAGCCTTCATCGTTACCAGGTTTGCTGATTTTTTCTTTTAATAGGAATTTTAATAGTATCATATTTTACTGAAACATTCGATTTCATCAGATTAAATAATATGGATAGCTCAGCTTTTGCCAATTTTGCAGGTAGGTTTATGGGTCTGTCTGTAATGGGATGGGGATTGACACTTGCATTTATTGGTGGTGCCCGGTAAATCAGCGATGTTTCCGTATTCATATACTACTGATGCTATGGAGGGGCCCAACTCCGGTATCGGCACTTATCCATGCGGCTATTGGTAGTAGCAGGAGTTTTCTGGTTGCCAGATTATTTCCAATGTTTTATAGTGTCGATGGAGGTCAGGTGCTGCCTGTAGTAGCAGCGGTAGGAGCATTTTCCTCGTTGTTTGCAGCAATAATAGCATTGACACAACTGGATATAAAGAGGGTACTTGCCTATTCTACAATGTCGCAGATTGGATATATGATTATGGCAGTTTAGGTGTCTCAGAGATCGAAGGACATCATGGTCTTGGATTTACTGCATCCATGTTCCCTTTATTTACCCATGCATTCTTTAAGTCATTATTGTTTTTGGGAGCAGGGGGCTAATATCATACTGGGTTTCACAGTAATTACATGACAGAAATGGGAGGATTGAGAAAATATCTTCCTATCACTCATATTTACATTTTAATAGCAGCATTGGCGATTTCAGGAATATTTCCGTTTGCAGGATTTTTTAGTAAAGATGCCATATTAGATGCTGCTTATATGCACAATAAATTATATTTTTGGATAGGATGGGCTGTAGCAGGATTGACAGCATTCTATATGTTCAGGCTTTATTTCAGGATATTTTGGTACAATGATCCTGACTATCATCATAAGCCACATGAAGCACCATTATCTATGACTATTCCATTGATGCTATTAGCTGTGTTGTCAGCATTTTCAGGGCTTGTGTTTCTATGTCCATCCTTTTTTTGCTACTTATGTCTCCCCAACCACGGAGAAGGATATGAGATGCATATCAACTGGAGTCTTGCAGGATTATCGTGATGATAGCGGGTATGGTGTGGTTGCATATCTTATGTATTTCAAAAAGAATGAATTGCCGAGGATAAGGTTTCAAAAACATTTGGAGCATTATATACCTGGAGTTATAATAAATTTTATATGAATCAAATATATATGTTTGTAACCAAAAAAATTATGTTGGAACTATTTCAGCCGGTTGGACTTGGTTCGATACTAAAGTTATAGATGGAACAATGGACAGAATTGGTTTTACCCTTGAAAATACTTCAAAATATCTTAAAGTTGCAATCTGGAAAACTTCAGGATTATGCATTTGCGATGGTAACAGGAGCTGTATTATTAGCGATTATTTTTATTTATATTTGGAATAACGATCAATTATGAAGTGATATGAATATATTAACATCATTGATTGTAATTCCTGCTTTTGACAATATTATTTTTAATATTTACAAAAAGTTATAAGCAGGCAAGAGTAGTAGCAGTAATAGGAACAGGAGTTGAATTTCTGGTGAGTTGTGCTTGTTTGGATGTATTTTGACGCCAGAAAAATGGGTAATACCGATGAATTTTTGTTTCCTCGGAAGTTATATTGTGGTTTAAATCATTGAATATTCATTATTATGTCGCTATAGATGGTATAGGAGTTTTGATGATATTATTGGCATCTATTACACTGTACTTTACGAGGATATTTGCCAGTTGGGAAGTCAAGGATTTAGCTAAGGAATTTTTTATATTTTTGATTTTGCTGGCGAGTGGAGTTTTCGGATTTTTTATCGCTCAGGATTTATTTACGATGTTTGTGTTTTATGAAATAGCGGTAATCCCGATGTATGTACTGATAGGAATATGGGGAACAGGAAAAAAGAATACTCAGCTATGAAATTGACACTTATGTTGATGGGGAAGTTCTGCATTGTTGCAGGTGGCACTTCTAGGTATTTATTTTATTCTACAAATGCTGTAAGATACATACATTCAATATGCATGAACTATCTCAGATAACTTATCCTTTTGCAATTCAAAAATTCTTTTATCCATTTGCTTTTATAGGTTTTGGTGTTTTGGAGCATTATTTCCATTCCATACATGGTCTCCTGATGGTCACGCATCAGCAACAGCTGTTTCGATGTTGCATGCTGGAGTATTGATGAAATTGGGAAGTTATGGAGCATTCAGAGTTGCTATATATCTTATGCCTGAGGGACTCAATATTTGCTAACCTATTTCTTGTATTAACTGGATTTAGTGTTATTTATGGAGCATTTGGCAATAAGAAAAACAGACCTGAAATATATCAATGCATATTCATCAGTAAGTCACGTGGGATTGATATTGTTTACACTGATGATGTTTACTAAAACTGCTTTACAGGCGCTATATTGCAGATGATTTCACATGGTTTGATGACAGCTATGATTTCTTTGGTTGATAAGGAATGATATATGGTAGAACACATACAGAGATATATAAGATGGGTGGATTGATGAAAATACTGCCTATAATCTCTGCTACTTATGTGGTAGCCGGATTAGCATCATTGGGATTGCCGGGATTAAGTGGATTTGTGGCTGAAATGAATATTTTCGTTGGTGCGTGGGAAAATCCTCACTTGCTGAATGAGATGTTACTATTATTGCTGCCTCAGCTATTGTTGTCACTGCGGTATATATACTCAGAGTTGTTGGGATATTATGGGGTCGGTTAAGAATGAGGAGTTTTATGATTTACCCAAAGTTAAGTGGTTTGAAAAAGTTGTAATAATATTATTGATGGGATCGATATTGGGTATTGGTATAGCTCCCATTTGGATTACTGATACTATAAGGGAAGGTTGATTCCTATAATGACAAGATTTGCAAATTAAAATAAAAAGAAGATAAATGAATTGGAGTAATCTGTTTCGATAATGCAAAATGAAATACTTGCCGCTATCATCCTTATTATATTGGTATCGGAAATTTTATTTGATAAAAAAGATAAAATCATACATATAAGTATATTCTTATTTTTGCTGCATACTGTATTAGGTTTCCGATCACGGAAGGAACATTATTCGGAGGAATATAATACAAATCTTACTATCGATATGTTCAAGAATATATTGAATGTCGGAGTTTTGATAATATTATTTCAATCTGCCGGATGGGTAAAGGAAAAAATGGAGGATTGTAATAGAGTATCTGAGTTTTTTATGTTATTTTTTCATCTTTACTCGGTATGTATTTTTGATTTCTGCGGAATTTTCTTATGTTTTATATAGGTATCGAATTGGCAAGTCTTCCTGTGGCAGGATTGGCTGCTTTTGATACATTCAAAGAGGTCAAATGAAGCAGGATTGAAATACATATTTTAGCAGGTATCACATCAGAGTTACTTTGTTTGGTATATCAATGCTATATGCAGGCTCAGGAAGTATATATTTTTCTGATTTTCCATTAGCTGTAAGTATGAACCATTGATGATATTGGGTTTATTTTTTATAGTTGGTTTATTATTCAAGATATCTATAGTTCCGTTTCATCTGTGGACTGCTGATGTATATGAAGGAGCACTATCGGAGTTATGTTTCTATCAGTTATTTCTAAAGGTTCATCAACATTGTGATGCTCATTCTGTACACTTTCTCTCGTCAGATAATCGATATATGGCAGGAAGTATTATATATGTTATCAATAATTACGATGTTTATCGGAAACTTATTTGCATTGAGACAACGAAATATCAAGAGGTTTTTAGCTTTTTCATCCATAGCACAGGCAGGATTTTTGATATTGGGAATGATCTCAGGAAGTCAATTGGGAATGACATCAGTGATATTTTTTATAGCGACCTACATTTTTTCTAATCTCGGAGCTTTTGGAGTTGCACAGGCTATATATAACAAAACAGGGTTTGAGAATATCGATGATTATAATGGTTTATATAGGACAAATCCATTATTGAGTATATTGATGATGCTGGCATTATTTTCACTTGCAGGTATTCCACCTGTAGCAGGATTTTTTGGTAAATTCTTCTTATTTATGTCTGCTGCAAGTGAGGGATATTATTGGTTGATATTTATAGCTGTGATCAATGTTACAATTTCATTATACTATTATTTACTCGTTGTGAGGGCTATGTTTATTAGACCTAATGACAATCCTATACCTTATTTTAATAGTGATATCTATATGAAGATTGGACTTGTTCTACCGGTTATAGGTATTATGGTTGTTGGATTTTACAGCCCTATATATGAATATATAAATCAACTGGTAACTTTATTTTTAAATAAATAATAAAATATAAAAATGGCTTTTGCAGGAAAACATCAATTTGGAGAAATATCTGATACCAGAGTTACAATAGTAGAGAAAGCTATTTCCAATGAGAGAGTAGATTTTTTAAAAGATTTGCTTGAATTCAATGGTTTTACAGTTTTGGTAGAACAAAATAAAAAGAAAAATGAGGAGGATCCCGATACTTTTGATTTAGGGGTAACAGATATTGTTTTTAACCCTACAATTTGGGTTTATGACAGAAAGTTAAAAACCAGAGATGGAAGAATTGTATCTCCTGATTATTGGTTACAAAAAACTGAAAAAACAAAACCTCAGTATTGGGAGAGTATGTGGAAATAATAATTTTCTATTTGGTAGAATTATCTAATTCGGATATTATTTCATTTATCAATTCATATTCAAATCCACGTGAATAAGCGTAGGATTTAAGTTTTTGGGTTTTATCAGTTTTATTATTAGACCTCAATTCCCTGTTTTTTTTCTCTAGTAGTGAATATAAAACTCGGTGGTATTCATCATCATCAATTTCATCAAAGCAGTAGTTGATCAATTTTTCATTTATATGTTTTTGTTTTAAAGCAATTTTAATTTTTATTTTTCCCCAATTATTCATCCTGAATTTACCTCTGATAAATGCTCTGGTAAATCTTTCTTCATCCAGATATTTATTAATTACCAAATCTGATAT
>JAWKLW010000027.1:0-29311 GCA_041392555.1 Saprospiraceae bacterium | reverse complement strand
TTTTTTGGGATCTGGTAAAAAAATCGAATTTTGAGGTCCTGGGTAATTTCTATACCCATTTTGACAAAATCTTATCCATGAAGAGCCAAAATTTATACTATCACCATTTTCCATTATATGGTTTGTGCTATCAACTATTGAACATCCTCCAAAATAACATAGCAGTTTACCATTTTTATCACATATCAAAGTATTTTCTCTACCTATGACATCACCCAAGCCCACAGAATCTATTTTGCCTCCACTGTTAAAGTCCATTTTATTTCCCAGAGTAGCTTTATATGTATATTGATAATCATATCCGGATAACCAAATATAGTCTTGTTTGTTTTGAGCAAATATTGTTTCAATAGAAATAATTAGAAATAAACTAAAAAACAAAAATTTTTTCATATTTTACGAATCAATATCGGTTTTGAAAGCTTCATGAATCAAAAATACAAAAATAATTTTATAATAGTTTAATTTTTTGAAAGTGACAAAGCAGGGAAATGAAATTGATAAATAATTTAAAAAAAATAGTGGAATGATATTACGATGGGAAATAAAGTAAATTCTTTAAAATTAATCCTGAGAAAAAGTGTAAAAAATAGCTCTGAAAGAGCCATACCAATAAGGAAGGGCATCAGCCCTTCATAGAAGAAGATAGAAATAAAAGCTCTGAAGGAGCGAAATAAATTGAATAAAAAGTAATAATATCTCGCCCCTTCAGTGCTAAGTTTTTTTTTGATATTACAATGGGCTTTGCCCATTTTTTGATGATATCGCTACTTCGTAGCTAAAAATTATTTTTCAGGAAAAGGTATAAACTCAAAATACTTATCTCAATAAGACGATATAACAACTCAGTCATTGACTAAATAATCCGTCAAAGGACGGACAAGCTCAATAACTCAATAACTCAATCATTCAGCAATTATCAGCTTCTCCACATCCCGGTCTCCACTCAGAAACGACACATACTCCACCACATAAACACCGGGTACAAAACCTGAAGTATCCAACTCCAGTGGGCTATCAGAATCAATATCCAATACTTTCAGGACATTTCCATTTATATCATGAACCCTGATCTTGCCATATTCGAAGTTATCGGAAGTGATATAGATATTTGTACTTTGTGATGCAGGATTAGGCGATACACTAAGCACCATAGGAGCTTTTACTATATATTCATCAGGGATCCACGTGATTGTAGAGTCGCAGATGTTTTCTTCATCTATGCGGAAGTGGGGGAAATTTGTGATAGAATTGTGATATATCAAATTAGGAAATTCAATGGCATGCTGCCTGAAATCACAGGCTAATCCCTTGTCATTGGGTTTATTGATTACATGCATATGCCTGTTAGTACCCGGACATGAAATATAAATCTTGCAATCCGGTGCAAGCTGAGAAGCACCGAAAAGTGTACCGAAAAGCGGATCGGCATAGCCATCCCAATGATCAATATGCACTACCGAACTGTTAATATCATCAACTGTAAGATCTGCTTGATACAAATCATAACCATTAGAAATATAAAGAAATTGAGAATTTGGAGATATTGCGACACCATTTGCACTGGCACTATCAATAATTTCTATGAGTTGCATATTACTTAATTCACCCGATGCTCTGTCAAAATCAAAAACCAGACAACCTCCCTGTCCGGGATTGTAGCTATTAATATCACCATACATTACCCATTTGCTCCCATCAGGAGAAAAAACAGCTTGTCCAACACTGGTCCAGACATCAAAATGAATATCAAAATCCTGAATATTTGCTAAAATGATTGTATCGTTTGTTAATAAAAATGTATAAAATAATGAAGTATCATTTTCTGCTTGAATTATCCACCAATCATTTCCATTTTTATGTTTGCATGCCGTAACATAACTTGCAACAAAATTTTTACCAGGTAAAATATCTCTATTTTTTACAATTACTTTACCATTACCTTCTGTTATATCTATATAAGAATATTTTAATTCACAAAAGGAATTGAATTCAGGTTCAATTATTATTTCTCCTGTCTTATGTATCAGAAAGTAGCCTTTATCTTTTTTGGGATCTGGTAAAAAAATCGAATTTTGAGTCCCTGGGTAATTTCTATACCCATTTTGACAAAATCTTATCCATGAGGCCAAAATTTATACTATCACCATTTTCCATTATATGGTTTGTGCTATCAACTATTGAACATCCTCCAAAATAACATAGCAGTTTACCATTTTTATCACATATCAAAGTATTTTCTCTACCTATGACATCACCCAAGCCCACAAGATCTATTTTGCCTCCACTGTTAAAGTCCATTTTATTTCCCAGAGTAGCTTTATATGTATATTGATAATCATATCAGGATAACCAAATATAGTCTTGTTTGTTTTGAGCAAATATTGTTTCAATAGAAATAATTAGAAATAAACTAAAAAACAAAAATTTTTTCATATTTTACGAATCAATATCGGTTTTGAAAGCTTCATGAATCAAAAATACAAAAATAATTTTATAATAGTTTAATTTTTTGAAAGTGACAAAGCAGGAAATGAAATTGATAAATAATTTAAAAAAAATAGTGGAATGATATTACGATGGGAAATAAAGTAAATTCTTTAAAATTAATCCTGAAAAAGTGTAAAAAATAGCTCTGAAAGAGCCATACCAATAAGGAAGGGCATCAGCCCTTCATAGAAGAAGATAGAAATAAAAGCTCTGAAGGAGCGAAGACAAATTGAATAAAAAGTAATAATATCTCGCCCTTCAGTGCTAAGTTTTTTTTTTGATATTACAATGGGCTTTGCCCATTTTTTGATGATATCGCTACTTCGTAGCTAAAAATTATTTTTCAGGAAAAGGTATAAACTCAAAATACTTATCTCAATAAGACGATATAACAACTCAGTCATTGACTAAATAATCCGTCAAAGGACGGACAAGCTCAATAACTCAATAACTCAATCATTCAGCAATTATCAGCTTCTCCACATCCGGTCTCACTCAGAAACGACACATACTCCACCACATAAACACCGGGTACAAAACCTGAAGTATCCAACTCCAGTGGGCTTATCAGAATCAATATCAATACTTCAGGACATTTCCATTATATCATGAACCCTGATCTTGCCATATTCGAAGTTATCGGAAGTGATATAGATATTTGTACTTTGTGATGCAGGATTAGGCGATACACTAGCACACCATAGGAGCTTTTTACCATATATTCATCAGGGATCACATTGATTGTAGAGTCGCAGATGTTTTTCTTCATCTATGCGGAAGTGAGAAATTTGTGATAGAATTGTGATATATCAAATTAGGAAATTCAATGGCATGCCTGAAATCACAGGCTAATCCCTTGTCATTGGGTTTATTGATTTTATCATATGCCTGTTAGTACCGGACATAAAATATAAATCTTGCAATCCGGTGCAAGCTGAGAAATACCGAAAAGTGTACCGAAAAGCGGATCGGCATAGCCATCCCAATGATCAATATGCACTACCGAACTGTTAATATCATCAACTGTAAGATCTGCTTGATACAAATCATAACCATTAGAAATATAAAGAAATTGAGAATTTGGAGATATTGCGACACCATTTGCACTGGCACTATAATAATTTCTATGAGTTGCATATTACTTAATTCACCCGATGCTCTGTCAAAATCAAAAACCAGACAACCTCCCTGTCCGGGATTGTAGCTATTAATATCACCATACATTACCCATTTGCTCCCATCAGGAGAAAAAACAGCTTGTCCAACACTGGTTACAGACATCAAAATGAATATCAAAATCTGAATATTTGCTAAAATGATTGTATCGTTTGTTAATAAAAATGTATAAAATAATGAAGTGTCATTTTCTGCTTGAATTATCCACCAGTCATTTCCATTTTTATGTTTGCATGCCGTAACATAACTTGCTACAAAATTTTTACCAGGTAAAATATCTCTATTTTTTACAATTACTTTACCATTACCTTCTGTCATATCTAAATAGGAGTATTTTAATTCACAAAAAGAATTGAATTTTGGGTCAGTCAATGTTTCACCAGTTTTATGGATAAGGTAATACTTATTTACATTTCCAGGGTCAGGTAAAACAATTGAATTTTGATTTCCAGGGTAATTCCTGTAACCATTCTTGCAAAATCTGATCCAGGCAGTACCGAAATTAATACTATCACCATTTTCCATAATGTGGTTTGTACTATCGACTATTGAACATCCACCAAAATAAAAAAGCAAATTGCCTTTTTTGTCACATATCAAAGAGTTTTCGTAAGCTATTACATCACCTAATCCCACAGAATCTATTTTGCCTCCACTGTTAAAGTCCATTTTATTTCCCCATGTGTTTGAATAATCATTTCCATGAACATATCCTGAAAGAAATATATAGTCTTGTTTGTTTTGAGCAAATATTGTTTCAATAGAAATAAGTAGAAATAAACTAAAAAACAAAAATTTTTTCATATTTTACGAATCAATATCGGTTTTGAAAGCTTAATGAATCAAAAATACAAAAATAATTTTATAATAGTTTAATTTTTTGAAAGTGACAAAGCAGGGAAATAAAATTGATAAATAATTTACAAAAAATAGTGGAATGATATTACGATGTGAAATAAAGTAAATTCTTTAAAATTAATCCTGAGAAAAAGTGTAAAAAATAGCTCTGAAAGAGCCATACCAATAAGGAAGGGCATCAGCCTTTCATAGAAGAAGAAAGAAATAAAAGCTCTGAAGGAGCGAAATAAATTGAATAAAAAGTAATAATATCTCGCCCCTTCAGTGCTAAGTTTTTTTTTGATATTACAATGGGCTTTGCCCATTTTTTGATGATATCGCTACTTCGTAGCTAAAAATTATTTTTCAGGAAAGGTCTAAACGCAAAATACTTATCTCAATAAGACGATATAACAACTCAGTCATTGACTAAATAATCCGTCAAAGGACGGACAAGCTCAATAACTCAACAACTCATTCATTCAGCCATTCAATAACTCAATAATCCGTCAAAGGACAGACAAGCTCATTAACTCAACAACTCATTCATTCAGCCATTCAATAACTCAATAACTCATTAACTCAATAACTCAATCATTCAGCCATTCAATAACTCAATAACTCATTAACTCACCAACTCATTCATTCAGCAATCACAAACGGCAAATCTAATAGCAACTTTGAAAAGGTTTTGATAAAGATACCAAATATTGAGTTGAAATTAAAAAGGAGCTTTTTTTATCACATTAATATAATTTTTCCGAAATTTGAAGTTTATAAAATTATAAATTAAATATATTTTACAAACAATGCATTTGTATGATGTGGAAAATTTTAAGTAATATTACTGATGCGAATTGATAATTTAATTTTAGAAATATGTGCTTCTGATATTGTTTCAGCTATAAATGCACAAAATGCCGGAGCCAATAGGATCGAGCTTTGTGATAATCTCATTCAGGGAGGAACAACTCCCTCCTATGGATTGATAAATAAAGCCAGAGAAGAATTGGAAATTCAGTTAAATGTGATGATAAGACCAAGAAGTGGTGATTTCTATTATTCTGATTATGAGTTGGAAATAATGAAAGAAGATATCAGAATATGTAAAGATTTAAAAGTAGATGGAGTTGTATTTGGTGTTTTGAATAAATCCAATGAAATAGATGAAGAGATTACTTTGTCGCTTGTGCAAATGGCTAAACCTATGTCGGTTACTTTTCACAGAGCTATTGATTTGACAAAGGATTTGATGAAAAGTGTTGCTATTTTAAAATCATTGAATATCGATAGGATATTGACTTCTGGGGGAGCAACGACAGCAAGTGAAGGAATTGATACCATATCAAAAATGGTAGATATAGCAGGAGAAGATATTATGATAATGGCAGGTGGAGGAATTAATTCTGAACATGTAATGAAAATAATTGAATATACTAATGTCAAAGAAGTTCATTTTTCTGCTAAAAAAAAATATAAGAAAACTGAAGATGCTAATACTCTAAATAACTTTTCTGAAAAAATTCAAGGAGAATATTATTACAGTGATTTTGATGTAATTCAAGATATGGTGCTAACTTTGCAAAATATAAAAAATAAATAAATGACATTAATCAAATCTATTTCTGGTATAAGAGGAACTATAGGAGGAAAACCGGGAGAAAATTTCACTCCTGTAGATATTGTAGAATGTACTGGTGCTTATGGTCAAATGCTATTGTCGGATTCTTCGACTCCCAAAGTTGTAGTGGGAAGAGATGGAAGAATGACTGGGGAGATAGTGAATTCTTTGGTGATATCTACATTGTTGTCAATGGGTATAAATGTGATAGATCTTGGTTTGTCCACGACTCCCACAGTGGAAATAGCCGTGGTGAAACTGAAAGCGGATGCAGGTATAATATTGACTGCCAGTCATAATCCTAAGGAATGGAATGCATTGAAATTTTTAAATAATAAGGGAGAATTTATATCTGAAAATCAAGGTAAAGAAATTCTACAATTGATAGATAATAATAGCTTTGAGTTTTGTGTTGTCGATAAAATAGGGAGCTATGAGCAGAATAACGATATGATTGATGAGCATATCAAAATGATTTTGGATTTGCCTTATGTATTAAAAAAAGAGATTAAAGACAAACAATATAAAGTTGTAGTGGATGCTATCAATAGCACTGGAGCTATTTCTGTTGTGCCATTATTGAAAAAATTGAATTGTGAAGTTGTTGTATTAAATGGTAGTATCACGGGTGATTTTGCTCATAATCCTGAACCACTTCCTGCTAATCTAATAGGATTATCACAGGCTATTGTCAGTAATAATGCTGATTTTGGTATTTCAGTCGATCCTGATGTTGACAGATTGGCATTTGTGTGCGAAGATGGAACCATGTTTGGTGAAGAATATACTTTGGTGGCTGCAGCAGATTATATTTTGAGTAGGAAAAAAGGTAATACCGTTTCTAATTTATCTTCGACAAGAGCTTTGAAAGACATTACACTCGGCTATGGAAATTCATATTTCCCATCAAAAGTAGGGGAGGTGAATGTTGTTGAGAAAATGAAAGAAGTAGGTGCAGTAATTGGTGGAGAAGGTAATGGTGGAGTTATTTTGCCTGATTTGCATTATGGAAGGGATGCCCTTGTAGGGATTGCTATTGTGCTCTCTTTGCTTAGCGAAAGTGGTGTTACTATGACTGAATTGAAATCAAAATATCCCGATTATGTCATTAGTAAAAATAAGATACAGCTAAAAGCAAATACCGATATAGATAATATCTTAAATAAAATCATCGAAAAATATAAAAGTGCAGAAATAAATACTGAAGATGGATTGAAAATTGATTTTGTCGATGGATGGGTACAATTGAAAAATCTAATACCGAACCAATATTCAGGGTTTATGCCGAGTTCAGATGAAAAGAAAGCTCAGGAATTGGCAGCTATGATAATCGACGATGTCGAAAAATTAATTTAATAAGCTGCTTTGTATTAATATTTCTTTGAATTTCTGAGCTATCTTAAGCACTAACTATCAATACAAGTTAGTTTTTTTGAGAAAGTATTTTACCAGCTGAAATGATATTATTATCAAAACAGGCAGGTAATAAACCATATTATAGATTCTAAATAATTCATGTGTTTCAATTTTATTTTTTAATCAATATGCCATTGGGTCACCTTTGAGACTCTCTTCACTTATTTTTGTCTTGTTAAGAGATTTCCATGTGTACCAGATATATGCGATTACAAAAGGCATATAAGCGAAACCCAACTCATAGCCAATAATGTGTATTCGCTGGAAGATGCATTGTAAATGGTCAGTGAACTATTCAAGTCGTATGTTGATGGATAAAATGCTGTGTTATTGAATCGGCAAGCATAAATAATGAAAATACTGCTAATATAGTTCCTATTCCTGAATACCATATACCTTTTGATGATGTCTTAAATGCTCCTAAATATATTCCCGCTAATACAGCGACAACTCCTAATAGAAATAATACTAAAACAATTGGCATAGCTATCAAGTTATTGAAATATTTGAATGGTTCACAAATACTGTGCCATCCTGTGGATTGGTAGCAAAACCATCTTTTAGTCAATAACATTCCTAAAAAGCTTAGAAAGAAAACCAAAAACAATACACTTTCCAATTTTAGTCTTTTGCTGACCTTGTTACTATTTCTTTGTTGTCGATATTATTGATAAAATATAACAATCCTAATACTCTGGCGAGGAAAAATACTGATAATCCTAACAGAAGATTGAATATGTTCAACGCTGCTTCCAAACCATGAGTATTGGTTTTCCATTGTGATATCACAGGATTTCCTATATCTGTAATGTTGAGTTTGTTTACTTCAAATGCCGAACCTGTAAAAAATGTTCCTACTGCAGCGCCAATTAGTATTGTACCAAGAACTCCATTTATCACTAAGAATATATCAAATGTTTTGGTTCCAAGGAAATTATTCAACTTAGTCCTGTATTCGTAAGAAACTGCTTGGATGACAAAACTGAGTAAAATCAACATCCATACCCAATAAGCTCCTCCGAAACTTGTGGAATAAAACAATGGGAAAGATGCAAAAAATGCACCACCAAATGTCACAAGTGTAGTAAATGTGAGTTCCCATTTTCTACCTGTAGAGTTTAAAATTAATGTCTTTTCAATTTCATTTTTTGAAATAAAATATAGTAAACTTTGACCTCCCTGAACAAACATCAGGAATACCAATATTGCAGCCAATAGTGAAACTATTATCCACCAATAAGCCTGCAGTGTCGAATATGCTATTAATGTCATCATGATTAAAATGGTTTTGGTCCTTTTTTGATTTGAGTCAACATGATTTTAACTTCAGCAATCAAAAGAACAGTAAATAATATCAAAAATAAGAAAAATGTAGTTTGCACTGATGAAGAGCTAAGATGTGAAGTGGCAACACCTACAGGCAATATATCCTGAATTGCCCAAGGTTGACGACCTACTTCAGCCACTATCCAGCCTAATTCTGATGCTATATATCCCAATAGCAGTGACCATACTCCAAGTTTAAGTATCCATCTGTACTTTGTCACCTGATTTTTCATGCTTGAATATAATAACCATGCAAAAAATGCTATGAAGAACAATCCTAATAATACCATGGTATGGAATGAATAGAAAGTGAGTTTTACATTTGGTATCAATTCCTCTTTATCTTTAATAAATCCATAGCCAAAATGTGGATAATTTTCAGTAAATGTTTCCTTCAGATTTTCCAAACTTGCTGAGTCACCATTTTGTTTTGCTTCTTTATACCCTTTAAGGGCTTGTATTGCCGTTTTACCTTTTTCAATTCTTTCATCAGCAGAGAGTATTTTATGTTCATCATTACCATTTATGAGGTCATTTACTCCCGGGACAAAAGCATTTGGATCTCTGAATGCTAGCAGAGACAACATACTTGGAAAACTTATTCCTGTGAAGTTATCATTGTTCCTTTCGTCGTTGATAACCCCGAATGCATATAATGTGGCATTTCGTTCTCCATCCATAAGAGCTTCCATAGCTGCCAATTTCATAGGCTGATCTTTAGCAAGAGTATAAGCTGAATTGTCGCCTGCGAAAGCTGTGAAGAGCGCTGCTAATAATCCGAAAACGGAAGCGACTACAATACTTTTTTTAGCAAACAAAATATGTCTGTTTCTCAATAAAAACCATGAACTTATCGATACTACAAATAAGGCTCCTACTATATAAGCAGAGGATACTGTATGTAAAAATTTGTGCACTGCTGTGGGAGAGAGTACAACATCGAAAAAACTCACCATTTCATTTCTGGCAGTATCCATATTGAATTCTGTTCCTGTTGGTGATTGCATCCAGCCATTGGCTACCAATATCCATAAAGCAGAAATATTGGATCCAAAAGCAACAAACCACGATGCCAACATGTGAAATTTTTTGTTCACTCTGTTCCATCCGAAAAACATCACTGCAATAAATGTGGATTCCAGGAAAAATGCGAAAATCCCTTCTATTGCTAGCGGTGCTCCAAAAATGTCTCCAACTATCCATGAGTAATTGGACCAGTTGGTTCCAAATTCAAATTCCAGGATTATACCTGTTGCTACACCTATTGCAAAGTTTATTCCAAATAGTTTCATCCAGAATTTTGTCATTTCTTTCCATTCTTCAGATTGTGTTCTGTAATACATAGTATGCATAAATGCTACTATAAAAGACAATCCTAATGTCAACGGTACAAAAAACCAGTGATAGATAGCCGTAAGTGCAAACTGCGCCCGAGACCAATCCACCAAGGAGGTATCAATTGCTTCCATTTTCTTTAATTTTTATTGTTAATTAATTCATTTATAATATATTCACTCTTTTGTTCTTCGTTGTCATACCTTTCATTGAGGTAATCTTTGAAAAAAAATAATTTTAATATGCCAAACATTATAATTAATTTTATAGCTATGATTAACCATAATTTTTTCGATGTTATCGACATATTCCTAAATCCATCTATATAAAAGTCTAATATTCTTTTCATAAAGACATAATTATATCGTTTTTTCAATATATATTAAAATATATTAGGAAATTTTCCCAATTTAGAATTTATATAATAAAACCCCCATGCTTTTTTAAGCCAATGACCCACAATTGGTAATGGAAGTAAAAAGTTACTTTTATCATCTCTTTTTATCAATGCTCCTCCATTTCCTGAATCCATAAGGCAAATTACGCTCAACTTGTCCCAGTAGCTTTTTCTTTCACTCTTTCCTTTTATCTCATTGTTAACATTATAGGTGCTTACATCTGCCATTACTTCTGCTAAGTGACCTTGTTTTGCCGACCAATCAAATGTAGGCAAAGAAGCGATATCTCCTATTGCAAATATATTTTGATGATTTTCAACCCTGCATTGTTCATCTATTTTTATAAATCCTGCTTCATTCACAGGCAATCCTGATTCTGATATAACTTTATGTCCGGCACCTCCGGAAATATATATTGTAAGGTCACTTTCTATTGTTGATCCATCTTCAAAAAATATTTTATCTTGTTGAAATTCTGATATTTTTTTACCAAAATGTGTTTTAACCTTATATTTTTTGAAGAAACTTGGCATTTTTTTCAGGGCATCTTCTCCCATTCTTTTACCTGGGCTTGCCATAGGAGCAAAGAAAGTTAACTCGAATTTATTTAGTATTTTTTTAGAATTCAAGTAATTACTAATATTGAAAATTATTTCAAAAGCTGGTCCTCCTCTCACAGCAGTAGCGGTTTTATCCTTAGGGTTTCCCCCGAATCCTATTGAGATTTTACCATGCCCAACTTTTACCAATTTATCCAATTTTTCCTCAATAACCAATGATTCTTCTGGATTGCCACATATAGAAAATGTGTGTTCCAGTCCTTTGGTGTACACCTTGTGCATACCCATGGCTATAAATAAATAGTCGTATTCCAGTGTTTGATTAGATAATTCAACAGTTTGGTTGGAATGGTTTATTTTAATAACATTGTCTATAATCAATTTGAATCCATGAACATTTGCTAATTTTTTAAGAGGTATTTGTACATCTTCAAATTTTTTCTTTTTCACTGGAATCCATATCGATATTGGATATACGAATAGATAATCCCTGTTCGAAACCAGAGTTACATCATACCCGTATCGACATAGTTTTATTGCAGCCTCCACTCCTGCAAATCCACCTCCTAATACAATAAAATTTTTGTTCTCTGCCATCTGAAATTAAATTTATGATAATTGTAAACTCTTGCTGTGTTTCCTGCAACATTCTCCATGTCCAAATCCTCCGGCAATATTCAATATATTTTTTGAATTACATTCAGGACAAGTTTCTATCTTAGAGTCAATTGTAGTCTTAAACAAGAATCCGCAATCATTACATTTGAATATGTTTTTTAAAAAGTGTATATTGCCACCATCAATAGTCAAAAATTTACCATTGATTATGAAATCCGCAATCTTTTTCCTGCTTTTCTCAATCAGCCTTGTAAATGATGATCGTGATATCCCCATTTCTTCTGCTGCCTGCTGATGTGTCATGTGTAAATTGTCGGCTAATCTAAATGCTTCAAATTCATCAAGTTGCAAATTGATTGATTCAATATATTTTCCATTAATTCCTGCAAGGCTTGAAATCTGAATATAAAGGAGAGTCAATACTATTCTGCTTTTTTCGGTCTAGCCATTTTTGATAATTATTTCAATAATTAAAAATGCAAATATAATACACATATGTGAATAATTATCTATTATAAATGCATAAAGTTTTATTTCTTTGCGGTTTTATTTTTTCAATGTATAAATAATTATATTTTAATCAATAAAATGCAGATTAATAATATTTTCGTATTTTTGTTTAAATAATACACATTGGTGATTTATGAAGTTGCATATTTATAATAATTTATGTAAAAAGAATGTTGTTTTAACGGTATTAACATTAAAATGGTTAAAAATTTAATCATTAACAAATAAAATAATTCATTGAGTGTTTTACAATTTAGGATTATATTTTAAATTTGCAGAAATTAAAAAAATACTACAATGTCAGGACATAGTAAATGGTCAAAAATAAAAAGGAAAAAAGGAGCTAATGATGCTAAGAGATCCAAGATTTTTGGAAGGATAATTAAGGAAATAACTGTTGCTGTTAGAGAAGGAAATAGCGGAGATATAGACTTTAATCCAAGATTGAGATTAGCAGTAGGAAATGCAAAAGGAGCAAATATGCCCAAAGAAACCATAGACAGGGCGATTAAAAAAGGATTGGAGAGTAGTGGAGAAGCTATGTTCCAACCAACATTTGAAGGCTATGGTCCTGGTGGTATCGCAATATTTGTTGAGACAATGACCGATAATAATCAGAGAACAGTAGCAAATGTAAGAGCTATCTTCAATAAAAGGGGAGGGAATCTTGCAACTACAGGCTCTGTAGGATTTTTATTTGAAAGAAAAGGGATATTTTTATTTGAAGTTGGGGACAAAGATTTAGAAGAATTGGAATTAGAGATGATAGATGCCGGTGCTGAAGAATTCGAATTTGATGAAGAATCTAATGAAGTAGAGGTTACTGTCGATTTTTCCGATTTTGGAGCTATTCAAAAGAAATTAGAGGAATTGGGAATAGAACCTAAAAGTGCTACTTTGGAAAGAATTCCAACTACAACTACAAATTTAGATGTTAGTGAAGCAAAAAAAGCGCTCACTCTTGTGGAATATCTCGAAGACGATGATGATGTACAAGCTGTATTTCATAATCTTGAAATGACTGATGAAATAGAGCAGGCACTGGAGGAATAATTCAAAAATAAATACAATTTGATTACAAAACGTTCAATAGAACGGGTAACCGAAACTGCCCGCATAGAGGAGGTAGTAGGTAATTTTGTCAATCTTCGCAGAAGAGGGGTTAATTTAATTGGGTTATGCCCTTTCCATAATGAAAAAACCCCATCATTTACAGTCTCTCCATCCAAAAATATATACAAATGCTTCGGATGTGGTAAGGGAGGAGATTCTGTGAATTTTGTGATGGAACATGAAGGTTACAGTTACATTGAGTCCATTCAGTATCTGGCAAAAATGTATGGTATTCAACTCGAGGAAGTTGAAGTTTCTGATGAATATAAAAAATCAGAGGAAAAGGATCAAAGCCTTTTTATTATCAATGAGTGGGCAAAGAATAAATTTTCTCACTATCTTTTCAATACTCAATATGGTTCTAAGGTTGGACTTGCATATTTTAAAGAGCGAGGTTTCAGAGAAGCTATAATAAAAAAATTTGATTTGGGTTTTGCTCTTGATGAAGCTGATGCTTTGACCAAATCCGCTATGGAAACTCAGTATAATGTCGAGTTATTAAAAGAATTGGGACTTACCTCGCAATCAAATCGTGATTTTTTTAGAAATAGGGTTATGTTTACAATTCATAATCTTTCAGGGAAACCGATTGGATTTGCAGGCAGGATAATGGGGAAAAATGATAAATTGCCAAAATATATCAATTCTCCTGAATCATCGATTTACAATAAAAGGAAAACCCTGTATGGATTATTTTTTGCTAAAAATGAAATAAGAAAGCAGGATTTTTGTTATCTTGTCGAGGGTTATACAGATGTGATAAGTCTGGTACAAAGCGGTATTGAAAATGTTGTTGCCAGTAGTGGTACTTCTCTTACTACAGAGCAAATTCTATTGATAAAAAGATATACTTCGACCATAAAAGTAATATATGATGGTGATGCTGCCGGAATCAATGCTGCCGTCAGAGGTCTTGAAATGATTATTGCAGAATCTATGAATGTGAAATTGGTAATACTACCCGAAAATCACGATCCAGACAGTTTTATCCAGGAAGTAGGCACTTCTTCATTTCAGGAATATGTAGAAAAAAATGAAAAAGATTTTGTGCTGTTTAAGGTGAATTTATTGCTGAAAGATGCTGAAAATGATCCTATAAAAAAAGCAAATGTTCTCAAGGATATCATCAAGACTCTTTCCGTGGTCAGAGAGCCTATTCTTAGGTCGATGTATGTCAGAGAATGCTCTAATATAATGAAAATTGATGAGAAGATAATCTACAATGAGATCAATAAACTCATCAAGACTGAAATCAAGGAGAAAAATCTAAAAAGATTGAGGGATGAGAATGAAGATTTGAAAACAGATCTTACTATTGCAGGAGGTGATGAAGATAAAGAAAAAATCTCTCAAACTGTTTATCAGGTATCTGATGCATATCAGGAAAATGAATTAATGAAAATTTTATTGACCAAAGGTTGTAAAATTTATAATAAGGAAACAGGAGAATTGGTGGTAGATAGAATAATATCTGAGATTAAAAATAATTTGCAATTTTTGAAAATAAATTGTATATAAAAATAATTGAAGAGGTGATAATTCTTAGAGATGAAGGAAGATTACCTGATGATTATTACTTTAGAAATCATGAAAATAAAGAAGTAGTGAAGCTTTATATTGATTTTTCTTTAGATCAGTATCAATATGCTGATTGGGAAGGCAGAGGGCTTGAACTTCAAACACAATTACCTCCGGAGGAAAATCAAAAATCTGAAACTGATGATGTGATTATGAGGACTAATTTTCAAAAATTGTTAAAAATGATAGATTATAATCAGCAGCTACTAAATAATTATAATCCTGAATCTTCAGAGTATCTGGCTTACTTGAGATTGCATAAAAAATTGATTGAACAAAGAAAAATATATATTTCTCGTCTTAATAGAGTAGTTAATTGATAAGAAAATATTTTAAATTTCGTTATTGTGAAAATTGGAAATTATGTCGGATGAAGGCAAAATAGTGTTAAATGAGTGTAAGAAGAACTATTTTCATGGTTCTCTTAAATCACTAATTGCCACATTACTACTCCTTATTTCCTTTTTGTTTCTACTGCTTAATAGTCCAACTCTGCAAAATAAACTTGTTAATTCTTTAACTAATTATATCCAAAATAAGACAGGATTTGAGGTTCAGATGTCCGGCTTTCATATCAATATGCAAAAAGGCTTGGAGTTTGAAGATTTTTTACTTAGAGATCAGAATAAAGATACGCTTGTTTATGCAGCAGGATTCAGTACTTCTATTATAAAAAATATCATACCTATGATTATTAAAAAGAACTACAATTTTAGTTCAATAGGTATGGATCAGGCAGTATTGAAGATCAATAAAAATGAGGGTGATACATTGAGCAATATAGAACTTTTTTTCAAAAGACTCAATTTTAGCCAATCTTCCCAACCTGGCAATTGCACTGATATTTCACTTCACAGAATTGAGTTGAATAATAGTAAATTTTATATTGATAATATTGATATTCCGCAAAAACTTCTAATATTAATTCCTAAAGGGAAAATAGTATTTAAAAAACTCGATCTTTGTAAAGAGGTAATAAAAGTAAAAAGACTGGAATTGCATTCACCTTCGGTGGAGATCGATAAAAATGAGAATTATGTTGATTCAGGAAAGGAAAATAAATTCAATTTTGATTTTCTAACGGAAATAAAAACATTGAATATTTTTGATGGTGCTTTGGTTACTAAAAATAATAGCACTAATTACAATAGTGATAATTCAAAAATAGATTTCAAAAATTTAGATATTAGCAATATCAATATCGATTTGGAAAATACCTATTTCGATGGAGAAAATGAATTGACTTCACATTTGAAATCACTGACATTGAAGGAGAGAGGGGGATTTGAAATCAATGATTTTACTGTGGATTCCATCATTGTTTCTAAGAAATTAATAGGTCTTCTTGGTTTGGATATCAGTTCGAAATTGTCTGAAATAGTTGGTGATTTAAAGTTGAATTTTGATGATTTTTCAGATTTCAAACGATTCAAAGACAAGGTGCTTATGGATATCAATCTCGATGATTCAGATGTCGATATTAGAGAATTTAAATATTTTGTAGAGAATATTTCACAGAAAGTTAAAATCGAAGAATTATCAAATACCAATTTTCATATCAGCGGTAGAGTTCAAGGATATATTGATGACTTCCATTCTGAAAATCTTAATTTGAATCTTGAGAATAATATCATTTTGACCTCGGATTTTGGTATTAAAAATATATCAGAGGGTAAAAATGCCTTGTTTAATATCAATTCGATTATTCTCAATGCTAAAGAGCATTCTCTGGATAAATTTATTCCCAATTCTGCTTTGGCAGAAAAGGTTGTTAGACTTGGAGACCTTAATTTCGATGGTAGTTTTTCGGGAAAATTAAGCGATTTTACCACCAAAGGTACCCTTGTGTCCAGGATAGGGCTTGCGAATATGGATATTGCGATGCATGAATTGGAAAGGACTTCTGTATATGAATATTCCGGATTTCTCAGATTGGAGGATTTTGAGACCGGACAATTCTTTAATGATGCTAATATGGGTGTTCTTAGTGGGCAATTTAATGTGATTAAAGGAAGGAATTTTAAAATTGATAATCTGAATGCTCAATTTAAATCTAAAATAGACTCATTCATTTACAAAGGTTATACCTATCGAAATATTATTATGGATGGAGTATCAGATTCGAGAGCTTTTGAAGGGAATATGTCAATGAAAGATGCCAATTTTGATATGAAACTCAATGGGAAAATAGATTTAAGAGATTCTATTCCTGTTTTCAATTTTAAAGCTTCAGTGAAAGGAGCTGACTTATATGCTCTGAAATTATATGATAAAAAACTGTTTATAGATACAGAGGTAAATATGAATATTTTTGGGGCTAATCCTGAAAATTTCACAGGAAAATTGAATTTTAATAATATAAATATAAGTAATGGTATTCAGTCTGCCAGAATTGATTCCCTAAGTATATATTCAAAAGTAAATGAATCAGGAGAAAGATATCTTGATGGTATTTCTGATTTTATGAGTTTTTACTTCGATGGAAAATACAAGATTAAAAATTTGGCTCCGGCATTTTATAAAATGATGGATGATCATTTTTCTAAGTTTTTAACAGGGATAAATAAAAAAGAAAATATTAATGCGGATTTTTCCGATTATCATTATGATTTCAACTTTAGAATTTATGATTCCGGGAATATATTTGATATTATCTTAGGGAAAAAGCTCAAAGCTGTCAATTTATCTCTTGATGGCTCTGCATTTCACGATGTCGATAGTGTCAAATTCAATCTCACAAGTGATTCGCTATTATATGAATCCCTGAGTGTAGGTAATCTTACTTCAGGATTTAATTTATATCAGGGCTTTGGGGATTTTCAATTGAAAACTGATAAAATAGGATTAAATAAATTTCAGTTTAATGGGGTTAGTCTTTCATCTGACATAGATAAAAATCAGATGTATTTCAATACCAATATAGATTCTGTTTCTAATTCTTCCAATTCTCTTTCATTGTCAGGAAAAACTACACCATTTAAAGATAGTTTTGAGATTCAGGTTTATGGAGGATTTATCACAGCCTATGATTCTACATTCCAGTTTTCAGGCGATAATAGAATAGTCTTAGCTAAAAAATTATATAAATTTATATGATTTTAGGCTCAATAATTCTGTTAGCAGTCTCGGCTTTGAGGATGTGAACAACAATCTTGAGTTAAATTCAATTTTAACACTATTGATTTCAGACTTATTAATATGTTTCTCAATAGCCCTAAACTTAAATTTAAGGGAATTGCCAATGGATTTATTATGGTTGAAAATGTTTTTAAGCCAAAAATATTGGAGAGTGAAATCGAAATAAATAATTTTGGGATCAATGATGATGTCTATGGATTGATGAAGAGCCATATTTTGGTCGATAAAGAAAATAATAATAAAATTCAATTCAATGCTGTTGTGGGAGAAGGCAATCCTATTTTATTGGCTGCCGGAAATATAGATGTCAAGAAAAAAACCATTTTCGGTGATTTTACTTTCGATGATTTCCCTGTTTCATTTATGGAGAATATTATTGTCGATGAAATTTCGGATACTAAAGGAACTGTCGATGGCAATCTGTTGATCAGTGGTCCTTTTGATAGTTTCAAGATTTCCGGTAAGGGACAGGTTTTAGATGGAAGTACCTATGTGAGATTATTGGGAGTTCGATATTTTGTCCATGATCAAACTTTTACACTCAACAATCACGGTATTGATTTTACAGGAGTTGTACTTAAAGATGAATTGGGAAATACCGGAGTAATAACAGGAGGAGTTACTTATAATCAATTCAAAAATTGGGGAATTGATGTGTCTGCAAAATCTGATAAAATTATCAATCTTAATACCACTTCCAGAGATAATCCTGATTATTATGGTTATTCCATATGTAAAGTTGAAGCCAGTTTTGTAGGCGAGTTCCAAAAACTTGTTTCTATGAATGTCAATATAGTCACAAGTCAGGGGAGTCATTTGACTGTTCCTGTCAAACTTTATTTGGATGAGGAAAGTGGTTCTTTTATTGATTATTCAAATCCTCAAAATACAACATCTAATGGAGTAATAACTAAAAATACTATACAGACATCAAAAATAAAACTTGAGCTATTAGTTACAATAACAGAAGATGCTGCAGTTACTTTGATTCTCGATGAAAGTACCGGAGATTATATCAAAGGAGTTGGAACTGGTAATATACGAATGGTGTTGAATGAAGATAAGGAGATAGAAGCTTATGGTGATTTCAAATTCAGTACAGGAAATTATATTTTTAATTACAAGGCTTTTGGGCAAAATAACTTTATTAGCAGAGAATTTGATATCAGAGAGGGTAGCACCATTTTTATTAATGGAGATCCTTTTGATGCCAAATTGGATATTAAAGCAGATTATTACCTTAAGAGTATTTCACTTTATAATCTACTCACAGAATATACCTTTGTGTCCAATGCTAATTATAAAGCAGATGTTGACCTCATATTGTTGATGACTGGTAGTTTGGAAAAACCTGAGATAAATTTTGATTTCAATTTTCAGGATATGGATGAGAGAATAAGGTTTCAGGCATTGAGCAAGATCCAAAGGCTGAAATCCGATCCCAATGCTGTATATACTCAAGCGGTAGGTTTGCTGGTGTTCTTTTCATTTTTGCCGGAACAAAATTTCCAAAATACACAAAACCAAAGTGTGATGACTTCTGGTAATGTAATAGGAAATTATCTCGGCAAATTTGTTTCCGGAGTGGCTTCACAGTATATCACAGGATTGATTCAAGGATATTTTGAGGATAATGAGGTGGTCTCAGGTGTTGATATCTCTTTTGACAATAGTTTTGAAACACTATCCAATAATGCCAATATCCAAAATCTATCTCAATCAAATAGGGGCAAATTTGAATGCGACAGTGTGGCTATTCAATAATAAGGTATTCATAACTTTAGGTGGTGATGTCAATTATGGTTCGGAATCATCAGCAAATAATAATAAATTTAGTCAGGGAAATGTAGATATTGGTTATGTGGTGAATAAAGATAAAAGTCTTAAACTAAAATTAAGTTATAAAACCGATTTCAATGAATTGCAGAGTGTATGGGAGAATAAAGGAGGAATCGGTATAAATTATGGTAAGGATTTTGGAAAATTTATAAAAAATAATTAAAACATATTACATTTTTGGGTAATATGTTTTTTATTTTAAAATATTGTTTTACTTTTGTATTTTAATTTTAACATAAATAACAAAATATAATTCTATGAGCGAAATTATTGATATTAGATCAAGGGAAGTGCTTGATTCAAGGGGAAACCCAACAGTTGAGGTCGAAGTGTTGACCAAAGCAAAATTTGTAGGAAGAGCTATTGTTCCAAGTGGAGCATCTACCGGAAAACATGAAGCAGTGGAATTGAGAGATGGTGATAAAAACAGATTTCTGGGGAAAGGTGTTCTTAAAGCTTGTGAAAATGTAAATTCTGATTTGAGAGAATTATTGATAGGCGAAGATGTTTTTGATCAGATTCGTATAGATGAATTGATGATCGAAGCTGATGGTACTGCCAATAAATCAAAATTTGGTGCTAATGCCATTTTAGGAGTTTCTCTTGCTGTTGCAAAAGCTGCTGCAGCTGAATCTAATTTGCCATTATATAAATATATTGGTGGAGTTAATGCTCACGTTTTACCTGTTCCTATGATGAATATCCTCAATGGAGGTTCTCATGCCGATAATAGTATAGATTTTCAAGAATTTATGGTGATGCCTATAGGTGCTGAATATTTCTCAGAAGCTTTGAGAATGGGTGTGGAAGTATTCCATAGTTTAAAAGGAGTTTTAAAATCCAAAGGTTATTCAACTAATGTTGGTGATGAAGGTGGATTCGCACCAAATTTGAAATCTAATGAAGAAGCAATAGAAACTATTTTGTTTGCTATTGAAAAAGCCGGTTACAAACCTGGAGAAGATGTGAAAATAGCATTGGATCCTGCAAGTTCAGAATATTATATAGAAGAAGAAGGAGTATATCATTTGAAAAAATCAAGTGGAGAAAAACTCACTTCATCACAAATGATTCAATATTGGAAAAACTGGGTTGATAAATATCCTATTATTTCGATTGAAGATGCTCTTGCTGAAGATGATTGGGAAGGTTGGAGAAATTTCACCAAAGAACTTGGAGACAGACTTCAAATAGTGGGAGATGACTTATTCGTTACTAATCCATTGAGATTGGAACAAGGAATCAGCCAAAAAGCTGCAAATGCTATCTTGATCAAATTGAATCAAATAGGTAGTCTTACTGAAACTTTGGATGTTATCAATATGGCTAAAACTCATTCTTTTGCCAATGTTATCAGCCACAGATCAGGAGAAACTGAAGATACAACTATTGCTGACCTGGCTGTAGGTATGAATGCAGGACAAATTAAAACCGGTTCAGCTTCCAGGAACCAGACAGAATAGCTAAGTATAATCAATTGATGAGAATTGAAGAAGAATTAGGAAATATGGCTTATTTCCCAGGTAAAGATTTAAGGTCTTTATAAGATTTATTATTTAAAAACTTTTAAAATAGTATTATTGAGATAAACTTTTATATCGATTTTATAAGCTTATCGTAGTTTAATTTTATTTTTGTATTTTATAACTTAGACACAATGAAGTTCCCCAAAACTGATGATTTGATTGCCAAGTTAAAGGCATTTGTATTCAATAAATATAGAATTGTATTTATTGTTTTCCTTGCTTGGATGTTGTTTTTTGACAATAAAAATGTTTTTGTTCAATTTAAATTGTCTCATAAGATTTATGAACTGAAAAAAGAAAAAGAAAATCTTAATTCAGAATATGAGGTGGTAAAAGAAGAACATAAAGATTTGTCGGAAAATATTGAGAAATTTAGAGAAAAATACTTCATCATAAAGATAATGAAAAGTTTTTATAATTAAATAATATCAATAATGAGTGTATTAGTAAATAAAAATTCCAGAGTTATAGTTCAAGGTTTTACTGGTAACGAAGGAACTTTTCATCGCAACCCAGATGATCGAATACGGTACCAATGTCGTTGGAGGTGTTACTCCCTGTAAAGGTGGTACTAAACATCTTGAAAGACCTGTTTTCAATACTGTTGAGGATGCAGTAAATAAGGAAGGCGCAGATACTTCTATTATTTTTGTTCCACCTCAATTTGCAGCAGATGCTATTATGGAAGCTGTTTCTGCAGGGTGAAAGTGGTAGTGGCTATCACTGAAGGAATTCCTATTCAGGATATGTTAAAGGTCAATGATTATATGAAAGGTAAATGTACAAGACTGATGAGTCCTAACTGTCCTGGAATTATCACTCCAGGTGAAGCTAAAGTAGGTATCATGTTCGGTTTTATTCATAAAAAAGGCTCTATTGGCATTGTTTCACGTTCCAGGTACTCTTACTTATGAGGCTGTGGATCAAGTTACTAAAACAGGTATGGGACAATCTACTTGTATTGGAATCGGTGGAGATCCTGTTCCGGGAACTACTACAATGGAAGCTGTGAAGCTTTTAATGGAAGATCCAGATACTGAAGGTATTATCATGATTGGTGAAATAGGTGGTAATATGGAAGCTGATGCTGCCAGATGGATAAAAGAATATGGTAATAAGCCTGTTGTTGGTTATATCGTAGGACAAACTGCTCCTAAAGGTAGGCTATGGACATGGCCGGAGCTATTATTGGTGGAAAGGCTGACACTGCCGAAGCAAAAAATCAAATCCTCGCGGAAAATGGAATCAGCGTTGTGATATCTCCAGCCGAAATTGGAAGGAGAATGTATGAATTGTTACATTAATATTTGATACAAAGTTACAGATAATAATAGTTGAAAAGAAAATGGCTGTTGTGGATTCACTTCAGCCATTTTTATTTTTTACTGTATATGTCAGTTTTACTCATTATTTCAATTTTGATAATTGTATTTAAAGTAAAAAATTTACCCGCATTATTATCATCTAGCTTTATGCAGATACAAGGCATCTAACAATGCAGATATAGTGTTCTATTTCAAGTGTTTAGTAACGCAGTAGATGTATAAAGATAATGCAAGCTAAAATAATTGATACTTCCAAATTTGGGGTATGAAAATTATAATAAAAAATAACATAACTATTTGTGTTTTAATAAATAATGTTGAATTATATTTAGAGCGGTGAATAATGCGGGTTAACTTTATTTTGGACATTTGATACATGTTTTTTCTTACTGTTAATCATCAAAATCTTCATTGTCAGTTATATTTATAAAAGCTGCATGAACGGGTGGGGGACAGTCTTCATTTCCTTTGACTGCATACCACAGTATTTGATTGAAATATCATCTGGGCCCTTGTCTTCAGCAGAGAAATCCAATTCTTCACTTATTTTTTGCCATTTATTGAATGCTGTATTTTTTCGTCAATATCTATCTGAGCGGAATGCTTTTGAATGGTTTATTATCGACATTATTACTAAAACATCTCCATAGAGGAATGGCAGCTGCATCATACTGACTCATAGGAGGCAGCCCAAGGATAAGTTCAATTGTTCTTAATACTGAAGAAGTTGAATACATAGTGTGATCGATGAAATGTCTTTTTACATAAATTCTGCCAGATATGCTGTGCTTCTGTGTGCATCAACATGGTCTGGAAGCATTCTGAGCATCATCTTCGAGAATAAAAAACTACACTTTCATTCCAAATAGAGCTATGGCTTAGATGTTCAACAAATAGCCCTACTGCCCAATCATTATCTGCTACATGAGCGAATGGAGTTGGTTTTCCATTTCTAAGCCCCTGAGTGTGATCATTAATAAAACGCAATGTGTTCAATTGAGGTACTTTCCCTGCTATTACCAATGAATCGAATTCTCTCTTCCATTGATAGTACCTGGTAGTATCTCTTATGCTCTCATCCCAACTTGTATAATATGGACAGAAATGTTCTTCCAAAACAGGGATATTTGGTGTGTAATCATCAGCAAATTCTCCATAGGTTCTATATGTAACTCCATATTTTTTACAAGATTCCAGATAAAACCATTTTTATTGTTAGCTATTTCTCTTGTTCCTTCAGCATTGTAAAATCCTCCTCTTCCACCATAACTTGTAGAGCAGTTTTTTTCGAGATAATCTGTTGCATATGCTCCTGTGCTCCAATTATGTCCATCGGCACTCACTTCTCCATCGACATAAAAATTGTCGAGTAGGACAAATTCTTTTGCGAGAGCATGTTGGTTAGGTGTTATTTTTTCCCAAATAATACCAATGAGGAGTCGCCATTACCCTCTGGTATATCTCCCAACACCTGATCATAAGTTCTATTTTCTTTGATGATGTAAAACATATTTTATAGGAGAACTATCTCCTGTATTAACAGGAATTGGGTTTCCTGATTCACCATCAGGGAATTCTTCCAGCTCCTTATTATAGGGAGTATTATTATATACAACTTGTGAGTATGTTGATAATAATTCCTATTGTAGGACATCTATTATACTAAGTTGTCCTTTAAAAAGGCTACCTATATATTGTACTTTTTCTGATTTTACATTTTCATTTGATTGATAAGAAACTTTTGCTTTTTATTTTGAAGATTTGACTCCTCTTGGATTTGCCAATGATGTGAATCCTTTGCCATTAGATACATATATTTTATTTTTTATCAATCTTACACAAGTTGGGGCACTATCCGGTTGGAATGAAACCTAAGCTTTGACTTTACAGGTTCTGAAACATCGAATACCGCAAGGCAATTGTTGTCGGCATTAGCAATATACAATGTTTTATCATCTTCGCTCAATGCTACACTGTTAGTGGTTGAACCTGATGGAGAGTCTGGATATAATGCAGCATTCAGTGTCTCCAAGACTTTTCTTTTTTCAATGTTATTACTGATACACTATTGTCATTAGCATTGGATACAAAGAGGTATTTGCCATCAGAAGTGATGTCCATATCATTGGGATTGTCTCCAACAGCAAAATGAACATGTCAGTTTCATCAATTTGGTATCGAACATTTCTACCTTATCGCATCCCCAGCAAGATACAAATAGTGTATTCCTGTCAGGAGATAATTTGCAGGTATAGGCTTCTCCTCCCAATTCCAGCTGTTTTATTGTTTTTTTGGTTTTTAGGTCTATGAAATATAGTGAATTATTTTCTTTTGTAACCACATACAGCATATCTCTTTTGTCATCTATGGTCAGTCCGGCAGGGAAATAAGTGTCGGCCATTTTTCACCGAGAGTAATTGTGTCCTTGACCTTTAGTGTTTTATGGGAAACATCAAATTCTATTACAATATTGTCATTTCCTCCGGAAGCGAACAATGATTTGTCATTGTAAGCAAATTCCAATCCCAGCCAACACTTATCAATGATAAATGAATCCAACATCTTTTCCTTTTTAGTATCTATCAGTTGGATTGATTGCTCTCCCTGTCCATTATTGGTAATGGCGATTAGTTTTTTCGACTTGCTTACAGCAATATTCAATGGTAAATCTCCCAATCCAATGTGTGTTCCTACAGGAGTTATTCCCCAACGATTAGGAAGTACAATACGGTTTTTTTCAATGTCAATAATTGTCTGTCCTAAACTTATATTAGGTAATATTGAGATAATAAATAGGAATATAGCAATTGATTTTTGCATGATGAATAATTTTTATTTACGAAATTATCAAAAATACCAATACCTAAGCCTCATTATTTTTTATTTTATCGTAATTTAAAAATAAATTAATATAGTTAGTCTCATTTAAAGTATGATTAAATGATATTGTATTTTTAAATTGGTTTAATTTTCACTTTAAAATAGATGAGAGTGAAAATAAATGTTAATTTTCTTTGAAAATAAATATGTAAAAGATAAATTTGTTCAATATTGTTTGATAGGGCAGTATTTTGAAAATGTGGTGTGCAAATTGAAAAATTATTATTTACTTAAAATAAAATAAGATGAAAAATAATCTAAATTTATTTATTTTTGGAATAGTTTTTTTTGCTCAATCATTGCTTGGACAAAATACTACTTTCAATCTCGGATATCGATTTGAATCCGGTCTGCATAGTGAATATGTTGAAAAATCGAATTCTGAGTGGACTAATTATTCTATACTCAATGATTCCACAGCTATAGAATATTCATATAATGGTAACGAGGTAATAGAAGTAAAATATACTCCGAAATTTGGTTCGGAGATATATGGAAGTATGAAATTTGATATTTCTAAATATTTAAAATTCAGAGCAGGTGTTGCTGTAAATTATTTTGCTCTTAATTATAAACAAATATATTATACTGAAGATGAAGTGTTAACAGGATTTGATACAATAACATCGGATTTTTCAGGATACTATACTGAAAGTGATTGTGATGTTTATATTAATGAAATCCCTGTCGAAGAAATAAATAAAGGTCGGGATTTGCATATAGTCTCTTTGAAAGTTCCGGTGGAATTGATTTTTAATGTGTATAAAGATAAGTTAAATATTGGAGCAGGAGCTTTTATAAGTACCCCAATATATTCAGATTTACTATATAATTCTGTTTATGTCGAGAGTAATGAGGTAGATGGAGAAAATCAATGTAAATATGTTTTAGTAGAACAAAGTGATAAATCAGGAAGCGATCTCGAAAATTTTAATTTGGGAATAAATGTAGCTTTCATATAATATCTATAAGAATATTTCACTTGAATTAGGAATCTCAAAGAATTATAAAAATATTTTTACTAGTATTTATAGTTATGAAAAAGTATATCGTCCTATGAAGTTCAGTGTGGGCTTATTTTATGAATTTGATGGAAGGATAATTAATGATTACTAATGAATTAACTTACCTTATACGAATCTTTTATTTTTACAAAATATAAACTGAGTTTTGGTATATATGACTAAAAATTAGTGAGATTAATGTGTAATAATTTTACGTTAAAGAAGCGTTTAGCATAATATAATTTTATGTAAAAGGCGTTTTTGTTATGGATTTAGTTAATTGTAATAAAAAAAGGAGAGCGATAATAAAACATAATGCGTTTTGTTGTTTATTTTGGATAGGTATTATATTATTTTTTAAATTAGCATTTTTTAAAATATAGTGAGAAATGAATGTAGTAGAATTTCTGGATACCAATACTGAAAACATCCTCAAAAAGTTGCTATCGGATACAAAAAAGATGGAGAATGGAAGGAGATGAACTGGCAGGATTTTAGAGATTTGGTCTTTAAAACTGCTAATGCTCTCAAAGACTCTGGAGACCGAAGAAAATGACAATGTAGGTATCTATGCTGATAATTCTGCTCAATGGATGATTTTTTTGATCTTGCTGTATTGACATTGGAATTTGTCACAGTGCCAATATATTCTACCAATAATATAGATCAGGTAAAGTATATAATTTCCGAAGCAGAGATTAAGGCTATATTGGTTGGTAATCAGGAGCAATATGATGTTTGCTATGATTTGAAAAATGAAGGCAGTAATATTGAACTCATTATCACTGCTAATGATCATGTGGAATTAAAAAATAAAGAAGAGATCAGTTTTTCTTAGATGATTTTATAGCTTCTAAAGGTACTGCTATATTATCGTTAAGAAAAAGATGAAGATATTGCAACTATAATATATACTTAAGCACTACCGGAGTTCCTAAAGGTGTGATGTTGACAAACAGAAATTTTTCAAAGCTTTCGATGCTCATATTGATTTTTTTGAGATTTAAGAATATTGAAGAAAGAGCATTCTATGGCTTTTTTGCCATTGACTCATGTTTTGAAAAGGAATATGGACATTGTTCTGTCTTTATAATTCAGTAAAAGTTTCTTTTGTTGAAAATCCAAAATTAATAGCACATGCTTTAGAAGAGGTGAAACCCACTAATGATGTGTGCTGTACCGAGGTTTTACCAAAAAATATATGCCGGAATTTATGATCTTGTATCACAAAGTTCATTGTGAAAAAAGAAGCTATATTCAAATGGTCGCAATGCAGCAGGTAAGGTTGGAGATTTAAAAGAGATTGGGAAAAGATATTCCATTGTCACTGAAAATGAAACATAAAATTGCAGATGCACTTGTTTTTAAAAAAGTAAGGAATAAAATGGGTGGTAATCTCTGGTTTATGCCTTGTGGTGGTGCTGCTATTTCTCCTGAAGTGACAAAGTTTTTCGATGCTCTTGGAGATTCATATTACAGTTGGTTATGGATTGACAGAGACTGCAGCTGCTTATCTCATGTTTGCCTGTAACTGATTATATTCATAATTTTATCGTGGGTTCAATTGGTAATACACAATTGAAAATCGGAGAAAATAATGAGATATTGGCTAAGGGAGATGGAATCATGCTTGGGTATTATAAAAAACCTGAGGAGACAGCCAAAGTTTTTACTCCTGATGGCTGGTTCAAAACTGGTGATGCTGGAGAATTTGATGACAATGGAAATCTCGTTATTACTGATAGGATTAAGGATCTTATGAAGACCTCCAATGGTAAATATATCGCTCCACAGCCTATTGAAAACCTATTTTCCAACAATAGTTTGGTACAACAGATAATGTTGATAGCTGAAGGGAAGCCATTTGTTACAGCATTGATAGTGCCTAATTTTGAATATCTTCAGGAACAACTTTCAAGTTTGAATGTGAAATTTACCAATTGGAAAGATGTATTATCAAAAAAAGAGGTAATAGAATTTTACAATAAAAAAATATCGGAGATTCAAAAGAGTTTGCCTAAGTTCGAACAGGTGAAAAAATTTGTTTTGATTCCAACGGAATTTGAAATTTCATCCGGAGAAATCACTCCTACATTGAAGATCAAAAGGAATGTGATTTTGTCAAAATATGCAGATCTGATAGATATGATGTATAAAATGCCTGCAATGGAACTTGCCACAATTTGATATTGAGATTTATTGATATTTTCTTGGTGCAAATTATTGCTTGCAGTTTATTTTAATGTTGCTTATTCAAATAAGTTTTTTCTCAGATAATATTCAGCGACTTTGTTCTTGTATTCCTTGCTGTAGCTTCCATTTGAATTGTAAATAACAAGAGAATCAGTTGAGTATTCAATATTTTTTATTTTAGAAAACTCGAGAAGAATTCTTTCCTTTTTATTGTTTTTGGTTACCACATTGGTAATCCTTTGTGGAAATAAATTATACCTTTCAGCAATTTCAATAAAATTTTGACTTTCCAAGTAGGGTAATATAAGTGAAAGCAATGCATTGTCAGTCATTAATTTCGCACTATTTTCTACTAATTCCTCATGTGATAGCGTGCTCGCATGTTTAGAAGTAATGTAATTATTTTGTTTGGGGAGTTTTGAATTTAT
>JAWKLW010000026.1:0-31808 GCA_041392555.1 Saprospiraceae bacterium | reverse complement strand
GGATGCAATTACTGCTATAGCGTCTCATTTGAATTCCGGGGAGGTAAGATATGCTCCTGTGGATGGAAGTGTAGAAATGAAACAAGCAGTAATCAGATTTACGCGGGAAAATTACGGAAGGCAAGTACAGCCTGAAAATATAGTAGTGTCAAGTGGAGCAAAACAGGCTATTATGGTGGCTTTGCAAGCTATTCTGGATCCACAGGATGAAGTGATATTTCCTGTACCATATTGGGTGTCTTATCCGGATATGATAAAATTGTGTGGGGCTGTTCCTGTAGCAGTGAAACCTGAAGATGGTACATTTACACCTACTATGAAGGATATTGAACAAAATGTGACTTCCTATACTAAAGCTATAATAATCAATAGTCCTAATAATCCATCTGGAACTATATATCCAGCTGAATTTATCAAAGAAATTGTACAGTTTGCTGAGAAAAAAGGAATATACCTAATTATGGATGATATTTATCAACAACTTGTATTTGATGGAAATACAGTCCCTAATCCATTCGATTATGCTACGGATTTCTCAGATAATTCAAAATTGATAATTATAAATGGCGTATCCAAAGCTTATGCAATGACAGGATTCAGAATAGGCTGGGGGATTGGTAATAAACATCTTATAAAAGCCATGGCAAATATTCAGGGACATCAAACATCAGGACCTTCTATTTTATTACAGAAAGCTGCTATTGGAGCTATAAATGGAATTCAGTCTGGAATTAAAAGTCTAACTTCGACACTTGAGAATAATAAAAAGGTATTGATGCAACATTTGCATTCTTTTGATGGTGTACATATTATAGAACCTAAAGGAACTTTTTATACTTTTGCAGATTTTAGTACTTATGAAAAGGATTCTAAAAAATTGTCAAACTATCTTTTGGAAAAAGTTAGAGTTCTTACTGTTCCGGGAGTGGAATTCGGAATGGAAGGTTATCTTAGAATTTCTTTTTGCGGAAGCATAAAAGATATTAATTCTGGAATGGAAAGAATAAAATGGGCAATAGATCCAAATTCACCCTAATAGGCTTTATATTGGAGAGAGAAAATTGGTAAGGGATTGGAACTAAAAGTGAAAAACTAAAAGTGAAAACTAAAAGTGAAAAACTAAAAGTGAAAAACTAAAAGTGGAAAACTAAAAGTGAAAAACTAAAAGTGAAAAACTAGAAGTGAATTTTCAATACATGATTCTTAATATATGATTTTTGATTTAATGGATTGATTGAATATTGGATGTATAGATGGTAACAATTAACAATTAACAACTTAGAATTAAATAAATGAAATATTTAAAATTTGATACTCCGGCTATTAACATGTCAAATGCATATAAATCAAACTTTGGTTTGGAAAATCTTGGCCTTGTTCATATTGATACAATATATTGGAATCTGCCTGTTCCGGCATTAGTGGAGGAGGCTGTTTTCAGAGGTGAAGGGAAACTGGTGAATGGTGGAGCCTTCGAAGTAAATACTGGTAAATGGACTGCCAGGCTGCCAATGATAAGTATTTTGTTATGGAGGAGAGCTCTCAAAAAAATATTGATTGGGGATCGTATAACAGGCCGATGACAGAAGATAAATTCAATGCCTTGTTTGGTAGATTACAAGCATATTGGCAAGGTGAAGAGTTATTTGTTCAGGATGTTTATGCAGGAGCTGACCCGGAATACAGATTGCCGGTAAGGGTAGTTACTGAAAATGCTTGGAGTTCATTTTTTGTAAAAAATATGTTATTATCAGATACCGATCTTGCAAAATTAAAGGAATTTGTGCCTGATTTTTCTGTTCTTGTAGCTCCATCATTCAAACTGGATCTAAGAATTGATGGTACTAATAGCGAAACAGCTATCGTGATAAATTTTGCTCGTAAATTAGCTATAATTTAGGTTCTTCTTATGCCGGAGGATAAAAAATCTGTTTTTACTATTATGAATTATCTTATGCCTCTCGAAGATGTGATGTCCATGCACTGCTCTGCGAATGTAGGTCATGATAATGATGTGGCATTGTTTTTCGATTGTCAGGAACAGGTAAAACAACACTTTCTGCTGATCCTGGAAGATTTTTGATAGGAGATGATGAACATGGATGGAGCGATGGAGGTGTTTTTAATTATGAGGCTGGATGTTATGCTAAAGCTATAAGATTATCGGCGGAGGCTGAACCTGAAATCCATGCGTGTACTTATAAATTTGTTGCTATCTTGAAAATGTCGTTTTTGATATGCCTTCAAGGCAAATTGATCTTGATGATGATAGATTGACAGAAAATACCAGAATGTCATATCCATTCGGAGTTTATACCTAATGCAGTTAAAGATAAAATGGTAAAAGCTCAGCCTAAAATATAGTTTTCCTTACAGCTGATGCTCAGGGAGTAATGCCTCCAATTGCTAAGTTGAGTATGGATCAGGCAATTTATCACTTTATAAGTGGATATACATCCAAAATTACTGGAACTGAATTGGGACTTGGAATAGAACCTGAGATTACTTTTAGCGCTTGTTTTGGAGCACCTTTTATGGTTCACAATCCTTACTTCTATGCAAATCTGTTAAAGAAAAGCTGAACAATGCGGAGGCCAATATCTGGTTGGTTAATACTGGTTGGGTAGGGGAAAATTCGGAGTAGGAAGAGAATTTCTATCAGACATACGAGAATCATGTTGAATGCTGCCCTCGAGGAAAACTTGATAATGTGGAATACAGAAAGGATGAATTATTCGGATTTGAAATTCCAAAGTCATGCCCTAGTATTTGCTAATGAAGTATTTGACCCTGCAAATGCTGGGAGATAAAAAGGATTATTGGAGAAAATACGATGCTTTAGCAGCGAGGTATATAGAAAATTTTAAACTTTTCTATGACAGAGTGCCTAAAGATATTATTAAAGCAGGACCTAAAAGGTATGAAAAGTAAATATCATATCTTTTATTTAAGTAATTTTTAATAATAGATTGTCTGTATTATTTTTTAAAAAACCTGAAATATATTATTGATATTTTAAGGATGTTTGAAATATGACTTTTTTATTTTTTAAAAATGAAAAAAACAGCTAGTATTAAAAAACCAAATCCTATAATATGATTCATTCGTAAAGTTTCGGTTTTAAATACGGTTATAGTAAATACCGTAAAAATAGTAAGTGTTATCACTTCCTGAATAACCTTAAGTTGCCATAAATTAAATGGTCCCCCATTTTCATGAAATCCAATTCTGTTAGCTGGTACCTGGAAAATATATTCAAAAAAGGCAATAGCCCAACTTATTAATATTATAGAAAATAATCCAAGACTATTGAACCAATTTATTTCTTTGAATTTTAAGTGACCATACCATGCCAATGTCATAAAAGAATTGGAAAGAATAAGAAGCAAAATTGTAGCGATTCCTCTGTTCATAATTAAAATTTGTACTTAAAGTGTTGATTTATTTTTTTAAAAAATAGAAATAATGACATTGTTCAATTAATAACACCAATTTATTTTTCTGGTTTTGTATTCCATTATACAAATATCTTCGTTTTTGATTCTATTTTAAACAACATTGAACAATAAATTGTATTTATTGAAATTGTAATTCATAAATTAGAAATCGTTATGATTTAAATTTATTATATCTTTGTGTCTTTTATTAAGTATATGATTTGATTTCAAATAAATAAAAATGAATAAAAATATAAAATATCTATTAGACTTGTTGTTTTCAACGAAAGCAGCAGGTTTCTATTTACTGTTATTTGCCGTTTCAATTGGTACAGCTACATTTATTGAAAATGATTTTGGTACCAGTTCAGCACAAGCATTAATATACAGAGCAAAATGGTTTGAGCTGTTATTGTTCTTGTTTTCAGGAAGTATTGTGTATAATATTGTAAGATTTAAGATGGTCAAAAATAGAAAATGGGCTCATCTTATTTTTCATATTGCCATAATTATTATTTTACTCGGTGCTGCTGTGACGCGATATTTCGGATATGAAGGGATGATGAATATCAGGGAAGGTAGTTCTGCTAATTATTTTTTATCGAGCAACACATATCTAAAATTTGATTCAAAATATGATAATAAAAATTATAGTTTTGATGAAAAAGTGTATTTCTCTACTCTTGGATCTAATAGATTTCATAAAAAATATCAGATTGGAACTCATATTATTGATGTAAAACTTAATGGTTTTATCCCTAATCCTGCCAGAAAACTGGTTGATGATCCTAATGGCAAAGCTATAGCAAAAATAGTTGTTGCAGGAAATATGGGAAGAGAAGAATATTTCCTTTCCAAAGGAGAGTCTATGATTATCAGTGGAAAGTTATTTAATTTTACTGATGAGTTGAAAGATAATGCTGTAAATATCATAATGAATGATGGTATTCCAATGTTTTCTACTGATAAAAGGGTGATTCAAACGGTAATGGCTACCCAACAGACAGATACATTGAATCCAGGAGGAATGAATCCTTTGTTACAAAGGTCTATGTATCAGATGGATGATGTGAGTTTTGTGGTTGGGGAATTCAATCCATCATCAAAGGTTATGATAGTATCCACAGACAGGAAAATGAAAAGTGGAAGTACAGGAGGATTAAATCTTGCAGTTGATATTGATGGTACTAAAGATACTATTTTATTAACAGGTATAAGTGGAGTAGAAGGTGCTCCTCAAACGGTATCTGCTAATGGAATTGATCTGGCAGTAAGTTATGGAGCTAAAAGAATTCAATTGCCTTTGCAATAGGACTAAGAGATTTTATAATGGAAAGATATCCTGGAACAAATAATGCTTCTTCTTATGCAAGTGAAGTGACATTGATGGATCCAAGAACAAATTTAACTAAAGACTATAGAATATATATGAATCATATCTTGAATTATGATGGTTTTCGATTTTTTCAATCCTCTTATGACAGGGATGAATTGGGAACATATCTGAGTGTAAATCATGACTTTTGGGGAACAGTTATTACTTATATTGGTTATTTTTTACTGACATTGGGATTGTTTTTGGTCTTTTTTTCTAAAAATAGCAGGTTTTCAGTTTTATTGAAAAGGATAAACAAGCATAATGCAAAAATGAGCATAGTCATTTTGTTTATTAGTATGTTTGGTGCACAAGCTATAAAAGCGGAAGAACCATCTTCGTTTCTAACTAAAGAGCAGGCATCGGAATTGAGTTCGATGTTGGTTCAGGATTTTAATGGTCGTATTAAACCTATAAATACTTTAAGTAGTGAAATTTTTAGAAAAATATCATATACTCAAAGTCTTTTTGGAATGACTTCTGATCAGATGTTTTGGTCTGCAATGCATGATCCGATGAGTTGGGAAAGTGCTCCTATAATAAGTTTGGGAAAAGAATCGGCAGAAATACAAAAAATACTCGGAGTTACTGAATCTAAAGTAGGATTGTCTTCTTTCTTTGATGAACAAGGCAATTACAAACTCAGAGATTATGTAATGAATGCCCAGAACAAAAATCCAAAAGATCAAAATGTTATGGATAAGGCGTTTTTGAAATTGGATGAGAAAGTGAATATTACCAATATGCTGCTTTCACAAAGATTTTTACGTGTTTTTCCGGTTCCAGGACATCAGAATGATCAATGGGTTTCGCCATTGGATATCAGAGCGATGGAAAATCCAGCTGAGGAATTAAAACAGTTATTTAACTCTTATTATGATTTCATAACTTCTACTGAAGGATCTAATCTGAGTACTTTTAAAACTGATGTGTATAATGCACAACATGAATTTTCTCCGGATATTTTGCCTTCGGATAGTAAAATAAAAACTGAAATATGGTTGAATAAGCTCAATGTATTCACAAGGCTGATGATGGTATATGGATTGTTGAGTATAATTGTGTTGGCATTGTTTTTCTACTCTGTATTCAAATCGGGATCAATAGTAAAATTAACTAATTGGACTTGGTATGTTGTAGTGTTTTTCTTCTTATTCCATACTTTAGGTCTTGCAATGAGATGGTATGTCAGCGGAAGAGCTCCTTGGAGCAATGGATATGAATCTATGATTTATATCAGTTGGACTTCAATGCTTGCTGGTCTTGTATTGTCCAGAAAGTCTTTAGGAGGCATAGCTGCTACTTTGGTATTGACATCTGCTGTTTTGTCGGTGGCAGCCATGAGTTGGCTCGATCCCGAGATTACACCATTGGTGCCTGTTTTGAAAAGTTATTGGCTCACAATACATGTGGCGGTGATAGTGGGCAGTTATGGCTTATTGTTAGGAGCAGTGATTGCTATGTTGAATTTGATACTTATGATTTTTACTCATCGAGTAATAAACATAAAATGTTGGATCATATCAGGGAATTAACAACTATTAGTGAGGCGATATTGAGTGGGATTAGTATTGTTGAGCATCGGAACATATCTTGGAGGTGTATGGGCTAATGAATCCTGTGGGGGATACTGGGGTTGGGATGCTAAGGAAACATGGGGCTTAGTTACTGTACTGGTTTATTCATTTATATTGCGAACATGAGGATTATCTTGCTTCATTATTTGGTTTTGCAACCGTAATAATGACTTATTTCGGTGTCAATTACTATTTGTCAGGATTACATTCATACGCAGCCGGAGATCCAGTGCCAATACCTGCATTTGTGTATTATGGTGTACTCTTCCTTGCATTGATAAGCGGTATTGCATATTATCACCGGAAAATAAATTGAAACAGATAAATAGTAGTGTTGTTGAATTGATATTTAACAAGTTAGAAAAATATTATTCCCTTAATTTTTAAATCATCAGGGAGTGATTTTATAGTTAGTTTATCAAGTTTTAATTTGTTTGTTTGGCTATTGGTTTGCATCCAATAACCTCCATCGAATGTGCGAATATATAAATAAGCCATCTTCAAAATTGAAATCTGCTTTTTGTAATTTAACTTTTGATTTCTGAAAGTTTCTTCAAGTCCATTCCCACTTTTACGCCTTCTTTGGTTGTGTAATCAGGGTTTTTAATGACTATGCGAAAAACTTTATCCTTATTTTTTTATCGTATCCTCCATTAAAACCTCAAACAGGAATTCCTTTCTTTTTTTAAAAAAACATTAAAATTTACATAAATTTTTATCGCCACTGTATTCCGCAATTCTGATTTTTCAATATATTTTTCTCTTAAGAGTATTGATTGCATCATCTGTTGCATTCCATCAAATTCCTTCTATGGATTTATAGTCATTTAAAGTGTAATGTGAAGATTGTCTGTTGCAGGAAATTAATAATGATATGGTGGAAATTAATAAAATATATTTTTTCATTTTTTTAATTTTCGATTTTATTTTTTGCAATGTCGAATATATATGCTGAATTGATTATAAATTTATAGCACTTTTACAAAAATGATATTGTAAATATTTAGTTTACTGAATTTATGTATAAAAAAAGAAAGCTAATATTTGAATTGCTGTTTTAATTGAGTTTTTCTCCATCTTCCATTAAGACATCATAAACATATCCATATCCAAGATCTTTTTTCAGTGCTATAACTCCTTTTATCACAATCATATCATCCATTTTGAAAGTTTCATTTGTAGATATGGCGAGATCAGCTTGCTTTCCATCAAT
Source organism: Saprospiraceae bacterium (assembly GCA_041392555.1). GTDB lineage: Bacteria > Bacteroidota > Bacteroidia > Chitinophagales > Saprospiraceae > JADJGA01. The sequence goes on along the minus strand of JAWKLW010000026.1, from coordinate 24,206 downwards.
TTCTGATCCGTCTTTTATATGAATCCAGTTTTTCCCCATAATTCCATTGTTTACTTTTACACATTTACCTGAGACTATAACTGTTTGATCCTTATATTTTTCTTTATTGACAATAATCGCACTTAGTGAGATTGCTCCGTCGTATTTTATGGGTTCAATGTTTAGCTTTTTAGCTTTTTCAGTTTTTAGAGTACTGCTTAACTTATGTGGGTTTTAATAGAGTTTATTATATTATTGACCATATAGAGTGTGTCGAATGTCCCAGTTGAATTCAGTACTTTAAAATCAGTTTTTAATAATCCTGCCTGATACATAAGTATTTCCTGGTTTAGCATTTGTTTTTTCTGTAGCAATCCAGTATTCTCTTTGTCCTTCATCTACTTTAAGTAAGTATATCTTTCTGCTTGAAGTACTTCCAATGCTTTTACTTATGTATTTATTGTCATTTTTAACATTATTTTCATTTGCCATAGAATGCATTGTTGCCATATCCATCGTTTGATTATTTTCGAGGAACTGGCATCTGTGGCTTCAATGACTTTAGGCTATTAATATTGGCAGCTTATTGTCAAAAATGTGATCATCAATATAATTAAATTGTAAATTAAAGTTTTCATTTGTTAATATTTTTAATTTGCAAATATCTAAAAAAAATGGTTTGAGAGATGTTTGTAATCAATAAAAATTATCAAAACGTTTTATGACATTAATTGAGAATTTGAATTTTTGAGTTATATTTTATTAATTGGCAACATGAAGATAAAATCAAGCAAAAATAATTATTGAGAATTATTTAGTTTTGAAAGATATACTTCGGTATAATGAGGATCATTACAATGCCAAGTATGTTTCAAATGGATCAATAAATGAGGTAGTTATAAAACCATTGCCTCTGTCTTTAGCGGCTCAAATACCTTTCGCACCCATAGAAATCAATTTTTCAATTGTTTTGTTGATGTCATCCACATACAATAAATAATTGCCCTGGAAGTTGTATCTGCTTATGATTTGCACAAAATTGCTATCGATGATCTCCTTAATTTTGTTGGTAACTCATCTTGAATTTCCATATCCGGTTACATTATATGGTTCAATATCCAATAAATTTGAATACCATTTTACAGCTTCAGAATGGGCCCTTGCGTAGAAATTCTATTAGCTATTCCTTTAACATATACTATTTCGAGTTAAATAAATATGAATTAAATAAAAAAACCATAAAATTTGTTTCCCTGAAAGAAAACAAATTTTATAGTAATTTATTTTTTGAAATTTATTTTGTTCAATGTTGCAGGAATACTTATTATCAATAAATTGAAAAAATAAAATTCAATGCTTTATGATTTGTAGAATGGCAAGTCCAATGATCTCCGCTTCAACTGTTTTTCTGCCAAAGTCATTATATATATTTTTGCTCCTTTTTTAGCAAAATCTGTTTTCAAGAATATCCCATACCAATAGGAATATCCAAAGATGGAGATTGAGAGCCGGAAGTCACATTTCCAATATTATTACCTTTGTCATCCAAAATTGGGTAATCATAAGTCTTGAATTCTCTTGCCTTCAATTGTAAATGCTACTAATTTTTTATTTACTCCGTTTTTAACTTGGTCTATAAATAATTGTTTTGAATGGGAAAGTTTGCCGATTTGTTAAGTTTTGTAATCCATTTTAATCCTGCTTCGATAGGAGAAGTAGTATCATTAATATCATTGCCATATAGGCAAACCTACTTCCAATCTAAGAGCATCTCTAGCACCTAATCCAGTAGGTAGAATCCCCTGTGCGTCCTTTCCTGCTTCGAAGATAGCATCCCAAATACCTGGTAAATCTTCATTTTTAGCATATATTTCAAAACCACCTGCAATTTAAGATAACTGTAGCAGAAATACCATCGTTCACTCCAGCTATATTGCCCATTGAAATGATAATATTTTATAGATTTCACAGTCTGTATCGGTTAATTTTTGTAACACCTTTATAGCATTTGGACCTTGAACAGCAAGTATTCCATATTATCAGAATCATTTTTTAATGTAGCTTCAAATTTATTTTTAGAATTAACCCAATTCCAATCTTTATCCAAATTAGCAGCATTTACTATCAGCATAAATTTATTTTCTGCTAATTTGTAAACCAAATCATCTACACGATCTCGCCATTATCATTTGGTAAGCAACTATATTAAAATTGACCAACTATAAGTTTTGAAGCATCAATAAAATGCCGATATTTTGTACAAATTCCAAAGCCTCATTGCCTTCAACAATGAACTCAACGATAGGTGATACATCGAAAACACCTACATTATTTCTTACATTCTGGTAGCCGACTATTGAAGTAGAGTAAATGAACTTAAGATCAGGTATCCTGCGAAAGGAACTATTTTTGCTCCTGCTGCTGTATGTTTTTCGTATAAAGGAGTTTTTAATTCGCTCATTTTGTTTTTAATTTATCGTGAAATAATTTTCTGAATTTTAATACTTTAGGTTCTATTATGACTCTACAATAGCCTTGCTAGGGTTTTCCAAAAGAATTGTGATGATAATTCTAGCTTCATAGAATTTTTCAAAGGGAACTATTTCTGTAACTATAGGTCTGTCCCATATTTTAGTCGCAATATTTGCTTTAGAGTCTTCTGCTTGAATTTTTTGCTCTTCGTTGTGATAGAATATTACAGATCTGTATTGAGTACCTACATCATTTCCTTGCCTGTTAGGGGTTGTAGGCCGAGGAGGTCCAAAATATCCTCCAGTAGCTCAGGATATGAAATTTTTTTTCAGGATCGAATGTTATCTGACAAACTTCAGCATGTCCTGTATTACCTGTACACACCTTTGTAATCAGGGTCTTCGGTATCGCCTCCGCAGTATCCAGTAATACAGTTTCTACACCTTCCAGTTCAATGAAAATGGCCTGTAACACACCAAAAGCACCCAGCTCCCAAAGCTGGCCTCATCTAATTTAATATTGTTTGTTTGTCATATAGTATATATTAGATTTATTGGTATTACAAGAGAAAATGCTCGAAAACAAATACTAATAATATTAGGTTCAAAATTTTCATTTGTAAATAATATATTGGTTACAAAAATGTAAATTATTTAATATTATATGTTTTTTTAATATCATCGACTAAATCGAGTTTTTCCCAAGTGAATAATTCTACATCCAACTTTAATATCTCTTCATCTTTCATATGTAATCATATCTAGGGAATTCTTTTTGTATTGTAGTGTTATTTCTTCCAAAATGTCCATAAGCTGCTGTTTCACTATACATTGGAGATCTTAATTTTAATTTTTTCATAATAGCAGGTCTTAAATCATAAAATTCTGATATTTTTTCCGCTATCTCACCATCTTTGAAGCAGCTTTATTTGAATTGTGGCATTGACATATATATTGATTGGTTCAGCGATTTCAATAGCATATGATACTTGAATCAGTATCTCATCTGCTACCTTGCAGCCACTAAATTTTTTTGCTAAACGGTCTGGTTTACACCTGACCTGTCCACTTTGCTTGGGTCTTTGCCAGAAAAATGCACCACCACCATGAGCTCCTTACCTCCAAGTATCTACGATAATTTTTCTTCCGGTAAGTCCAGCATCACCATGAGGCCCTCCCATTACAAATCTTCCGGTAGGATTTACCAATAAATTTTTTCTTTACAATCAAAATCATTGAAAAGCTTTTTGTTTTCATCTGAGAGCTTAGCTATGACTCTTGGTATCAGATAATCACGAATATCTTCTTTGATCTTATTCAACATTCTTTCTATATTGTCATCAAAGTCATCATGTTGGGTAGATATTAATAAAGTTTTGACTTAATTGGTTTGTTGTCATCACTATATTCTATGGTAACCTGACTCTTGAATCCGGACGTAAATAAGTCATTATCTTGCCTTCTTTCCTGATTTCAGAAAAGTTCAAACATAAGAGCATTGGCAAGATATAAAGCCAATGGCATATATACATCAGTTTCATTGGAAGCATAACCAAACATCATTCCTTGATCTCCTGCTCCTGCTTTCTATCGATCTGTTTTTGACAACTCCACGCCTTATATCTTCAGATTGATCGTGGATGGCATTTATTACTCCTAAAGATTTGAAGTGAAAAAATACTCATCTTTGGTATATCCGATCTTTTCTATTGTCTCGCGGACAACTTTTTGGATGTTTACAAGTTGTGGTTTTTACTTCTCCTGCTACGAAAATCGCCTTGTAGTAACTAAGGTCTCAATTGCTATATTTGATCTTCTATCAAAAGCTAAAAAATTATCTAATAATGAATCAGATATTTGATCGGCAACTTTGTCTGGATGTCCTTCTGAAACCGATTCTGATGAAAAGATATGACATTTTAAATTTAATTTTGATCTTTAAACTATAATTATAAAGTAAACGATTATATAAAATTAAAGTTTTATACATTGCCTTTATAATAGTAATTTAATATGTTTCCTCTATCAATACTTTTCTAAATCTGTATATCGTCCTATCAAGTCAATTGCCTTTTCTATTTTCCATAAGTGTATGCCTATTTATTTTGACCTCTATTTTTGATATTTTTATAACTGAGCTTGTAGGTGTCGAGTTTATAGTGTAAACCAATGGAATGCTTTTTTCATTGACATAATCTCTGATTCTTTTTCAGTTTCTCTTCACCGTGATAACAATTCCTGAAAGCGGTGAATGGTCTAATTTAAGATGTATTCCATCATTTTTATTCTATCTATTGCTTTATCTACCTGATGGGAATTTGCAAGTAATAACAGATTTTCAGGGTTTTTCATATATTATTATAATTCATCATGCTTCCTGAGATTACATCAGCTACTCTATTGTCGAGTTTGTGCTCATTGCAAAATACATTGCCTTCAATTTTCTTAACTACTGTTTCCATAAGAGGATAAGCTAAGGTCTTGTCATAGGGTATTACGCCAAGTAGGGATATTGTTCAATTTCCAGCCAAGTACCAATATAGTGTTTTATCTTTTCGAGTTTGTCTTCCAATGTTTTATTTACAATAACTCCAATTATTGGTACTCTTCTTCTTGAACGGAAATGGTCATATTGAACATATCTATAGTATTGCCAATTCCAGCTTCTACCACCATTATGTAACTCCTGCATCGAGCATTTTGGCAATCTTGAAGATGACGACACCTGTCACAGAACCCACTCCAGGTGCCTCCGTACTTTCATATGATCGATGAGGTCATAAGTGTGTCATTTAGTATTTTATTGGCATTTATTATCCTATCAGGGTAATCATATTGTTGAGGTTCATCGATGAATCTCTCGGTTGCGCCTTTTCCAAGTATAAATAGGAACAATCTCAGTGACCATCTCAACCCCAATAAATCTGAAAATAGTATTATATCTTTATCTACTCTTAAATTTCCTAAGATCAAGAAATTGTTGACCTACAGGTTTGCAATATCCTACATGTATTCCTCTTTCTTGAAACGTCTTTACTATCCCAAGTGTAGAAGTTGTTTTGCCTACATGCTGACTGGTAGCTGCTACATATATGTTTTTGTATTTCATGTGATTGTGAGTTTATCGAATAAATTAAAGATTAATAATACTAGCAATATATTTTATATGATTTCAATAATTGATATTGTTAACATATTATTGGAAACTGAATTTAAATCCAACTCCGTGAATATTTTCTATAGTTATATTTTCGTCTTCAGACAGATATTTTCGAAGTCTGCTAATAAATACATCCATGCTTCTGCCTGCAAAGTAATCGTCCTGCTTCCATATTTTGAGCAATATTTCAGACCTCTTGATGAGTTTGTCTTTATTCTCGAACAAAAATAGTAAAAGATCGGCTTCTTTTTGTGTTAGTCTTCGTTGTTCATCGCCAAATATTAGCATTAGATAAGAATAATTGAAAGTGTATTTACCTATTTTAAATATTTGTTCTACATCAGGTTTTATTATTTTCTTTCTCTTTAGAAATATTTGCATTTTCAGGATGAGCTCTTCCATGCTGAATGGCTTTGTGATGTAATCATCAGCACCTAATTTCAAGCCTTTTATTTTATCTTCTTTCAGTGATTTGGCAGTGAGAAATAATATTGGTATTTCATCATCTATTTCACGAATCATTTTTGCCAATGTAAATCCATCTATTTTAGGTAACATTATATCTATTACACACAAATCAAACCCTTGGTTTTTGAATGCTTCAAAAGCTTGCTCTCCATCAATATAATGGTATATGTCGAATCCGTGATCAGATAAATTATCGACTGTGATGAATGCTAATACTTCATCGTCTTCCACGTACATGATTTTGTGCTTGTTTTCCTGTTCCATGTTATTTTTTTATTGTTATTTTAAATTCTGTCCAATTATGTTCTTCACTATCAACTTCTATTGTCCATCCATGATGTTCTATAATGTTTTTTACATAATACAATCCGAGTCCAAATCCTTTTACATCATGGACATCTCCTTGTTGTACTCTGTAGAATTTTTCAAAAATATTACTTAATTTGTCTTTTTTGATACCGATTCCATTATCCCTGATTGTCAGTAAGATGTTATTGCTGTTTTCTGTCAGATTAATATCGATGTTTACAGATTTTTTATCATTGTATTTAAGGGCATTGTCATAGATATTTAATAGCACGTTGTAAAAGTGGTATTTGTCTGCATTTACAATGATTTTTTCCTTCGGATGATGGAAGTTAATCTTAAAAGCTTGCTTTCCATTATTGTTGAATTCCAGATTTAATTTATCAATCAATTCTATCAAATCAAATTCTTCCAGATTTAGTTTGAATTTTTCATCACTTCGAATCAGATCCAATAATCTTTCGACATGTGAAGTGAGCTTGTCGCTTTGCTGCTTGATAATCTGACTATATTTTGTCAATTTGCTATCTTCATTGATTTTTTTATTATCCAATAACACTGATGAGGCTAATGAGATGGATGTCAATGGTGTTTTGAATTCATGAGTCATGTTATCGACGAAGTCTTTTTGAAGTTCTGATAACTTTTTTTGACGATATAAAATTCTGATAGCATAGAAATACGCAAATACAAGAATTAATGTAAATAATCCCAATAGGAAGAAAAATCTAAGATTATAAATTAAGAATTTGTTTTTTTCTGGTAATCTCACCACGAAATAGTAGGTAAAATTGTCAAGTTTAGGTAACTTTTCTTTGATCTTATCCTTGGTCAAATCATTGACTTCACAGCAATTGCCATATACGAGATCATTGGTGTAGCAATCATATACGGCAAATTCAAATTTCATTCCCGGTTCGATGACATCGAGCTCTCTTATAAGATAATTCAAGTATATCGACAGAGATAACATCATTGTAATTTACGAGAAATTCATTATTGGAAATCTGATGATCAAATCAGTCTTTGGAAGATCTACACCTGCCTGATATGCAAGTTGATTAGCTACATTCCTAAGGCTTCTGTTGACCCTTTGTTCAAATTCTGTGTTTTTTAGATGCCATATAATAAAGTTATCCAATAAACCTGAAGCGCTATTATTCCAAATATTGCTAATGCTCCGAGTAATAATATGTTGTTGAGGTTTTTTTTTAACATACTCAAAATTAAAAAAACAAATCTACAAAGAAAACCTGATTATTATAAATTTATTATTGTAAAATTAGAATTTTAGGTTTAAAATACTATCCTTTAAAAGTCTAAAAACAGTAACTTTATTTTAATATGAGTTTAAATATGTTATCTTATTAGTATTTTACGATATGTTCGCTTTGCAATTAACGAATTTATTCATTAGTTTTGCATTTACAAATATTTAAAATGAGAAAAACAACAGATGTTCTGGTTATTGGATCAGGGATTGCAGGATTGACATTTGCAATAAAATGGCTCAGTTGGAGGTCAGACCTCAAAATAACAATTGTTACGAAAAATAATATTGAAGATAGTAATACCAAATATGCTCAGGGGAGGTATAGCGGCAGTTTGGGATCATATAATGACAATATAGAAAAACATATTTTAGACACTATCGATGCTGGAGATAAATTGAATGAAGAAGATGTGGTCAGGATGGTGGTGGAGAATGGCCCAAGATATATCAGAGAGCTGATAGAATGGGGGACAAGATTTGATAAAAAAGAAAATGGGGATTTTGAGTTAGGAAGAGAAGGTGGACATTCCGAAAATAGAGTTTTACATCATAAAGATATTACCGGCTGGGAGATAGAAAGGACATTGATTGAAAAACTAAAGGAATATAAAAATATCGAGGTTCTGAAAATCATTTTGCCCTTGAGATTATCACTCAGCACCATCTTGGTAGGGTGGTTATGAAAGTCACTCCCAATATTACTGCTTATGGTGCTTATGTGTAAGCAAACAAAAATAATTTACTACCAGAACTATATTATCTAAAGTGAGCAGTGATAACTACTGGAGGTGCTGACAGTTGTACCGGAAACACTACCAATCCGGTAGTTTCACCGGAGATGGCATAGCTATGTTTTATCAAAGCGTAAGGGAAGAATAGCAAATATGGAATTTGCTCAATTTCACCTACTGCATTATAACCAAAGGGGAACTCCCAACTTTTTGATTTCTGAGGCAGTAAGAGGTCATATGGTGGGCATACTGAAAACAAAGGATGGAAAAGAATTTATGCATAAATAGTGATAAGAGATTGAGCCTTGCTCCAAGAGATATAAGGGTTCGTGCTATCGATAAAGAAATGAAAAATAAGAGGGGAAGACTGAGTTTATCTCGATGTTAGGGGAATAGAAAAATGACTTTATCAAACATTTTCCTAATATTTATGAGAAGTGTATCAGTATCGGTATCGATCCTATGAAAGAAATGATCCTTGTAGCACCAGCTTGTCATTATTTTTGCGGAGGTATTATGGTAGATAAAGATTGGAAACAAGTATCAATAATCTATTTGCCGCAGGAGAAGCCACAAAGCATATAGCGGATTACATGGGAGCTAACAGACTAGCTTTCCAATAGCCTACTTGAAGGTCTGGTATATAAGCCACAATATGATTGAAAATAAATACTTTGCATAGATGATTGAAATTAAAGATGAAGTGCCAATTGGGATACTACCGGAACTTCTGAGCCAAAAGAACTTATATTGATAACACAGAGCCTGAAAGAGATTAAGGAAGTTATGGGGAGTTATGTGGGTATTGTTAGAAACAATGTCAGGTTGCATAGGGCTATGAATAGAATAAATTTACTTATAAGGAGACAGAAGAACTTTATAAATCAACAGTCTTATCTCAGCAATTATGTGAACTAAGAAACTTGATAACAATTGGGTATCTTGTTACTAAGTCCAGTCAAATGCGACACGAAAGCCGTGGGTTGAACTACAATACCGATTATCCCGATGAATTGCCTTACAATGAGATAACTTTGATATAGATATATAAATTTATCAAGATGTTATTGAATTGTTTGATTGTCAGATAATTCAAAGAAATAAAATATTTTTAGAGCGTTTGTATATTGTTAATGTTGCCATTGTGATAAATGATACAACATTTGGAAATAATGTATAAATTTTGTGATTATGAAATATTTATTATTTGTTTTTTGACGTTTATATTTTCGAGTACTTATGGACAACTGATGGAGCATATTCAAGACAAGAAGGATATAGTGAAATTTTTAAACATGGAGTTGAATTTGAACCAGGCAGATTATTAACTGTTTCGGCTGAATCATTTGATCAGGGAGCTGATAATAATTTTCAAATCAGCCATCTCAGAATTGTAAATTTATTAAATGGGGAAATTATTAATGAAGTTGAATATAAAATAGATTCTCTTTCTACTTCACTGTCATATATTTATTTTTCCGAAACAAATAATAATATTATTGTTGTAGGAGAAGCACATTCTACAGAAATTGGAAATAGAAGAGGATATTTTCTAACTACAGTATGGGATAAATCTTTAAATAAAATTACTGATACGATTGTTAATTTATATCCAATAAATGAAAATAATGTGTTATGGTATTTGATGGGAGATAAAGTAAATAAAAATGAATTGTCCATTATTGGTTTTTACAATGCGGATCCTGTTAATCTTTTCCTCCACTATAAAGTTTTTTTAGCAAAAATATCATTAGATGGTAAAATAGTAACAACAAATTGGTACAGTGCTTTTGATTTTAATGTTCATCATCCCTCAATTTTTTATGATTCTGCAATTTCGGAATATGTGTTAATGGGGGCAATGACTTGTTATCTTGATAGCAATTTAAATTTAATTGATTGTATTTATGCTGAAGATATAAGTGAACATTATAATGGAAACTTAGGTATTTCTTCAATATTTAATGATAAATATCTTACTACTATTCAATACAAGTCTGGAACAGATAGGGGGATCGGATTATATAATAGGGATTTGAGTATTGAAAAAGGAATAAATCTTAGTGATATTAGCGATTCTAGCTCAATAGATTTTACATTTGCAAGACAGAATTATGATTGGATAGATACTAATTCAATATTTGTAGGTCAGCAAGATTTGATGACATTTTATTTGACAATAGCTAGGGTTAATTCTAAATTGGATCCATTTTGGATAAAATATATAGGAAGAAATGATACTATTTTTAATTATGGGTGGTCAGTAATTGCAACGTCAGATGGAGGTTGTGTGCTTACAGGTGGAGTAGGAGAAGCTTTAAGTCCAGGATATATCCAAGGATTGCTTAGCGGCTGGTTGCTAAAGTTGGATTCTGAAGGGAATCATATAAGTTCGACCACCATGCCAAATAATAATTGGGAGATAACGGTATTTCCGAATCCATCGATAGGAGATTTTAGGATAGACCTGGGAGGTGAAATTGGAGGTTCAGAGTTGCATTTATATGATCTTCAAGGAAGAGAACTCGAAAAATATAAAAATCTATCCGAAGGAGAAAATGACTTTGATTTTTCTGAATTGGTGTCAGGTGTTTATATTTGGAATCTGATGCGAAAAGGAGAGGTGATAGGAAAGGGTAAGTGGGTGAAGAAGTGAGGAGTTATAGGGTTTTGTAAAATGCTAATATTTAGTTAAAGTATGTTGTTGGAATTGATTAAGATTCAAAAAATTTTGAAAGTTCAGAAAATATTGTAATTTTACCTTTTTTTAGAGCTTTTATAAATAACAACAAAACTAAAGAAATTACTATGAAAAAGATTTTACTAACTTTGCTGAGTTTTTTAGCAATTTATCCAATGATTTTCGCAGGTGGTATAGTTACCAATTCTAATCAAAGTGCTGCTTGGGTGAGATCATTAGCCAGAGATGCATCTGTGGATGTCGATGCTGTGTTTTACAATCCTGCTGGCTTAACAAGACTTGAAGACGGTTTTTATATTCAGGTTAATAATCAAACCGTAAATCAAACAAGAACTATTACTTCTACTTATCCTACATTGAATAATGGTACTTATGAAGGAAAAACCTTTGTTCCTGTCCTTCCTACTGTTTTTGCTGCTTATAAATTTGGAAAATTTGCAGTTTCAGGAGGCTTCTCTGTTATTGGAGGAGGGGGAAGTGCTGAATTCGACAGAGGATTGCCGGAATTTGAATATCAGATTTCTGGTTTACCTGATGCTTTAACTACAGTAGGGCAAAAAGCAGGCTATGACTTGACTGTAAATAAATATGAAATGGAACAGTATTTTAATGGAACATCAGCATATTATGGATTTCAGGGAGCTGTTTCTTATGCTTTGAATGACAATGTATCTATAGCTTTGGGAGCGAGATATGTTACTGCAAAAAATACTTATAATGGATATTTAAAAAATATTAATTTTGTTACTCCGAATGGTACTGTCAAAGGTGTTGATTTTATGGCTGGAGCTAATCCAGTGATATTAGGTGTAGCTTCTCAGTTGACAGGAGTTACTCAGATACCTGCATTATTGAATCCTTACTTAGGAGCTTATGGTGGAGCTACTTTGACTGAAGCTAAGGCTTTATTGGATCAGATAGATCCAAGTTATTATGCAAGCTTGGTGGCTGCCGGACAATTGGTGGGTCTTACAGATCCAAATACTGTGACTTTGCAGCAATTAAATGATGGAATAGTTGGTGCAACACCATCACTAAATGAACAAATAGCTCAATTAAATACATTAGCTAATGCAGATTTAGGAGACAAAGAATTAGATGTTGAGCAATCAGGTTCAGGTTTTGCACCATTTTTTGGTCTTGACTTGAGTTTGTTGAATGGTAATTTGGGAATAGCATTGAAATATGAAATGAAAACCAATATGAATGTTACTACAACAGTCAATAAAGATAATACAGGTACAGGATTATTTGTGAATAATGAAGAAGTACCGGCTAATCTTCCTGCTTTACTTACTTTGGGATTGAGATATAAATTATCAGGATTGAAACTACAGGCTGGATTCCATTATTACTTTGATGAAGCTGCTAAATACGGTAAGAAAAATGCTGATGGAGAATTCGTAACTAATGGTGAAGAAACTACTTTCAGTAATTCTTCTGATACTAAATTGTTGTCAAATAACTCATGGGAATTTGCTATTGGAGCTCAATATGATATTACAAAATTATTTGGTTTGAGTGCTGGTTATCTTAAAGCTCAGACTTATCCAAATTCTGCTTATCAATCTGCTTTGAGTTATTCTCAACCTACTTCTACATTTGGATTTGGGGCAGTAGTTCATCCTACATCTAAATTCGATATAGAACTTGGAGTATCATTTACAAGTTATGATGATTATACAAAAGAATTTTCAGGATACAGCGAAACATATGATAAAACAGCAACAATAATTGCTCTCGGTTTGAGTTATAAATTGTAATTGTTTATCTTTGATTTTTTAGGAGAGGCTTTTCGTTATTTATTGATATTTTCAATATTGTACCAAAAGCCTCTTTTTATTTGTATCGTACTGCCAATATTTTTTTTGTCGCATCAGTTATCCTAAAATTATAGTTGATTTCAGTATTTAATACCATCACAATTGTATCCCCACTTTCTATCAGCAATGTATTTTCCTTCTCTATTCTTGATATCTTCTTGTCTGTGAGGAATTTTTTTAATCTAATTGATTTTCCCTTTAGTCCATAAGGATTGAAATAATCACCAGGGAGTATTTTTCTGACTTTTACCGGAAAATTAACCTTGTCTTTGTCTATGCACAAAATTTCTTTGTTAAAATTATTTCTGTTTTCAACTGCTATCTCTTCAATTATTAATTCCTTATTTCCCAGTTTGTAAATTCCCGGCTGCTCTATGTAGATTGAATTGATTTCATTTCCTTGAATAGGAGAAATTATCAGATATTCTCTGTCAATTACCAATCTGTATTTCTTAGAATAAAACTCACTTCCAGTGTTTGACATTGATTTTGAAATATCATCGCATTGTGAATTATTGAAACCAAATTGTGAAAGGTAGCTATAAAGTAATGGAGATGTTATGTAGGATTGCTGAAACGCTTTTTTATCTATTTTTTTTAATTCGCCTATTGAATTTTCAAATTGACTGAAATATTTATCTTCTAAAAAATCTAAAACAGATTTTTCTTTCTTTAAATTTTCAATAGTCGTATTTATTTTTTTTCTGTAATCAGGAAACAGATTTTCGACTTGGGGCAGAATATTATGTCTTATGAAATTTCGCGAATAAATAGTTTTGTTATTTGAACTGTCATCAATGTATTCAATGTTATTTGCTTCGATATATGTATTTATTTCTTCTCGAGATATTTTTAACAATGGTCTTATGATTTTACCATTGATTTCTTTAATACCTTGGAGTCCTGACAGTCCCGTTCCACGAAAAATATTGAACATGAATGTCTCGATATTGTCATCATTGTGATGAGCTGTGGCTATAAAATCAAAACCATAATCTTTTCTTGTTTTTTCAAGCCATGAATATCTTTCATTTCTGGCCTATATCATGAAATTATTTGTTTTGGCTTCGGATAATTTGTTTTTAATATTTACTTGAGTACTATAAAATGATATATTATTATTTTTGCAATATGATTTTACAAATTCTTCATCAAGATCAGATTCTCCATCCCTTGTTTTGTGATTGAAATGAGCAATGCCAAATCAATTTTAGCTTCAGCCATTAAATAACATAATGCCATACTGTCTCTTCCTCCACTTCATGCGATTAAAATTTTATCATTGGAAAAAGTGTCAATAAATTCTAAAAATCTGCTATACATAGATAATTATTATAACTTTGTAATTTATTTTACTCAAAAATAGTCAATGATGTCAAAGTTATCATTATTTATTCTAATTTTTTCTGTTTTATTATTGTCAGCTTGCAATAACAGTGCTGATTCTACAAAAATTCAACCTGAAAATAAAGAAACTTCAATTGAAAAAACTGATACATCTGGATATACTCTAATGAAAGAAAACAGAGATTTGAACAAAGAAAGAATCAAAGCTAAGGAAATGCTTATGAATTTTGTTCCTGTGGCAGAGTTTCCCGATTTTTTACAAAATAAGTATTATCTTGTTGATTATATTTCTGAAGTTGGCAAATCTCCTAAAGATATTATCGATATTGGAGAATGGTTTAGATTCAATGATAATTATAGTTATGAACATGGATTTTTTGATAAGTTGAACACTAAAGGTCGTTTTATTTTAGAAGATAAAAATAAAAAAATCACGATAGTTCCGGATGATGAAAATGAATTTCCTGAACAATTCAATATTTTAAATAGCGATGATGTGATGGTGATATCAGCTACACATAAATTTGGAGGACACAGCTATCAAAAACATTTAGTTGAAGTAGAAAAAAAGCCTGAGATAACGAAGTAGATATTTATGCTAATTCCACTACTTGTACATTTTCAATATTGTTTTTGTTGATTTCAAATAAAATTAAAGTTCTCAATTTCTGAAATCCCCTTTTACCACATGCCCCTGGATTCATGTGTAATAGATTATTTTTTTTGTCAGGTATTATTTTCAATATATGTGAATGACCGCTGATGAATATATCTGGTTTCAATTCTTGAATGAGTTGTCTTGCTCTGGGAGAATATCTACCGGGATATCCTCCTATGTGAATCATCAGGATTTTTAAATCATCGACTTTAAATAAATTGTATTCAGGATATTCTATTCTTACCTCATGACCATCTATATTGCCATATACAGCTCTGAATGGTTTCAGTGATTTGTATTTATCTGCAGTACTGATGTCTCCAATATCTCCTGCATGCCATATTTCATCTACGTTATTCAGATACTTATTGACATCATCCCCAAACCAGGAATGAGTATCGCTTATGAGTCCTATTTTCACCTTTGACTAATAAGGTTTTTATTTATCTCAATAAAGTTACTTGACCTGTATAGGTGTCTTGATATAATTTGCCAAATCTTGTTGCTTCCCAATGTACATGATAAATATATGCACCTGGTGACATTGGGCTACCTTTGTATGATCCATCCCAACCTTCTGGTTCTGTCATTGGTTTCAAATACTTTTTCACCCCATCTGTCGAATACTTGTAATATATAAGTATTTAAAGCAAAGTTGTATGTACTATCTTCAGTGTCTCTGTAATAATATCCTTTGAAAACTTTATTGATGTCATCTTCAGTATCTCCAGGAGTAAATGCATTAGGGAAATAGAATTTGAAACAATCTTCGACATCGTCAGTTAAATTGTAAGTAAATGTGGAAACTTTTACAGTGCCACATAAACTGACTGTCGCAGTATATTCTCCAGGTTCATATACTGTTATTGATGATTTATTATCATCTTCGCTTCCTGTACTCCATTCTATTGTAGCTCCTTTATAAGAAGTTACATCCATTTTATATGGTTCCTCAGGACAAAGGGGCTTTCCCTCTTCCTTACTTTCCATATTTACCTTGCCACATTTGTCTTCATAGAAATTTTCAATTGGAATAACATTATATTCAAATGTTATTGTTTTTGATAAAAGTTCGACATCATCATCTAAAAAAGTAGTATCTGAAACTGTTATAGTCTCCATTGTGTACTTTTTAGATAAAGTTGTATCATTTAAACAAATTTCTTCTTCTTTTTCTTTTTCTGCTTCGACAATATAATCATCTCCTTTTTGAGTTTTACTTGCAAAAATATATGGGTTGGTCAAATTATATCCTTGATCTGTTTTGTTGTAACAGAATCCCGACATTACCAGGGTTTCATCTATACATATTTCGAGTGAAGCATCGATTACGTCGTAAGTAGAGTCTTTTTGGAAGTCATATCTTTTTTCAAATAGAGCACTTATGTTGTCATCGAAGACTCCAACTTTGTTATTGTGCATTGTGAATACTCCGAGATCTAAATTGCCTGAAAGGAATTTTAATTCCATAGGTTCATCATAGCTCTCATAATCAAAACCTTTTGACTGGGTTAAAATATTGCCATCATAATCAAAACTTAGGAGTTGATATTTATAAAAATCTACCATAGTTGTAGTGTCTATTTGTACAGTTGTATCTATTACTGCTGTTACTATTATATTATTGGTAGTTGTAGTTAGTGCCAGTGGGTCATTTACGAATGCAAATCTTCTGTCATGTAGTTTCTTTGCCCATATCAATGAATCTATGGAATAGTTATTGACTCTGATTTTAGCATAAGTGCTATCCGGGGAAAATATAAAAATATTTCCTTCTTTATCGACAACTGAAGATCCATGGTCGATACCTAATATTTTTTTTGAATTGTGAACATCACCATTAGCATCCAAACTAGTAATCACTGTATTACCATTTTTATCGGAAGTACAGATATAGAGATAATTACCATTTGTAAGTAAATTTGCATTTTCGGAGAGCAGATTTTTATCTTCTGTTTCTAAATTTTTTGAAAAAATAATATCTCCGTCTTCATTTAGTTTGATAAGAGTTAGTTTGTCAGGATTGTTGCTGTTTTTTTCTGATTTCAGCAATGTGTAAAAGTATGTTACAGAAAAATCTAAATCATTATCTGGATTCATAACTATTTTAGCAAAACCATCAGGATTGTAGTATCCTGTGATACTATCAGAAACAAATTCTTTTACTGAAGTCAGATTGGCACATTCATCAAATTTCGATAAAGTGAATCTGTTACTATCATACGAAAATTGTGGTCCATTTACTATATAAAATCCTTTTCCTAAAGGAAATAACTTTGTGTTGTATCCTTTAAAAGTATCAATTTTATTGAAAACACTCAATTGACTTGTTACAATATTTGAATTAAAAAAAGATAACAAGAATAGATATAGGATCAAAAATTTTGTTTTTAGCATTTTACTTTTTTTCTTTAAATACAAAAATAGTAATAATTAATTAATCATAAATAAAAATAACGGTATTATTCACAAATAACGTATATAACTTAAATTTTGGATAAAAATAAGTAATAATTAAAACATAATTATGAATATCATGTTATATTTGTCAATAAAAAAATTTAAATTATGAGTCAGGAACAAGATCAACAAAATCAGATTGCTATCGATTTACCGGAAGATGTAGCTGAAGGTACTTACGCCAATCTTGCAATAATAGCGCATTCTCAAGCGGAATTTGTTATAGATTTCGTGAGGACTATGCCTAATGTCCCAAAAGCAAAAGTTAAATCAAAGATCGTATTGACTCCTTCTCATGCTAAGAGATTACTTGCTGCATTGAATGATAATATCAAAAAATATGAATCGCAGTTTGGTAATATAGATATGGGACAACAAGGAGGTGGAAATACTATGCAATTTCCTCCATTGAATTTTACTCCTACTGCTAAAGCTTAATAAGTATATTGATTCGATAAAATATAGATAATCTGTAAATTAGATGAGATTTATCATTAATTTACAGATTGTTTTATATGGATTTAAATCTATTTTTCCTCTGTGGTATCTAATTTTATAGATGCCGAGTTTACGCAATATCTCAATCCTGTGGGAGCAGGTCCGTCTTCAAATACATGTCCCAAATGCGCTCCGCATCTGGCACACATGATTTCTGTTCTTGCATATCCCAATTTGTAATCTGTATCGGTTTTGATTTTGCTTTTATCTATTGAATCATAGAAACTTGGCCATCCACATCCTGCATCGAATTTGGTGTCGGAGTCGAACAATTCAGCTCCGCAAGCAGCACATCTATAGGTGCCATCTTCAAATACATTCCAATATTCCCCGGTATATGGTCTTTCAGTTCCCTTTTCAAACATTACAAAATACTGGAAAGGATTTAGTTCCGTTTTCCATTCTTCTTCTGATTTATTGATCATAGTATCTATATTTTCTGGATTGGCATTAAAGTCATTTTGAGTTAAATTGGTGTTTTTGCCTGCATTGCAGGAAACCAAAAAAGCCCATGCCATAATTAAAAATAAACTTCTCATATTGCCTGTTTTAAAAACTAATTGAGTTGATTTGATTAGAACGTTTCTAAATTGATGTTGTTGTAGAATTTGAAATATATTTGAGTTGACTTTATTTATTGTTAAATTACTTTAAACTAATTTTGAATTTATTCTGTTTTCTTTACATAATTGTAAATATATCTCATTTTGAGTAAAAAAGGAAAAATATTAGTTGGAATGAGTGGCGGAGTAGATAGTGCTGTCACTGCTATGTTGCTTCATGAAGAAGGGTATGAAGTGGTAGGTGTCACTCTCAATATTCTTGATTATAATTATGTGGGAGAGAGAGTGAAAAATCCATGTTGTAGTTTGGAATCTATAATGGGAGCCAAGGATATAGCTGATTTTGTTGGATTTAAACACTCTATTGTCGATGTGAAACCTAAATTTCAAACCTCAGTTATGGATGGTTTTGTCAAAGAGTATATGGCTGGAAGAACGCCAAATCCATGTATCAGATGCAATTCAGATATCAAATGGGGAGAGATGATAAGATTGGCTGATGAATGGGGGTGTGAGAAAATTGCAACAGGACATTATGCTAAAGTGAATGAGATCAATGGTAGATATTTTCTTTCAAAAGCTAAGGATACATTAAAAGACCAGACATATTTTCTGTGGGCTTTGGATCAAAAATCACTTTCAAGGACAGTATTTCCACTTGGAGATTTTACCAAGCCTGAAGTCAGAAGTATGGCATTTGTTCGGGGACATACTTTATTGTCACGTAAGGAAGAGAATTTTGATATATGTTTTGTTCCGGATAATGACTACAAGACTCTATCTGAAAGAAAGGATGCCTGAGATTGAAAATAAATATGACGGTGGTGATTATATCGATGTTGATGGGAATGTTATAGGTAAACATCGTGGTTATATGAATTATACTATTGGTCAGCGCAAAGGTCTCGAAATAGCTATGGGCAAACCATATTATGTGATAAGTATTGATGCTAATACAAATACTGTAATGATTGGAGAGAAAGAAGAACTGAATAGGAATGGTCTGGTGATAAGTAATCTGAATTTGACAAAATATAAAGAATTGACTTTGCCTATGGATGTGAATACTATGGTGCGATATAAAAGCCCGGGAATATCCAGTAAAGTGGTCAATTACGATGAATCAAATTTGGAGATAGAATTTGAGGCAAATATTCAAGGTGTAGCTCGGGGCAATCAGCTGTCTTTTATGAAGGAAATGATATGGTAGGTGGTGGAATTATACTTGAAAGCTATTGATATAAGTTCTATTTCTAAAATAAGATTGATAATATATTGATATGCTTTTGTCGTATTAAACT
This sequence comes from Saprospiraceae bacterium, assembly GCA_041392555.1. Lineage (GTDB taxonomy): Bacteria > Bacteroidota > Bacteroidia > Chitinophagales > Saprospiraceae > JADJGA01. The sequence continues at coordinate 4,467 of JAWKLW010000026.1, read as the reverse complement.
AAATATAAATCATAATTTTCACTTGTATTTATCTAAATGTTTTTAAGTATTTTCAATAAATAGGAATTTTAATTATTTTTGCAATTAGAAATGTATAAAAACAGTTTATTTGCAATTTTTACTCTAATGTTGAGTTAATAAAATTCCTTTCACTGACTTAAAATAAATTAAACAATAGAATATACAATAGATAAATCAACGGATATAGTTAAATTTAAATTGGAAGAAGAAAATCTCAATTCTTTGATAGCTCCCGGATTGAAGTCTGAATTTATAATCCTTAGAAATGAAGGAGTAAAAAATTTGGTCTTTGATATGAGTGAAGTAAATTATGTTGATTCCTCAGGTCTTAGCTCTATTTTGACCGCAAATAGATTATGGAAAGACTATGGTAATTTTATTCTTTCTGATATAAAAAATGATTTTGTCAATAAATTGATTGAAATTAGTCGATTAGATTCTATCCTGATAATATCTGACAATATGAAAGAAGCGGAGGAAATTATAAAAAACAATCCTCCAATTGCCGGAATCGAAGAAGAATAGTATTTTGGTTTTTGATGTCCTCATACTTGGCTCCACTTCTGCTATTCCTTCGAATGGTAAATTTCTTACTTCCCAGGTAGTGAATGTACATGATCATCTGATATTGGTAGATTGTGGTGAGGGGACTCAATTTCGATTGTTCAATTATAAAATTTCCATTCATAAAATCGAAGTAATTTTAATAAGTCATTTGCATGGTGATCATATTTTTGGATTGCCAGGGTTGTTGAATTCCATGAATCTCTCTGGAAGATCAAAACAATTAAAAATATTTGGTCCCGAGGGAATAAGAAATTTTATTGAATGCAATTTATCGTCTTCAGGTTATGACCTGATGTTTGATTTGGAAATAAATGAGTATTCCGATGAAAAATATGAAAAAGTATTAGAAGAACATGACTATGAGATATATAATTTCCCATTGAAACATAGGATTCTTACTTATGGTTATAAGATAAACGAAAAGCATAGGATAAAAAATATTAATCCTTCAATGATTCAAGAATATGGGTTGAATATTGAGCAGATAAAAAAAGTGAAAGAGGGAGAGGATATTATCTTGGATGATGGCACTACTGTAAGTAATGAAAAATTGATTCTATCCGAGAAAAAAGAATATTCTTATGCTTATTGCTCAGATACAATGTATAAGAGTGAAATTGTGCCATATATCAGTGGTGTCGATCTTTTGTATCATGAATCTACATATCTAAGTGATATGAAGATGAAAGCAAGAGAGCGATTTCATTCTACTACTACTGAAGCAGCGGAAATAGCAAAAAAGGCAAATGTCGGTAAATTGATATTAGGACATTTTTCATCAAGGTATGGCAAGTTAGATAAATTTGTTGAAGAAGCTTCAGAAGTTTTTGAAAATGTTGAGCTTGCTTTGGAAGGTAGTAGGTTTAAAATAAATGCATAGTTGATGAATAATAATATTAAAAACTGGATAACGGCATTCAGATTGAGGACATTACCATTGTCTTTAGCATCAGTAGGTATGGGGAATATTTTGGCCTATTTTTTCAATAGCTTTGAATGGAATATTTTTTGGTTTTCATTTATTACAACTATTTGCCTTCAGGTTCTTTCGAATTTGGCTAATGATTTCGGTGATGCAAAATATGGTGCTGATAATGATGCCAGGATTGGTCCTAAAAGAATGGTGCAAGATGGATTGATAGGAGCTAAAGAAATGAAAAATATGATTTATTTTTTTGCTTTACTTTCGTTTATTTTTGGTGTGATATTAATTTATGTTTCTAATTTGTCATTATTGGTATCAGGGATATTCCTGATAATAGGAATTATATCAATTATTGCAGCTATTAACTATACTATTGGAATGAAAAAACCTTATGGTTACAAAGGATTTGGAGATATATCAGTATTTATTTTTTTTGGTCTTGTAGCGGTTTTAGGAGCATTTTATTTGCAGGCAAAATATATAGATTTGGATATTTTTATTCCGGCTACAAGTGTTGGAATGTTTGCAACCGGTGTTCTGAATATCAACAATATCAGAGATGTAGAATCAGATAGTTTAGCTGGGAAAAAGTCAATACCGGTAAAAATTGGACTTGATAATGCTATAATATATCATGCTTTATTGTTATTTGGTGGCTTTGGCTTATCGATAATATTTGTGCTATTGAATTTCGAAAGTATATTTCAATTTATATTTGTATTTTCCTTGCCATTGTTTATAAAGAATTTTCTTGCAATAAAGAATGTCAAAAAAAATAAATTCATTGATCCTTATCTCAAACAACTTTCTATCAGTACTATGATTTTTGTCATTTTATTTGGTGTTGGAGTTGTATTGTCAGGTTGGTATTAGGTTTAACTGTGATTTTAAAATATATTTTTTGAGAAAACACAATGCAAATAACGATTCTAATATTGATTGGAGAGAAAAACTTCACAGAATAATTTATGAGGCAGATACTCCTGCTGGAAAATTATTTGATGTTGTATTGTTGATTCTTATTTTATTCAGTATTCTGATAATTATGCTTGAAACAGTACCAAGCATAGATTCAAAATACCACCATATATTTAATCTTATCGAATGGATAATAACTATTCTATTCAGTATTGAATATATCGCAAGAATAATTAGTATAAAAAGAACTTCTGCATATATTTTTAGTTTTTATGGAATTATAGATTTCATATCAACAGTACCAATGTATATTTCATTGTTTTTTATTGATGTACATAATCTAATGGCTATTAGGTCATTAAGACTATTGCGGGTTTTCAGGATATTGAAATTAAACAGATTTATAGGAGAATCAGAATCTTTGATGAAAGCCATGAAAGCCAGCAGGCATAAGATATCTGTTTTTCTGATGGCGGTAGTTACTTTGGTTATTATCATGGGAACCCTTATGTATCTTATAGAATATAATCAAGATAGTGGTTTTGATAGTATCCCTAAATCTGTATATTGGGCAATAGTGACATTGACCACAGTAGGATATGGGGATGTAGCTCCGGTGACACCATTTGGGCAGTTTATTGCATCGATAATAATGATACTTGGATATGGTATAATTGCTGTTCCTACAGGAATAGTTGGGGCGGAAATAAGTAAAAATAGGGTTGTTCATACTAGCACACAGTCTTGCCAAAATTGTCATGCTACTGACCATAATGATGATGCAATCTACTGTTATAAATGCGGAGAAAAACTAAACTAAATTAAAATATTTTGAAATTAAACAAGCCTGATTTTTAGTAAGAATTAAAAATCAGGCTTGTAGATATTTCACTTATTTAAAATGTTTATCAACAAATGAATCTATCATGTCTTCAAGATCTGGTTTTCCAATACATTGAAGGTCATAATACACCCTTGTACTTGGTTTTTTGATATTTATAATTCTGGTTAAATCTATTGGAGTTCCGATCACAACAGAATCACATTCAGTATTGTTAATAGTCTCTTCAAGATCTGCCAATTGTTGATCGCTGTAACCCATGGCAGGAAGTAAAGTTCCTATTTCAGGATAAATTTTAAAAGTCTCTTTCAGTTTACCTTTCAAAAATGGTCTTGGATCTACCATTTCAGCAGCACCATATTTTTTGGCTGCGACTACTCCTGCACCGAGTTTCATTCCTCCATGAGTTAGAGTAGGTCCATCTTCCACTACCAATACTTTTTTGCCTTTTATAATATTTGGATCATCTACTGAAATAGGTGAAGCAGCATCAATCACAATAGCATCTGGATTTAAAATTTCTGCGCTTTCTCTTACTTTTTCTATTCCTTCAGGGTAAGCACTGTCTATTTTATTAATTATAAGTCCATCTGATATCCTAACATTTACCTCCCCTGGATAGTAATTTCTCTCATGTCCCGGTCTCAATGGATCCATAAGAGTGAGATATAGGTCAGAGTGATAAAAAGAAAAATCATTGTTGCCACCATCCCAAAGAATTACATCACAACCATCAGGGTCATTTTCAGCTTCTCGTAAGATGGCTTCATAATCGACTCCGGCATATATTACATTGCCTCTTGTGATATGTGGTTCATATTCCTCCATTTCTTCGATAGTACATTTGTGTTTTTTAAGATCACTCAATTGTGCAAATCTTTGTACAGCCTGAATTGCGAGATCTCCATAAGGCATTGGATGTCTGATAGCTACAACTTTAAGTCCTTTTTTCATAAGAAGTTCGATGATATATCTTGTAGTTTGACTTTTCCCTACACCAGTTCGAACTGCGCAAACGGAAATTACCGGCTTTGTGCTCTTAATCATTGTATGTTTTGGACCTAAAAGCATAAAACTTGCTCCGGCAGCATTCACTTGAGCTGATATTGACATAACTTTATTGTAAGTAACATCACTATATGAGAATACGCAAAAATCAACATTGTTTTCTTTAATTAATAGTGATAAATTACTT